>NZ_JAIQDW010000027.1 GCF_020026925.1 Flavobacterium hibisci | reverse complement strand
GACTAATGCGCAGCTTAGTTCTTAACTAGCAAAGTCTAAAGTTCACCTCTGCTTTCCTTTGAATAAATTTAAAGTTTTTATCAAATCCAAAGTAAAGGCAAATGTCTCTGACTTTGCGCAATTTTTTTAATGTTACTATAATTCTAAATCTCTCAAAAGTCCCCCAACTTTTTTACAAAACGTTATTTAATTTACAGTACAAATTTTACAGAAATCCTTATTTAATTTATTGAACTAATTCAATCTTTTAGGAATAATTTATAAGCACGGTTCATGAAATATTTTTTTAAATAAAGTCTGTTTTTCAAATCACAAAATCAGTATTATTCTTTGAAAAAATTATAGGCCTTACCAAATCTAATAAATCTTGATTGCTTACTTTTACTGCATAATACCGAATCAATTTTGTTTTAAAATCCTCATTATGTTCCAAAAAATAACTTTTTCTTTAGCTTGTCTTTTTATTTTAAATTCATGTGCGGTTCAACAAAAAAGCCTGTCAGCAGATGACTGGTACGCTTTTACAAAAACCAGTACTGAAAGACAGCAGCCTTCAGAAGTTTATGAATTCTCAGATAACATGATTAGAATGTACGGTGAAACAAACAGTTATCTGATGTCTAAAAAAAGTTATAAAAATTTTGAACTGAGTTTGGAATACCGATGGAATACAGAAGAGAAATTTAAAAACAAGAATAAGAAAAACAGCGGTGTCATGTACAATATTCCTGCAGATTACCCTGATAAGATCTGGCCAAAAGGAATTCAGTTTCAAATTAAAGAAAATACTACCGGCGATTTTATCTTTTTAGATCAGGTAACTGCAAAAGTAAACGGAAAACTGATTGAGGCAGGCGCAAGCGTAACTTCTGCCAAATTTATTGAAAACGAAAAGCCTTATGGTGAATGGAATTCTATTGTAATCAAATCTTTCAACGGAAAAATTACACAATATTTGAATGGTAAACTAATAAACGAATGTACGGAAGCAACCGCAACAGAAGGTAAAATTTCTTTAAATTACGAAAGTTCACCTATTGATTTCAAAAATATTGTCATTAAAAATATATCTAAAGAGTAAACCTAGATTTTATATTTTCTGATTTCATTTTACTGTAGAATTCATAAGAAAAAAATACTCCAACAACTTTATTTTCAGAGCTTTATTCTATGTTTCATTTACAGGAATATAAATATCAAAAGTGGCACCTTTATTCTGTTCACCACTTGCAGTAATAAATCCGTTATGGTTTTCTACTATCTTTTTTACAATTGCCAGACCTATTCCAGTTCCTGTATATTCCAGTTTTCCGTGCAAACGCTGAAACACTTCAAATATCTTTGCACTATATTGCTGATCAAAACCAATACCGTTATCTGAGATGGTGATATGACAATAGTCAATAGTATCTTTTGCTTTTTTATTTCCCAGTGCTGATCCTTTAATTATTTCGCAACTAATTTTTATCACTGGGGAAATTTCCGGCTTAGCAAACTTAATTGAATTACTCACTAAATTATACAACAATTGCCTAAACTGAAAAGGAATAAGATCGACTTGAAAGGTATTGCCTTTTTCTATAACAGCTTTCTTAATTTCTAGTTCTTCTTTGAGGTCTTCTTCTACCTCATCTATAATCTTTGATAAATCTGTTTTTTCGAATATTCGTTCCTGAATATTCGTTCTGGAATAAGACAAGAGATCATTAATTAAAGTCTGCATTCGCTGAGCAGCATTCTGCATTCTTTGAAATTTGTCTTTTCCAAAATCTGATAAATTATCTGATTCCTTTTCTATAATCTGGGTAGCAAAAGTCTGTATTTTTCGAAGAGGTTCCTGTAAATCATGACTTGATATATAGGCAAACGACTGAAGTTCTTTATTCATCTGCTCCAGTTCAGCATTTTTCTGTTCGAGCTCCATTGCATTTTGTTTCAATTTGTCATTGGCTTGTTTTTTTTCTGTAAGGTCATGTGTCACTTTTGAAAAACCTATAACCTCCTTTTTTTTATTATGTACAGCCGTGATGACAACACTTGCCCAAAATAATGTCCCGTTTTTTCTAACACGCCATCCCTCATGGATTGCTTTGCCTTTCTCGCGGGCAATTTGAAGCACTTTGTGGGGAAGGTTATTTTTTCGGTCTTCTTCTGTGTAAAAAACAGAAAAAGATTGTCCTATAATTTCCTCACTCTTATATCCTTTAATCTTTTCGGCACCGATGTTCCAATTCTCCACAATCCCTTCATGATTCAAATACAAAATAGCATAGTCCTGAACTTCTTCAACCATTAAATGATAACGCTGCTCACTTTTTCTAAGTGATTCATTCATTAGGTTTAATTCCCTCGTGCGTGCATTAACCTGCTCTTCCAATTCATGAGCAAAAGCTTTATCGGCGTGGATATCTGTAAATGCCCCAACCCATTTAATGATTTCATTGTTTTCATTTCGAATAGGCTCGCCAATTACTGCATGCCATCTGTAAGTTCCGCTTTTACTTTTTATCCTTACATCAGCTCTGTACCTTTCACCTGTTGTTAAGGAATGGTGCCATATTTTTGTATTTTCCTCCAAATCTTCCGGGTGTATCATCTTTTCCCAACTGTCATCTTTTCCCGGATGTATCCCTGTATATTCAAACCATTTTCCTGAGGTAAATAAGGCATTCCCATTTTCATCGGTTTCCCAGATTAACTGTGGAAGACTTTCTGTTAAGGAGCGGAACCTTTTTTCGCTTTCTTCTATTGCCTCCTGATGTTTATTTTCGGCTGTAGTGTCCCTGATTGTACCGATCAGCTTTTCGGGATTACCATTTTCATCATAAAAAACTTTTCCTTTTCCTTCCATCCAGTGAATGGATTTATCTTCCCAAATCAAACGGGCTTCATAATTGAGACTTCCTGAAATGAGTGCTTCTTTAAAGGCCTTGTTTCTAATGTGCATATCATCCGGATGAAGATGTTCCAGCAGCTGTTCGTGTGTTAGATTAACATGCTCTTTATATCCACCAAGAATTTCGAGATATCTCTCGGAATAAAGGAGCTCTTTGGTCTTTACATTCAGTTCCCAGGTACCGAGTTCACTGGCTTCAACTATAATATTTAATCTCTCTTCATTCTGTTCTGTTTTTTTACGCGCCAGTACTTTTTCGCTTACTTCAGTAACAGTTACAATAATACCCGAAATAGTGCCATCTTCTTCTTTTAATGGATAATAAAGAAAGTCGAAATAAGAAATCTCCAGTTTCCCAAAACGGTTTAAGGGAACGGGTACTTCGTTTCCATGATATGGAATTCCCGTTCTTAAAACATTTTCCAGCAATGAACTCACTGTTGTTTCTACTTCGGGCAAAGATTCAAATAAAGGTTTGCCTACAAAAGTATTCTCTTTCTTATCTACTAATTTTAGATAGGCTTCATTGGCCATTTCTACAACATATTGATGTCCTCTCAGAATCGTAATTCCAACCGGAGCCTGCTTAACTGTATTTCTAAAGCGTTTATCTGCCTCTTCTATTTTTTTCTTGGCAAGATTCAAATCAGTCAAATCGACACCTGTATTCATCACCCCATATACATTTCCGTTCGTATCATACAATGGGGTAAAGCTGTAATTAAAGTAAAAAGTTTCTAATTTACCCTCTATTGTGAGATCTAACCTGGTATTTTTACTGTGAAAAGATTCCCCCGTTTCAAAAACAGTATTTAGCTGTTCAAAAACATGTTGATTTTCAAGTTCTGGCAGAATGTCTTTATATAATTTTCCTATTACATCATTTCCTTTTCCCCAAATATCCATAATAGACTGATTGGCGAGTTCGATGCGCATCTCTTTTCCAACATAAACACCAATAGGAAACGGTGCATTTTCTACTAATTGCCTTATTTTTTGTTCACTTTCCTCTACTTTAGAACGGGCTAAAACCTGTGCCGTTACTTCAATAGCAATTGCTACAACTCCGGAGATTTTTCCGTTTGGTCCTGTAAGCGCTTCATATAAGAAATTAACGTACCTGCTTTCTGTATTACCATTTCGAATTAATTGTACAAGCTGTTCATTCGCAACAAAATTTTTGCCTGTATTAAAAACATTATCTAAAATATCTTCTACTGCTTTTGATTGTGGTAAGACTTTAAAAATAGGCTGGTTTATTACTTTTTCAGCTGCGATACCCATTAACTGAATCATTTGTGTATTTGCAATTTCCACAATATGATCTTTGCCTCTAAACACACACATAGGCACAGGTGCCTGCATGATATTATTTATAAACCTTTCATTACTTTCCTTTAATGCTTCAGCTGCTTTTTTCTTTTCTGTAGTTTCGATTACGGTTACCAAAACACCACCTACTTCTCCATTTTCTTTTTTTATAGGACTGTAAGAAAAATCGAAATAACAATCTTCATCGAAACCATTCCTGTTTAACAACACCTTAAAATCAGGGAAACCAACAGCTTTCCCAATCATTACATCATGAAACATAGATCCTATCGTCTCCCAGATTTCTGAGAATGTTTTTTTTGAGCTTATTCCTAAAGCATCCGGATGTTTAGACGAACCCAAAATAGGACGAAAAGCATCATTGTACAACTGCGTGTAATCGCTGCCCCATGCAATATACATCCCAAAATTATTATTGAGCATTATCGATACTGCTGTGCGAAGACTTTGTGGCCAAGTATCAGGATTTCCTATGGATGTTTTACTCCAGTCTTTGGAGCGAATCAATTCTCCCATTTCTCCTCCATCAGCTAAAAAATAATATTCCTGATCAGTAAAAGCCATAGAAAAATGATTGATTAGGGTTGAAGAATAAATTGTTCTCTTTCAGGCTGTTTAAAGCTGCTTTCGGATGCTTTTGTGAGTGCATCTGAAATTACTTTTTTTAATTTTGAAAAATCACCGGGTTTACGAATATAGTGAGTCGCGCCCATGTCATAGAGCAAATCGACAATTTTACTATCGAGAGACGTTGAAAAAATAATGACAGGAATGTTTTTAAACTCCTCAATGTTCTTAATTTCTGCCAGACATTCATGTCCGTTTTTGCGTGGCATATTTAAATCAAGAAAAAGTATATCTGGTAAATTAGCTGCGTTTTCCAAATGATGCATAAGCTCTACTCCATCATGAACTGTTTCAAGTGTTGCAGAAAGCGAAAGCTCATCAAGTGCTTCCTTAAAAAAAATACAATCATCATCATCATCGTCAGCTAATAGAAGATTGTAAATCTGTTTGTTCATTTTATGGAGGATAAATTAATTATTTGATGGTCATTTTTTCGAACCGCACCGGTATATTATTTTTTTTAAAATAAATCCAAATTAAAACTTTTCATAACAGCTAAGATAAAACTAATTTTAATATAAGCTGTCAATGCCTTACTGTAAATTAACACTTACTCTATATTTTATCTATACTTTCTATTTCTTACCAAATGGTAATTGCTGCCCGGAAATCGGTTGGTAATTTTGTGTTAATCAAAATCAATTAAAAATGGAACATAATTTCATCAATAAAAGAGTTTTGCTTACTGGGATATCAGGCTTTCTTGGTTTACATACAGCTATTCAATTACTAAACAAAGGCTACAAAGTGACCGGTACGGTACGGAATTTAAGCAGGGCTAACGAATTAAAAACAATAATTCAAAAACATACTCCACATATTGCGCATTTGAACATTGTGGAAGCTGATTTAAATGCAGAAACCAAATGGAAGGAAGTAACCAAAAATATAGATTTTATACAGCATATTGCATCTCCGTTTCCTCGTGTACTGCCAAAACATGAATCTGAGCTAATTGATCCTGCCAAAAATGGTATGCTTAGTATCCTAAAGTATGCCTCTGTAAATAATGTTAAACGCGTTGTAGTTACATCATCTATTGCAGCTGTGGTATATGGTAAAAATAAAAATGAACTCCATACCACTTTTACTGAAAATGACTGGACGAATGAATCCAATAAAAAAGATTCGACTCCTTATTTCAGAAGCAAAACTATCGCAGAAAAGGCTGCATGGGAATTTATTAAGACAGATCAGTCCGGGTTAGAATTGGTGACCGTTTTGCCAGGCGCAATCTTAGGTCCGGTTTTAGAAGAAGACTTTGGAACTTCAGCAAATATTGTAATCAAAACTATTGATGGCAGTATGCCTGCAATTCCAAAAATTGGAGTTGATATAATTGATGTAAAGTCTGTAGCCGATTTATTGATTAAAGCCATGGAATTGCCACAGGCTAATCAACAACGCTATTTTGCATCTTCGGGATACTTATCATTCAGGGATATTGCTAAAATTTTAAAAAAAGAATATCCTGACAGAAAAATTCCATCCCGTGAAATACCTGATTTTTTTGTTAAATTGCTATCCATTTTTGAAACAGCCCTCAAGCCTATATTAATTGATTTAGGAGAAAAGAGAAAAATAGACAGATCTAAAGCTTTAAAAGAACTAAACTGGAAGCCGTTGCCAATGGAAGATGCTATTTTATCCTGTGCCAAAAGTGTTATAGAATTAGGTATCGTAAAATAACCTTTTATATGGAAAAATTAAAATCGGTCTTAGGTTTCGGAAGCATACTTGCTGACCATGATATTGAAGCAATTTCGATTTTATTTGAAAAAAAATATTTCAAAGCGAATGAAATGATTCAGAATTTGGATAAAATCACAAGTAGAGTTGGTTTTGTTGATGAGGGAATCGTTAGGGTTTACACTAATGGTAAAGATGATTTGGAAGTTACTAAATATTTTGTCCGTGAAAATCAGTTTTTTGTAGATCTGGAAAGCTACAATTGTTCCCTGCCTTCTAAAGATGCTTTTCAGGCGGTTGTCAGCACATCTGTTTTTTTTCTGTCTAAAACTACGATAGATCAATTGACAGAAAGAATCCCTAACTTTTATATTTACCTCAAAACTTTAACAGAAGCACATCTTTTAAACAAAATAAAAGACAATGATTTTTTAAATTATGGCAATGCAAAAACTAAATATTTAGAATTTATCAACGGTTATCCTATGCTCGCACAAAATGTACCTCAGCAGTATATCGCCTCTTATTTAAAGATTACACCTCAGTCGCTAAGCAGACTAAGAAATCAAATTGTAAAAAGAGATAAATCCATATAATTAAAGCCTTTGTTATGTCCCGGCATTAATCTGCGTTTTCTGGAGAAATACCTTTAAAATCCAAAAATAGTACTGAATCCTTTTTTTTGAAGATTCATGATAGCATCCTGCAAACCGGTTTCAAGGTTTTCAGCAATTGAATGTAAAATATGCTTTAAATCAGCATAACTATTGGGCTTTACAAAATAACCAATCGCACCCAGACTGAAAGCAGTCTCAATATCATTTTTATGTGAAGATGTCGAAATCATAATAACAGGAACATTTCTGTATTGCTTATCCTTTTTTAATAACTGCAAACATTCCCAGCCATTCATTACAGGCATATTGAGATCTAGAAAAATAAGTTTCGGACTTTCATCTAGTTCAGCAAGTAAATTTAACGCTTCTATTCCATTAGATGCTGTGTAATATAAGATTTGTTTATCTATATCTGCCAATGCCTCACAAAACATTTCGGTGTCATCGGTGTCGTCATCTGCTAGTAAAATTATTTTATTATTCATTTTTTAAATATCATTTTCTTTTTGTAGTAATGGAAGTGTAATAATAAACGTAGCCCCTAAGCCAATGCTGCCTGTTGCAGTTATGTTTCCATCATGTCTCTCAGCTATCTTTTTACAAAGTGACAATCCTAAACCTGTACCTTCATATTTGTCTTTAGAATTTAAACGCGTAAAAGTGTCAAATATTTGCTCTGCCTGATTTGGCTCAAAACCAATTCCATTATCAGACAACGTGATTACAGCAGATTTTCTGCCATTTTCAATAACAATTTTAGAAAGTATGGTTATTTGTGGTGGTGCATCTACTTTAGCAAATTTGATAGAATTATTGATAAGATTATAAAAAAGCTGATAAATCAATACAAATGCTCCCTCCAGAGATGGCAAATCATGGTAATGGATTCTACCTCCTGTTTTTTGCAAGGAAACCTCGAGATCGGTTTCAATGTTTTTGATGACTTCATTTAAATCAATCAATGTGGGTTTTTGCAAATCGGCATTAATTTTAGAGTATGCAAGCACACCGTCAATCATGCTGAACATTCGATCTGTTGCAACATGTATCCTTTCGATATATCGCAATGCTGCTTCGTCCAATTTGCCCTGAAGCTGGTCCTCCAGACGACTGGTAAACGTTTTTATCTTACGTACCGGTTCCTTTAGGTCATGAGAAGCTACATGGGCAAACTGCTGCAGGTCCTGATTTGAGCGTTGTAATTCTTTTGTGCGCTCAGCAACGAGACTCTCCAGTTTTTCAGTAATGGTTTTTTGTTCATGTATGTCTGTACAGGTTCCAAACCATTTTTTTATTACTCCCGCCTTATCTATAATAGGCAACGCCTTACTTAAAAACCAACGGTATTCTCCTGTTTTTCCATTTCTCAGACGAAGTTCTAACTTATAAGGATTTCCACTCTGAATACTTTTATACCATAAATCTACTACAATTGGCGCATCATCGGGGTGCATTAGGGGAATCCAGCTAGCGTCTCCAAATTCATTTTCATCAAAATCGGTATATTCAAACCAGCGTTTGTTATAATAATCAACAAAACCGTCTGGCTCACTTGTCCAGATGATTTGCGGTACCAGGTTAGCAAGCTTTCTGAATTTTTCTTCGCTTTCTTTAATAATTTCCTGTACCTCTTTTTGTGCCGTAATATCAGTTGCAGAGCCAAACCATTCAATAATATTACCTTGTTCATCCAATACAGGTATGGCTCGTGAAAAAGTCCAGCTCATCGAGCCATCTGAGTTTAACACCCGATGTTCCAGTTCTACTATACTTTTCTTTGCTATAGCCTCATTTGTAGCTTTTTCAACCTTTTCCTGATCATTAAGATGAATATATTTATCCCTCCAATTTAAAATGGGTTCGCTAATCTCAGAAAGCACTCCCCTTTGTTCCAGATTCCACATCACAGACCAGTCTGCATTCATTCGATATACCACATCAGATGAAGCATTTACCAAAGCCCGAAAACGATTCTCGCTCTCTTCAAGTTTTTTTCGGGCTCTAACCTGTTCGGTAACATCAATGGCGGTCTGAATCATACCTGTTATCAGGCCTTGTTCAATTAACGGCCTATAAGCAAGATTATAATAATAGTCTTTTATTTCTCCTGTCCTGTTGTGAGGAACCAAAACTTCACTTTGATAAAAAGGAATTCCTTTATTATAAACATTCCTAACCTGAGTCCACACATATTGGCCTTGCAATTCCGGTAAAACATCAATTAAAGGCTTCCCAATAATTTCTTCACCACGGCCAATCATTTCAAGCATGTGTTGATTAATTTGTTCTATTACCAGATCATCGCCCTTTAAAACCAGTGTCGGGCAAGGAGTCTGATCAATCATAGATCTTAACCGGCTCTCGCTGTCTTCTAACTTTTTTCGGGAAAGCACTTTGTCCGTTACATCCATAGCCATGTGCAACACTGCCGAACTTTCATCAGTTTCTTTAATAAGATCATACGAGAAATTAAAATAACGACGTTCAAGTTTCCCGTTAATCATTAAATCAACAGGTTGTTCATCTCCCCTGAACGGTATTCCCGTTTCCTGAACATCAATAACAGTCTGTATTGCAGGCTGACCTGCAAGTTCAGGTAATGTTTCCAGCATTTTTTTTCCCAGTACTTCTTCTTCCGTTTTTTTATTCATGAACTTCAGCATAGGCTTGTTTATGCTTTCAACAACAACATCCCTTCCTTTAGAAAGTAACATAGCTATTGGCGCCTGTTCAATCATGTTACGAAAGCGTGTTTCACTTTGCTGGAGCTTTTCCTCCGCCTTCTTTATATCCGTAATATCCCGGGTTGTTCCCGAAACAGCTTCGACTGTACCGTTTTCATTAATAACAGGAGTAAGAATGTAGTCATAGACACGGCTGCCTAATTCTGCATGCGGAAACGAAACTGTTCCCCTTATTGTTTTTTTATTGGCAACAATTTCATCAATTTCCCTTTCATGCATTTGTGCATGCCACTCTTCATAACCATTTTCACGTAATCCGAAGCCGATAGCGTTTTCAGCAGATTTGCCCCACATTTTAAGCAAGGCTTTATTGGCATATGTAAAATTGTAGTTTAAATCGAAAACATACACCAGGTCAGGCGTATTGTTTGTAATAGAATCGTAAAGTCTTTTTTGTTTTTCTGCTTTATCCAGTGCTTCACTAAGGGCTGTTTCAGACTGTTTACTTTCGGTAATATCATCCGTTGTGACCACTAATATTTCATGCTGCTTTACAGCAGTAAAACAAAACCAATATTTTATACCCCCTATTTCATATGAAGTTTCAAATTTGGCTGTAATTCCGGTTTCTGCTGCCTCAATAAATTTAGTAAGGATACCAGTCTCTTTTATCATAGGAAAAACATTGCTGCATGACTTTCCTTTATAGTCTGTGTCTTCAACCCAATTAAGGATGTAATTATTGAGTAGCAGAATTGAAAAGTCTTCAATCTTACCTATGCTGTCATAAAGAGACTCTAATACTGCTATACCGTTTGATACGGAGTTAAAAACGGCCTGAAAAAGATCTTTGTTTTCTGTTAATTTCATGGATGCATTTTATGACTGACTACAGGTGTTCATTTTTATTACTTTTTGTACTATCAGTCATAACGATTTAATATGAAAGAAAAAAAGCGTCTTCATAGCTAAAATATAAAAAAAAGCACAAATATACAATGCCAGTAAACAAGATAAATGCGAACATTTATATAGCGTTACGTATAATTAATCTTTACATTTGATACTCAAATTATAAAAATGAGCGAAAAAACGAAACCGTATGCCTTAATTACCGGTGCCAGCAAAGGCATTGGAAAATCTATTGCTTATGAATTGGCCAAACAGGGTTATCCATTATTGCTTATTGCTAGAAGTGCCGAGGAATTAAAAGCATTATCTGATGACCTTGAGTTTAAATATGAGATCAACGCTCCTATTTTATCGATTGATCTTTCGATAAAGGATGCCTCGCTAAAAGTAACCGATTGGATAAAAACAAATAACTATCCGGTTGGCATTTTAGTGAACAATGCCGGTTATGGAGTGTGGGGCGATTTTAGTCGGTCTGCCCTAACCGATCAGCTTGGCATGATGCAGCTTAACATGAATGTAGTGGTAGAACTTTCACATTCATTAATACCAATACTTTCACAAGAAAAAAAAGCCTATATTTTAAATATATGTAGTACTGCTGCTTACCAGGCTGTACCTACGCTGGCTGTTTATTCGGCTACAAAGGCTTTTGTTTTATCGTTTACCCGTGCTTTGCGTTTTGAACTTTCCCAAACTTCAATTTCAGTAACCTGTTTTAGTCCGGGGCCGGTTGCTACTGGTTTTGCTGATAGAGCTGGTTTAAGCGCTCTTAATAAAATGGCTGAAAAGTTTAATATGCAGCCTGATGAAGTGGCAAAAATGGCAATTAAAGCCATGTTCAGCAAAAAATCTGAAGTTATTCCGGGGATTACCAATATCATTTCGGTTTATGCCAATCGCATACTACCAAAGGCTTTCATCGAAAAAACAGCGGCCGGAATTTATAAAATTTAATTTTTTTTCAAAAAAGTAAAAAAACATTTGATTGTTAAATAAAAATTATATTATCTTTGCTTTAAACTCTACTAACTCGATAGAATATGTATAATAAAAGAAATATGTTTAATTTCCCTAAAAGCCAAATGGCCGCAAACATGCGAATGTGTTGTTGCTGTTGTTGCTGTTGCTAACTTTTAGATAAAATTTCAAACTTATTATTTCATTTATTAAATATAATTTATCATGGTATCTTCTTATAAAACATTTACCCTTGCTAATCAATTAACTGACGAGCAAATCAACTTTTTTAACCAACATGGTTTTATCCACTTCAAAAAATTTATAACTCCCGAAACTGTTTCATCCATCATTGATGCCTCGAAAGAAGTACAGCAAAAATGGATTGACAATAACCTTGAAAAAGTAAATGGTGTTCCGATTAAATATGGAAAAGATTTAGATGGATCCCCTATTGTACAGCGTTTTGCCTTTATCAATCAGCATCATCAAACCTTAAGCGGTCTTTTACTTGATCCAAGATTTGATGGTTTATTACCATTGGCAGGTGAAGGCGCAAGATTAGGTACTGAAGAAAAAGACGGAATGGTTTTCAATCATTACATTAACGGACCGGAAAGTAAGTTTGCAAAAATGGGCTGGCATACCGATGGTTTGAGAGATATTTTTTATGGTGCAAAATTAAACCCGATGCTCAATGTGGGTATTCACTTAAGCACTTTAAAACCTGAAAATGGCGGGCTTAAAATCATTCCAGGTACACATAAGCAAAGTATTTATCAAATGCTTTTTCGTAAAAAGTACTTCTTAGATCATAAAGCCGATCCAGAGGAAATTTCCATCAGTCCGGAAGCTGGGGATTTAACCATTCACGATGGCCGTTTGTGGCACAGAGTGGCAGAATCATCTATCCGTGGCGAAGAAAGCAGAAGAAGGGTTATTTACATTCCAATTATAGCCGGAAAATATGCTCCTAAAGACGAGAACAGCCCAACGGTTTTTTATCAACGTTTTGCGGGTATTGTTAAATAATTATGCTGTTTATTATCGCATTTAGTTACCTGGTTAGATCAGGTAAGCTAAAACGTACCACCGATTTTTTTAAAAATACTCAAAGAAAAATAAAATTAAAAATTGTTAAACTAGAGTTGGCTATAGTATCTGGCTTACAAATATTGAGCAATTAATGGGGAAAGAAACACAGATTGAAGGTAATACAGCAATTGTGCAAAGAACATTTTCAGACCGCAAGCGAACTAATATCTTAAAAAGTGCAGAACAGGCAACGATTGCATTTTTGCTACCAAAGGTGCCCAAATTTATTTCGCCAAACGTACTCACATTAATTGGTACGCTTGGTTCCGGACTTATTTTTTTAGCTTTTGTTTTGGGTACTTATGTAACAAACTGGTATTTGCTTCTCGGAATTATTGGATTGATTATAAATTGGTTAGGTGATTCTTTGGATGGAAGACTGGCTTATTACAGAAATATTCCGCGTCGTTGGTATGGTTTTGCACTTGACATTATTGCCGATTGGATTGGTATTGTATTGATAGGCTTTGGCTACTACATTTATGCTCAAAACGGAACACAAATAGTGGCCTTTGCTTTTGTCGCATTGTATGGCTGGTCGATCATCATCAGCCAGTTACGCTATAAAATTACAAATGAATACAGTATAGATTCCGGCTTCGTAGGCCCAACAGAACTTCGGTTTATTATTGCTTTCATTTTAATTACAGAAGTTTTATATCCGGGATCAATCGCCTATTCCGCTGGATTAATCACTATTTTATTATTGGCAATCAATATTATAGACAGTATTAAACTTTTAAAATTGGGTGATTTAAAAGATAAAAGCCAAGACTAATGTTTAAGAAAAAAGCGATTTTCACTTTTCTAAAAGCACAAGTTGCAGCATTTTTAGGCGGTATTACTGATTATGCCTTAATGGTTTTATTGACAGAAGTATTCAAATTGCATTTTACCTTTTCTATTCTAATCTCCGGAACCATTGGCGCCATTATCAATTTCAGCATCAATAGATTTTGGGTATTTAAAAACCAATCCGGTTATAGCGGCCACATCAATAGTCAGCTTTTCAAATTTGCATTGGTTGTATTGGGAAGCATTTCACTAAAATCACTTGGTACGCTTATTTTCCAAAAAGTATTTCAAATCGATTATAGAATTGGAAGATTAATCACGGATCTTTTTGTTTCTTATGGTTTTAATTATCCGCTGATCAAATATTGGGTTTTTAAGACAAACGACAAACAAAATGTAATCCAATCAAATTAATTCGTGTAGTCCAAAATAATAATTTAACACATAGAAACATAGGTTTTATATTCCTAATAAGAATATTTCAAGAAAATAGTTTCTAACACATAGCTACTATGTTTTTAAAACAAGTGAAACGCCTTTTTTAAGCGCCCTAAATTCTATGTGCCTATGTGTTTAAAATAATCGAACCGACAGGTTATATAAATATTTCGTTATGAATAAATTATCACTTAAATATTTTACAAAATCAATAATCGTTATAACGATTTTAATAAATATACTTTCAGAGGATCTATTGGCACAATCCAAAAATCCGTCGCCATTACATTTCCCAACGCCTAAGAACATAGATAATATGCTATTTTACGTTCAGCGGGACCCGAATATAAACACTGCCATTTATGCCTTAAATTACCAGGAAAACGGAAAAATAAACAATAGCAATCCTATAAAAGCGTATTGGATTCGATATGCTGAGAAAGGAGAAAAAAAAGATTTTAATTATATTCAACGCAAATTTGGATATGGAATAGAAAGTAAAACGGTAAATAATGAGGAGTTTGAGCTTCAGTTTGTCTCATATAAAAAGTTATCCTTAACTTTAAAAAAGACAGATTCAGATCAAAAATATCATGTTTTTGTAACTGTAAACCAGAAAAAAATTCAGGTAGAAAAAATATTTGTACGCATTGAAGGAGGTTCTTTTTGGCTTCCAAATGTAAAGTATGCCGAAGTTACCGGAATTGATGGTTCTTCAAATAAAACGATTACTGAAAGAATAGTATTGAAATAGATAACCATATACCTGGATAAACTAAAAAAGGCAGAAAAACAATATGTTTTTCTGCCTTTTTGTGGAGTCGCCGGTTCTTGAACTTCTTATATTTTATTTTGTTGTTAATTAATATTTAGCCCTATAAAAGCCTTATAAACAAAGGAATGTTTATATTTGTTATAAGAAAGCAATTATAACGAATTATAACAAAAACGGCAACAAAAACGGCAACTGGACGTTTTTTTAACTAAAAACGGCAACGAAAACAGCAACGATTTTTTAGCCTTAAAACATTCCAAATATGAAGTACACTTTCAAACTCAAAGAACCCAATTCAGAGAAAGAAACATTAATTCTATTTACTTGTAATTTCAAAGACGAGAATAAAAAGTTTGTTTACTCAACTGGAGAAAATATACTTCCAAAGCATTGGGATAAGGGGAATAAATTTCCGTTTATTTCCGGGAGCAGAAAGGCAAAGACAGCCGAAACAATCAAACAGCAATTAAACCGCTATTCAGATTTGCTTATTGAAACAGATAGTTTATATAAAAGGATTGATGAAAAGTTAACTTCAACGACTTTAAAAAAAGTTTTTGATGAGGAATTTAAAAAAACCGTTACTGGGAAGAATGTTTTTTTCGATGCTTTTGACGAGTTTATGGCTGAAAAGAAAAAAGGACAAACGTGGGCAAAGGCTACCATAATGCGATATGACAATATTAAGAATATTCTCGAAAACTTTGAGAAAGCCAAAAAGTACAAACTCACTTACAGCCGGATAAACAAAACGTTTCACAACGAATTTACGTCTTACTGCATGGGGGATTTGAAGCATATTAATAACACTTATGCAAGAAACTTAACTTTGTTTAAATCTTTTATGTACTGGTCGGTTGAAAAGAGGTATACTTTCAATAATGCGTTTATCGGGTTTAAGAAAGTGCCAAAAGTTATTACGAATCAAATTGCACTTACTATTGACGACCTTAATAAATTGATGCAACACAAATTTACAACCGAAAGTTTGGAGCGTGTGAGGGATGTTTTTGTGTTCGCTTGCGTTACCGGTATGCGTTTTGGCGAATTGTCCTTAATTTCAAAAAGCAATGTTTCTGACAAGTATATTACACTTAAAGAGGACAAAGACGAAACAAAGGAGGCTAGGGAAATCCCATTAACCAGCCTGTCGAAATACATTTTATTGAAGTATGATTACAAATTACCACTTATTGCGAACCAAAAGCAAAACAAGTACATCAAAGATTGTTTTCAAGAAATGGAGTACACTAGCAAAGTACAAAAGATAACCACGAAGGGGAAAGAAAATATCAAAGAGGAAATGTTTTTTTATGACCGGATCAGCACTCACACAGCTCGCCGAACATTTATTACTATGATGAAAAGGCAAGGGAAAAGCGATAAATTAATTGCTTCAATAACAGGGCATAATGACATGAAAACATTAAACCAGTATTACCAAGTCAATGACGATGAGAAAAAAGAAGCAATGGACGAGGTTTTTAATGTTGAAATCCCGTTAAAGAAAATTATTTGATTATGACAAACGAGCAACATAATATAGCTTTAAACGAGTTCATTGATAAAAACCCACGTGCAGACGAGATGTTTTATATTGATTATCAAATAGGAGTTTTACAAGATGTTTTACAAGACACCATAAAAACAGCAGATTTTGCGGAGGGAGAATATTTGGACGGCAAGGAATTAATAAACGGTAGTTTGATAACGACCAGAATGGGAACGGCTTCCGATTATTTTGATTTTAAAGAATGGTTAGTTTTTTTGCAAAAGAAAAAAGAAGCTCTTAAAGATTCACAAAGGGAGCATTTTAACAAAGGGCTGAAAAGTGCAATTTCTGAAAATAAAAAGTCTGGACTTACTTCGGAGGAGCAAGCTTTAAAAATGTTTTATGAGGGTAAAACGAATGTAACTAGAGTGAATGACGGCAATTCATTGTATAATAAATTTACAAAATGGTCGGATCGTAGTAATAGAATCGCAAACGACGGTTCAGACCGGCAGTTACAAAATAAAATCAAAAGGTTTGAAAATGTTATTAGAGTTTTAGATGATAAATTCAAACCGAAGGCGATAGATGAGCTTAAAATACTTAAATCTTATTTGATTAAATACTAACTACTTACAAAAGAGTAACCAGTTATAACCAGTTACCGTCAAGCCTTATTTATAATCTTTGTTAAACTTAAAAGTACAAAGATTATGAGCAATCCATTTGAATCAATTGACCAAAGATTAAGCAATATCGAAAACTTACTTCTCGATATTAAGCACCCACCACAAAAAGAAGAAAATAGACTTCTATCAGTAAAAGAAGTAGCCAAATTTGCGGGCTGTAGCGAAATATCCATTCGTAACTACATAAAGGAGGGTAAAATCAAAGCCAAAACGATAGGCCGCCGCATTTTTGTTGAGCAAAGCCAATTTGAAAAAGGGCTATCGGAGGTTAAATCTTTGAAGTATAAAAGATAGGGTTATGGTTCAGTCAAACCATAACCCCGATAATCACGACCACAGAGATAGTTTTAAATTCTCTTATTTCAATACTGTAAAATCAGTTAAAAAACTGAAAGACATTTACATAAATGAATATTTAGCAATCGTAAGCAATCCAGCGAGAGAATCCGAAGCTGTAAAGTTGAGAGCGTTACCCCTTGCCGATTACAGAAAAGCCAAATTATTGCAGCCTTGCATTACTGGAAGCGGAACGACTAGAAGCAGTAGAAAGATCGAGATTAAAAACGGTTTAGCAGTGGTTGATTTCGACGAATTACCAAACAGTTATACCAATTGGGATGAATTTAAAAGCGACCTTGAAAGCGACCCTTTTACTTTTATCACTCATTTTTCGTTAAGTGGTCGTGGTTTGTGTGTATTCGTGAAAGTACCAATTGAAAACAACTTCAAAGAAACCTATTTTTCATTGGCTGAATATTATGATTTCATGAATGGGGCAAAAATTGATTTTCTTGCCGATGAAACCCGGATGAGGTTTATATCTTACGACCCAGAACCATACTACAACCCCAAAGCCTCAATTTACACAGATACTTTGCAAGGTGAGCCAAAGGAAACCGAACAAAGACCAGGATCAACAAACGACTTTGATTTATTGTATAAATATTCGGATGAACCAGCAACAGCTTTTAATAATAGCGGTTTGGTTGGTTTGGAAATAATCAACGAAATATTAACCGCTTTGGGCTATACCATTACTGACGGCAAAAAGCCCGGAATCTATGAGTACCAGCGTCCGGGCGGTTCTTTAAAATCGATCGTGGCATTTTATAACCAAGATATTGTAAAATTCGAGGTTTTCAGTTCAAATACTGGATTACTCAAGCAGAAATACAACCTTTACGACTTATACAGGGAGTTGAAAGGATTTTCAGATTATGAAGCCAGCAAGGAACTGGCCAGACTTGGATTTGGCAAATTTATTGAAAGCAGTAAAAACCCGTTTCCTATCCAAGTTTTACCCCCGATTTTTAGGGATTACACCATTAACCTAAACGAATCAGTAAACTACCCTATTGATTACACGGCAACGTCTTTACTGGTTGCAATAGCTACCGCAGCAGGGGCAAATTTTAAGGTTTTGGTAAAAGCTGGTTGGATTGAACGAGGTTCTTTGTTTGCCTGCCTAATTGGAAACGCTGGAGCTAATAAAACACACCCGATTAACGCGGTATTTGCGCCGATCAAAGCAATAGACAAAGAGAGTCATCAGGAATTTGAATTTCAATTTGAAATGTATTCCAGCTATGAAAAATTATCGAAAAAGGATAAAGAGCTAATGGAAAGCGTACTTAAACCTATCTTAAAAAAGAGTGTGTTAAGCAATTTTACTACTGAAATTTTATTTAAAAGGTTATCGGAAAACGAGAGAGGTTGCACAGTTGTATCGGATGAGCTTATTAGTTTCCTTGAAGGTATGAACAATTATAGTAAGTCGGATCAGATAGGTTTTTATTTAAGTGTTTGGAGTAATCAAAGTACAACTATAGACCGTGTTGGGAGTCCAATCCCTTTGTTTATAGCCAACCCTTATTTAAGCATCATTGGCGGATTGCAACCGCGAGCCTTAAACAAAGCTTTTCCAGTAGATAAATTGAATAACGGATTTTATCAGAGATTCTTATTCGCTTTTCCGGATAGTTCCCTAAAACAGCCTATCAATGACAATGAAGCAAATGAAGAATTGGCAGAGGATTACGAAAGATTTATTAAAGGCCTTTATGAAGTTGACGAACCCCGAACACTTACTTTTTCAGTAGAGGCAAAAAGGTTCTTTTATGAATGGCAAAGTGATAATTGCGATAAAGTGAACCAGCACCAAAATTCTATAAAAGGGGAAATTCTATCAAAATTCGATAACCACTTTGTAAGGCTTGCTTTATTGGTTCAGATAATGAGCGACCCAAATAGTACAGAAATCGAAATGGTATCCGTGGAAGCCTCAAAATTGCTTTGTGAATATTATTTAACATGTTCGAGCAAAGTGCTGGCAAAAATTCAAAATACTGAAAGTTATCTTTTGACTTTACCAACTGCCAAACAGGGCTTTTTTAATTCATTGGGTGCAGTGTTTACCACGTCGGAAGCCGTTGAGGTCGGAGAGGAAAACGGACTTAATGAAAAGGCTGTAAAGAGGCTTTTAAATGATGTGCTGCTTTTCAAGAAAATAAAACATGGCGAATATCAAAAAATATCTGTTTCAAACAATTAGAAAAGGACAAAAGGACAGAAAGGACATAGGACAAAGTAAAATGACATAATACCATATTCATTTATAAGTATTTTTAAAACATATAACTACCTAATTACTAAGTGTTTGTAAGGTAAAATCACAAAGAAGATAATTTACATATAACCTTGTTCTTATTTTACCCTTTGTCCTTTCTGTCCTTTCGTCCTTTTCATTTAAAAAAATTATTAATCAATTAAATTAAATATTATGAATTCACAAAAAAGAAAAAGTTTGATAATGGAGTTAATCCCATTTTTGAACCAATTGCAAAACACTTATGCTGAGAATGAAACCTTTCAAATTGTAGCGGTTGTTAGAATGCCGATCACGTTTAGGGATTTAATGGCTTTAAGCGATACAGAACTGGAAGAGCTGGAAAAATTAATGCTAAGTGCAAAAGCTGCAAAGCGGACAGAGAGAGGTAACACCCAGTATATGAAAAACATGCCAAATTACAATTTAGTACACGAAACAGGAAAAAATTATAAAATAAAATAAAATAAATAAACAATTATGAAAAATAGAATCTTATTAGACGAGAACAAAGAAGCTGCAAATGAATTAATTACTTATCACCAGTTAAAGGTCAGTAACGGGCATAAGCTTATTTCTATGCTAGACCGCATAGGCTTAACACTTACACACGTATCAGATTGGTATTTAGAAGTAGAGCAGCACCTTTCAAAGCAATTCCCTAATGCGTCGGTAACCTTCAATGTTGAAGCTGCAGGACTAAAATCGGAATATGAAGAAGCCGAAGCCTTTTATTTAAAAAATAGGTATAATATGAGCTTTGAACCATTTACCGAAGATCAAGCGGAAAATATTAGAGAGCAGGCCCGACTTTATGCGGAGGGCGCAGGACAAATTGAAGCCCATAAACATTTTACTTCGGTAGTGGAGAGCTTAACAAGACTTAAAGAGCTTGGGATTAGGATTGATATTGATGAGGCTTATCGTCTTAGTCCTGTCTTTGCCGGAGGCAATAGGTTTGAGTCTTTGCGCCTGGTCCCAAAAGAATTAAATGCTGTTTTAATGAAACTAAAATAGTTAGAATTTAGAGTTATGAATAACACCGGGAAAAAATATGGTGGAAGGGTCAAGGGGTCAAAGAACCTCTTGACAAATTCCAGTAAGGAAATAGTAAAGAGTATAATCGAAAAAGAATTAGATAAGTTGCCGGAGCTATTGGCTAATCTAACACCAGCCGAGAGGGTTACCGCCCTTATTAAAATGCTTCCTTTCGTCTTACCAAAACAATCCGAATTAAGTATAGAGGCACCAATACACCAATTGCGACCAATAAGTCTAACGCTAATTGAAGAACCGTTAAAAATTGAAGGAAATGACTAAAAAGAAAATAACCTCATTGGACACACTGGAAAAGTTAGTACTGAATCCTAAAATATCCAAAGCAGATAAATACCAAGTATTCTCACAGGCTTTAGAAAGTTTCCCGATTATATTTATTGAAATCGTCTTGGATGATGATGAATCCCGAAACGGGATTGAGGATAAGGATAACACCTTAATACCTCAAATGCTAAAAATACTCGCTGAAATTAGGAATAATCCAGCAGCAAAACACTATTCGGGACTTTCTGTCATGCGAAACGATACCGAAAGGGTTAGTCCAGCAGATGCAATAATTGATTTTAGAGAATAAAAGCAAAACCGTTTAGACATGAGCGGTTTTTTATTTAGAAGGAAAATCTAATAAATCTTTAAGTTCTAATTCTAAAGCATTGGCAATTTTTATTAACGTTTTCAGAGTTGGGTTTATTTCGGCCCTTTCAATTCTCCCAATTTGTCTTTTAGGGATGTTACAGTCATTTGCTAAGTCTTGTTGGCTGAGATTTTTTACTTCTCTCAGTTGTCTTACTCTGCTGCCTAGTTTTACGAAAAAAGTCCCTTCTGAAATCATATTCAAAAGTCATAATATTTTTTTTTCACATGAGGACTTTAATGTCCTTAATTGCTGTATATTTGAATAAATTTTAAAATCTATAAAAATGAAAAAACTACTTTTAGCATTATTTTTGGTATTTTCTGTGGTAAATACAAATGGCCAAGTAAAAAAAGAACAAAGAGAAAAACCAACAAAAGAAATAAAAATATCTCCAATGGGTAATTTTTTTGCCTCAGCTGATATTTTTGAGGACAAAGTAATTTTATCTTTTGAAAGTACTAACCAGTTTGCAGAGACGGATACATTTACTGTTTCGAAAGATACTTATAAACAAATGTTTGAAACTATATCAAAAGATAATTTTGAAAAGGAGGATGTTTATAATGTGGAAACAATAGATGGTTCTATTGTGAAAATTATGTTTAGAAAACAAATGATGTGCTATAACGGCTACGTAGCATTATTTCTTAAAAATGGGGAGCCTAATATTCTGAACAAAAGTACAGTTATGAGTAAAAGTCAAATGAGAAAACTATTCGATGTAAAATAGTTATATTTAATGGTGAATTAAAAACTTAAATATGAAAAGAATTATTTTACAGGCGATATTGTTGGCGATATTTTGCTCTTGCTCTAAATATTCTGAGCAAGTAAAAGTTGTTAAGAAAGATACGGAGAAAAATTTATCCGAAATCGAAAAGAGTGATATAAAATATACTTGTTTTGAAATGTCTGATCGGAAAGCATACAACGAAATAACAAATTTTGATTTAATGAAGTTGCAGAAAGCCGAGAAGGACTATAATGATATTCTGTTGGAATTTAAATTAGGTAAATATCGGAGTGATCCATTAGATGAGATGTCAGATGCTGAATTGATAAACTATGAAAAGAAGTTCAATTACAGTAGGCCTTTTTCTGATAGAGTAAAAGCTTCAATGAAAAAGTACTCAAATGATGTAAAAGAACTTGCTAAGCTAAAAGGTGAAAAGATTTATTATAAAGTTGAGGTTCTTAAAACTAATACAGACACAATTATTTATCGGAATGTTTATTTAGATAATCAGAATAAAATTATTTATACCATGGCTTTCAAGTAATAATCAAAAACCGACACTATAAATGTAGTCGGTTTTTTTATGCTTTAGAAAGTTATTAACAGAGGTGAACGGCAACTAAAATGGCAACTGTAAAAATAAAAGCCTCACAATCAATTGATTACAAGGCTTTTTGTGGAGTCGCCGGGAATCGAACCCGGGTCCAAACAAGCAACTAAAGAGCTTTCTACACGCTTATTTCCTGATTAGATTTTCGATGTTGAGCAAGGCCAGAAACAGCCACTCAACACTTATCTTCTTAATTTTCGAAATCCACCCGAAGCTCATGGAAATCTAGGTTTATTTTTACGGTTCCCCTAAACAGAACGCCACAAACCAAGGCTTTCAAGGAGAATCCAGCTTCCCTACCTTGTAGGGACGTGGCTAATCGTACTATAATTCAGATTATGCAGCTAAAGCGTAGTTATTTTCGCCGTGTAAAAGTGTGAGATCTTATATTTACGAGCAAGGTCTCAATGCTCGACGTGCTTACTTTTCAATTCGACTTGCTGTCAAAACCAGTCGACCCCAAAAATGAGTTTGCAAATTTATACTATTTGCAGTTACTTTTTATTAAAATTTTCAGAAAAATTCTGTTATTCTTCATCTTTAAACTGAAAAGGGTAATCTCCAAAAATAGGAGCCAGTTTACGGACTGCATACGTATTTCTTGTCATTTTATTGGATAGGGCAATTATCGTTACGCCTTCTTTCATAAGTGGAATATAAGAAGAGGTGTTTCCGTGCCACCAACCGTTATGAAAGTAAAAGTTCTGACCAGTTTCCCAATTGATCATTCTAATTCCGAGACCATAATTTTTAGTACCTTTTCGTTCATTACTCTGTCCGGTGTAAACTTCTTTTAACAAAGCCGGTTTTAAAAAGTTGGGCGCATTTCTGGCTCTGTCAAATTTTAAAAGATCACGTACCGTCGAAAAGATATTTTTATCGCCATAAACGTTATCCAAATAATCGAAACCAATTTCTACCCCATTTCCTTTGTATGAGGGAACAATGTTTTTTCTCTCTTTATCATCATCAAAAACATACGTATGCGTCATTCCAAGAGGTTTGAAAATCATTTGGGACATGGCTTCTTTGTACGTTAGACCAGTTATTTTTTCAATAATAAGGGCCAGCATGGCATAATTGGTATTGCAATACGCGAAGCGGGTACCGACTCTTGACTCCATACCTATGTTTTTGGTCGCCAGAATATCTAAAATATCTTTGTTCGTAAGCTGGTTATGTCTGTCCCAAACCGATTTATCCCTGTCTGTGAAATAGGCGTAATTTCGCATTCCGCTGCGATGGCACAATAACATTCGAACCGTACATTCTTCGTAAGGGAAAGTTTTTAAAATGGTATTTACTTTTTGATCCAGGCCAAGCTTCCCTAGATTGATTAATTTTAAAACAGCAGTTGCAGTCAGTACCTTACTTACCGATGCAATTTGTACCGGTGTATCTGGAGTAATCTTTGTACCTTCATTTTTATTGGCAAAACCGTTATATCTTTCAAAAATAATCTGACCATTTTTTGCAACCAGAAAACTTCCGTTCATACTGTTGTTTGGCCAGTTTTTATTGTAAAAATGATTGATTCGCCCTTTAACGGAGTTAACATAGGCGGCAGTTATTTTTTTTTCCGGTCCCATCGGAACCATTTTACCTAATGTATCTTTTTCTTTTACAGCTTCATTATCACTGCTATTTTTATCTTTTCCACAGGAACTTAAAACTAAAATTGAAAAAAGTATTTGTGGTATATTTGCTTTTTTAAGGAAACTCATTTTCATTATTCTTTAAAAACAAATATATAGAATTCAATATTTATGATTAAAGATTTTAGACGACGAAAAATCTCAAAATTAACATACGATTAACAACTTTTTTAGCCAGCTTATTGTACATCAGACCTTAAGGATTCATAATCATTAAAAATAAGAAAAGTGCAACAAAATTTTAACTATATTTGTTATATTTAAAACAAAATAAACCAAAAAAGTTACATTATTAAATATCAAAAATCCTTTAAATGAAATTCGGAATTATAAAAGAAAGAAAAAATCCACCTGACAGACGTGTTGTCTTTTCACCTGATGCATTAGCTCAATTAAAGCAGCTTTATCCAGAGGCCTCTGTAACTGTAGAAAGCTCAGATATTAGAGTTTTTTCTGATTTACAATACAAAAGTATGGGTATCAATGTTGCTGATGATGTTTCGGATTGTGATATTTTATTTGGAGTAAAAGAAGTTCCGGTTGAAAATTTAATTCCGAATAAATCTTATTTTTTCTTTTCACACACGATAAAAAAGCAGCCTCACAACAGAAAACTTTTACAGGCCGTATTAGAAAAAAATATCACTTTATATGATCACGAAACGATTGTTGATGAACATAACCGCCGATTAATAGGGTTTGGTAAATACGCCGGAATGGTTGGCGTTTACAATGCAATTCGTGCGTTCGGAATAAAATTTGAATTATTCAAGCTTACGAAAGCAGAAACCCTTTCGGGAAAAGATGCGCTGATCACACATTTGAAAAGAATTACCCTGCCTCCTTTAAAATTTGTACTCACCGGAACCGGAAAAGTAGGAAGTGGTGCGCAGGAAATTTTGAAAGCAATCAAAGTAAAGGAAGTTACTGTAGAAAATTATCTATCCAAAAATTATACCCAATCCGTTTATGTACAGCTTGATGCCTTAGAATACAACAAAAGAACTGACGGGCAGCTTCTTGACTTTACAGATTTTACCCAACATCCGGAAGAATATATTTCTGATTTTGAAAAATTTACTAAAGTGAGCGATATTTATATAGCAGGACATTTTTACGGAAATAATGCACCAATGATCCTGACTCAGGAAATGCTGAATGCCAAAGATTGTAAAATAAGAGTTGTAGCCGATGTTTCTTGCGATGTAAACGGTCCTATTGCCAGTACGCTTCGTTCTTCAACCATTGCAGAACCTTTGTATGGTTATCTACCTTCAGAAAATAAAGAAGTGGATATTTTTCATCCAGCCGCAATTGTAGTGATGGCAGTTGATAATTTGCCTTGCGAAATTCCAAAAGACGCCAGCGAAGGTTTTGGAGAACAGTTTATGGAACATGTTATTCCGGCTTTCTTCAATAAAGACAAAGACGGAATTCTGGAGCGTGCTAAAATTACAGAGAATGGCAAATTGACAGAGCGGTTTAGTTATTTACAGGATTATGTTGATGGGAATTAATTAATTTTAATTTGTGTTGCTTATTAATTTGTAACTATTTTTAACACACTTAAAATAACATATTTACTATCAACGACCAACATGAAAAAACTCATCCTTACATTTTCAATTTCATTATTACTAAACGGTATTCACTTATTTGCACAAACCAATCCGGAGACTCCTTTGTATCCAAACGGTATTGAAAAAAATCCGGTAACACATCCCAATCCTGAAAAGGTAGTAGATTCTGTCATTAATCCGATGTCATTATCTCATAAAAATAGGGTAATCAGTAATATTTCGGTTCCAACCTATCAATTATTCCCAGCTTCAGAATCGAATAACAAACATATTGGAGTAGTAATTTTTCCTGGTGGAGGCTTTACCACGAACTGGGTTGACAAAGAAGGAACTGACCTTGCAATTTGGCTTTCAGGACAAGGGATCAATTGTATGGTGGTAAAATACAGAACCAACAGAAAAGATGAAAAAGGAGAGATGATTATTCCAATGGATGATTATAAAGGAGCCATTTATCAGGATGCGAGAACAGGAATTTTAAAAATGAAAGAACTGGCAGAAAGCCTGAAAATAGACAAAGATAAAATCGGAATTTTGGGCTTTTCAGCAGGAGGATGGTTAAGCGAACGCATTATCATAAAATCTACCGAAACCAAAGAAGCAGTAGACTGGAAACCGGCTTTTGCTGCTTTAATTTACCATGGTAATACACTAAGTAATTTTAAACGAATTGACAACGTTCAGGCCTTACCTCCTATTTTTATGGCGATTGCCCGCGATGATAAAAAAATGCCTGTAAAAGAAATTATTCCGGGGCTGGCTGCCATTGCTGCAGAAGTAAAAAAATCAGAATTACATATCTATTCAAAAGGTGATCACGGTTTTGGACTGGCTTACGATAAAGGTCATTCGGTTTCAAAATGGAAAGACAGTTTTTATGACTGGTTATTGGATATTCATGATAAGTAAAACATATCGAAACATTAAAAAAATCCGTCTCAAGTAAATTTAAGACGGATTTTTTATATTTTGCATTTATCCGGAGTTTTACCAGATTTTCACTCTTTTTTCCGGAGCAAGGTACAATTTGTCGGTTGGTTTTACATTGAATGCTTCATAGAATTCAGGCACATTGCGAACCACTCCATTTACCCTGAAGTTTGCAGGTGAATGAGGATCAGTTGCTATTTGTTGGCGTAATGCTTTTTCTCTGGTTTTATTTGCCCATACTTGTCCCCAACCCAGAAATACGCGCTGAATCCCTGTGTAACCATCTAAAACAGGAGCTTCTTTTCCATTTAATGAAATTTTGTAAGCTTTGATAGCAATGCTTAATCCGCCAAGGTCACCAATGTTTTCACCAAGAGTATATTCGCCATTTATATTTAAATCCGGAAATGCTTTGAAAGCGTTATATTGCTCTACTAAAGCGTTTGTTTTTAATTTAAAAGCTTTTAAATCAGCTGCTGACCACCAGTTTTTCATTACGCCATCGCCATCAAAAGTACTTCCCTGATCGTCAAAACCATGACCAATTTCATGTCCGATTACGGCACCAATACCACCATAATTTACTGCATCATCAGCATTCATATCAAAAAATGGGGGTTGAAGTATGGCTGCTGGAAATACGATCTCATTTAACGTAGGATTATAGTAAGCATTAACCTCTTGTGGATTCATTTGCCATTCAGTTCTGTCAACTGGTTTTCCAAGTTTGTCCAGATTGCGTTGATACTCAAAAGCGATTGCTCTTTCTGTATTTCCATATAAATCGTTTTTATCGATAGTTACTTTTGAATAATCTTTCCAGGTATCAGGATATCCAATTTTAATCATGAATTTGTCAACTTTTCTAAGAGCTTCTTTCTTTGTGGTTTCACTCATCCAATCTAATTCCTTGATACTTTCTGAATAGGCTTTCAATAAATTCTTCACTAAAACAGTCATTTTCTCTTTGGCTTCCGGAGAAAAACGTTTTTTAACATATACTTTACCTACAATTTCACCTAAACCACTATTTACTTTCGTCACTGCACGTTCCCAGTCTTCTTTTTGTTTTTCGGTTCCATACATTGTCTTACCGAAGAAATCAAAATTTTGATTGTCTATTTCTGTAGTTAAACTTGTAGCTGCATTATGTATAACACCCCATTTTAGGAAAGTTTTCCATGTGTCTATTGGAGTAGATTTGATTATATTGTTTAGACTTTTCGTATATTCTACCTGAGTAACGATTATTTTTTTCTCTTTATCAAAGCCAGATGTTTTTAACATGGCAGACCAATCAAAATCAGGCATTAAAGTGTTTAAATCTTTTACCGGATAAGGATTATATAGTTTAATCATGTCCCGGGTATCTTCTTTCTTCATTTGCTTCGAGGCCAAAGCCGTTTCAAGTGCCAAAATCGTTTTAGCTTTTGCAGCAGAATTTTCCAGACCTGCTAATTTTAACATAGCATCAATATGTACTAAATATTTAGCTCTTATCTCCTTCATTTTAGCATCAGCAGAAAGGTAATAATCCCTGTCAGGTAATCCTAAGCCCCCTTGCCAGGTGACAGTAGTATATTTGGTCGGGTCTTTAAAGTCGCTATAAACCGAAAGCGCTAAAGGAGTATTTATTCCTAAGCGATTAGCACGTCCAAAATAAACAGCTAAATCTTTATAGTCATTAATAGCATCAATTTTCGCAAATTCAGGCTGAATAGGAGCAACACCTTTACTGTCTCGTGTTTTTCTATCTATAAATGAAGCATAATAATCACCTATTTTTTGTTCATCACTACCTTTAACATTGTTTGCTTTTGCAGCATCTTCAATTATTTCTTTTACCTCTTTTTGTGATTTGTCATAAAGAATATAACCAGCTCCATAGGAAGCTTTATCTCCAGGTATTTGAGTTTTTTTCTCCCAATTACCATTTACAAATTTGTTAAAATCATCCCCTGGTTTAACTAGTGTATCCATGTTATTTTTTATGATCCCGGACGTAAGGGCTTCTTTTTTTTGACAGGATACTGCTACTAGTAAAATGCTTACACCAGCTATCGCGTAGTTTCTCATTTAATTATGGTTTTAATAATAGATAATATAATTTTGATCATGAATATTCTCAATGAAATAGAATATTTACCGTGTTATAATTTTAAATCCTAATTCCTCAATCAATAAAAATATAACATTTAAACCAAATATAGTGAGAATTATTTGTTTTTTTAGAGATTAGATATGAAGATCCAATAGATGATTTTAATCAACTGTTATAAAAAAACGGTAGAAACTTTAACATTTTCTACCGTTTTAATACTACTTTTCAGTGCATAACTTTTAACTCCCCTACACCATATCTTCAGGTTTAACCCAGTCATCAAAATCTTCGGGAGTTACATATCCCAAACGAACAGCTTCTTCTTTAAGTGTAGTTCCGTTTTTGTGAGCGGTTTGAGCGATTTCAGCGGCTTTATAATAACCAATTTTAGTGTTTAAAGCTGTTACCAGCATTAACGAATTATCCACTAATTCTTTGATACGCTTGTAATTTGGCTCGATTCCCTGAGCGCAATGTTCGTCAAATGAAACACAGGCATCTCCTAATAGCCTTGCCGATTGAAGAAAATTAGCAGCCATGACAGGTTTAAAAACATTCAGTTCATAATGTCCCTGCATTCCTCCTAAAGAAATTGCTACATCGTTTCCAATCACCTGAGCACAGACCATTGTTAAGGCTTCGCATTGCGTTGGATTTACTTTTCCGGGCATAATAGAGGACCCGGGTTCGTTTTCCGGAATATGAATTTCGCCAATTCCGGAACGTGGCCCTGATGCCAGCATTCTAACATCGTTGGCAATTTTGTTCAAAGAAACAGCCAATTGTTTTAAAGCTCCGTGTGTTTCTACAATTGCGTCGTGTGCTGCCAGAGCTTCGAATTTATTTTCGGCAGTTACAAATGGATGACCGGTAAATTGAGCAATGTATTCGGCCACTTTTACATCGTAACCTTTTGGAGTATTAAGTCCCGTACCAACAGCTGTTCCGCCCAAAGCGATTTCTGATAAATGTGCCAAAGTGTTTTTAAGTGCTTTTAAACCGTAAGCTAATTGTGCAGCGTATCCTGAAATTTCCTGTCCTAATGTCAATGGAGTTGCATCCATAAGGTGTGTACGGCCAATTTTTACAACGTCTTTAAATTCGGCTGCTTTTTTTACTAATGTTGCATGCAGTTGTTCGATACCCGGAATTGTGGTTTCTACAACCATTTTATAGGCTGCAATATGCATTCCGGTTGGAAAGGTATCGTTGGAGGATTGTGATTTATTGACATCATCATTGGCTTTAATGAATTGTTCGCCTTCGCCAATTTCAAAACCTTTGAGAACCTGCGCACGATTAGCAATAACTTCATTGACGTTCATATTGCTTTGTGTGCCTGAACCGGTCTGCCAGATTACAAGCGGAAACTGATCATCTAATTTACCTTCTAAGATTTCATCGCAAACTGCTGCAATTGTATCTCTTTTTTCGATTGGCAAAACTCCTAAATCGTAATTGGCATAAGCAGCTGCTTTTTTAAGATAAGCAAAACCTTCTATGATTTCTTTTGGCATGGATCCTGAATCCCCAATTTTGAAATTATTTCTGGAACGCTCTGTCTGTGCGCCCCAATATTTATCGGCCGGAACCTGAACTTCGCCCATGGTGTCTTTTTCTATTCTGTATTTCATTTGTTATTTTATAATATGTTGTTTGAAAAATGTAAAATGTTATTTGTGAGATTTGAAAACTGAAGTTTCTTTTGAAAACAAATGTCTTAGCCCTGATGGAAGCGGTATCCTTTGCTGCCGGGGTTCGGCAGTAAAGATATAGCGGACAGCAGGAAACAGCTCCTGAAAACACTCCTGTTATTCTATTTTAAACACTTGAAAAAAACCCTTATTTAAAATGAGTATAAATATAACGATAATTGTCCTTTTAGAAAAATTGATTTGGTTTTTATTGGCAAGAAAAAATATAAAACCTACATTTGTGCTTACATTCAAAAATTCCGGAAAACATGTTTGAATTTTCACAGTACTTAGGTTTTTTACTTTTCTTGACCATACTAACTATAGGGTTTTGGTTGATGTTTTTCTTAGTTGGTTTCGTATCTTACTGGGTTACGGGTGCTAGCTGGGAAATGTTCAAAGAGAAAAGAGCAAAGAAAAGACAAGAAGAACAGTCAGTTAAACTTTAATTGATTTCATAAAAAAGGACCCGTGAAAACGAGTCCTTTTTTTTATGCTAAAAAATAAAATTCCAAATTCCAATCTGTGAAATTGGAATTTGGAATTTAGTTTTTGAAGTTAAACTATATTATCCCTGGAATTCACCACCTTCATCACCGCCGTTTCCATTATTCTTTGGTGTATTTTTATCCCTGTCAGTTTTTTTCATATTCAGCCTGTAGGTAAATGACAAGTTGATTTGTCTTTTTCTCCATTGAAATTCACTGTAAGAATTCACACTTGAGAGATTCGTTTCATTTTTCATTTTTCTTGAATTGAAAAGATCACTTACATTTAAAGCAATGGTACCTTTATCTTTTAAAACATCTTTGCTAAATGCTGTATTTACTACATAGTTACCCAAACTTTTTCCCTGTGCCGTATTTCTTGGACCAAAATACATTCCGGATAATTGCCAGTCAATTTTATAAGGTAATGATAAACGTGAATTTACTCTTCCAAACCATGAGAATGTTTCATTGTTTAAATTGGTTGTAATTTCTTCGCTTTGAGTATTTGTATACGTATAACTTCCTGTCGTTTTGACATCTGAAAGATTAAAACTACTGTTTATTTTCCAGATTTTAAACGGCGTGTAATTCAGTGTAAATTCAAAACCAAATTGCTGTTCTTTTGCCAGGTTAATCGGGCTGCTTAAAACAACCGGATTATTACCTACAAATTCTCCTGTTTCAGTTCTGACAAATGAGAACACATCTGTAGTGTATTCATAAAACAGCGAAGTACTAAAAGTTACTTTTTCCCAACGTTTTAAATAACCTAAATCAAATTTATCAGTAAATGACGGATCTAAATCCGGATTACCTCTAAACAAGTTAATATTACTGGAATAATTTGTGGCCGGATTCAGGAAACGTCCTCTTGGTCTCGACAAACGCTTACTGTAGCTCAAAGAAACACTGCTCGCATCTGATATTTCATAATTTACGAATGCGCTTGGAAAGAAATTATTGTATTTTTTCGTATTATAACTTGGCGTATCCAATAAATTAACATCAATAACTGTATCCTCCCAACGCAAACCAAACAAATAAGAAAATCTATTAACCTTAAAACCATATTGCGTATAAAATGAATTGATACGCTCATTGTATTCTAAAGTGTTAGAAAGATACCCACTAATTGGATTTCCCTGATTATCAGTCTTAACACTATATTCATTATCCATAAAATTAAAGTTACCTTTATAACCCGCTTCGAACTGACCACCATTTTTTAATGGCAGCACATAATCGGCCTGAAGCTGTAACTGTTCCTGGTTTTGATTATTAAAAGTCTGGTCAATAGTTGCAGGCTGACCGCTTCCGATTGTCTCATCGGTGATGTACGCATTATCCGAATCTTTGTCTTTAGAATATGAAAAATCTAACGTTAATTTATGACCTTTATCGTTGAAGTTTTTCAGGAAATTAGATGAATATTCAAAATCCCTTCCTGTATCGTTCCCTTCACTTAAGCGGTATCGCGTTGAAGTAAATACACGATTCGGATCAAAAGAATTATAATTTACCAAATCATTATTAGAGCCGCTATTATCTCTGTAGCTTATAGCATTTGTCCAATATGTATTAGGCGCTATTGTCCACTCCAGACCTGTTTTTGTCGATATTCCTTTTCTCAGACGTTCGGTGTCTTTGTCTTCATCGGTATATCCAATGATTTGATTATCTTTAATATTGGTAGAATTGGTTACACCAGCTCCTTCACTAGTTCTGTAATCATATCCGGTAGAAGTAAAAAAGTTTACTTTCTCTGTCTTGAAATTCAAATTGGCACTTGCTCCATACGTTTCCGGAACTCCGCCTGAGACAATAAAACTTCCGTTCAAACCTAAGTTTTTACCTTTTTTCAGCACGATATTCAGGATTCCCGCACCTCCTTCAGCATCATACCGAGCAGATGGATTTGTAATTACTTCCACTTTATCAATGGCATCTGCCGGAATCTGACGTAAAGCTTCAGCCATATTTAATGCGTTTGAAGGGCGTCCGTCTATAAAGATTCGGACATTTTCGTTTCCTCTCAAACTCACGTTTCCTTCAACGTCTACAGAAACCGAAGGGACATTTTCTAATACATCACTTACAGTTCCTCCTTTTACGATCATATCCTGACCAACGTTGTAAACTTTTTTGTCTAATTTAATTTCTACAGTTGACTTTTCTGCGCGAACCACAACTTCATTCAGTTGGGCTGCATCTTCAGAAAGATTAATTACTCCTAAATTCGTATCGTCAGAAATATTTTTCCCTTTGATTTCAGTTGACTTAAACGAAATAAATTCGATTTTTATATCGTAAGTCCCAGGTGCAACAGCTACTTCAAATTCTCCTTTTGGATTTGTAATTCCACCTGCAATCACTTTAGGATCATTTGCAGCTGTAATAGAAATTGTAGCATATTCAAGTGGCTGTTTTGAAATTTTTTCTAAAACTTTACCACTAATTTTTACTTTGTTCTGACCCGAGGGTGGTTGTTGTGCATAAATGCTTAATCCCGAAAACACTAACAGGATTAATATTGCAAATCTGATTTTTTTCATTACTTTTCTGATATATCTTTTTCTCTTAGACCACAAATATAGTCTTTGGTTTAAAAGAGAAAATCACAAAAAAATGTTAATACACTGTTTTATATTCCTTCTAAAAAAGAAGCCACTTTTTCCATATCCCGGCCAATAATCGCTTTTCCGTCTTTAATTACGATTGGTCTTTCAATCAAAATTGGATTCTCAATCATAGCCTGAATGATTTCTGAATCAGTTAATATTTTTTCTTTATAATTTTCAATCCAAATTTTCTCTTTAGTCCTGACAAGTTCAATAGGTTTCAAATTTAATTTCCCGATCAATTTCTTTAATTCATCAAAAGATGGCGTTTCCGTAAGATAAGGGATAATTTCGTATTCCTGATTTGATTGATCTACAAAAGCCAGACAGGTCCTTGATTTTCCGCAACGGGGATTATGATAAATTTGTATCATTGTATTTTTTTTTAAAATGTTGTAAGATAATTGAATTTAAAAAAGGTATTTTAGCTATCCCCAAAAGTAAGATTTACTTATTAAACTCAATTCTAATCTTAAATTTTTAAATACATGTTTTTAGAACAGGGAATTAAGCCTGAAAATAGCTTTGGAAAGTATATTTTAGGGTCTGTAATCATCATAATTGCTTCGTTTGTTGGTCAGATTCCTTTCAGTGTTGCATTAGTTTACAAAAGTTTTACAGATAAAACCGCAATTCCGTCTGATAACGATTCAGCCATGAAAGTATTTGAACCTAATCTTACTTTATTTCTGCTTATGATATCATTTGCTTTTGCTTTAGCAGGCGCTTTTTATGTAGTTAGACATCTCCATAATCAAAGTATTCTCTCCATTACAACCTCCCGAAGAACAATTGATATCAAGCGTATTTTATTTTCATTTTTTTTATGGGCAGGATTTTCCATAGCAAGCTTTTTGTTTGTCTACTTACAATCTCCTGAACAATTTGTTTTGAATTTCAAACCCGTTCCTTTCCTGATTCTGTTAGTTATTGGAACCTTGTTAATTCCGATACAAACCAGCACTGAAGAGTATATTTTCAGAGGCTATCTTATGCAGGGATTTGGCGGTTTAGCGCGAAACAGATGGTTTCCATTAGTAATGACTTCCCTTATATTTGGTTCCATGCACTGGTTTAATCCGGAAGTGACTAAAATGGGTAACATTATAATGTTTTATTATATTGGTACCGGTTTATTTTTAGGAGTGATTACTTTAATGGACGAAGGAATGGAGTTAGCATTGGGTTTCCATGCTGCAAATAATCTGATTGGTGCGTTACTGGTAACTTCAGATTGGTCCGTTTTTCAAACTCATTCCATCTTTATAGATTTATCAGAACCTTCAGCAGGTTTTGATGTTATTTTCCCAATAGTCATTATCTACCCTATTTTACTTTTTATTTTTAGTAAAAAATACAACTGGAAAAACTGGAAAGAAAAGTTAACAGGCGATATAACACTTACTGAAATAATAAAATATTAAATCATGATTGAATTAACACATAAAAATGTTCATAATCATTTTAAAATAAACGGACATCACCTCAATGGAGATGAGCTCAGCAGTATAGCTTACAGCTTTATTAAAGAAGGCGATCCTAACGAACAGGCAATTGGGGAATTCTTATTAGACTGGTTCGATGAAAAAGAGCATATCGAAATGCAAACATCCGGAACTACGGGGCTTCCAAAATTAGTTCGGTTACAAAAACAAGCGATGATACAATCTGCTTTAGCGACAGGTGATTTCTTTGGTTTAAAACCCGGAGACAAAGCATTACTCTGCCTTCCAGTAAAATTTATAGCAGGTAAAATGATGCTGGTAAGAAGCTTAATTTTGGGGCTTGATTTAGATATTACAGAACCAAGTACAACTCCTTTAGCACTAAATAAGACGATTTATGATTTTGTGGCAATGGTGCCTTTGCAAGTGCAGAATTCCATTAAAGCTTTAGAAAAAGTAAAAAAACTCATAGTTGGCGGTGCAAAAATGGATGCCGAATTAGAAGAAAAACTGTTGCCTTTAAAAACAGAAATATATGAAACCTATGGAATGACCGAAACCATTACTCATATTGCAGCCAGAAAAACAGGTGAAAAAGTTTTTACGGTTCTTCCTAATGTAAAAATTGCAAAAGACAATCGGGGATGTTTAATAATTACTATTCGTGCTATTTCTGAGCAACCAATTATTACTAATGATCTGGTAGAATTAATAACAGAAAACCAATTTACTTTTTTAGGAAGAATTGACAATTTGATTAACAGCGGCGGCGTAAAATTAATTCCTGAACAAATCGAAGCAAAACTGACAGGGAAAATCAATTCCCGATTTTTTGTTACAGGGATTCCGGATTCTCTTTTAGGTGAAAAATTAATTTTGGTCATTGAAGGTGAGAAACAAGTGTTTCAAGAAGATTTCTTTGATGTTTTAGATAAGTATGAAAAACCAAAAGAAATAGTTTTTATTCCAAAATTTAAAGAAAATGAAAACGGAAAACTGCTGCGTAAACCAAGTTTACAGGTTTAAAATCCAATTAAAAAATCCCAAACTCCATTTTTATTTTAAGTTGGAATTTGGGATTTTAAATATTTAAAAATTTACACATTATTTTTTGCGTTCTAACAGCGCCATATAAAAGCCGTCAAAACCTGAATCTGACGCCAGTAATTTACGGTCTTCAATAAAAGTAAATTGTTGTCCGATTTCAGTTTTAAGGAATTTCTCTACCTGTTCCTGATTTTCTGATGGTAAAACAGAACATGTTGCATATACCAATTTCCCTCCTGGTTTTACAATTTTAGAATAACTTTCTAAAACCTCAGACTGTACTTTACGGATGTTATCAATAAATTCAGGTTGTAATTTCCATTTAGAATCCGGGTTTCTTTTTAAAACCCCTAATCCGCTGCAAGGTGCGTCAATTAAAACACGATCTGCTTTTTCATGCAGTTTTTTAATCACTTTTGTTGTATTAATAATACGGTATTCAATATTAAAAGCACCATTTCTTTTGGCTCTTAATTTTAATTGCTTGAGTTTACTTTCATACAAATCCATTGCAATTAATTGTCCTTTGTTTTCCATCAAAGAAGCAATATGTAATGTTTTTCCGCCAGCTCCGGCACAAGTATCAACAACACGCATTCCCGGCTTTACATCCAAAAACCCGGCAACTAATTGAGAGTTTGCATCCTGGACCTCAAAAAGTCCTTGCTTGAAAGCATCTGTCAAAAACACATTTGCTCTTTCTTTCAAAACCAAAGCTTCAGGCTGATCTTTTAAATATTCTGTTTCAATATTTAAATCCATCAACGTGTTTCTCAGGTTTTCTTTCGTTCCTTTAAGCGTATTAGTTCTTAAAATAACTTTTGCAGGCTGGTTTTGGGCTGCAATTTCTTTTGCCCAGACTTTTTCTCCTAATTCTTTTGCTCCTAATTCATCCATCCAGTCAGGGATAGATTCTTTTAAAGCCCTAACTTTTGAAAGCTCGTCAAAACGACCTTTTATTTTTCTTTCAGGAGTTCCTTCTAATTGTCTCCAGTCCGGAATTGGATATCCTCTTAAAACGGCCCAAACTGCAAACATTCTCCACAGATTATCTCTGTCATAGGGTTCTTTAACTTCGGCAATTTCAGCATACAATCTTTTCCAACGAACAATTTCGTATATGGTTTCAGCAACAAACTTCCTATCAGAACTTCCCCAACGTTTGTCTTTTTTTAATGCTCTGGCTACCACTTTATCTGCATATTCTCCTTCATTGAAAATTGCGTTCAAAGAATCGATGGTAGTATAAACTAAATTTCTGTGTAATCTCATTTTTATTATTTGAGTTGCAAAGGTACTATTAATTGATTGAAAGTTAAATTTTTAATTTTGATTGTTGTTTTAACTTCCATTAAAAAGAAAAACACTCTGATAAAGCTTAAAAGAGTGTTTTTAATTTTTTTTGTAAAATGATTTATTTAATAATTCTCGTTAAACCTATATTCTCCGGAGCATGAAGCACCATTGGAAATTTTTCAATTTTTACTGAGCTGCTGTCTAAACCAAAAGCACTTTCTTCAGACAAACTCAATTTTTTAATTAAGAAATAGGAGTTCATGATTATCTTCTCATGCCATAATAAATCGGAGTCATTTGACAGGAATTTCTCAGACAATACGAATTTAAAATCTCCAACAATATTATTTTTATTCAATGATTCGTAACGGCTGGTAATATCAACCTCTCCATTTTTTACCATATCCCGAATAACTTCCCTGAACATTAGATTGATTTTGGTTGGCTCCCTAAATCCTAAATTGAAATCAATTCTGTAAATATCGTCTTTAGCAATTTCAGTTACTTTATATTGCGTTTTATACGGTTCCGTTAAAATATTGACATGTACAAACCAGTAGATATCAGCTCGTTTAGGACGCTTTTGCAAAATCGAATACATTACTTTTTGCTCTAATTCATCAACGCGGTTTGCATTTGTCATGTAAACCAAATGCGTTGCATATTTAGGAATAGATAAATCTTCACTCAGCTCCATCAAAACTTTTTTGTAATCGTCGATTTTAACAATTTTAGTATAGCTTTTATTAATTTGCTTGGCCACATACCATACGGTCATTACCGAAATCAGCATTATAGCAATAATTAGGGTTACATAACCGCCTTCCGCAAATTTGGTAATATTGGCAAGTAAAAAACAGCCTTCAATTACTAAATAAATGGTGATTAAAGGAACCATAAAATAGAGCTTCACTCTTTTCATTATTAGATAATAATTCAATAAAATGGTTGTCATAATCATACACAGTACAATTGCCAAACCATAGGCATGTTCCATATTACTTGACTTTTCAAAGTGCAAAACAATTCCGACACAGCCAAAAAACAACAACCAGTTAATGGATGGAATATACAATTGTCCTTTAACTTCAGTCGGATATTTGATTCTTACTTTAGGCCAGAAATTCAATCGCATCGCTTCATTTATCAAAGTAAATGAACCGCTGATAAGTGCCTGGGATGCAATAACCGCAGCCAAAGTTGCTATTACGATACCTACAGGCTGAAACCAGTTCGGCATAATTAAGTAAAATGGATTACCATTCTCTCCACCTAATCCCTGTAGAGTCTGTCCTTCGTGATGAATTAGATAAGCTGCCTGACCAAAATAATTCAGTACTAAAGTCAATTTTACAAAAACCCAGCTAATTCTAATATTTTTTCTTCCGCAATGCCCCATATCAGAATACAATGCTTCTGCTCCTGTAGTACATAAGAATACAAATCCTAATACAAAAAAACCATCAGGATGTATCGATAATAAATGGTAAGCATAATATGGATTAATGGCTTTAATAACTTCCGGATGATCTAAAATCTGAATAACTCCTAAAGTTCCAAGCATTGCAAACCAAATAAGCATCATTGGCGCAAAAAACTTACCAACTAACTTAGTACCAAACTGTTGAATTGTAAACAATACAAATAAAATTCCAATAACAATTGGTATTGTATTTATTTCAGGGTAATATGTTTTTATCCCTTCAACCGCAGAAGACACTGAAATGGGCGGTGTAATAATCCCATCTGCCAATAAAGCACTACCACCTATAATAGCAGGTACAATTAGCCATTTTATTTTGGTTTTCTTGACTAAGGCATATAATGCAAAAATACCTCCTTCTCCATGATTGTCAGCACTTAAAGTAATAAGTACATATTTAATAGTCGTTTGAAGGGTTAATGTCCAGAAAACACAGGAAATACCTCCTAAAACAATATCTGCATCAATAGAATGGTCACCAAGTATGGCTTTCATTACATATAATGGAGAAGTACCAATATCTCCATAAATAATCCCTAATGTAATCAACAAACCACCTATAGACAACTTACTGTGTAAGTTTTTATGCGCTGCGCTCATGTATAATTTTATAAAAGACGGTTGCAAATTTACTCTTTTAAAATAAATTAGCGTCAATTATAATTTAAAATAACAAAAAAAACACAACCATTAGATTGTGCTTTTTTTTGATTTAAAAAGTTTATTTTTAATATTAAATTCTTCTTCCGCCACCTCTTGACTCTGAAGTATTTCCTCTTTGTGAATTCCCTCCTCCTCTTGATTCCTGACTTGCTCTTGGAGACTCAGAACGTTGCGAAGCTTCCTGTCTTGCAGGTCTGCTTTCAGATGACGATCTGTTTTGTGCATAACCTCTCGAAGATTCTGCCCTTTGACTTGAAGCCGCTCTGTTTTCACTCATTCTGTTTTCAGAGTTACCTCTTGAAGAATTCATTCTGTATTCATTAGAATTTCCTCTTGATTCATTTCTTGAGTTGTTTTCAACTCTTGCCGGGCTATTAACTGTTGTCGAATTTTCTCTTCCGGAAGCTACCCTGTTTGAATTAAAGTTTCTGTCAGACGTCTTTCTATTATCATTAGAATTGTTTCTGGACTCGTACCTTTGATTATTTTCGACTCTCACCGGATTACTGTTTCTGTCCGAAGCACTTCTGTTTGAATTATAGTTCCTGTCAGACATATTTCTGTTATCGTTATAACTTCTGTTTGAATTTCTGTTTTCTGTAGAAATTCTTCCAGAATTAGATCTATTAGTGCTGTAACCATTTTGGTTTCTGTTATACTCTCTGCTTGCAACACGTCTTTGATCTAAATCATATCTATTGCTTACATTCGAATGTCTGTGAGAAAAACTACGGTCAGGGTATTGTCTTTCATATCCATAAGAACGTCTGGATTCATATATTACAGGCGCTCTGTAACTTCTTCTGTTACTTACATAATTATAATGATTGTTTACATTGATACAAACATCCACATTTCTTCTATATCTATAAATTGGGTAAGGTCTCCATGCTACGTAATAGGTTGGAAAAAAATTCCATGTCCACGTAGAGTAATAAGGTCTATAGTTTGTAACCCAGAATGATGAATAAATAACTGGTGTTACGTTATAAACCGGCTCATAAATATAATTTGGGCCGTAAAAATAACTGTTACCTACAACCTGAATGCTCACTTTATTATAATTATCCCTTTCTACATCTATAGTTGCAATATCCTGATAAACATCACGATCAAGAACCGACTGTATAACAATAACGTGAGTTCTGTTTTCTACAGTTTCAATAACACGTAAATAATCAACCTGATCATCATTATTCAAATCAAGATTTGAAATTTGATATTTCGGATCATTTAAACGTCTTTCAAAATCCTGAAGATTAGCTGACTCTCCAAAAATAGAAGCCACAGCCCTTAAATCTAAATTATCACTGATATCGGAGTTTTTTGCGTAAACAGTCGTTTGGCTTTGTACTGCACAAGAGCTTAAACCTATAGCTACTAAAGCTAAAAAAAGTATTTTGGTTTTCATGGCAAATCATATTAAGATTAATATTCTGGAATATCCAATTACTGTGCCAGAAAAAAAACAAAATATATTTTACTTGTTGTAAATAGTTGTATTTTAGCAACAACTAAATCTTAACTTATATGAAAAAAGTAATGTTATTTTGTAGTGTCTTTGTTTTATTCCTATCTTTTAAACCATTGAATTACAGCAACAAAACAGCTTCTTATGGCGGTTTTACATCAATGGAAACAGACACCTTATTTCAGGACAAAATCAGTATCAGGGCAATTTCTATTGACAAAAATAAAGTTTGGTATGGTGCCGATAACTCCCGCTTTGGGTATTATGATTTAGATAAAAAAGAGAAATTTGAAGAGCATATTTATCGTGATACCTTAAAATTAGAATTCAGAAGCATCGCTCAAACTTCAAAAGATGTCTTCTTGTTAAGTGTCGGAAATCCGGCTTTACTTTATTCCGTTTCTAAAAAAACACAAAAAGTAAAATTAGTTTACAAAGAAGTTAATGAGAAAGTCTTTTACGACAGTATGCAATTTTGGAATGATAAAGAAGGAATTGCTATTGGTGATCCAACAGAAGATACTTTTTCAGTAATTATAACCCGTGACGGAGGAGAAACGTGGGCAAAATTATTATCAGATAAGTTACCAACCAATGCCAAAGGCGAAACAGCTTTTGCTGCCAGCAATTCAAATATTGTTATAAAAGGAGATGACACATGGCTCGTTTCAGGAGGAAAAAAATCACGTGTTTTTTATTCTCCGGATAAAGGTAAAACCTGGAAGGTAATTGAAACCCCTATTGTCCAGGGAAAAGCAATGGCTGGGATTTTCACAGCAGATTTTTACGATTCAAAACATGGATTTATTGCAGGAGGTGATTATGAACTTCCAAACCAAAAAAAAGACAACAAAGCTTTTACAACTGATGGTGGCAAAACATGGGAACTAATTGGTCAGGGCATGGGTTTTGGGTATGCATCATGTGTGCAGTATGTGCCCGGGGGGAATGGCAAAGAAATTATCTGTGTTGGTTCTGAAGGAATTCAGTATTCTCAAAATGGCGGTGCCAACTGGACTCAATTATCTACAGACACGAAACTTTTTACCATTCGTTTTGTTAACAGAAATACAGCAATTGCTGCAGGTTATAATAAAGTTATCAGATTACGATTTAAATAAAAATAACAAGACCCCTAAATAATAAAGTAAGTATTATTATATAGGGGTCTTATCGCTGTTGTTCCTTGTGGTATTTGGGGACGACTATGTTTTTATTAGTTTTTACCTGCTTTTTCCTTATATTGTTTCAACAATTTTCGGTTAAAATCATCTTCTGATTTTTTAAGTTTTAATATTTTCTTAGCAGAAAGCACTTTGCGAAGATTACTCATATATTTTTCTCTTAAATAATACAGTTCTTTGTCTGTACTTTCTATTTGAGACAATAAAGCAGAAGCTTCTTTTTCTGAAAGCGAATTAACACTGTCATCATTTAATTTCCGAAAATACGTTTTCATTTTTTCATGCCGTAATTCATATTGTTTATCATCAAAAGCATTATAAATTGGCCAGAATTTTTCAGCTTCATTTGATGTAAGTTCCAATTCTGTAGTCAAGAAAGACACCTTGTAAGCTTTAATCTTTTCGCGTTTTTCATCTATTTTTTCACTTTGTGCATAAAATGAAAAGCTAACTAAAAACAGTACTATGGGCAGTATATTTTTGATTTTCATCTCTATAGTTTTTATTTTTATTCTGAAATTAAATTTTCAATGTTTGGATTTGAAGACAAAACATCTTCAAGTGTTTCCTGTTCAAGAACCACATTTTTATTTATTGCTTCAATATCTTTAGTGTCTAATTCACGGATTAAATCATATTGATTTATACCAGACTGATAAGATAAATATGTTTCTAAAGTAGCCTCATCAAGTTCTTTTGATTTATTGTAATTATTTACTGCCGGAATCATTAATGCAATAAAAATTACTGCAGCCGCAATCATCGCAATAACCTTTTTACGTTTGTAAATAGGAATTACTTTCACTTCCCTTTCATTGATTTGCTGTAAAACCTTTGCTGAAAAATCATCAAAATAATGATCCGGAGTTTTAAATCCGGGAGTTATTTTAGGTTCGTTTTCTAATTTAAATGTTTCCATAATGTTTATAAGATATGTTTTATAACAAAAGGTTTAATTTGATGTAACATATAATTCAATTTTTTTTACGGCATGATGATAAGAAGCCTTCAACGCACCAACTGATGTACCTAGAATTTCTGATATTTCTTCGTATTTTAATTCTTCAAAATACTTCATTTTAAAAACCAATTGCTGTTTTTCAGGCAATGTAACTATAGCTTTCTGAAGCTTTATTTGAATTTCATCACCATCAAAATAAGTATCAGATTTTAAATTTTCAATGGTTTTGTTCTGTAAAGCTTCTGATGTCAAACCATTTAATTTTGCTTTCTGGCTTAAGAAAGTAAGCGCTTCATTGGTTGCAATTCGGTACATCCATGAAAAAAGTTTACTTTCTCCTTTAAAATTTTTCAGATACTGAAATACTTTTACAAAGGTGTTCTGCAAAACATCGTCAGCATCATCATGATTGAGAACAATATTCCGAATATGGGAATATAACGGTTTTTGATATTCTTCCAAGAGTATATGAAACGCTGCATTTTGCGTTTCAGGATTTAATAATTGTGCTATAAATTCCTTCTCGTTTGTCAAGTCTTTTCGCTATCTTGTTAGTTTGAATGAATTTATCACAAAAGGTTTAATCAGGTTTTTATATTTTTTTTTTTAAAACTCTGAATCTTCCTCTTCTGCAGCTTTAGTTTTAGCAGGAGGCGCTACTGCAGGTTTCTTTACAGCCGGATCAGTTGTGGTTTTTTGAGCGGCCGGATCAGCTTCTGGTTTGTAAACAGGAGCTTCCTCTACAACAGGTTTTACTTTGGGTATGATCGGATAATAAATTTCAGTTATTAGTTTAGAAGAACTTTTCACATCTAATTTACCCGCCGTTAGAATTTCAAGATGCGACCAGCTTAAATCCGGAACAAGTTTTTCTTTATTAATGAAAGCTGTCGTTTTTGAAATTGCTTCATTAGTATGTAAATAATCTCCTTTTAAAGTAGTTTTTACAGCTTCAAAACTATTTAACTTACCAGATAAAATATCACTTCCTGCACTTATAGAAATTTCCTTATTTATTGGTAAACAGATTGAAATTTTTGCCAAATTAGTTTTCGTATCATAAGTATGATAAATAATAAAAGGCTTTCCGCTTGTATATAAATTATTTGTTTTGCTAAACTCTATTAATTTTGGAATAACAATCCTGGCATTTTTATTTACTTTCTGAATTTCGCTTGTAAAAGTCTGTTTTATATAGAAACTTTCTGTTTTTTTCACAACACCATTTACTTTTATGGCATACGTTTTAGTTTCGTAATCCAGATTCTTATCAATATTAACAAGCGTTTTTTCATACATGGTTCCTATAATTTTATCAGAACCGCCATTCAAAACAGTGTAAATTTTAAATAAAAAACTCATTTCACCTTTTGCTTTCCAGGTAACTTTTGTTTTTCCGTTAAGGGTATCTTTAAAAATCCAATTTACATCTGCATCTGTTCCATCAAAACTGATTTTCTGATGAATGCTCTCCCCTTCTTTCGCCTGCAATGTTATTGCAGTTCCTTTTCCTTCGCTGTTTTCCCATGAAAATGAAGCTCCGTTTCCAACCGTTTTTTCCGGAAATGACATTTTTATTGACGGATCTTCAACAGCCCATGATTCAAAATCTTCAAAATTCCTAAAATCATTTACATAATGATACACTGTTGCTCTGGGTGAATTAATCACCTTACTTCTCTCAACTGTAAAAAAACCTTTTTGAGTAGCTACAAAAACAGTTAGAGCAATAAAACTTAATAATAATAGAAGAAAAAGATATTTTAGAATTTTCATTGTGTAGGCTGTTTGGTGTCGTAAAGTTATAAATTTATTGCTGTGTTATGAATAACAAAAAAAATAAAAACGATTCTTTTTATTATATCACATCAAAACATATAACAAACGATTTTTAAAAGTTTAAAGTATAATTTTATCTTTTAAAAAAGAATTTGATTAAAAACAAAATAACGATAAAAAGCAGAAAACCAATTAACACCTTATAATTTCCTTTGTAGAAAATTTTGTGTAAGGCAAGATCTTTTCGATAAGCAAAAATCATTACGATTACAAATGCAATAAAAAAACAGACTGCGAATATTAATTGTCCCTGACTAAACATAGTTGAAAATTATTTTTAGCAAATTTAGAGAATTGTATATGAATTGTTGCTAATTTGCCGATCCAATTAATAAAATAAAAAAATGAAAAAACAGCTTGATGCAGTAACCGAATTTCATACTGCTTTTAAAATAGGCCACAGCCAGGCTCCTATTGCCGACATTGGAGAAACTAAAAAATTACTTCGTTATAATTTAATGAAAGAAGAAAATGAAGAATATCTCGAAGCTGTACAAAATAATGATTTGGTAGAAATTGCTGATGCTCTTGGAGATATGATGTATATTTTATGCGGCACCATTATCGAACACGGCCTACAGGATAAAATAGAAGCTGTTTTTGATGAAATCCAACGCAGCAATATGAGTAAATTAGGCGAAGACGGACAGCCTATTTATCGTGAAGACGGAAAAGTAATGAAGGGTCCGGCTTATTTTAAACCTGATTTTTCAAAACTTTTATAAAAACAAAAACCCGACAATCAGAATGTCGGGTTTATTTTTATCAAATTTTATTTTTAAACTATTGAACTTTTACAGTCCAGCCAAAAGTATCTTCAGCAAGTTTATTTTGAAGATTAGTCAATTTTTCTTTTAATAGAGATGCATAAGAGTTCTCCACCGGAGTCATTTCATAATAAACATCCTGGTAAGAGAATCCTTTAATAACACTTATAACAGCTGCAGTTCCTGCACCAAAAATCTCTTTCAACGAACCATTTTTAGCTGCTTCAACCAGTTCTGAAACGATAACAGGACGAACTTCAACATTCAAACCTTCTTTTTCAGCCATAGCAATTAAACTTTTTCTGGTAATACCATCCAAAATCCTTTCACTTGTAGGTGCAGTCAATAATGTGTCATTAATTCTAAAGAATACATTCATTGTACCGGCTTCTTCCAGTTTAGTATGTGTTGCATCATCTGTCCAGATTACCTGTTGAAAACCATCTTTGTTGGCAAGATTGGTTGGATAAAACTGAGCAGCATAATTTCCAGCAGCTTTTGCAGCACCAATTCCACCATTAGCGGCTCTACTGTAATGCTCTGCAATGATTACTTTTACTTCACCTGCATAATACGATTTTGCAGGTGAAAGCAAAATCATAAATTTATATTCGTCAGATGGATTAGCCACAACTCCCGGGCCTGTAGCAATCATAAAAGGACGAATGTACATACTGCTTCCGTTTCCTCTCTGAATCCAGTCTTTATCAATTTTCAATAATTCATTCAGGCCATCCATAAAAACAGATTCAGGTACTTCCGGCATTGCCATACGCACCGCTGAATTGTTAAAACGCTTGTAGTTTTCATCAGGTCTGAACAACCAAACATCATTATTTTCATCTTTATAAGCTTTCATTCCTTCAAAAATTGCCTGACCGTAATGAAAGACTTTAGAAGACGGATCCATTAAAATAGGAGCATACGGCTTAATGACCGGTGTTTGCCATTCCCCATTTTTAAAATCACATTCAAATAAATGGTCTGTAAATACAGCACCAAAGCTTAAGTTTTCAAAGTCTACACTACTAATTTTAGAAGAAGTGGCTTTTCTGATTTCAATTTTGCTTGCTTGAGTTGCACTCATAATAATGTAAGTTTTACTTAATTTTCATCACCAAAGAAGCATTCTTAAAGTGATAATTTGATATAAAATAGAATTTATTGAATGCAAAATTAAGTAAAAATATATAATTTACTTGCTAAAAAACCATTAATTCCCTCATTTAACTGCGATTTATTTATCTTGTAATAAACTTAAAATTTTAGCTGGTTTTTATAAAGAATTTATGAAAAAAGCTTAGTTTTTTAGGGCTTTACGCATTTGTTTTAAGTAAATTTGGCATAAAACATATTTTTTAGTTTAAAATCGAATAATAAATTCAGGATGTAATGAAAAGAGAAATTATTAAAACCCTAGATGGCTCAACCACAATTCATTTACAGGAATGGGACGAATGTTATCATTCGAAACATGGCGCTATTCAGGAAGCTAAACATGTTTTTATAAAGAACGGCCTGAACCTGTTTGAAGGCAAACCGGTAAATATCCTGGAAATTGGTTTCGGAACAGGCTTAAACGCTTTTATCACCTTTCTTGAAGCAAATAAACAACTGCAAACTATTGACTATACGGGTGTAGAGGCCTATCCCGTTGATTCCGCAGAAGTTTTAGCCATGAATTATGTTTCAGAATTAGAAGCCGATTCTTTTGAAAACATCTTTAAAAAAATGCATGATTGCGAGTGGAACGAGAAAAACAATATCACTCCTGATTTTTCATTAACGAAAAGAAAACAATTGTTTCATGAAATAGACGATTTTGAAACTTTTGATTTAATTTACTTTGATGCCTTTGGTTACAGAGTACAACCTGAATTGTGGAGTACCGAAATTTTTCAGAAAATGTACAACAGTTTAAAACCAAATGGTGTTTTAGTTACTTATGCTGCCCGCGGAGTTGTTAAAAGAAGTATGATCGAAGTTGGTTTTACAGTTGAAAAATTAGCAGGTCCTCCCGGAAAAAGAGAAATGTTTAGAGCTGTAAAACAATTCACACAAGCTTATTTATAGTAAATCTAAATTGATTTATATTCAGTAAGAAAACGTATTCGCTCTTAATATTTTAAAAAAAATAAGTTAAAAATATCTTTTATATATGATATTTGTTTAAATTTGGCTCGAGTTTAAAAATAGAGATAACCCCCCAAAATCTTATTTTATTATGTCAAAAATGATGTTTGATTACACGAAATCAATACTCGAAAGAGTAAGTTTCGACCCGGTGCTTTTTTGTAAAGAATTAGAAAAAGCTATTAAAACACTGTTACCTTACGAAATGGAACAATTGCAAGAATGGTTATTACACTTTATCGTCGAAAAACCAGAATTAAAAGAATGTTTACTATTAGTTAAAGTATAAAAAAGGAAAGAGGCTGTCTCAAAAGGACAGCTTCTTTTCGTTTATAAAAAATTAAGATAGCTATAAAAAATTAATTCGGTTTTCGGAATTCGGCTTTAAAGATGATTTTCCTTTTTTTGACTGATTTTTAGGC
>NZ_JAIQDW010000026.1 GCF_020026925.1 Flavobacterium hibisci | reverse complement strand
AAAAAAATAGCGTGCAAACACAAATGGTTTAAACACGCTATAGAGACTAGTTCTATGACTGTCTTGAGCAACAAAATTAATAAAAAATAAGATTTTAGTTGGAAATCAACACAGAATCTTATATGGTTTAATTTTTTAGCCCCGAAAAGTTGTCGGAGAAACCCCTGTCTGTTTTTTGAAAACCCTTGAAAAATAAGAGTAATCATCATACCCAACTGCTGAAGCGACTTCATTAACCGCTAATTGTTTGTCAGTTAGCATTCGTTTGATTTCAAGGACTACTCGATCCATAATAACTTCAGTCGCTGTTTTTTGTAAAATTTCATTACAAATCCGGTTGAGGTGCTTCAGGGTGATGTTTAGTTTATTTGCATAAAAAGACGGTAGTTTTTCTTTTTTAAAATGCTCTTCCAAAAGCTTTTCGAAGGCACTTATTTTAATATTGTATGAATGTGTTTTATGTGAATAGGTTTCACTGTATTTCCGTGAAATTTCAATATGAATACAATCCAGTAAATTCAGCATTTTATCCAGTTGGAGATTATTCTTCTGGCTATTTTCTTCAATTAAAAGATTGAAATAAGGTAAGATTTTAGAAATTTCAGCTGTTTCAAAAAGCAATTCCGGACGGTTATAAATCGAATGATAAAAGTTGTAGTCATTGATGTTTTTTTTGCCGAAATATAAATTGTAAAGTTCCTGTGAAAATATAATCACGAAGCCTTCAACATCTTCAGACAAGCTCCAATGATGCATTTGCCCGGGCTGCAGCACAAACAAGCTTCCCCTCTTAATGTCAAAACGGTCAAAATCAATTTCATGTATTCCGGAACCATTCGTAAAAAAGACCATCAGATACGAATCATGCCGATGCGGTTCTTCTACAAAACTGTGGCTTTTTAAATGCTCCTTAAAAGTATTCACATAAAATTCACGATGAATATCATTACAGCTAAAATTTTCCACACTATAAACCGGATATTTTTTCATACGCAGAAAATTTCTTTTTAGATTATAAAATCACCTTTTCAAAATTTGGAATTTGGAATTTATTTTTTGAAATTTAACTCAAAATGTCTTTATTGTGCTATAAGTAGCGAAGATATAAAAAAGGTTTCAATAGAATCTGATTTACCTTTGTATAAATAAAAAATAAAGTCATGTCAAATACATTAGTCCATATTTTAAAAAACGAATGTCCACATTGTCATAAAGGAAAAGTTTTTAAAGACAAGAATATTTTCCTGAATTTTGGCTTTCCAAAAATGAATGAGAGTTGTAGCCATTGCAATTATAAATTCCAAAAAGAACCTGGCTTCTTTTTTGGAGCTATGTATGTAAATTACGGATTAACAGTAGCCCAGGGAATTGCAACATATTGTATCGCCCAATTTTTCTTTGAAAACACATTCGATCTAAGAATCATTCCGATTATTGCGGTTGTCATTATCTTATTTACGTCATTCAATCTCCGATTCTCAAGATTAGCATGGATTTACATGTTTAAGGATTATACGAGCTAAAAAAATGCTATTTTTGCCTTTCAATTGAAACTAATTTCAATTCCAAAAAAATAAAAAAACAAGTTAGACAAATGAAAGCATACGTATTTCCGGGTCAGGGTGCTCAATTCACAGGAATGGGTAAAGACTTATATGAAACATCGGCTTTGGCCAAAGAATTATTCGAAAAAGCGAATGAAATTTTAGGTTTCAGAATTACAGATATCATGTTTGAAGGCACTGCCGAAGAGCTAAAAGAAACAAAAGTTACACAACCAGCCGTATTTTTACACTCGGTTATTCTGGCAAAAACGTTAGGTGATGATTTCAAACCTGAAATGGTAGCTGGACACTCTTTAGGGGAATTTTCAGCTTTGGTTGCCAACGGAACTTTATCTTTTGAAGATGGCTTGAAATTAGTTTCACAACGTGCTTTGGCGATGCAAAAAGCCTGCGAAATCACACCATCTACAATGGCTGCGGTTTTAGGACTTGCCGATAATATTGTGGAAGAAGTTTGTGCTTCTATTGACGGGGTTGTGGTTGCAGCAAATTATAACTGCCCTGGACAATTGGTAATTTCAGGAGAAACATCTGCTGTTGAAAAAGCGTGCGAAGCGATGAAAGCTGCGGGAGCAAAACGTGCATTGATTTTACCTGTTGGAGGTGCTTTTCACTCGCCAATGATGGAACCAGCAAGAGAAGAACTGGCAGCAGCTATTGAAGCAACTACTTTTTCTGCTCCTATTTGTCCAGTGTACCAAAATGTTACAGCAAATGCAGTTTCTGATGCAGCCGAAATCAAAAAGAACTTAATCATCCAATTGACTGCTCCTGTAAAATGGACACAGTCTGTACAGCAAATGATCGCTGATGGAGCAACTTTATTTACAGAAGTTGGACCTGGAAAAGTTTTAGCTGGTTTAATTAATAAAATTGATAAAGAAGCTGCTACGGCTAATGCTTAATTTTTATTCAATTAAGAGTTATAAAATAAAAAACCCTTCTTAGACAAATCGTTTAAGAAGGGTTTTTAGTATGTAAATATTCCGTTAATCAATTAATAAAAATAAACAATCAAAAGAATAAATAATAATTAAGCCTGTTTAGCAAATTGCAATTCAATATTCAGTTTTACTTCTTCGCCAACCAAAACACCACCGGTTTCAAGAGCAGAGTTCCAGTTTAAACCCCAGTCTTTTCGGTTGATTTTTCCTTCAATACTCAAACCTACTTTTGTATTTCCCCATGGGTCAGTCAGGATTCCGCTAAATTCTACCGGAAAAGTTACTGTTTTTGCAACACCTCTGATGTTTAAATCTCCTGTAATTTCATACTTTTCATCATTGATTTTTTTAAATGAAGAAGCTTTGAAAGTTAATTTTGGATGATTTTCTGCATCAAAGAAATCACCGCTTTTTAAATGACCATCCCTATCTGCATTTGCTGTATCGATAGAAGCGATGTCAGCAGAAAATTCAATTGCTGCATTTTCGAAATTATCGCCGTCTGTAGTGATGGTCGCATCATAAGTTAAAAATTTTCCTGAAACATTAGTAAACATCATGTGTTTAACTTTAAAACCAATTTCTGAGTGAGTTGGGTCAATTGACCATTTTGTAATTGCCATAATTTTATTTTTTAAATAATTAATTTCATTTTGATAAGACAAAGTTACGGTCACAATAAGTCGAAAGCACTTAACCTAGATTAAGAAAGAAAAAATGTCAACCAAAATTGTGATTTTTTGTCTTTTTTAACTTCTTATTGTTGAAGTTACAAAAAAAAGAAACGATAACAATCTGATTTTCAGATTAATTATCGTTTCGGGGTACAGGTATTATGTTTTATTACTGAATTAATAGTTCATCGGAATGTCCATCAATAAAAATTCAGCATCTGTATTGGCTTTAATAGTTAAAGTATCAGTTCCTGAAATTCCAACAGCATCACGCGTATTTAATTCCTGACCGTTGATGGTTACATTTCCTTTTAAGATGAAAGCATAAACGCCGTTTCCTTCTTTTTTGATTTTATATTCTGTTGAAACTTCGGCATCAAAATTCCCCATATTAAACCAGGCATCCTGATGAATCCAAACCCCTTCGTCATCTGCATTTGGAGACAAAATTTGGGATAATTTATTGTGTCTGTCTGCCACATTCAAAGTAATTTGCTGGTAACGCGGCGCTACATTTCTTTTGTTTGGAAACAGCCAGATTTGCAACAATTTAGTCTGCTGATCAGCATTTGGGTTAAACTCACTATGCTGAACTCCGGTTCCGGCGCTCATTACCTGAATGTCTCCATTTTTAATAATTTCGGTATTTCCCATGCTGTCTTTGTGAGCCAAATCACCTTCTAACGGAATGGTAATAATTTCCATATTATCATGTGGATGCGTTCCAAAACCCATTCCGCCTGCAATCGTATCATCATTCAAAACACGAAGTGCCCCAAACTGAATTCTGTCCGGATTGTACCAGCTTGCAAAACTAAAGCTGTGATAAGCGTTCAACCATCCGTGATTTGCATTTCCTCTTGTTTCTGCTTTGTGCAATACTATATTTTCCATGATTTTGTGTATTTGTTATTTTTATAGTACAAAGATACCACCGTCATAGATGAAAAGCACTTAATGTAGATTAAGAAAGATTTTGAGGCCCTGAAAAGCTAAGATTCTAAGATTTTTTCCATAATCTTGTCATCCTGACGAAGGAAGGATCCCCGAAAGTAACTCGACAATTTTTGGAAATTTTGTTTTTTTGTAGCAGAAAAGTATTTATAACAAGGCCCTTAGTCCTGCTATCCGCTCTATCTATTGTTGCGAACCCCGCAACAATAGGATGCCCGCTGCTATCAGGGCTGCATTAGAGATTTTATTTATTAAATGCCATCCTTATATAGAAAACGAACTTCTGTGTAATGAGATTAAGTAGCTTCATTTAATTTTAACGAATTTTCCTTTTGCCGAAGCTATGTCAAGATAGTTGCCCCCATCTTTCCTATTATGTATAGAAAATTGAATAGTATCTTTTGCTATTTGATCTTTAAAAACACTTACGATTAAATCCGGATTGATAAAGTTATCTAATACAATTATGCTGTTGTAAGAGATTTTGTCTTTGGCATAAACTTGTTATCGAAAACGTAAGTACTATCGTTGAATGTAATTTTATACTTCTGAATGTGATAATATTCATTTTCAACAATGCAATAATAAGTGCCTCGAAGTTTATTGTTTTCCTGACTGTTAAAGTTGATAAGAAAGAGTATTAATAAAGTAAAATATTTCATCTTGTTTCTAATTTACTAGAAAAATTAAATTTTAAATCTTTATGAAACTTAATAAACTGAATGGTAAAACTTTTTTACTTCTTTAAAAGCCTCGCTTTCATTTTACTGAAAAACTCGGGAGTCACACCAATAAACGAAGCGATTTGTTTTTGAGGCACTTTATGCACCAGAGTGCCGTATTTAGCACAGAATTTCTCGAAGCGTTCTTCGGCAGGCAAGCTTAAATTGTCCATCAATCGCTGCTGATTGGCAACTAATGAGTTTTCAATTAAAATCCTGAAATAACGTTCCAGCTTCGGAATTTCAAGATACAATTGTTCCTGATTTTCTTTGGATAACGAAACAACCTCGGCTTCCTCCAGAACTTCAATAAAAAGCTGTCCCGGTTTTTGCGAAAAATAACTGTACATATCACTCATCCACCAGCCTTCGCAGGCGAAAGAAAGGACGTGTTCTACAATATTATCGTTGATATTGAAACTTCTTAAAATTCCCGAATTGACAAAATACGAATGTTTGCAGACCTCGCCGGCGTTTAATAAAATCGTTTTGGCTTTGTAAGTGTTCGTTTCTAATTTGGACAGAAAAAGTGTCTGTTCTTCCGGAGTCAGCGAAACATGTTTGTCAATATTTTCAAGAATCAATGTCATTATTTTTTTTCCTCTATTAGTTTAAATGAAGTTGCTTTGAATCTATTGTTCACGATTTCTCCGGTAACTAAAGCTTTGCTGATGGCATTACAAAAGCCTTTTTCAGCGTGAGCATCTCCGTGATCATGAATGGTTGTTCCGTCTACAAAATAGCTTTTCCCGTCAATGCGAACGGCTAAATCACAGCTTTTACCTTTCATTCCGAATTGGCATTCTCCGCAGGAAGCTTCCACGATTGTTGGTTTATCAAATTTCTTTTTGCTTTGAGCCTGAACTGCGATTCCAATAAATAGGAAAGTCGCTAATAAAATATTTTTCATAGTTAAGAATTTACAGTTATTAATTTCGCCGTTTCTTTGGCGCGTTCCGTTATTTCATTGATTGGAGTCGAAAGCGAATCATGACTTAAAACGACCCCCATTCTTCGGTAAGGTCTTGAAGTTGGTTTGCCAAAAATCCTGAAATCAGTTTTAGGTAAAGCTGCTACTTTTTCGATTCCGGTAAATGTTGGATTTGCAGAATTTTCTGAAGCCAAAATCACGGCACTTGCTCCGGCCTTCTCTAAAGTAATTTCGAAAATAGGAAGGCTTAAAATTGCCCGTAAATGCAATTCGAATTCGTTGAAATTCTGCGTTCCGGCTAAAGTTACCATTCCGGTATCGTGCGGACGCGGTGAAAGTTCAGAGAAATAAACGCCTTCGTTAGTCAGGAAAAATTCAACACCAAAAAGTCCGGCGCCACCAAGCGCTTCGGTAATTTTTTCTGCCATATCCTGCGCTTCGTACAAATCTTTTTCTGAAACCAAAGCCGGCTGCCAGCTTTCCTGATAATCGCCTCTTTCCTGTCGGTGGCCAATTGGAGCACAAAATAAAGTTGGATTATTATTTTGAGTAATCGTTAAAAGCGTAATCTCCGAATGGAAATCTACAAATGCCTCAACAATCACTTCTATTACATCACCACGGGAACCTGCAACAGCATATTCCCAGGCTTTTAAAATATCTTCCTGAGTTTTAATTGTTGATTGTCCTTTTCCTGATGAAGACATTAATGGTTTTACCACACAAGGAATTCCGACTTGCTGAACTGCTTTTTGTAATTCTTCTGCCGAAGTGGCGTATTGATACTGGGCTGTTTTTAAACCTAATTCCTTTACTGCCAAATCACGGATTGCTTTACGATTCATGGTAAAGTTGGCCGCTTTCGCTGAAGGAACAACGGTAATACCTTGTTTTTCGTAATCGTAAAAACGTTCGGTACGAATGGCTTCTATTTCGGGAACAATGAAATCTGGATTGTGTTTGGCTACGATTCGGTCAAGGGCTTCGCCATCGAGCATGTTGATGACTTCAAAACCGTGAGCAACCTGCATGGCTGGTGCATTTTCGTAACTATCAACTGCAATTATGGTTTGTCCGATTCGTTGTGCTGCAATGACAAATTCTTTGCCTAATTCACCTGAACCGAGGAGTAAAATTTTCATTTTGGAGTGTTGTAATGTTGGAGAAGTAAAAGTAGGGAAAAATGTTTTTAACCGCAAAGTTCTATTAACGTGTTTGAATATAGAGGCGCACTGCCATACGTCTACAAAATATGTATTTTAACCGCAAAGTTCGCCAAGATTTACGCGAAGCACGCAAAGTTTTGTTTTTAATTAAAAAAAGGTGCGTAAAGAGTTTTCTCGCAGATTCACTTCGTTTTTTCGCTTTCGCTCGAGTTGCAGATTCGACGGATTTGTCGATTTAAATTGGATTTTTTAGTTACGAATCACAAAGTTTGTCATTTCGACCGAAGGGAGAAATCACACTAGGAACTCGAAAAAGATTGGGATTTACTTTGCGGAATCCCGAGTGTGATTTCTCGTTCCTCGAAATGACAAAATTGTGGAAAGTTGAATGTGAATAAATCTGTTGTTGAGCGAAAAATTCTCGTTAACCCGTTTGCGTGAGGGATTACTTCACTAAATTTTATTTTAATCGGAGTTCAGTGAATTTATTTGAAGTGGAAAGCCCGGAGCCTGACGAAGGAAGTGCGAGGACTTGAAACGGATAGCCCGACCCTTGTGGTCACGCCAAAATAAAAAATTAATTTTTATAATTGACACATTTCCAAATTTTCTAATTTTCTAATTTAGAAATCGGAATATTAAACGTAATCCTGGTTCCTTCTCCAGGAATGGAGTTTATAAACACACGTCCATTGATATACTGAATCCTTTCGTTCATAAACAATAATCCCATTCCGGATTCGCTGTTTCGCTTTTTTTCAACCGCTGTCTTGTCAAAGCCTTTTCCGTTATCGTCAATGATAATGCTTAATAAAGTTTCACTGTGAGAAAGCTGGACAATGATGTGGGTTGATTCTGCATATTTTATCGCATTATTGATCGCTTCCTGAGTCAGGCGATAAATATTGATTTCAATCAAGGAATCTAAGCGCTGGTCAAAATCGGTTTTATTGTAAAAAAGAATTTCTTTTCCTGTTAGCTTTGAAAGTTCCTGCGTGAGTTTTGCGATTGAAGAAACGATTCCGTGGTCACTTAATTCGGGTGGCATCAAATTAAAAGTTGCCGTTCGTACCCCTTTTATAATATCGAGTGATAATTTTTTCAGGTATTCAATTTTCTGAGCAGATTTTTCCTTATCATCCAGATTAATACTTTCGAGGCTAAACTTTAATCCCGTCAGCATCTGCCCTATTCCGTCATGAATTTCCTTGGCAATTCGGTTTTGTTCGTTTTCCTGATTTTCGACAATTTTGCTCGAAATAATCTTTTGCTGATTGATTTTTTCGGTACTGTTTTCAATATTCAGACGCTCTACTTCGCGCTGTGCTTTTTTACGTTCGGTAATATTGAAACAAACAATCAAAAGTTCCAGTTCATCCTTTTTAATCATTACCGGAACCATGGATAAATCCAGCCAGATCGTCTGATCTTCCCTATTATGAATTTTGATTTCGCCCTGCCAGCCGCTTCTTTGTTTCTCAAAAACAATACGGTCTATATTGCGCTGTTCTTTTTCATCAGTCGTTAAAATCTGTGAAAAAGTTTTATTCGAAGAAAATTTGGTATAATTTAAAAGTTTGGCAAATTTTTCACCTACGTGAATGATAGAGCCGTCGGGTGCAATACGGCAATAAAGAAGGGTATTTTCCATCGCATAATTCAGCGATTTCAGTTCTTTTACAGAGTTTTCTTTTATTTCACTGATGATTTCGGTGTCATAAGCCAGTTTTAAGGCCTTCTTTTCAGAAGCTAAAAGTTTAGCTATGAGTTTTTCAATTTTTTTATTGGTAGGCTTAAAGATAAAAAAGAATTCCAGAATCAGTACCAGCAATGTAAACCCGAAAATCCAATATTCCGTTTTGCGCTGTTCTGTTACTTTTTCATGTGCTTCTTTATCGTATTGGGTTACAATTTCATTCATTTTCGAAAGAAAGATTCCTTCGTTTTTTAGAATTTCCTGTACCAGTTTTTGGTTATCGTAGCTGTTCTTTTTTTGTTCCAGATTTAAAAGAAACAGATTCACCGATTCCACTATAGTATTGAAGCTCGGTTTTATTTCTGCATATAACTTAGACAGGGCTTCACTTTTTTCTTTAGGAAAAGCAAGGCTGTCACTGCCATTTTCTAATGCACTCTGATTGGTTTTCCAAAGTGCTAAAACATTTCGGACATGTGCAATTTCTTTCTTTGGGGAAGTATCAGAAACGAAATTTAAAATTAAGACTTCTTTGGTAATCCTTTGACTCAGCATTCTTTGCTTTCCCGAAATATTGATAATTTTAGAATCGCTGAGCTGTTGTTTTAAGTTGTACTGAATTAAAAGCTGACTTAAAATGATGGTTATAGCAATAGTCCAGAGTGCAAAAAAATACAAACGACGTAAATTTTTGAATGTAATTTTCTCTGCAACTTCGTGATTGCCTTTTTTCATTCGAAGATCATATTTGTTTATAGCGGAAAATAGAATTTGCTTCCGCTCATTTCATAAAATCAGATTATAATCCTAAAGATGCTTTTATCAAATTTAAGTTTTCTTCGGAGTAGTTGATTTTCAAGGCTTCCTGATGTCCTTTTTCAGACATTTTATCCCAGGTTTTTTTGATGATATTTTTTAGTTTTTCATCATCGTGCTTTTCAACAAACGGCTCTAAATAATAATCTAAGAATACCAGACAAATTACATCTTCCAGCAATTGGGTTTCAGCATCTTTTTTAAGTAATTTTTTTTCAATTAAAAACGAAACACGATCAATAAAAGTTTGCTCATAACCTGCTCTTTCCAGAATTTCAGCAGTAGTTTTGGCATGAAATTTTTTCAGGTCTTCTCTCCATCTCAAATACCCTACACGATCCATTGGATAGGATTCGCGGGCAACTTTCCATCGGCAGATATGCTGTGCTTTTGATGCAATCTGAACTTCTTCTGAAGCTTCAGGGCAAAACTGCATCAGTTTTTTATACATCCTGTTTGAGTATAAAAGCTCTTTTGGATATTCAATATTCTGATCTGTTTCTATGTTTGGATCCTGAGCGTTTTCGGCATCAATCCATTCACTTGCTTTCTGAAATGGTGTACTCATTTTTTATTGAAAATATATTTTCAAATATACATAATTAATCTAAAAAGCCAACGAACACTTCGTCTTCAACAATTTTAACCGGATAGGTTGCAATTTTTAAATCATCGCCATTCAGGTTGGAACCATCAATCAATGAAAACGTTTTTTTGTGCATTGGACACGCAATTTTAGGAATGTCATCTGTAGAACCAGTCATCCCTCTTGACAATACCATTTCCATTTTATGCGGACAGGCATTTTGACAGGCATACCATTCGTTACGGCGTGCAAAATTAAAAACGGCAATTTGTTTGTTTTTGTATTTGATGCAACCGCCACGGTTAGTTGGAAAATCACTCACATTACCGGCTTTGAACCATATTTTGGCATCGCTTGGATGCACCGTTTCGTATTGGTTTAAAATTTCTTCCATTTTGGTTGTATTTATAATCTGTATTCTTATCCCTCTTTTTACAATCAAGAGAGTTTGATGGCGCAGTAAAAAAGAGGGTAAGAGGACAGCAAACGTTAATTCTGTTTTTTAATTTTTTTTTAACACACAGAAACATAGATTTTAATCATTGGAAAAGGAACTCAAAAGAAAGTGGTTTCTGATACATAGCTATTTGTATAATAAATGTCTTTTTGAGTTTATAAAATCTATGTTTCTATGCATTAAATATTATGACCATGCTTTCGGCATTTTTTGATCTCTTAAAGGAACGAAAGCGATATTATCGTCTTTTTCATCAGAGTTCACGAAGTGACTGAAACGTTTCAGCAATCTTGGATTCTCAATAGCCTGTTTCCATTCGCATTCAAATGTGTTAACCAAAGTCTGCATTTCGGCTTCTAAGGTTTCGCAAATACCTAAACTGTCTTCGATAATTACTTCTTTTAAATAATCTAAACCTCCATCCAGTTTTTCAAGCCAGGTTGATGTTCTGATTAGCGGACCAGCAGTACGGATATAGTACATTAAAAAGCGGTCCATGTATTTAATAACTGTTTCTTTGTCAATTTGCTCAGCCAGTAAAACTGCATGTTTTGGGTTAGCACCACCGTTTCCACAGATGTATAAATTCCAGCCGCCTTCTACCGCAATTAAACCAAAATCTTTTCCTCGGGCCTCGGCACATTCACGAATACAAGCCGAAACTCCTCCTTTTAATTTATGAGGAGAACGAATTCCTTTGTATCTGTTTTCAAGTTCGATGGCAAATCCGGCACTGTCATCCATTCCGTAACGGCACCACGCATTTCCAACACAACTTTTAACAGCTCTAAGAGATTTTCCGTAGGCATGCCCACTTTCAAAACCATTATCGATTAATACTTTCCAAATTTTAGGAAGATCATCCAAATGTGCACCAAATAAATCCACACGTTGTGCTCCTGTTATTTTGGTGTATAAATCAAATTGTTTAGCAACCTCTCCAATTACGATTAATTTCTCGGCAGTAATTTCTCCACCCGCAACTCTTGGCACCACAGAATATGTTCCATTTCTTTGAATGTTCGCCAAAAATCTGTCGTTTGTATCCTGAGTCGTAACGTGTTTATTTGCCGTATCGTTGTAAATACTTGAGAAAATCGAAGCAATTACAGGCTTACAAACCTCACACCCATCACCTTTTCCGTGATGATCGATTACATCATAAAAATTATTGTATTTATTGATTTTAACTAAATCAAACAACTCCTGACGTGTATAGTTAAAGTGTTCGCAGATCACATCTTTTACTTCTTTACCCATAGATTTCTGAGCTGCTTTTACCAAATCAGAAACCATTGGCTTACATCCTCCACAACCTGAAGTCGCTTTGGTCAGTTTTACAACATCTGAAAAACTGGAACAGGTTTCATCTAAAATAGAACAGCAGATGGCGCCTTTAGTTACATTTTCACAAGAACAAATTACAGCAGTATCAGGCAAATCCATTGCTCCTACAGCTGAGCTTTCAGAGCCGTCTCTTGAGCCTAAAATCAAATCTTCAGGGTTTTTCGGCAAGGCCATTCCATTGTTATAAATCTGGAAAAGTGAATTATAATCACTTGAATCACCCACTAAAATTCCGCCTAATAAGGTTTTAGAATCTTTAGTTACATTGATTCTTTTGTAAACTCCGGATAATTTATTTTCATAAATAATAGCGGTTACCTCATCATTTTCGATAAAAGGATCACCAAAACTCGCCACTTCAACACCAATCAATTTCAATTGCGTTGACATATCGATGGTTTCTCTCATGGTTTTAGAACCAGAACCATTTAAGATTTGCTCTGCAGCAACATCGGCCATTTCATAACCAGGAGCAACAAGACCATAAATATTTTGATTGTAAAGAGCCACCTCACCGATAGCAAAAATAGAAGGATCTGATGTTTGCATTTGATTGTTTACCACAACTCCGCCACGCAAACCAACTTCAAGTCCCGAAACTCTGGCCAGTTCATCACGCGGTTTGATTCCGGCAGAAATAACCAACATGTCTACTTTTAACAACTCATCATCGGCAAACATCATTCCCGTTATGCATTCTTTTCCATCAATATACTGAGTCGCTTTATTAAGATGGATTCCAATATTTAGTTCTTCAATTTTTGCCTGCAGCATATCACTGGCACCTTTGTCTAATTGTCTTGGCATCAAACGCGGAGCAAATTCCACAACATGAGGATTCAGTCCTAAATCACGAACTGCTTTTGCAGCTTCCAGACCTAATAAACCTCCCCCTAAAACTGCAGCTTCAGTAGCGCCTTTTTGTTTTATTTTTTTAGCATACGCCATAATTGCATCCAGATCTTCAATGGTTCTGTAAACAAAAACGCCTTCTTTTTCTACACCGTCAATTGGCGGCACGAAAGCAGAAGAACCAGTCGCAAGGACTAAGTAATCGTACTTATGCGTTTTTTCTAAATGCGTATGAATTGTTTTTTCTTCTCTGTTAATATCAGTAACTAATTCAGAAGTGTTTAAAGTAATATTATTATCTGCGTACCATTCACTTGTTGACAATGACAAATCATCAGCCGTCTTACCTCCGAAGTATTCACTTAAGTGAACACGATCATAAGCACGTCTTGGTTCTTCCCCAAATACGGTAATCTGATAATTCTCCTGTCCCGATTTTGCTATAAATTTTTCACAGAATTTATAACCTACCATCCCGTTTCCAACTACTATTACTTTAATCATGATTTCTTTAATTAAGTATTACTACGCAAATATAAGTATAAATACTTATATAAAATACTTATTTACGTATTTTTTTATTAAATAGAATTCTTCTAAATACGTAGTTTACCGTACATCATATAAGTAAACAAATTTATCGGCTCATAAGCATTTAATAAATTACTTATCTGTACCATTTTTATTAAATTTGAGTATATGCCTTCATACAAATATTTAGTACTTAGTATAGTCTGGCAAAACCTTTATAAATCTAAATCACGTCGTATGAAAAAGTACTTCAATATATTTATCACATGCTGTTTCTTATATAGCTGTAAATCCATACCCCCTAAAGATTCAAATACTGATACCGCCTACACAAACTCATTAGAAGAAGAGATTACAACTTATTTTAGAGCGACCGGAAACGAACCTTTTTTGGAATTAAAAATTGGAACCGAAAAAATTGTATTTACCTCATTAATACAAGGAAAAGAAAAGCTGATTTTTTTATCCGTTAAATCCATCAGGGCAATGGACGCTAATATTAAAACATACAAAGCCAGCAATGGAGAATCAAATATTATAGTTTCTATACAGCAAATTGAATGTCAGAATTCTATGTCTGGTATAATTTCTCCTTATAAGGTTTCTATTGAAATCAAGAATAGTACAGAAGCCACGTTTCAAAAAATAGAGGGATGTGGAAAATACATTACGGATTATCGCTTACACGATATTTGGGTTTTAGAAGAGTTAAAAGGAAATAAAGTTTTTGCAGCAGATTTTCAAAAAGAATTACCCCGCCTTGAGATTTATGCAGAAGAAAACAGATTTATTGGATTTAGTGGCTGTAACTCAATTAGCGGAAGTTTGTTTTTTGAAAAAGACTTGCTCAGATTCAACAACATCATTTCAACTTTAATGGCGTGTCCGGAAAAAAATAACAAAGAAGATAAGTTTATTAAAGCACTCCAAAACACTACTACTTATTCGATTAAAAACAACCGGCTTTCACTTTCCAGCCCTTCAGGAAAACTTTTGGTATTTAAGAAAGTAGATTAAAGCAAAAAACCCAAATCATCTAAAAAAGACGATTTGGGTTTCATTTATTTTAAAAAATTAAAATTATTTAGCCAGAAATTCTAAAACAGAATCCGTAATAAATTTAATTTGCTCATCATCAAGTTCAGTGTGCATTGGTAATGCGATTACCTCTTTTACCAATTGATTCGTTACCGAAAATTGTTCTTCTTTATAACGTGAATCAGCATAAGCTTTCTGGGAATGTAATGGAATCGGATAATAGATTGCGCATGGAATCCCTTTGTCCAATAAATACTGCATCAGTGCATTTCGGTCTGCATCCAGAATTCTTAACACATATTGATGAAAAACGTGATTATTTTCATTTGCATCAAATTCAGGTGTAACAATCTTCTCATTTCCGGCAAACGCTGCATTGTATCTACTTGCTGCTAAACGTCGTGCCGAATTGTATTGATCCAAAAGAGGCAGTTTTGCATTTAGAACCCCCGCCTGAATACTATCCAAACGTGAATTAACCCCCACAACATCATGATGGTAGCGTTCATACATTCCGTGATTTACAATTCCACGTATAATATGCGCCAATTTATCGTCATTTGTAAAAATTGCTCCTCCGTCTCCGTAGCAGCCTAAGTTTTTAGACGGAAAAAACGATGTTGCCGCAACATGGCCAATAGCTCCTACTTTGCTTTTTGCGCCTGATTTCGAAATATAATCAGCCCCTATTGCCTGTGCATTATCTTCAATCACATACAAATTATGTTCTGCCGCAATTTCCATAATCGCATCCATATTGGCAGCACGTCCAAATAAATGAACAGGAACAATTGCTTTTGTTTTTGGTGTGATGGCTTTTTTAACAGCATCAATATCGATATTCATATTATGCAAATCAACATCTACCAAAACAGGCGTTAGTTGCAATAAAGCAATAACTTCAACAGTTGCTGCAAATGTAAAATCGGCAGTAATTACTTCGTCACCGGGTTTTAGATCAAGTCCCATCATCGCAATTTGCAAAGCATCGGTTCCATTTGCGCAGGGAATAACATGTTTTATTCCTAAGTACTCTTCAAGATTTTTCTGGAACTGGTGAACCAAAGGGCCATTTATATAAGTATTCGTATCTAAAACTTCCTGAATTGAAGCATCAACAGTAGATTTTATCTTTTCGTATTGACTTTTTAAGTCAACCATTTGAATTTTTTTCATTTATCTTCTTATTTAAATCTGAAGATCCGGATTTACACCAAAATCTTTAAAACGAACCGCAAAAATAGTTATTTATACCTTCAAACAATGAAAATAGTTGAAAGAAACGTATTTTAGCACCAAAATTAAACAGATGCTTTTTCTATACAATTTACTCATTATAATTACTGGTTTTTTTCTTAAAATAATAGCACTTTTCAGCCCGAAAATGAAACTATTTATTGATGGCCGAAAAAATGTTTTTGCACTTTTAAAAGAAAAAATAAATCCTGAAGACAAAACAATCTGGTTTCATTCGGCTTCATTAGGTGAATACGAGCAAGGCCTTCCTGTTATTGAAAAAATTAAAGAAAAATATCCGGCACATAAAATCATTGTTACCTTTTTTTCGCCTTCAGGTTATGAAGTCCGAAAAAACAATAACGTCGCTGATATAACCATCTACCTCCCTCTGGACACGAAGAGCAACGCAAAACAGTTTTTAAAATTAGTTCATCCAGAATTGGCATTCTTTATAAAGTATGAATTCTGGCTTAATTACTTAAACGAACTAAAAAAATTAAAAACCCCTACTTATCTGATTTCAGGAATCTTTAGAGACAATCAAATGTTCTTTAAATGGTATGGCGGGTTTTACAGAAAAGCGCTGGAAACTTTTACTTACTTTTTCGTTCAGAACGAAAATTCTAAAATAAAAATTGAGACAATTGGGTTTCAAAACATAATTGTTTCAGGCGACACCCGATTTGATAGGGTAAATGCTATTTTAGAAAGAGATAATTCACTTGAATTTATTGAGGCATTCAAAAAAAATCAGCCAACAATAATTATTGGAAGTTCCTGGCCAAAAGATGAGACAATATTAATTGAATATATCAATCAGGCAGCTGCAAGTGTGAAATTTATCTTAGCCCCTCACAATATAAAAGCAGAACAAATTGAAAATCTAAAAAAAGCCATTACAAAACAAACCGTTTTATTTTCTGAAAAGGAAAACAAAAATTTAGCTGATTACAATGTTTTCATAATTGACACAGTTGGTCTATTAACTAAAATTTACAGCTATGGAACTATCGCTTATGTGGGTGGCGGTTTTGGAAATTCTGGTATTCATAATATCTTAGAACCGGCAACATTTGGAATTCCAATTGTTATTGGGCCCAATTATTCGAAATTTGCTGAAGCTATTGAATTGGTGAACATTGGCGGATGTATGGTGGTTTCAGATAAAGAAGAATTAAAACAAATCTTTGACCGTTTACTTTCTGATCAAAATTTCCTAAGCGAAAAAGGCAAAATTTGCAGATCTTACATACAGAACAATAAAGGAGCAACAAGTACAATTATAAATACCATCTCCTAACATTTAAAGTAAATTTACTGTTCGATTATACTGTTTAAAAGCATTACAAATGATTTTCTACAATAAAAAATAATTAGTAAATACCAAACAAATTGCAATGACCAATATTCAAAACACAGAAATGGTTTCATAATCTTCATTAAAAAACAAAATTTACAAAAAATTCAACAAATAATTAAACAACAACACTTGTGGCATATTATTTGATAAATAAAACCATCGAGTGACAAAGGAAAATATTTAAAAAAAAAAATAAAAAAATATTTTACGTATTAAAAAATTTATATCTTTGCCTCGAATTAATAATTAACCTTTTATAATAAAGTAAGATGAAAAAAGTATTTTTAAGTTTAGCTGTTGTTGCTGTTTTAACTGTTGTATCTTGTAAAAAAGCTGACGCTGCTGCTGATGCTACTGCTACTGATTCTTCAGCTGTAGCTGTTGATTCTGCTGCTGCTGTAGTTGATTCTGCTGCTGCAACTGTTGATTCTGCTGCTGCAACTGTTGATTCTGCTGCTGCAAAAGTTGAAGAAGCTGCTAAAGAAGTAAAAAAATAATTAGAACTAAGTTCTGAAAATTTTAAAACCATCCAAGAGATGGTTTTTTTTTGATCAAATTCTAAATATTTGATAAATAAAAAAAAGCGTTTGTTTGACAAACGCTTTTTTTTATTCCTCTTCCATAACCTCCATTACCGCCTCGTCTTCAAAAATAGATTCATTCGAAGAAAAATCTAAAATCTCTGCTTTTGAAGCATACAAAACAATCTCCTTTATCCCTTTCTGCAAAAGCAATTCTGTTGTGTATTTTCGACTTGTTGCAAAATGAACATCCCCTAACATCAGTTTAAAGAAATACTTACCTCCAGAGCCCTTAAATTTTAAAAACTTAGCCTGCTCAGTATTTAGTTTAAACTTCTCAATATCCTCCTCACATTCAAACTTCAACTCATAACTCAAACTTGTAAAGATCACCTTTCCTTTTCTGGAAGTAAACACAAATTTATATTCATCATTAAACCGCCTGCTAATTACAAAAGCACCCATTTATAAAATTTAGATTGTTGATTCAGATTTTTAAAACTCTCTTACATAAATTTACTTAGTAAATTTATTACCTGCAAGTTTGCAGCATAAAAAAAGCCTCTTCAAAAAGAAGAGGCTTTAGTACTCAGAGCGGGACTTGAACCCGCACGAACATTGCTGTTCACTGGATTTTAAGTCCAGCGTGTCTACCAATTTCACCATCCGAGCAATAATACTTTTTAATGTTTTTTTAGCTAATTTTTTTAAAAAAATTAATCAAACATAACACCATCTAAGCATTGTATGATTTTGAGCGAAAAACGGGGCTCGAACCCGCGACCTCGACCTTGGCAAGGTCGCGCTCTACCAACTGAGCTATTTTCGCGTTTCAAATTTTATTAAGAACAGCAACACTTGTTCTGTATTGCGAGTGCAAATTTAGGACATTTATTCAATTAAACAAGCCTTTTTTCAAAAAAAATCACACTTATTTTATAACTTTCTGATAACCTAAACTTTAAATCTGAAATTATTTCTTAACCAGCATTCGCTTAATCTCATTCAGCTTCATTAATGCTTCAACCGGAGTAATCGCATTTATATCAAGATTCATAATCTCTTCTTTTATCTCTTCCAATAAAGGATCATCCAGATTAAAGAAACTCATCTGCATTTCATCATTTGCAGATTTGATTCCGTTTAAGGCATCGCTGGAATGGTTTTTCTCCAGTTTTTTCAGAAGTTTTTGTGCCTTCGAAATTACCAGTTGCGGCATCCCGGCCATTTTTGCTACATGGATACCAAAACTATGTGCACTGCCTCCTTTTACGAGTTTACGAATAAAAAGAACCGTATCTTTTAATTCTTTCACTGCAACATTGTAATTCTGAATCCTTGGCAGCGATTCTGTCATTTCATTTAATTCATGATAATGCGTAGCAAACAATGTCTTAGCTCTTCCCGGATGCTCATGCAAAAATTCGGCAATCGCCCAGGCAATCGAAATTCCGTCATAAGTACTCGTTCCGCGCCCGATTTCATCCAATAAAACCAAACTCCTGTCTGAGATATTATTCAGGATCGAAGCAGTTTCATTCATCTCTACCATAAAAGTAGATTCACCCATTGAAATATTATCTGAAGCCCCAACTCTGGTAAAAATTTTATCTACAATTCCCATTCTCACGCTGTCTGCAGGCACAAAGCTTCCCATTTGAGCCAGAAGCACAATTAGCGCCGTTTGCCTCAATATAGCCGATTTACCAGACATATTTGGGCCTGTAATCATAATAACCTGCTGCACATCCCTGTCCAGATACACATCATTCGCAATATAAGGAGTTCCAACTGGTAGTTGTTTCTCGATAACTGGATGTCTTCCATTTTTGATATCCAATTCAAACGTCTCATCAATTTCGGGACACACATAGTTATTTTCTACGGCAAGCTGAGTAAAAGAACATAAACAATCCAATTGCGCCACCAGAAAAGCATTCATTTGAACGGGTTTGATATAAGTTGCAATCCAGGCTACCAATTGTTCAAAAAGGTCAGTTTCAATTTTATGAATTCTTTCTTCAGCACCTAAAATTTTTGTTTCGTATTCCTTTAGTTCTTCTGTAATATAACGTTCGGCATTTACCAAAGTCTGTTTACGAATCCATTCTTCAGGAACTTTATCCTTATGAGTATTTCGTACTTCAATATAATATCCGAAAACATTATTAAAAGAAATTTTCAAAGAGGAGATTCCGGTTCTCTCCGACTCTCTTTTCTCAATTCCTTCCAAAAATTCTTTTCCTGAAGTTGAAATAGCACGCAGCTCGTCTAATTCTTCACTAATCCCTTTTGCAATTGCATTTCCTTTTGCAATCGCAACAGGCGCATCCTGATTTAAAGTGACTTTGATTTTTTCCCTCAGCAAATCACAGGCATGCAGACTATCCCCAATAACCTTTACAGCTTCCTGTGGGCTTTCGAGTGCCAAAGTTTTAATTGGAATAATAGCATCAAGGGATTCTCTTAAATAGACAATTTCGCGAGGTGAAACTTTTCCGGCAGCGATTTTAGAAATCAAACGTTCCAGATCTGAAATTTGTTTGATTTGGTATTGAATATTATGGAGAATTTCAGGATTAGATTTCAAATATGCAACCACATCATGACGCCCTTTTATTTTATTGGCATCTTTTAACGGAAGTGCCAGCCAGCGTTTTAACAGTCGGCCACCCATTGGTGAAAGCGTACGGTCTATCACATCCAAAAGTGTTACTGCGTTTGGATTATAACTGTGATACAATTCTAAATTTCTGATGGTGAAACGATCCATCCAAACGTAAGCATCTTCAGCAATACGCTGAATCGCCGTGATATGCTGTACGCGATTATGCTGCGTTTCGGACAAATAATACAATATAGCTCCGGAAGCAATAATTCCTTCTTTTAATTCTTCAACTCCAAAACCTTTTAAAGAAACGGTCTGAAAATGTTTTGTCAGTGTCTCCAGGGCATAATCTTCCTTATAAATCCAGTCTTCCAGATAAAAACTGTGAAAATCATCCCCAAAAGCATCCATAAATTCGGTTTTACAGGTTTTAGGAACAAGGACTTCACTCGGATTAAAATTCTGCAGTAATTTATCAATATATTCGGCATTTCCCTGAGCGGTTAAAAACTCGCCTGTTGAAACATCCAAAAATGAAACCCCGATATTTTTATTGGCAAAATAAACTGAGGCCAGAAAGTTATTTGTTTTAGACTGTAAAACCTCATCGTTCAAAGAAACTCCCGGCGTTACCAATTCTGTAACTCCGCGTTTCACGATTGTTTTGGTCATTTTAGGATCTTCAAGCTGATCACAGATCGCAACACGAAGTCCGGCTTTTACTAATTTAGGCAGATAAGTATTGATAGAGTGATGCGGAAAACCCGCCAGAGCAGTTTCAGTATCAGAACCAGCACCTCTTTTCGTTAATGTTATTCCGAGGATTTTAGATGCCCTGATAGCGTCTTCACCAAATGTTTCATAAAAATCGCCTACCCTGAAAAGCAGACATGCATCCGGATATTTCCTCTTGATTTCATTGTACTGTTTCATCAAAGGTGTCTCTTTAACCACTTTCTCTTTAGCTGCCAAATTATTTGTATTTTAAATGAAAAATTAAGACAGCGAATTTATGATTTTTTGAAGGAATATAGAAGGCTTCAAAAATTAAAATATTTTAAGAAATTTTTAAGCACAGATATCAGAATTTTACATAGATTTGTTTCATCATTAAAAACAAAGACACTTTAAAGATGAAAAAAATAATTTTATTCGCTATGTTAGCTGTAGCTGGTATTACAGCTTCTAATGCTCAAACTACTAAAAAGGCTGCTACAGCAAAAGCTGCTAAAGTTCAGGGAGCCGGAATGGTTTTTGAAAACGAAACAATTGATTACGGAACTATCGCTCACAATGCTGATGGTAACCGTCAGTTTGTATTTGTAAACAACGGAACAAAACCATTGATTATTACTAATACTCAGGGATCTTGTGGATGTACAGTACCTACTACACCAAAAGAACCAATTGCTCCGGGAGCTAAAGGTGTAATTGGTGTAAAATATGCTACTGACAGAGTTGGTGCTTTTACAAAAACTGTAACTGTTACTTCTAATGCTGAAGGGCAGCCAACAAAAACTTTAACTATTAAAGGTACAGTTTTACCAGATCCTGTAAAAAGCTAATCTGAACAATAAAATAATCGAAAAAGCTTCCTTATCTTTGGAAGCTTTTTTTATGACCATAATTGAACTCCATGAGAAAACTTGAAAATAGTGAACTAGACAGAAAATCGATTGCTGATTTTAAAAAATCAGAGAAAACACCCCTGATTTTAGTGTTAGATGATATTCGGAGTTTACACAACATCGGATCAGTATTTAGAACTGCTGATGCCTTTCTGGTAGAGAAAATAATTTTGTGCGGCATTACAGCTTCACCTCCAAATAAAGAAATCCACAAAACAGCTCTTGGCGCTACTGAAACTGTTGCCTGGGAACACCATGAAAATGTTTTGGAAGTGATTGAAAACCTAAAAAAAGAAAAGATAGTAACTCTTGCTATTGAACAAGTAGAAAGTGCTATTTTTCTCCAGGATTTTAAAGTAGAGAAGAATCAGAAATATGCTTTAGTTTTCGGAAATGAAGTATATGGAGTTGCACAGGAAGCCGTAGCAATTTGCGATGGATGCATTGAAATTCCGCAATTAGGCACAAAGCATTCTTTAAATATAGCAGTAAGTGCAGGGATTGTTGTTTGGGATTTATTTAAAAAAATTAGCTTTATTTAAATATTTGCAGATAATCTGATTGACAAATTTTATAATTATTTGATTACTTTCTGAATTTCATTCAGTATAAAAAGATAATCTTCATGTTTCTTTACAAAATCACGATCTGAAACATCAATGATCAAAACATTCAAATCGGTTTGGGATTTAATATATTCTAAATAGCCGTTATTGATTTTATCCAAATATTCAGCTGAAATATTTTGTTCATAACTTCGGCCTCGTTTTTTAATGTTTTGAAGCAGTCTGCTTGTATTCTGATATAAATAAACGTACAAATCCGGCTTTGGCATTTCTTTATAAATGATATCAAACAAGTTTCGGTACAGGCGATACTCATCTTCAGCAAGTGTAATCTTTGCAAAAATCAGCGACTTAAAAATATGATAATCGGCAATTACGAAATCTTTAAATAAATCAAACTGCGCCAAATCATCAGACAATTGCTGATAACGATCCGCCAGAAAAGACATCTCTAACGGAAAGGCATATCGGTTCTGATCTTTATAAAATTTTGGCAAAAACGGATTATCTGCAAATCGTTCCAAAACGGTTTTTGCATTAAAATCTTCAGCGATTTTTTGTACCAGAGTGGTTTTTCCTGCACCAATATTTCCCTCAAAGGCGATATAGTTAAATTGTTCCAGCGGGATTTCTTCCAATGGATTTTTTAAATCCTGAACGACTGTACAAACGCTGTCATCTGGAGTAATGGCAATTAATTCGGAAACTGTTTTTTGAAGAGCCGGGTGTTTCCAGTTCAATTTCAAATCCTGCATCGGCAATAAAACAAACTTCCGGTTTTGCATCAGCGGATGCGGAATCTGTAACTTTTCTGTTTCAATTATCTGATCGTCAAAAACAATCAGATCAACATCAATAATCCGGGATTGATATCCTTGTTGATCCGTACGTATCCGGCCTAAGTGTTTTTCTACTTTCAGCACCTGACTGAGTATCTTTTGTGCTGAAGAATTACTGTGCAAAAGCAATGCACAATTATAAAAAGCATCACTTTCAAAACCCCACGCAGGCGTCTCATATAATTTTGAAACCTGAATTACAGTCCCAATCTCCTGATGTATCAAATTAATACAACTTTGGATATTCTCCAACCGGTTTCCCTGATTGCTGCCTATAGATAATACGACCTGATGCTGTGATTTCATAATTAATGCAAATTAACTAAAACTATTTTAGAATTAGCAATATATTTGTGTAACGGGTTCAAAAGTGAATTCGATTTGTTTGTCAAAAAATGTGTAACGAAACGTCTGTTTTAGCTACTTATTAAAAAAATATATTTATGAAATTCTTAGGAAATGTAGTTGCCACTGTAATTGGTATTTTTGTTTTTATCATGTTATTCTTTTTTGGAGTAATACTTATCGGAACTATTTTTGGAGGTGACGACAGCGTATCAGTAAAGGCTGATTCGGTTATTGAATTAGATTTAAAAGGAATCAATAATGACTACGCCGGAAAATTTACAGACCCTTGGGTAACGCAATTCTCAAAAGATGGAAAAATTGGTTTAACGGATGTAGTCAATGCTATTGAAGCGGCAAAAACCGATGATAAAATTAAAGGGATTTCGATACTAAACGATGAGTCTTCCTTAGGACTGGCACAATATAAAGCTTTGAGAGATGCGTTGGAAAGTTTCAAAAAATCAGGCAAATTTGTCTGGGCTTATGCCAATACGTATTCTCAAAAAGAATATTATCTGAACTCCGTGGCCAACACCATTTATCTGAATCCTGTTGGTGACCTTGACTTTAAAGGACTTTCTTCTGAAGTAATGTTCTTTAAGGATTTTCAGGAAAAAACAGGTATTCATATGGAAGTCATTCGCCATGGAAAATACAAAAGCGCTGTTGAGCCTTTTCTTGAAAACAAAATGAGCGATGCCAACAGAGAGCAGATTACCGCTCTTTTAAATTCGATTTGGTCAACTGTTGTAACTGATATTTCAAAAAGCCGCAATATTCCTGTTTCTAAATTAAACGAAATTGCAAACGGATTATTAGCACGGACTCCAGAAATGGCAAAAACTCAGCATTTGGTTGATATTGTAGCTTATGAAGATGTGTATCACAATGCCATAAAAAAAGCTTTAAAGGTAACCGGCGATGAGGAGTATAACAAAATATCCATTTCAGATTATACACAAAATTACATCACTACAGCTTTGACCAATACTGCAACCGATGAGATTGCAATAATCTACGCTCAGGGTGAAATTGGAAGCGGTGAAGGTGATGTGAATCAAATTGGTGAAGGGTCGATGCGCCGTTCATTAAAAGAAGCGAGAGAAAATGAAGATGTAAAAGCCATTGTTTTAAGAATTGACAGTCCAGGCGGAAGTGCGCTGACATCTGATTTGATCTGGAGAGAAATTGAGATTACAAAGAAAGTAAAACCTGTAGTGGTTTCTATGGGTAATTATGCTGCATCGGGTGGTTATTACATTGCCTGTAATGCGAATAAAATTTTTGCTGAAAAAAACACAATCACAGGTTCAATTGGCGTTTTTGGAGTTTTGCCGAATTTCAGTCCATTGGCAAACAAGTTAGGAATCAATACCGAGCAGGTAAAAACGCATGAAAACTCGGCTAATTACAGCCCGTTTGTACCAGTGGATGAAAATTTCAAAGCCTTTACATTAGAAAGTGTTGAGAACATTTACAATACTTTCGTAACCCACGTTGCCGAAGGCCGAAAAATGACTTTTACACAAGTAGATGCAATTGCCCAGGGAAGAGTGTGGTCAGGTTCTGAAGCTTTAAAAATTGGTTTAGTGGATAAAATTGGCGGTCTCAATGATGCTATTGCCGAAGCAGCCAAAATTGCCAAAATAAAATCCTACAGTACACAAAATTATCCCGAATATGAGAAGAATTTAAATGATCTTCTGTCAGGTCTTCCATTTGCTCAGTCTAAAGAAACTTTCATAAAAGAAGAAATTGGCGAAGAGAATTATTTACTTATTGAGCACATCAAAAGACTTCAAAAATTAAAAGGCGCCCAGGCCATAATGCCGTATAGCATCAACATTAAATAATTTCAAAAAATGAATAAAATAATTCTTCTTCTTACCGTTTTTATTCTAAGTTTTGTTAGTGCACAGGATAAAAAAGAAATCACATTTAAGGAGTCTCCGATTGTCTTAAAAATAAATATCGATCAGTTGCACGGCACCCTGACTGTTCCGGATGTATCCAAAAAATGTCCGGTTGCCTTAATAATAGCCGGTTCGGGACCAACAGACAGAAACGGAAATAATCCGATGATGAAAAACAATTCGTTAAAAATGCTAGCCGAAGTTTTAGCAAAAAACGGAATTGCATCATTACGTTATGATAAAAGAGGAATTGCTGAAAGCAAAGCAGCTGCCCCTTCAGAAGCAGGTCTGGTTTTTGAAAATTATACTGAAGATGCAAAAAGCTGGATTAATTTACTAAAACAAGACAAACGTTTTTCTAAAGTAATTGTAATTGGTCATAGCGAAGGATCATTAATTGGAATGATTGCCGGAGCAAAAGCAGACAAATTTATCTCAATTGCCGGGGCAGGTGATGCAGCCGATAAAATTTTAAAGACACAAATTTCTTCCAAAGGAATGAAGCAGATTGAAGATATGACTTTTCCTGTTATCGACAGCCTGAAGAACGGCAAAACAGTAAAAAATGTCGACCCAATGCTTAATTCGCTTTTCAGACCCGCTATCCAGCCTTACTTAATTTCGTGGTTCAAATACAATCCGCAGACAGAAATAAAGAAACTTTCAATTCCGGTTTTAATTCTACAGGGAAACAAAGATCTGCAGGTAACCGTACAGGATGCTGAAAATTTATCCAAAGCCAATCCAAATTCTGAATTGCTAATCATTGACAAAATGAATCATATACTGAAAGTTATTGAAGGCGACCAGCAGGCCAATTTTGAAAGTTATAATAATGAAACACTCCCGATTTCTGAAACTCTGACTTCCAAAATAGTTTCATTTATTCAGAAATGACAATAAAAATTAAATTAAATCCGTTTGAAATAATAAACTCAAACGGATTTTTTTATTGAATTTATCAAAAAATTACAAAAAAGCTCCGGTATAAAAAGCTATTTTTGCTATAATCATTTATCATTTTTGTCTATTCAAACCCCAAATATTAAATAGTTATGTTAAAGAAAATTTTAAAAATCACAGGAATTGTACTTGTAGTTCTAGTTGCTGCACTATTTGCTGTTCCGTATCTTTTCAAAGATCAGATCAAAGCTAAAATTGCCGAAGCCATCAACAAAAGCGTCGATGCAAAAGTAAGTTTTGCTGACGCAGATTTAAGTTTGTTTAAAAACTTTCCAAACGCGAATGTTTCGATTGAAAAGCTGTTGATCATCAACAAAGCTCCTTTTGAAGGAGATACTTTGGTTTCCTTAGGGGAACTGGATTTAAAAATGAGCATCAAGGAACTTTTTAAAGGAAAAGAAGAACCGTTGAACATTGAAGGAATCAGTTCCCAAAATGGTTTAATTAATATTATTTTCAATAAAGACGGAGTTGGGAACTTTGATATCGCTTTGAAAGATGAAAAAGAAACCAAATCAGATGGCAAAAGCGATCCTCTTTCTTTAAAAATCCAAAATTATAAAATTGAAAATTTCACTTTCAGATATATCGATCAGGGTTCAAAAATAAAAATGGTAATCGACAGCCTGAATCACGAAGGGACAGGAGATTTTACCAATTCAAAACTTGATCTGACTACAAAATCTACAGCCAACGTTTCTTTGGACATGGATAAAATGAATTATCTTAAAAATGTAAAGCTGACTCTGGATGCTGTTTTAGGGATTGATTTAGAGCAAAGCAAATACACTTTTAAAGAAAACAAAGCTTTAATCAATCAGCTGCCTTTAGAGTTTGACGGTTTTATTCAAATGGCTGAAAAAGCGCAGATTTATGATTTGAAATTCAAAACCCCAACATCATCGTTCACCAATTTCTTAGGATTAATTCCTTCAGCGTATGCTGCAAGTCTTGATGGCGTTAAAACAACCGGGGATTTTACCGTTGTTGGTTTTGCTAAAGGAGAACTGACAGACACAACGGTTCCAAAATTCAATATTGCGATTGCATCTAATAATGCTTCATTCCAATATCCTAACTTACCAAAATCAGTTCAGAATATCGTAATTGATACCAAAATCATCAATGAAACCGGTATTTTGAACGACACTTATGTAAACCTGGACAAACTTTCGTTTAGAATTGATCAGGATGTTTTCAGTGCAAAAGCGAATGTAAAAAACGTAACCGTAAATCCTATTGTTGATGCCGCTTTAAAAGGAACCATCAATTTGGCCAATCTTTCAAAAGCATATCCAATCAAACTGGATAAACCTTTGGCAGGTATTTTAAAAGCGGATGTAACTACCAACTTTGATATGGCTTCTGTAGAAAAAAGCCAGTATCAAAACATCAAAAATGCAGGAACAATGAGTCTGTCCGGATTTAAATATACAGATGAGAATAACAAATCGATGAACATAAGCACAGCAATGGTGGAGTTCAACCCAAGTAAAATTAACTTAAAACAGTTTAATGCCACTACCGGAAGAAGTGATATTGCTATTAATGGGATTTTGGAGAATTTCTATGGTTTTATGTTTAAGAAACAAGAACTGAAAGGAAACTTCAATATGAGTTCAAACCAATTAGCTGTTGATGATTTTATGACTTCCCGAGAACCTGCAAAAGCTACAACTGCAGGTGGTGAAGCAAAAACTGAAACAAAAACGGCTGCAAAACCTGCAGACGCAATGAAAATTCCTGCGTTTTTAAATTGCACTTTAAATGCAAAAGCAAATACTGTTTTATATGATAATTTAAAACTGACTGCGGTTTCAGGAAAATTAATCATTAAAGATGAAAAAGCCACTTTAGAAAATTTCAAAACTTCTATTTTTGGTGGATCTATCGGTTTGACCGGAACGGTTTCCACGAAAACAAAAGTTCCTACTTTTGATATGAATTTAGGTTTCAATCAGGTTGATATTGCCCAGACTTTTACGCAACTGGATATGATGAAAAAAATTGCGCCAATTGCAGGAATTATTAATGGTAAACTGAATTCGACAATTAAATTAAATGGAAATCTAGATGCGAAGGAACTGACTCCAAACCTAGCTTCCATTTCTGGTGATTTATTAGGGCAATTGCTTTCAACAACTGTAAATGCCAAAAATTCGACTTTATTGAATTCTTTGAGTTCGAAAGTAAATTTTATTGATGTCAATAAACTGAATCTGAATGACCTGAAAATGGCCTTATCTTTTGAAGATGGCAAAGTAAAAGTAAAACCATTTGACATTAAATATCAGGATATTAAAGTTACTGTTGACGGAACTCACGGTTTTGATCAAACCATGAATTATAATTTAAAGTTAGATGTTCCTGCCAAATATTTAGGCAAGGAGGCAAATGCTTTTCTTTCTAAATTATCGCCTGCTGATGCCGCAAAACTGGAAAATATTCCAATTTCAGGTTTGATAACGGGTAATTTTTCAAACCCAAAAGTGGCTATTGATACTAAAACAGCGGTTAATAATCTTACCAGTCAGGTGGTAAGTCAACAAAAAGAAAAATTAACACAAAAAGGTGCTGCTGCACTTAACGATTTACTCAACAAAAACAGTAAATCAAAAGACACTACAAAAACCGATGCTGAAAATAAGGCAAAGACGAATGAAGAAGTCAAAGCTAAAGCCAGCGATTTATTAAATGGTTTGTTTAAAAAGAAAAAATAATCAATAAGAAAGGTCAATCGGATTAGATTGACCTTTTTTTTATCTTTTAAATTGCTTTGGAATAGATTCCTGATTTTCCATTCTCTAAAATGGTACTGAAAATTTTAAAATATTCTTTTTCAGAAAAGCTATTTACATCTATTCCAATACTATTATTGCCGTAAGGTTCATATTTTTTTAGGTTTGACACTGAAAAAAGCCCTACTGTCGGAGTATGGACGGCACTCGAAAGATGCATGATTCCGCTGTCAGCCCCTATAAACAAATCAGCATTTGCAATTACAGATCCAATTTCGCGAATATCCTTGCTATAAAATGTTGGCGCTTTAAAACCAATCTGAGAAACGTTTTCTATTGGGAGAATTTCTATAATATTATAATTTTTATATTGGGATTTTAAACTGGTATAAAAATTTTCCCACCAGGCTTCTGATAAGCATTTTGATCCTGTGGCGTAAGTAAATATACAGATCGTTTTTTTATAATTCTTCACCAGCAGAGTATGCAATTTTTTCTTTCCTTCAGCAATTTCAACAGGCGTTAATTTAAGATCTAAAGGCATAATAGGATCTTCTCTTTTTTCAAATCCTAATTTGGTTAAATAATCCCGTAAATGATAAATAGGATATTTAGCAATGTGGGCATAATCATCATGATATAAATTAGCCGAAAAAGGCAAATCACCAAAAAACTTAAATTTAGAATTAGAGAATTTGACTCCAAGACGCCCAGAAGAAGAACCCTGATCTACATTTATAGCAATATCGTATTTATACTTTTTTAAAGAAACCCAGACTTTAAAATATTGGAAAAGATTACTGAAAGGTTTTTTAGGTAATTTTATTATCCTGTCTACACAATCATAATTCTCAAAAATAATCGGAGCCAAAAAACCTTTTACAAACAAATCAATTTTACAATTTGGAAACATTTCCTCTAATTCCTGAACTAAAGGGGTAATCAGTAAAAGATTACCTAATCTTGCATTTGGTCTGCAAATTAAAATTCTTTTGATTTCGTTTTTGTTGACCAGAGTAATGCCTTGCTCAGCATTTGATTTTCCAATATTCTTTGTCAGAGTTCGCATTAATGCACGTCTCAAAACATTTATTCTACCTAAAATTCCCATTTTATAATTAATTTATTTTGATTTGCATTATTTTAAAAAGCTTTTTTATAAATCTTGACAAAATTAATTCGCCAAAGCTTCTAAAAATATAAATCGATCAATATCAAATTATTATAAAATTGTAATAAAATTTATTAAAATTCACATGACCTATTCTTAAAGCCAAAAATACAATACTAATTAATCTTTTAACTAATTACTATACAAGCTATTAATAAGAATATACGAATGAGGCAGTATGCTAGACGTTTATTGTAACGATATAACCTTCGGAACCGCGGATATTAAAAACAGTTCCGTTTTCAAAAATCAAATATTGCCCCTTTATACCCACTAACTTTCCCCGAAAAGAAGGTGTTTTGTCCAGATTTAAACTTGCAACTTTTGCCGGATAGTGTAAGACCGGATAATGCAAATCATACACATCCTCTTTTTGGCTGTAAAAGTATTCCTTAGCTTCATCCGGAATCAGATTTTGGACTTTAACTTTCTCAACAATTAAGTCGAAAGTTTCTGTTGGATTTTGGAGCATTTTTCTCCAATTCGTTTTATCGGTATAATGATTTTTTAAAGCAACCTCAGTAATTCCTGCCAGATATCGATTCGGAACCTCAACTATAGCAATTGCCTGACTTGCGCCCTGATCTATCCATCTGGTTGGCACTTGTGTTTTACGGGTAACGCCCACTTTTATTTCGCTTGCTACAGCCAGATAAACCACATGAGGCTGCAACTGAACTCTTTGTTCATATTCCAAATCACGATCTGCGATTCCTAAATGTGCCGTGCTGAGTTCTGGTCTCATAATCCAGTCACCAACGGCTGGACTTGAATAAAAACAATCATAACAAAATCCCTGACGGAATATTTTTTTCTTTTTGCAGCAATTCAAGCATTGATAACCTGCGAAATTAATTTCGATTTCCTTATCCAATAACTGATTCATGTTTAAAAAACTATCTTCAAAAACCAGATAATATTGAATTGGGGCACCGAATTCGGTTTGCATTTTTGTAAGTACTCCTTCGTAGGTCATAGATTTTTATTGCTGATTTTAGATTTTTTCTTAGAAAAAAATGATTTTTCATTATTAGAAATGGAATTTTTGAAATGGAATCTTTATTCTAAATAAATTGTTTTTTGCAAAAAAACACTATTTTTGAATAGCAACAAAGTTACATTTTTGTCTGCCGATATTCAAATTTTAAATTTCCGGTATTTGCATTTATAGTAAATATTAGTAACTTAAAATCTAAAATCTAAATACATTCTTCATGCCTCTATCCATAATAAATTCTTTTGCATCCTGGGTTCTCAAACAAAGAATACATCAAATTGAACTTTTTTTAAAATATCCAAATGAAGTTCAGGAAGAGCTGCTTCATAATTTATTGACGGCTTCAGAAAATACGATTATTGGAAAACAATATGATTTTGCTTCAATCAGCTCTTATAAAACTTTTGCTGAAAGAGTTCCGGTTTCAGGTTACGAAGAATTACAGCCTCTAATTGAACGTACACGACAGGGAGAACAGGGTGTTTTTTGGGAAAGTCCTATAAAATGGTTTGCCAAATCGAGCGGTACTACCAACGCTAAAAGTAAATTTATTCCGGTAAGCAGTGAAGCCCTTGAAGACTGTCACTACAAAGGAAGTAAGGATTTACTTTGCATGTATCTGAATAACAACGAAGATTCACAGCTGTTTGTAGGGAAAAGTCTTCGCTTAGGAGGAAGCTCCCAGATTTACGAAAACAACAATACTTTTTTTGGCGATTTATCAGCAATACTGATTGAAAATATGCCTATTTGGGCCGAATTCAGCAGTACGCCAAGCAGCAAGACTTCGCTGATGAGTGAGTGGGAAACCAAAATTGCCGCCATCATTAATGAAACCAAAAATGAAAATGTAACCAGTTTTGCCGGAGTTCCTTCGTGGATGCTGGTTCTGATGAACAGGGTTCTAGAAAACACCGGAAAAGGAAACTTATTGGAGCTTTGGCCAAATCTTGAAGTGTATTTTCACGGTGGGGTGAGTTTTTCTCCTTACAAAGAACAATACAAAAAAATCCTGCCAAGCAAGGATTTTAAATACTACGAAATATACAACGCCTCCGAAGGCTTTTTTGCCATTCAGGATCTGAACAATTCCAGTGATTTATTGCTGATGCTGGATTACGGAATCTTCTACGAATTTATTCCGATGGACACTTACGGAACGCCAGATCAAAAAGTAATCCGTTTGGCCGATGTCGAACTGAATAAAAACTACGCTATCGTTATTACCACCAACTCAGGATTATGGCGTTATTTAATAGGTGATACCGTTCGGTTTACCTCGTTAAACCCTTACAGAATAAGGGTTACGGGAAGAACCAAACACCATATCAATGTTTTTGGCGAAGAACTCATGGTCGAAAATACGGATCAGGCGATTGCCAAAGCCTGCGAAATCACCAAAACCGAAGTCATTGATTATACTGTTGCCCCAATTTTTATGCAGGACAAAGAAAAAGGCGCTCATGAATGGATGATTGAATTCAAACAAAAGCCAGCCGATGTTGGCCTTTTCCAGAAAGTACTGGACGAAACGTTACAAACTTTAAACTCTGATTACGAAGCCAAACGTTACAATAATATGACGTTAAATCCTTTGGTGATTAATGTTGCCAGAGAAAATTTATTTTACGACTGGCTGAAGGAACGTGATAAACTGGGCGGACAGCATAAGATTCCGAGGCTTTCGAATCAGAGAGATTATTTGGAACAGTTGAAGGGGATGTAGGATTAGGTTGGCATTATAACCCCTACACCAATAAAAATATTTATTTACAATAATGATGATTGAAATACCAAAATTCCACGAAACCTTTAACCCTATATTAGAAGTACTTAGTGATGGAAAAACAATTCACACAAGAGAATTACAAAAATTGGTAATTGAAAGATTCTTTCATCAACTAAGCGATGAACAACTTGCAGAGAAAACAAAATCAGGAGAAAATTTGGTAAATAATAGAATTGCTTGGGGAAAATCATATTTAAAAAAAGGTGGATATATATTTTATCCTGAAAGAGCAAATGTCCAAATTACAGACAAAGGTCTGAGACAAAAATCAGAATTATCATTAAAGAACGTTGTAGAAGATTCTGGTATTGTAAATTTCTATGCTGAAGAGAATCTAAAAAACAGTAATAAAAAAGATGAATTGAAAGGGATAATAAATTCATCACCACAAGATTTAATTGATACTGGTTTTTCTCAAATAGAAAAAGAAGTTAAAAATGATCTACTAGAAAAACTAAAAACTATTGATCCATATTATTTTGAAAAAGTAATTTTGATATTACTTAAGAAAATGGGTTACGGAGAATTTATTGAAACTTCTAAATCAGGTGATGGAGGAATTGACGGAATTATAAATGAAGACAAACTTGGTCTCGATAAAATTTATATTCAGGCAAAAAGATTTAGTGAAAATAAAGTCCGCGAAAAAGATATTCGAAATTTTATTGGTGCAATGAGTGGAGATACGAATAAAGGTGTCTTTGTAACAACATCGTTATTTGATTTGGGAGCGATTGAAAAAGCAAAAAATGCTCATCATAAAATAATTCTATTAGACGGAAATAAATTAGTTGATTTGATGCACGAATTTAATGTTGGAATTCAAATAAAGGCAACTTATGAAATAAAACAGCTAGATGAAGATTTCTTTGAAGAACAATAATTTTGCTTCTTAATATTTACAGATTATTTAAGTAAATTTTGTCAATTCGACCTTTTCGCGAGAAATCACACGCTGATAGCTCATAGCAAATATGAGGTTGTGATTTCTCGTTTATCGAAATAAAAATCTAATAACATTAATGATAAAACGAACTGTCCCACGCCAACGTAATCAATCCAAAATTATTTTCTTTGCGTATATAACCGGAATGCTCATAACAGTACAAAACAGCAGAAGAAAATAAAGATCAACCAAATAAAATTAGTATTTTTGATAGTATCAAATGATAGTATCAATCATGAAACCACCATACGAAATCACTTCTTTAATTCTAAAACACATTTCTTCTATTTCTGAAAAAATTGGAGAAGTCAATGCTACTTATTTACTTAAAACTAATCCCCGTTTACGAAAACAAAATCAGATCAAAACGATACATTCCTCTTTAAATATTGAAGGAAATACATTATCAGAGGATCAAATAACAGCACTATTAGAAAATAAAAAAGTTATCGGACCTAAAAAGGATATTTCGGAAGTCCTGAATGCATTGGAAGTTTATAAAAACTTAAGTTCATTAAAATATCATTCCGAAAAAGATTTTTTAAAAGCACATAAAATACTAATGAAAGATCTTATTGAAAATACTGGCAAATACAGAACAAAAAGTGTCGCGATTGTAAAAGGAACAAAAGTTGAACACATTGCCCCCCCTTATGCTAATGTACCTTTTTTAATGAAAGATTTATTTGATTATCTAAAAGACAAATCTGAAATCTCATTCATTAAAAGTTGCGTCTTTCATTATGAAATGGAATTCATTCATCCTTTTATGGACGGAAATGGCAGAATGGGAAGATTGTGGCAAACTTTAATTCTTATGAACGAATATCCTGTTTTCGAATTTTTACCTTTTGAAACCTTAATCTCTAAAAATCAATCCGCTTATTATAATTCCCTTTCCGCTAGTGATAAAGAAGGAAAATCAACGAAGTTTATCGAATATATGCTAGGCATAATTAATGAATCGTTAAGCGAACTTTTAGAAAACACAACAAAAAAACTTTCTGATGAAGATCGCATAAAAATTTTCACTAATGTTAATTCGGAAAACTTCACCAGAAAAGATTATCTGTTTTATTTTAAAAATCTATCCTCAGCTACAGCCAGCAGGGATTTAAAAAAAGCAGTTGAAATGGGAATCCTTACTAAACAAGGTGATAAAAAGACCACCATTTACCGTAAAAAAGAATTATAAAATCATTCATTCATCAATACCGCATGAGGGATAGCAGTGGAAATCCTTTTGTGCCTCCCGATAGCTATCGGGAGGCACAAAAGATTGCAACGAATAGCCCAACCCGCTTTTTCTGCGGGGCATGCCCTAAAAAAAACCTTAGTCCAAATGATGAACTAAGGTTTTTTTATTTTGATTATAGAATTACTTGCGGAGATTCTTCGTTCCTCAGAATGATAAACATTGTATTATTCGATTCTTTACATCATATCAATATATCGATCGTGATATCCTAATAAATACAATACACCATCAAGTCCTAAACTCGAAATCGAATTTGAGGCGCTTTCTTTTACTTTTGGTTTGGCGTGGAAAGCGATTCCGAGACCGGCAAGGTTAATCATTGGTAAATCGTTTGCCCCGTCACCAACGGCAATGGTCTGGTTGATGTGAATTCCTTCTTTTTCGGCAATCGCTGTCAGGTATTCTGCTTTCTTGATACCGTCAACGATATCGCCTATATATTTACCGGTTAATTTACCGTCTTTAATTTCCAGCTGATTGGCATGAACGTAATCGATGCCTAATTCTTTTTGCAGGTATTCGCCAAAATAAGTGAATCCTCCAGATAGAATAGCGGTTTTATAGCCGTAATATTTTAACGCTTTCATCAAACGATGCGCTCCTTTTGTGATAGGCAGATTTTCGGCTACTTTTTGCAAAACGTCTTCGCTCAAACCTTCCAGCAAAGCCATACGTTTTTTGAAACTTTCGTTGAAATCAATTTCGCCATTCATGGCAGATTCTGTAATCGCTCTTACCTGCTCTCCTACTCCATTTAGTTCTGCCAACTCATCAATAACTTCAGTTTGGATTAAAGTGGAATCCATATCGAAGCAAACCAAACGTCTGTTTCGTCTGTATATATTGTCTTCCTGGAACGAAATATCGACATCCAGTGTTCTGGAAATTGCCATAAAATTGGCCGTCATTTCGATCTTGTTTACAATTTCACCAGTAACGGATAACTGAATGCAGGAACGTGGGTATTCTTCTTTTTCAACAACAGAAGTCCTTCCTGTTAATCTGATAATAGAATTGATGTTCAGGTTTTGATCCGTCATTATTTTGGTCACGGCTGCTAATTGAACAGCTGTTAGTTTTTCGCCTAAAATATTGATAATGTAACGCTGATTGGATTGCGATTTTACCCAGGTTTCATAATCTTCAACAGAAATCGGAATGAATTTAACCTTTACTTCGAGTTCATATGCTTTAAACAAAAGGTCCTTTAAAACAGGCCCTGAACTGGAACCAGCTTCGATTTCGAATAAAATTCCCAAAGATAATGTATCGTGAATATCAGCCTGACCTATGTCTAAGATAACAGCATCATAAGCTGCTAATACTGTGGTTAAGCCTGCGGTAACACCCGGTTTGTCGTGTCCTGAAACTTTTAATAATATAATTTCCTTATCTTCTTTTGCCATTTTATCCTTGTTGATTTAAGAAGCGACAAAAATCGGCAATCTATTGTTGATATAAAAGTATATTGTTTGTTTTTTTATAACGAAAAAGCACAAATCAATGTGCTTTTTCAGGTTATTTAACAATTAATGTTCAAGTATTAAAATAATCTAACTTTCGTTGCCTTCATCACAATTCGCAAGATCTATCATCCAGTTTACTCCAAATTTATCTTTTAGCATTCCGAAATAAGGACTCCAAAAAGTTTTCTGCATTGGCATATCTATTCTTCCGCCAGCTGTAAGACCGCCAAATATTTTATCTGCTTCTTCGGTACTTTCTGCACTGATAGAAATTGAAAAATTATCCCCAAAACCTACATCTCCAAATTTTGGATGGCTGTCACTTCCCATTAAAACAGAGCTGCCAACTGGAAGCGAAATATGCATAATGCGATTAGAGACTTCTTCTGAAAGTGATTCAGTATCATGTTCCGGAGGTGCATCCTTAAATCTTCCGACATATTGAAATTCTCCTCCGAAAACAGATTTGTAAAACTGAAATGCTTCTTCGCAGTTTCCGTTAAATATTAAATAGGTATTTATTGCTTTTGCCATAATACTTTTTTATTTTTATTAATATTATTTATTGTTATTGCAATTGTTTTTTGTAATTGATATTTACTCCTCCGAAAGCTCCTTAATCGCTTCTAAACTTTTTGGAAAAGCTTCTTCAAAATACTCCTTGTGCTTTTCGATTACATCAACCTGAGAAACAAGATCTGTAAACTCGTCATCAGGAATTAAACGGTACGTTTCCATATAACCACTCCCATTTTCAGCATATTTATCTACAGGCAATTCTTTAAAATCCTTGATTTCGCCTATGTGCTTAAAAGCCATGTATTCATTTGGGACTTTTTTTTCGATAATGCTGTTCATTCCTTCTCCGTTTGGAGCCATGAAGTGTATTTTATCGCCTTCATTCCAGTCACTTACGGCATAGGAGCCTTCACAAAAAGGGGCTGTCCATTTTCTATACGTTTCGTCATCCCATAAAACTGACCAGATTTTTTCAGGCGTAGCTTTGATTCTGATTTTAAATTCTAATGTTTCCATAATCATGATAATTTACTAAAATCCATAAATAATACATTCCAACGATGGCCATCTAAATCTGCAAAACCAAAACCGTACATCCAGCCCTGACTTTCCGCCGGCTCTGAAAAAATAGTTCCTCCGGCATCTTTCACTTTTTGGGCTAATTCATCAACTTCCTCCTTGTTCTCAGCATCAATCGAAATCAAAACCTCAGAACCCGAATTAGTATCTGTAATACCGTTTTGTGAAAAACCTGCAAAAATCGATTCTTCGAAAAGCATTACCACAAAATGCCCTTCGCCTACTAGCATGCAAGTCGAAGTTGGCGTGTCATGTTGCTCATTAAACGAAAAACCTATTTTCCAGAAAAATTCTTTTGCTTTTGCCACATTTTTCACAGGCAGATTCAACCAAATTTGTTTTGTCATTTTTGATATTTTATTTGTTAAACAATTATTTTTTGAACTATGTAAAGTGATATAAAATAAACCTATATCTAAGAACTCTGAACCTTTTTGACTTTGAAAGCCTGGAGTTAAAAATTAATTATTCTCAACATAATTTTTAAAATTATCCAGGATTGCCTGCCAGCCTCCACGCTGCATTTCTTCGGAATTTTGTGTCTCAGGATCAAAACTTTCAATTATTTCTACTCCGTTTGATGTTTCTGTAAAAGTGATTTCAACCTTTCTTCCGTCTGCTATGACATATTGCAAAGCTTCGTTTGGTTTTACAAGCGTAAACTCACCTTCAAAATCAAAACTCATACTGCCGTCTTTTGCAGCCATGGTCGATTTAAATTTTCCTCCTTCTCTTAAATCGGATTCTGCATAAGGTGTATGCCAGTCCGGAGATGCGAAACTCCATTTGGTAATGTGTTCAGGAGAATTCCAAAAATTCCAAACTTTCTTCAAAGATGCTTTAATCGTATTTTTTACTGTTATCATTAGTTATTTATTTAAAATTAAAGTTCCTTTTTTATAAAAATACAAATTATTTAATACAAACTTAAAATATTAAAACAAGCTTTAAAATATAATAAAAGCCAACTTTAGGGTCATTTAAGACAAAATGTATATCTTCGTAATATCGATAAAGCTAAAATTATGAGCAGGAAAGTAGGTTTAATTTTGGGGCATGACTACAAATTACTAAGCGTAGCGGCAATTTTAGAAGTTTTTGAAACAGCGAATAAATTACATGACGAAATTGAAAAACCTTTTGAGATTATGGTTTTTCAATCGGCTGAGCAAATCAATGAGAAAAAATTATTTGGTTATGAAGTGAATTCAATTGAGGATTCTGATAAAAATTTAGAACTCATTTTGATTCCTGCTTTTACCTCCGATAATATGAGTGAAATGATTGCCAAAAATCGAAAATTTATTCCGTGGCTGCAAAAACACCATCAGACAGGTGCTGAACTGGCAAGCTTTTGCACCGGAGCGTTTTTGTTTGCTGCTTCCGGATTGCTCAACGAAAAACTGGCGACTACCCATGTCGATGCCTGCAGTGCATTTACCAAAGCTTTTCCGCTTGTGAAACTAAAACCTGAGGAAACCCTGACTGCAGACGGAAGTCTGTACACCAGCGGCGGATCAACCTCAACTTTTCATTTATTGATTCTTTTGGTCCAAAAATATTGCGGAAATGAAATTGCCGTACAAATTGCGAAAATTTTCTCTATCGATTTAAACCGATACAAACAAAGCTATTTCAGTACTTTCAGACCCAATCATCTGCATAATGATGCTTTGGTTGCCATGCTCCAGCAAAAAATCGAAACTCAGTATCACAGCATCGAAACACTCGAAGAAATCACCAAAGATATTCCGACAAGTGCCCGAAACATGACACGAAGATTCAAACAAGTAACAGGGATTCCGCCTATCGAATATCTGCAAAATATAAGAGTGGAGAGTTCAAAGAAATATCTGGAACAAACCCAGCTTTCGATTTCAGAAATTATTGAAAAAACCGGTTATAATGACCCAAAAGCATTTAGAAAAGTATTTTATAAAATGGTCGGTATGAAGCCTATTGAATATCGGGAAAAATTTAGGGTGCAGTAATTTTTTTCAGAAGCAGAAAATTAGTTTTTTCATCACCAATAGTCCTGCTCTCCGCTATATCTCTGCCTGCAAACCCTGCAGCCAGAGGATGCCGCTTCGATCAGGGCTAAACCAGAAATTTTGTTTTTCATAATATGAAGTTGTTTATCACTTATTTATATATTGTAATTCAACTATAAAAATTCATATAAAAAAACCTGTTCAAAATGAACAGGCTTTAGAATAAATATGATTTAATTTATGAAGCAATCTCCATGCGCTTCAATAAATTTTTGCTCAAAGTATGTTCTGCATAATCTTTATCAATTGATAAAACTTTATCGTCAGAACTTGGCAATTCGTACATAGCGTCTGTTAAAATTGCTTCGCATAACGAGCGTAATCCACGGGCACCTAATTTGTATTCTAAAGCTTTGTCAACAATAAAATCTAAAGCTTCATCCGTAATACTAAATTCTACTTCATCCATTAAAAACAGCTTTTGATATTGTTTTACCAGTGCATTTTTAGGTTGAGTCAAAATGGCACGCAAAGTTTCCCTATCTAATGGATCCATATGTGTCAAAACCGGCAAACGACCAATAATTTCAGGAATCAAACCAAAATCTTTAATATCTTTAGGAATGATATATTGTAACAAATTGTCTTTGTCGATATTATCCGCATTTTTAGAAGTAGAATATCCAACTGCCTGACGGTTTAAACGTTTAGAAATAATACGTTCAACTCCATCAAAAGCTCCTCCGGCAATGAAAAGAATGTTTTGTGTATTTACCTCAACGAATTTCTGGTCCGGATGTTTACGTCCTCCTTTTGGTGGTACGTTTACAACTGTTCCTTCCAATAATTTCAATAAAGCCTGTTGAACTCCTTCACCAGAAACGTCACGTGTTATCGATGGATTATCACTCTTACGGGCAATTTTATCAATTTCATCAATAAAAACGATTCCGCGTTCAGCTTTGGTTACATCATAATCAGCAGCTTGCAAAAGTCGGGTTAAAATACTTTCAACGTCTTCACCAACATAACCGGCTTCTGTAAGTACAGTCGCGTCAACGATAGCCAAAGGAACGTCTAACATCTTTGCAATCGTTTTGGCTACCAACGTTTTTCCGGTTCCGGTCTGACCCACCATAATGATGTTGCTTTTTTCAATCTCTACTTCATCGTCTAACTGCTGTTGCATTAAACGCTTGTAGTGATTGTAAACCGCCACCGACATTACTTTTTTAGTCTGATCCTGTCCAATAACATATTGATCAAGGAAAGCTCTGATTTCTTTTGGTTTCTTTAAAATTAAATCCCCAACCAGTTTGGCACTTCCGCTGGATTTTAATTCTTCTAAAACAATTCCGTGCGCCTGCTCAATACATTTATCACAAATGTGCGCATTGATTCCGGCGATTAATAAATTAGTTTCTGGCTTTTTTCTTCCACAAAACGAACATTCTAATACTACTTTTGCCATTCTTTATTTAAGTTACTAAGCTGCAAAGATACTAAGTTTATGAGATTTTAATATTTAAACGTCAAAAACTTAGCAACCTATTAACCTTTATTCTTCGTTTAAAGTTTAAAGTTTCAGGTTTCAAGTTAACAGCTGTAACTTTAAACCTGAAACCTAAAACTAAAATTAACTTTAAAACTATCCTCTTCTCAATACTTCATCGATCATTCCGTACTCTTTTGCTTCGTCAGCTTTCATCCAGTAATCGCGCTCACTGTCTTTATGAACTCTTTCAAAAGATTGTCCTGAATGCTGCGAAATGATGTTGTATAATTCTTCTTTTAATTTCAGCATTTCACGTAAGTTAATTTCCATATCTGTAGCAACTCCCTGAGCTCCTCCGGATGGCTGGTGAATCATAACTCTTGAATGTGGAAGAGCCGAACGTTTTCCTGCTGCTCCTGCGCATAATAAAACGGCTCCCATAGAAGCTGCCATTCCTGTACAAATTGTTGCCACGTCTGGTTTGATATACTGCATGGTGTCATAAATTCCTAAACCTGCGTAAACACTTCCTCCAGGGGAATTCAGATAAATCTGAATATCTTTTGAAGCATCGGCACTTTCTAAAAATAATAATTGTGCCTGAACGATATTGGCTATCTGATCATCGATACCTGTTCCTAAAAAGATAATTCTGTCCATCATTAATCTTGAGAAAACATCCAATTGAGAAACATTCAGCTGACGTTCTTCAATAATATATGGAGTCATATTGGTTGGGTTCATTGCCGCTACGATTTTGTCATAGTACATGGCGTTTACTCCCTGGTGCTTTGTAGCAAATTTTTTGAATTCTTTACCGTAGTTCATATTTTAAGTGTTCTAAGTTTATGTTATATCTATATATTATTCCTTCCATCAAAGGTTGTACCTTTATTACTTATGTGTCAATTTGTCTTATTTAGCCCAGATAGCAGTGAAAAGCTTTTTGAAATGGCAACTATTTTTTGTTGGTAAAAAAAAGCGACCGGCGGAAGCTCTTTTTTTACCTTACAAAAAAAGGCAGCAATGAAAAAACTTGTAACGAATAGCTGGATTAGCTTCTGAAAAGTAATAAAAAATAAATTGAAACCCACATCAAAAAAATATTTTCTTTAACTGAAATAAAAAAGCAGAAGAGCGTCAGGGAAAAATATCCGTGACGCTCCTTTTATATGCTTAATTTTCAGAAATTATTCGCCGTAAGACGCAGCAATAAATTCATCATAAGTTACTTCTTTTGTTGTTGGATTTGCTTTTTCTTTGAACAAATCTAACAATTTAGCCGCTACAACCTGCTCAGAAAGTCTTTTTACTTCTTCCTGATTAGACAAAACTCTTGCCACAATTCCTTCTACTTCTTCGTCAGTTGGATTTGTTTGACCAAATTGAGCCATTTGCTGTCTGATTGCGTTTGATGTAAAAGCTTTCAAATCTTCAAATGTAATTTGGATATTGCTTTGAGCCATCGCTTTTCCTTCGATCAATTGAAAACGTAAACCTTTTTCAGATCTTGCGTATTCAATTTCTGCTTCTTCTGCAGAGAGTTTTTTCTCTCCTACAGTCTGCAACCATTTTTTAAGGAATTCAGCTGGTAAATCGAATTTTGTATTTTCGATTAAGAAATCCTGAACATCCAATAATAATTTTTGGTCAGCCTGCTGTGCGAATTGTGCTTCAGCATCTTCTTTTATTTTTGCTTTTAAATCTTCCAATGAAGCTACTTTTCCTTCTCCAAAAAGTTTGTCAAACAATTCCTGATTTAATTCAGCAGGCTCAGAAACATTGATTGCTTCGATTGTAAAATCTACATCAACTGCTAAATCATGTACATTATCGTGAGGCACTTTTAAGTAATCCATTAATTGGTGATCGTCTTCGAATAAACCTTTAGTGTTTACAGTAACTACATCACCCACTTCTTTACCGATAAACAAATCAGCTGTTTTCTTGTCTTTGAAAACTGACAATGAAAAAGTTGTTTTGTTTTCAATTCCGTTTTCAGCATTTGCGAAAGTCCCTGTAATATCAGCATCTGCAGTCACTTTTTCAACTGGATTTGCTTTTCCGAATTGTTTTTGGATACGCTCGACTTGTCCGTCAATTAATTTATCATCAGCAGTTACTACATATTTTACGATATCATTTTTAGCTTCAAGATCAATTTCGAAGTTTGGCACTAAACCAATTTCGTATTCAAAAGTTAGTTCTTCAGCATCCCAGTCGAAGTTTTCGTTTACTTTAGCAATAGGAGTTCCTAAAAGGTTTAATCTTTCAGATTGAATATAACGCTCCAAAGCCAAATCAACTACTTTTTTGATCTCTTCCTGCTTAATAGCTTTTCCGTATTGTTTTTCAACAAGATCTTTAGGTACTTGTCCTTTTCTAAAACCTTTTACTTGTGCTAAAGGCATTTTTTCGTTAATTCTTTTTGCCACCTGACCTTTATAATCCATGTGAACAACATTCATTACAATTGTTTCATTCACAGCGTCTTTTGCTACTCTTTTGATATCCATCTTCTTCTTTAATTTACATAATAAAATTGGGTTGCAAAATTATAAAATTTTTGCAACCCAGCCAAGTTTTTAATCTATTGTATTTGAAGTGCTTTAGAACAACTTCGCGTTTTATTTTTTATCGTCTCCTACTATTTTATAGGTGATCGATTGCAGTATAGACAAAATCACACTAAAAATTAATGCCGTCAAAAACGAATCGACCGCAAAACCACCAACGATTTTCGTACACAACAAAATAATAATCGCATTGATAACAAGTAAAAACAAGCCCAGCGTAATAACTGTCACCGGCAAGGTCAGTACTACCAAAATAGGTTTGATAAACAGGTTTAACAATCCTAAAACTACTGCAACAATTACGGCTGTACCTAAGCTGGCAACATGCACACCAGACAAAAGATTCGACAGTAACAAAACCAAAGCTGCAGTTACAAGGAGTCTAAGTAATAATTTCATAGTCTTCTGATTTAAATTTCAGTTAAAAGTACAGTATATTTTTCAATTACGATTTCAAAAAAGCAGTTGTGAGATCAAAAAACATTTTTGGATTTTCAGCATGAAGCCAGTGTCCTGCATTTGGAATAGTTTCTAATTGCAAATCCGGAAAATGCTGTTTTATTGCATCGACATCCGAATCCAAAATATAATTTGAATTTCCGCCACGGATAAACAAAGTTGGTTTATCGAAAACCAAACCTTCTGCCAAAGGTTTCCCAATTGCATCGAGATTGTTATTAAAAACTTCCAGATTAAACCTGAAAGCCAATTGCCCTGGGGTTGCCCAATATAAATTTTTCAAAAGAAACTGACGGGTTCCAAAATCAGGCACATATTTGGCTAGAATTTCTTCAACATCCGCACGGCTTGGTTTCACTGAAAAATCGACTGCATTCAAACCAGCCAAAATATCCTGATGATGCTGTTTATAGAATTTCGGGCCTATATCTGCTACAATTAATTTATCTACAATTTCGGGATGTGTTGCTGCGAAGAGCATTGCTACTTTTCCGCCCATCGAATGCCCAAGCAAATCGATTTTGTCTAAATTATTTGCCTGACAGTATTCAAAGACATCCTGAACCATGGCTTCATAACTCCATTCATCCGAATGAAAACTACGGCCGTGATTTCGCAAATCTAAAATATGAACCTGAAATCCGGCTTCTACATATTGTCCGGCAAGGGTTTTCCAGTTATCAGACATTCCAAGAAAACCATGCATAATAACGAATGGTTTACCTTCGCCTTCTATTTTTGAGTAAAGCATATTTATATTTTTTATTCGGAAGAATTATTTCAACTTATTTAAATACATATTAACCACGTTATCCAAACCAAGATAAAGCGCTTCTGAAATTAAGGCGTGACCAATAGAAACTTCTAATAATCCGGGAATGTTTTGTTTGAAAAACTGAATATTATCCAGACTTAAATCGTGTCCTGCGTTGATGCCCAAACCTAATTTATTTGCCAATTCTGCAGCTTTCACATAAGGATCGATTCCTTTTTTATTCCCTAAATCATATTGATGGGCAAAGGCTTCTGTGTATAACTCAATTCTGTCAGTCCCTGTTTTTTTTGCACCTTCGATCATTTCTAAAACAGGATCAACAAAAATTGAAGTCCTGATTCCGTTTCTTTGAAATTCCTGAATAACCTCAGCCAAATAAGACTGATTATCTATAGTATCCCAACCTGCAGAAGAAGTAATTGCACCAATTGCATCCGGAACCAATGTAACCTGATCAGGTTTACATTCTAAGACCAAATCAATAAAATTATGCTGAGGATTTCCTTCAATATTATATTCGGTAGTAACAATCGCTTTTAAATCGCGGGCATCCTGATACCGGATATGGCGTTCATCCGGACGCGGGTGAATTGTAATCCCCTGACCTCCAAATTTTTCAATATCGGCGGCTACTTTTAATAAATCAGGAACATTTCCTCCACGGGCATTACGTAAAGTTGCTATTTTATTGATATTTACACTTAATTTCGTCATAAAAATAGATTATTAATTCTGTAGCATTATATTTGTAAGAGCAAAAATACAAAGTAAAATCTAGCATTTTTTGCTATTTTTTGATTATTTTGCATCAAATATCTTCAAACTACTTATGACAGAAATCACCAACTATATCACCAACGATTTTAGAGCAATCGACAGTCAGGAAACGATAGCATCTGTTCAGGACTTTTTTGCTGATTTAAGTTTTTCTCATTTTCCTGTTGTGGAAAACGAAATTTTCATTGGAAGCATTGCTTCGGATGATATTGAAACATTTGATACGAATAAAAAAATAATTGATTACAAATACACATTAGAACGTTTTTTTGCCAGAAAATCAATGATTTGGCTCGACGTTCTGGAAATTTTTGCCAAAAACCATACGAATGTAATTCCGGTTCTTGACGAAAACAATTCTTATATCGGATATTATGAAATGGAAGATATAATGAAATTTTTTCAGGAAACTCCATTTTTAAAAGAACAGGGCGGTATTATTATCGTTCAAAAAGGACTTTTAGATTATTCTATGGCACAGATAGCTCAAATCGTTGAGAGCAATAATGGTAAAATCCTGGGTTGTTTTGTATCCGAAGCCGATTTAGAAAATGTTCACATTACAGTAAAAATTGGAGTTGGACCAATGAATGAAATTATCCAGACCTTCAGAAGATACAATTACGAAATTATCTCAGAACATCAGGAAGATACTTACATTAACAGCCTAAAAGAACGTTCTGATTATTTAGACAAATACCTTAACATATAATTATAATAAGCAATTAGAAAATGAGTCAACAACATGATTAAACATTGGCACATTATCAAATTTTCTCATTATCTAACTTAATAAAATGAAAGTAGCCATTTACGGACAGTATTACCAAAACAGTACCGAACCCATTATCAAAGATATTTTTGTGTTTTTCAACAACAATAATGTCGAAATGGTCATTGAAGAAAACTTTCTGAAAATGCTTTACGAGAAACAATTAATTAAAAAAGAATATAAAACCTTCTCAGGAAAAACAAAACTTGACAATAGTTTTGAAATGTTGCTAAGTATTGGAGGCGACGGAACTATTTTAAGAGCCGCCAGTTTAGTTCGCAATTCCGGTGTACCCATTTTAGGAATCAATGCCGGAAGATTAGGTTTTTTGGCAACTGTCCCAAAAGAAGGCATTGATGGTTTTTTGCAGTTTGTAATTGATAAAAACTACACCATTTCTGAAAGAACACTGCTGAGCCTGACCTGTGACCCAAAAAATGATGCTATCGAAGACGATTTAAATTTTGCAATGAACGAAGTTACTGTTAGCAGAAAAGATACAACGTCGATGATTACTGTTGAAACTTATTTGAATAATGAATACCTGAACTCATATTGGGCTGACGGACTTATTCTTTCTACGCCAACAGGCTCTACCGGATATTCATTAAGCTGTGGCGGACCAATATTGACTCCGGATGTAAAAAGCTTGGTAGTTACCCCTATTGCGCCTCATAACTTAAACGCAAGACCATTGGTTATACCTGACGATACCGAAATAAAACTTCGTGTATCCGGAAGAGAAGACCAATATTTAGTATCACTTGATTCACGAATTGCTTCTATTAAAAATGAATCGGTCTTAACTATAAAAAAAACAGATTTTAAAATTAAAATGGTTGAAATTCCAGGCGAAACTTTCTTAAAAACACTTAGAAAAAAATTGCTTTGGGGAGAAGATAAAAGGAATTAAATTTTTTTACAGATTAAACTATACGATATTAATACTCTTTCTCGTTTTGCATATATCGAATCTTCATTAAATGTCTCAAAATCATACGGTAAATTTAAAAAAAGACACATTTATCTAAAGGAACGTTGATTCGTATCGATAATTATTATATTTGCACGCAATTTTGAATTAAATGAAGAAAATTTTTAATTTATTGTTATGTTTTTTTCCCTTTATCACACTTAATGCTCAAATAAACGAGATTGGTGTTTTTCTTGGCGGAAGTAACTTTATAGGAGATGTTGGGAGCACTACATATATTGCTCCTGAAAAGCCTGCTATTGGTATTTTGTATAAATGGAATAAAAGTCCACGCCATTCTTATCGTTTTTCATACACACAATCCAAAATCACAGGAAATGACCGACAATCAGAAGAACCATCAAGATATAAAAGAGGATTTAGTTTTAAAAATAACGTAAGAGAACTTTCTGCCGGTTTAGAATTTAACTTCTTTGATTTTAATTTGCATGATGAAGATCTAAAAATAACTCCCTATGTATTTTCCGGTTTAAGTTATTTTCGATATGATGAATTACATGTAGTAAACGGAGTGACAAAAAAAGACAAAGGAGGAAATTCATTTGCCATACCTATAATATTAGGAATAAAATCAAATATTAGTCGTGATTTTATCTTAGCTGCCGAAATAGGTGCACGATATACCTTTACAGATAATATAGATGGAAGCAACCCTAAAGATGATTCGTTTGCGAATAATCGTTTTGGGAATTTAAATAATAACGATTGGTATGTTTTTACCGGAGTAACCTTAACATATACCTTTGGACAAAAACCTTGCTATTGCGCAGAATAAAATGAATTTATTAGAATCTATAGATAAGACAAATTTACCTAAACATCTTGCCATTATTATGGACGGGAATGGGCGTTGGGCAAAACAACAAGGCTTTCTTCGTGCTTTTGGACATGAAAATGGAACCAAATCAGTTAAAGAAACCATTAAAATTTGTGCTAAACTTGGCATTGAATACTTAACATTATATGCTTTTTCTACAGAAAACTGGAATCGTCCAAAATTAGAGGTTCAGGCATTAATGAAAATTCTTATAAATTCATTAAGAAAAGAACTTGTGACTTTACAGGAGAACAACATAAGACTGAATGCAATTGGAAATCTGGACAGGCTGCCAAAATCTGCTCAAAAAGAGTTGTTGGATGTTATCGAAAAAACAAAAAACAACACTCATTTAACGCTGACACTGGCCTTAAGTTACGGATCCAGAGAAGAATTGGTGAACGCTGTCAGACTCATCAGTGATAAAGTTAAAAATAATATAATTTCATTAGACAGTATTGACGATTCAATTATAAATGAGCATCTTTACACGCAAAATTTACCTGACGTAGATTTATTAATACGAACAAGTGGAGAACACAGAATAAGTAATTTCCTGCTCTGGCAAATAGCCTATTCAGAATTATATTTTACTGATGTGCTCTGGCCTGACTTTAAAGAACAAGATTTATATGAGGCTATCATTAGTTATCAAAAAAGAGAACGTAGATTTGGAAAAACCAGTGAACAAATTAAATAATATTTTAGTGTTGCAAAATAGAATACAAATAATACTTACCCTACTTCTTTTGGGTAGTTTTTCTCAAATCAAAGCACAAGAAAGAATTCCTTTTGACCAGGGAAAAAAATACATTCTTGCAAAAGTTTCTGTTGTTGGTAAAATAAGCTTCAATGAACAAACTGTTGTAACATTTTCAGGCTTACAAAAAGGTCAGGAAATTACTGTCCCGGGCGAAGAAATTAGCGGGGCAATTAAGAAATTAGGAAAGCTTGGCCTTTTTGATGAAATTGCTTTTTATGTAAATAAAGTTGAAAATGACAGCATTTATTTAGACTTAAATATAGTAGAACTTCCTAAATTAAACGAAGTAAAATTTGTTGGCATTAAGAAAAGTAAAGTTGAAGGGTTAATAAAAGATAATAATCTGACGAAAAGCAAGATCGTAAACGAAAATCTAATCACTACAACAAAAAACTACATCGAAAACAAATACAAAAAAGAAGGTTTTTACAATACCAAAGTTACCATTACAACCACTCCAGATACTACTGCAGGGAACAATGTAAACATGCTTGTCCGTGTAGATAAGGGAGACAAAGTAAAAATAAGCAGCATTGACTTCATAGGGAACAAACAACTAACGGACACCCAATTGAGAAGAGCCATGAAAGACACCAAACAAAAAAACGTACTCCGTGTCCTGAAAGCTTCAAAATTTATTCCTGAAAAATACAAAACCGACTTAGAAAAAGTTATTGCAGCATATAAAGAAAAAGGATATCGTGATGCCCGTATCATATATGACTCAGTCACTTATAACAAGAAAAAAAACATGTTGGCCATCAAAATTAATCTGGAAGAAGGAAACAAATATTACTTTGGAAATATTAAATTTTTAGGGAATACGGTTTATTCAGATCAACAGCTAAATCGGTATTTAGGAATAAAAAAGGGGGAAACTTATAATGGTGTAATGCTTGAAAAACGTATTGCAGACAAAACTAAACCTGACGGGGAAGATATTACAAACCTTTATCAGAATAACGGCTATCTATTTTCTAACATTAATGCCGTAGAAACAAGAACCGTAAATGACACTATTGACTTTGAAATTAGAATAACTGAAGGCCCAATTGCTTATTTTAATAAAATATCGGTAGTAGGAAACGACAAAACCAATGACCATGTCATCTATCGCGAATTAAGAACTAAACCGGGTGAAAAATACAGTAAAGAATTATTGGTGAGAACTATTCGTGAGATTGGACAATTAGGTTTTTTCGACCCTGAAGCGATTGATCCTAAATTTAAAAATGTAGATGCTGCAGCCGGAACAGTAGATATCGAATACAATTTAGTTGAAAAAGGTTCCAGCCAGGTAGAATTACAAGGTGGATATGGCGGCGGAGGCTTCATAGGAACTTTAGGATTATCCTTCAATAATTTTTCGGCAAGGAATATGTTTAAAAAAGAGGCCTATAAACCATTGCCTATGGGAGATGGTCAAAAAGTATCCCTGCGTTTACAAGGAAGTACCTATTTCCAAACGTATAGCGTGTCATTCTCTGAGCCATGGTTTGGAGGTAAAAAACCGGTACAATTTAGTTCCTCTATCTCTTACAGTAAGCAGTTCAATTATAGTTATGGACGTAATGTAGATAAAAGTCAAAGCTTCAATATTTTTACAGTACAAGTTGGACTTGCTAAAAGATTAACTGTCCCGGATGATTATTTCGTGTTATCTCAGTCTGTAAGTTACCAGCATTATGATTTGAATAATTATTTTACCGGATTATTTACCTTTGGAAACGGAGCATCCAGAAACTTAGCTTATACGGTTGGATTAACCAGAAGCAACAAAGGTCTTAACCCAATATTCCCAACTTACGGTTCTGAATTTAGTGTTTCTGCAAAAGTAACACCACCTTATTCACTGTTTAATGGAATTGATTATGCTACTTTAGGAGAAAAAGAAGAATATAAGAAAAAAACTACTCAAGACCAAACAGTTAACGGATACACAATTCCTAAAAACACTTATTTAGACGCCAACGATAATCCCGTAAGTACTTACCAGGAAGCTGCTGCAGATCCTGCAAAAGTAGATCAGGAAAAATACAACTGGTTAGAATATTATAAAATCAAATTTAGAGCAGACTGGTATAATAAAATATATGGAAAATTAGTTTTAAGAACATTAACCGAATTTGGTTTCATGGGTGCTTACAATCAGGATAGAGGAATTGTTCCTTTTGAACGTTTTTATCTAGGTGGAGATGGTATGGCGAACTACTCTATGGACGGAAGAGAAACCATTGGATTAAGAGGATATGAAAATAACTCTTTGACTCCTGTAAATAGTGCAGAGCAGCAGGTTGGAGCAACAATTTATAATAAATTTTCTATGGAATTGCGTTATCCGATTACCCTTAAGCCATCTGCATCTATTTATGCCCTTACGTTTTTAGAAGCGGGTGCATCTTATAACGGGTTTAAAAATTATAACCCTTTCGATCTCTATCGTTCTGCTGGTTTTGGTTTACGTGTATTCATGCCTGCATTTGGCTTATTGGGTATTGATTTTGGCTATGGATTTGATCCTCAGCGACTCGAAACCAAAGCACATGGTCAGGAAATACACTTTATTATTGGACAGCAATTTTAAAAGATATATTTGGTTAAAAATCTGAAATAAAGTTAATGTATGAGAAAACAATTTTTATTTATATTTTTAGCCTTGATTGTAGCAAATACAAGTGAGGCACAGACAAGGTCGACCAGAATTGGCTACATCGACATGGAATATATTTTAGAAAATGTTTCTGATTACAAAGAGGCAAAATCTCAGTTAGATTTAAAAGCTACTAAATGGAAGCAGGAAATAGAAACCAAAAAGTTAGAAATAAATAAATTAAAAGAAAACCTTAAAACGGAAAAGGCTCTGCTTACAAAAGAACTTATTGAGGAAAGAGAAACAGAAATTAAGTTCCTTGAAAATGAGATGCTGGAATACCAGCAGAAACAATTTGGAGTTGACGGAAATTTGATGCATCAAAAAGCAGCTTTGGCAAAACCAATACAAGATCAGGTTTTTACTGCTGTACAAGATATAGCAGAAGCCAAAAACTATGATTTTATTTTTGATAAATCATCTGATTTGACGATGCTTTTTTCGGCTAAAAGATTTGACATAAGTGATCAGGTTATTCGTATCCTAAACAGAACAGAAAAGAGACAGCAGCTCAATAAAAAGCAATTAAAAGAACAAGAGGCCAAGGAAAATCTTGAAAACGAGATTGACGAAAATCCGGCTATGGCAGACAGGCAAAAAGCACTTGATGCAAGAAAGGCGGCAAGAGAAAAATTAGTTGCTGATAGAAAATTAGAACAGGAAGCTAAACGAAAAGAATACGAAGATAAAAGGAACGCTATAGCCGCTGAAAAAGCAGCCAAAAAAAATGGCACGGTTTCTGAAACTGCAAAACCAGCTGAAGCTACAAAAACTGAGACAACAGCTCCAACTATAGTAACCCCAGCAACTGAACCTGCAGTTAATAAAGCCGAAGAAAGACAAAAACTTTATGAACAGCGTAAAAAAGAGTTAGAAGAAAAAAAGAAGAAAATTTTAGAAGAAAGAGAAGCGGCTAAAAAAGCTAAGGAAGCCGAAACAGAAAAATCAAATACGACCAATAATTAATTAATATTTTAAAATGATGAAACAAATCAAAACTTTAGTAATTGCTGCAGTGCTTATTTTAACTGCAAACAATACAATGAATGCGCAGGCTAAAACAGCTCATGTTGATGTTAGCGAGATTATGTCGAAGATGCCTGCTATGCTTGATGCTCAAACTCAATTACAAAAATTAAGCGGAACATATGATGCGGAATACAAAAAAATGATTGAGGAATATCAAACAAAAATCAAAAAGTATGACGCTGAATCTACCACAGCAACTGAAGCAGTAAATACTGAGCGTGCTAAGGAAGTTCAGGATATGCAAAAAAGAATTGGCGACTACAGAGATAATGCTCAAAAAGAGTTGCAGCAAAAAGAAACTGATTTAGTAAAACCTTTAATGGAAAAAGTAAAAGCTTCTATCCAAAAAATTGGAAAAGCTAAAGGTTTCCAATACGTACTAGACGGTTCAACTCTTTTATTAGCTGATGGCCCAAACATTACTGCTGATGTGAAAAAAGATTTAGGATTCTAAGAAACAAATTTCTTATTACAAAAATGAGGCTGTCTCAAAAGTGAGGCAGCTTTTTTTGTGGCATAAAAAAAAGGAAAGTTTTCGCTTTCCTAATTCTTGCAATTTAATTAAATTGCGGTGTGTGTATAGCTTCAAAAGTAGTCTTTAAAGAT
>NZ_JAIQDW010000025.1 GCF_020026925.1 Flavobacterium hibisci | reverse complement strand
CAATATTAGATGCAAACTTATAAGCAGGATATTCGCAGTTATTAATCGAGAAACAGAATACATAAACACCTATAAATTTGCATCTTAAATTTTAACACTTTTTAATTGTTTTTTATCATAGAATGCTTAGCGGGTAACATTTTATTTAATTTTCTTTAAAACAGTCAATAGCTTAGGAATCTTATCGACTTGTGTTTCAGTCCAGAAAGTATAATTCAAAATTTTGTCATTATCATAACTATTTAATTTTATACTTATTCTTCTGGTTCTTTCATTAACAAAATAATACATAGTCATTTCTTTTGCCTTGAAAATAAATTCTGATGATTTGTCTTTTAGCTTTAAATCAAGGTTTGGAATAACATTATCTTCTACAAAATTTATAAATTCTTCAATTTCATCGATTCCAATCCAGGCTGTCTTATATGTATCAGGATTTTTAATATACATGTCTACTTGCAAAGCATTTACTTTGGTTCCTGCTTTTAAATCAATAACCTCAATAGGATAGAAATTTACCACTTCACCAATTCCGGATTTAAATTCTGCTGTAGTATTCCAATCTTTATTAATTCTGGTAAATTGCGCCTTATCTATAAATTGTCTTGTTGAAGATTCTACATTTTCTTTTTGAGAGTATGAAATAATATAAAACAGGATTAATACAATGGTTAATGTTTTTTTCATAATGTTGTTGTTCTTAGTTTATTTGAAATTCAATAATTCAACAAATGTTTCATTTTTATCATTACAAACTTTACGGAAATCCATAATCTATTTAACTTCATTTCCAGCAAGTGTAATAATAATTAAAAATCTAACACCAAGTATTTATACGTGTTTTTAAAAATTAAATTACAAATGACGCTCATGAAACCACCAGCGTGAGGGATAGAGGCGGTATCCTTTTATGAAGCGGAGCGGAATAAAAGATATAGCCGAAAGCCCGACCCGGAGGGACACGCCCAAAGAAAAAAAGTTTCAGGTTTCAAGTTTCAAGTTGCTATGCTTTGTGGCTACTTTGCTAAGATCCTTCCTTCGTCAGGATGACAAGATTGGGCTGAAGCTTGGAATAATCTAAAATCTAAAAACAAAAAATCCCGCCTCAATTAAGAAACGGGATTCAATAGATATTCTCTTTTTTTTTTATTTTTAAACTGTTGCTTCTACTGGCAACGGAATTTGATTTTTAAGTAAATCTTCAAATGTTTCGGCTTGGCGAATCAGGATTCCCTGACCGTTCATCCATAAAACTTCAGCTGGTTTGTATCTGGAGTTGTAGTTAGAAGACATGGAGAAACAATATGCTCCTGCGTTTCTGAACGCTAAAACATCACCTTCCGTAATTTCAGGGATTCTGCGGTTATTGGCAAAAGTATCGGTTTCACAAATGTATCCTACCACAGAGTAAAAACGCTCTTTTCCTTTCGGGTTCGAGATGTTTTCGATATGGTGTGAAGATCCGTAAAACATGGGACGAATTAAATGGTTGAAACCACTGTCGATTCCTGCAAAAACTGTTGAAGTCGTTTGTTTTACTACGTTTACTTTTGCTAAGAAGAAACCTGCTTCACTCACAAGGAATTTCCCCGGTTCGAAAATCAACGTTAGGTCTTTACCGTATTCTGTACAGAAAGCGTTGAATCTTTTAGATAATTTTTTACCTAACTCTTCGATGTCTGTTTCGATATCGTCTTTTTTGTATGGTACTTTGAATCCACTTCCGAAATCTAAAAACTCCAGGTTTTTGAAATTTTTAGCGGTGTCAAACAAGATTTCAGCAGCATACAGGAATACTTCGATATCTAAAATATCAGATCCCGTGTGCATGTGAATCCCCACGATATTCATTTTGGTGTTCTCTACAATTCGCAATAAATGCGGCAACTGGTGCACAGAGATTCCGAATTTACTATCGATATGACCAACAGAAATATTAGCATTTCCACCCGCCATTACGTGCGGATTGATACGAATACAAACTGGAATTTGAGGATATTTCGTTCCGAATTGCTCTAAAATTGATAAATTATCAATATTGATTTGTACACCCATTGCGGCCACTTCTTCGATTTCTTCAAGAGAAACGCCGTTTGGTGTAAAGAAAATTTTGTCAGGGTCATAGCCAGCATGAAGTCCTAATAAAACTTCCTGAATCGATACAGTATCTAAACCAGACCCCATGTTCTTTAATAACTGAAGAATCGCAATGTTAGACAATGCCTTCATGGCATAATTAACTCTTAATTTCTCCACCTTAGAGAAAGCTTTAGTTAACCTGTTGTACTGAGATTGGATTTTTTCAGCATCGTAAACATACAATGGACTTCCAAATTGGTCTGCTAACTGCAGTAAATCTTTTGCTTGCATTTTTAAACTTATTTTGAGCAAATTTATTACTCTTTTATCTACCAGCAAATAATTTACAGAAAAATAACAAATTATAACAAATTGTTTGTTTTTTAAACTATCTGTGAAATTTATTTAAATTTAAAACATTTTGAGAATTTGTGAAAAGTAAACATTAAAAAGCAAAACGGCCATCAATATTGACAGCCGTTTAAAAATTTTATTGCATAATTATTATACTCCCGGTAAATCTCCACCTTCTTTTGTAGGTAAATCAGATTTGCCCATTAAGTAAATATCCACCTGACGAGCAGCTTCCCTTCCTTCAGAGATAGCCCATACGATCAATGACTGTCCTCTTCTCATATCCCCTGCTGTGAATATATTAGGGACATTTGTCTGATAATTATTTGCTTTATAGTTGCTTCTGAAATCAACTTCAAGTCCTAATTGCTCACTTAATGTTTTTTCAGGTCCTGTAAATCCAAGTGCCAGTAAAGCTAAGTCGCAAGGCCAAACTTGTTCAGAACCTTCTACTTCAAGTAATTCAGGACGCTGACCCGGAACCATTTTCCATTCTACTTTTACTGTTTTCAAAGCGATTAATTTACCACTTTCGTCTTTGATAAATTCTTTTGTATTGATTAACCAGTCTCTTTCACAGCCTTCTTTGTGAGAAGTAGATGTTTTTAACTGCAATGGCCAGTAAGGCCAAGGAGTTGAAGCACTTCTTCCAACTGGCGGCTTTGGCATAATCTCAAAATTCGTTACCGATTTTGCGCCCTGACGGTTTGATGTTCCAACACAGTCAGAACCTGTATCACCACCACCAATTACAATTACATCTTTTCCGGTAGCCAATACCTGATTTTCAATTTTTTCCCCAAAAACTACTTTAGTCTGCTGGGTCAAGAAATCCATTGCCTGAACCACACCGTCAGCATCAGCTCCAGGAGTTGGCAAACCTCTTCTTTCTGTAGCACCTCCACAAAGTACGATTGAATCGAATGCTTTTAAATCTTCAACTGAATAGTTTACACCAACATTTGTGTTTACTTTAAAGGTAATTCCTTCTGCCTCTAAAATAGTGATACGTCTGTCGATAATTCCTTTTTCTAATTTGAAATTTGGAATTCCGTAACGCAATAAACCTCCAATTGCATTGTCTCTTTCGAAAACAGTAACAGTATGACCTGCCCTGTTTAATTGCTGAGCTGCTGCTAAACCAGCAGGACCTGATCCTACCACCGCAACTGTTTTACCAGTTCTTACTTTTGGCGGCTGTGGCTTGATCCATCCTTCTCTGAAAGCACGCTCCACAATATTTTTCTCTATATTTTCGATAGAAATTGGCTCTTCAATAAGCCCTAACACGCATGCTTTTTCGCATGGTGCCGGACATAAACGTCCTGTAAATTCAGGAAAGTTATTGGTTGAATGCAAAATCCATGAGGCTTTTTGCCATTCTTCCTGATACACCATGTGATTAAAATCGGGAATCAAATTCCCAAGAGGGCAACCACTGTGACAAAAAGGTATACCACAATCCATGCAACGAGAACCCTGAGTAGTAATTTCAGCTTCACTCAAAGGAATCGTAAATTCATTATAATTCGTTACACGTTCTTTAACTTCTATATATGATTCGTCTTGTCTTTCGAATTCTTTAAAACCTGTTACTTTTCCCATTGTATTATGCTGTTAATTCTTCTACCATTTGTTCTTCTGTTTCCAGACGTTTCAACGCTTTTTTGTACTCTGTAGGCATCACTTTTACAAAATTGTCTAAGCTTCCTGCCCAATCGTTTAATAATGCTGTACCTCTTGTACTGTTCGTGTACTGAACGTGTCTTTCGATCAAATTTCTTAATTCGTCAGCATCATCGCCTTCAACCGTTTCAAATTCGATTGTTTCCGTATTACACAATCCGTTTTTAAATTTGTGTTCAGGATCATAGACATAAGCGATACCACCGCTCATACCTGCTGCAAAGTTACGCCCTGTGTTTCCAAGTACTACAACTTTACCTCCGGTCATGTACTCACAACCATGATCTCCAACACCTTCCACTACAGCAATCGCTCCAGAATTACGTACTGCAAATCGCTCTCCGGCTATACCGTTAATGTAAGCTTCTCCTTCGATTGCACCAAATAAACAAACGTTTCCAACAATGATATTATTCTCAGCTACAAAAGTTGCTTTTGCAGGCTTTTTGATGATTAATTTAGCTCCGGATAAACCTTTACCTAAATAATCGTTTGTATTTCCTTCTACAGTAAATGTTAGTCCATGAGCACTAAAAGCGCCTAAACTCTGACCTGCAGAACCTGTAAAATTAACATTTAAGGTATCCTCAGGTAATCCAAGGTGACCGTATATTTTAGAAATCTCATTACTTACAATAGCACCAACAGAACGATTAATGTTGTTAATTGGGTATGATAAAGTCATTTTTTCTTTTCTGTACAAAGCACGGTGAGAATCTCTAAGGATTTGGAAATCCAGTACTCCCTCTAATCCATGATCTTGCTTTTCCGTATTACGGATCGGCATTTTCTTGTAAGCATCTGGTCTGTGCAGTATTGAAGACAAATCTAATCCTTTCGCTTTATAATGCTCAATAGCTTTGTTTGAATTGATTTTATCTGTCTGACCTACCATTTCAGCTAACGTTCTGAAACCTAACTGAGCCATAATACCTCTTAATTCTTCTGCAACATAGTAGAAGAAATTAATAACGTGTTCCGGAGTTCCTTTGAAATTTTTACGCAACTCTTTATCCTGAGTAGCAATTCCGACAGGACAAGTATTCAGGTGACACTTACGCATCATAATACAGCCTGAAGCTACAAGAGGTGCAGTTGCGAAACCAAATTCTTCAGCTCCTAATAAAGCAGCTATAGCAACGTCTCGTCCTGTTTTTAACTGACCGTCACACTCCACAACAATTCTGCTTCTTAAGTTATTTAACACTAATGTCTGCTGTGCTTCTGCTAATCCAAGTTCCCAAGGAAGACCTGCGTGTTTTAATGATGTTAAAGGAGAAGCTCCTGTTCCTCCGTCATAACCTGCAATTAAAACAACATCTGCTTTTGCTTTAGCAACACCGGCAGCAATTGTACCGACACCTACTTCAGAAACCAGTTTCACATTGATACGGGCTTCTCTGTTCGCATTTTTCAGGTCGAAGATCAATTGTGCCAAATCTTCAATGGAGTAAATATCGTGGTGTGGCGGAGGCGAAATCAATCCTACAAAAGGAGTTGAGTTACGTGCTTCTGCAATCCATGGCAATACTTTTTCTCCAGGCAACTGACCACCTTCTCCAGGTTTAGCACCCTGAGCCATTTTAATCTGAATTTCTTTTGCATTTGTCAGATAGTGAGAAGTAACCCCAAAACGTCCGGAAGCAACCTGTTTGATAGCCGAGTTACGGCTGTCTCCATTGATATCCGGCTGGAAACGTTTTCTGTCTTCCCCACCTTCACCTGAATTGGATTTTCCTCCAATACGGTTCATTGCAATGGCTAAATTTTCGTGTGCTTCTCTTGAAATCGATCCGTAAGACATTGCACCCGTTTTAAAGCGTTTTACAATTTCTGTCCAAGGCTCTACTTCTTCTAATGGAATTGGATTTAAATTATCAAATTCAAATAATCCACGAATCGTCATTAAACTCTTAGCCTGATCGTTGATTGTGTTTGAATACACATCATAACTGTCCTGATCACTCAATCGAACTGCCTGCTGTAATTTTGCAATGGTTGTAGGATTAAACAAGTGTCTTTCTCCGTTACGTCTCCATCTGTATTCTCCTCCAATATTTAAACCTAATCTGCTTGGAATTAGTTTATCAGGATAAGCATATTTATATCTTTCTGTAATTTCTTTTTCGATTTCGTATAATCCGATACCCTCAATTCTTGAAGTGGTATATGGGAAATATTTTTCAACGAATTTAGAATTGAATCCAACAATTTCAAAAATCTGAGAACCTCTGTACGAATGTAAAGTTGAGATTCCGATTTTATTCATAATTTTCAAAATTCCTGAACCAATTGCTTTATTGAAATTATCAACCGCTTTTTGTTCTGAAATTCCGGTAATAAATCCTTCCTGAACCTGAACACGAATGATTTCATTTACCATGTAAGGATTGATTGCACTTGCACCGTATCCGAATAATGTAGCAAAATGATGTGGTTCACGAGGCTCTGCAGATTCCATGATAATATCAAAATAAGAACGCTTACGCAAACGGTTCATCTGATGATTTACATAGGAACAAGCCAATAAAGCCGGGATTGGAGCAAACTCTTTATTCACCCCTCTGTCAGAAAGAATAATAATATTTGTTCCTCTTTCTACCGCTTTTGTAATTTGTACAATAATAGCATCCAAAGCATTTTCTAAACCGTTCATACCCTCTGCTTTAGGATATAAAATTTTAAAGGTTTCTGCTTTGAAGTTATCGATAGAAATAGTTCTGATTTTTTCTAAGTCACCGTTAGAAATAACCGGATTCTGGATTCTTAATTTACGACACTGCTTACTTGTAATATCAAAAATATTACGGTCCTGACCTAAGTTCAAAGCAATATCCGTAACAATTTCTTCACGGATACCATCCAAAGGCGGATTCGTCACCTGAGCGAATAATTGTTTGAAATAATTAGGAATCAACTGTGGTCTGTCTGATAATACAGCAAGAGGCGTATCAATTCCCATTGAACCCAACGCTTCTTTACCTGTCTGGGCCATTGGCGTAATTACATCCTGAATATCTTCTAAAGTATAATTAAAAAGACGCTCTCTTGTAGGCAGATCACTAGTTTCAACCGGGCAAACATCTGATGTTTCAGGAACATCTCTTAAGTGTAATCTGTATTGATCCAACCATTCCTGATAAGGTCTTTCAGAAACAATTTTGCTTTTGATTTCTTCGTCATTGATAATACGCCCTTCATTCATATCCACAAGGAACATTTTACCAGGCTCTAATCTACCATGACTTTCAACGTCTTCTGCCGGTACTTCAACGACTCCAATTTCAGAAGCCATTATTAATTTACCGCTTTTTGTAACTGTATATCTTGAAGGTCTTAGTCCGTTACGATCTAACAATGCCCCTACATAATCCCCATCTGAAAACGGCACAGAGGCAGGACCATCCCATGGCTCCATAATACAAGCATTGTACTCATAGAATGCTTTTCTTTCAGGAGACATTGTTTTGTGTTTTTCCCATGCCTCAGGAATCATCATCATCATTACTTCAGGTAATGATCTTCCGGTATGTGTTAACAATTCCACCACCATATCCATAGAAGCTGAATCTGATTTTCCTGGTAAAATGATTGGGAATAATTTATCGATTTGTGGTCCGAAAACCTCGCTTTTCATAATTTCCTCACGAACACGCATTCTGCTCACGTTACCACGCAAAGTATTGATCTCACCATTTTGACACATGTATCTGAATGGCTGGGCCAATTCCCACGTAGGCATTGTATTAGTAGAAAAACGCTGGTGAACTAAAGCCAAACGTGTTACTAAATCCGTTTGTTGTAAATCAGTATAGTATGGACCAATATCTTCAGGCATAATAATACCTTTATATATTATAGTCGTAGTAGATAAACTTGGAAGATAAAAATACGAGCTTTGGGATATTTTGGAATGTCTGATGCTATGCTCTGTAATTTTACGCGCTGCATATAATTTCGCTTTAAAAACAGCATCTTCAATAGCTTCGTTTTTTCCAATAAAGATTTGCTCGATAGTTGGTTCTGATGCCAAAGCAATTTCTCCCAGCTGAGAAGAGTCAACCGGTACTTCTCTCCATCCTAAAACAGAAAGTCCCTGCGCTTTTATTTCTTTTTCAAAAACCTCTTTACAAAAATCGTATTGATTCTTAATTTTTGGTAAAAATACCATTCCAACAGCATACTCACGTGCAGCAGGCAATTCAAAATCACATATCCTCTTGAAATAATCATGAGGAATATCAATTAAAAGTCCAGCTCCATCCCCTGTTTTTCCATCAGCACTCACTCCACCTCTGTGTTCCAGCTTAACTAGAATCTCAAGAGCGTCATGAATAATTTGGTTTGTCTTTTCTCCTTTAAGATTGCAGATAAAACCAGCTCCGCAGTTTTCATGCTCGAATTCTGGCAAATAAAGGCCTTGTTCTTTTAGTTTCATTCTTGATATTTTTTTTTTACAAAAATAAAGATTTCATTAAATATAATGTACCAAAATTATACTTTGCCTTATATTTTTATAGGAATATTAGAAAAAGGGTTCTTAAATGATAATAATATTATAGAACCCATTGTGAATTGCCAAAATCACAATCGGTTTTAAATTATATTAAGAAAAATCAACAATTAGCTCTTAAAATACGTTGCTTTTATGTTAATTCTAAAACGATATAGTGGTTTAGAATTAACAATAAAGATATTTTGGCTTAATCTTTTTTTGACTTTAATTAAATTAATTTAACAAAGTAAGATTGGTTTATTATTAATTAAAAAAGATTTTAGTTTTTAGTTCAATTTTGCTACTTTTGTCGCACTTTTATTCTGAAATAAATTCAGAACCAGACAAATTCTATATTATGAACATACACGAATATCAAGGAAAAGAAATTCTAGCGAGTTACGGAGTACGCATTCAACGCGGAATTGTAGCTAACAATGCGGTTGAAGCTGTTGCTGCTGCAAAACAATTAACTGCTGAAACCGGAACAGGATGGCATGTAATTAAAGCACAAATTCACGCAGGTGGTCGTGGAAAAGGTGGTGGAGTTAAACTTGCTAAAAACTTACAGCAAGTTGAAGAAATTGCAGGACAAATCATCGGAATGCAGTTAATTACACCTCAAACTTCTGCTGAGGGTAAAAAAGTAAACAAAGTTTTAGTAGCTGAAGATGTTTACTATCCTGGTGAAAGTGAAACTTCTGAATTTTATGTTTCTGTTTTATTGAATAGAGCTACAGGTCGCAATATGATCATGTATTCTACTGAAGGTGGAATGGATATCGAAGAAGTTGCTGAACACACACCACACTTAATTTTTACTGAAGAAGTTGATCCTTCTGTAGGTTTACAAGGTTTCCAGGCTAGAAGAATTGCTTTTAATTTAGGTCTTTCCGGAAATGCTTTTAAAGAAATGGTGAAATTCATCGATGCTTTATACAATGCTTACATTGGTTCTGATGCTTCTATGTTTGAAATCAACCCGGTTTTAAAAACATCTGACAACAAAATTATGGCTGTTGATGCTAAAGTAAATATCGATGATAACGCTTTGTACAGACAACCAAAATATGCTGAAATGCGTGATATTCGTGAGGAGAACCCAATCGAAGTTGAAGCTAAAGAAGTTGGTCTAAACTATGTTGACCTTGACGGTACTGTAGGATGTATGGTAAACGGTGCAGGTCTTGCAATGGCAACTATGGACTTAATTAAATACGCTGGTTTCGAACCTGCTAACTTCCTTGACGTAGGAGGAACTGCTGATGCTAAGCGTGTGGAAACAGCTTTCCGTATCATCTTGAAAGATCCAAACGTAAAAGCGATCTTAATTAACATCTTTGGAGGAATCGTTCGTTGTGACCGTGTTGCTCAGGGTGTTGTTGACGCTTACAAAAACATGGGAGACGCTATCAATGTGCCAATCATTGTTCGTTTGCAAGGAACAAATGCTGAAATTGCAAAAGAATTAATTGACAACTCTGGTATGCCAATTTTATCAGCTGTTCAATTCCAGGAAGCTGCTGATCAGGTTAAAGCCGCTCTTTCTTAATCAAATAAGAAATTAATTTATATTGAAAATCCATTCCGTTTTGCGGAGTGGATTTTTTTTTAACCGCAAAGCACGCAATATTTTTTTTCTCACTACTACGATTATAAACACAAAGTTCGCAAAGGTATATCATATAACTTTGCGAACTTTACGTAAACCTTTGCACTCTTGCGGTTAATTATTTCTTATTCTTACCGTTTTTGTAAACTACTTTTTCTACAACTTGTATTTTCCCATTACCTTTTGGGAATTCTTTCTTTTTAGGCTTTTTAGCAGCCGAACCAGATTTCGAAGGACTTTGATCTCCTCTCCCTCTTTCGCTGTCTTTTGGACTTACCTTAAATTCAGGCCTGTCTTTCGCATTATCTTTCTTTGGAATTTCAGCTTTATGTTTCGCTAAGACATCATTCGGGTTTTTCGGATTTTCTTTCGTTCCTCTCAAATGAATAACCAGTCCGTTTAAAAAGTTACGCAAAACCTGATCACCGCATTCCATATAATTAGGATGATCTTCAGCTCTGAAAAAAGCACCTAATTCTGATTTTGAAATTCTAAAATCTACCAATTCTAAAATTTCAACTATTTGATCATCACGAAGCATCAAAGCCACGCGAAGTTTTTTTAAGATATCGTTGTTTGTCATTTTTTTGTTTTGTTTCAGGTTTGAGGTTTAAAGTTTTATTTGTTTTTCCCTCAGTTTTATTTTGCAAAGTTACACTATTTTAAAAAGAAATATTAGAATAAAATCACACCAGTTCCTGTTCGGTCCGGATAATATGTCTTACCATCCTTTATCGTTACACCAGACGCAATATCTTCTGCTAATAATAACGAGCCATCCATGTCAACATAATCTAATTCCGGCAACAAATGTGCTATTGCTGAAATTCCAACAGTAGATTCTGTCATACAGCCCACCATCGTTTTTAGTCCCAGCTTTTTAGCTTCAGTAATCATTCTTCTTCCCGGGGTTATTCCTCCGCATTTCATTAATTTTATATTTACACCATGAAAATGATTGTGGCATTTTGTAACGTCTGATTCTGTGATACAACTTTCATCAGCTATCACAGGCAAAACAGAATTTTCAAAAACTTCCTTATGTCCTTCCCAATCATTTGCTTTCAAAGGCTGCTCAATAAATTCAACACCTAAATCCTTTAAAACAACAGCATTTTTCAGAGTTTCATCAACAGTCCAGGCGCAATTCGCATCCACCCTAAAAACCGCATCTGTATGTTTTCGTAACTCAGTTACAATTGCAATATCCTCAGAAGTACCTAACTTTATTTTGTAAATCGGCCATGGAAATCCCTTCATTTTCAGGACCATGTTTGCAATACTGTCAATCCCAATGGTATAATTCGTTAATGGATTATTACTAATATCATAATTCCACAATTCATACAGTTTTTTACCCTTTTTTCGTGCATACAAATCATTATAGGCATTATCCAGGGCACATAAAGCAAAAGGATTGTGCTTTAAAAACGGATTTATTTTCAGCCAAAATTCTTCAGGAGTTTCGCCAGACGTTTTTTCTATAATTGCACGGATTTTTTCAATATCCGCCTGCAAAATATCAATTGTAATATTATAATACGGATTTGAAGTTGCTTCACCATATCCGAAGACTCCATCTTCATGCAATTCCACTATTATCGATGGCTGAAAATCGATAGATTTCCTTGAAATTCTAAAAGTGTGTTTTAGCTTTAGATTATATGCTCTTAAAATTAATTTCATATGTAAACACTTTTAAATTTTCTTTTCAATAACCTAAAAAGACTGTAAAACCTCAGACATTGCTTTCGCCTTTAACAAACATTCTTCATATTCTTTTTCAGGAACAGACTGAGCTGTGATAGCGCTTCCAACAGAAAACGAAACATATTTATTTTCCTGATTATACAAAATACTTCTGATTACAACATTAAAATCAAAATCACCTTCTGGAGTAAAATAACCTACTGCACCGCTATACAAACCTCGTTTGGTTTCTTCCAGATTTTCAATAATTTTCATTACCGAAATCTTCGGAGCACCAGTCATACTTCCCATTGGAAAAGTTGTTATTAAAACATCTACAGGAGAATATTGCGAATCTAATTTTGAAGTTACAGTAGAAATCATTTGATGTACCTGCAAAAAGGAATAAATTTTACAGAGTTCCGTAACTTCTACCGAACCTTTTTGTGCGGTATGTGATAAGTCATTTCGAACCAAATCAGTAATCATGATATTCTCAGCACGTTCTTTAGCGTCGTTTTCAAGACTTTGTTTCGACTCTTCATCCTGATTCACATCTGAAAATCGTTTTGAAGTTCCTTTTATGGGCTGGGAAATAATGGTATCTCCCGTTTTTTTTAGATAACGTTCCGGTGAAGCAGAAAGCAAAAATTGTTTATTATTTTTAAAGAAAACCGAAAAAGGCGCTTTTGAAATCTCATTCAGTTTTTGAAATTTTTCCAGTGGATTAATAATGGCATCCTCAGCAAAAAATTCCATACAAAAATTAGCTTCGTACATATCACCTGCATGAATGTGTTCCAGCATTTTTATTACTTTTTCGAGATACAATTCTTTTGAAATTCGCTGTTGTATTTCGACTTTATCAAATGATTCAAAAGAGTCATTTTTATTTTGAATAATTTCCTGAAAATCTTCTTCAACCTCATCGTCACAAAGCAACAAATAGCTGATTTCAAGCTGATTTTCTTTCAATAAAAAAATCTTTTTTGGCTGAAAGAAAAATAAATCCGGGAAATTCAGCCCGTCAAAATTGGATGACTTCAAAGACTCAATATCATTTTTCAGATCATAAGACAAGTAACCAAAAAGCCAGTCTTTTGTTATTTGTTGATATTGTTTTAAATCTTCAAACGCATTATGGAAATCGGTTTTTAATGATGTAAAAGCATCAACAGCCATCAAGCAATCGAAACTGGAATATTCTTGCGGATAGGAATTGCTATCCAAAAAAATAACCTCTCGAAATTGTTGTGACCAACTTAAAAGCTGCTGCTTAAACTGTTCCGGATCCGGAATATGCTTGTGAATGGAAACTCTCAAAAATGAATTGATTTAGACTTCAAAATTACGACAAAAAAATTCCTTCAATAAAGTAATCTTTAAAAAAATATTGGCACACTTTTTAGTATATCGAATTAATATTCATTATTAAAAATTTTCCTGCTATTTGATTAGAACATTACATATCCTTTATACAAAATTTATTAATCAACTTTAAAAACTTTATGAAAACAATTGCAAAGTTAGGCGTGACCACCTTAGTAGTTACCGCAGTATTATTTTCCTGTAAAAAAGCAGATACTACAGCTGAAGAAACAGCAGATTACGCAACAACCGACAGCACAGCTGTTTTATCCGGCACCTCTATTTCATCATCGGCAGCAGTCGAAAAAAAAGACAGCAAGCAGAAATTCATTCGAACTGCAGATATCAAATTTAAGGTTAAAAATGTCGTCAGCTCAACTTATGCCATTGAAAATGCTACCCAAAAATTTGGCGGATTTGTTACCTATACCAATTTACAAAGCACTATACAGAATCAGATTAAAACCAAAATCAGTCAGGACAGCACGCTTGAAACTACTAAATACACAGTTGAAAACAACATTACCATCCGCGTTCCAAATACACAGCTCGATACGGTTATAAAAACCATCGCCAAACAAATTGATTTTCTTGATTTCAGGGTAATCAAGGCTGATGATGTTTCATTAAAATTATTATCCAATCAGCTTTCTCAAAAAAGAAGTGCTAATACCGAAAAAAGAGTTGAAAAAGCAATTGATGAAAAGGGCAAAAAAATCAATGACATTATGGAGGCCGAAAATACTTTAGGAAACCAAAAAGAAGCAAACGATAATCGTACTATTGATAATTTATCGTTACAGGACCAGATTAATTTCAGTACTATCACTCTACAGCTTTATCAGAATGAAACCATCAGACAGGAAACTATTGCAAGTGAAAAAGACAGCGCTGCCTATAAACCCAATTTAGGTATCCAGATTCTTGATGCTTTAAAAAGCGGCTGGTACATCTTGCAGGCTATCTTGATTTTCTTTATTAATCTTTGGCCATTTATCTTAATAAGCATTGGGGGATTTTTCCTTTATAAGAAGTACCTTAAGAAACAATAATCAACAGTTAATCTTCATTTCATAATAAAAAATTCGTTATATTTGATATACAATTAAACAAATCTCAAAATCACAATTGTTTAATTATAAAATTCTCAAAAAAGAACACAGGAACAATGTAGTGTTTTTAATTTGAGATTTATGTTTGCATCTTTTCCAATAGCTTATATATATTTTTTAACCTTAAAAAATCCTAAGTATTATGAAAATTGCTACCATTATTGTTCGCGTTTTAATCGGCCTTTTGCTACTTTTCGCTTCAATCAGCTTTTTCTTTAAGCTGGCTCCTGAGCCAGAAGTTACCGGAAATTTTAAAGCTTTTAATGTAGGCCTGGTTGCCTCAACTTATCTACTCCCTTTGGCAAAATCTATTGAATTACTTTGCGGAATCGCTTTCGTCACGGGACGTTTCGTAACATTAGCCAATATTTTGATTTTACCTATAACAGTAAATATTCTGTTTATCAATTATTTTCTTGCACCGGAAGGCTTGCCAATTGCAGGTTTGTTATTCTTAGGAAACTTATTTTTGATTTACAGATACTGGGATAATTATAAAAGCGTTTTTACTCCATGATTTAGATTCAAATTTAAAATACAAACCCGACAGACTTTAAGAATCTGCCGGGTTTATTTTTTAGCTTGCTTAGTCGTGTTTTACCCAGACTAAATCAGACGTTTTATATCCAATTTCCTGTGCTTTTTTTAAATAAGCCGTTTTAATGTTTTCAGGAATTGTAGTTTCTCTAGAAAGTATCCACATGTATTTTAAACTTTCTCCGGCAACCAAAGCATATTTATAATCCTGGTCAACTGCAATTACATTATATCCCGCATAAAAAGGACAAAAAAAAGAAACCTTCAGCATTCCTATATTTTCTTTTTCGACGAATTTAGCTTTTCCAATACTTTGTTTCCACTTATTTTTTTCAACCTCATACCCTTTGTTATCTACTTTTATCGTTCCGTTATCATTTAGGGAATATTCTGCAGTTACATTATTTAAACCCTTCTCATATTTGAAATCCAGTCTGGCAATTTCATACCATTTTCCTAAATATTTTGTTTTATTAAAATTATTGACAGCAGTTGCTTTTTCCGGAATAGTTGAGCCACAGGAATAAAGCAAAAAAGCGATTCCTACTCCAAGCAAAACTGGAACTATATATTTATTTTTCATGATGTTGGCATTTAAAATTAATCAAAGATAACATCTAAAAAAGAAAATCATTTTACAGAATTTTTTATAGGTCTTACATGTTAAAAAACAAAAAACCGTCAAAATAAAATTCTGACGGTTTTGAAATATATTTTACGTAAAAAATTATACGTGTAAAGCTCTGTTTTCTGTCGCTGCCAATGCTGCTTCTTTTACCGCTTCCGCGAAAGTTGGGTGCGCGTGGCTCATTCTTGAAATATCCTCAGCAGACGCTTTAAATTCCATTGCAGTAACCGCTTCAGCAATTAAATCTGCTGTACGTGCTCCAATCATGTGAACTCCCAAAACCTCATCTGTTTTCTCATCAGCAAGGATTTTCACGAATCCGTCTAAGTCAGCACTTGCTCTTGCACGTCCTAATGCTTTGAATGGAAAACTTCCTGATTTGTATTTCACTCCAGCTGCTTTCAATTGCTCTTCAGTTTGTCCAACTGCTGCAACTTCCGGCCAGGTATAAACTACACCAGGAATCAAGTTATAATCGATGTGTGGTTTTTGACCTGCTAAAATTTCAGCAACCATTACTCCTTCTTCTTCTGCTTTATGCGCTAACATTGCTCCACGGACAACATCACCAATTGCGTAGATATTTGGAACACTAGTTTGTAAATGATCGTTTACTTCAACTTGTCCTCTGTCTGAAATTTTTACTCCAGCTTTATCTGCATTTAATCCGTCTGTATAAGGACGACGACCAACAGAAACTAATGAATAATCTCCTTCAAGAGTGATAGTTTCTCCTTTTGCATTTTCAGCTTGAACTGTTACAGCATCGCCGTTTCTTTCAACCGATTTTACTTTGTGAGAAATGTAGAATTTCATTCCTTGTTTTTTCAACACTTTTGTTAATTCTTTAGAAAGAGCTCCGTCCATTCCCGGAATGATTCTGTCCATGAATTCCACTACAGAAACCTGAGCTCCTAAACGCAAGTAAACTTGCCCAAGCTCGATTCCTATAACTCCCCCACCGATGATAACTAAGTGCTTTGGAACTTCTTTTAAAGCCAAAGCTTCAGTAGAAGTGATGATTCTTTCTTTATCAATTTTAATGAAAGGTAAAGAAGATGGTTTTGATCCTGTAGCAATTACAGTATATTTTGCTTCGATAGTTTCAGATGTTCCATCAGCTTTTGCAACAGCAATGTGAGTCGCATCTATGAAAGACCCTAAACCATTGAAAACAGTAATTTTATTTTTATCCATTAAGTAGTTGATTCCTCCTACAGTTTGATCTACAACGGCTTGCTTGCGCGCGATCATTTTCTCTAAATTGATTTTTACATCTCCGGAAACTTCGATTCCGTGATCTGCAAAATGAGCAATTTCTGCATAATGATGAGAAGATGATAATAATGCTTTTGAAGGAATACAACCTACGTTAAGGCAAGTTCCGCCTAAAGAGTTATATTTTTCTACAATAGCAGTTTTGAAACCTAATTGTGCGCAACGAATTGCTGATACATATCCGCCAGGACCTGAACCTATAATGACTACGTCAAATGAACTCATAGTTTTTCTGTTTTTTATTTTTAGTGCTACAAAATTAAGGAATAAAGTTTTGTTTAAAGTTTAAAGCTTCAGGTTTTTTGTTATGATTTCTTTAATTTTCGAAAAGAAAGTGATTCTTTTTTGATTTTTTGATTGATGAATTTGGATTTATAAAATCTGTAAATTGATTCCCGAAAGGTTAAAAATTTTTAGCAAGAAAATTTAGTGAATTTTATTAAAGTTAAAACTCAGGTTTTCTTTGAGGATTTCTTGAGGTATGAAAAACAGAATGAATAATTACTTCACTTTGAATAATTTCATGAATAATAACAAATGGAAACTTAACCAATATTAATTCGCGATAACCTGGATTCCTTTTTATTCCGTACAATTCTGGATTCGTTTTTAAAACCTTGAAATAAGATTTTAAATAAGTTAGAAATTATTTCCCTAAACCTTTACTTTTGATTTCGTAAAATGCAATAGATTCATCAATTTCTTTTTTTGCTAACGGTAAAATAGTAATGCTAAAAGCCATACTTAGCATTCAGACGTTTTTCAGCTTCTTCCCAGGAACTTGACTGATTTTCTCCAGAAATATATCTTTCTCTTTCTTCAGCAATTACATCGTAGTGAGAATCGGAAACTATTGACTTTTTTTCCTCATGATTAATGACATCAAAAACATCTTCTAAAATTTCTAATTTCGAATCATCTTCAATGAATTTCCCAAAATCTTTTATAAGCTTAGGTCTCAATTCTTTTGTTTCCATTATTATACTTTCATTTTAAATCAAATTTAATGTTTTTTAGTTTTGAATTGAGAATCGATATGAATTTTAACGTAAGGTCGTAATGGGTTACGTAAAGTTTTTTTAACGCAGATTTAAAAAGATTTAAGCTGATACACCTTAGATCCTGTTCACAATTAAATTTGCCAAACCCTGGAGAATCTAATTGAAAAAACATATAAACCTACCTCAGTCAGTTGCAAAAAAAAATCCGTTCTGAAATTAATATAAAGAACGGATTTTCAAATATAATTTTAAATTCAAACTTACAACTTCTCAACAAAGTTCAGCTTACTATTTTTTCGGCTATAAGTAAAATAAATCAAAAGTCCGATTAACAACCAAATTGTGAAGTAAATCCAGTTCCACACACTCAACTCCGCCATCATATAAAGACAACAGATTAAACCTAAAAGCGGAATCAAAGATAAATTTTTCCTAAATGCCCAAACGGCTAATCCAACTAATACAAAAAGGAAAATCCACATTGGAATTTTATGTTTGAACAAACTGAAACCAGATTCGTATTTTAAAGAATGCCTGATCGGCAATTCTTTTACAACTTCTGCATATTTTACTTCATCGTCCTCATACTGCCCCAATAAATGTTCTAAATCTGCAGTTTCTGTGGTCTTATCATTGACATCTATAGCTTTTAAATAATCGAAAACTTTAACCGTTTCTTCTTTATCCAAAGAAGTTACTATAGAAGTAGCATCGTAAATCTGCGCTTCATTATTAATAAAAGCCATTGTAGCTTTGTTATTGAAAGCGAAAGCATAATACAATCCTGCAATCATTAAAACCGGCAGAATGTATTTGGAATTTACATAAGGTGTTTTGAATTTTCCCCTTGGAATTTCAGGTTTATTCTGCAATACCAAAACGCCTGCGCAAACCAGCACAAAGGCAAACAAGGTTCCGATACTGCATAAATCGGTTACCATAGTCAGGTTTAAAAACAAAGCCGGAACAGCAACTACAAAACCCGTTACAATCGTAGCAAAAGAAGGTGTTTTAAATTTTGGATGCACTGTAGAAAATTTCTTTGGTAATAAACCATCACGGCTCATACTCATCCAGATACGAGGCTGACCCATCTGGAAAACCAGTAAAACACTTGCCATTGCAATGACAGCACTTACTGCAATAATTCCGGACATCCATTTTAAATCTAATTTTTCAAAAACAAATGCTAAAGGATCTCCAACATTTAATTCGTTGTATTTGACCATTCCGGTTAAAACCAATGCGATCGCAATGTATAAGATAGTACAAATAATAATTGCCCACATCATCCCGCGTGGTAAATCACGCTGTGGGTTTTTACATTCCTCTGCGGTTGTTGAAATCGCATCAAAACCTATGTAAGCAAAGAAAACAGCAGAAACTCCTTTTAAAACTCCGCTAACACCATTTGGCGCGAATGGATTCCAATTGGTCGTATCCACATAAAAAACTCCAACAGCAATTACTAAAAGTACAATACAAAGTTTCACTACAACCATTAAGTTACTAGCGTTACGTGATTCCTTCATTCCGCGATACACCAAAGCGGTAATTAATACAATAATAAACAAGGCTGGCAAATCAGCAACAAAATGGAAAGAACCAATTGTTGGCGCTGTAGTCCAGGCCATATAAGCTGCCTGTAATCCTGAATCTAAATTTTCAAAGGTTTTGCCTCCCTGCATCAGGGCCATTGCATCTTTAAAACCGTTTGAAGCGGTTAAATAATCCATCTGAATCCATTGGGGCAAATTAACTCCGCGGCTTTGGAGCAATCCGGTAAAATAATCACTCCAGGATATGGCTACCGTTATATTTCCTACGGCATATTCCATAATTAGCGCCCAACCTATTATCCAGGCAATTAATTCGCCAAAAGCAACATAAGAATAGGTATAAGCACTTCCCGAAACCGGAACCATTGAAGCAAATTCGGCGTAAGCAAAAGCAGCAAAACTACAGGCTAATGCGGTAAATAAAAACAGAAAAATAACAGCTGGTCCGCCATCGGCACTTGCTTTTCCGATGGTGCTAAAAATTCCTGCACCAATAATAGCTGCAATTCCAAATGCAGTTAAATCTCTGGCTGTTAAATGCTTTCCTAATGCATTATGACCGTCTGCTTCATTCTTTGCAACTTGGTTTAAAATATCCTGTACTGTTTTCTTGCGGAATAAACCTGATAACGCCATATGTGATTCTGGTTTTTAAATTAATATATTTCAGACTTTGCGCTTTTATTTTGCAAATAATGCAAAAATTATCCTGAAATCAAATATATAAAACGATTTTGTTTATACCCTGTATCTTTCCTCTCAAATTGCACAAATTTTCTTAATTATTTTCACCAAGAAATATGTCGCTTTTTTAGGACAATAAAATTATAATCATTTAATTTGAAGTTAATTATCTTAAGAGCTCTTCACAAAAAATATAAATATTCATTTTTTGAAACTGCTTACTACTAAAATCATAATTTAATATCGTATAAAGACAAAATTTATGGAAAAAATATCCAGACGTTCATTTGTAAACAAATTCGGGATTGGTGTTGGTGCTTCAGTTATTGCGACAAGTATTCCTTCTTTTTTATCTGCAGCCGAACCAGAACATATTCCTTATAATGGAAAAAAAATAAATCTTGCACTTTGCGGCTTGGGCATTTATGCCAATATTGTAGCCGAATCTATGCAGGGTTCTGAGTATTGCAATCTTGCAGGAATAGTGACAGGAACCCCTTCAAAAGCAATTAAATGGAAAGAGAAATATAATATTCCCGAAAAGAATATCTATAATTATGACAATTTCGATGAGATCATAAAAAATAAAGATATAGACATGGTTTACGTTATCCTGCCAAACAGCATGCATAAAGATTTTGTTATTCGTTCAGCAAAAGCCGGAAAACATGTTATCACTGAAAAACCAATGGCGATTGACGTGAAAGAATGCGAAGAAATGATCAAAGCCTGCAATGATAATAAAGTACAATTGGCCATTGGATACCGCTTGCATTATGAGCCAACTCATTTAGAAATTAAGCGATTAGGACAAGAAAAAGTTTTTGGACAGGTACGATACATCGAATCATCCCTGGGATATAAAACGTATGATACCATTGCCAAAAAACCTGTTGATATAAATAGTCCGGCCAACTGGAGACTGAACAAAAAATTATCAGGTGGCGGTCCTTTAATGGACCTTGGAATTTACTGCATACAGGCCAGCCGGTATATTTTAGGAGAAGAACCGATTTCGGTTACTGCACAGTTTGGTACAATAAACGATAAAAACCGATTTTCAGAAACAGAAGAAAGCATTTCCTGGCAAATGGTATTTCCGAGCGGTGCAATGGCTAATGGAACTACCTCTTGTGGTTATAATATTGACAGAACCTACGCATCTGCTGATTTTGGCTCTTTTGAATTAAGCCCTGGACTCAGTTACGGACCTTATGAAGGAAAGACATCAAAAGGTCCTCTTAAATTTCCTCCAATCAAACAACAGCAAAAACAATTGGATGAGATTTCTAAAGTGTTGCTGGAAAACAAAAAACTCCCAAACCACATTACGGGTGAGGAAGGACTGAAAGACATTAAAATTATCAATGCAATTTACAAAGCAGCTGAAACCGGGAAGAAAATAGTTTTATAGTTTTTTGCCACAGATTAAATAGATTTTTTTACAGTTTATTTTAATCTTTTTAATCTGTGGCAGTATTTTTTATGAAATTATTCTTCAATAAAAGTCATCTTTTTTGCCATCTTTTTTTCCCAGCCGTAAGGCAAAATCGAATGGTTGTTTTCAACCATTAACTCCATTTGCTCTACAATTTTGTCCTGTATTTTCTTTGGCAGAGCATAAAAATCGGCATCTATCTTAAGATTTCTTTCATCATCTAAAACGCCATTTTGAATTCGTACTCCAATTTTTTTACCCTTATAATACAATAAAATTTTGATTCTTCCATCGCTATAACCATTATAACCGCTGGTGCCATAAATGATCATTGGTTCTATGATACCGTCATTATCAAAATCTTCCACATAGATATATCGTGTCCAAAACCATACACTTTCCTCTTCCTTATCTTTGGCATCATTTGTTTCAAAAGTTTTGATCAAACCATTGTCCTGTATTTTAAAATTTAATGCTTTGACCGAATTATTAAAAACATTTCCACCAGTTGGCTCTTTAAATTTGTTTTCCGTTAAAACTAAATAATACTCTCCCCCTTTATCCTTATAACTGTAAACTTTCCAGATATTAAAATTGATTCCTAATTCTTTTCTTTTTTCTTTTGTAAAAATTTCATTTATCTTTTCTTCTGAAATAATTTTGTATTTACTATTATTTTCAGTCGAAATAAACTGCGAAATTTCATTAATTTTTTGCGACAGGATTGCAATATTCCTCTTTTCAATATCCGAATAAACAATACTTTTATTATTATTTACAGGCTTATACCATCTATATTTTTTGAAATAATCAGCATATTCAGGATTTGAAAACACATATCCCTTTCGGGCGTAAATCTCGTTTTTTAAAAATTTTAAAGCATTAATATCTTCATTTTCCAGTTTAGTCTCATCAATGAGTTCCAATGAACATTTTGAACAATCTACTCTATTTTGTGCTTTCGCTAAAAGTGTTGTGAATAAAATGATGCTCAAACAAAATTTCATATACATAAATTAAAGCCTTAGTTATTTTAAACAACTTTTTAAAATTGAAACCGGATGCTGAGCCTCTCTCTTAGTTCCGTCATAAATCTGATGACGGCAGCTCGTTCCTGCTGCAGCGATTTTTACACTTTCAGCAGTATTACGAACTTTTGGGAATAATGTATCCTCGCCCATTTGCATGCTGACTTTATAATGCTCTTTTTCATATCCAAAAGAACCCGCCATTCCGCAGCAGCCCGAATTGTAAATTGTCACTGTGTTATTTTTAGGAAGATTCAGCATAGCAAAAGTTGCTTCAACAGAACTTAATGATTTCTGATGACAATGTCCGTGAATCTTAATTTCTTTCGTTTCTTCTGAAAAAGAATCAGGGGTGATTTTTCCATCGATGATTTCTTTTTTGAAGAATTCTTCAATTGTAAACGTATTTCCGGCTAATTTTTCTGCAGCATCTTTATCATCTGCCAAACGCAAATATTCATCCCTAAAAGTCAAAATTGCCGAAGGCTCGATCCCAACCAAGGGAGCATTTCCTAAAACCAGATCTTTAAAAACGTTTACGTTATGATTGGCTATTTTCTTGGCTTCTTCCAAAAATCCTTTTGAAAGATACGTTCTTCCGCTTTCTTCGTGATCGATAACTAAAACCTGATAGCCTAGTTTTGTCAATAATTCGAAAGCATCGATTCCGATATTTACATCATAATAATTCGTGAATTCATCTACAAACAAATATAATCTGCCGTTAGGAAAATCAGTAGTTGAAGGCTTATGATTTTGGAACCATTTTCTAAAAGTCTTTTTCGCCAATAACGGAACTTGTCTTTCCGGCGCAATTCCCATTGATTTTTTAACGAAAGACTGATTCGAAATAAAATTCGTAATCGACGGGAATTTGCTTCCCATTTTGTTTAGTTTGGCGTTGTTGGCAAAAATTTTACTTCGGGTAGAGAATCCGTTTGCTTTTTGATATTGGTATAAAAATTCGGCTTTTAGAGTTGCTACATCCACATTGCTCGGACATTCGCTGGCGCAGGCTTTACAGCTTACACACAGCTCAAAAACTTCGTATAATTCTTTCTGGTCGAATTTATTTTCTTTTTCAGAATAGGTCAGATATTCACGCAACGCATTAGCCCTTGCACGAGTGGTTTCTTTTTCGTTTCGGGTTGCACGATAGCTCGGACACATCGCTCCCCCTGCCGATGGTAATTTTCTGCAATCGCCCGAACCGTTGCATTTTTCGGCTGCACGTAAAATTCCTAAACTGTCTGAGAAATCCTGAAATGTTTTGATATCCGGTTCAATTCTGCCCGAAATCACACGATGATTTTCGTCCATTTTCCCAGCGTTGACAATTTTTCCGATATTCAAAACCGAATTCGGATCGAACGCCAGTTTGATTCTTTTCAGCAATTCGTAATTCTTTTCGCCAATCATAAACGGAATAAATTCCCCGCGTACAATTCCGTCGCCATGTTCACCACTTAATGAACCTCTGTATTTTTTCACCAAATGCGCTACCTCTGTCGCAATGGTTCTGAATAATTTTAAATCTTCGGTTTTCTTCAAATTCAAAACCGGACGAAGGTGTAATTCTCCCGCTCCCGCATGCGCATAATAAATCGCTTCCTGACCGTGGCTTAACATCATCGCCGAAAATTCTGCAATATAGGCTGGCAAATCGCTCAATTCCACAGCTGTATCCTCAATTGAATCCGCCGCTTTATTGTCGCCTACAATACTTCCTAAAAGACCAAGTCCGGCTTTTCTCAGTTCGTTGGCTTTGTCAATATCGGCGCCGTAAATCTTTACGTTGGCATAACCAAAATTGTTTTTTTCTAGATCGGCAATCAGGGCATCAGCTTGTATTTCTGCATCTTCCAAAGTATGGCCCGCGACTTCAAACATCATAATCGCTTTTGGTTCACCCTGCAAAAAGAACCTGTTTTTTACGTGTTCCCGATTCGTTTTGGTACAATCCAAAATAGTATCGTCAATCATTTCGCAGGTGTACAAATGATGCTTCATTGCGACCACAACCGACTCTAAAGATTCCTGAATCGTATGATAATGCCCAACCACCATAATACTGTGTGTAGGTGGAAGATCATCTACTTTCAGTGTCACTTCTGTTGTAAAAGCCAAAGTTCCTTCGCTTCCGCAAAGCAGTTTTCCGAGGTTAATTGTCGGTTCAGTTCCTCCAAACAATTCTGATTTTAGCAAAATATCAACCGCATAACCCGTGTTTCTCCTGTGAATTTCAGGTTTTGGAAACTCTTTTACAATTTCTTCCTGATTTTCTTTTACTGAAAGTTCGTCGTAAACACTTTTGTATATTTTATTTTCTAAAGTCTCGCCTTTTGTTTTTTCTATAAATTCATCCGAAGTCAGGTCTTTAAAAACCACTTCAGAGCCGTCGCTCAAAATTGCTTTAACTTCAGCAATTTTATCACGCGTTACACCATACCGAATCGAAGTCGTTCCGGAAGAATTATTTCCCACCATTCCGCCAATCATGGCGCGGTTTGAGGTTGATGTGATTGGAGCGAAAAATATACCGTGAGGTTTTAAGAATAAATTCAGCTCATCGCGAATAACACCGGGCTGAACCGTAACGGTTTTCTTTTCGGCATCAAACGAAATAATTTTAGTAAAATGCTTCGAAACATCAATTACCAATCCGTCTCCTACCGCCTGACCTGCCAGTGAGGTTCCCGCAGTTCTCGGTGTAATCGACATGTTATGATTCGCTGCAAACTTTATTAGTTTGACAATATCTTCGGTCGTTTTGGGGATAGCCACCGCATTCGGTTTAATTCGGTACACCGACGCATCGGTTGAATAAAGCGTTTTATGAAGATCATCGTATAAAAGTGTTCCTTCTAATGATGCAGACAGTTGTTCTAACTCCTTAATTATTGACATTCTGATTTGAATTTATAACCTAAAACGGATGTGTTTTTCGGGTACAAAAATACTCTTATTTCCTTTGTTTTTATTCTAAATTAAGAAAATTAGCCACTGATTTTTCAATGTTTACGCCAGAATACTGCGAAGTTGTACTGTATTTTGGATTTCAGCCGTTTTTATAAGTGTGTTTTTTATACTTATTATTTAATCCCTGAATTTGCAATTATTATTTTATGGAGCCAATTCCAGCTGTCCGCTATATCTTTTGTTGCGAACATCGCCACAAAAGGATGCCGCTTGAATCTGGGCTAAAATGTTTGTTTTCATAAGAAACTCATCTTGGAATAATAATTTTTAAGTACTTTTTAAGCTTTAATAGCCAATATGTATTCGTAAATTAGCAGCCAGAAAAAACATACCCATGACAATATTAATATTTACGCTCATTATGCTTTTAGGAGCTTTTTTAGCCGGTTTCATAGGCTCTCTATCCGGATTAGGCGGCGGAATTATCATCATACCACTACTCACAGTTCTTCTCGGAGTTGATATTCATTATGCAATCGGGGCAGCATTGGTTTCTGTAATTGCTACCTCATCAGGCTCTGCGGCGGCTTATGTTAAAGAAGGAATCACCAATATGCGTCTCGGGATATTTCTCGAAATCGCCACCACTCTCGGAGCTGTTGGCGGAGCACTGCTTTCAACCATCGCACCGACCTCTTTTATCGCCGTTTTATTCGGACTCACGCTTATTTTCTCGGCTGTTAATTCCCTGCGAAAAAAAGAAGAACATATCGTTTTAGAATCCAGTCCGCTGGCCAAGAAACTGCATCTTAACGGCACTTACCCTACGCATGACGGAGAAGTAATAGCCTACGGAACAAAAAATGTAATTGGTGGATTCAGCATGATGGGCATCGCCGGAATGATGTCGGGATTGTTAGGAATTGGTTCCGGGGCGTTCAAAGTAATCGCGATGGACAATATCATGCGGATTCCGTTTAAGGTTTCTACCACCACAAGTAATTTTATGATGGGCGTTACCGCAATGGCAAGTTCCGTAATTTATATTCAGAAAGGCTATATCGAACCCGGAATCTGTATGCCAGTTGTAATTGGCGTTTTATTCGGAGCCATGGCAGGAGCCAAAATCCTGGTGAGAACCAATCCGAAAAAACTACGCATTTTCTTCGCCTGCCTCATTTTTGTACTGGCAATAAACATGATTTACAATGGCATTAACGGAAAAATCTAAAAACATGACACCAAATATATCTCAGGAAAAAGATTTTCAGAACATTATAGGAAATTTATTGCGCTACGGCGTTTGGACAGCATTAACTGTAGCTGCAATTGGAGGCATTGTTTATCTGCTGCACCACGGCCAGGAAATCGAAGACTACTCTGCATTTATAGAAAAAGATAAAAACATTTTCGAAGTCATAGCTACCATTTACGAAGGGCTAATTCAGGGAAAAGGCGACTCGATCATCTTCTCCGGAATCATACTTTTGTTCCTCGCGCCTGTATTTCGGGTGTTGTTGTCGTTATTTTCCTTTCTCCTCGAAAAAGACTACCTCTATGTGGCTATCACCACCATCGTAATCGGCATCATTATCCTCAGTATTTCGTTTGGGTTTTCGCATTAATAGAGCTATTTTATTTTAAGGGTTTTCAGGAGCTACGTCCAGCTGTCCGCTGTATCTTTTGTGGCAAACCCTGCCACAAAAGGATGCCGCTTCCATCTGGGCTAAAATTTTTATTTGTAAGAAATTTATTTTTATTATTGTAATTTTAATGAATTTAATATTTATATTCGTCAAATAATTAAAGAAAAATCTTATTTCCAATTGTTGCCCCAAATACGATATAAATGTCAGATTTTAAAATAACCGGAAACCCTGCTCCAGAAGTGGGCAAGGAAGAGTTTTACTCAGTCAATACCCTACTTCCTAAAATAGGACTTTTTTCAGACCAGATTCCTTCAAATACTCTTAACCATTTTGAATATCCTGTTACATGGGAAGTTTATGTTTTGGAACTTGGCAAATGGCGAAAAGCAAAAGGAAATGAAAAGACAGGAAACACCGTATCGTTTACTTTTTTACAAAGAAGCCTAACCCGAAAGGGGATTCGTATTATAGCGAAACGTGGTGAACAGATCACTTATCTGGATATAAAAACTCATCCGGCTGAAATTCCAAAAATTCAAAGTATTGAATTACTTGATATAAACGGTAAAAAACCAACGAAACCATTAGCTTACGGGCAAACCATTAAAGCAAGGGTTCATTGCCAGCACATGGATTGGCAGAGAGTATATGTTACACTTTGGGAAGATGATGCAGACGGAGGTGGACATGATAAGCTAAATGAAAAAAACAAAGCGCAAACACTTTCTGGTACCGTAAAAAATGGAATTGCCGATATTGATTTTAAATTAACACCCGATTTCAAAAAAATAGCCAATGCAAGAAATGCCAATGAAGGGCAAACCCATGAGTATTATGCAACCGCCGAAATATTTCTACAAGAAAAAGTTAGCAGCAATAATTTAAATGTAATCAATTCTGATTACCAACCGGAATCAAAAAAGCAACCTGTCAAAAAAGCAATTCCGGCCGAAACAAAAGGCAAATCCAAAAAAGACAAAAGAGGAATACAACCTCCGGCAACTGCTAAAAAGTACGATTGGGTTGAAGAAGCTTTCAAAATAAAACCCATATTTTTACCTGATCCAATGGAGTTTACAAATAGTGTAATGAAGATTTTTGTACCTGATAAAGAGGATGAAAAGAAAGATGCTGCTACTTGTGTTTGTAAGGAATATGACTTGATTTGGGGAAATAAAGTGAGTTGTGATTTTAGAAAGAAAGTTGTTGAAATTGCAAATAATTTAGGACTTCCAAAAGCAAAAAATGAAGGAGCTAATTGGTTAATGGCCGTAATGGCTTTAGAAACACAAAGGACGTTTAGTCCTAAATGCGGCACATTTAAGAAACACAATGACGACACCAAAAATGGTTACGTAGGATTAATACAAATTGGAAAAGCTGCTGCTATAGATTTAGGAGTAAAAAGGTCAGAATTAGTAAAACTTACAGCTACTGCTCAATTAGAGTATGTAGAGAAGTTTTTCAAACAAAAAAAGTTTGAGGGAAAACTTAAGACAAAAACAGATTTATATCTGGCTGTTAACTATCCCAATGCATGTGGTCATGGAACAGAAAAAGATTATGTTGTTTATGATAGTACAAAAGATGCATATGATGATAATCCTATTTTTAAAAGAGAGAAAAATGAATACTGGATCGATGAAAAAGGAAAAAAAAGATATTACGAAGGAAAAGAGGGGAGCTCTTACGTTTGGGAATTTGAAGAAGCCATAAATGATCTTTACAACGAAGGGATGAATAAAAAAGTTTCTTTTTTGGGCACTTGCCCTTCAATATTAAAAAATACTAATGAAAAAGAAATTGTTACTTATAACATATATCATAATGGAAAAATTGAAAAAATAATACCTAAAGAAATAAAAAAAGGTTATGAAAATAAATACAAATATATTTATCATGACAAAAACCAAAAAGAGCATCCAATATGTATTCTGGATTGGTATAATACTAAAGGGAAAGAAGCAGGGATTGTTTACAATAGTAAGCCAATACATTCTGAAATTATTAGTGACCAAAAGGTTTCAGACGGGAGTACAACGAGAAGGATTAAATATGATAATGATGATATCGCAGAATACGGAGAACATCCTACAAAAGGTTTAATATGGCGATTATATAAATCTACCGGAAATGAAATTGAATTAATTAAAATGCCAGACAGTTTAAATTACTCTAAGAATGGAATAATAATTAAATATGGCTTTTCTAAAACAAAACGGAGATACACAGGGCCAAATGTTTTTGCTGCTTTTATAGGTGCTTTAGCAGAATGTAGTTATCCAGAAGGAGTTATAACTACCGGAAGTTGTTTTAAAGAAGGTTCTTGTTTTCCTAGTGCTGAACATGTAAATGGACGAAGTGTTGATACAATTTATTTTAATGATCTTGAAAAAGACCAGTCATTTGTTGACGCTATAATCAAATTTAAATTCACTGAGGTGTTGATTGGGAATAGCAAGTATTGCAAACAAATAAAAAATGCAGAAGATGGTGGAAAATTACATAATAGTCACTTACATTCAGGAAATTTCAATAATGAAAGCATAGTAATAAAAAATAACAATCAATGAAAAACATAATTTTACTTTTAACCATTTTTTTATTCTTTTCTTGTCGAAAAGAAATTGACAAACCTTTATCAAATAACATCCAGAACTCTAAAACTATTTTAGGTGATACAATTACTTACGGTGATAAATTGATATCACAATATGATTTTGTCAATCAGCTAAAAAATAATATCGATATGAAATTGCAACGCGCAATTATATCTAAAATAAAATTTGACTATGAGAAGTTTGCTAATTGGAATTTAAATACCAATGAGGAATATAAACTGGGAAATCTGTATTTAAGATTTCAAAAAAGCGATAAACAAAAACCAGATGCTGACATATATACCATTATTAACTTAGCAACTTATAAAAATGATAAAAAAATAGATGAACTAATTGTATATACAGAAGAAAATTACTCGGAAGCATTAGTTACACTAAACCAATATTTTTATTTAGATAATAATAATTTATGGACTTTAGGGATAACTGAAGATGAGGAAGGTATAAAAGTTACATCCTGGAATCAATATAAAATTGATAATAATAGTGGGAAGATTAATACCATTAAAATCAACTCTTATAATGATTCAACACCTAAAAATACTAAGGATAATAATTGGACAGGGAATTATTCATTCGAAAAATCAAATAGAGATGATTTAAAAACCAGTTTTAAAATTTCAATTAACGACTTAAGTAACATAAACATTGTTTATGTGAGTGATGGAGAAAAAACTGAAACTTACAGCGGATTGGTGGGAAAAATAGTAGGCAATAATAAAATAGAGATTGTCTTTAATAAAAAGTATGATGAAATGGGGGTGATATATATCCAAAAAGATAATAAAGATTTTACTATATCTGGATCACCAATTTCTACTATTAATCCAGGCAATGATGAATATCCTTTAAAAAAAAATGACTGAATATAATGTATTAATGAAAAATATTTCCATCTATATATATCTATTCTTTATAGCTACACCATGTAAAAAAGAAGTAGAAATAATGAATACCAAATATACCTTTGTCAAATCAAACACTTCGATTCTAAAACAAAACAACGAAAGTATAGATTTAAAAGGTGATTATTCCATTAAGACTAAAGTTGAAAGTGTTAAAACAGGAGAGCCGATTGAAATTACTTTTTATTTTAGTTTTGAGAGCGCTGAGGCTATCTTAAGCATAGGAACGAATAATTCGTTAGAAGCATATTGTGAAGGGACTTACAGCATTACCCAAAATAAAGGAATTTTAAAATTAATATATAATGGTGAAAGTACTTGTACTTCAGATGTAGAAGAAAGTTCTTTCTTAATCAAGAAAGAAAACAATCAATATTACATAAAAAGTAAAAGATTTATAGATTTTGAATGGCATTTGCTAAATAGGAAGTAAACTAATTTAAGCTAATGTTCAAATGACTTTTGGTATTTGAACTCTAAGGTGTATTATACTATAAATTTAAATATGAAAAAAACACTCGTAATCACAACTATTTTATTTTGTTTACAACTTGTAATTTGCCAACAAAAGCCAAAGGAAAATCAAGAGAAAGAAGCCAGTAATAAATCAGTTAAGCTTCAAAAAATAAAAATTCCAAATAAATGGATTGGAAAGTATACTGCCTATTTTAGTTATGGAAAAATTGGAGGAGAAAATGCTGGTTGGAATTTAGACATTGAAATTTCAAACGATAGCATTATAGCGTCCGGAGATGGTTATCTGATAGGTTTTAAAGATTTATTAGCTGCGAAAGAGAGTAATAATGAATTAGTATTAAATCATTTAAAAAACTTAAATGGTTATAAATTAGGAGCAAAAATGAATCCTGAATTTGTACTAATTGAAAATAAAGGAAAATATTTCATTAAAACGAAATGGATTGATAGTGATATCGTAACAAAGCCAAAAGAATTGGGCTATGAAATTATAAAACAATAAATTCAATAAGTCTTTTAACCCTCTAATTCTGTTGCTCGATTGCATCGAGCAACAGAATTGTTGATAAACGATGGCTAATCAACTTACCGCACTTTATTTTGATTTGTTGACCGTGTAAATTCCGCCCGCAAGTAAAATGACGGCCAGCCCTAAATAAAGGTATCCCTGTTCCTTACCGGCTTCGTTAGATGCGTCAATTTTTAAACCTAATAAATTAATTTCTTTTGTATTATCAGCTATTTTGTTGATACCTACATACCCTACAAAGAGACTAATAACGATCAGAATTATTCCTATTATTTTTGATGGATTCATGTTTTTTGAATTTAATTGTTTCTCTAATTTAAGAAAAATATTTTTCAATCAGATGATAATATTCTTTTTTATCCTAATTGATACAACGATAGCGTGGATTTGTAATCCGCGCCCGCAAAGTATATTTTTTGGATTTTCTTATGTTCAATCGTGGTTGGCACGGATTACAAATCCACACTATAGGGTTCAAGATGCTGTTTATTAAATTTATTTTCTATACTTTCGTAATATTAATAAAATTAAAATACCAAGAATTATCTAATGAAAATAAATCTACTTATAATTTTTACATTAGTTGTAGTCACCATCAATGCCCAAAATCGAATAGATGATGCATTGCCAATAATAACAAAAAAAAGTAGCGCATTAATATTAGCTAATGGTTGGTTAAAAAACTCTTCAGGGCAATGGATAAGTGGAAAAAATAAAATACCGCAAGATCTTGGTGAAAATCAGAAACTTTTAGGTAACTATGAGTCGTATGGTTTAGGTACTGATAATTTTAATTCACTTGAAATTAAAGACGTAAAAATAGCTGATAGTACATATGCAATTATAATTAAAAAGTACAGGGACGGCTTTTACACTTATAGTTCAACCAAAAAGGCTGGAATAATAAAGTCAGTTGTAAATACTATGTAGTATCAAAAGCAGAATTAGCTAAAGCATACGAGATAAGAGCTGATTATCTTAATAAAACAACAGTTAGGATATTATACGAGGGAACTCTGATGTTTATCAACACCCAAACCTTTAATGACAGAACTATATCAAAAGACTTAGCTTCTAACATTAAAGAGAATTCAAACCATCGAGATTTTTTTGAACATAGATTAGGTTTGAATATCTATTATTTTAAAGCAAAAAACCTTGTACAATTTTATCTATACGATGCAAATTCTTACAGTATGGACATGGAATATGAAGATGATGAAAGTCAGAAAGCGAAAAAGTATTACGAAACAGATGCCGTTACATTCAAAAAATTTCTAAATTTTTCAGTTCAATAAAAATTAAAACAATAAATTCATTAAACACTTTACCAATTAACAATTTCTCTGGTGCTCGATTGCATCGAGTACCTACTTAAATTATGAAAACAAAATCGTAGCGTTTGTAACGCGGATAAGATTACCACAAACGTTCTACCATTACATTACAAAAAACCTTGTTATCCTCTTCATAATTTCTATAACTGCTATTAACAAAATCTCTTCATGAAAAACTATTTCGGCTTCTACAGGATTGTAATGAATATAATGTATTCGTTGTTCAATTTTTTCTAAAGTATCCAATACAACAGGATGAAAGCCATCCTTCCATAACTTATAATTTTTTGCCCTATCTGATTTTCGGGCTTCGAAACTAAATTTCCGCAATAACCATTCTCGCCTGCTTTCCGGAAATTCTTTGATCGCTTCTATGAGTTTCTTTGAGGTAAATTTTTTGAAATCCCGAATAACATTTTGTAGTTCGCCATCAGCCGCTGAAACAATTAAATGAATGTGACTGGACATATAAACGTAAGCATGTACACTTAATCCTTTTTCTTTGATACAGTAATTTAAGGAATCATCTAAAATATTGCAATACACAGGTCTCACAAATAAATCTACCCAATCTACAACTGTTATGGTAACAAAAGTGGGCACAGTACTATCGATAACTTTGTATTTTTCAGACATTGATTTTTAAAATAGAAACAACGGTTTTACAAGCTATTTTGATTTAATTACCCGCGTTGCAAACGCTACGTTTTGTTTTCATAATTTAAGTAGGTACTCGATGCAATCGAGCACCAGAGTTTGTTGTTGATAAACGAGTGCTAGTTGGGGGTTTCGTTCATTTCTGTTTGTTTTATTTTTTTTACATTTTTAGTGTTCGACAATATTTTTAATAAAATTAATGATTGGTACTTTTAAAATATCAGCATGTCCAAGATTTGGTTGAAGTATATTCTTCCAAAATAAATTAGCATTAAATGGCTTTCCATCACTATCGTTAAAATTGTCACTGTATTTTAATTCAGGAGGAATAGAAACGCTTTTATGTGCAGGTTCGAAAGTAATTTCATGAATTTGGAAAAGCCCACATGAATAATTCTCATTTTTAATATCTGAATTAAATTGCTCATAAATAGATTTCTGAATTCCTTTATCAAATTTTATCAATCCAATTCGTCTTTTCCTTTCATTTCAGAATTATCAGAATCACATATTACGTGATATTTAATATTAAACTTAGAAAAAATCTTTTGAAAGAAAGGGATATTATTTACTGTACCACAATTAACAATAAAAATATCTTTTAGAGGATTAACTTCATTTAAATAACCTCGTAAAATTATTTCTTCGGTTGGACCCTCAATTAAAATTACTTCATCTGAATAGAAAGATTCGCATATAAAAGGATTAAATCTTAGAACTTCATTCATTTCTTGTTTTAACTGTTCTTTTGTAAAAATATGTTTAGATTGTTTTAAGAAATCATCATTTATCTGAAAGAGTTTTGTTCCGTTATTATATTTTACCATTCTTACTAATGAAGACTTTTCTTTTGTGATATCAATCATTTGAGGTGAATGTGAAGCACAAAGAATTTGATAAGGAGTTTCCGACTCACTAACCTTATAAATTAATAACCGTAACTGTTTCATAAGCTTTGGATGAAGAAAAAGCTCAGGTTCTTCAAATAAAACTATATAATCCTTTCTATTATCAACTCTTTCAAATTCTTCCGCTATGTCTTTCATTAAAAGTAAAGAAAAGATTGCTGATCTAACCGCCCCGTGACCAATCCTATCATAAGTAGTTGGTATCGAATCGTCAATTAATCCATCAATATTTTTTTGTTCAAAATGTATTGAAAAATTTTTGCCTATTGAATTTTCTGTCCACTTTACTTTGTCTTTTTCACTAAGCTCAATTTTAGTGTTAGGAAAAAGTTCTTGAAAGTATTTATTAACTTCCTTTTTGTATAAATCAATAGATACAGGATTATATAATTTATCTTGAAGTTCTTGAATTTTTTCTTGTGCTTCTTTTAGCTCTTGTCTTTCAGTATCTTTTAGATTTGATTCAGCTTTTAGTTTTAAAATTGTATTAATTATTGTTTCAACTTCTGACTCTGTCGGCATCGCTTTTATAAAAATAGGAGTGGGCAAAGCAGCTTGAAAAACACTATCTAAACCAATTCCTCCATAATTTTTCTTTACCCAAATATTTTCTTGATAATCCCATGTTAAATTCTCAGTAGTTTCAAAAGTAATTTTCTTACCTTCTTTTGGTTTTAAAACTTTTTTTATTTTTAGGTGATTATTGTCATTCAACCATTTTTTTAATCCATCCTGTTTGTTTTTTATTGATTCTTTTTGAAAATCATATTTGTCTAGTTGAAGGACTAATTCAAATTCAATAACATTATCAGAATTTACTCTGTGGATATCTTCAGGAGTCGGTGCAGTATTTTTATAAAAGAACTCATAGGCTTTTAAAAAACTTGATTTTCCCACATTATTTTGACCTAATAAAAAAATAGTATTTGAATTATTAAATTCAATTGTATTGTTTTGTAGCCCTCCAGATATTCCTCTAAAATTGTTTACTCCAAACGATATTATTTTCATCCTTTATATTTTTACAGTTTCTATTCAATCTCTCTTTTATGAATCTAAATAATAATAAACCTTTATTTTTGATTTCTTTGATTCATTATGATATTAAACAAATGTACTTTTTAACCAACAACATATTTTACGGAAAACCGTATATACAAAATCAGTTAACACTTTTTTCAAAAATATCAATTAACCATTCCAAACAACCCAGTACATATACCCGTTTTTCCCGACCCAAAAAAATCCCCAACTTTCCCTAAATTTATCCCCAAATAAATCCCATTTTAGCATTACCAAAACAATACTTCCTTAAAACCCCATTTTAATGAATAAAAATATAAGTTCTCTTTACGAAATTGCTCAAAAAGAGACCCGAAAAATAATAGGTTTAATGTCCGGTACTTCGCTTGACGGGCTTGATATTGCGCTTTGTGCTATTTCTGGTGCGGGCGAAAATACCGCTGTAAAAATTCTGGAATTCGAAACAATCAATTATACCGAAGACATTAAAACCGAAATCCGTAAAGTATTTGCCCAGAAAACAATCGATTTTCAGCATTTGGCTTTGCTGAACGAATGGATCGGTCTTTTGCATGCCGGTCTGGTCAATGATTGCCTTCAAAAATGGAATATTCCGGCAAGTGAAGTTGATTTGATCGCTTCCCATGGACAAACAGTTTTGCATGCTCCAAAGTTTTTGCATCAGCAGGAAAAATTCCCAAATGCGACTTTGCAAATTGGTGATGGCGACCATATTGCCGTAAAAACCGGAATTATCACACTTTCAGATTTCAGGCAAAAACACGTTGCAGCGGGTGGCGAAGGCGCGCCTTTGGCCGTTTATGGCGATTATTTATTGTTCAGCCAAAAAGGCGAAAACCGAATCATGCTCAACATGGGCGGAATCGCAAATTTCACTTATTTGCCCGCTTCCCTAAACGCCGAGGAAGTTTTTGTAACCGATACCGGAACCGCAAATACCTTAATTGACATTTTTACCAAACACTTTTTCCCTGAAAAAAGTTACGATAAAGACGCCGAAATCGCCCAAAGCGGAACCGTAAATCAAACTCTTTTAACCGAACTGAAAAACGATTCTTTCTTCACGAAAAGTTTCCCAAAAACTATCGGGCAGGAATTATTCAATAAAGGTTTTGTTAATTCGGCACTTTCAAAAACCAAACTCGAAAACATTTCGGCACCAGATTTGCTGGCTACTTTAACACGATTAAGCGCCGAAACAATTGCCGAAGCGATTCAGTTTGTGGTTAAAAACACCGGAACACCAATTGCGGAATTCAAAGTTTATATGTCGGGAGGCGGTACAAACAATCCGTTATTAGTGAAATGGTTGAAAGAGTTATTGCCTTGCAAATTTCAAACAAGCGATGATCTGGGGATTTTAAGCGATGCGAAAGAAGCTGTCTTGTTTGCACTTTTGGCAAACGAAACGGTTGCAGGAGGAGTTTACAATTTCGGGAACAGCAAAGTTCCATCTGTAACGATGGGGAAAATTTCGTTTCCTGATTAAACTAAAAAGTTGCCACAAATTACACGAATTAGCACGAATTATTTTTAAATGAATAATTAAGAACAAAAATTAGTGCAATTAGTGTAATTCGTGGCAAAAACAAACTATTTTTGGTTTCTGTTAAAAAAGATTGAAATGCATAAAAATCAGCACCTAATATACGCCATCCTATTCTTATTTTTCATTGGTTGGAACATCAATTCGCAGGAAAAAACCAAACACCCTAAAAACGAATTTAGAGGTGTCTGGATTGCAACTGTCGTAAACATTGACTGGCCAAAAACAGCTATTGACGGTGTTGAGAAAGAAAAAGCAGATTATATCGGGATTTTAGAGGCTTACAAAAAACTGAATTACAATGCCGTAATTGTTCAGATCAGAAGTGTGGGCGATGCTTTTTACCCTTCAGAACTGGCGCCGTGGTCAAGATTCCTGACAGGCAAAGAAGGTCAGGCCCCTAATCCGTATTACGATGCATTAGCCTGGATGATTGAGCAGGCGCACGAAAGAGGTTTTGAATTTCATGCCTGGATGAATCCGTACCGGGCAACTTTCGATTTAAATAAACAGCAATTAAGTCCAAATCACGATATTTTTAAACATCCGGAATGGATGATTGAATATGGAGGAAAACTATATTACGATCCTGCTTTGCCGGAAGTTCAATCGCATTTGACCAAAGTGGTGAAAGAGGTTGTTGACAAATACGACATCGACGCGATTCACTTTGATGATTATTTTTATCCCTATGCCGTTCCCGGAAAAGTCTTTAACGACACCGCATCCTACAAAAAATACGGAAGTGGTTTATCCCTTGCCGACTGGCGCCGTGCGAATGTGAGCAATTTTGTTCATACCATTTCTACCACTATAAAAGTAAGCAAACCGTGGGTACAATTCGGAATCAGTCCGTTTGGGGTTTGGCGAAATAAATCGGTAGATCCAAAAGGTTCGGAGACTCAGTCAACTTCAAATTACGATGATTTATACGCCGATCCAGTTTTATGGATGGATCAGAAATGGATTGATTATATCCTTCCTCAACTTTACTGGAGCATGAACAATCGTGTGGCGAATTACTCAAAATTAGTAAAATGGTGGTCTGAGAATTCAAACAACACAGCCATTTACATCGGTCACGCGTCCTATAAAATTAGAGGAGACAGTGACAAAAGCTGGAATTTTATGTCTGAAATACCGAATCAGATTGATTATTTAAGAAGTTTCAAAAACGTAAGCGGAAGTGCCTATTTCAGTGCCAAATGGTTTATGGACAAAAACTTCGATATTGCGCGACATTTAGAAGAAAATCAATATAAATATCCGGCACTTCCACCGGCAGTTCCAAACTTAAAACGCGTTATTATCGACACGCCGGTTGTCAGCGAATACACAAAAGACAGTCTCCGTTACACTTTTAATATAAAATCGCCTTTAAATACAAAAGTCAGATATTTAGTAATTTATGGGGCTGATCATATTTCGAAAATCGACATTAATGACCCCAGACAAATTATTGAAAAAGTAAGGGTACATGAAAACGAAGGCAGAATTTTACTTTCTGTAGCTTCACAAAGAATCAATCAGTATAAAGCTTGTGCTGTAACATTTATTGATTATTTTGCAAACGAAAGTACACCAACAATAATCGACTTAAAAAAGACCTTTAAAAACTATATTCCTGCCCAGCCAAATGAAAACAGATAACACTCCGTGGTTTTGGATTCCGCTTCTTAATTTTGCTTCTGGATTACCGTATGCTGTCATAATTTCAGTTTCGGTTATTATGTACAAAAACCTGGGAATTTCAAATGAAGACATTGGCGTTTACACCAGTTTATTGTATTTACCGTGGGTTATAAAACCGCTTTGGAGTCCTTTTATCGAATTGAACGGAACTAAGAGAAAATGGTTTTTATCAATGCAGTTATTAATTTCAATTGCGTTTTTACTGGTCGGATTTACAATTCCAACAAATGGATTTTTCATGATGACCTTAGCGATATTTTGGGTTGCCGCTTTTGCTTCAGCTTCAAATGATATTGCCAGCGATGGTTTTTATTTATTGGCATTAAAAAAAGAACAGCAGTCTTTTTTCCTCGGTATCAGAAGTACTTTTTACCGACTTTCGCTTTTAGCAGGAAACGGGTTAATCGTTTTGTTTGCGGGATATTTGGAACACAAATACGGCGATAATACAAAAGCTTGGTCGTACACCATGATTGCAGTTGGTTTGTTAATGACATTAATTACAATTTACAATTTCATTTTTACACCAAAAACTGAAATTAATGCTGTAGAAAATCAAGAAGCACATCACAATCAAAACTTCGCAACTGTATTTGCCAGTTTCTTCAGGAAAAAACAAATCGGACTGGTTTTAGCTTTCATCCTAGTTTTCAGACTGGGAGAATCTCAATTACTAAAAATGTTAAGTCCTTTTTTACTGGATCCAAAAGCATCTGGTGGAATGGGATTAGATACTGAATCGGTTGGAATTATTTATGGTACATTGGGAATTTTAGCCCTGACAATTGGAGGTATTTTAGGAGGTATGGCAATTTCTAAACATGGTCTTACGAAATGGATGTTTCCAATGTTTTTGGCAATGCACCTTCCTATACTTGGTTTTATTGGATTAGCTCATTTTCAACCAGAAGAGCTTTTTCATCTTCATGTAAATTATCGTTTTCTTCAAATAAATTCTCCATTAAATCTTTATACTTGCATTACAGTTGTTCTCGAACAATTCGGTTATGGTTTCGGTTTTACAGGTTTTATGATGTATTTAATTTATGTTGCCGAAGGCGAATCAAAAACGGCACATTACGCACTGGCAACCGGTTTTATGGCTATGGGAATGATGCTTCCGGGAATGCTAAGTGGTTATATTCAACACTATTTAGGTTATCAAAATTTCTTTATTTGGGTTTTCATAGCTACAATTCCTGGTCTTATTTTATCACGTTTTTTAATATTCCCGAAGGATTTCGGAAAAAAATCAGAAGAAGTTTAACCCCAAATCAAACTTTTACCTATGGAAATCAATGAAAATTTGCAGGCCGAACGCAACCTGAAAGGCGCTGAGTTCGAAAAAACCGGAGATCTTGAAAAAGCAATTGCATTGTACGAAGAAAATGTTGCGGAAAGCTTTAAAGGAAACCATCCTTACGACAGGCTGGCTAATATTTACAAAAACCAACTGGATCTAGACAATGAAATTCGCGTTTTAGAAAAAGCAATTGTCGTTTATGAAGAAATCACGATCGAAGACCGATTAGAAGGATTACCAAAACTTTTTAGATTCAAAAACCGCCTGGAAAAAGCAATTGAAACTAAAAAACAATTGGCTAAGCAAAAAAAGGCAAAATTGAAATAAAATATTTTTTTTAACACATAGAAACATAGATTCTATATTTAAAAAAGTAAAATAAAGAGAAACTTATTTCTCAACACATAGCTATGATTGTTTATAAAAAGTGAAACGCCTTGAGCGCTCCAAAAACTGTGTCTCTATGTGTTAGAAAAACTAACTCAAAGATATATCATGACTACAATAAAACGCACCAACTCAGACGATATCGATTTTATAAATCTGGTTGTTTTATTAGATCAGGATTTAGCGATTAGGGATGGTGAGGATCATGCGTTTTACAATCAGTATAATAAAACGGATACAATAAAACATAGCATCGTTTATTATGAAAACGGAATTCCGGTTGGCTGTGGCGCTTTCCGCGAAAAAGAACCCGGCACAACCGAAATCAAAAGAATGTATGTGCATCCTGATTACCGAAAAAAGGGAATTGCATCGGCTGTTTTGGCAGCACTCGAAATCTGGGCAAAAGAAGTAGGCTATACCTATACGATTCTCGAAACCGGTAAAAACCAGCCTGAAGCGATCAACTTATATCAAAAATTAAATTATAGCATCATACCCAATTATCCGCCTTACGAAAAAATGGATAATAGTGTCTGCATGAAAAAGACTTTATAATTAATGAAAATGACAGCCGAAGCATTACGACAAAAAATAGGACAATTTTTCTTTCCTGCCGTATTTATCAACGATACCGAAGAAAATATTCAGGAAACCGAACGTTTAATCAGGGATTATAATATTGGCGGACTGACTTTTTTCCATAGTCGTGCGAGCGCTGCAACGAATTACGAAAGCAAGCAAAAAATTGTTTTTAACGATGATAGTTACGAAAAAATTAAAGCGCTGATTGTTCGTTATCAAAAAGCAGCTTCTACCCCACTTTTAATCAGTATTGATGCTGAATGGGGTTTGGCCATGCGCATCGAAAAAACACCGCAATATCCATACGCCATTACACTTGGCGCTTTACCTGCAAACAAATCGAATCTGGTTTATGAAGTTGGAAAACAAATTGGTTTAGATTTAAAAGCAGCCGGAATTCATTATAATTTAGCACCTTTGGCAGACATCAACAACAATCCGAACAACCCAGTCATTGGGTATCGCTCTTTTGGTGAAAACAAAGAAAAAGTAGCCAATTTTGCAGTTGAATATTTAAAAGGAATGTCTGAAGCTGGCGTTTTAGGCTGTCTGAAACACTTTCCCGGACACGGAAATACGAATGTAGATTCGCATTTAGGATTACCGGTTTTAAAAGAAACTTTAGAAGAATTATTAGAAAACGAATTAGTTCCGTTCATCAAAGGAATCGAAAACAATGTCGATTCGATTATGATCGGACATTTGGCTGTTCCAAGCTTAAATGACGGAAAAGATACTTCGGCAACTTTATCAAAAGCCGTGATTCAGGATTTATTGAGAAATAAATTGGGTTACGATGGTTTGGTAATTTCTGATGCTTTAAACATGCACAGCGTTTCGAAATTATACGATGCAAAAGGTCAGTTAGAATGGGAAGCTTTCAATGCAGGAAACGACGTTTTGTGCTTCGCCGAAAATGTACCTGAAGGAATTGAAGCAATCTATAAAAATGCTTCTCCCGACAGAATCTTCGAAAGCTATGACAGAATCATGAATGCCAAAGAAAAAGCGGGAATTTTGTCTGGGAATACTTTTGCTTCTGGCGAATTGAACTTCGAAAAAACATCCCAATTAAATCTTGAAATTGCTCAAAATGCAATTACAAAAATCATAGATAATTCGACTACAGAATTAATCTTTGAAGCACAGAAAAACAATCATTTCGCCAAATTAAGTTTATACAAGAATACAGAAAATGACTTCTTTAAAACCTTAAATTTAAAATTACCATCACCAGAATTTGCTTTTGAAAATTTGGAAGATTCCAATATTTCTGCAATAAAAAAAGAACTTGAAAATTTCGAAACTATTTTGATTTCATTATTTGTTCCAAAGGCAAAGCCAGCAAATAATTTCGAAGTAAATGATGAAGTTTTTGAACTCCTTTCATACTTATTGCAAACCAAAAAATGCATCATTTACGTTTTTGGAAATCCGTATGTTTTACCACTTATTCCAAATCTTAAAAAAGCTTCAGGATTAATTCAGGTATATCAGGATTTTGAAGAATTTCAAAAAACAGCAGGAAAACAATTATTAGAAAATATTTCCTGCGATGGCATTTTACCCGTAAATATTGAAATTCAATAAGTTAAAATTTAAAATAGTCAAAACTTATTAACTTATAAATTTTTATAATCACATCTTATTGTACGAACATATACTTCTGCCCTATTTTTGCATCAGAAATAAATCTTTAATTTTAAAACGAATATTATGTCTTTAGTAGGAAAAAAATTCCCAAGTATTGCAGTAGATGCTATCTCAGAAATGGGTGATAACTTAAAAATCAACATTTTTGAAGAAGCAGTAAACAATAACAAAAAAGTACTATTGTTCTGGTATCCAAAAGATTTCACTTTTGTATGTCCAACTGAATTACACGCCTTTCAAGCTGCTTTACCAGAATTCGAGAAAAGAAATACTATCGTAATCGGAGCTTCTTGCGATACTAACGAAGTACACTTCGCCTGGTTGAACACTCCAAAAAACAATGGTGGAATCGAAGGTGTAACTTACCCTATCTTAGCAGATACAAACCGTAACTTAGCTAACATTTTAGGTATTTTAGATATCGAATCTACAAGCTACAGCGAAGATACTGATTCCGTTATCATCGAAGGTTCAAACGTAACTTACAGAGCTACTTACCTAATTGACGAAACTGGAAAAATCTTCCACGAAAGTGTAAACGACATGCCACTAGGACGTAATGTAAACGAATACTTAAGAATGGTTGATGCTTACACGCACATCCAGACTAAAGGTGAAGTTTGTCCTGCAAACTGGGAAGCTGGTAAAGAGGCTATGACTGCTGACAGAAACAGTACTGCTGAATACTTAAGCGCAAACTAATTTGCAATAACAATATCAATGGCAATTTCAATATTCAATCTTGACTTTGCCATTGAATTTTAAAATTTTCTTCAAAAACAAACAATAATTTCAATTTAAATTCAAATATCAGTACCCTTAAAAATTGATTTTTGACATTGACATTGATATTGAAATTTCAAACTTATGTTAATCGACTTAAACGAAGATACGTTAGCAGATTTAGTTGCTAAAAACGAAAAAGTAGTAGTACAATATTCAGCTTCATGGTGTGGGAATTGCCGTATTATGAAACCAAAATTCAAAAAATTAGCCACAGAAAATGAAGCTATCACTTTTGTTTTGGTTGATGCAGAAAATGCTCCTGAATCAAGAAAATTAGCTAACGTAAGCAACCTGCCTACTTTCGCTACTTTCGTAAACGGACAATTAGTTGGCGAAACCCAGACCAATAAACAAGAAGTTTTAATCGATCTTGTAAACGCAATTGCTTAAATCGATCTTTAGATTTTTAGACTGTTAGATTTTTCGAATCTTATCTAAAAATCTAATCATCCAGCAATCTAAAAATCTAGAAAATGAAATTACCAGTAATAAAGCATTTAACACAATTCATCGAAGAAAACGATCAGGATTATATCATTGAAACGATTGAGGTCCTGGAAGCGATGACCGAAATTCCTTCTCTAAAAGACGAAGAATTAGATGTAATCGGCGAATTGATTTCAAATATGTATGGTGCTCTTGAAGTTCAAAAATTAGTTGCCCAGGGAACTGATAAAAAAGAAGCTTTAAATACGTTTATGAAACGTGTTTTAGGATCGATCGATAAATAATCGAGCCTAATTTTCAAAGAAAACAAAAATCACAACAAGAAAAGCGTTTCAATTTGGAGACGCTTTTTTTTATGACTTAAATATACTTTGGGCGAGCCACCATAACAATCCAAAATTCCAGCTTTTATTCCTACTTTCAAATCACACAATATTATCTAAAAACAAAAGTTATTATTGAATAATTTTAGCAAATATAAAAAGACTGACTGGTGAATTCACACCTATCCAAAAACCGTTCTTAATCTATCCTTAAACGTATAATAAATACTTTTAGATTCAAATTTTAATCCTTACTTTTGAACCTCATTTAATTTAAAACAAAAACATGGCTTCAATAACTTTAGGAGGAAATCCGGTTCATACATCAGGCGAATTGCCGGCAGTTGGTTCACAATTAGCCGATTTCAAATTAGTACAAAATGATTTATCAGTAGCTTCATTAAGCAACTTTGCTGGTAAAAAATTAGTTTTAAATATCTTCCCAAGTGTTGATACAGGAACTTGTGCTACTTCTGTTAGGAAATTCAACGAAAGTGCCGGTAATTTAGATAACACAACTGTTTTATGTATTTCCAGGGATTTGCCTTTCGCTCAAAAACGTTTTTGTGGCGCTGAAGGTTTAGAAAATGTAATAAACTTATCTGATTTTCAGGATGGTTCTTTTGGAAAAACAAATGGCTTAGACATCATTGACGGACCTTTAAAAGGTCTGCTTTCAAGAGCTATCATTGTAGTTGACGAGAACGGAAAGGTCGTTCATACAGAACAAGTTGCTGAAATCGCAAACGAACCAAATTACGAAGCTGCATTAGCAGCATTATAATCCCATTAAATGGAATTTCAAAAAGACAATACTTTTGTTAAAGGCCGACTTAAAAGCGTAACATACGCTTTTAAGGGCGCTTTAAAACTGATCACTACCGAGCATAGTGTCATGGTACAGTTTTCACTTGGGATACTAATGACTATTGGCGGTTTTTATTTTGACATTTCCCACGAGGAATGGCTTTTTCAAATCTTTGCAATTGGTCTGGTACTTAGCGTAGAAGGACTGAACACAGCTATTGAAAAAGTTGCCGATTTTATTCACCCAAGTTATCATGAAAAAATCGGATTTATTAAAGATATTGCTGCCGGAGCAGTATTTTTTGCCGCAATGACAGCAATAGCAATAGGCTTGATTATTTATATACCAAAATTTATATAGGCAAAACAGGATACGCACGAATGGCAAAAACAAAAAAAGAAACTTTAGATAAAAAAAGCGAATCAAAAAACGAAACTAAAAGGTCCTGGAAGTTATCCAAACAACAAAAAATTGTTTTTGGATGTCTTTTGGTATTATTTTCTATTGCATTACTAGTTGCATTTGTTTCTTTTTACATTAACGGGCAATGGCAGACAGATCAAAGTGCTGTTAACCATTTGGATGACCGTACTGAAGTGGTGCAAAACTGGCTTGGGAAATTCGGAGCTTATCTTGCCGATTTAATTGTATATAAAGGTTTCGGAATAGCTTCATTTGTTTTTGTACGTTTATTTTTCCTTACCGGAATGTTTCTGGCATTAGAACTTTCAATCAATAAACTTAAAAACACCTGGTTTTGGGATTTATTTGCTATTATAATTGTTTCAATACTTTTTGGTTTTTTTGCCACATCAGCTCCTGAATTAGGAGGAACAATTGGTTTTGAACTTAATTTATTCCTTCAGGACTATATAGGAAAAACAGGTACTTTACTCACGCTACTTTTCGGATTAATTGTTTATTTGATTTTCAAAATCAAAGTATCCCCTGAAAAAATTCAGTCTTATTTTGATTCTACTAAAAATGAATTAGAATCAGAATTAAAAGCTGTAAAAACCGTTCAAGAACCTGAAAGCGCTTATAACCTGGAAGAATTTGCTATTGAGGAAGAAGAAGATCCTGAATTGGACAATATCCACCTTAAAACCGTTGACTCTCAATTCGAAATCAACAAAGAAGCTTTAAAACCAACTATGTCCCACGCATCAGAAATCGACTTGAATCCAGTTTTAAAGCCGGTTGAAATGAATATAAATCCAGTAACAGAAACACCAGCTCATCATAACGAAGAGTTTGTTATTGAAAAAGCTGAAGAAGAGGATATTATCGAAGAAAACCTGGCGTCTCGTTTGGTTGCTGATTTCGGATTATTTGACCCTACTCTGGATTTATCCAATTATAAATTCCCAACCATCGATTTACTGAAAGAATATTCAACTGGGGGAATTACCATTAATCAGGAAGAATTAGAAGAAAACAAAAATAGAATTGTAGATACACTTCGTAACTACAAAATTGAAATTGCACAGATAAAGGCAACCGTTGGGCCATCTGTAACTTTATACGAAATTGTACCGGAAGCCGGAATCAGAATTTCTAAAATTAAGAGTCTGGAAGATGATATCGCTTTATCTTTATCAGCATTAGGAATTCGTATTATTGCACCAATTCCAGGAAAAGGAACTATTGGTATTGAGGTTCCAAATAAAACCCCAACTATGGTCTCCATGAAAAGCGTTATCGGATCAGCTAAATTTCAGGAAGCAGAAATGGAACTTCCAATTGCGCTGGGTAAAACAATTTCAAATGAAACTTTTGTTGTCGATTTGGCTAAAATGCCACACCTTTTGATGGCTGGTGCTACAGGACAAGGAAAATCAGTTGGATTAAACGCCGTTTTAACTTCGCTTTTATACAAAAAACATCCTGCTGAAGTAAAATTCGTTCTGGTCGATCCGAAAAAAGTGGAGCTTACACTTTTCAATAAAATTGAAAGACATTATTTAGCCAAACTTCCGGATACAGAAGATGCCATTATTACAGACAATGCAAAAGTGGTCAACACTTTAAATTCGCTTTGTACCGAAATGGACAACCGTTATTCTTTATTAAAAGATGCCATGGTTCGTAACATAAAAGAATACAATGAAAAATTCAAGTCGAGAAAATTAAATCCGGAAGCTGGTCACCGATTCCTGCCTTATATTGTTTTGGTAGTAGATGAGTTCGCCGATTTGATTATGACTGCAGGTAAAGAAGTCGAAATTCCTATTGCGCGTCTGGCCCAGTTAGCACGTGCGATTGGTATTCACTTGATTATTGCGACGCAGAGACCCTCTGTAAACGTTATTACTGGTCTGATTAAAGCGAATTTCCCTGCCAGAATTGCTTTCAGAGTAACTTCAAAAATTGACTCAAGAACCATTCTCGACACACAAGGAGCTGATCAGTTAATTGGACGCGGCGATTTATTATACTCCAATGGAAATGACGTGATCCGTGTTCAGTGTGCTTTCATTGATACTCCTGAGGTCGAAAAAATAACCGATTTTATTGGCTCACAAAAAGCGTACGCCACAGCTTATTTACTTCCTGAGTTTATTGGAGAGGAAACTGGCATCAATCTTGATATGGATATTTCCGAAAGAGATACTTTATTCAGGGAAGCAGCGGAGATTATTGTCAATGCACAACAAGGTTCAGCTTCATTATTACAAAGAAAACTAAAATTAGGCTACAACAGAGCCGGTCGTTTGATCGATCAGCTGGAAGCAGCCGGAATTGTTGGCCCTTTTGAAGGCAGTAAAGCCCGTAATGTAAATATCCTAGATTTAAGTGCTCTTGATCAATTTTTTAATAATGAACAAAATTAACCATCATGAAAATTAAAATTCAGGAAATCACAAACAATTCTATTATGAAAATGAGTAAAAAGTATCTGCAAGTAGCAATTTTATTGCTTTTGAGTTTTACTTCTGTTCAGGCTCAGGATAAAAAAGCCAAGGATTTATTGAACCAGGTAACCGCCAAAATTAAAAGCTATAATAACATTTCTATTGATTTTAAATATTCCTTAAATAACACAAAAGAAAACATCAATCAGGATAGTAAAGGAAATGTGATCATGAAAGGAAATCAATATGTATTGAATTTTATGGGGGTCACTAAAATATTTGATGGCCAAAAGACATACACAATTGTACCAGAGGACGAAGAAGTTACTATCTCTAAAGTAAACGAAAAGGATGACAATGCTATCACTCCTTCAAAAATGCTGACTTTTTTTAATTCCGGATACAAATACACCATGGATATTGTACAAAATGTCAAAGGAAGAAAAATCCAATATATCAAATTAGTACCAACCACCGGAAAAGATCAAAGAAAGGAAATTCTTTTAGGTATTGATGCTCAGACAAAACACATTTATAATTTGATTGAGACTGGAAAAAACGGAACAAAAACAACTTTAACCGTTAATTCTTTTAAAACCAATCAGCCTTTATCAAAAAATCAATTTACCTTTGTAGCGAGTAAATACCCGAAATACTACATCAATAAATTAGATTAATTACAAGGTTGAAAATTTTAGACAAATACTTACTAAAAACATTCCTGATTACATTTACTACGGTATTTGTAATCCTTTTTTTTATATTCATTCTTCAGACAGTCTGGCTTTTTATTTCTGAACTTGCCGGCAAGGATCTGGATTTGATATTAGTTGTAAAATTCCTTCTTTTCTCCATGCCGAGAATTATTCCGCTTGTTTTGCCTTTATCTGTTTTATTAGCTTCGATAATGACTTTTGGAAATCTGGCAGAAAACTATGAATTTGCAGCCATGAAATCTTCAGGCATTTCTCTTCAGCGTGCGATGAGAGTACTGATTATTTTCATTTTCTTACTAAGCATTGTGGCTTTTTGGTTCTCTAACAATGTAATTCCATATGCGGAATACAAATTTGTCAATTTCCGAAAAAACATTGCTCAGGCTAAACCTGCCATGGCAATTGCAGAAGGTCAATTTAATGATGTTGGTTTTTATAACATTAAAGTAAATAAAAAATCAGGGGAAAACGGGAATATTTTAACTGGCGTTACCATTCATGAGAAACCTTCAAATATGGGGGAAAACAAAACGGTTATAAAAGCTAAAAACGGAGAATTAATAAGCAGTGAAAAATCCAGTATATTACAATTAGTCCTTAACGATGGTTATTATTATCAGGATGTTACCCCAAAAAAGTATGAAGACAGGGCTAAATTACCTTTTGTAAAAGGAGCTTTCAAAAAGCAGATTATCAATATTGACCTGTCTGAATTAAACAAAACCGATACTGAAAACGAAAACATCAACAGCACCAGCAGCATGCTGAATGTTAACGAATTGCGTTACACACTCGACTCTCTAAATAAAAGCAGAGACAATGAAGTTATATCCTTTACCGAAAACATAAATCAACGGGTCGGACTATCCAAATTTGCTACAGTTTCAAAAGTAAAAGATAAAAAAAAGTCATTACCTGACAACCTCTTATCCCTTTACGACACTAAGCAAAAAAAGGCGATTTTAGATATGGCAAGCAGTAATGTCACAAGTACTATTTATTCTATTGAATCCACTCAAAAAGAATTAAAAGACAAACAACGCGATATAAACAAACACATAACAGCCCTTTATGAGAAATTTGTTATTGCTTTTGCCTGCTTTTTAATGTTTTTTATAGGGGCGCCTTTAGGGGCAATTATTAGAAAAGGAGGACTTGGTTTGCCAATCGTTTTTGCAGTCTTAATTTTTATTACATTCCATTTCATTAATACCTTTGGAAAAAGACTTTCGCAAGAAGGAGGTATGAGTCCTTTTATGGGAGCATGGATGTCGTCCTTTATATTATCCCCTTTAGCTATTTTATTGACGTATCGTGCCACAAATGATAATGGCTTGGTCAACTTTGATGCGATTACAACACCTGTCCAACAACTATTTCAGAAAATTTCCGAGCGTTTTTTCCCCGCTCAAAACAATAAATAATTATGTCAACAAAAATACAATTGAATACCATTGAGGAAGCTATAGAAGATATTCGTCAGGGCAAAGTCATCATTGTTGTCGATGATGAAGATCGTGAAAACGAAGGTGATTTTTTGGCTGCAGCCGAGAAAACAACTCCGGAAATGATCAACTTTATGGCTACTCACGGACGTGGCTTAATTTGCACCCCTCTTACTGAAAGCCGTTGTAAAGAACTAGATTTACGACCAATGGTAACTAACAATACGGATCATATGGAAACTGCTTTTACCGTTTCAATTGATTTAAAAGGAAATGGCGTTACTACAGGGATTTCAGCATCAGACAGGGCAAAAACAGTTTTATCCTTAGTAGATCCCAATACGAAACCACATGAATTAGCCCGCCCGGGGCATATTTTCCCTTTGGTCGCCAAGCAAGGAGGCGTTCTAAGAAGAACAGGCCATACTGAAGCAGCTATAGATTTTGCAAGATTAGCCGGTTTTAAGTCTGCTGGTGTTATTTGTGAAATTTTAAACGAAGACGGAACAATGGCACGTTTGCCACAGTTGGTTGAAGTGGCTAAAAAATTCAATTTAAAATTAGTTTCTATTGAAGATCTGGTTGCCTACAGAATGCAGCACGACAGCCTTATCGTTAAAAAAGAAGATTTTGATATAGAGACCCGTTTTGGAACCTTCAGGCTGAGAGCTTACGAGCAGACGACCAATAAACAAATACACATTGCCCTGACTAAAGGAACCTGGAACTTAGGAGAATCCATCTTAACACGCATTCATTCCTCTCAGGTCAATAATGACTTACTTGGTACTTTGACCAACAATGTCGATCAGCAATTAGATGATATGTTTAAGATCATCAATGAAGACGGAAAAGGAGCTGTGGTTTTTATCAATCAGGATATGACTGCTGTCAATCTTTTAAACCGTATTTCGGAATTAAAAACTTTGCAGGCAGAAGGCACCATGAAAGCACCTAAAGTAGTTATTGACACAAAAGATTACGGAATAGGAGCCCAAATTTTGCACGATCTCGATATTTCCAAAATCAGATTAGTTTCTAATACCCAGCAAACCAAACGTGTTGGTATGATTGGTTACGGGCTAGAAATTACAGAATATGTAAACTATTAATATGGGAACTTTAGAAGAAAGAATTATAAAATCCGAAACCCGTATTTTTAAAGCTGTTTTTCCGAGTACGACCAATCATTATGATACCTTATTTGGAGGAACGGCACTTCATCTCATGGATGAAGTTGCTTTTATTTGTGCTACAAGATTCAGCAGAAAAAAAGTGGTAACCATTTCCACCGGTCAAATTGATTTTAAAAAAGCAATACCGGCCGGAACCTTAATCGAATTAGTTGCAAAAGTAATCAGTGTAGGAAGAACAAGCTGTAAAATTCATGTTGATATTTTCATGGAGCAGATGTATTCTGAACTTCGCGAAACGGTAGTTTCAGGAACTTTTTCGTTTGTTGCGGTTGATGAAAACAAAAAACCAACACCGATTTTAGACGATTTAGAATAATCTTTAAAAAATTTACACTTTCATAAATACTGATAATTAGATACTTGAAAATCGATCCAAAAAAGTTTTAAAAAAACTTCAAAAAAAGTTTTGATAACCGAAAAAGCGTCTTATATTTGCACTCGCAATCAGCAAATGAGAGCAACATACTGGAGAAATGGCAGAGCGGTCGAATGCGGCAGTCTTGAAAACTGTTGACTGTAACAGGTCCGGGGGTTCGAATCCCTCTTTCTCCGCCAGTAGAAGTTTCAAAAGAAACTTTAAAAGTCAAAAGCCTTTAAACACTAGTGTTTAAAGGCTTTTTCGTTTTTGCACACTTTTCAAAAAGCACATGTTTTATCAAAGAATGGTTACCCTATTAGTTACCCAGCTTTTTTTGAGGTAATTTTTCTCAAAAATGGGTAACTAAAAAGAAAGAATTCCCGGGGAATTCCCTGCTACCAATGGGCTCTCTTAAAATTTTTAATTCAATTTGATTATTAATTTTAAAACTAGATAACATGTTAAAAGTAATTTTTTACCAGAAATCCGACAGAGTAAACAAGAACGGCGAATCTCCAATCTATGCCCGTTTGAGTTACAATGACAAACAAATTTCAATGTCAACCGGGCAAGCCATTTCAAAAGAAAGATGGACCAGCACTAATAACCTTAGAAACCAGCTTAAAATTGAAAAGGAAATAGTAATCAAAAATCTACTTGATCTTTTCCAACTTAATGCAGCCAAAAAATTTACTGAACTCTTCAGAATTGATCCTGAGGTTAATCTTCAATTATTAAAAGCTGAACTCACAGGAAAAGTCAAAATCGACCAGCCTAAAGGCCCAACCATAATTGAGATTATGGACACTTACACCTTATTTTTTACCAAAAGAGTAAACTCAGGAGAGCGCGCACCAGCTTCTTTGCAGAAGTATAAAAGAGCAAAAGACTTGCTTTTGAGTTTCATCAATAACAACTATAAAAAGGAAGACTTGCCAGCATCTGAGATATCAAGCTCATTTGTATTTAAACTGGAGCAGTTCCTTAAATACGAAAGCAGTTTTAAAGAACAGACAGGCATCAAAAACAATTCGGTGGTAAAGTATATGAAAATGTATAAAACTGCCTGCAATTATGCCATTAAAATGGATTTGATCATAAAAAACCCATTCAATATTTATGACGGCAGGCTGAGCGTAAAAGATGCTGTTTTTCTAACCCAGCAGGAACTGAATACAATCGAGAATAAAATATTTCCAACGCCTCGTCTGGAAAAGGTTAAGGACATATTTCTTTTCAGCTGCTATACAGGATATGCACCTGTTGATGCCTTGGAGCTCACTGAAAGAAACTTATCTGCAGATTCAAATGGAAATTTGTGGATTATGACCAGCAGAGCAAAAACTGCTATTAGAGCCAATGTTCCGGTACTGCCTACCATTGAGAAAATTATTTCTAAATACAAAAATCAGCAGAAAGGTCTTATCCCTAAAATTTCCAATCAGAAAATGAATGCCTATCTAAAGGAAGTTGCTGATGTCTGCGGCATAAACAAACACCTTACCTGGTATGTTGCCAGACATACTTTTGCCACTACAGTCACTCTAGGAAATGGAGTAAGACTTGAAAACGTATCTGCTATGATGGGGCATACCAACACCAAACAGACTCAGCATTATGCGAAAGTTTTGGATGTGAATATAATGGAAGATATGGAGAAACTGAAATCTAAGTTTAAGTAACATGCGCTTACCAAGAGACTTCTGAATCTGAAGTCTCTTAAAAAGCTTTAATCCATTTAGAATAAAAAAGTAAATTAAAACACATTATATATTTTGCATTACATTTCCAATTGTGTCCACAGTGCGGACACAATTTAGCTGGACACAATATAAACTCCTGCTATCTATTGATAATGAAGAAAAAAGAGAGCTCTATATTGCTGAAAGCCTTAAAAACAATTAGACATAAGACCGCCAGCTATAGCTACAAGTAACAGTTTATCTATCAGATTTTCTACTTCTATCAGAAACAGCAGTTCCTGCATTATCTTTATTAGCATATTTAAATGAAATAGTAGCATCTACATAAACTTATATTTATATCAGCATTAAAAGCTAATATCAACACAACTCTAAAAGCTAATATTGATACATCACTAAAAGCTAATATTGGTACAGCATTAAAAGCTAATATAGAAACAACATTAAAAGCTAATTATTATCTTTGTAAAAAAACAATGGCAACACCATCAGAAAATCTCGCAGCATCTTTACAGGTACTCCAAGAACTACAGCAGACTGGAATCATTGCAATTCCCTCGCGTTTAATTACACGCACGCACAGAGAACGTCTTGTAAAAAAAGGTTTTCTGCGTGAGGTGATGAGGGGATGGTACATAACTTCACGACCGGATGAAACTCCCGGAGAAAGCACCTCATGGTATGCCTCGTATTGGAATTTTGCCGGATCTTACCTCACGGAAAGATTTGGCAGGGAGTGGTGTCTCTCTCCTGAAGAATCAGCCAAGATACATGCAGCAAACCTAACAGTTCCAGCTCAGCTACTAGTACGAGCGCCGCAGGGACGAAATCAGATAACAAATCTGCTACATAATACTGCAATTCTTGAAGTCAGGTCAAATCTTCCCGAAGAAAACCAGACAATCACAGACAAAAACGGACTTCGTCTTTACGGTACTTCAGCCTGTTTAGTAAATTTACCCGAGAACTTTTACCAGCAGAATCCAACTGATGCCAGAACACTTCTTTCGACATTCCGAGACGGCACAGAAATACTGGCATTGCTTCTCGACGGCGGGAAGAGTGTAGTTGCGGGACGAATTGCCGGAGCATTCAAAAACATTGATCGTCCGAAAATTGCCAATGATATTCTAAATGGAATGAAAGCGGCAGATTATAACGTACGTGAACTAGACCCTTTTACGCACAAAAGCCAGATTATATTTTCACAGCGCCAGATTTCACCCCATGTAAACCGAATGGAACTGATGTGGAACGAAATGCGAGAAGAAATCATAAAAATCTTTCCTCCCGCACCAGGTCTTCCAACCAATCAAGCCGCGTATCTAAAACAAGTTGAAGATAATTACATCAATGACGCCTACAACTCATTATCCATAGAAGGATACCGAGTTAATACAGAACTGATTGAAAGGGTACGCAGCGGCACATGGCAGCCCGATGTCAATGAACAAGACAGACAGACCCGTGATGCAATGGCGGCCAGAGGCTACTGGCAGGCTTTTCAAATGGTTCAAAAAACAATTGAAGCAATACTGGGTGGTACAAATCCGGGAACTGCCGCAGATAATGATCATGCCACTTGGTACAGAGAAATGTTCGCACCAAGCGTAACAGCAGGTATTATAAAACCATCTGATCTGGCCGGCTACAGAAATCAGCCGATTTACATACGCGGCTCAAAACATGTTCCTCCTGCAATGGAAGCCGTAAGAGATCTTATGCCAGCATTTTTTGATCTGTTAGCAACTGAAGAAAATGCAGCAGTACGAGTTGTGCTGGGACATTTCTTTTTTGTCTTTATACACCCTTACAGTGACGGAAATGGAAGGATTGGCAGATTCCTAATGAACTCCATGATGGCATCGGGTGGCTATCCGTGGACCGTTATCCCGCTCGAAAAAAGAGCCGAATATATGGTATCTCTAGAAAGTGCAAGTGCCGGAGGCGATATCATTCCTTTTGCTTCATTCATAGCTTCACTGCTATAAAAAACAATTGAAATTGCCACAATCTTAGGAAACAATAAAATCAGTAAAATTAAGTTCTTCTAAGCTTAGGTTCTAAACTGTGTTAGCTTCAGTAATCGTTAACGATTTTATCTGAGTTTGAAAATATGAATCTCAATGAGGCTGTCCCAAAAGGGCAGCTTCTTTCGTTTGTTGATAATGTTTCTTTTTAAGCAGCTATTTGATATAATTGTTCATATTGGTCAATTTTGATAAAAACAGCATTTTTTGACGTTTTAAAATCGCATGAAAATGTTTTTTGGAAGTTATTATATTGTTTTCTGCTCAATTTTCGAAGATTATGGGCAAGCGCCATCAGTCCAAATTC
>NZ_JAIQDW010000024.1 GCF_020026925.1 Flavobacterium hibisci | reverse complement strand
ATGCCAATCCATAATTGGGGATTAATACTCAATCAGTTCTTAACTATATTTGAAAAAAGGGTCCAACTTTAATTAAAAAGTCAAACCCCGTTATTTTTAAACTTACACACTTTTTAGGACAGTGTCTAAAATCACAAACAAATGTCTTCACAAAACCGCTATATAGCTAAGCCATAGATAAAGCATAGATAAAGCATGGATAGTGCATGAATAATGCATGAAAATCAACACCCCATTTTCAAACATAAAAAAGAATACTTACTTATTTCTTATGGTTTAATTTGTCATTCTCCCACACAATCGGATTTTGTATAATATAATTCGCTATTCTTTGATATTCAAAATCATTTCTGACAATGTGGTCGTGGTAATTGGGTTGAAAAAAATGATTTTGTTTATTGTATTTCGGAATTGGTAAATGATGTTCATCAATATAATCATCAATTTTGGTATTTACCCCCGATTTGAATCCGCCAATAAATGATGAAATCGATTTGGGCAATCGCACGGGGCGATTCTGTTTTATTGATTCCATTGGTATATCCGCACGGCTGGGTTGAATCGTATGGTTGGGTTGAATCGTATGGCCGGGTTGAACCGCACGGCCGTGCGGTTGTACGTCCTTATCAATCAAATCGTTTGATTTATTACCGGGATGGCATATTTCCACAATCATATGCAAATGGTTGGGCATGATGATATATTCGTGCAAAAACAATTCATTGCGAATTTCAAATGATTTCAAAAATTCATTTTCTACAATTTTGCCCATTTCGGATAATTGTATTTCCCCGGCGATAATATCCCCCAAAATACATTCCCTGTTTTGGGTAACAATGGTGAGAAAATATAAGGCATTTGAAGAATAATCCCAATTACGTAACCGGTGTGAGCCTATTTTATATTTATTCTTGTATTTATCCATTTCAAAATAATAGTATCCGAAAATAATAAATTACGCCAATATGCCACTATTTATCTTACAAATAATAAAACTATCTTAGTGAATCAGTTGAAAGTGGAGGATTAAGCAAAAAGAGTAGATAATCTGAATAAATTAATAAACCCCATAAGTTTAGGGAATAAAAAAACTCCAAAATCGCAAGACTTTGGAGTTTTTAGTACTTCTTTGTGGGGAGAGCAGGATTCGAACCTGCGAAGTTCACACAGCAGATTTACAGTCTGCCCTCGTTGGCCGCTTGAGTATCTCCCCAAATTTGATTGTAAATCTACAATCTTTCAACACTCTGAAAATCGTAAAAAAAAACTCCTCAATTTCTTAAGGAGTTTCTTTGTGGGCGATGAGGGGTTCGAACCCCCGACCCCCTCGGTGTAAACGAGGTGCTCTGAACCAGCTGAGCTAATCGCCCTATTTTACCAGGCTGCTATCATTTCGTGATTGCGAGTGCAAATATACACCTAGAATTTGTAATTGCAAGCCTTTTGGGCAAAAAATATAAAAGAAAATTCACTTTTACTTTTAGAAAGCTATTTTTCAGCTTCTTAAAAATAAAAAAATCTGAAGTGTTCTTATGGCATTTAGTTAAAAAACAAAAGCCATAAAGCTAATTTTAATTATTCCTTTTGTATTCACTTGCTATAGTCATACATTTGCATACCTTAATTGTATATTCAAATGGCAAGATATCAGGAAAATGATTTACCGAAAGCTAAATTAGATGCAAACTCCCTTCAAAAAGCAATACGAATTTTTAAATATGCTAAAAACCACAAATGGAAATTTTTCCTCGGTTTAATTTTTTTACTCCTAACCAGTGCCACTGCCCTCGCCTTTCCTAAGTTAATGGGAATGCTGGTGGACTGCGTTACGAATAAAAACCTTAGCCGGGCCAACGAAATTGCAGTTGCACTTTTGGTAATCTTAATGCTCCAGGCAGTTTTCTCTTTTTTCAGAATTTCTCTTTTTGTCAATTTTACGGAGAATTCATTGTCGAACATTCGTTTTGCCTTGTATGAGAATTTAATTAAGCTTCCTATGTCGTTTTATTCCCAGAAACGTGTCGGGGAACTGAACAGCCGGATCAGCGCAGATATTTCACAGTTACAGGATACTTTTAGCACCACAATCGCAGAATTTTTGCGTCAGTTTATTTTAATTATTGGCGGATTTATAATTTTAGGTAATATAAGTCCGAAATTGACTTTGATGATGCTGGCTATCGTTCCGATTGTAGCCGTTGCTGCTGTTATATTTGGAAGATTTATTCGTAAATACGGAAAAAAAACGCAGGACAAAGTAGCCGAAAGCCAGGTAATTGTTGAAGAAACGCTGCAGGGAATCAGCAACGTGAAAGCGTTTGCCAACGAATGGTACGAAATCCAGCGTTATAAAACCAAAATCAAAGAAATTGTAAAAATAGCCATCAAAGGCGGTCAGTACAGAGGTTATTTTGCTTCTTTCATTATTTTATGCCTTTTTGGATGTGTAGTTGCCGTTGTCTGGTACGGCATTACCTTAACGATAAAAGGCGAAGTTGAAGGTGTGGGCGATCTGATTTCATTTGTACTTTATACTACCTTTATTGGTGCTTCTTTTGGAGGAATAGCCGAAATGTATGCCCAGATTCAAAAAGCAGTTGGCGCTACAGAACGTGTTTTCGAATTACTTGAAGAAACTCCGGAACCAATCAATGCAAATCCGAAAGCTTCAGCTTTAGTTATAGAAAAAATAAAAGGAAATGTAGCTTTTAAAAATGTGGCTTTTAGTTATCCGTCCAGAAAAGAAGTTGAGGTATTGAAAGACGTAAACTTCAAGGCTGATTTCGGTCAGAAGATTGCACTTGTTGGTCCGAGTGGTGCCGGAAAATCGACTATTTCTTCGTTATTATTGCGCTTTTACGATATCACTTCAGGGGAAATTCTGGTTGATGGAAAAAGCATTTACGACTACGATCTTGAAAATCTTCGCGGGAACATGAGTATCGTTCCTCAGGATGTGATTTTATTTGGTGGAACGATCCGGGAAAATATTGCTTACGGAAAACCGGATGCTTCAGATGAAGAAATAATGCTGGCTGCAAAACAAGCCAATGCACTGAATTTTATAGAAAGCTTTCCTGAAAAATTCGAAACGCTGGTTGGAGAACGCGGTGTAAAATTATCCGGCGGTCAGCGTCAGCGTATCGCAATTGCAAGGGCCTTATTAAAAAATCCGAGTATTTTAATTCTGGACGAAGCAACTTCATCTTTAGACAGTGAAAGCGAAAAACTGGTTCAGGAAGCACTAGAAGTTTTAATGGAAGGAAGAACCAGCATTATCATTGCACACCGTCTTTCAACCATTAGAAACGCTGATAAAATTTTAGTTTTGGATAATGGAAGAATCACCGAAGAAGGAACACATCAGGAGCTTATCAACCTTGAAAACGGTATTTATAAAAACCTGAGCAATCTGCAGTTTAGCAATTCTTAACAAGTTTTGAAAATCAATATTAAAAATGCAATAAGACAAAACGTTTTATTGCATTTTTTTTTTAAAATTTTGTCTGCCAATTTAGCCTAAATAAAATTATAACTCGTTGGTGCCAATTAGTTTTTGATGATAATTTTTCGTCAGTTCGAGTGATCACGATTTTTCATCGGGATTGTATCGAGAACAGAAAAATTATTATTAAAAACAGTTCTCGATACATTTTTTGTTTCGTTTCTCTTCACAAAAAACACTCGAACTGACGTTTTTAATAATTTACTTAACAGATTTTTAAAACCTGTCAGAATAACAAATTCATCTTTTAACCTCAAAGTCCCTAGCCCTGATCGTAACGGCATCCTGTTGTTGCGGGGTTCGCAACAACAGATATAGTGGAGAGCAGGATTAGCTCCGGAAAATTATTATTAGAAAACAACATTCAAATTAAACCTTTTTTCAATACCAATGTCTAAGTTTATTAGCATTAGAAAAACCGAAATAAAATAGCTTTAAAAACACTTGTACATACAATTGTTAAATAACCATTAAGCCCTTTTGTATTCACACCAAAAAACTAAATTTGTAACACCAATTCAGACATAAAACTCATTTACCTCAATTTTCATGAAACTAAAACACCTAATTTACGCCCTTATCATTATAGTACTCGGAGGTTTTATCACGTATCGTGTGATATCCAACAAAAAGAAAAACGAAGAATCTAAGAAATTTGGAGATAAGGACAGACCTACAAGTGTAACCGGAATTGTGGTCAAAACTTCGGTTTTTGATAATAATTTATCGTTATCAGGATCTATTGAAGCTAATGAACAGGTGGAGATTCACAGTGAAATTTCCGGAATTGTTGAAGGGATTTACTTTAGCGAAGGAAGTAATGTAAAGAAAGGCCAGGTACTTTTTAAGGTAAATGATATTGAATTGAGAGCTCAGCTGAGACAGGCTCAGACAAAAGAAGGCCTGGCAGGCGAAAATCAAAGAAGGGCTAAACTATTATTGCAAAAAGAAGCCATAAGCCAGGAAGAATTTGATGTTGCCAATGCAGATTACGCTTCCGCTAAAGCACAGACGCAATTAATAAGTGCACAGATTGCGAAAACCTCTGTAAAAGCCCCTTTTTCAGGAAAAATCGGTTTGCGCTCTATTTCACCGGGAACTTATATCACACCAACTGTTTTAGTAGCCAAACTGGTAAACACAGGCAAATTAAAAATTACATTCTCCATTCCTGAGAAATATGCTGCTCAGGTAACTTCGGGATCAGTTATTGACTTTTCAGTTTCTGGATCTGACAAAACCTATAAAGCAAAAATATACGCAATTGAACCGGAAGTAGAAGTCGCAACACGTACTTTGAAAATCCGTGCGATTGCTGAAAATACCGACGGCAAACTTTTCCCGGGAACATTTGCAGATGTAAAATTGCCTTTGAACATCATTAAAGATGCAATCGTAATACCTTCGGAAGCTATTGTTCCGATACAGGATGGCAAAAAAGTGTACATCGCCAATATGGGCAAAGCCAAAGAAGTTAAGGTAGAAGCAGCCACCAGAACAGACGCTTCTGTTTTAATTTTATCCGGATTAAAAGCAGGCGACACTTTAATAACAAGTGGCGTAATGTCTTTAAAAGATGAAGCACCTATAAAGGTTAAAGTAAAATAGTTTTTAAGTTACGAGTCCGGAGTTATAAGTGCTGAAATTCGAATTATTATTTCAGGAATAACTCATAATTCATAACTAACAATTTATAATTCAACAAAATGAGTTTATCCACTACAAGTATAAAGAGACCTGTTTTAACTATTGTACTGAATCTTTTGATTATTTTATTCGGTTTTATTGGTTATACTTTTTTGGGTGTCCGTGAATTTCCTTCGATTGATCCGGCGCAGGTTTCTATCAGAACCAATTATACAGGAGCCAATTCTGATATTATTGAATCACAAATTACAGAACCTCTTGAAAAAGCTGTAAATGCGATTGACGGAATCCGAAATATTACGTCATCCAGTAATCAGGGAAGCAGTAATATTACTATCGAATTCAACTTAGATAAAAATCTTGAAGAAGCAGCAAATGATGTTCGTGACAAGGTTTCTCAAGCTGTTCGGAATTTGCCTCAGGATATTGATGCACCGCCGGTTGTTTCTAAAGCAGATGCCGATAGTGAATCTATTATTTCGATGACGGTTCAGAGTGATACCAGAAGCTCATTAGAATTAAGTGATTATGCCGAGAATGTAATTTCGCAGCGTTTAGAAACGATTCCGGGTGTGAGTGGTGTTCAGATTTGGGGTCAAAAACGTTACGCCATGCGTTTATGGATTGACCCTGTAAAATTAACGGCTTACAAATGCACCGTAGCTGATGTTCGTAATGCCTTAAATGCACAAAATGTTGAATTGCCTTCAGGAAAACTGACCGGAAACAACACCGAGTTAACTGTAAAAACAATTGGAAATCTTTCTAAACCAGAGGAATTCAACAACATTATCATTCGTACAGATGGTGATAAAATCATTCGTCTTAGCGATGTAGGAGGTGCCGAATTAGGACCAGAAAATATCGAAACCTCATTAACTTCTTCCGGACTTCCAATGATTGGTCTGGCAATTGTTCCGATGCCGGGAGCTAATTACCTGGATATCTCATCCGAATTTTATAAAAAATACGAAGCGCTAAAAAAAGATTTACCAAAGGATATCAAACTTAATATTGCGCTGGATAATACGTTGTTTGTAAAGAAATCAGTACTGGAAGTTGCTGAGACTTTAGGTATTTCTATTCTGTTAGTAATCATCATTATTTATTTGTTTTTCAGGGACTGGGCAATTGCGTTCAGACCTTTGATTGATATTCCTGTTTCTTTAATTGCCACATTTTTCATTATGTGGATGCTTGGGTTTTCCATAAACGTATTGACCCTTTTGGCTATTGTTTTGGCTACAGGACTTGTGGTAGATGACGGAATCGTGGTTACAGAAAATATCTTCAAAAAAGTCGAAGAAGGAATGTCTCCTATCGAAGCAGCTATAAAAGGTTCTAACGAAATTTTTTACGCTGTAATTTCGATATCAGTAACCCTTGCAGCTGTATTTTTACCGGTAATTTTCCTCGAAGGTTTCGTAGGAAGGCTTTTTAGGGAATTTGGTGTTGTCATTGGTTCGGCTGTATTGATTTCTGCCTTTGTATCATTGACCTTAACACCAATGTTAAATGCTTATCTGATGAAAGGCGGCGAACAGAAAAAATCCAAATTCTACATGAAGACGGAGCCTTTTTTCGAAAAGATGAACAGCACTTATGCAGAAAGTCTTTCTAAATTTATGGATCGAAAATGGATCAGTTTCCCGATTCTGATTGCCTGTTTTGGAATTATTTATCTCTTTTTTACCATACTCCCAAAAGAAACAGCGCCCTTAGATGACCGCAGTTCTGTGACAATGAGAATGACAACTCCTGAAGGGTCGTCTTATGAATATACCGATCGTTTTATGCAGGAGATTTCAAAATTGGTAGACGATTCTATTCCGGAGAAAAAAGTGAGTCTGGTGATTACTTCACCAGGATTTGGTTCTTCATCAGTAAACAGTGGTTTTATCAGGCTTTCGCTAAAGCAGCCCGACGAAAGAGTTCGTTCTCAAAAAGATATTGCGGATAAATTAACAAAATGGACCAAGCAATATCCGGATGCTAAAACATCCGTAATTCAACAGCCTACTATTGCTGTGAACAGACGTGGCGGTTTACCGATTCAATACATTATTCAGGCTCCAACTTTTGAGAAATTAAGAGAGAAAATCCCTGTTTTCATGGAAGAAGTGGGCAAAAGCGACGTGTTCTCTATTAGTGATGTCAACTTGAAATTCAACAAACCTGAAATCAACGTAAGTATCGATCGTGAAAAAGCAGAAAGTTTAGGGATTTCTATAATGGATATTGCACAGACCCTACAGCTTTCGCTGAGCGGACAACGTTTTGGATATTTCATCAAGAACGGAAAACAGTATCAGGTAATTGGCCAGTTTAATCAGGAAGACCGTTCTAAACCACTTGATTTAACTTCAATTTTCGTAAAAAACAAAAACGGTGAATTGATTCAGATGGATAACGTTGTAAAAATTGAAGAGCAGAGTAATCCGCCTCAATTGTACCACAATAACCGCTACATGTCGGCAACGGTTTCTGCTGGTCTGGCACCAGGAAAAAGCATCAGTGATGGTATTGAGGAAATGGACCGGATTAAAGCAAAAGTTTTAGACCAGAGTTTCACCACTGATTTAAGTGGGGAATCACGCGATTTTGTCGAAAGTAGTTCCAATACTTCATTCGCATTCGGATTAGCATTATTGTTGATTTTCCTTATTCTTGCTGCTCAGTTTGAAAGTTTTATAGATCCGTTAATTATCATCCTGACCGTACCAATGGCGGTCGCAGGTGCTTTATTCTCTTTATGGCTTTTCAATCAGACCTGGAACATTTTCAGCCAGATTGGAACCGTAATGCTTATTGGACTTGTAACTAAAAACGGTATTTTGATAGTAGAATTTGCCAACCAATTACGTGAACAGGGAAAACCAAAATTAGAAGCGATTCTTGAAGCTTCAGAAGCACGTTTAAGACCTATTTTAATGACGAGTCTTGCTATTGCCTTAGGAGCTTTGCCAATCGCAATGTCACTCGGAGCAGCTTCTACCAGCCGAATCGGTATGGGAGTTGTAATTGTCGGAGGAACGATTTTCTCTTTGGCATTAACCCTTTTTGTTATTCCGGCAATTTATCTGATGTGGTCTAAAGCCCGAAAACATTATCCGGAATTTGATCATATTGACGAATACGAAAAAGAAAGTATAAAATAGCGCTAAAATCATGAATTTTAAATTTAGGATTCATGATTTCAGTAAAAGAAAATAAACATGAATAATAGAAATTTATATCGCATTTTAATAATCCTCGTATTATGTATTGGCAAAACCAATGCGCAGGAAGTCCTGACTATTGAAGAGGCCATGAAAATAGCTTTAGAAAATAATTTTGAAATTAAAATTGCCAAAAACAATTCAAAAATATCTGAAACGAATGTAACAGTTGGAAATGCAGGAATGCTTCCAACCGCTACCGCTTCGATTACAGACAACAACAGTATCACCAACTCCTCTCAAACACGTCAGGACGGAACAACAACAGCTTTGGACAATGCCAAAAACAACAGCTTAAATTACGGGGTAAGCCTTGGCTGGACGGTTTTCGACGGAATGAAAATGTTCGCCAGGCTGGATCAATTAAAGGAACTTCAAAAATTGGGAGATGCAGAATTAAAAAGAACGATTTTACTAAAAATTGCTCAGGTTAATTCAGCCTATTATGACCTGGTACAGCAACAGCAGCAACTAGCCGCTTTAGACACCACTATTGTTATTTCAAACCAACGATTAGAACTGGCAAAAAACCGTTTTACAATTGGAAAAGCATCAAAATTGGAAGTTTTGAATGCACAGGTTGATTTGAATTCAGACCAGGTAGCTTTGTTGCGACAAAAAGAATCGTATACCAATTCAAAAATTTTACTTAATCAATATTTAGCCCGTGATCCAAAAATTGATTTCAAAGTCACAGACCAGCTTACCGTTGATGATAAATTAATTTTTGCTGATTTGTTGGATTTGGCACAAAAACAAAATCCTGCATTAGAAGCTCAAATAATCAATAAACGAATTGCAGAATTGGAATTGAAACAGGTAAAAGCAGACCGATATCCTGTGATTAACTTAACCACCGGATATAATTTTGCAGAAAGTCAATCCAGTCTGGGTTTTACAAGTGAAGCTTCTTCCAGAGGATTAAATTATGGTTTTAATGCTACGCTCAACATTTTCGATGGTTTTAATCAGCATAGAAATGAAAAAGTGGCGAAATTGCAAATCGAAAATTCTCAAATTGCTATCGAACAGCAAAATATGATCCTGAATACACAATTAAGTACTGCTTTTCAGACCTATTTAACCAACATCGAACTTATTGGACTGGAAGATGATAATGAAGAAATTGCAAAACAAAATCTTTCAATTACGCTCGATAAATTCAGGATTGGAACAATTACAACATTAGAATTCAGAACGGCTCAATTGAATTATGTGAATGCAAAAGTTCGTAACAGCAACGCTCAATATCAGGCAAAATTATCTGAAATTGCATTGAAAGAGTTAGCCGGAAATATTAGTTTTTAGTTTAATTTTGTCCGAAAAACATTTAAATGATTTCATACAATACAAAGGACTGGGTAACTTTTATATTTCGTTTTCACAAATCTGACACTATAAGAAAATTGTTTTCTGTCATGATTGTCATTGGAATTTATAGTGCAGGTGTCGGGTATCTGGAAGTTTATTATTTTAAAATCGGGAAAAACGATTACATACATAATATAAATATCATGCACGGCATGCTGGGTTTTGTCATCTCGTTGCTGCTCGTTTTCAGGACAAATACCGCTTATGACCGTTGGTGGGAAGGAAGAAAATTATGGGGCAGCCTTGTCAATAACAGCCGTAATCTCGCCATCAAGCTGTCTGCCATCTTAAAAGATGAAACTGACAGAAGTTTTTTCAGGAAATTTATTCCAATGTATGCCCATATTCTTCAAATCCATTTAAAAGATGATGACACAAGCAAACAGCTTTTTGAAGATGTTGATTTAGAAATCGATCACCATAAACACAAACCCAATCAGTTAAAAAAAATCATATATCAAAAAATTAATGATTTGTATGATGCAAAAAAAATCACCGGAGACCAGCTCATTATTTTAAACGAAGAATTAAGATCTTTTACTGATATCTGTGGTGCCTGTGAACGAATAAAAAACACTCCTATTCCGTATTCTTACAGTGCATTTATCAAAAAATTCATTTTCTTTTATACGATGACGCTTCCTTTTGGATATTCTGTGAGCCTGGGTTACTTTGTAGCGCCAGTCGTTGTTTTTGTATTTTATGTGCTGGCAAGTTTAGAATTAATTGCCGAAGAAATTGAAGATCCATTTGGAGATGATGAAAACGATTTGCCTATTAAAAAAATATCGGAAAACATCAAAAAGCATGTTGAGGAATTGATTTAGAAATTATATTTATTTGATTTTAATTTCTATTAATCCATTTCATTTAAACCGAAAACTATATTCTTTCGGAAGAATTATATGCTATAAAAAACAAAAAAATAGTTTCCAACTCCAGCAATCAATCCTTATATTTGTACCCTTATCAAGAATACTGAAATCAACATGAAAATATCTTACAACTGGTTAAAACAATTTATTAAAACAGACTGGACATCAGAGCAAACTTCAGAATTACTTACAGATTTAGGCCTGGAAGTTGAAGTAGTCGAAAAATACCAATCCGTAAAAGGAGGCTTAGAAGGAGTTGTTGTAGGACATGTACTTACCTGCGAAAAACATCCTGATGCTGACCGCTTAAAGGTTACTAGTTTAGATATTGGTTTAGAAAATCCTATTCAGGTAGTTTGTGGTGCTTCAAATGTTGCAGCAGGTCAAAAAGTCCCTGTAGCTACTATTGGAACCGTTTTATATGATAAAGAAGGAGGAGAATTTACCATTAAAAAAGGTAAAATTCGCGGACAGGAAAGCCACGGAATGATTTGTGCTGAAGATGAATTAGGTCTCGGAACAGGTCATGATGGCATTATGGTTCTGGATGAAAAACTAATTCCGGGAACTCCTGCTTCAGAAGTTTTCAAAATCGCAAATGATGAAGTTTTCGAAATCGGGTTAACTCCAAATCGTGCAGATGCCATGAGTCATTTTGGAACGGCACGTGATTTAAGAGCCGGAATGCTGCAGCGCGGAATAAATGTAGAATTGATTACGCCTTCTGTTAGCAATTTCAGGGTTGACATGCGTACTTTAAAAATTGATGTAAGCGTAGAAGAGCCTACCCTTGCACCAAGATATTGTGGCGTTACCATTTCAGGCATTACTGTAGAAGAATCGCCGGCATGGCTTAAAGACCGTTTAAAAGCTATCGGATTAACTCCAAAAAATAATATTGTAGACGTTACCAATTATGTCTTACACGAATTAGGACAGCCACTGCATGCGTTTGATGCTGCAAAAATCAACGGAAAAATAATTGTAAAAACACTTCCTGAAGGCACTAAATTTGTCACTTTAGATGATGTTGAAAGAACCTTACATAAGGAAGACCTTATGATTTGTGATGAAAAAGGACCTCTTTGCATTGCAGGTGTTTTTGGCGGAAAAAAATCAGGTGTTTCTGAAGTAACTACTTCTATATTTTTAGAAAGTGCTTATTTTGATGCCGTAAGTGTTCGTAAAACTGCCAAAAGGCATCAGTTAAATACCGATGCTTCTTTTAGATTTGAAAGAGGAATTGATCCAACTATCACAGAATATGCATTAAAACGTGCCGCACTTTTAATCCAGGAAGTGGCAGGCGGAAAAGTTACATCTGATATAATTGAAGTATATCCTAAAAAGGTAGAAGATTTTTCTGTTTTACTAAATTTTACCCATGTTTATAAAATCATCGGTCAGGAAATACCTAAAGACACCATCAAGAAAATATTAGTTTCCTTAGATATTAAAGTGAATAGTGTTTCTGAATCTGGTTTGGGATTAACTATTCCGGCATATCGCGTAGATGTTCAGCGCGAAATAGATGTGATCGAAGAAATTTTAAGGGTTTACGGATACAATAATATTGATTTTTCTAAGAAATTTAATGCTACAGTAGCCAACTCTCCAAGAACAGAAGACTACAAAGTTCAAAATATAATTTCATCACAATTGAACTCTCAGGGGTTTCATGAAATGATGGCAAATTCATTAACTACGGCTGATTACGCAAAATTATCTGCTGACCTGAAAGAAGAATATAATGTTACGATGCTGAATCCGTTGAGCAGTGATTTATCAACGATGCGTCAGTCGCTATTATTTTCAGGCCTGGAAGCGATTTCATATAATATCAACAGAAGAAATTCTGATTTGAAATTATTCGAATTCGGAAAAACGTACCATAAATACCTTAATGGATACGAAGAACACAAGCATTTAAGTTTGTTAATTTCGGGTAACCGAAATAAGGAGAGTTGGACAAATCCACAAAAAACTACTGATTTCTTTTTACTAAAAGGATATGTTACCGGTATTTTAAATCGTTTAGGAATAGATAAAATTTCAAATGTTCCATCAAAATCAGATGTGTTTTCAGAGGGAACTTCAAAAGTTTATAATAATGAAGTCTTAGTAGAGATTGGAGTAGTTAAAAAATCAATTTTAAAATATTTTGGAATCAAACAGGATGTTTATTATGCCGATTTTAACTGGGATTTGGTACTGAAAATAATCACAGGAAAAATTAAATATTCAGATATTCCTAAATATCCGGAAGTACGCAGGGATTTAGCATTACTAATTGACCAAAGCACAACTTATGAAAGTATTTATACACTGGCTAAACAAACGGAAAAGACACTTTTAAAAGATGTGAATTTATTCGATGTTTATGAAGGCAAAAACCTTCCTGAAGGTAAAAAGTCATATGCTCTGAGTTTCACAATTCAGGACAACACAAAAACACTAACCGATAGCCAGATTGATAAAATTATGTCTAAATTACAGCAGACTTTTGAAACTGAGCTAGGAGCAAGTTTAAGATAAGTTATAAAAAACACCAGCAGTTCATAATGCTGGTGTTTTTTTTATGACTTGCTGTTAATGTTTCATTTTGAAAATCTTTTTAAACAAATTTACGATTACCAAAACAACACAGCCTAAAACAAAACCGGTTACAAATTCTTTTACTATAGAAGGAAGCTCAATACCTTCCGCTAAATGATGAAAATATGGAATATAATGTACAAAGATTCCTCCAGCAACTAACAATAACGCAATTGTACCAATAACTGTTAAACCTTTGATAACTAACGGAAGTGCTTTTACAAGTATATTACCAATAAATTTTGAAATACTTTTTTCGTTTTTACTAAACTTAATAAGCTTGTATCCTGCTTCATCCATCCTGACAATAAGAGCTACAATTCCATAAACTCCAATAGTAGCAACTAAGGCAATTATTGACGTTACAATGATTTGCTGAATAATTGGCTTTCCAATAACGGTTCCCAAAGCGATAATTACAATTTCTACAGACAATATAAAATCAGTAATAATGGCTGATTTTACTTTTCCTTTTTCCATCTCAAGAATTTGTTCTTCAGTATAAGTCTTTTCAGTTATTCCTTCTGACTTTTCATCCGGATGAGGAAACACAAATTCATATATTTTTTCGGCTCCTTCGTAAGCCAGGAATAATCCACCCAGAACTAAAATTACAATGATAGCATCCGGCATAAAAGCACTCAATAAAAACGCTATTGGAAGAATAACTATTTTATTAAGTAAAGATCCTTTGCTAATTGCCCAAAGTACCGGAAGCTCTCTGGATGAAGCAAACCCTGAAGCTTTCTCGGCATTTACCGCTAAATCATCGCCTAAAATTCCTGCTGTTTTCTTTGCTGCAACCTTACTCATTACAGCAACGTCGTCCATAATTGCTGCTATATCGTCTAATAGTACGAAAAAACCTGATGCCATTATATTTTGCTTTTTTTAATGTTAGTGGCGCGAATCTACTACTTTTATCCTAAATCATTTTAAAGAATTCGGGATTTAATTTTAACTGCACTGACCCAACAAAAACCAAAGAATTATAAAAACGATTATGGTACCGAAACACCCTCCTCCTAATTTTTTTGCCCCGTATCCGGCGAGCAATCCTCTAAATATATTGTTCATAATAATCTATTTTTTAATGTTAATGTAAATTTGACAATTAATAGTGTCTATTATTTTATAATACTTTTTAAAAATCTTTCATTATTCACGGATTAAAACAAAAAAAACACCAGCATTTCTACTGGTGTCTATAATATTATCTATTTAATTTTACATTTATATCTAATTACACTACAGGTTGTGACTGATTTCTAAAAACCAGCTTACCATCAAACGCATCGATCAAAATAATACTTTCCGTTGTAATATTTCCAGCCAAAATTTCTTTCGATAACTGGTTTAAAACTTCTCTCTGCACTACACGTTTTACAGGTCTTGCTCCAAATTGAGGATCATATCCTTTGTCTGACAAATAAGCAATTGCTTCCGGAGTTGCATCCATTGTAATACCTTGTTGTGCCAGCATTTTGGTAACCCCTTTCAATTGTAAACTTACAATTCTTGATATATTATCTACTGTAAGTGGTGTAAACATGACTATTTCGTCAATACGGTTTATAAACTCTGGACGAACTGTTTGTTTCAATAATCCTAAAACTTCATTTTTCGCCGCCTCTGTGGCTGCTTCCACTCCGCCTTTTAGGTTTTCGAATTTTTCCTGAATAATCTGGCTTCCCATATTAGAGGTCATGATGATAATAGTGTTTTTGAAATCGGCTAAACGTCCTTTATTGTCTGTTAAACGTCCTTCATCTAGAACTTGCAGTAAAATATTAAAAGTATCAGGATGTGCTTTTTCAATCTCATCAAGCAAAACTACAGAATAAGGTTTTCTGCGAACCGCTTCTGTCAATTGCCCACCTTCATCGTAACCTACATATCCTGGAGGCGCACCTACTAAACGGCTCACACTGTGGCGTTCCTGATACTCACTCATATCAATACGAGTCATCGCATTTTCGTCATCAAAAAGATATTCTGCTAAAGCTTTGGCTAATTCTGTTTTACCAACTCCCGTTGTTCCTAAGAATAAGAATGTCCCAACTGGTTTTTTCATATCCTGTAAACCGGCACGGCTTCTTCGAACGGCATCACTCACTGCCTCTATAGCTTCTTCCTGACCTACTACACGTTTGTGCAATTCATCTTCTAAGCGCAATAGTTTTTCTCTCTCTGTCTGAAGCATTTTCATTACCGGAATTCCAGTCCATTTTGCTACAACTTCTGCAATATCTTCTCTGGTTACTTCTTCTTTGATTAAAGAATTTCCTGATTGAAATTCCTGCAATTGTTTCTGCAAATTTTCCTGACGCTCCTGTGCTTCTTTTATTTTTCCGTAACGAATCTCCGCTACTTTTCCGTAATCTCCGTCACGTTCTGCACGTTCTGCTTCGTATTTAAAGTCTTCGATTTCATGTTTTACAGCCTGAATTCCGTCAACGATATCTTTTTCTTGCTTCCATTTTGCATAGATTTCATTTCGTTCTTCTTTCAGGTTGGCCAATTCCATACCTAAAATCTTAAGTTTGCTTTCTTCTTTTTCACGTTTAATCGCTTCGATCTCAATTTCAAGCTGCATTATTTTACGATCCAAAACATCTAACTCTTCTGGTTTTGAATTGATTTCCATGCGTAGTTTAGAAGCAGCTTCGTCCATTAAGTCAATTGCTTTATCTGGTAAAAAACGATTCGTAATATATCTTTGTGAAAGCTCAACCGCAGCAATAATCGCTTCGTCTTTAATCTGGACTTTATGATGCGTTTCATATTTCTCTTTGATTCCACGAAGAATCGAAATAGCACTTTCTGTATCTGGTTCATCGATTAAAACCTTTTGGAAACGTCTTTCAAGCGCTTTATCTTTCTCAAAATATTTTTGATATTCATCTAAAGTAGTAGCGCCAATCGCTCTCAATTCACCACGAGCCAAAGCTGGTTTCAGGATATTGGCAGCGTCCATTGCACCTTCACCTCCACCCGCTCCTACAAGTGTGTGAATTTCATCAATAAACAAAACGATATCACCTTCTGCGGCCGTAACTTCTTTAACAACCGATTTTAAACGTTCCTCAAATTCTCCTTTGTATTTTGCTCCGGCAATCAAAGCTCCCATATCTAATGAAAAAACGATTTTTTCTTTTAGATTTTCCGGCACGTCTCCGTCAACAATTCTATGCGCTAAACCTTCTGCGATAGCCGTTTTACCAACTCCGGGTTCACCAATAAGCATTGGATTATTTTTAGTTCTGCGAGTTAAGATTTGCAACACACGACGAATTTCTTCATCACGGCCAATAACTGGGTCTAATTTTCCCGTACGGGCTAATTCATTTAAGTTTTTAGCGTATTTATTTAATGAATTATAGGTTTCTTCTGCTGAAGCCGAAGTTACTCTTTCACCTTTACGTAATTCTTCAATTGCCGCTTTAAGACCTTTTCCGGTAACGCCCTGATCTTTTAAAATTTGAGAAACTTTACTTTTTGAGTCAAAAATGGCTAAAATTAAATGTTCGATTGAAACGTATTCGTCGTTCATTTTTTGCGCAATAATTTCAGCTTCATTCAAAGCTTTATTTGCATCCCTTGAAAGCATAATTTCGCCTCCGGAAACTTTTGGAAAACTCTGAATTGTGCTGTCTAAAATTTGCAAAAACAACGGAACATTTACATTTAATTTTTTAAGAATAAAGGGTGCCACATTTTCGTCAACCTCAAAAATGGCTTTGAAAATATGCTCGTTTTCAATTTGCTGCTGTCCATTTCGCTGCGCTAACTGCTGTGAGAGTTGAATAGCTTCCTGCGATTTAATTGTAAATTTGTTAATGTTCATATTTTTATGATTTGATGATTATTTTTTTTTAATATTCGATATCATTAAAGTTAAGATTTATACAGTTCCATTTTTAGCTCAAAAAAATTAACTTTGTAATAAAATGGACAAATTATATTCCATAGTATAAAAACAGACAAAATGACTTTTTAAATCCGATTTTACCGATTCAAACATGTCAAAAAGTCATAAATTAAGCCAAATATGAGTTTTTTAAAATCAATCTTCGGAAGTTCAGATAATTCAGAAACCCCAAAAAGCAATGTAAACTGGACTGAATTAACCAATATTCTTCAATTACAGGAAGTAGAAGCAATATCACACGAAAAACCAGTCGTGATTTTCAAACACAGCACAAGATGCAGCATCAGCAGAATGGCTTTAAAACAATTTGAGAGAGAATATGATCTTGAAAATGTTATTGATGCTTATTTTTTAGATTTGATTGCACACAGAGATGTTTCTAATGAAATTGCCAGCAAATTTGGCGTATATCATGAATCACCACAATTGATTTTAATCAAAAACGGAAAAGCTGTTTACGATGTTTCACACAGCGATATTGATGCTACAGCATTAAAAAACAAGATTTAAGTCTCTTCGTTTTAAAGACACATTTCAAAGGCAGAGAAGTAACTCTGCCTTCGAAATTTCCACCAATTTCATTGACTTATCATTATAAATAAATCTTAATATCGACTTAGGTTGCTACCTTTTTCATAAATTTGAAAAAAATTAAATCAATTGAAGAAATTACTCTTTTTCATATCTTTTTGTTTGCTTATAGGAAGTTTCCAGATAGTTTCAGCCCAAACTCCTAAGAAAATAATAGTTGAAAACTCAGACTTTTCAGATGTCAACGAAGCAGAAATTCCCGGAGCACTTTTGCTTACCGGAAATGTAAAAATAAATCATGATGGCGTAGTACTTACTTGCAACAAAGCCTATTTTTTTCAAAAAGAAAATTATATAAAAGCCTTCGGTAACGTACAGCTTGTACAAGGTGACACCTTATTTTTAAATAGTAAATATGCTGAATACAGTGGTAACGTAAAAAAAGCTTTCGCAACCGGAAACGCTGTTATGACTTCTCCTGATGCAACATTGCAAACTGATACCATTAATTTTGACAGAAATGTTCAGGAAGTTTTTTACAATACCAAAGGCACAATTATAAACAAAGATAATACCCTGGTAAGTAAATCCGGAAGGTACTACGTGACACAGAAAAAATTTCAGTTTTTAACAGAAGTAGTACTTAAAAACCCTAAATATGTTATGAAATCTAATCACTTAGATTACTATAGTAACTCAGGGCACTCTTATTTATTTGGACCATCAACCATCACGAGTAAAACAAATTATATCTATACTGAAAATGGTTTTTATGACACGAAGAAAAACCTCGCCCATTTCCTGCGAAAATCATATATTAAATATGACGACCGGCGAATAGAGGGCGACAGTTTATACTACAATCGTAATACCGAATTTGCATCAGCAACACGAAATGTAAAAATTACAGACTCTATAAACAAGGGAATCGTAAAAGGTCATTACGCCGAATTATACAAACTAAAAGATTCAATGTTTGTAACCAAAAGAGCGGTTGCCATAAATCTGGTCGAAAATGATTCAGTCTATATTCATGGCAAAAAATTAATGGTCACCGGAAAAGAAGGCGAAAGAATTATCAGAGCTTTTAATAATGTTCGCTTTTTCAAAATAGATATGAGTGGCAAATGCGACTCGCTTCATTCAAACAGTAAAATAGCACTCACAAAATTAATAGGAAAACCCATTTTATGGAATGCTGAGAGCCAGATCACAGGGGACCTCATGCACTTAATTGGAGATAATAAAACCCGAAAAATAGACTCGCTTAAAGTGTTCAATAATACCTTTCTAATCTCTAAAGATACACTTGGCACAGGTTACAACCAGGTCAAGGGCATGAATCTTATCGGAAAATTTAAAGATGGGAAATTACACGATGTCGATATAATAAAAAACACCGAAGCGATTTATTACGCAAGAAATTCAGCAAACGAACTTGTGGGAATTGACAAAAGTGTAAGCAGCAGAATCAATCTTATTATAGAGAATAACAGAGTTGAAAACATAACTCTTTTTAAAAATGTTCAAAGTGATAGCTATCCAGAAGATGAGTTGGCGGAAAATGACCGAAAATTAAAAGGTTTTGTATGGCGTGGAGACGAAAGGATAAAATCAAAGGATGATATTTTTCCTCCTGAAGAAAACGAACTCAACGATAAATTAGTCAAAGAAGGCAAAGCAGAAGATGGCAAACCCAATGTTCCTATGAAAATCAGGAAGGAAACACTAAATTACGACAAAAAGAAACCTGCTGCTAAAGCCAGCAAAGGAACTAACAAAAAAGCTAAAAAATAATTTTAGTAAAAAGCAGGTTTTAAACAATCGAAAGAATCAAAACATCAAAATCTTAGTTCTCAAAAAATGAATCCAGATTTTATAAAATATCAGGCACAGACCTCCCCATATCCACTAGGAATGGAAGTTTCACATGCAATAGGCTCCTATATTTACGATACAAGTAATAAAAAATATTTAGATTTCGTTGCCGGTGTTTCAGCCTGTACACTTGGGCATCAGCACCCAAGGGTCAATCAGGCCATAAAGGATCAGTTGGACAAATATTCACATGTTATGGTTTATGGAGAATATTCACAAAGCCCTGCCGTACAATATTGTAAACTAATAGCTTCACTGCTTCCGGAATCATTAAACAAGACCTATTTGGTTAACTCTGGTACTGAAGCAATTGAAGGCGCACTTAAATTAGCCAAACGTTCTACAGGCCGCAGTCAATTAATATCATGTCATAATGCATACCACGGAAACACCATGGGATCTATGAGTGTTATGGGATTCGAAGAGCGCAAACAAGCCTTTCGTCCTTTGCTTCCTGATGTTGATTTTATCACTTTCAACAACGAAGAAGATTTACAAAAAATAACCACACGAACAGCCGCAATCTTACTTGAAACAATTCAGGGAGGAGCTGGTTTTATTGAACCTAAAGACAACTTTCTGCAAAAAGTACGCAAACGCTGTGACGAAGTTGGTGCTATGATGATTGTAGATGAAATTCAGCCTGGTTTTGGCCGAACCGGAAAATTATTCGGTTTCCAAAATTATGATGTCGTTCCGGATATTGTCGTTATGGGAAAAGGAATGGGTGGCGGAATGCCGGTAGGTGCTTTTACAGCATCCGCAGAAAAAATGGATCTTTTAACCGAGAATCCAAAATTAGGGCATATTACAACTTTTGGAGGCCATCCTGTCATTGCGTCAGCCTGCTTAGCAACTTTAAAGGAATTAACTGAGACTAATCTGATGCAGGAAACTTTAGAAAAGGAAAAACTCTTCAGATCACTTTTGGTACATCCTTTGATAACAGAAATTAGAGGAAAAGGATTAATGCTTGCCGCAATGACCGAAAGTGCCGAAATAACGAATCAGGTCATTTTAAACTGTCAGGCCAAGGGACTTATTTTATTCTGGCTATTATTTGAAGGATGCGCCATTAGAATAACACCGCCATTAACCATTTCTAAAGAAGAAATAAAAGAAGGATGTGCCGTAATTCTAGAAGTTATGGATGAAATTTTGAATAATAACGAAGAGCTTAATTAGGAGCTATTTCCAGCTATACGTTGCAATCTTTTTTGAAGCTGAAAATGCTTCAAAAAAGGATTTCCACTTCTATCTGGGCTATGGCTTCCCGTTAAAAAGAAACGTTAGAATAATAAACACATTAATCTTTTATAAATCAAAGATTAAAACTAAAAACAGAACATATATCCTGTCCATATTGTTAATTAAATTGTTCAAAACAATAAATTTCCTTTCCGCACAAAATAATATGGTTGCCTAAATTTATAACAGGCTAATTTCAAAAACAAAAAGTATGCAATTAAGCAACGAAGAAGAAGATTATAACCTATCCCTATCCAAATTTGAGTCGATGTTAAAAACCAACAAAGTACTCTTTTTTGATTCTGAAGAATTCGAAGAAATTATTCTTCATTATTTAGATATAGGTAAGGCTAATTTAGCAAAAAAAGCCTTAAAACTTGCATTAGACCAACATCCAAAATCTACAGGCTTAAAATTAGTACAAGTAGAAATGCTGGTTTATGATGACAAACTTGACATGGCTGAAAAGCTTTTGAACGAGTTGTATGCAATTGAACCTAACAACGAAGAAATTTACATCCAAAAAGCCAATATTTGTTCCAAAAGAGACCAACACGAAAAAGCAGTAGAATTGCTTAAAATTGCCCTGCAATATACAGATGATTTTGCTGACGTGTATAACTTAATGGGAATGGAATATCTTTTTATGGATAATCTTGAGATGGCAAAAGACAGTTTCATCAAATGTCTTGAAGAGGATATAGAAGACCAGTCAGCACTATACAACGTAGTTTACTGTTTTGAATTTTTAGACCAAAATCAGGAAGCTATCGCGTATCTTAATGAATATATCAACAAAAACCCATATAGCGAAATCGCCTGGCATCAGGTTGGACGATTGCATTACGGGATAAAAGAATATGAAAATGCGATTCGTGCTTTCGATTACGCAACGCTGATTGATGAAGAGTTTCTGGGAGCATTCATGGAAAAAGCAAAAGCATACGAACGTCTTAAAAAATATGCACAGGCAATAGAAAGCTACAATCGAACTATCGAATTAGATGATGCAACCTCTTATGCCTTATTGCGAATTGGTAAATGCTACGAAAAGCTGGGAAATAATGTCCTTGCATTAAAATATTACAACCAAACAGTTCACGAAGACCCTCTTCTGGACAAAGGATGGATTGCTATTACTGATTTTTATGTGCGCCAGAAAAATTTTCAGAAAGCATTATTTTTTGTCAATAAAGCATTGGCTATAGACAATCAAAATCGTTTATACTGGAAACGTTATGCTACTATAAACAAACAAATGAACTTTTTTGAAGAAGCTGAGTTTGGTTATAGAAAAGCAGTAGAATTTGGAGATTATGCATTAGATACCTGGTTATTTTGGGTAGATATTCTTCAGTTTTTAGGTGAATTTGAGAGCGCCATACAAACATTACTGCAAGCCTCTGAATATTTTCCGGAAGAAAACGAAATAGAATACCGTTTGGCCGGATTGTATTTTATGATTCAGGACAATACAAAAGCGAAGTTTCATTTAAGCAATGGTTTGCGTTTAAACTTTGATAACTACATTTTGATTGAAGATCTTTTCCCTGTTGTCTGGTCAAAAAAAATGGTTAAAAATTATATTGAAAAACATAGAAAAGAATAATGATTGATATTTTAAGAAGACGCTTTGGCTTATTAGGCCGTAATATTAGCTACTCCTTTTCAAAAGGATATTTTACAGAAAAATTTAATGACGAAATTTTCGCAGGCAACAGCTACGAAAATTTTGATATTTCTGAAATTAGTCATTTCACAGGCTTACTTAAAAACAATCCAGACTTAAAAGGCCTAAATGTTACGATTCCATACAAAGAACAGATCATTCCTTATCTGGACAAGCTTTCCAAAAAAGCAACTTTGATTGGTGCAGTAAACACTATAAAATTTACAAAAAACGGAAAATTAAAAGGATATAATACTGATTATTATGGCTTCAAAAAATCATTAAAGCCATTACTTGAACCACATCACAAAAAGGCACTCATTCTGGGTACTGGTGGTGCATCAAAAGGAGTAGCATTTGCACTTGATGAACTTGACATCCCATATACTTTTGTTTCAAGAGAAGCAAAAGAGAATATCATTGATTACAATTTAATTAATGCAACAACTTTTGACAATTATCAAATCATAATTAATTGTACTCCTGTTGGAACAAGTCCAAATATTGAGGCTTGCCCCGACCTTCCCTATGAGTTTTTTACAGATAAACATATCGCTTATGATTTGATTTATAATCCTGCTGAAACTCAGTTCTTAAAGAATGCCAAAGAAAGAGGAGCAGTAATAAAAAATGGTCATGATATGCTTATTTTTCAGGCAGAAAAAGCATGGAAAATCTGGAATAAATAACTTTCAAAACAATTTATAAGTTTGGCTACACTTAAAATGTAGCCTTTTTTATTCTGTAAATTTACAGGACCCAGTCTAAAAATTTTACTAAAACAATTAAACACATTAGATTTAATCGGTTTTTACGCTAAAAAAGATAAGATTTTTAAATCGAAAAACACATAAACAAACGATTTATTTTGTATTTAGAAACACCTTTACTATCTTTCGCAATGTTTAAAATATAAACCTTATACATTTAAAAATGTTAGAAGAAAAGAATGATAACCTGCAGGAAGCAGATGGAAAATCAGAAATCAACCTGAATGATTCTTCACAAAATGATGCAACAGAAACATCAATTTCTAAAGCAACTACAGAAAAGGAAATTACAGCTCCAGAAAATATTCAGGCTGAAGAAACAAATCATCAGGAAGTATTAGATGCTATAACAAATTCTAATGCTGAAGAAAGCGAAGACGAGACACTAAAGGAACGTCATGATATTCCTATGGAGGATTATGATACTTTTTCGTTAGACAAACTTGTTGATGAATTAAAAAAACTTGTAAACACAGACAGAGTGATGTCTGTAAAAGACCATATAGAAGAAATTAAAAAATCATTTTTACTTCAATTCAATCACTTTATAGAAGAAAAAAAAGAAGAATTCAATGCATCAAACCAAGATCCTAATGAAGAATTCCAATATCATTCTCCTTTAAAATCGAAGTTCGACGAATATTATAACATATTTCGAGAAAAAAGAAATGCACACTTTAAAAATTTACAAAGTAATTTAAAATCAAATTTAGAAATCCGACTTGCTATAGTAGAGGAACTAAAAGAACTTATAAATCCACAGGAAAACATCAAAGACACTCTCAAACATTTTAATGAATTAAGAGAGAGATGGAAAAACGCCGGACCTATTCCAAAAGACAAATACAATCACGTCTGGAACAATTATCATTTTCATGTTGAGAATTTTTATGATTATCTTCATCTAGACCGCGAAGCAAGAGACCTTGATTTCAAATACAATCTTGAACAAAAACAAAAGATAATTACCCGTGTTGAAGAATTAGTGAGCGAGCCTGACATTAATAAGGCATTTCGTGAATTACAAGATTTACACAGAATCTGGAAAGAAGATATTGGTCCTGTATCGAAAGAACATCGTGATACGATTTGGAATAAATTTAGTGAACTAACTAAAAAAATACACGATAAAAGGGAACTTTTGTTCGAAAGCCAAAGAGAAAATGAGCAAAAAAATCTTGAAATTAAAAAAGAAATCATTGCTACTATTGAAACTTTAGCCACTGAAAAAGTAGGTTCCCATTCGCAATGGCTAGTGCAAATACAAAAAGTTGAAGCACTTAGAAATGAGTTTTTTGCTGCCGGAAAAGTACCAAGTGATGTAAACGAACAAACCTGGGCTGCATTTAAAACTGCCGTAAGAAACTTTAATTCTTTTAAAAACTCGTTTTACAAAGACATCAAAAAAGACCAAAACGATAATTTAAACAAAAAAATGGCCTTGGTTGCAAAGGCCAAAGAATTACAAGAAAGTACAGATTTTAATGCGACTACTCCAATCATGAAACAAATTCAGGAAGAGTGGAAACAAATTGGTCATGTTCCTAAAAAATACTCTGACAAAATCTGGAAAGAATTTAAAGATGCCTGCAACCATTATTTTGACAAATTAAAAGAACACAAATCTGAAGAAAACGGAGAAGAAGTTGCTGCTTTTGATAATAAAAAAGCATATCTAGACACTTTAAGAACATTTGAACTTACAGGTGATCATAAAACAGATTTAGATGCCATTAAATCGCATATTGAAACATGGAAAGGATTTGGAAAAGTTCCTTTTTCAAGACGTCATATCGAAGGCAAATTCAATAAAATTCTGGATGCTCTTTTTGAAAAATTAAGTCTTAGTAAAAAAGATACAGAAATGATGCGTTTTTCCAACAGAATTGATTCTTTATCAGAAAGCAATGATACACGCAAGTTAGATAATGAAAAGATTTTCATTATGCGCAAAATTGAAGAAGTACAGAATGAAATATTCCAATTAGAAAATAACATTCAGTTCTTTACGAATACTAAAAATGCAAAAAAAGAAAACTCGATTGTTCTTGAAGTTCGCAAAAACATTGCTATCCATAAAGAGAGTCTTGAGCTATGGAAAGACAAACTTAAACAGTTAAGAAACCTAAATCAGGAATAGGTTTTTTAAATTTAATCACAAAAAAGGTGTAATGAGAAATTTTTCATTACACCTTTTTTAATTAATTTACTTTCCAGCAACAAATTAATAAAACTAATCTGTAAAATATTGACTATATTTGAAAAAGTCATCATTTGGCAATTTAAATGTATAATTATTAACTTTAATAACTACAAAATGAAATTTACAAGAAAAGCTAACGCAAACTGGAAAGGAACCGGTATGGAAGGAACCGGATTAATAAGCACACAAAGTACAACTCTAAATAATGCACAATTATCTTTCAAAACAAGATTTGCAGAAGGAGTAGGAACCAATCCTGAAGAACTTATTGCAGCAGCACATTCTGGCTGTTTTACAATGCAATTAAGCTTTTTATTAAACGAAGAAGGTTTCGTTGCAGACGATTTATCTACAGAAGCAACAGTTACTTTTGAAGATGGTTCTATTACTTTAATTCACTTAGAACTGAAAGGAAAAGTCCCTTCGATAACTGCTGAAAAGTTTTCAGAAATTGCAGCTAAAGCAAAAGAAATTTGCCCAATTTCTAAACTATTGAAAACAGAAATCACATTAAGTGTTAACCTGATTTAAATTTAAAATATTTAATCCATAAAAAAAGCTCTGAGTTTTCAGAGCTTTTTTAAATTTATTCAGATACTGCTTTGCTTTTAACTACAAGTCTAAAACCTTCTCCGTGAATGTTTAAAATTTCAACATCTTCATCGGCTTTTAGATATTTTCTAAGTTTCGCAATATAAACATCCATACTTCTTGATGTAAAATAATTATCATCCCTCCAGATTTTCGTCAAGGCTAACTCTCTTGGCATTAAGTCATTTTCGTGTAAAATAAGCATTTTAAGCAACTCATTTTCTTTAGGAGATAACTTGATTGGCTCTTCATCCTGGAAGGTTAAAAATCTTAATTTAGAATTTAAATGAAACTTACCAATATTAAATTCAAACTGAACTTGCTCTGCTTTTGTATCAGACGATTTTCTTTGAATAATAGCTTTTATTTTCATCAATAAAACTTCAGAATCAAAAGGTTTGTTCAGGTAGTCATCAGCACCCGCCTTATATCCTTTTAAAACATCTTCCTTCATAGATTTTGCCGTTAAAAAAATAATCGGCACTTCACTATTTTTTTCCCTGATTTCTTTAGCTAAAGTATAACCATCCTTATAAGGCATCATTACATCAAGAATACATAAATCATAAACGTCTTTCTTGAATTTTTCGAAACCTTCCATACCATTTTTTGCTAAGGTAACTTCAAAGTCATTTAGCATTAAATAATCTTTAAGAACTGCACCAAAATTAAGGTCATCTTCTACTAAAAGTATTCTTTTATTAATATTTTCCATATTTTAATTTATTAGTGGTATTTTTATTATGAAGGTACTACCTTTTCCCTTTTCGCTTTCTACATAAACCTGACCATTGTGGTCTTCAACTATTCTTTTTACATAGGCAAGTCCGAGTCCATGTCCTTTTACATTATGAAGATCTCCTGTATGTTCCCTGTAAAACTTCTCAAAAACTCTCTTCTGAGCTACTTTACTCATTCCTAATCCATGGTCTTTTATCTTTATCAGGATCATGTCTTTAATATTCTCTGTAAAAACCTCTATTTCAGGAATATCCGGAGAATACTTTATAGCATTTTCTAATATATTAACCAACACATTTGTAAAATGAACTTCATTTACCAGACATGTAGTTCTTGCTGCATTATAATGTTTTACAATTGTACCTTGTTTGTCTTCTAAAATTAAATTTACATGTTCAATTGCATCTTCGATAATATCGTGAATTACAGTAGGTTCTTTGGTGATATCCAGTTCCTTTTTCTCTAATTTCGAAATTCGGAGTACATTTTCTACCTGAGCATGCATCCTTTTATTTTCATCTCTGATCATTTGAAGATAACGATATACCTTCTCTTTATCTTCAATAATTTTGGGGTTACGAATCGCATCAAGAGCTAAATTTATGGTAGCAATAGGAGTTTTAAACTCATGCGTCATATTATTTATAAAATCTGTTTTAATTTCAGATATTTGCTTTTGTCGTATTAACTGATTTAGAGCACTTGTATATGCAATTACAATAATTAATGTAAAAATTATAGATAGTATTGTAATGCTCACCAGTTGAGATAACAAAAACTTCTTTTTATACGGAAAAGTAACTAATAGCTCATACTTACTATTCCCTTCATTGTCTGTAAAGACAGGAATACTGTAAGTCGCATCTTTATCATAATGAAAACCATCCGACTTAACTTTTGTAGGAATACCATTGCTATAAATCCCAAACTCAAATTTAGTTTTTATACCATGTTCTTTAAGTTCTTTCTTTAAAAGAGAATTTAATTTATCTTTGGTAATTCTTTCATCTATTGGCAATATTGACGCATAATCATTAGATGTAATTGTTAATTGAGCTTTATTTAAAATATCAAGATTACCATCTTTTTCAACTTTTATATCCGGAATTGTACTTTGATTTAAAACTGAATTATCAATAATATTATTATTGTAAACTTCTGTCAACCTCTTTGAACTAAAACTTTTAAAACCGTCTGAATTGAATTTCTTATTAAAAATTGATCCATTTGTATCATACTTTTCAGAAGTGATACTATTTTTATAAACTATAGTTTTATTTGTTTTAGTATTTCTCTGAACAAATAAAATTTCCAGCAAATCTTCTTTTTGTGGAATTTTACCTGTACTATCCCTTATATGATTGATTTTATCCCGAAAACTATATTCTTCCAGTTTTGCGAGTGTTTCTGAAACATCACTAACTACCTGCGTTACATGATATTTAAATTGTTCATCATTATTCTCTAACGAAGAATTGAACCAATATACCTGAACCAGAATTATCCCAATTAAGGACAAACTCATTAGCAAAACAAGTATTCTAAAAAATAATTTATTCATCGAAACAAAATTAATATTTTAACAATATACTAAATAATACATTAACCAAATATTAACATTTAAGAATGATTTTGTTTTATATTTAAAATTTTAAGAATTTTAACAACTTCTCGCTTTGCATTTTTATGACTATCATTAAAGATAATAAAATTACTCATTGGAATTCGTTTTTCATCATTCCATTGCATATTCATTCTTTCTAAGACCTGTTTTCTACTTGTTTTGTCACGTTTTATAACCCTTTCAATTTTTATTTCTTCAGGCGCTGTAACTGTAATAACAACATCACATTCTTTGTACCTTCCACTCTCAAACAAAATTGCTGCTTCATAAATTACATAATCATAATTTTTATTTTTTTGAAGCCATAATTCAAAATCTTTCTTAACAGCCGGGTGTATTATAGCATTTAACTGGTTAAGCTTATCGGCATTATTAAAAACAATATCTGCTAATTTTGCCCTGTTAAGCACTTCTTTTTCAAATATCGCCTCACCAAATACAGCTTTGATTTCTTTAATTATGGAATGAGATTGCATTATTTCCTTTGCTTTATCATCAGCTATATAAACAGGCACGCCCATTTCCTTAAAATAATTTGCAATAGTTGTCTTTCCACTTCCAATACCTCCTGTCAAACCAATAATCTTTGCCATCTTATATTCTGAAAAACATATTAGGAAAAGCTTTCTGAGGCTTTCTCTTTAAAATAATAATTTTTACAAAAGATTCTAAAAAACCTATTCCATAACCATAAAATTGTTTCCAAACAGCAATTACAGAAAGATATCCAATTTTAAAACTTTTATTAGCAACACTAGATGTAAGAAAAATTATAACGAAATATACAAAATATATTTGTAATAAAACATCAATATTTAAAATTAACAATAAAAAAGCTAATAATAATCCCAACATAAAAAAAGTAGGAAAGAAAAAAGTAAGCTTATTATGTTCCGGATACCAGCTATTCAATATTGGTCTTGCTTTTCCAAATTTATTTACCTGAATAGAGAACTTCTCCCAGTCTATCCTTCGTTTATGATAAACAAATGCATCAGGAAATAATCTCGTTTCAAAACCTAAATTCCATAATCTGATAGACAAATCGGGATCTTCACCAGGATGAATATTCCCAAAACCTTTTGATGCTTCAAAAGCTTTTTTTGAAATCCCCATATTGAAGCTTCTTGGTTGGAACTTCCCGATTTTCTCAGAACCACCACGTATTCCACCGGTAGTCAAAAAAGAAGTCATAGCAAAATTAATTGCTTTTTGTATGTCTGAAAAGCTATCCAAAGCCTTGTCAGGTCCGCCAAAACAATCTACATATTCCCTGTCTAATTCTTTACGGACTTCTGTCAAATAATTGGAAGGAATGATACAATCAGAATCGAAAATAATAAAATAATTACCTATTGCTTTTATCATCCCAAAATTCCTGGAATCTCCTGGTCCTGAATTAGGCTTAAAGTAATATGATATGTTTAGTTTTCCCTGATATTTCATTACTACACTCTTGCAAGGAATTGAAGATCCATCTTCAACAAGAACAATTTCAAAAGCTTCATTATAATCAGATTTCGTTAAACTTTCTAAAAGCTCATCTACTTCATCCGGGCGATTATAAACGGGTATAATTAAAGAAAAAACCATAATTAGGACATAGGAATTAAGGACAGTTTTATAAAATTAAAATTTTGCGCAAAGATAAGTTTTATTCATAAAAAAACCACCAACTTTGGGTTGATGGTTTTCCTTTGTAATGATTTAAATAAATTATTTAATACTTTCTACCTGAACCATTTCATTTGCTTCTGCTTTATAATCTATTCCGGCTAATTCAAAACCAAACAGATTTAAGAAATCGTTTCTATATCCTTCTAAATCACCAATAGCTGGTAACGTTTCCGTGGTAGTTTCCAACCAAAGTTTTGCCACTTCTGCCTGAACATCTTCGCGCATTTCCCAGTCATCAATCCTGATTCTTCCTTTATCATCAGTAAGAATTTCAGTCCCGGCGTACAATCTGTCTTTAAACAAACGCTGAATCTGCTCAATACAACCTTCATGAATTCCTTTTTCTTTCATTACTTTATATAAAAGAGAAATATACAAAGGCACAACCGGAATTGCAGAACTTGATTGTGTCACTAAAGCTTTATTAACAGAAACATAAGCTGTTCCTCCTATTGATTTCAAACTATCAGCAATAGTAAAAGCTGTAGCTTCTAAATCATCTTTTGCGCGACCAATAGTTCCTTTACGGTAAACTGCTTCTGTTAGTTCCGGCCCGATATACGAATAAGCTATAGTTTTAGCGCCATCACCCAATAAATTTTCATTTTTTAAAGCCTCAATCCACATTGCCCAGTCATCTCCTCCCATAACTTCAACTGTGTTAACAATGTCTTCCTCGTTAGCAGGAGCAATTGAAACTTCAGTTACTTTTCCTGTATGAAAATCAACCGTTTTATTAGTATATGTCTGACCTATCGGTTTCAAAACTGAACGATGTGTAACTCCTGTTTTAGGATTGGTACGTACCGGAGAAGCCAAACTATAAATTACAAGATCTACTTGCCCTAAATCTGCTTTTATCAAATCTAAAGTTTCTCTTTTTACCTCATTTGAAAAGGCATCCCCATTGATACTTTTTGCATATAATCCGGCTTTATGAGCTTCTGATTCAAAAGCCGCAGAATTGTACCAGCCCGGTGTAGCCGTTTTACCTTCAGCAGATGGTTTTTCAAAAAACACACCAATAGTTGCTGCATTAGATCCAAAAGCACTTGTAATTCTTGAAGCTAATCCAAAACCTGTTGAAGCACCAATTACCAATACTTTTTTAGCCCCTTCGATAGGCCCTTTTGATTTGATATATTCAATTTGATTTTTAACATTTTGCTCGCATCCTTTTGGGTGTGATGTCAAACAAATAAATCCTCTCATTCTAGGTTCTATGATCATCTTGTAATTATTTATTGTATTAATTCAATTTCAATTTTAATTTTTCAAAAATAGACATTTTATCCTTAACCCTTTTCATGTTTGCATCCATATTGTCTATAAAATTAGGATTTAAAGCATTCTTTTTGGCTAACTTATAGTAATTATAAGCAGCTAAATATTGATTCTCATACTCTGCCATCCTTCCCAATTCACTATTATAAGATGATGAATCGAAATTTTCCAGAGTTTTCATAGTAAAATTAATATGCTCTTTCGCTTCTTCATACCTTCCAATATCAATAAGGAGATAAGTATAATTTAAATAAGGCGCAGGATATTTAGGTTCAAATTTCATAGCCAGTTTATAATGATAAATTCCTTTATCATAATTACTCAGCTTATTGTAATAAATCCACCCTAAATGATTATGTGCTTTACCGAAATCCGGATATTGAGACAATATTTCTTCAAGCAACTCTTTCCCTTCAGCAATATTTCCGTCAGAGATTAATGAATCTGCTTTTATAAATTGATTTTCGTAATAACTAAGGCTTTCCATTTCTATTTTAACTTAATAATTGTTTTGCATGATTCAATGCAGAATCAGATATATTGGCCCCTGACAACATTTGAGCAATTTCTATAATTCTTTCGTCCTGAGACAAAAGCTTTAATTCCGATTGTGTGTCATCATTAATTGTAGATTTGAACACCTTAAAATGAGAGTCACCTTTAGCCGCAATCTGAGGCAAGTGTGTGATGGCAAATATTTGCATCTTGGTACTCATCTCTTTCATGATCTCTCCCATTCTAATCGCAATTTCACCGGAGACACCTGTATCTATTTCATCAAAAATTAAAGTTGGCAATTTAGAATATTGTGCCAATATTGCTTTTACAGCCAGCATTATACGGGACATTTCTCCACCAGAAGCAACTTTTTTCAGTAAGCCGAAGTCAGTTCCTTTATTTGCAGAAAACAAAAATTGCAACTCATCTTTTCCATTTTGAAAATAAGTATCCGATGCTGTTAATTCCATTTTAAACTGAACATTTGGCATTCCCAATGTTTCCAATATTGAAATTAGCTGTTTCGATAAAACCGGAATTGCTTCTTTTCTATTTTGATGGATTTTAGCTGAAAGTAAATCTAACTCTTCTGTTTTTTGTTCGATCGATCTCGACAGAATTGCTATTTCTTCTTCAATATTACCTAATTCCAACACAGATTTTTCCAAGTTTGACTGAATTTGCAACAATTCATCTACAGTAGTAACCTGATGCTTTTTCTGTAAATTATGAATCAACTGCAATTTCTGATTGGTCAATTCTAATTTCTCAGGATCATTTAATAACTTTTCAGTAGCATTTTGCAATTCTTTCGAGATATCGTCAAATTCAATTGCTACGCTTGTGATTCTATCAAACAAGCTTTGATATTCTGATGAAAAAGCTGCAATTTTTTGCAACGAGGCTTTAATCTCATTCAAATTATGAATAACACCAAATTGCTCTTCATTAGCAACTAAAAGCGACTTATCAATCGACTCCTTTATAATTTCAACATTATTCAGCTTTTCAAAATCAGCTTCCAGTTCTTCCTGTTCTCCTGATTTTAATTTTGCAGCGACCAGTTCATTCAATAAAAAAGTATTGTATTCCTGCTCCTTACCTGCATCACTTTGTTTTTTAAGCAAAGCATTTAATTTTGATTTATCTGATTTATATACTTTTAGCGATTTTTGATAAGAATCTATAATTCCTGAATTTTGAGCAATTGCGTCAATGATTTTAAACTGCACACCTTCATCTGAAAGTCCCTGGGTTTGCTGCTGCGAATGAATATCAATCAAAAACACACTCAGATCCTGTAATTCCTGAAGATTTACAGGGCTATCATTAATAAACGCACGTGATTTACCAGAAGGAAGAATCTCACGTCTAATAATTGTTTCATCTTCATAATCAAGATCATTCAATTCAAAAAAATCTTTCAGATTGTATTTAGAAATCTCAAACTGTGCTTCGATGACACATTTTTCTTCTTTGTTTTTAAGGGAAGTTAAATCAGCTCTCTTGCCTAAAACCAATCCTAAAGCTCCTAAAATAATTGATTTTCCAGCTCCGGTTTCTCCGGTTATTATAGAAAAACCTTTAGAAAAATCTATAGAAAGTTTTTCAATTAAGGCATAATTTTTAATTGACAGCGAAGTAATCATATAGCTTTAAAAGTAAAATTATTGAAGTATAAATTTCAGTTAGTATTTAATTTGAGACCATTTTGTAGAATTTAAAGGTGAAACCCTGTTTAAATTTTCTACCAAATCTGTAATTGTAATACTGGGTCCTCCTGAAAAAACAGATACTATCTCATCTGATTTTGCATCAAAAAATACTCTTGTCAAAAAGGCATTTGGTTTAACCGAATTCAATTTACCTATTAACATTAATGAAGATTTTATTTTTTCTTTTGCTTCTTTCAAATCCTGATTCATTATATCTAATCCTGAATAATATAAAAAAGCAGTTTGCCTCAAATCTGAATAAACAGGAGCAAGCATATCATTTATCAGGAAATATCGGTTTTGGAGTCCATCTGACTGAGTCCATCCTTTGGAACCGCCTTGTTGTGCAATATTGGCAATATTTTGGGCGGTTTCAAAATACGGATTTCCACCTGCGAACTGAAATGTATCACCATCCATCCCTAAAATCATATAACTGTAAAAGGATATTACCGATATTAAATTAGACTCAAATGTAGTGGGATTATACAACAAAGGCTCATATTCTGTATATCTGAAATTAAAATCTTTATCGTTAAAATTAAAAACAGGAGAAGAATAGGTAGAATTATAGATTAATCTTGAAGATTGCACCTGTATTGTCCCTGAAAACTGATCAGAATTATGTGAAGAAAGTGTAATGTACATGGAACAGTTAATTCGCTCATTTTGTTTCAAAACAGCTCCCATCCAATCTGTTTTATTGACAAATTCAGACAAAGAAGCCTGAAGTGTTTTATAGACCTGTAAATTTGGATTTGGCAGCCTTTCTGTATTTATAGTAACTGTACAATTTAACTGTTGTGCCTGTGCAAAACCAAAAAACAAAAACAATAAAAAAGTAACTAATTTACTCATAAAAATGCCCTATAACTTTATTTAAAATATCAACCGCAACAGATTCTTTTGATTTTAAATCCATTGGTTCAATTTTAAATTCCTTATCTATAAAAGTAACTTTATTAGTTTGATACTGAAAACCTGCTCCTTTATCCTGCAACGAATTTAAAACAATCAAATCTAAGTTTTTTTTCTGGATTTTCAACTTAGCATTTTCAATTTCATTTTCAGTTTCTAAAGCAAAACCAATTAAAAACTGATTTTTTTTAATTTTTCCTAAAGAAGACAAGATATCTTTTGTTTTTTCCAGTTCGATCGAAAACTCATCAGCAGCTTTCTTAATTTTCTGAACTGCAACGAACTTTGGTTTATAATCGGCTACTGCGGCGGCAGCAATAGCCACATCAGCATCATCAAAATTCAAGTGGCAGGCGTCATACATTTCCTGGGCAGAAACAACATTAATAACCTTAATCAAAGAATTTTCAACCTTTAACTGAGTAGGTCCTGTTATCAATATAACCGAAGCACCAAGATTAGCTGCTGCTTTTGCAATATCAAAGCCCATTTTTCCTGAAGAGTGATTCCCAATAAAACGCACCGGATCTATTGCTTCGTATGTAGGACCTGCAGTTACAAGTATTTTTTTTCCTTTTAAAGGAAGCTTACTTTCTAAATCAGCTTCCAAAAAAGAGACTATGTTTTCAGGTTCTGCCATTCTTCCTTCGCCTGACAAACCACTTGCCAACTCGCCATTTTCAGCTGGAATCATTACATTTCCAAATTGCTTTAAAGTATTAAAACCAGATAAAGTTGAAGGATGTTTGTACATATCCAAATCCATAGCCGGAGCAAAATAAACTGGACATTTAGCAGATAAATAAGTCGCGATTAAAAGATTATCACTATTTCCCGTTACCATTTTTGACAACGTATTGGCTGTAGCAGGAGCAATTATCATAAGATCAGCCCAGAGTGCCAAATCAACATGATTGTTCCAGACTGCATCCTGATCCTCTTCATTAAAAAAACTGGAATATACAGGATTTTTTGATAAGGTAGATAATGTAAGTGGAGTTACAAAATCCTTAGAAGCAGGTGTCATGATCACCTGAACATGTGCACCTGCTTTTATAAAGAGTCGTACTAATGAGGCTGTTTTATAGGCTGCTATTCCACCGGAAACCCCCAGTAAAATTTTCTTACCGTTTAAAACTGACATTGTACTGTATTATTTGTTTGAGCTTCTGTGGTATGTTTTACCGTCTAACCATTCCTGAACAGCTAAAGCGTGTGGTTTTGGTAATTTTTCGTAAAATTTAGAAACTTCAATTTGTTCTTTATTTTCAAAAACTTCTTCAAGACTGTCATTGTAAGTAGCAAATTCTTCTAATTTCTCAGTCAATTCTTTTTTAATTTCAGAATTAATCTGGTTTGCTCTTTTAGCCATAATAGTGATTGCCTCATACACATTTCCTGTTGGCTCTTCAATAACTGTTTTATTGTAAGTTATTGTATTTACAGGAGCATTCGTCTTTTTTAAATCCATGACTTTATTTATTTAGTAAATTTTTGTAAATCTGTTTCTACTCTGGCATTCATTTCGTCTGCCTGTTTTTTATATTTTGTATCGCTTTTAAACTTCAACAAGTTGTTATACGCCACTTTTGCAACATTTAAACGCTCTTCCATTTTTTGAGGAATACTGTTTATTGCTAATTGGTATGCTGAATCATATTTATAAAACAAGGCATCTTCTTTAAATGGAGTTCCTGGATAATCTGCGATAAAATTATCAAAGGCCACTAATGCCGATTTATAGTCAGAAATAGTATTATACCCTTTTGCATTTTCATACGCCTTTTTTTCAAGTTTACCACTTAATACCTTAACAGCCTCATTTGCCTGAGCAATGTATTCTGAATTTGGATAATTATCAATAAAAGCTTGTAATTTATCTAATGCTTTTACTGTATCTGTCTGATCAAGACTATAAACAGGAGCTAATTTAGAATAACTGTAAGCTCCTAAAAAAGCAGCCTCCTGAACTTTTTCACTTCGCGGATAACCCGAAACAAAACTTTCAAACTGATAACCTGCTAAATAATACTGTTTTGTTTTATAATATGACTGAGAAAACATATAGAATAGCTTTTCTGCCTGAGGTTTTCCTCTGTATGTAGGCGCTAATTGCTCAAAAAGTCTAATTGCTTTATTATACTTCCCTGCTTCATACATCTTTGTTGCGATTTCAAATTTTGCCGCAACATCTTCATTTTTCAATGCCTTCTGATAATCACTACAAGAGCAAAAAAGGGCAACAACAATTAACAGCGATACTAGTTTTTTCATTTTCTTACTTTTATTATGATTTCTTAGACAATTATGCCAAAGCAAAATCACACCGAAGTTTCGGTGGCAAATTTAGTTATTAATTTAGCTACTACAAAATATTTTTTGACACAATAAAATACGGGGAATATTGTATTTATTTTAATGCTGCTTTTACAAATTTATCTAATCGGTCTGCTAATGATTCATCAACTGAAACTAATGGTAAACGAACCGTATTATCAGCAATTCCTAAAGACTGCAACACCTGTTTAATTCCGGCAGGATTTCCCTGTTCAAAAATCATATCAATACAATCAGACAATAAGTATTGGGTTTTAAAAGCCTCATTTACTTTTCGGTTCAGGCCTAGACGAATCATTTCTGAGAATTCTTTTGGGAATCCCTGTCCAATAACCGATATAACTCCTGCCCCGCCAGCTAATACAATTGGCAAAGCAATCATATCATCTCCTGAGATTACCAAAAAATCCTTTGGTGCATTTTTAATGAGTTGCAAAGCCTGAGCCATGTCTCCTGCCGCTTCTTTTATCCCTACAATATTGTCAAAATCGTTTGCAAGACGAACTACTGTTGAAGGTGCCATATTACTTGATGTTCTTCCTGGAACATTATATAAAATTACCGGAACAGGAGAAGCTTCTGCAATGGTTTTAAAATGCTGATAAATCCCTTCTTGTGTAGGTTTATTATAGTAAGGAGAAACAGAAAGAATAGCTTCAAATGCTGAAAAATCCCTTGTTTTTAATTCTTCTACAATCTGCATTGTATTGTTGCCTCCAACTCCAAGAACTAAAGGCAATCTTCCGTTATTAACTTCAACAACCGTACTGATAACCAACTCTTTTTCTTCTAATGTTAAAGTTGCATTTTCTGCAGTTGTACCCATAACGACCAGATATTCCACTCCACCGTCAATCGAAAAATTAATGATTCGATGCAAAGCTTCAATATCAATTGAAAAATCTTTTTTAAATGGAGTGACAAGCGCAACACCAGTTCCTATTAATGATTGCATAATCTAAATTATATTTTTACTTTATATTTTTTAAATACCTGAACAATTCGAAAACGAAAAGTCTATAATTGCTTAAAGAAGTATTTATCATCCAACGATTTATATCTTTGTCTATTGATGCAAACCCAACTTTAAATTTTGCTTTTGATTGATTCGTAATCAGTTTCAAAATGGGTTTCTGAACATCATAATAACTAATCAAAAGATCAAATTCTGTTTCAATAAATTCAGTTAAAAAATCTACTTTACTATCCCCTTTCCAACCTATATGCTTTTGGGTGAAAGTTGGAAAAGAATATGTTTTTTTATCCTCAAACTTATCTCTGTACACCACAATTTTAATTCTGTCAGAATCAACCCCTTTAGAAACTAACTCCTCAATAAGTGCTTTTGAATGCCTGAAATCACTCTCATCAATCAACAAGCCAATTGTTTGTACATTACTGGTAAATACTTCTTTTTTTACATTACGTAAATTATTTTTTAATGTTTTTTTTATAAAAAAATCCTTTAAGTAATTTAAAAACATAGTACTTTTACCAGATTACAAAATTAATTATTTAAGTCTCATTTAAGATGGTAAAACTAAAAAAGTATAACGGATTTTTAAAACTTTTTGTTATATTCTTAACATTCTTATTTGCTTTATCATGCAGTAAAAAAAATTACCATCTGGATAAAATAGAAGGGAAACAACTTCCTATTACTGAAAAAAACAACCAGATTCCTGAGATAGAAAACTTTATTAAACCTTATCGTGATCACATCAATAAAGATTTAGACAGTGTATTAGCTTATTGTCCGGAAACACTTGATAAAAGTATTGGAAAGTGGCAAACCAATATTGGAAACCTGATAGCTGATGTTTGTTTACAAAAAGGAACTCAGGTTTTTAAGATCCGTGAAAAAAAAGACATCGATTTATGTTTGCTAAATCATGGCGGAATAAGGGCTATATTACCAAAAGGAAATGTAACAACAAGAACTGCTTTCGAAATTATGCCTTTTGAAAACAATCTCGTTGTATTAGCTTTAAAAGGTGATCAGATTCTGGAAATTGCTTCGGATATAATTAAGCAAAAGAAAGCCCATCCTTTAGCCGGTATGACTTTTACAATTTCAAAAGATAATACTGCTAAAAATATTCAAATTCAGGGAAAACCTCTTGACATTACTAAAACGTATTATGTAGCAACAAACGATTATCTGGCAAATGGCGGGGACAGCATGAATTTTTTCCTCAAAGCTTTACAGAAATATGACCTGGACTATAAACTTCGAAATGTATTAATTGATTATTTTAAAGAAGTAGATACGATTCCGATTCCAAAAGATATTAGAATTACAGAAGAATAATCAAAAACTTGAATCCAAAATAAAAAACAGGCGTTTTAGAGCCTGTTTAAATTTTATCTAATTGCTTTTTACGGATTATTTTCCGCTATATTTCGTTAAATTTACTCAAAAATAAGTCTATTATTCTTTCAAAATTTGCCTCATCTATCGAAAAATAATCTCATAAATATCTAAATATTTAAATTTTAAACAGGGTCTTAGTAAAAAAACACAAAATGAAAAGAAGAGAATTTATTGAGAAAACCGCTGCGGGGACGGCTTTATTAAGCCTGGGCCTTTCATTGAGCAGTTTTGAAACAAACGATATAAAGCATCTAACTGTTCTGCATACTAACGATGTGCACAGCCACATAGATCCTTTTCCTGCTGATGACCCTCGTAACCCAAACAAAGGTGGCGTATCGCGTAGAGCTGCTCTCATTGAAACCATTCGAAAAGAAAATCCAAATGTGCTTTTACTAGATGCCGGAGATATCTTTCAGGGAACCCCTTATTTCAATTATTATGGTGGAGAACTTGAATTCAAACTAATGAGCATGATGAAATATGATGCTTCTGCAATTGGAAACCATGATTTTGACAATGGTCTTAATGGATTGTACGCACAAATGCCGCATGCCAGTTTTGATTTTATCTGCTCGAATTATGATTTTAAAAACACAATCATGAACGGACATGTAAAACCATATAAAATTTTCAATAAAAACGGAATTAAGGTTGGTGTTTTTGGTTTAGGAATAGAACTTGCAGGATTGGTTGACAAAAAAATGTACAAGGAAACTGTTTACAATAATCCTGTAGAAATTGCACAGGATATGACGCAATTGTTAAAGAAAGAAGAGAAATGTGACCTTGTCATCTGTCTTTCTCACCTGGGCTATAAATACAAAGAAAACGAGACAAAAATTTGTGACTTAAAATTAGCCGAACTGACACAAGACATTGATTTGATTATTGGTGGTCATACACATACCTTTTTGGACAAACCTACTATTGTAAAAAATAAATCAGGCGAAGATGTTCTGATAAATCAGGTAGGATGCTACGGAATAAATTTAGGCCGAATCGATTTTTATTTTGACAAAAATAAGTCACATACTAATCAAGGGAAATCAATTATTGTTTAACCCTCTTTTTATTTGATACTATAAAATATTTTGCCATAAAAAAGTAGGCCAGAATCTGCGCAATGTCCCTAATTAGGATTAATACTAAAGAATAGGAGAAATATTCATTGAAAATAAAAAAGATATCAGAAATTATAAAACAGGTAATCATTACTGTTAGCAGTAAACTAACATAAGTTCCTCTGGTTATATATTTTGTATAACAAACAACCCCTAACACACTTAATACAATACCGTAAATACAGTATAGAAATTGAAAGTCTTTGATTTTATCAAACTGCAAACTTAAAACAGAAAACAATAAATAGATAATAATTAAGATTACCATAGCTACAGGCAACAGGTCTGCTCTTTTAAGTTTTATCTTTTCAACAATGATTTTTTTGATTAATATAGAGTAAACAAACAGAAAGCATATTGAAGATCCAAGGGTAGAAATTTCTACATCCATAAGATGAAATACTTCTCCGACAAAGCATAAAGCAAAAATTAAAATCTGAGTTGTATCAATTTTAAAATTATTTGACGAATAAAAATAAAAGAATACAGAAGGAATTACAATCGATTTCATACAAACCGTCAGATAATCATATTGAAGAATATCAAACACGATTGTAAAAAAAAATGCAATCGAGTATAAAATCAATGACGGCCTACTCGGTTTCATTCAGTTTGGTTATAAATTCCTGTTCAGATAGTATTGGAATATTTAATTTATTTGCCTTTTCTAATTTTGCCGGCCCCATATTATCTCCAGCTACTACAAAATCTGTTTTTGCAGAAATAGAACTTCCCACTTTACCGCCGTTATCTTCTATGGTTTTCTTTAATTCATCTCTTGAAAATTCAGTAAAAACTCCCGACACAACAAAGGTTTTCCCTAAGAACTTGTTGGTTGCATCAGGATTTACTTTCTCAACGATTTCAAACTGAACGCCATATCTTTTTAATCGTTCAATTATTTTTTGATTTTCTTCATTCTCAAAAAATTCAATAACGCTTTTTGCAATTCGTTCTCCAATTTCATCTACTAAAATCAATTCCATTAACGAAGCCTTACTTAGTGCATCAATATTTTTGTAATGTCTTGCTAACTTCTTGGCTACAGTTTCACCTACAAAACGAATTCCTAATGCAAAAAGAACACTTTCAAATGGAATTTCTTTTGATTTTTCAACACCGTTTACCAAATTTTCAGCTGATTTTTGTGCCATTCTTTCCAGATGCAGAATATCCTCTACTTTTAATTCATACAAATCAGCATAATTATGAACAAGACCATTTTTGAAAAGTAAGCCCACTGTTTCACCGCCAAGGCCTTCAATATCCATGGCTTTTCTTGAAATATAATGCTGGATTCTACCAATAATCTGGGGTGGACAACCGTAGAAATTTGGACAATAATGATTCGCTTCACCTTCGTTTCTGACCAATTCCGTCTGACATTCCGGACAATGAGTAATATAATGCGTTTTTTGTGAATCTTGAGGACGCTGTTCTAAATCCACAGCAATTATCTTCGGAATAATTTCGCCTCCTTTTTCAACAAAAACAGTGTCGTTTATTCGAATGTCTAATTTTTCGATTTGATCTGCATTATGCAATGAAGCTCTTTTTACAATAGTTCCAGCCAACTGTACCGGTTCTAAATTTGCCACCGGAGTAATTGCTCCGGTACGGCCCACCTGATACGAAATTGATTTTAACCTGGTCGAAACCTGCTCTGCTTTAAATTTATATGCTATTGCCCAACGAGGTGATTTTGCTGTATAGCCTAATTCTTCCTGATGACGGAAACTGTTTACTTTTACCACAACACCATCTGTTTCGTAAGGCAATTTGTGACGATGCGTATCCCAATAATCAATAAAATCAAAAACTTCCTGCATCGTATTGGCTAATTTTGCCTCACTTGGCACTTTAAATCCCCATTCTCTTGCTAATTGTAATCCTTCAATTTGAGAAGAAAAAGGTAAATTATTGCTTGTAACCGAATACAATAAACATTCTAAAGGACGTTTGGCAACCTCAGCACTGTCCTGTAGCTTTAAACTTCCGGAAGCTGTATTTCTTGGGTTTGAATATGGGGTTTCACCAATTTCAATTAAATCCTGATTCATTTTTTCGAAGCCTTTTAAAGGCAGGATGATTTCGCCACGAATGTCGAACTTATCAGGATAATTCCCTTTTAATTGCAATGGAACTGATTTAATGGTTTTAATATTATTGGTAACCTCATCTCCCTGAAAACCATCTCCACGTGTCAAAGCCTGAACCAGTTTGCCGTTTTCGTATGTAATGCTTATTGAAGCTCCGTCGTATTTTAGTTCACATGTATATTGTAAATCGACATTTCCAAGAACTCTCTGGATTCGGTTTTCCCATTCTACTAAATCTTCTTTTGAATAAGAGTTATCCAAAGAGTACATTCTGAACTGATGTGCAATGGTTTTAAAATTTTTGGTCACCATTCCGCCTACCCTTTGAGTCGGAGAATGTTCGTCAAAAAATTCAGGATGTTTTTTTTCTAAATCCTGAAGCTCTTTTAGTTTAGTATCAAAATCATAATCAGAAATTGTAGCATCATCAAGTACATAATAATTGTAATTGTGTTGATTAAGTTCGTTTCGTAAATTCTGAATTGTCTCCTGAATACTCATAAATATTAAAAATAGTACTGATTATAATGTATAAAAACCCAGTCTCAAAATTAGGATTATTTTTTATTGTAAAATATTAAAAACTAAAACTTTTTTTAGTACATGACAAAATTATATTTTGCTAAAAATCAATAATATACAGGTTAATTAATTTGCAAAAAAGACTGATATTTCGTACATTATAGAATTATTACGACATAATTTTTATAATGAAGAATACCAGTCTTGAGGGTAAAGATACAGAGCTTATTTCAGTTTTACAAGGTCATTTCAAAGGGAAACTCAATTTAGCAAGGGTCAAGCTCATTTGTTTATTTATAACGGCTTTATGCAAAATAAAAACAGTTAATTATGATAGGTTAGCATCGGGATTTGATACAACCGCCAATAAAAATAGCTCTTATAGGAGGGTCCAAAGATTCATGAAGGAATTTGACTTTCCTATGAAAATAGTTTTTTCTTTGATATTCAATATATTACCAGTAAAATGTGATTTGGTATTGGTCTTAGATAGAACCAATTGGAAGTTCGGAACTAAAAATATCAACATTCTAATGTTGGGAGTCAGTTATAAAAATGTTGCATTTCCATTGATGTTCAAAATGTTGGATAAACGAGGAAATTCAGATATACAAGAGAGGATTGATTTAATCAAAACCTACATAGAATGGTTCGGGAGGCAAAGTATAGATTGTCTCTTGGCTGATAGAGAGTTTTTTGGGGATAAATGGTTAGAGTTTCTAAACCAAAACAATATTAGGTATTATATTAGAATCAGAAATAATTTCAAAATTTATTCTTATCAAAAACAGGAAGAGATTAAGGCTTTTTGGTTATTCAATAATTTAAAAATAGGCGAGTTTTACCACTACCCGAGAATTGTGGAGTTACATGGTCAAAAATGCTATCTTTCTGGGAGCAAGACCATTGCTAGGGATGGAAAAATAGAATTTTTAATTATTGTATCATTCAATAAACCAGAACAAGCAATGGTTTATTATAAACGAAGATGGCAAATTGAAACTCTTTTTAGAGGTTTAAAAAGTAGTGGTTTTAACATAGAAGACACACATGTGACGGATTTAAAAAGATTAGAAAAACTATTTTCTCTAACAATGATTGCTTTTGTATGGTGTTATAAAATTGGCGACTATTTGGATGAATGCATCCAGAAAATAATAATAAAAAAACATGGCAGAAGAGCAGTAAGTGTTTTCAAGTATGGATTAGATTATTTGTCAAAATTTCTTTTGACAGGATTTAAATCTTTGGAAAACAATATGTTTTGCTTTTTGTCATGTACTTAAAAAAAATTAAAAAAAATATTTATCCTGTTTTAAATCAATTTATTAAAAATAAAAAATTTATTTTCAAAGAGAATTCCTCCCAGTATAAGTAATTTATTCGCTCAATAAAAAAATTAAAACTAATATGGAATTAAATTGAAGAGAATTGAAAGAAGCAGGTAAAAATACGGGTATAGAAATAGAAAAAAGATTAAACAAAAGTTAAAAACATTAGAAAACTTCAAAAAAAACAAAAAAAATATAACTATCTAAGTATCAGAATAAAAACCACTAAGATTCCAAAATTGAATTAATTTGTTTAAATAACTGCCCATCACTTAAAAAAGCCCCTTGTTTTATCAACTCAAAAATAGAAGAGTTTCGATCTTCAGTAAAAATTTTTTTTCCCCTTTTCATTTCTATCGCATCTGTAAACATATTATCACTTAACCATTGCAAACCATCTTTAGTCAGGAAATCAATTTCAACAACCAAAGATTTCAATACAATAGATTGCACATAAGTTTCAAAACACTGAAATAAAAATATATGATTTTTAGAAAAATGTTCTAAAAATTCTGCTCTTGACAAAACACCTTCCCAAATTAAATCCGAAAAAACATCCAATTCCTGTTCGGCAACTTCCGGCTTATTTAATTTTAAAGAATCCCACTCCGCTTTATCGATAGCCTGTGCAGCTAAAAAGCTGGTAAATTCTGCATGTAATTCCTCAAATTGTTCTTTTGTTAATCTTATATATTTCATTTTCTAAATATAAAACGCTTACTTTTTTTTTAAGCTTGCAAATTTATACTTTTAAAAGTTAATGAGAGACTTTCTTAAGAAAAAGACTTCTCTTATTGAAACAACATTTAACGGAAATTCAGCAATAACATGAAGCATACTTAAGAAATACAAAACTATAACACCAATCCTATAACTGTAAACATACAAAATCACTGATGTTAGCCATAAAATCAAAATTGACACTAAATAAGGTTTAGAAATGCCACTACACCATCCAATTATTGATGTTTTAGAAAACCAATTCAAATAATGATAGGTATATGAAAAAGCAATAAATGTTTGAATTTTTATAACTAGAACAGAATTAAAGTCAAAGTATGAAAATATTATTTAAAATTTGGTTTAAAGAAACAATAATATTTTTAAAACCAGTCTCTAAAAACATATCTTTCACTGATTCAGATGTATGAAATACAGACAAAAAGGGATTATACGAAATAAACAGAGGAATCAAAACAAAAAGAACAATTGTAATTACACCATAAACAGAACGATTTTTTAGAGTTCCAACAATAATAAATAATAGCGTAAAAAAATAAACATGAATAATCGTTGGTAAAAAGATACTTATAATAAAAAAATAAAAGGGTGAGGTTTTAAGAAACAATAACCCAAATGTAAAAGCGAAAATAAAGGCCGCAAAAATCTTTTTAGATTCTTTAAAAAACACCAATCCTATAGAAAATATTAAACTAGAAACAATCAAAACACCAAACAACAACACAAAATAGCTATTTAAATAACTAGAAAAAAAAGCTTCTAATTTTAAATATTTAAAAAGCATAAGAAAAGTGATTACTACAGTAATCACCATTAAAATCGAGATATATTTTCTGTCCTGAATAAAATAATTCTTTTGATGGAGCCAATTAATTTCAGTCAGGTAATGCAATGGCCCTAAAACCGCGTAAGAAAAAAGAAAAAGTTCAAATGGAAGCATTATAGACAGAAGCAAAGATATTAGAATCAAAATTATATTCAATACCTCAATTTTATTTGCTTTAGTCATATTAAACATTTCTAAAGTATAAATATAAAAAAAATCCCGAATTCATTTTTTAGAATGAAACGGGATTTTAATTTTATATATAAACTATTACTTTTCAGCAACAATTTCATATGGCAAATCAACAATAACATCTCTGTGTAAACGGATGCTTGCCGAGTATTTTCCAGTACGTTTTACGATACCGCTAGTGATGAATTTTCTATCAATAGCATTACCTGATTTCTCTAAAGCTTCTGCAATATCGATGTTTGTGATAGAACCAAAAAGTTTCTCTCCACCAGCTTTAGCAGTAAGTTTAATTTCAAGAGATTTTAAAGTTTCAGCTAACGCTTTTGCATCAGCAACAACTTTAGCTTCCTTGTGTGCTCTTTGTTTTAGGTTTTCAGCTAAAACTTTTTTAGCAGAAGGAGTTGCTAAAGTAGCAAAACCCTGAGGAATTAAAAAGTTACGACCGTAACCAGGTTTTACAGATACTACATCATCTTTAAATCCTAAGTTTTGTACGTCTTGTTTTAAAATAATTTCCATGTTGTTGTCCTTATAATTTTAGAAGTTAGGTTCTGCCTTACAGAAACCAGCGACTAGAGTTTTTTTATACTATTTTAATAAATCGGCCACGTATGGCATTAAAGCTAAGTGACGGGCTCTTTTTACAGCTACAGAAACTTTTCTTTGGTATTTTAATGAAGTTCCTGTTAAACGACGAGGAAGAATTTTTCCTTGCTCATTAACGAATTTCAATAAGAAATCAGCATCTTTATAATCGATATATTTGATTCCTGATTTTTTGAAACGACAATACTTTTTAGTTTTGTTAGTTTCTATGTTTAAAGGCGTTAGATATCTGATATCTCCGTCTTTTTTCCCTGAAGCAGATTGTTGTAATGTTGCCATAATAATTAAGCTTTTGTAGATTTAAGTTTAGCTCTTCTTCTTTCAGCCCATGAAATAGCATGTTTATCAAGACTTACAGTCAGAAAACGCATAACTCTTTCGTCACGTCTGAATTCAGTTTCAAAAGCAATCAGAACTTCTCCAGCTACTTTGAATTCGAATAAGTGATAAAAACCACTTTTTTTGTTTTGGATTTCGTAAGCCATTTTTTTAAGGCCCCAATCCTCTTTCGATACCATTTCAGCTCCTCTACTAGTAAGAAATTCTTCAAATTTCGTTACTGTTTCCTTTACCTGAACTTCAGATAAAACGGGATTTAAAATGAAAACAGTTTCATAATGATTCATAAATACAATATTTATTTGTTAAAATTGGGTGCAAAAGTAACCATTATATTTGAATAACCAACATTTTTTTTCTTTTATTCGTTGAAATGCAAAAAACAGGCTTCCATCTTAGTTTTTTTTCTAAAAAAATAATACATTTACTATTGTAAACTTGAATTTATTAAATCTAAACTCTTATGAAACTAAACTGTGTTGTTGTAGATGATAGTTCTATACAGAGGGCAATTATTGCAAAATTAGTCAACAATCATCCTGGCTTACACCTTATTGGTGATTTTTCTAATGCAATCGAGGCAAAAAGTTGCATGTCTTTAAACAATATCGATTTAATATTTCTGGATATTGAAATGCCTGTTATTAATGGCTTTGACTTTCTTGATGGTTTAAAATCTAAACCTCAGATTATATTTATTACTTCTAAAGCTGAATACGCATTGAAGGCTTTTGACTATGATGCTACAGATTATCTGCAAAAACCTATAGCCGTTGAGCGTTTTAATGCTTCTGTGAAAAGGGCAATTGATATGCATATACTTAAAAAAGAAGTAAAGGAAGAAGAAGGCGAACACATTTTTATCAAAAGCAACCTTAAGAAACTTAAAATTTTCACATCAAAAATCAAATGGATTGAAGCATTTGGAGATTACGTAAGAGTTGTTACTGAAGATGACAGCAATTTGGTATTGTCAACAATGAAATCTTTTGAGAATGATTTATCAAAAGAAAAATTTATCCGTGTTCATAAATCATATATCATTAACATTGATAAAGTGGAACGCTTCAACAGCAAATTTGCAGAAATTGGCATCACTAAGATTCCTCTTAGCCGAAACAAAAAAGAAGACTTAGTAAGAGCGTTGTCAACGCCTTAAATAACTAGTAAAAATCTACATTTACAACTACCTTTATAGCTCTGTATTGCGGAACTGCTTCAAAACTATTCAAGATTTTCTGAATAGTTTTTTTTGTTGCTCCTAAAGGAATATTGTGCGGAATCTTAATTAAAATTGTTCTGATATATTCGTTTCTTATCCTGTTAATTGCCGGTTCTTCAGGACCCAACACAGGCATATTCAAATTTTGGTTTAAAACCTGATACATCCACATAGTACCTTCTTTTAATTTATCAAAATCACGGTGTCTTAAAGTCAGTTTTATAATTCTGAAATAAGGAGGGTATTTATAGATTTTCCTGTCATACAATTGTTCCTTATACATACCTGCATAATTATGCATCGTAACCTGCTGAATTGTATTATGATTTGGATTATAAGTCTGAATCACCACTTTTCCTTGTTTTTCAGATCTTCCGGCTCTTCCTGCAACTTGTGTCATCATCTGAAAACTACGTTCAAAAGCTCTAAAATCAGGATGATGCAGCATATTATCGGCATTCATAATTCCGACCAGACTTACATTATCAAAATCAAGTCCTTTGGCGAGCATTTGGGTTCCAACTAGAATATCTATTTCTCTATTTTTAAAAGTATCTATGATTTTTTCAAAACCAAATTTTCCGCGGGTTGTATCCTGATCCATCCTTCCAGTTTTAGCTTTCGGAAAAAGAGAGAGCAGTTCTTGTTCTATTTGTTCTGTACCAAAACCTTTTGTAGTCAAGTCAATACTGGAACAACTATGACAATTTGTTGGCTTTGCTATTGAATAACCGCAATAATGACAACGAAGTTGATTTTTGTGTTTATGATAAGTCAAACTTACATTGCATTGCTGACAATGCGGCACATGACCACAGGTTAAGCATTCTATTACAGGAGAATAACCCCTCCTGTTCTGAAACAAAATCACTTGTTCTCCTAAAGACAATGCTTCAGCAATTTCTTCAATTAGAAGGTCGCTAAAGTGTCCTGTCATTCTTTTCCTAAAATGCTTGTCTTTTAAATCTACCAAAACAACTTCCGGCATTCGGACATTATTATAACGTTCTATAATCGTAACCAAACCAAATTTTTCAATTTGAGTATTATAATAAGTTTCAATACTTGGAGTTGCAGATCCTAAAAGTACTTTGGCACTATGAAAATTAGCCAAAACTATTGCTGCGTCACGGGCATGATATCTTGGGGCAGGATCAGTCTGCTTGAAAGTCTGTTCATGTTCTTCATCAACAATCAATAAACCCAGATTATTAAAAGGTAAAAACAAAGCTGATCTCGCCCCTATTACAATTTGAGCCTTTTCTGAGTTTTCGAGTGTCTGTCTCCATACTTCTACTCTTTCATTATTACTGTATTTAGAATGAAAAATAGCTACTTTATCCCCAAAATGAAGTCGCAAACGAGAAACTAATTGTGTCGTAAGTGCAATTTCAGGTAAAAGATATAAAACTTGTTTTCCTGTTACTAAATATTCCTCAATTAACTTAATATATATTTCTGTTTTGCCGCTTGAAGTAACACCATGAAGCAGACAAACCTCTTTTTCTGATAAGCTATTTTTAATTTCATTTAAAGCTGTATCCTGAGCTTTGCTTAACAATAATTGTTTCTCTGAGACACTTCCTTCAAAAGAAACTCTGTCATGCTGTAGATAATATTCTTCAAAAATTTCTTTTTCAATTAATGCTTTTACAACTGTAGGTGTCGAATTTGAAACCTCAGTCAATTTTTTTACTGTAATAGGCTTTTTTTCTGAAGCACTAATTTGAAAATAGGCTAAAACAATTTCTTTCTGTTTATTGGCATTTTTCAGTATTTCTAACAATTCATTCAAACCACTGTCCGATTCATATTTCGAATGCAGTTTTACATAGCGGACCAATTTTGGCTTATAACTTTCTTTTATTTCTTCTTCTAAAACAATAATATCTTTTGAAATCATTTTTTGAAGAACCGGAAGTATATTTTTCTTATTCAGAATTGAAATGATATCCTGAACCTTAAGTGAACTTTGATGGTGTAAAGCTTCATAAATCAAAAATTCATCATCAGAAAGTTCACTATCCTTTACCGTAACATTTGGTTTATGCGAAATAATCGTTTCACTTTCCAGCAATAACCCAACAGGAAACGCCCCTCGATACACATCTCCAATTCCACACATATAATAGTTTGCTATCCAAAGCCAGTGTTTAATCTGGATTTCTGTTGCAATTGGCTTTTCGTCTAATATCTGATGGATTTCTTTCGCTTCATACAAGCCTGGTTCATTTTGATGCAGATCAATAACCAATGCTGTGTAAATTTTGCTTTTGCCAAAAGGTACTGCTACCCTCATTCCTTTTTTAATAAAATGGAATTCAGCTTCAGAAATGCGATACGTAAAAGTTTTAGCTAAAGAAAGCGGTAAAACAACTTCGACAAAAAACATGTAATTATTTTAAATTGATGAATTATTTTTTACCCGAAGTTTGTACCACATTATATTTCCGGACCATATCCAAAGTATGTTTCAGAGATTCTTTATTCGTCCAATCATCATGACCAGGAATAATATAAAATGGATTCTTAAATTTCGCTTGTACCTTTTGGATTGATTTCTCCCATTCTTTCACATCAGCATCGCCCAGGTAGCCTAAATCTTTTGCTTCTGTACTTTTAACAAAACAGCCTCCATAAAGCACTTTCTCTTTATCAAACCAAACTACAATATTATCCGGAGTATGTCCTTTTCCTGGGTAATAAACTTCAAAGGTGTGTTGTCCTACTGTAAAAGTAGTATCATTCGGAATTATAAATTCGGCTTTTTTTTTGTTTTCAATCTTAAGGATTTGATCTGTCGCTTTAATGGTATACGTTTTAATTCCTTTTTGTCTGTAAAAATTCAAACCTCCTGCCCGATCTTCATGAGAATGTGTTGCAAAATACATTACTACATTTTTATTGTGCTTTGCTTTTATACTATCTAACAAAGGCTGATACTGTGTTTCATCCCAGGGTGCATCAAACAAAACAACACCTTTACCTGTCACAAGATACATACCATTTGCAGAAACCAGTGTTCCTTTGTAATCATGAAACGTCTTATAAATATAAAAGCCACCTGCAAGATGACTTATTTGTAATGGTGAATTCTTAGATTGTCCGAAGCTATCAAATAGTATTGCTAAGAATAAAATTATGGATGCTAAATTTCGCATTTTATTGAATTAATTTTTAACTCGCGCCCAGTATTGTGTTCTTCCTACAATAGAAATTCCAATATAACCACGTAGTTTTAATTTATCAGCAGAATCGAGAGTAATATAGCACTTGTATTTTTTTCCATTTGTTGGATCTAAAATTGTTCCTCCATTATACTCAGCCCCGTCTTTTTTAAGCCCGTTAATAATTATCATACCTAAAATAGGCTTATTTTTTTCGGCTCCATCACACTTTGTACATACATCTTTTTTATGATCAGCACGTAGTATATCTACAACCTTTCCGTATATTTTTCCAGATTTTTCATAAATCTCTACTATTGATTTTGCTTCACCAGTTTCATCATCAATTGTTTTCCATTTCCCAACCACACTTTGCGCCTGAACAGTATTTAACGTTAGAAAAAAAACACTAATGGCTAATATCAAATTTTTCATAATCCTATTTATTTTTTTGTCTTAATTTCCTGATCGAAGCATTGAGTTCAAACCCCAGCAACAGTATCATACAGTTTATCCAAATATAAAACATTAGAATTAATAATGTGCCAATAGAACCATAAAGTTCGTTGTATTTTGAAAATTTTATAACCCAAATCCCAAAAAAGAACGAAGATATAACAATTAATACTGTTGTAAAAACTGACCCGATACTAATAAAAGGCACCTTATTATATTGTCTGGTTCCATAACGCAATAATATTGAAGTTGTTATCAAAATCATAAGCATAACAAATAAATATCTTCCTAAAATAATCAAAGGAATTCGGTCGCTCAGTACATCCTGAATCATCGTTTTTTGAATGAACACCTCAAAAACAACAATTGTAGCAACAGTTACAAATAATATAATCGTCATTACAAGCGAAATCGCAATAGCTACTAAATATTGACTAAAGAAGCCGCGCTTATCAAAAACATGCTTAGACGATTCGAAACCGCTAAGAATACCGTTAATACCATTTGCCATCAAAAAAATTGAAAGCAAAAATCCCGATGACAATAAGCCTGAGTGACTATTGTTTAAAATATCACTGATAATTTTACTAATAGCATCGTAAGTATTTGGCGGAACTCCCTGTTGCACAAATTGCAGAAAATCATTCTGAAATCCTTCAATTGGAATATAAGGAATCAAATTCAGGATGAATAGTGCAAAAGGAAATAAAGCCATAAAGAAACTAAACGATACTGCACTGGCATGGTATGAAAAAGCCCCTTCCAGGATACCCAAAATATACATTTCGAGTAAGTCATACAACGAAAAACCTTCTAACCATGGTAATTTAATATTCTTTAAAAATCGAACCAAAAAACGCACAACTGGCATTTTTTCTAAACGATCTCCTATTTCCTGCGACATGTATTATAGTTTTAGTTAGTTGAGTCTAAATTTTAGATTACAAACTCTAATGTACTACGATAAGTTGTTTCTAGAAAGCTTTTAAACTAAGATCCATATTATAAACTGAATGTGTCAAAGCACCTGATGAAATATAATTTACACCGCAAAGCCCATATTCCCGAATCGTTTTTTCGCTAATGTTACCTGAAGATTCTGTCTGGCATTTGTTACCAATTAATGCTACCGCCGTTTTCGTATCTTCATAATTAAAGTTATCAATTAAAATTCTGTGAACTCCGTCGCTCAATAAGATTTCACGGATTTCATCCAGATTTCTGGCCTCAACAATAATCTTTAAATCCAGATTATTAGCTTTCAAATATTCTTTTGTTTTATTTATTGCTAATGTAATTCCTCCTGCAAAATCAATATGATTATCTTTTAACATTATCATATCATACAAAGCAAAACGATGATTTTCTCCGCCCCCGATTTTTACTGCCCATTTTTCGGCCACTCTGAAATTGGGAGTTGTTTTGCGTGTATCTAATATTTTAGCACCAGTTCCTTCCAAAAGCTGCATCAAATGATTTGTTTTGGTAGCAATAGCAGACATGCGCTGCATGGTGTTCAAAACCACTCTTTCAGCCTTCAAAATAGCTTGTGAACTTCCTGAAACTTCAAAAACAACTTCGCCATATTCCACGTGAGAACCGTCTTCTATAAAAGTTTTCACTTTCAATTTTGGGTCAACATATTGAAATACCATTTTGGCAAGCTCAACTCCTGCAATTATACCCTGGTCTTTTACCAATAATTTAGCTTGTCCGTTTGCTGTATCAGGAATACATGCCAATGAACTAAAATCTCCCGGACCTACATCTTCCCGAATTGCATTACTTATCAATAATTGTAATTCAGTTTGAAATTGTGCTTCGCTAATCATTTTCTAAAATTTTATAAGATGCTAAAATAGGACTTATTTTGGGGATTTAAAAGTCTCAATAACATGAAAAGTTATACAAAATACCAAAAAAATTATTTTAACTATTAACAGATTAAGAAAATTTAAGTTCAACTTTCCAATATAACTTTCTGTTTTTAATTGAATAGTAAAACATTAAATACTTCTTTTTAAAGAACTAAGAAATTAAGAAAATTGAAGTTAAAAATCTTAATAAACTTAATATATTAATTCTAGACAAATAGAAGAACATTAAATACCTTTGAGGTTCATTCAAACAAAATTATGGGATTAATTAAAGATATTTACTCGGTTTCTTTTTACGAAAAATTTGGTCAGGCTGTCGTCGAAGTGATTCCTTCATTCAACAAACAGAAATTCATCCAAACTATTTATGAAGGTGATTTCGCTCAAAAAGAATGGAAAGACCGAATGAAACATACAACAGTTGTCCTGCATCAGTTCATGCCTCAAAATTTTCCCGAAGCTGTTGCTGTAATTGACAAAATCATAGAGAACCTAAAGAAAAATAGTTTTGCCGATGGCAATCTGGCTTTTATTTTTTTTGCAGATTATATCGAAATGTACGGTTTAGATGATTTTGAAACTTCAGCAAAAGCTTTCGTTTCCATAACCAAGTTTATAAGCTGTGAGTTTGCTGTTCGTCCTTTTATTTTAAGATATAAAGAAAAAATGATTGACGAAATGATAAAATGGTCTCTACATGACAATCACCATGTACGCCGATTAGCAAGTGAAGGTTCGCGACCAAGATTACCATGGGCAATGGCAATTCCATTTTTAAAAAAAGATCCAACTTCTATTCTTCCAATTTTAGAAAATTTAAAAAATGATTCTTCCGAATATGTCCGCAGAAGTGTTGCTAATAATTTGAACGATATTGCAAAAGATAATCCGGAAATTGTACTCGAAATCGCTTCCAGATGGAAAAATCATAGCAAAGAAACTGATGGAATCATCAAACATGGATGCCGCACTTTATTAAAGCAGGGACACCCTGAAATTTTAAGTCATTACGGCTTAGAAAGCACAAATATTGAACTCTCATCTTTTCAAATCAAAACACCTGTTGTAAAAATTGGAGATTATCTGCAATTTCATTTTCATATAAACAACAAAAATGAAGAACCTAAAACAGTTCGTTTAGAATATGCGGTTCATTACAAAAAAGCTAAAGGGCATCTGACTAAAAAAGTGTTTAAAATCAGTGAGAAAAATTATTCCCCGAACCAATTAACAAAAATTGAAAGAAACCAGTCTTTTAAACTGATTACAACCCGTGTTTTTCATCCGGGAGTTCACCAGTTATCAATTATAATTAACGGAACTGAAAGTGACGTTTTAGAATTTGAACTAATTGATTAAAACATATTTCTCAACTTAGCATGAATTGATTTGTTACAATTTGTATAGTTCAATGTCTTTTATTTCTTATTTTTATAAATACAAATCTATAATGACTTTTCTTAATCTAAATTAAGTTACACACTCGTACCACTGCTGTAATTTTGTTTTCAAATAAAATCAATCATGTCAAATATCAGTTTAATTATCGAAGAACGTGCTGCCAATATTGGCAATTTTATGGTAGGCAGATTATTACCTTTCCGTGAAAAAAGAGCCGTTGGACCATTTGTATTCATCGATCATATGGGACCGGCACATTTAAATCAATACCAAAATATGGATGTTCCGCCGCATCCGCATATCGGACTTTCAACGCTAACTTTTTTGTTTGAAGGAAGCATTATGCACCGCGATAGTTTAGGAACTGAATTAGAAATAAAACCAGGTGCCGTAAACTGGATGACAGCCGGAAAAGGTATTGTCCATTCTGAGAGAACTCCCGAATATCTAAGACATTCAGACAAAATGCTTCACGGATTACAGATTTGGGTAGCGCTTCCGAAAGAACTGGAACAAATGGATCCGAATTTCACTCATGTTGAGGCTCAGGATATTCCTGCCTGGGAAGAAAATGGCGTTTCATATAAACTGATTGCCGGTGAAGCTTTCGGGAAAAAATCTCCGGTTCCTGTTTACAGTCCATTATATTTTATTGAGATTAAAAGCAAAGAAGCTCGAAAAATCAATATCGGAAAAGATTTATTCGGCGAAAGTGGTCTGTATATTTTAGAAGGGAGCATTACAAGCGGTGGACACGTTTACGATCCAAAACAAATTTTGATTACACATGACAGTACGCTTTGTGAGTTTGAAATTGCAGCCCATTCAACTGTGTACATTTTTGGTGGACAACCTTTTCCTGAAGAACATTTTATCTTTTGGAATTTCGTATCTTCTGATAAAAACCTTATAGAGAAAGCCAAACAAGACTGGACATCGCAGACTTTCCCAAAAGTTCCGGGAGAAACCGAATTTGTCCCATTACCAGAACCAAGAATTAAATAACTTATGGAAACATTATCAGCAAAAATAGATACACGATTGTATCGCACCGAAATAACATCAGCCAGCGGGAATATTGTAATCGCAGACGAACCACAGGAAGCTGGAGGGAAAAATTTAGGATTCAGTCCTTCTGAACTTTTGGCTTCTGCTTTAGCTTCCTGTACTTTAATTACTTTACGAATGTATATCAACAGAAAACAATGGAATGTTTCGGAAATAGATATCAAAGTAGATTTAGAAAAAGACAGCGAACAAAATATTTCTTTATTCACCCGGAAAATTGAAATAACAGGAGAGATTGATGAAAGCCAAAGACAAAAACTGCATATAATTGCCGATAAGTGTCCAATTCATAAAACACTTACCAACACTATTATAATACAAACAACTATAATTTAATTATCATGGAAATTAAACAAATAAACGATATCAAAAGAGGCTATTTTGAAGCTATAGAAGACGACAAACAAGCTGGAAAAATGACCTATACCTGGGCCGGGGATGCCAAATTCATCATTGACCATACTGAAGTAAATGAAGAATTTAACGGAAAGGGTGTTGGCAAAAAACTAGTTATGGCGGCTGTAGAATACGCCAGAAATAATGGCCTGAAAATTATTCCGCTTTGTCCTTTTGCAAAAAGTGTTTTTGACAAAACAGAAGATATTCATGATGTATTATTCCGTTAAGTATTAAGGCCTAAGAAAATAGTTATTTCAAGAGGTAGATCAAACTCGTTCTCAAAAAATATCAATTGCCTTTTGTAAACAGTTTCAATCAAATAGTGATTTCCTCTAAAATACGTTCTTCTCACTTTAACTTCCAAATCAGAATGCTCAACCATGATCAACTGATACGGATAAACTAATAATTTTTCAGATTCATCTTCGGAAAGTCGCAATAAATGAGTTGGAATCTCATTAACTTCTCCAAAAAGAGATGCAACATATTTCGAAGATGGATTTGTATAAATTTCCGCCGGATTTCCTTTAGTAATAATTTCACCGTTGCGCATAACGATAGCTTCATTGGCAAATGATAAAGCATCTGTACTGTCATGTGTAGCAATAATACAGGTAATTTTTTTCTGTTTTAAATACCGGAACAGATTTCGTCGTAAAGCATTTTTTCTAAAAGCATCAATCTGGCTAAAAGGTTCATCAAGCAAAATCACTTCAGGTTCTAATGCCAAAACACGAACTAATGCTACTCTTTGCTGCTGTCCGCCACTTAAAAATTTTGCTTTAACATTTGAAAACTGCTCCATCTCAACCATTTCTAAAAGCTCCTGAACACGCAGCTTTTTCATATTAGCAAAACCATTAGAAAGAAACTTTCCTACGTTTTCAGCAACTGTTTCATAAGGAGATAAATCAAAATCCTGAGCCAGATATTTCATGTAAGGCATTCCTGGTATTAAGTTATATTTTGGACCTAAAACTGGTTTGCCTTCATAAAAAATTTTTCCTTCATCCAGATCATACAGTCCATATATTAGTTTTAAAAGCGTGCTTTTTCCACAGCCGCTTTCGCCAATAATAGCAATATTTTCACCTTTATTTATGGCGAAAGAAACGTTTTTTATAACCGGTTTATCAGTGTACGAAAATGAAATATTTTGAATGTCAAGCATGTGTTCTAATTGAGAGTTCAAATTTACAATGTTTAATTTCGAAAGGCAAAAAAAAGCTGCTTCAATTAAGAAACAGCTTTTAATAAATTTTATTGCAATTTAATTATTTTCCAGCCTGCGCTTTAGCCTCATTGACCATTTTATCATTTGCAGTAATCGCAAACTCAACACGACGGTTTTGAGATCTTCCTTCAACAGTTTCATTAGATGCAATCGGATCAGCAATTCCTAAACCTGATGTCTTAAAACGACTTGATTGTAATCCTTTTGAAACTAAATAAGCTTTAACAGATGCAGCTCTTTGTCCTGAAAGAGTTAAATTATATTCTGGTTTACCAGTATTGTCCGTATATCCAAAAATTTGAATATCAGTATCTCCGTACTCATTAAATACCGGAACTAATTTATCTAAGTTTGCTTTTGCCTGAGAAGTCAAAGTTGATTTATTGGTATCAAAGCGAACAGCATTTTCGTTAAGAGTTAAGTGAATACCTTCACCTACACGTTCTACATCAGCACCTGGCAAAGCCTGATCAATTTCACGAGCCTGTTTGTCCATTTTATTTCCAATAAGTGCTCCGGTACCTCCACCAACAGCAGCTCCAATTGCGGCTCCCAGAGCAGCGTTTCCACCTTTACCTAAATTATTTCCTAATACAGCTCCAATTACACCTCCTGCAACGGCACCAATTCCGGCACCCTTTTGAGTATTATTAGCATTTTTAACTGAATCGCAGCCTGCAAACAAACTAACTAATACAAGTAAGCTGCTCAATCCTAAAACTGTTATCTTTTTCATCTTTTTTATTCTTCTTTAAAATTAATTAGCTCTTTGAAATTGGTAAGTGACATCTTTAGATTGTCCACCAACATTAATTGTATCAATCAACTGAAATGAATTATCAGTTAATCCTGCCACTTTTAGCAAGTATCCTGTTCTCACATTTTTTGATTTTGTTCCCGGATCAACAATTTTCAACACAAAAAGTCCTTGATTATTAATACTCCATACAATTGGAGAAGTAAAGGCCGTACAACTCGGAGAATTCAATGTCATCGTACCTTTATTATTATTTGAAATAAAATTCCAGGTACTTCCTATAAAACATTTAGAATCTGCAAGGTCAAAAGAATTAACTTTGATATAATCAGATCCTGCATAAGAAACATTTGTAAGCACCCAGTTTCCTTTGATAGCTACTTGAGTTGGTCTGTCAAGTTTTTTTGAAATTTCTGTTTCTGTTGAAGCAGTAGTTGATGAAGCTGATTTACACGCAAATAAGATCGTGGACATCATGCAAATGAAAATAAATTTCTTCATTTTGTAGAATTATTTAAGTTATTACTTACACATTTAACAATTATTGTATCACAAAGATACGATTCATTAAAATATATTGAGTTCCAAAATCCTATTATTTTCTTTCAAAATTAACATATGCGACATTTTGTCATTATAAAAAAATTGGTATTTAATTTGAATAAGTGAAAATCATCTAATTAAACTAAAAAATTAAAAAAATATGACAACAGGTAAAATTAATGTTTCCGTAGAAAACATCTTTCCCTTAATCAAAAAGTTCTTATATAGCGATCACGAAATCTTCTTACGTGAGCTGGTATCGAATGGTACAGATGCTACTTTAAAATTAAAACACCTGATTAGCATTGGGGAAGCAAAAGTAGAGTACGGAAATCCAATTATTGAAGTTAAAGTGGATAAAGAAGGTAAAAAAATCCACATTATCGATCAAGGTTTAGGAATGACAGCTGATGAAGTTGAAAAATACATTAATCAGGTAGCTTTTTCTGGTGCTGAGGAGTTTTTAGACAAATATAAAGACTCTGCGAAAGATTCCGGAATCATCGGACATTTTGGTCTTGGCTTCTACTCTGCTTTTATGGTGGCTGAAAAAGTTGAAATCATTACAAAATCGTATAAAGATGAACCAGCTGCACACTGGACTTGTGACGGAAGCCCTGAATTTACTTTAGAACCAGCTGACAAAACTTCACGCGGTACTGAAATTATTTTGCATATTGCAGAAGATTCTCTTGAGTTTTTAGAAGATTCTAAAATTAGTGGGTTATTGAATAAATATAATAAATTCATGCCTATTCCGATTAAATTCGGAACCAGAACAGAAACACTTCCAAAACCAGAAGATGCACCTGAAGATTACGTTAATGAAACTGTAGAAACTGACAACATCATTAATAATCCAAATCCTGCCTGGACAAAACAACCTTCTGAATTATCTGATGAAGATTACAAAAAATTCTACAGAGAATTGTATCCAATGCAATTTGAAGAACCGTTATTCAATATTCATTTAAATGTTGATTATCCATTTAACTTAACAGGGATTTTATACTTTCCTAAATTAGGTTCTGATATGCAAATTCAGAAAGATAAGATTCAATTGTACCAAAATCAGGTTTATGTTACCGACAATGTTGAAGGAATTGTACCTGAATTTTTAACAATGTTAAAAGGAGTTATCGATTCTCCGGATATTCCATTGAATGTCTCTCGTTCAGGATTACAAGCTGATGGTGCAGTAAAGAAAATTTCAAATTATATTACTCGTAAAGTTGCCGATAAATTAAAAGCATTATTTAATGAAAACCGTTCTGATTTTGAGCAAAAATGGAACGATATCAAAATTGTTTTAGAATATGGAATGCTTTCTGAGGATAAATTCTACGAAAAAGCTGGTGCATTTGTATTGTACCCGACTGTAGATGACACGTATTTTACTCTTGAAGAATTAAAAGAGAAGATAAAAGAAAATCAAACAGATAAAGACGGGAAACTTGTAGTTCTATATGCAGGAAATAAAGATGCTCAGCACTCTTATATTCAAACAGCAAAAGAAAAGGGGTATGAAGTATTACTTTTAGATTCTCCAATTATTTCGCATTTAATTCAAAAAATAGAAGGTGACAACAGAGATCTAACTTTTGTTCGTGTAGATTCTGATCACATTGACAATCTAATTAAAAAGGATGAGAATACAATTTCTAAATTATCTGATGAAGAAAAAGAAACTTTAAAAACTTCATTAGAAGCTTACATTCCAAAAGCATATTCTGTTCAATTAGAAGCGATGGACAGTCAAGCCGCACCATTTATAATCACTCAGCCAGAATTTATGCGCAGAATGAAAGAAATGAGTCAGTCAGGTGGTGGTGGAATGTTCGGAATGGGTAACATGCCGGAAATGTACAATTTAGTAGTAAACACTAATTCTGATTTAGCTTCCAATATTTTAAATACCGAAGACAAATCAACTCAGGAAAATTTGGTCAAACAAGCTTTAGATCTTGCCAAATTATCTCAAAACTTATTAAAAGGAGAAGAACTTACAGCTTTTGTAAAAAGAAGTTTTGATTTAATTAAATAAACATATTTAAATCATAATAATTATTAAACCTGCAAACTTACATTTGCAGGTTTTTTTATTTTAAAAATCTGTATTATAATTTTTTAATATCAGCCTATATAAAAAAGCTTTTTTAATAATATCTAAGATTATTTAGGTATTACTATTTGATTTGAACTTTTTAGTATCTATATCTTTATGGCGTTACCCTATGGGTCTGGCTGTCCGCTGTATCTTTTGTTCGGGGATGTTTTGGATATACAAGAATATTTAAAGACTCACAAAAGGATGCCGCTTCCATCCCTAACGCAATATGGGATAAG
>NZ_JAIQDW010000023.1 GCF_020026925.1 Flavobacterium hibisci | reverse complement strand
AGGCAGAGGACTAATGCGCAGCTTAGTTCTTAACTAGCAAAGTCTAAAGTTCACCTCTGCTTTCCTTTGAATAAATTTAAAGTTTTTATCAAATCCAAAGTAAAGGCAAATGTCTCTGACTTTGCGCCATTTTAAAATTTTGTGATAAACGAAAACTTGTCCAAAGTTTCCGGCTTTTTAGCTAAAGAAGAAAGTAGGTTATATCAATAAATCTTTTTTTCATTTTAAGTTTTTTATAAATATAATGTATTTGTGTTTATTGTCGTTTAATAACTTTTTGTAAAAAGTCGGGAGACTTTTGAGAGATTTAGGTTTTATAATAATATTAAAAAAATTGCGCAAAGTCAGAGACATTTGCGCAGCATTTCATATGAACACTTCGTAGAGCAGGGGACATCTGCGTAGCTTTTCATGAGAACACTTCGTAGAGCAGGAGACTTTTGAGAGATTTAGGTTTTATAATAATATTAAAAAAATTGCGCAAAGTCAGAGACATTTGCGCAGCATTTCATATGAACACTTCGTAGAGCAGGGGCATTAAAAAAGCTCAACTAAACGGTTGAGCCTTTTATCCTATGAAAAAGTAATACTTTCAAATTACTTCTATTTTCTATTTGTTAATAAGCTTTTCCAGCTTAGCCATCATCTCTTCTTTTTCTTTCAGCATACGTTCGTAAAGAGCAATTTTTTCATCATAAAGTTGAATGACTTTATCTATTGGATTAAAAGTTGGGTGAAAATTATAAGCTATTCCTGTTGAACTGTCGTGATTTGTAAAAGTATTAGATATAATATTTACCGCTTGCTCCTCATCAAAATTCTGGAATGCTTCAACAGGAATTTTCAATGCATTTGAGATTTGTCTGAGCATATCATCTTCAATTAGATCTTTTTGCTCCAACAAAGAAATTTTCTTCTGATTCCAGTCGTTACCCAAATCAAAAGCCAATGCCTCTTGTTTGATGCCCAACATTTCTCTGAATCGTTTTACATTTCTTCCCTGATGTATTTTTTGTTCCATAGTATCAATTTTCTGAAGGCTCAAAGCCATTTGCATTAAAAAGTCTTAATTTCAAAGGTAAAAAAATATTCAGTATTAATATCATATCTGATATAGAGTTTCCTCTTTTTAGAATAGAATAAAATTTTGCTCAATCGGGGTTCAAAAGCCACACGAAAGGATTCGTGCGGGAGCGGGGGTTAATTTCTACACCATTTTTCAAAATCAATAACATTAAATTTATTAGATTTTATTCCAACTTTATGTTCTATCAAATCAAAAATCATATCATCAATATCATAAATATATATCCCTAGTTTATTTGCTAAATCAACTGCATCATCAGAATAATAAGAAGTAGTTAAAAATGTATAAATAAAAGGTTCTGCAAGTTTTATTTTATTTAGTACATCAGTTTGTCCTAGCCACGCACTTTCCTTGTTTGGATGAAGTGCTTCTTGTAGAATTCTCACGCTACCTAAAAATTCTCTTATTTCTTTTGGACCAATAGAATTTTCCGGTTTGTATCTTTTAGATTGTCCAACCATACGAAATGATAAATTTTTATTTTTTAAATCTACTGGTTTATCAGCAATATTAACAAGTCTTTTGAATGTTCCTGAACCAATAAAATCTATACCACCATCACTTGACTTTCTGGTTGCAAAACCAAAGTCACAAAAATGTAATTGAATATATTTTGAGGAAAATTTCTCAAAATCATTATCATTCATATTAATCATATATCTAAGAAAATCTGGGAATACTTCAAATTCTTTCTTTGTATTAGCTATGCCCACAATAAAGTCATCATCACTAACTGAAAAGTTAAACTTTGAAAAAGAACCCTTTTGGGTTCTACTTTCAATATAATTTTTTAAATTTTTCTTAGTTTGCTTTAATACTTTTTTTTGTTCTTCAGGACTTAAAGTTAAAGATTTTTTTATAGCATATCTTTCAACTTCATCATTTAAGTTTAATGATTTAAAAGTTGGCTTAAATGAGACTAATATTTCGAAATACAGCTCTTTTGCGTATTTATTTAATACTTGAGATCTTGTCATATAGGCTAATACGCTTTTCGATAATTTCTTTTAATCCTGTTAGTAAAGTTATATCTGCTTCTTTGAAATTTTCTAATTCATCAGTTGGTAATTTTTTCAAAGCTTCAATTGCTTGATTAATTTCTTTTTTCCAATCAAAACTTGAATATTTGATGACTATAGCTAGTGCGCCTTCTAAACTTGTAGAATCTTCTTTGAAAGAACTCAATGCTTCAGCATTTGCAACAATTTTAGTCAAATCTCTAACATTTGTTGAAGAAGATATTTTCTGAATGTTTCCATTATCAGGATCTTTAATTATCCATTTATAGAAGAGTTTAAAATTATCTTCGTTCTCAAATTCATACGTTGTATCGTTGTAATCAAAAAAAGATTTTAATGGAGCACGACCAACTGCCTCATAAAAATAGGTAATTAAATCGGGTTTTGCATACTCACTATAGTCTGGATCATTTTGCATTTGCTCAAGAAGTTTATACCCTCTATATATTCGGTTAACTTCTTGAGTCCTGTATCCTATAGCATTGGCAACTTCTTGAGGTGTTAGTTTTTCACCCTCAATCATAGATTTTATTAGAACGGCTTTTTGATACGTTCCCCAGGGTCTTATTTCTGATATGTGTCTTATTCCTTGAATCTTTAATCTGTTACTTTCTGTATCGGATTCTTTATTAATTATGTTTACTGGAATTTCGGCAAAAGTATCTTTAACTTCTTTTTCGGCGATTCCCTCGTTGATTAATTCTTCTATCCACTTTAATGCTGCAACTCGTCTATTTCCTTCAATAACCAAATATGAATTTTCATCTAGTTCAGCCACGACAATCCTATCCATAGGTAAAAAGCCAACTTCAAGAATACTATCTCTAAGAGCTTTAATTTGAAATTCATCATCTTTTAACTTACCTAAAGTTGTCTTTTGAACACTTTCATCTTTTATTCTTGCCAGAGGAACAAGCTTAGATGAACTATCAAAGTTTTTAAATCTTAAATTGTTTGGGTCCAAAAACAACTGTTCAAATTTTACAGTCTTACTGGTAAATTCTATTCTTTTTTCCATTATTTAAATTTCATTATTTGTAATTTCTACAATCCTGTTTTGCATTGCACACAAATTAATTATTTATGTCATAAAATTGCTTCAATAAGCTATTTATGTTGGCTCTGTACCATAAGTTGTATATTATTTATTTTTGCTAATATAGGAAAAACTTTTATAAATTATTAGCACATTTTATTGAGGACGGCTTCAAATTACATACCAGTTGTTAAATTACAAAATGACTAGCCCTGATAGCAGCGGCATCCTTTTTCTGGCTTCTTTAGCCAGGAAAAGATATAGCGGATAGCAGGAATCAGCTCTCAAAATAAAAAAAGTGCCATAAAACCTAAGTCTTACAGCACTTTCAAACAAATCAATAATTAATTAAAGCGTACTACAGGTTATTCGTTTATGATATCGCCTTGTTTTATTTCTTCGCTGGCGATTTTTATCAGTCGGTCTTTGCGGTTCAAATCACCGAATATTTCGATTTTATCTTCGATTTCCCTTCCTTTTTTTACATCGACTCTTGTGGCTTTGTGGTTCAGTACTTTGATCACAAACAAACCTTCGGCAGAACTCACCAAAGCCGATTTTGGCACTACAAATGTGCTGTCTTTTGCGTTAAGCGGCAATAGCACTTCGGCTACCATTCCGGGTAATAAATTTCCTTTGGTGTTGTGAACGTCCATTTCGACTCTTTCAGAACGCAGTTTCAAATCTAAAGCGCCTGACATTCTCGTGATTGTCGCTTTAAAAGTTTCCGGCAATGATTTTACGTTAAAACTCATTTCGTCGCCGTTGTGTAAATATCCGGTGTACAATTCGGGAACTGAAACCGCCAGACGCAATTTGTTTTGCTGCTGAATCGTCAATAATGGCGAACTTGAACTAGGACCAACAAAGGTTCCTAAATTCACGTTTCTTGCTGCCACGACACCATCAAAAGGCGCACGGATTTCAAGATAACCTCTCATGATTTTTACCTCTTTATGAGCTGCAACCGCTGCCTGATATTGTGCGTAATCCGAATTTTTCTTTCCACTTGCCATTTCCAGATCGTTTTTAGAAATTGTTCCTTCGACTTTGCTTGTTTCGTACAAACGGTTGTAAGTGCTTTTGCTGGTCGCATAAATCGCTTCCATCGATTTTAATCTTGATTCGGCTGCTGCCAGTTGTGAACTGATTTCCGGTGCTTCCAGAACGATCAAAAGCTGTCCTTTGGTTACTTTTGAACCGATATCTACTTTTAGCAATTTTACAAAACTGCTTACTTTGGCATACAAATCCACTTGTTGAAAACCGGTTAATTCGGCCGGTAAACGCAATTCGGTAGTCAGTTTTTCTTTTTCCAGAAGAAAGGTTTCCGTTTTCGGTTCGATTGCTGCCGTAACAACTTCTTCCTTTTTAGAATTACAGCTGTTCAGGAAAAATAATGCTGCAAAAAACAGCGCGGTTGGTTGGAGTATTTTAGTCTTCATTTTATGATTTTATATAAAATATGATATAATGTCTTATTTAATAAATAGGCGGAAAGGATAAAAATCTGTCGAAGTTGTTGCACCACCAAGTGACTTTCGACTTTATAACTTTTTACTTTTTATTTTTCACTCTTCACTTTAGACTTATTTATTGATGAGATATAATGAATGCTTTCTTCGTCTTCGGGATCTAAAGAAACAGATTGTGTTGTGGTATGTTCCTGCGCCCAGGCGAAAATCAACGGTAAAATTAATAATACAGCAAAGGTCGAAAACAATAATCCCCCAATTACGGCTCTTCCCAACGGAGAAACCTGATCGCCTCCTTCGCCGTGACCAATTGCCATAGGTAACATTCCCGCAATCATCGCCACCGAAGTCATGATGATCGGACGAAGACGCAGTGCCGCAGCTTCACGAGCAGATTCTAAAGCATTTCCGTTTATTTTTCGCAGCTGTTCGGCATTCGTGACCAGCAAAACGGCATTCGCAATCGAAACCCCAACCGACATGATAATTCCCATATACGATTGTAAATTCAGGGTTGAACCTGTGATAGTCAGCATCAACAACGCTCCCAAAACTACCGCCGGAACTGTGGTTAAAATGACCAGCGAAACCTTGAATGACTGGAAATTAGCGGCTAACATTAAGAAGATTACAAAAATAGCAACCAATAACCCTACTTGTAAACTACTTAATGTTTCCTCCAATACTTTACTCAGTCCAATTGGCGTGACAAACAAGCCACGTGGTAATTCGCCTAATGAACTAATTGTTGCATTAACATCTTTCGCTGCCGTCCCCAAATCGATCTGATTGATGTTTGCTGTAACTGTAATGTATGGCATTGCCCCTAAATTGTCATTTTCACCGCTCACAAAGCCGGGTGTAATTTTTGCAACGTCACTTAAAACAGGACGAAGCGAATTTTTCAATACCGGAATTTCACCGATATCGGTTTTGCTTTTCATTTGGTTTAACGGAACCTGAACCTGAACGTTTACAGATAAACCGGTTCGTTCGTCGATCCACGTATTTTTTTCGGTATATCGGGATGATGAAGTCGAAGCAATCAGCGAACGTGAAATATCATTCATGTCCACGCCCAGTTCGGCAGCACGGGTCCTGTCAATATCGATGTTCATTGCCGGGTAATGAATCGGCTGACCGATCTGCACATCACGGAAATAGTCTATTTTCTGTAATTTTTCAACGATTTGATTCGCGTAGGTTTCATTTCGTTTTTTGTCTTTACCCGCAATTCGGATTTCGATTGGAGTAGGAGAGCCCTGACTCAAAACTTTGTCCGTTAATTCGATTGGCTCAAAAGTGAGTTTTACATCAGGCAGCACCTTTTTGATTCTCGCCCGGAACTCATCTTTAAAATCATCCATATCGGCATGATATTCTTTTAAACTCACCTGAAAAACAGCTTCATGCGAACCCGCCATAAACAAATAAATCGGGTTGATGGAGAACAACGATGGGTGCTGGCCCACATATATCGAAGATATTCCTATATGTTCATTGCCGACCATTTTCTTCAGTTCTTTCAGCACCAAAATGGCTTTTTCTTCGGTACGTTCCAGACGGGTTCCATCGGGAGCACGCATTCTCAGCTGAAACTGGCTTGAATTTACTTTCGGGAAAACGTCTTTTCCGATGAACGAAATAAAAAGAACGGCAAGTGTCGTAGCTACAATCAAATAGGTTAAAGCAGCCGCTTTTTTGTATGGAAACAATTGTTCAAGAGTTCGCATAAAACGCATTCTGAAGCGCTCAAAAGCACTTATTTTTCCGTTTCCATCCGTATCCGTTCTTTCAACATACTCTTTTTTCTGAGTAATTAATTGTTTTTCAGATTCCGGGGTTAATCCGCATGCGTTGAATTCGGCTTCATCATCTGTGATTTCCGCTGTATGTTCGTGTTTTGGATGGGCTTTCATCAGCCAGTTCGCCATTACAGGAACAAAAGTCTGAGACAATAAAAACGAAATCACCATTGAGAATCCAATCGCCAAAGCCAACGGCAAAAACAAAGCTCCCGGAATTCCGACCATCGTAAAGGCAGGTGCAAAAACCGCCAGAATACAAAGCAGAATCAATAATTTTGGCAAAGCAATTTCCTGACAGGCATCCCAAATCGCGAGTGCTTTTGGCTTGCCCATATCGAGATGCTGGTGAATATTTTCGATCGTAACCGTACTTTCATCTACCAGAATTCCAATCGCCAGCGCCAGTCCGCTTAAGGACATTAAATTGATGGTCTGTCCGAATAATTTCAGGAATAAAACGCCCGAAATAATCGAAATTGGAATCGTCAGGATTACGATTAACGCTGCACGTCTATCACCTAAGAATAATAAAACCATTAATCCGGTTAAAACCGCTCCGATGATTCCCTCGGTAATCAAACTTTTAACGGAGTTGATTACATAAACCGACTGGTCAAATTCGTATGATAATTGTACATCTTCAGGAAGTGTGCTCTGAATTTTAGGCAATTCCGACTTTAATTTCTGAACCACATCCCAGGTCGAAGCGTCTCCGGCCTTTGCAATACTGATATAAACCGAACGTTTTCCATTAACCAAAGCATATCCGTTGGTCACATCGGCACCGTCTTTTACAGTGGCAACATCGCCTAATTTCAGGTTTTGAACACCGCCTTTAAATAACGGAATCTGTTCAAAATCCTTAATTTCTTTAATCGTATTATTGGTTGGCGAAATGTAATTGATATCGCCAATTCTCACGTTTCCTGATGGCGCTGTCTGGTTGTTGATACGAATCGCTTCCACAATCTGATCGGGCGTCATATTGTGTGAACGCAATAAATCAGGATCTACATTAACCTCTACTGTTCTTGGGCTTCCGCCAAAGGGAGCCGGAGATAATAAACCCGGAATCGAAGTAAACGACGCACGTACATAAACGTTCGCCAAATCCTGTAATTCGTTGTTAGAACGTATTTTACTGCTCAAAACCAATTGCCCAATCGGCAGGGAAGAAGCATCAAAACGAATGATAAACGGAGGTTGTGTTCCCGGAGGAAAAGCCGCCTGAATTCGGTTCGAAAGCGCTCCTAATTCGGCAGCTGCCTGCGCCATGTTGGTATTTTCGTAATAGGTTAATTTCATAATCATCAACCCCTGGATATTCTTGGTTTCTACCGATTTTATACCATTGGCAAAAGGGAGGATGTTTACGTAATTTTTAGCAAAATAAGCCTCCATCTGATCCGGAGTATATCCTCCAAAAGGATGCGCAATATAAATTACAGGCAAATTCATTTTCGGAAGAATATCTACCTTGATGTCTTTGATGGCACCAATTCCGAAGAAAAATAAACCGGCCACCAATACCAATATAGAGATGGGTTTGCGGAGTGCAAAACGTATTAAATTCATTAGGCTCTATAATTAAAATTCATTTATAAATAAGTCAAAATTGCCTGTTGCGGCTACTTTTAGCAAATACGACTGCCACACATTATTGTTGACGATATCACGGTCGATTTCGGCGCGGTTCAGCGTGTAAATCGTCTGGGTCAAATCGGTCAGGTCTGTTAATCCGTTTTTGTATAAAGTCGATTTTTGCAGATATGCCCTTTGTGCTGCGTTTACCTGAATTGGCGCTTCAGCATAATTCTCAAGAGTGATTCTAATTTTATCTTCGGCGAAATTCAATTGTGATTTTAGTTCCCTGTCTGCCTGATTGTATTCTTCCTGCAAACCTTGCGAAACGAATTTTTGCGCACTGACCTGTTTGCTCATTCGGAACGGTGTGGTCAGGTTCCAGGTAATTCCAACGCCAATCAAATAATTGGTACGATCCGGATTTACGCCATCCCAGTAATTTCGGTTAAAAGCGGTCTGATCTGTTGCATACGATGAATCAAAACCTGAAGCCCGCGTTTGCAACACACCAAATGCACTCATGGTAGGATAATAAAAACGTTTGTACAATTTGACCTGCTGGTTGCTGTAATCAATTCTCGTTTTATACAATTGCAATAACGGGTGAAGGCTATCAGTTACACTATTTTGTTTTATAAGTTCTTTTGGAATCTGCGTAACAAAAAGGGTATCAGTGACAAAATCCTGAGGTGCAACGCCCATTAAATCGACCAGTTTATTGTTTTGTTCTTTAACGAAATTTTTAGCCAGATTCAGTGCCATTTTAGCTTTCGAAACTTCGGCTGTAGCCAATGTCGAATCCACTCCGGCCAGTAATCCGTTTTTGACTCTGGCTGCGGCGGTTCTTTTGAAAACTTCGGCACGGTTTAAATTCTTCTGTTGTGAAATGAGTAATCTTTGGCTTGCCAATAAATTGAGATAGGCGGCTGAGATTTTAATTTCCAGCTGGAATTTCTCCTGATTCAGGTCTTTTTCTTTGGCCTGAACGTCAATTTTAGACAGGTTGATTTTTTCCTTTGCTTTTCCAAAAGTGAAAAAATCCCAGTTCATGTTTACCAGATAAAGTGCTCCAAAGGCAGAGTTCCAGTTTTGTTCCGGAAGCGGTAATCCTGATGAAGCTACACCCAGACCTCCAAAGCCATAGAGTGGGCCGTTTTGTCCGTTTACTGTTCCGTAATCCTGCTGTGCTGATAAGTTTAAATTTGGTAAATAATCGCGTTTGGATTGTTTAAGACTTTCCCGTGAAGCATTCGTATAGTTGTTTTTTGCTCTTACTGAACCGTAATTTTCAAGCCCGGTTTTTATGGCGTCTTTTAAAGACAAGGTTTGAGAATGACTGTTTAGGGCAAAAATCAGGAAAAATAAAAAGGTAACTCTAGAGCTCTTGTTAAAAACGTCAGTTCGAGTGTTTTTTGTGAAGTGAAACGGAATAAAAAATGTATCGAGAACCGTTTTTAATTCTAATTTTTCTTGTTCTCGGTACATTTTTCTATCGAAAAACACTCGAACTGACGAAAAATTAAAACTAAAAACTAATCGTATCCAGGGAGTTAAAGTAGTTTTTTTGAAATACATATAATTTAGATGTGAAATTATGCCCCAAATTTATTTCTGAAATCAGAATAAAAACCTTTATAAATGATGTACGCCACTAATAAATGACGAATTGAATTGGTCATTTTTTGGAAAAAATAATTAAATATTTGTTCGTACTTTGTAAACTATTTAAGTGCAGAAGATGAATAAAAAGTTGAGTAACATGATGGAAAACAAATGGTGGCAGGAAATTGCCGTCGTTCTTTTTTCATTCACGGTCTATACCCTGAAAAATGACTGGATGCTTTTTAGCTCTTTTAGTTCAATTTTGATGGGGATTTTTTTCTACTGTATTTTATACATGCATGCCCAGTTCAACCGGTTTTTTATCCTTCCTATTTTATTCAAAAACAAAAGACCGGTAACATACGTTTTTTTAACGCTTTTGGGAGTGTTTCTTTTTTCAGTCGTTTTGTATCAGATTACTTCTTTGAGCATTTTTGCAAACTGTCGTTTATATCAGAATTCCCATCAGCGAAGTTATATCTATCAGCTTGCTAGTGTTCTGGGAACTTTGGTTTGTATTTTGAGTCCGATTATTGTTTTTAAATTTTACAGAATCAATAAAAAACAGACAGACGAAACGCTGCTTTTCAACCAGATGCAGCTGAATTCACTGAAAGGACAATTGAATCCGCATTTCCTGTTCAATACTTTCAATACGCTTTACGGTATCAGTTTAGAATTTCCGGAAAGGACGCCCGATCTGATTATGAAAGTGTCGCAACTGATGCGTTATCAGCTCGAAAGCAATAACAAACAATGTGTTTCTCTTGAAGAAGAACTGGAATTTATAAACAGTTATATTCAACTCGAAAAAGAACGTGTCGGGTATCGTTGTGATATTACCTATGATTGCAAAATTGACAATGAAAATGCCTATAAAGTATCGCCAATGCTGTTGATAGCCTTTATAGAAAATGCTTTTAAACACGGAACCTGCGCAATTGAAAAATGTTTTGTCCGTATTATCATTACAGTCGAAAACGGATTACTGCATCTGCATGTCGTCAATTCCATTCCGAAGAAAACCGATGTGATTTCAACTAAAATTGGTTTGAAAAACACTATAGAAAGATTAAATCTGATTTACGGAAAAGAATATAAATTAAATATTCAGGAAGATAAAAATACCTATATAGCAGATTTGAAAATACAACTGAAAAAGTTGGCATGATGAAGGAGACCAAAAAATGCATTATTGTTGATGATGAGCCGGCAGCACATTATGTCCTGGCCAATTACATCAAACAGAATCCACAGCTGGAACTCGTTTTTCAGGGTTATAATGGCGTAGAGGCGATGGATTATCTGCGTGAAAACAGAGTCGATCTGATGTTTCTGGATATCAATATGCCCGAAATTTCGGGAATGGAGCTGCTGAAAATTATTCCGACCCATCCTAAAACAATTTTAACCACTGCTTATTCCGAATTCGCACTCGAAAGTTATGACTACGGCGTGATTGACTATCTGCTCAAACCTATTTATTTTCCAAGGTTTTTAAAAGCAATTGATCGTTTTTTTGCTACAGAAAATGTAAAAAACAGGGAAGAAGAAGTTATCAACTCTGTTACTGTAAAAGTCGATGGCTATTTTATGGATATCGAATTAGACCAGCTTTTGTTTGCACAAAGTTTTGGTAATTATGTAAAAATCCACACTTTAAAAAGAACGTATCTGGCTTCAATTACTACTGCCGAATTAGAAAAATGCCTGCCTGAAAAAAGCTTTATGCGTATTCATAAATCCTATATCGTAGCATTGGATAAAATTGAAGAAAGCGAAAAAGACTTTGTGGTGATAAAAAATGAAAAACTTCCGGTTGGTATTACCTACCGAAGAGAATTGACAGACCGACTGAAAAATAAAGACCATATATAAGAGTTCAGAAATAAGTGCTTACTAATTCAATTATTTCAAAAAAGAAGCCTGCTAAGATTTATTTCTGCAGGCTTTTTTGATTCTGATTTTATTTGAAATTAACTAATGGCTAATTTTTCTTTCCAGACAAGAAGTTTTACACCTTTAAAAATAAGCCATAAGCTAAGTGCCAACTCTGCGATAAGGCATGGCATTAATAATACGATGCTGGAAAATTGCGGAGCCAGAATTAAGGCAAAGCTGTTGATTAAGTAACAGACTCCTGCAATGGACATCAGGATTCCAGACACTTTTGGAAAATATCCTGATTTGAAAATTAAATAGCCTTCGATCAGGCACACGAACCCAAAAAAGATTAATCCAATCCCGAACCCAAAGTCGTGTAATTTTATAGAAAGATAAGATAATGTATGCAATTGATCCGGACTAAAGGATTTTAGATAATCAGCATCACCCAAAAAGAATAAAGCTGCCAGCAGGTTTAATTTGTTAGCTACTAAAACAGCAGTCTGGATTAGATTAAATGAAAGGTTTAAAAGTGCAAGTTTTTTGTTTACAGGTCTAAGTAAATAATAAAGAATTATCATGACAGGTAGGTCGCAAATCTGCATAATCAAATCTGCGGTAATGCCAATTTTCCATAAAAACTCAGAATGGATGATGTTGTTTGCAGTAGCTGTTGCATCTCCCGAAACAAATAATTTATTTCTAACAAAGTTCTCAGCAAAAAATCCGGTAATAATAATAACGAGATATAATAAACCAGCAATTCTGGCATAGAGTTGTGGACAAGTTTCAAATTTTGTGTTGTCTTTCATTGGTTATGATTTGGTTTGAAAGTTAGACGTGTAATACAGCGAAAAGTTACCTGTTTAACTAATAAAATCATATCAATTTTTATTATACTTAAATTTTTCATACAACTTCATTTTTAATTCATTTATAAGTAGTAAATTTATTACTGTTTTTTTCTGGATTATTAATTTTAATGATTGAAAAATGAGAACAGTATCTTTAATTTTCGCCATGTTCAGCTTCAGTTATTTAACTGCACAGGAAGGAATAAACATGAAAAAAACAGTCATTCCTCCCGAACTGGTAAGAGCTGCTTTTGAAAAAGAATATCCAGGGAAAACAGCTGTCTGGTCTGAAGAATATGTAGGCGATGATAATGATGAAATCCGCTATGAGGCAAAATACAATGTAAACAATACTACAAAAGCACTTGCGATTTATGACAATTCAGGAAATATGAAAGCATATGAACTGCAGATTCCTTTGAGTAAACTTCCACCAAAAGCACAAGCTTATCTGAAAAAAAACTATCCGGCAAAAGCGATAAAAGAAATTGCAGTAGTGGTTGATGATAAAAACAAAACTACTTATGAAGTGGGAGTCGAAAAAGATTCAAAATTTTACGATCTCATTTTTGATAGAAATGGAGGGTTTGATGTCAGTATTGAAAAAAATTAAAAACGACTTACTTACTAATTCAATATATTTAAACGGCAAACCCGATAAGTTTTAGCTTATCGGGTTTTGTTTTAAAGAAGTTTAATGTTGATTTAAACACACTTCGACTCCGCTCAGTGCAGGCTGGAAACATAGCTTTTTGTAACTATAAAGGAGGCATTTCACTTATTCAAAAAACGCATAGCTATGTGTTGAGAAATGAGTTTCTCTTTTTAAACTTTTCAAAAAAAAAGAAAAACCTATGTTTGTATGTGTTGAAAAAAAGGTTGAATTTCTAAAATATTATAAAAATATCCCTCCTGCAACCTCAATGCGCTGTCCGTTGACCCAACGAGATTCTTCAGAGCATAAAAAGGCAACAACTCCGCCAATATCATCAGGCAGACCAACTCTTCCCAAAGCAGTCATTGAAGCAATCTGTTGATTTAATTCTTCATTATCACGAACAGCACCGCCTCCAAAATCTGTTTCAATTGCACCAGGAGCGACGATGTTGACCCTGATTTTTCTATCTCCCAATTCTTTTGCCTGATATTTTGTCAAAGTTTCAATAGCGCCTTTCATTGCACCATAAGCAGCATAACCAGGGAATGAAAATCTGGCCAGACCGCTGGAGATATTTGCAATTGCACCGCCATCGTTTAGTATGGGCAATGCTTTCTGAGTTAAAAAGAACGGCCCTTTAAAATGAATATTAGTCAACAGGTCAAATTCGGCTTCAGTAGTTTCTGCAAATGAATTATGAATTCCGATTCCGGCGTTGTTTACTAAAAAGTCGAATTTATCCGTTTTAAAAATGTTTTTTAATGAAGAAGAAACATGTTCTAAAAAGGAATCAAAAGTACCGGACTCCGCAACATTTAACTGAATTGCAGCTGCTCTCTGACCTAAGTTTTCAATTTCTTTCACCACTTCTTCAGCTTCGTCTTTTTTGCTATTGTAAGTGATAATAACATCGATTCCTTTTTTAGCGATTGCGACTGCCATATTTTTTCCTAAACCTCTGCTTCCGCCTGTAACTAAGGCGATTTTTGTATTTACTGCCATTTGATTTATGTTTTAAATTGATAAGTCAAAGGTAGGTGGGAAGCTTTGTCCGGAATTTGTAAATATCAAACGGATGTTTGCGAAATTCAAATATCAATGACAATATCAAATTACAATAACAATGTCAATTTCAAAAATCAATTTCAAAAATCAATTTTAAGCTCAAACTTTAAACCTGAAACCTGAAACTTTCAAAATTAACCTCTAAAAGCCAAAGGTGTCAATGACGTTTGTTTTTTAAAGAAATTCGAGAAATGTGCCAGTTCTTCAAATCCTAAGCAATAAGCAATTTCAGAAATATTCCAGTTGGTTTGTCTTAAAAGAATTTTGGCTTCGCTGGTTAATCTGCTGCTGATTAAATCTGTAGTGGTTTTTCCGCTGTTTTCCTTTAAAACCTTGTTTAAATGATTTACGTGAACGGAGAGCCTTTCTGCAAAATCTTTGGCAGTTCTTAATTCTAAGCGCTGATGCGGTGATTCAATTGGGAACTGTCTTTCTAATAACTCAGCAAATAAAGACGAAACCCTTGCTGCCGAATTGTGTTTGGAATACAAGGCTGTTACTGGCTGTAGTTTTTGTCCAAAGTGAATTAACTCAGCTACATAATTTCGGATTAGATCGTATTTGTAAGCATAATCAGAATTGATTTCATTTTGTATTTTGCTGAAAATGAATTCAACTTCTGTAATTTGTTCGTCTGAAAGCTGAAAGACAGGAAAACCGTCCGGAGCAAAAATAGGAAGTTCGTTTAACACAATTCCGCTCTTATTCAGGAATTCATCTGTAAATACACAGAATTGTCCTGTCTGGTTGGTGTCCTGCGGAATGTAATTATAAGGGATTTTAGGTGTGGCAAATAAAAGGGCCTGTTTATCAATTTCAATTATTTTATCCGCATATTCTGCTCTGTTTCTGCCTTTAATAAGGCTTATTTTGTAATATGCTCTTCGGTTATAAGGCATAGTGCATTTTCCCAAAAGCTCTTTAATGTTAAAAACATTAAACTGAGAGATCTCTTTTTGAATACAGTTATCTAACAACGAATTGGATTCGTTATGGGTTAATTCTGCAATTTCTTTATAAAATGGTTCTAGGGAATTCATAGTGTTTTGATTTGTAAAATTCAAATATACGAAACTAATTGTGAGTTGTAAAAGGTGAGATGTGAAATGTGAAATGTAAAACTAATTACTACTCACTTTCTAACCTCTAACATTTTACAAAATTAAAACAAACTTCCCTGAACAAACTCAGGCTGTGCATTTCCGTTAAATGTAAAAGTATCAATAACAAAAAACTGCTTTTTAACAGGATCGAGTTCCCGTAAAACAATTTCTTTACACAAAAAAACAATTTCAATGGTAGTAAAAAGCTGTGAGGCTATTTTGAGATTTTCTGGCGTAAGTTTTCTGCCAATAGACAGGTGCGGATCGTCGCTTTTTTTAAGTTTTAAAGATTTCAAGGTTTCCTGAATCTTTTTCATGACTGGTTTCAGCTTATTTTTCGAATCTTCATTTGGCGCAATAAAAAAAGCTCCGCTGTTTTCATAAAACGAAAAATGATCCAGATGAACAGAGAAAGGAGTAAAAGTATCACAGGTTTTAAAAAGTTTTTGCCTGAACGTATCGATTTGAGAATCGTCAATTGTGAATTCGCAGATCGTAATATGTGCTACAGAATTACAGCTGTTGTACCAGTTGATTTTACTTTTGAGATATTCCTTCATTGTTTTGACCGAATCAATAACATCCTGTGAAGGATAAATAGCAACTGAATACTTTTTCTCCATCTTAAAGCTCTCCTTTCTTAAACAACCGGTCATAAATTTCAGACTGAAGCAATCCGCTTCCGCCACCAAAATGCTCTATAATTTCGACTCCCGGATGGGCTTTTAAACAAAATGCAGCAAATTCTTTTTCAACGTGATCCTCAATCGCTGAACTTAACAAAACAAAATCGACCTTATGCTGTAAAAAATAATCCTTGGCCAATTCTTCATCACTGAACCCAACGGCATTCCAATTTTCATTAGCATTTACCAGTCGAAGTAAAATTTCAAGTATAGGCTGATTTTTACCCAATATTAAAAAGTCATATTTTTTCATGAATAAGAATTTTATAGTACAAAAGTAGTTTATATAAATCAAAACAAACTTAATTCAGATTAAGAATGACATTCGATAGAGATAAAAAAATAATGTTTTGAGTTAATCGAATTCTTGTTAAAATTCGAAATTTGAGTAACAAACAAAATCAGTATTAACTAAAAAACTCAATATTATGTTACGTTGGACAGTCATTTTTATTATCCTGGCTATAGTAGCCGGAATATTTGGTTTCGGAGGTATAGCTGCCGGAGCTGCAAGTATCGCGAAAGTATTATTCTTTATATTTATCGTATTGTTCCTGTTGTCTTTGATTAGCGGCAGAAGAAAAATTTAGAACAGTATTTCGAAACAATCTAAAAAACGACACATGTATTTCGGTAAATGTGTCGTTTTCAATTAAAATGAAAATAAATCATGGGAACTAAAAGCGGTGCTTACCAGGATGTGTACATAAAGCGCGAAGATCAAATGGTGAGCTTAAAAAATGATGTGACGGATTTTTGCGAAAAATATATAAAACCTGTCCATCCAGAAAACTGGGACTGGTCGGTTCGTGATTTTGAAAATCCGGAAAATGACCCTACTATTGAAGAAGCAAGGGTAATTGGCAGGCTGGTTTTTAAGGATTTGAGTGATGAAAAAGAAACCGATGTTGATCTTTCTACGATGAATAATGTCGAATCGATAAAAGCTTATTTAAATCCGGAAGGCAAATATGAAGCATTTAACATGGAAGAGTTTGCTTTTGCACTGAAAGTTGAACTGGAGCATGGTAAAATCAAGGATGTCAATGTGACGAATAATCATCCTTTTTTAACCGCAATGATTGCACTGGCTCATATGACAGAAAGCCTGACTTATTACAAAAGATTGAAAGTGATGGAAGCCGAAGGTGAAATCTATGAAATCATGCGCAAAATAGAAAGTTCAGACAGTTTTGAAAAAGATAAATGGTACAAGGAACTCATTAAAGCTGAAGAAGAACTGGCTGGAGCAAGGGCTGGTTTGGCGGAAAGACTTGAAAAAATGGATGATATTCCGCCACTCGAAAAAATTGGGGATTAACTGCTATAAAAAACCGTTAGATTTCTAACGGTTTTTAGTGTGCTATTTTTCTAAATGTCTAGAATTTTCTTGGGTCATTTGCAGGATAATTTTCTTCATTTTCTTCTTCCTGAATATCATCTTCCTGGTATTCGTAATTATCCTCTTCTTCAATTTCTTCTTCATCCTGATCGATATCTTCCAGATCTTCTTCTGTTTCATTAAATGTATTTTCGAATGCATCAGAAGGATTGTCAAACTCGTCATTAACTACTTTTTCATCGCCGTCAAGATCGATTTCTTCATCCATGTCATCTAAATTGTCGTCGCCTTCCAAATCTCTGTCCGGATGAAAATCATCATTTAAGTCGTCTAAATCGTCTTCATCATTTGTGATTCGTTCATCCGGATTTGGTTTATTCGGGTCATGACCATTTCGAACTGTAAATCCCTGTTCGGCGATTTCTCTGTTTGTCTGCTTCTGTTCATTGTTCTGATACAGTTCCTCATTCATAAGGATATTTTTATCTGTATTATTTTGATCTATAGTGCTCATAATGGTAGTCTTATGGTGTTATTAAATTATTCAGCCTTATGATTATTCATTTCGTTGCTCAAACTGATCATAATCCAGGTTTTCGTCGTTTTGTATACCTTCTTCCTCCTTTTCTGTTGTTTCAGGTTTGTAATAATTATCATCTTCCTGATGTTTTTTTACATATTCTTCTTCACTGATGCTTCCGTCATTTGGGATGTTCTCATTTCTAAGTATGTTATCCTTTTTCAGCAGTTTATCAATCGCTTTTTCGATTAGCAAAGCAGCTTCAGGATCTAAAAAGCCTCCCTGAAATTTTTGTTGAAAGTAAAATTGCGCGTTTTCGTAATCGTTGTATTGGTTAGTATGATATGTGATATGTGTTTTCATGATATTTGTTTTAATAAATTGATATTACAAATTTATCTATCATTTCTAGGGCAACCCTTACAGGATTTGCCTGTCTCGTTTCATAATATACAGGTGTTCATCTTGAAACTTTGAATCTAAATCATATAAGCTCCTTGATAATTTAATAGGTTAATTTTGAGAATATTAATAATTGAAAATAGATATAATTATGAAAACTACAGATAATAAAAAACAAACGTCAACTAAGCAGGAAGCTAAAAAAAGCGGAGAAGTAAAAGCAAAGTCAAATGCTGCATCGGGATTAACAGAATTGTTTGAAGATAGTCTGAAAGATATTTACTGGGCAGAAAAGGCCTTGACTAAAGCGCTTCCAACAATGGCAAAAAATGCTACTTCAGCTGATTTAATCGAAGCATTAAATTCTCATCTTACCGAAACAGAAGAACATGTTATTCGTCTGGAACAAGTCTTTGAGTTAATAGGTAAAAAAGCAACTGCAAAAAAATGCGATGCTATGGAAGGCTTAATTGAAGAGGGAAAAGGAATTATTGAAGAAACAGAATCGGGTGTTGTACGTGATGCCGGAATAATTGCAGCAAATCAGAAGATTGAACATTACGAAATTGCTACTTACGGAACACTAAGACAATTCGCAGAAACATTAGGATTTGAAGAAGCTGCAGCCCTGTTAGAGCAAACGCTTGATGAAGAGAAAGGGGCAGACAAAAAACTTACTGAAGTTGCTGTTAATACAATAAATGTTGAAGCAGCAGAATTGGAGTAATTTCAAAATTATTAAAAAAGCGCAGTCCTGCTGTGCTTTTTTAGTTTAAAATAAATGAATCATGCCGGAAGGTCCATCTATAGTGATATTAAAAGAGGCAGTACAGCAATTTTCGGAACAAAAAATCATTGATGTTTCCGGCAATAGCAGTATTGACATTATGAGGTTAAAGAACAAAACGATTCAGGAATTTAAAACCTGGGGCAAACATTTTTTGATTTGTTTTGATGACTTTGCCATCAAAATACATATGCTGATGTTTGGAACTTACAGGATTAATGAAAGAAAAGAAACAGTGCCAAGACTACGCTTGGTTTTTGCCGATGGTGAAATCAATTTCTACACCTGTTCTGTTAAAATTTTGGAAGGAGACATCAACCTTTATTATAAGTGGGAAGAAGATGTAATGAATGAAAACTGGAATCCCGAAAAAGCAAAACGTAGTCTGGATAAGATTCCGAAACAGATGATTTGTGATGCTTTGCTGGAACAAAATATATTTTCAGGAGTAGGGAACATCATCAAAAACGAGGTTTTGTACAGATGTAAAATCCACCCGGAATCTGTGGTTGGTCAAATTCCGAAAAGGGATATTCAAAGCCTTATTGATGAAAGTGTTATCTATAGTTTTCAGTTCCTCGAATGGAAGAAAAATCATGAACTAAAAAAACACTGGCTTGCCCACACAAAAAAGACTTGTATTCGCTGTGATCTTCCGCTGATAAAGAAATACACCGGCACTAAAAAAAGAAGAAGTTTCTTTTGTACTAATTGTCAAAAATTACATCAATGAAAGATGAAGTTTTAATAGGCTGTTCCAGTTTTAATAACAGTTTTTGGAAAGGCATTTTTTACCCTGAAAATCTTCCGGTATCTAAATGGTTTGAATACTATTGTGAACATTTTGATACATATGAATTTAATGGCAGTTTTTATAAATTCCCAACAATAAAGATTTTTGAAAATTGGTATAAAAAAGCGCCTGGAAACTTTATATTTTCTGTTAAAGCTCCCAAAGAAATTACACATACTAGAAAGTTTGAAAACTGTAAAAAACTTATTGAAGATTTTTATACTGTTTCAAAAAATGGGTTGAAAGAAAAATTAGGCTGTATTTTGTTTCAGTTTCCACCAGGATATCACTATAACACTGAAAGACTTAAAAATATAATAGCCAATTTAGATCCGGAGTTTAAAAATGTTATTGAATTCAGGCATGAAAGCTGGTGGAATGACGATGTCTGGGAAACCTTTCTGGAAAATAACATTACCTTCTGCAGCGTTAGTTATCCAAATCTTCCACAGACTATTTTTACTGAATTTCCTTTAATTTATATCAGGTTTCATGGTAATACAAAGCTTTTTTATTCGGGTTATTCTTCGGCCGAATTACATCATGTAAAAAATATACTAGAACACAAAAATGCCTTTGTATATTTTAATAATACAGCCAGTACAGAAGGAATCTTAAATGCTTTGGAATTCAAAAAAATATAAAAAAAAGCGGCAATCAATTCAATTGCCACTTTTTAAAAAATTTCACAATTCAAGATTGCCTTCAATTCCGTCATCCATAGTTTTTCCTGTAACAAAAGCAACTGTCATTTTAGCAATTGCGACCATTTTACCGTGTTTGTTGTTCCAGTAATAGCCGTCTTCAGGAACAAATTTTATGATACTAAGGTTAGGATCGTCTTCACCGCCGGTCATCCAGACTTTAATAATCGGATTCCATAATTCTTTAATTCTTTTTCTGTCGTAAGAAATAGAAGCGTTGCCGTGAAGAAAAAGAAATTTATCGTGCGGTTGGGCAAATACTAATTCAACTTTTGAATTTTCATTAATTTCGGCATTCTTATTACTATTTTTATCGGATAAGAAAAAAATATTTCCATCTTCATCAATTTCCTGAAATGACATTGGTCGTGATTGTAATTTTCCGTCTTTGTAGGTACAAAGCATACAAGTTTTAATGTCTTCGGCTAAATCTTTTATTTTTTCAGCTGCAGAGGTATTTTTAAGGTCTTTTTGATCTCCCATGACTTTATTTTTAATGTTGATTTAAAATATATGTTAAAATAAAGATCAGAATTTTCTCTTTTTTAATAGTTATATAATTCATTTTTAGGATTATGATATTTCTATTTTTAATTTTTTAGAAATTAAGAATTTATTGATAATTCTATTTATTTCTCTATCTTTGAAGTCGAATTTTTTTCAAGGATACTTATGAATGATATGATTATATTCTATACAGATGATGACGAGGATGATTTAAGTATTTTTGCAGACGCTGTGGAATCATTACAAAAAAAAATAATATTACAAACTTATACTGGAGGCGAAAAATTGCTAAGTGCAATTTATAATCCGCCGCCAGTCCCAAGTATTGTGTTTTTAGATTTGAACATGCCAGGGAAAAACGGTTTTGATGTTTTGTCCGAACTGCGGAACAGTGATTTCAAAATAAATATCCCTATTATTATTTTTTCTACTTCAAATGAGCCCGGAATTATTGAAAAATGCCGTGTTCTGGGAGCCAATTTATTTATAACCAAGCCTGTACTGATGAAAGATATTGTGAAATCAATTAATCATGCATTGGAAATAGACTGGGAAAATTTTGTTCCGACAATAAGTAATTTTGTTTATAAATCATAAAGTCTTTTATAACTCTGGTAAATAAATATCGAAAGCAGCGCCTTTGTCTTTTTCGCCATTAGCAGTGATGATTCCTTTATGGTTTTCTACAATTTTTTTTACTATTGCCAATCCAATTCCGGTTCCGGCAAATTCACTTTCAGTATTTAGACGTTGAAAAACTTCGAAAATGCGGTTTTTGTATTCCGGCTCGAAACCAATTCCATTGTCAGATATCTGAAGATGGTAATACATTTTATCAGGAAAATCGACCTGCATATTTATTTTACTTCCCATAATTCTGTCTGCTTTAATTTCTATAACAGGAGCAATCCCATTTCTGGAAAATTTAAGCGCATTTCCAATCAGATTGTGTAATAATTGTCTGAATTGAAATGTAATAATAGTAGCTTCACCCAAAGGATGAAAATTCACAATAGCTTTTTTTTCCTCAATACGCTCATAAAAATCGCTATGCACTTCTTCGGCAATTTCATCCAAATTAGCTTTTACAAATACCCTCTCAGCCGAATTAGTTCTGGAATACATGAGCAAATCCTGAATTAAAGTCTGCATTCTTTTCGCAGAAACTTCAATCCTGCCTAAGTATGTTTTGGCTTTTGCCGAAATGTTCTGTTCGTCAAGGTCAGACAAGCGGCTGGCAAAAGTCTGAATTTTTCGAAGCGGTTCCTGTAAATCATGACTTGAGATATAAGCAAATGACTGCAGTTCGATATTCATATTAATAAGATCCCTGTTTTTAAGCTCCAATTGTGCGGTACGTTCAGAAACTTCTCTTTCAAGTTTGTCCGTAAAGTTTTTCTGATCCTGAATATCTGTACTGGTGCCTACCCACATTTGTATATTTCCATATTCATCTTTCTGAGCTATTGCCCGGCTTAACTGCCATCTGTATTCACCGTCATAACGTCTGAAACGGTGTTCGAACAAAAAGTCGTTACCGGTTTTTACAGCCTCCATCCAGCTATTGATATTTTCTTTCTGGTCATCAGGATGTACAATTTGAATCCATCCCTGTTCTTTTAAATCATCTATCAATAATCCCGTGTATTTATAAACAGATTCATTAAAGTAATTCACGTTGCCCAATGGGTCGCTGGTCCATATGTGCTGAGGCATAGAATCTGCAAGAAGTCTGAATTTTTCCTCACTTTTCATTAAAGTTTGATGGCTGTTTTTTTCATCGGTAATGTCTAAAACAGTTCCGAGCATTTTAGTAATATTTTTATTTTCATCAAAAAAGAGTTTACCATGAACTCTGATCCAGCATACTTCAGCGTCTGGTTTGATGATCCTGCACTCATATTTATAAATACCTGTCTGAAGTGCAAGTCCGAATGCTTTTTTCAAAACAGGGAGATCGTCTTTATGTATCTGTCTTTTAATTTTTTGGCGTGTTATGATGCTGCCTTTTTCCTGCCCGAAGATTTGCGGTAAATTTTCAGAATAAATAATGTTGTCAGTTAAAAAATCTAAATCCCAGGTGGCAATTTCCGCAATTTCAATAGCCAGTCTTGTTCTTTGCTCGGCGACTTCTACTTTTTTGCGGGCTTCTACCTTATTTGTCACATCATAAACAGTAATCATTATGCCGTTTACAGTCCCATTTTCTTCAAAAAGAGGAGTATATTGATAATCCAGATAAAATTTTTCCAGTTTTTCTTTCTGTTGAATGTAAGCTATTGATTCATTTTCACGAATTGTTATTCCTTTAGAAAGGACATCATTTAAGAGTTCGGGATATTTTTGATCCAATAGTTCAGGGAATACCTCCAGAACAGGTTTCCCAATTGTTTCATCTGTCTTTCTTTGCCAGATTTTTTCCATCATTGCATCATTTGCTATTTCAATGACATGGTTTTTCCCCCTGAAGATCGTCATGGCTAGCGGTGATTCCATTACAAATTTCCGGAATGCTTTTTCACTTTCTGCCAAAAGATGACGTGATTTTACAGCTTCTGTTACTTCATAGCAAACAGTAATAACGCCGGTAATCTGATCATTTTCTTCCCTTAAAGGATAGAAAACCAAATTAAAATAACCTAATTCTTCCTTGCCATGACGGTTTAAAGTTACCGCAAGTTCATCCGTATAATAAGGTGTTCCATCGTTATAAACTTTTGAAAGTAAAGGATAAACTGTTTTTCTTGCTTCCGGTACTGCTTCAAAAAGCGGCTTGTCCAGAATTTCATCCTTGCTTTTATCAATAATCTTAAGGTAGGTGTCGTTTGCTGTTTCTACGATTAAATCGGCACCTTTTAAAATTGCGATTCCAACAGGAACCTGTTCTATAGTATTCCTGAATTTTTTTTCACTTTCTTCTACTTTGTTTCGGGCAAAAACCTGCGTAGTAACATCGTTTGCAATGGCTACAATTCCTGAGATTGTTCCGTCAGGCTCTTTTAAAGGTTCATAAACAACATTTATAAAAGTGTTTTCAATCTTACCATTTCTTGTCAATCGTACCGGAAGTTCATAGTCCCTGAAAGTTTCACCATTTGTATATACGTTGTTTAAAATAGCCTCCAGTCCCTGACCTGTAGCTTCCGGAAGTGCCTCAAAAATAGGTCTGTTTATGACTTCATGTTCCTTTCTTTCCCAAATTTCCAGCATACGTTCATTGGCTATTTCAACAATATAGTCGGTGCCTCTAAAAATACACATTGCATTTGGTGTCTGAAGAATGTTATTAAGATACCGTTTGTTGCTTTCCTCTAATTTTTTGACCAGATTGACCTTGTCTGTTGTTTCATTGCAAATGACTAAAACACCTGCCGGTTTACCTGCTTCGTCGTTTACCGGGCTGTAACTGAAAGTCCAGTACACATCTTCCATTTTTCCGTTTCTGTAAATGGGCAGCAATTGATCTTCATGCCAGGTTGCTTCTCCATTTATGAGCACCTGGTCAATGAGAGGTTTTATGAAATCCCAGATTTCAGGCCAGAAATCAGCTCCTTTTTCACCTAAAATAAAAGGGTGTTTCCCATCGTTTCCCAGACTTGGCCGATAGGCATCGTTATAAAAACAAATATGTTCAGGTCCCCAGAATAAAAACATAGGGAATTTAGAATTTAAAAGTGTGCCAAGTATGGTTTTTAGACTTTGCGGCCATGTCTCAACAGGACCAACTAAAGTTTTACTCCAGTCTTTAGTCCTTGTTAATTCTCCCATTTCCCCGCCTTTTGCCAGGAAATCCTGATTTGTATGAATCATTTTTAATTGAATATTATAAAAAAAAGAGATGATGCTTAGAGTCAATAAATGTAGTGATTTATAAATAAATTCTTAAATAATCAAGCTTTTAAAATGCTGTTTTTTTCAATTTTCACAGATGATCTGAATGAGACAAAAAAAAAATTTTTTGAGTTAAAACGTGGGTTTTAAAAGGATGAACTTTGCTAAGTAAGGTTTGGGAAACTTTAAAATAAATCAAATAATCCAAATTGTCATGAAGAACGAACTTTCAAAACACGAATTAGAATACCTTGATGAATATCAGAAAAAAGGATATTGCTGTAATTTTTTATTTCAGGACGGAGCCCTTGTAGAAACCGAATCGAAATATGCTTATCAGCCTGAAGAGATTTTTATTGTTGCCCATCACCGCTACGAAGGAATGAGTAATCCTGAAGATATGTCTATCTTATATGTTATAGAAACAGGTGATGAAAAAAAAGGAACTTATTTATTAGGATATGGACCTTCTGGAGATTTAGAAGCGGCTGAATTTTTTAAAGACATACCAGAAAAAAATTATTCGGCAAATGCCGATATACAAAAGCTCACTTAAAAGGAATTTTAGATTTATAGATAAATAGGTTAAGGATTTTTTTATTTTGCTGAAAAAACAGCTGTTTCGGACATGGTGTCTGGAGCAGCTGTTTTTGTTTTTTACGGAATTTTTATAAAGTATTAATTATGAAAGTTGTACGAAAAATTATATAACACTAAATGTGTGTAGTAGTACGAAATTTGAATTGTTCAAAAGAAGATGATTATGTAATAGTTAAAAATTTGAACACTTAATTATTTGAACTTTTAATTATTATCAAATGAAAAAACTTTACTTAAATACAGGCGGAATTAATACCATTTTTAACGATCTTAAAGATAGTCTTAATGGAACTTTGACTTTAGAAAACAATCAGTACAACTTAAAAGTCAAGTCCAAAAATGCAAACGGAACTATAAGTGGTATTACGCTTAATAAACAAATTTCATACATTCAGTTTGATATTGTTTTTAATGAAGATATTGAATTGAGTATGGAGTCATTTGCTAATTCACCAATTCTGTTTACGTATTGTTTTGAAGGTAATGTCACACATAGCTTCGGGATTAACGGCGAAAGAAAAACAATAAAACCGAATCAAACAGGTATCATACGAAATACTTCTAATATTAATAGTGTTTTGTATTTTGAAGGGTATAAACATATACAGTTTGCTATGATTTGTAATAATACCTATCATGCAGCAGTATCTGAAAACAGCAAATTATTTTTAGATTTAAAAAACAGATTTGTAAGCAAGTCTGGAAATTATATCTATGTGGGTCAGCAAAATTCAAAAGTTACTGAAAAAATTAAAGAGTTCAATGCTCTTCCTCAAAAAGGAATCGTTAAGAACCTCTTGAAATATCGAATTTTAGAAAATATCCTTCAAATCGAACTTGACCAGCATACTTATGGATATAGAAAAAATATACAGCCAATTTTATCATTGGCAAACAGACAAATAGTAGAGCTAAAAAGAGTTTCGAACTTTAATGTTCTTGAAATATTCTCAGGAGCTGGTTTATCAGGACGAAATTATTTTCCAAGATTATTAAAAGAAAAATATCATTTGTCCTTTAATAAATCATACAATCAAAAACTAGTTAGCTAATAAGCCTTATATATTGAAAAAAAACAGCTTTTACCGAAGCTGTTTTTTTTATTAGAGAGTTTTATGCTTATTGTTCTTTTTCGTAGTAAATTAGGAAATAAACCATAATTAAATTTAAGAACAAAGAAACACTATTCGTAACAATTACAGGCAAATCTTTTTTCAAAATCCCGTAAACAACCCATATAGCGATTCCAAATGTCAGGACGCCAAAGGTAAGCAGTGAAATTTGCTTTACCTTTTTTGTTTTCCAGACCTTTATAATTTGTGGAATTACCGAAATGGTTACGCAAATACCCGCAAAAAGACCAATCAGATCAATGTAATTCATAATTTTGATTTTTTAAGTTAGCCTCCCACAAGTTCACCGCCGTTAATGTGAATAAATTGGCCGGTAATGTAACTGCTGTCCTCAGAAGCTAAAAAAACATAAGCCGGACCAACTTCAGACGGCTGACCTGCACGCCCCATTGGATTGTCTTTTCCAAAATCAGAAACCTTATCGAATGTTGCAACAATCAACGGTGTCCAGATAGGTCCGGGAGCCACTCCGTTAACCCTGATTTGCCTTTTTGCCAGCATGGTTGATAATGATCTGGTAAAAGTTAGAATGGCACCTTTTGTACTCGAATAATCCAAAAGATGTTCGCTTCCTCTGTAAGCCGTAACCGAACTTGTATTTATAATGCTGTCGCCTTTATCTAAAAAAGGCAAAGCAGCTTTAGTAATATAAAAATAGGGGTAAATGTTGGTCTCAAATGTTTTTTGAAGTTGTGCTGCAGTAATCTTTTCAAGTTCATTCTGAGGAAACTGAACTGCTGCGTTATTTACAATTATGTTTATTTTGCTAAAAGTTTTTACACAGCTTTTTATGGCGCTTTTACAGAATTTTTCATCTTTCAGATCGCCACTTATTAGCAGGCATTGCTGGCCTTCTTTCTCCACAAGCTCTTTTGTTTTTTGAGCATCTTTGTCTTCTTTCAGGTATACAATTGCAATATTTGCGCCCTCCCTGGCAAAATGTACAGCAACACTTCGTCCGATTCCGCTGTCACCTCCGGTTATAAAGGCTACTTTGCCTAAAAGTTTTCCGCTTCCGTTATAATTTTCTTTAATAATTTCTGGTTCGGGATTCATCAAATGTTCGTTTCCTGGCAAATTTTGTTTTTGTTCTGGAAATGTTTTTATCTTTTTCATAAGTTATTGTTTTTTACATACTATTACTAAAATAGTCCTATACTCCAGTATTTATTGACTTAAAAGAATTTTAGATTGTCGCAAAAGGTCTTTTGGTTTTATAGATAATATCAATGTGGGAATTATGTAATTAATATATTTTTAAATAAAAAAAGTGTTAATTTTTTTTTAGATATATTTGAGATTTTATAAAATTTAATTTAGAAGTAAATTTTCAAAATTTACTGTAACAATAACACTTTAGCTTACAAATAGATGGTATTAATTGTAGACGATATAAAGGCAAATATACTTGCCCTAAAAAAAACTTTAGAGCTGCATAATATCGATGTAGACACCGCAGAATCAGGTGAGGAAGCATTAAAGAAGATTTTACAGATAAATTACTCCCTAATTATAATGGATGTTCAGATGCCTGGACTAGATGGTTTTGAGGTAGTGAAAATCCTTTCCGGAAATAAAAAAACAAAAGATATTCCTGTTATTTTTCTTTCAGCACTTAATATAGAAAAAAAATATATTTTTAAAGGGTATGAAACTGGCGCAGTAGAATATATTACGAAGCCGGTTGACTCTGATTTGCTGATTTTAAAAGTAAAAACATTCCTGAAAATTTACGAACAGCAGAATGAGTTAAAAGAGATGAAAGAGCTTCTGTCTAAAGAAATCAAAATCAGAAAAGAAGCGCAGGATAACCTGGAAATAAAAATTACAGAAAGAACTAAAGAATTAATTTTAAAAAATGAGGAACTGGAGCTTAAAAATCATGAGCTTCAGCAGTTTGCATGGGTGGTTTCACATGATTTGAATGAGCCAATCCGAAAAATTCAGATTTTTATTAAAATCATTAAAGATTTATATCTTGCCAAAGATGATAAAGCGGTTGATTATGTAAACCGAACTATTAAATCAGCTGAAAGAATGCAGACTTTAATTACTGATTTACTTGCCTATTCAAGGTTGTCTGCAAAGGTACAGCCTGAAAAAACAGATTTAAATGAAGTTTTGCAAGAAGTGCTTTCTGATTTTGATTATCTGATCGAGCGTAAAAACGCTATAATAAAAACAAATGTACTTCCAACTATAGACAGTATTCCGAGCCAGCTGAGGCAGGTTTTTCAAAATTTGATCGGAAATGCCCTTAAGTTCTCTAATAATACTGAAAATCCGGTAATCGAAATCACTTCAGAATTGATTGAAACCAAAGATTTCGACGCAAGCCCTTCTCCAAACGGAAACTATTGCCGTATCACTGTAAAGGACAACGGGATTGGTTTTGATGAAATTTACCTGGACAGGATTTTTATCATTTTTCAGAGCCTCAATGATCGTCAAAGCTATGAAGGAACAGGTATTGGACTTGCAATTGCAAAAAAAATAATCGAAAAACATAACGGACTAATTACTGCCAAAAGCCAAATAGGCAAAGGAGCAAGCTTTATTATGGTTTTACCTTTAGAATATCAGGAAATAAAATAATTTTATATGAAGCAAAACAACTTTAAAAGAAATTTATTAATCAGCTCATTAGTTTCTTTATTTATATTAATGATAAGCTCTACAGCTTCATTTTTAAGTATAAGAAACCTTTTAAACAGCAACTACTGGGTAAATCACACTCAGGAAGTGATTTATAATCTTAATGAAGGTATATCAATACTTACCGATGCCCAGACGAGTATGCGGGGTTACTTAATAACTGGAAATGAACAATTTCTGGATCACTATAATGATGCCGAAAAAAGATCAGATAAGATTTTTGGCATACTGGATGAACTCACACAAGATAATCCTTCGCAGCAAAAGAACTTAAAAGAGGTAAAAGCACGTACGAATGTTTTTTACAAATACCTTCACAATCTGGTGGTAAAAAAACGATTGGGCGGGCAAACTGCTACTTTTGATCTGAACGAAGGAAAAAAAATGATGGATGAACTTCGTGCGTACTATAGAAATATTGAAAATACTGAACAGATACTTTTAAAGGAACGAAATGCCAATTCTCAGCGATATGGTAACTATAGTTTTATTTTAATTATTGCAGCTTTCATAATCGCTTTTATTATAACAATAATGTTCTTGCTGCGTATTTTAAAAGATTATAATGAACGTTCTTTTCTTCAGGAAGAGTTAGAAAAAAAGGACAGGGAAACTGCCGAAAGAATTCACGCAATAAGTACAGTTGCATCTAATATTTCACAGGGAAATTACGATATAAGGGTCGATGATACAAAGTCTGATGCATTGGGTAGCGTGGGAGAATCTTTAAACAGTATGGGGGTTTCCTTAAAATCATCTTTTGATTTATTGTCTCAAAAAGAATGGCTGCAAACCGGTATTGCCCAGCTAAATAATGTGATGATTGGAGATAAGGAGCTAGAAAGACTATCTAAAGACGTTATTGAATTTTTATGCCAATATACCAAAAGCAGTGCGGGTGTTATTTATTCAACAGAAGGGGATGAATTGTATGCAATTTCGGGTTACAGCTATCTTCCTGCTAAAAACAGGGAACATATCAAACAAGGAGAGGGATTGATTGGGCAATGCGTGGCTTCAAGAAAAATACTGGAATTAAAATCCTTTTCTGAAAATGATGTTCAGATTACTTATGCACTTGGTGAAATAAAACCTAAACATATTGTTGCTGTCCCTTTAATCAATACCAAAATTGAAGGTGCTTTTGAATTAGCAAACGTAAAAGAGTTTACTAAAATTGATTTGGAATTTCTACAGACTGTTTCCAATAATATAGCGATTGCCATTAAATCAACCCGAAACAGAAAACGTGTTTTGGAACTTCTCGAGGAAACCCAGGCACAATCAGAGGAGTTAAGAATTCAGCATAGTGAGCTGGAAGCCATGAATGCCGAATTAGAAACCCAGACTGAAAAACTACAGGCTTCAGAAGAAGAATTAAGGGTGCAGCAGGAAGAGCTGGAACAGACCAATGAGGAATTATCAGAACGAAGTGTTTTATTAGAAGAAAGAAATACTGAAATTCAGAAAAAATCTGAAGCACTGGAACTTACTACCCGCTACAAGTCGGAGTTTTTGGCCAATATGTCACATGAGTTAAGGACTCCTTTAAATTCTATTTTACTATTAAGCCGCCTATTAGCTGAGAATAATAACAAGAGCATGAATGCTGAAGAAGTTGAGTTTGCTAAAGTAATTCAGAGTTCAGGAAACAGTTTGTTAGGCTTAATTGATGAAATCCTGGATTTATCTAAAATTGAAGCCGGCAAAATGGAACTGGAGTTTTTAGATGTTTCAACCAAAGAAATAACAGACAATCTTTCAAATTTATTTTCAGTAGTAGCAAAAGAAAAAAAGATAGATTTTGAAATCATTGCCAAAGATGCGCCTTTAGTTATTAAAACTGACAAAATGCGTCTGGAGCAAATTCTGAAAAATCTAATTTCAAATGCAATTAAATTTACAGAAAAAGGATCTGTAAGTTTAGAAATCAAAGTGAATGACGATGATGATAAAATAATCTGTTTTATTGTAAAAGACACCGGAATCGGAATTCCATTGGATAAACAGCCCTTGATTTTTGAAGCTTTCCAACAGGCAGACGGATCTACGAAAAGAAAATATGGCGGAACCGGTTTAGGTCTTTCAATAAGCAGGGAACTGGCCAAATTGCTTAAAGGAGAAATTATTTTGCATAGTAAAGTAAACGAGGGAAGTACTTTTACCTTATGCCTTCCTGTTTTTGGTTCTGAAATGAAAAAGGTAACAGTCGAAAAAACACCTCCAATTGAAATTGAGCCAAATGAAAATACTGATGCAGAAAATCAAAAATACAATTATATCAGTACTGTTATCCCGGATGAAATTGAAGATGACCGAAATGCTATTTCACAAGATGATAAAGTTATTTTAATTGTTGAAGACGATATCAATTTTGCAAAATCATTATTGAGTTTCACAAGGGAAAAAGGATATAAAGGAATCGTCGCTGTACGAGGGGACTATGCGTTAAATTTTGCTTTAATATACAAACCAATTGGTGTTTTACTAGATATAGAGTTGCCTGTAAAAAGCGGATGGGAGATTTTAGAAGAGCTTAAAAATAACTCGCAGACCAAACATATTCCGGTTCATATTATGTCATCGCATAAGCTTAAACAGGAAAGTTTGCTCAAAGGAGCAGTTGATTTTCTGGACAAACCTGTCGCGTTCGAAAAAATTCCGGAAGTTTTCATGCGAATAGAGCATATTATCAGTAAAGAAGCCCAAAAAGTGCTGATTATTGAGGATAATCCGAAACATGCCAAAGCTTTGGCTTACTTTTTAGGAAGTAATAATATCAATTCTGAAATTAAAAGTGAAGTTACTGAAGGATTAAAGGCACTCAATAAAAGTGAAATAGACTGCGTAATTTTAGATATGGGAATTCCTGACAAACAGGCTTATGAAATCCTGGATGGCGTCAAGAAAAGTCCGGGCTTAGAAAATCTTCCTGTAATCGTGTTTACCGGAAAAAGCTTATCCCTTAAGGAAGAAGTAAAAATCAGAAAATATGCAGATTCTATAATCGTAAAAACGGCGCATTCGTATCAAAGAATGCTGGACGAGGTATCTCTTTTCCTGCATCTGGTTGAAGAAAATAAAGGTTCTGAAGGCAAAAAGGAAAGCCATAAGAAACTGAATTTACTGAATAATATTTTATTTGATAAAACGGTTTTAATCGTAGATGATGATGTGCGTAATATCTATTCGCTAACAAAAGCGCTTGAAGTATTTAAAATGAATGTAATAACTGCATTTGATGGCAAGGAAGCTATTAAAATGCTTGAAGAGAATCCAAATACAGACATCGTTTTACTGGACATGATGATGCCAAATATGGATGGGTATGAAACAGCAGAAAAAATACGAAGTAATCCAAAACATTTAACTTTGCCATTAATTGCCGTTACAGCAAAAGCTATGACTGGAGACCGGGAAAAATGTATCAGGGCAGGAGCTTCAGATTATATCACGAAGCCAGTAGATATTGACCAGCTGCTTTCATTGCTGCGAGTATGGCTGTATGATAAAGTTTAATTAAAAGGTAAAAATATGCATAAAAAAAGGGTTTTGATAGTGGATGATGATTCCAGAAATATTTTTGCTTTAGAAAATACGCTCCGTGCCAAATCATTTGAGTGTTTATCATGTCTGAGTGCTGAAGAAGCTTTAAAAATATTAAATTCGGATGAAAATATAGATGCTGTTTTAATTGATATGATGATGCCTGAAATGGATGGCTACGACGCCATTCCTTTGATAAAGAATATACCTTCGCACGAATCAACTTTTGTTGTAGCTGTGACGGCTCAGGCTATGAATGGAGATAAAGAAAAATGTTTGGAGGCTGGTGCAGATGATTATATTTCTAAACCGGTCGATGTGGATAAATTGCTTTTGATGTTAAGCAGAATTTAGAATTTTATGATAGAAGATATCGAATTAGAAACCTTTATAAATGAAGTGTATGAATATTATGGTTTTGATTTTGGTAGTTATTCAAGAGCTTCGTTAAAAAGACGTGTAAACAGAATATATCAACTGGATGGATTTATTCATTTTGGTGAATTTTTATCTAAGGTCAGATACGATGCTGACTATTTCAAGCATGTTATTGATGAAATTACAGTAAATGTTACCGAAATGTTTCGGGACCCTGCTTTTTACACTGTAATCCGTAATCAGGTTCTCCCGTTATTAGGTACAAAACCTTTTATTCGTTTATGGCATGCAGGATGTTCTACAGGTGAAGAAGTGTATTCAATGGCCATTTTATTAAAGGAAGCAGGATTACTGCATAAATCCCTAATTTATGCTACGGATATAAATGCTAAGGTCCTTGATTCAGCCAAAAAAGGGATATTTCCGTTGAGGATGATGAAAGAGTATTCAGAGAATTACCGCGACTCAGGAGGAAAAGAAGATTTTTCAAGTTATTATACGGCCAATTATGGTATTGCAAAATTTAATGAAGAACTATCCCAAAAAATGGTTTTTTCACAGCATAATTTAGTTTCTGATACTTCATTTAATGAATTTGATATAATTTTTTGTCGCAATGTCCTGATTTATTTTGATAATGATTTACAAAAAAGGGCAATTAGCTTATTTGATGATAGTCTGGCGGTTTTGGGGTTTTTGGCTTTGGGTACAAAAGAAACCATAAAGTATTCCATATCACCGGGCAAGTACAAACAGTTAGATAGGGAAAAAATATGGAGAAAAATCAAGTAAATCCAGATTTTAACGTTGTAATTATAGGAGGCTCAGCCGGAAGTTTAAATGCACTAATGCAAATCTTACCTCAGTTGTCTGTTATAAAATCTTTTGCTATTGTAATTGTTGTGCATCGAAAAAGCACAGATGAGCAAACTTTTGAAGAACTCATTGAAATAAAATCACCTGTAAAAGTAAAAAAGGTTGAAGATAAGGTGGCATTATTACCCGGATTTATTTATATAGCTCCGTCAAATTATCATTTATTATTTGAAAAAAATCATACGCTGTCACTTGATACTTCTGAAAAAGTAAATTACAGCAGACCAAGTATTGATGTGTCGTTTGAATCAGCTGCTGAGATATATAAAAAACAACTGACAGGGATTTTATTGTCTGGTTCAAATTCCGATGGTACAGAAGGATTAAAAGCGATTAAAAGTCAAGGTGGAACTATAATTATCCAGAATCCGGATTCAGCTGATATGCCTTTTATGCCTAATCACGCTATCCAGAATACAGTGCCAGATTATGTTTTAAATGTTCAGCAAATTCTTCAGTTTATTCTTTCAGTTGATAAGTAAGTTTAATTATTTTAGTAGTTTAAAAGTAAACTATAAAAATATTACTTAATGAATTCTCCTGTTTATGTTCTCGGTACCGGACTTTCGCACAACGGATCGGCAGTTTTGTTAAAAAATGGACGTGTTTGCGTAGGGATTGAAAAAGAACGGTTAAGCCGAATCAAACATGATGGGGGAAATGATAACCTCGCAATCCAGTACTGCCTGGATGCAGAAGGGATTCAGCTAAAAGATATTTCGCTTGTAGTACAGTGTGCAAATTTCGAAATTCCGAATCGTAATCAATTTAAAGGGAAAAGACTTTTTGCAGAAACACCAGATTTGAGAATAGTTGATATTTCGCACCATCTGGCTCATGCCTACAGTGCTGTTGGAACCTGCCCATTCTCAGAATGTGCCGTAATGGTAATTGATGGCTGCGGGAGTCCTCTTGAACAGTTTCTAAAATTGCATCCTGAACAAAAACAATATATAAACCCTGAATTTCTTGACGGAGTTCAGATGTTGTGTGAAAAAGACAGTTTTTACAATTTTGACGGGCAAAAATTAACGCCCTTGATTAAAGATTTCAGTAAAATGGCTGAAAATTCAGGCGGTTTGTTTTCACTTCCTACTACTCAGCATTCTATAGGAGGGTTTTATGCAGCTGTGAGTTATTACGTATTTGGGGATATGGATGATGTGGGCAAATTAATGGGACTTGCACCATTTGGAAAATCAGGAATCTTTGATTTTGAAGCTTTTGAATTTACATCCGGGAATCTGTTTGTAAATGAAGATTGGAAAAATCAATTTTCGAATCCGTCAGAAGGGTATGAATATTTCAAGAACAACTTTGAGTATTACGCCAATGTCGCAAAATGGGCTCAGGAACAGGTAGAAAAAGCGGTTTTAAAATGCATTCACAATCGTCTGGAAAAATTTCCTCATAAAAATCTATGTTATTCCGGAGGGGTTGCACTTAATGCGGTGGCAAATGCCAAACTTCAGGACAGTAAAATAGCTGGAAATATTTATTTTGAATCCGCTGCCGCAGATAATGGCCTCGCACTTGGCTGTGCATTTTACGGCTGGCTGGAATATTTGAATATGCCAAAAGTTGCTCATAACGGAAGTACTTGTTTTGGTAAAACGTATAGCGATTCTGAAATTGAAGTTTCATTTAATAAAGAAGAATACAAAAAATACAATCCTAAAAAGTTTTCCGATGAAAATGAACTGGTAAATTATTGCGCTGAAAAATTAAATCGCGGACAAACGATTGCCTGGTTTCAGTCAGGATCAGAATTTGGTCCACGTTCTTTAGGAAGAAGAAGTATTTTAGCACATCCCGGAATTGAAGGTATGAAAGATCATATCAATCTGAATATTAAATTCAGGGAAGATTTTCGTCCTTTTGCACCGGCAATTTTAGAAGAAAAAGTACAAGAATATTTTTTGCATGGAAGGAATAGCCCTTACATGATTTTGGTAGATAAAACAAATCCTGAACATCTGATAAATCTTAAAAATGTAACACATCAGGATGGTTCGGCACGAGTTCAGACAGTTGAAAAAAGCTGGAATCCGAAGTTTACGAAATTGCTTAGTGCGTTTTATACAGAAAGCGGAATACCTGTTTTACTCAATACAAGTCTCAATAAAAAAGGAATGCCCATTGTTGAAACTCCTGAAGAGGCATTTCATCTATTCGAAATTACAGCTTTGGATATTTTAGTGATGGAAAATTATGTAATTGAAAAATAACAGCTATTCTAAATCTTTCAAAATGGCATCCAAATTAGGAGGATTCATGCGTTTCAGTTCAGCAATTATAAGTTGTTTCTCTTTTTCAGAAGTTTCTGTGGCAGGACGTATAAATTCATTTTGACTGGCATGTTTAAAAAATAAATGATCCGTCCAGTCATTCCGAAGTCCGTCGATAACAAGGTGTATTCTGTCTTCAGTTCCGCGATTGGCTACCGAATGGGTAAAATTAGCATCAATATACCAGCATTCTCCTTCGTTCATGATTAAACGGTTTCCGTCTAAAATAAATTCAACTTCATTATTGGTAATAATGGGAATATGAAGTCTGAAACAACCGTTTTCATATCCCAGACAGTTATCGGTATGTGGTTTAACTTCTGCGCCAACATCGAGTTTTAACAATCGGACAGCAGTTTTTTCGAATAAGAAGCTATCCAGAATTTCCTGAAAATAACTACAGGATTCCATGATTTCGGTAGGAACCAGTTTTTCATCACCGCCAGGAAGTGCAAAAATCGAATCCGATTTTCCGTTTTGTGACATCAAAGCAATAGAAGTCCATTTTCCGGAATAATCATTTGTATTGTAGTGGTTTGTCCATTTTTTATTAATGATTTGACGAACATCCGCTTTAAGTTTTTCAGGATCAAAAAACATCGGAAACTTTATTGAGCGAACTAATTTATCCATAATTTAATCTCTTAACCATTTGAGCATTTTTGGAAAAGGTTCTTTACCTTCTTTCTCAGCATTTACTTTTCCTAAGGCAAGTCCGGCCCACTCCAGAAAAGGCAATCCAATATAATTTTCATTGGTAAAATTTGAAACCAGCCATTCCGATTCGTTTTTGTAACCGTTTGGGTGGAATACAAATTCAACAGGTAATTCTAAATGTTGTGCAGCTGCGAAAGACCAGAGAATTGCACCCATTTCTTCGCCCTGAGAAGGCCAGTCAGCAGCCATTTCAACTGTGCCGGCAATTTTTCTTTCTGTTGAAGTTGTTACTGCCAGATGTCCGGCTTCATGAAGAATATCACCCGGATACAATAATTTTTCATAATCAATATAAAGACAGTTTGGACCTAAACTCAATCCAGGCAGGAAAGATGTTTCAAGCTGTTTTTCGATAACATTAATTCCAATTTCGTCTAAAAACGAAAGAACTTTTACCAATTCAGCAGATTGTTTCATAATTATTTCATGATTAAGTCAGTATACCAGAATCCATAATCAAAAGCATCTGTCGAATTTGTGTCGCAGGCGGTATTGCTGGATTCAGTTTTTGGTTTTTCATATTTTCGATATACTGTTTCACCAATTTCGAAATTGATATTTTCTGAGAAAATGGGGCCTTCAAAAGTAAAAGTATGAAATTCTCCATTTTCGCCACAAACATCAACATCTTCAGGTAAATCCTTTATAAAATCCTGATCTATTATTCGACCAACAAAACTTTTGTCCAGATAACGTTCGTTTACACAAACCACAATGGTTTTGAATCCTAAAGCAATGAATTCCTGGATCAAATCTGAAGTCGGGATTTTCCAGATTGGGAAAACGCCTTCAAAGCCCATTTCAGCTAATTTGTCTTCACGGTATTTTCGTAAATCTTCCAGAAAAATATCCCCAAAAACAGAATGTGTAATACCTTCTTTTTTTAATCCGGATAGAGTTTCAGTCATGACATTTTCATATACTTCCATCGTTGGCATTTCCGGAATCTGCATTATTTTCAAAGGTAAACCAATGCTTTTAGCCTGAGCTTCCAGTAATTCTTTACGCACGCCATGCATCGAAATTCTCTGATATTGCTGGTTGACACTGGTCAGTAAACATTCAATTTTATAATCAGGATCCTGAAGGATTTTATATAAAGCTAGAGCAGAATCTTTTCCGCTGCTCCAGTTGAATAAGGCTTTTTTAGATCTTGACACGTTCAGGTAATTTTTCTAATGTAAACATACAAATTTCATTCGATTTGTTGGTGAAACCTTTGTAACTTTGGTTTTTTGCCTTCAATTTTTATGCAATGAAATACATTCTATTATTTTTCACCACCTTCGGTTTTGCACAACAAATCCAATTTGTCGATTTTAAATCGGTTTCAGCACAATTAAAAATAAATTCAAATGAAAAATCGGTTTCAGGTTCTGTTAACTATCATTTTGAAGTTTTAAAACAAATAGATACTATAAAGATTGATGCTAAAAATATGGAATTTTCCAAAATAGCAATCAATCAGAAAGAAGCGGTTTTTATTAATACAGGCAAGCAGTTACAAATCGTTGATCATTTTAAGGAAGGCGAAAATCAATTGACTTTTGAATATGCTGTAAAACCGAAACAGGCTTTATATTTTGTAAATATTGAAAATGCTGAGGTACAAATCTGGACACAAGGGCAGGGAAGATATACGAGTAACTGGTTTCCAAGTTTTGATGATGTAAATGAAAAAATGATTTTTAACCTCGGAATTACCTACGATAAAAACTATCAGGTTATCTCTAACGGGATTTTAAAAGAAAAAGCAGAAGAAAACAATCAGTTTCATTGGCAATATCAGATGGAAAAACCAATGAGTTCTTATTTATTGATGCTTGCCATTGGAAAATTTGATAAAAAAGAATTCAGATCAAAATCTAAAATTCCGCTTGACTATTATCTGGAACCTAAAGATGCAGACCGCTTTGAACCGACGTATCGTTATTCAAAACGTATTTTTGACTTTTTAGAGAAAGAAATAGGAGTAAAATATCCGTGGAAAATCAACAGACAAATTCCAGTTCGTGACTTTTTGTATGCCGGAATGGAAAATACAACCACAACACTTTTTGCTACGCGTTATGTCGTAGATTCTATAGGTTTTGAAGACCGAAACTATACTAATGTTGATGCACATGAGCTGGCACATCATTGGTTTGGAGATCTGATTACTGCAGAAAGCAGTACGCATCACTGGCTTCAGGAAGGTTTTGCAACGTATTATGCTTTATTGGCTGAAAAGGAAATCTATGGGGAAGATTATTTTTATTCCAAATTGTACGATACGGCGCAACAGCTCAAATTTGCTTCCAGAACCGATTCAATTCCTGTTTTGAATCCCAAAGCCAGTTCACTGACTTTTTACGAAAAAGGAGCCTGGGCATTATTTGTTCTGCATAAATCTATTGGTGATAAAGCATTTAAAAAGGCTATAAAAAGCTATTTAAAAAAGTATGCTTATCAAACTGTCAACACGCAGGATTTCTTCAACGAAATAAAAAAAGTATCCGATTTTGATTTGGATAAATTTCAGAAAACCTGGCTGGAAACTACAGCTTTTGACACCCCTACAGCAAATGCTTTATTGAGTAAAAATAAAGCAATTCTGGAAAGACTGGAAGTGGATAAACTGAAAAAAACACCTCTGGCAGAAAAGCAGGATTACTTTTTGAAAATTTTAAATTCAGATGCCTATCAGGCTGTAAAAGTATCTGTTGTTGATCAGATTGGGGCAGAAAAATACGAAGCTAAAAAAGCACTTTTAAGAGCTGCTTTGCAAACGAAAAATATAAAAGTCCGTCAGGCTGTTGCTGAGAATTTATCGAAAATCCCGGAAGATTTTAGGGTAGAATATGAAACTTTGTTAGATGACAAATCATATCAGACACAGGAAATTGCTCTTTACTTTTTATGGAAGAATTTTCCTGAACTAAGAGCAGAATATCTTGATAAAACAAAAACATGGATAGGGTTCAATGATTATAATCTTCGTACTTTATGGCTTTCATTGGCATTATCTACAGAAAATTACAGCAATGATCCTGAGGTTTTGATTTCAGAATTGATTGCTTTTTCATCTGTAAAATATGAGGCAACAACCAGGCAAAATGCGTTAGAAAAATTAATTGCGTTTAAAATCATTAACAATCAGGTGCTGAGTAACTTAGTTGGCGCTACAACGCATCATATGTGGCAATTTTCGAAATTTGGAAGAGAAACTATTCGATTGTTATTAAAAAATTCTGAAATGCGTGCTTCGTTTGAAAGAATTTTGCCTAATTTGACCCCCGATGAACAATTTCAATTGAATCGTCTTTTGGGAGAAAAAAGTTAACTGTTATGAGTTAAAAGTTATTTACTTCAAAGAAATTCAATAAAATTTTAAAAAAATAACGTATTGAGAATCATTATGGTTACGTTTAACTCATAACTCATACTAAAAACGCATAACTTACAATATGAGAGCATTGGTTATTTCCGGTGGCGGCAGTAAAGGCGCATTTGCCGGCGGTGTTGCACAATATTTATTAGAAGTAAAAAGACATCAATACGATTTATTCCTCGGGACTTCAACCGGAAGTTTATTGATTCCGCATCTCGCACTCGGAAATATTGAGCAAATCCACTCGATTTACACCAATGTCAACATGTCTAAAATATTTAATATTTGTCCGTTTGTGGTTAAAGTTAAAGACGGAGTAGATATTGTAACCATTAATCACTTCAATGTAATCCGTCAGTTTTTTAAGGGAAAAAGAACGTTTGGGGAAAGTAAAGGATTAAGGAAATACATTAGAAGTAACTTCTCATTGTCTGATTTCAATCAGTTGAAAAAGCTTAAAAAGGATGTTGTCATTACGGTAACCAATTTTACAAAAAATGAGGCCGAATATAAATCGATAAAAGAATGTACTTACGAAGAGTTTTGTGACTGGTCGTGGATTTCGAGTAATTATGTTCCTTTTATGAGCCTTGTTGAAAAAAACAACTGCGAATATGGAGATGGCGGCTTCTCAAGTCTTGTTCCTATTCGCGAAGCAATCAATCGCGGAGCTACAGAAATAGACGTTATTATACTGGAAACTGAAGTTAATATGGAGAAAACAGTGATTGGGAAAAATCCGTTTTCACTGATGATTGATTTGTTTAGAATTGCTTTGGATCAGGTTGAAAAACATGACATTGCTATAGGAAAACTAATAGCAAATAATAAAAATGTAAAGCTTAATTTATATTACACACCAACAAAACTTACGAATAATGCCTTGATTTTTAATAAGGAAGTAATGAAAAACTGGTGGGAACAAGGATATGAATACGCTCAGAATAAATCTGAGATTATGAGTGATAATAAATAATTACTATGATAATCTCTTTTGATTTGGACGATACTTTAATTGCCAGAAATAAATTCAGATTGGAGAAAACAAGTTTATTTCGGCAGTTTTTTGGAATTGAAAGATTAAGAGAAGGAACAATAGACTTATTTAAAGAAATAAAAAAGCGTAAGTACAAAATATATATTTACACAACTTCCCATAGAAGTATATGGAGAATTAGATGGATATTCTTTTCGTATGGAATTTCGGTAGATTTTGTGATAAATCAACAAAAACATCAAAAGGAAATTAAAAGACATAATATTAACTGTTCTAAGTTTCCTCCGATGTACAATATTGACTTACATATTGATGATTCAGTTGGTGTAGAAATGGAAGGAAAAAAATATGGATTTAAGACCATAATAATTTCTGAAAAAGATGAAAATTGGATGGAAACCATCCTTAACAATCTTAAATAACATCTGTAGAAAAAGATTAATTATTTACCACAACTCCGCAACTTCATTTTTAATGAATCCCAAAGCAGCATTGCTAGGTGATTGTTTTTCCAATAAATCATTTAAAATCACTTCACGTAATTTGTCAGCATTGTCTACACGGTCACTCATGGCAGCTTTACGAATCATTTGTATGGTTGCATTTTTTGCAGTTGTAATGATGGTCCAGCACTCATCAGACATATAAATCTGCTGAGTTAGGTTATGCTCAAATTCCTGTTCAATCTGATCAATGATGAAATTTTCGTAATCGTGTTTTTGCTGAGAAATTGGTGCAACACGAATCAATAATTTAGTCAGGTTGATACGCTCCAAAAACAAAGTCATACGTTCATAAGCCTGCAAGCGAATTGGTAAAGATTGTTTTTTGTATTCTCTGCTTAACAAAAAAGTACGTTTTTTGTCGTTGTTTTTAATATGAAGTTCAAAAAAACGGTAAGCTACAAATCCGGTAACTACGGCTGGTAAAGTATAACTGGCTAATTCTATAATTCGGGTAAGATCCATTTCGATAATTTTTAGGCAAAAATATACTTTTTGAGGAGAAATCCGCTTTAAATTTTCAGCAATAAACAAAATGGAAGCCGTATTTTTGCAACTTGTTATTTTTAACAGCGTAAACACAATTTTGATGGATTCTTATATTATATTTTTTCTATGTATGGCCGCCTTTGCAGCAGGATTTATTGATGCAATTGTTGGTGGTGGCGGACTGATTCAAACCCCGATGGGATTGATTTTGTTACCCAGCCTCCCTGTTTCTACAGTTATAGGAACATTGAAGATTCCAGCCTTTAGCGGAACTGCTTTTGCTGCTTTCCAATACCTTAAAAATGTAATCATTAAGTGGAAGCTATTGTCGATTATGATGTTTCTGGCAGTTCCATCAGCTTTTTTAGGATCTATCATTTTAACCCTTGTAAGCAATGATTTTATGAAACCGCTTTTACTGGTGGTTTTATCTTTGCTGTTTGTTTATACGTATGCTAAAAAAAACTTTGGGCAGCATGTGGCTAAAGATCATTCTGCAACGACTCAGATTGTGTATGCAGTTGTTATTAGTATTATTATTGGCTTTTATGACGGGTTTATTGGTCCGGGAACCGGCAGTTTTTTTGTGGTTGCTTTTATAGCTTTATTAGGGTTTGACTTTTTGCATGCTTCTGCAAATGCTAAAATGGTAAATCTGGCGACCAACTTTGGTTCGATTTGTTTGTTCATGATAAAAGGAAAAATTATCTGGAGCATTGCAATTCCGATGGCTGTTAGTAATGGAATAGGAGGCTGGCTTGGTGCGAAACTGGCCATTAACAAAGGAAATGGTTTTATCAGGATTTTCTTTCTGATTGTAGTTGTGGGAACTTTGATCCGGTTTGCTTATGATGTTTTTTACAAATAATTTTAGCAGAAAAAAAACCATAACATAATTAAGTATAAATCATAAAACAGTATTGAGATGAAAAATAAATTGGCAGTTCTATTTAGTGTTTTGTTGCTTTTTCCGCTTTGCATATTTTCTCAAATCTATGTTTCTCCGGCGGGAAAATTGGATAATGATGGGGCTATTGGAAGTCCGACAACACTTCAGAATGCTATTAATAAAATTGCTCCCAGTCAAACGATTTATATGCGTGGCGGGATTTATTCGATCTCTTCAACTATTTTTATTACCAGAGAAAATAGTGGATCTGAAGGAAATTTGAAGCGAATAGAGGCATATAATGGTGAAATCCCAATTCTTGATTTTTCGGCACAAAAGGAAAGTAACGAAAATAAAGGAATTGTTCTGGATGGATTCTATTGGTATATTAAAGGAATAACAATTAGAAAGGCTGGAGACAACGGCATGCTTCTTTCCGGAAATAACAATACAATTGACAATTGTATTTTTGAAAAAAACAGAGACAGCGGTCTTCAGATTAGCAGATATTTCGCGGCTTACATATCAATTGATCAATGGCCTTCCAATAATTTGATTCTGAACTGCGAATCTTTTGATAATAAAGATTCATTAGCAGAAAATGCAGATGGATTTGCTGCAAAGTTAACGTGTGGGAACGGGAATATTTTTCGTGGCTGCATTTCACATAATAATAGCGATGACGGATGGGATTTGTACACCAAGAAAAAAACCGGGCCAATTGGAGCTGTAGTATTCGAAAATTGTGTTGCCTATAATAATGGCACACTCACAAATGGCAGTACAACGTTGACTGGTGATAAAAATGGTTTTAAATTAGGCGGAGAAGGCATTCCTGTAAATCATATTCTGAGGCGTTGTATCGCTTTCGGGAACGGTCAGCATGGCTTTACGGACAACAATAATTTAGGAGCGATTGAGATGACTAATAATACTTCCTACAATAATAAAAGTAATGGTTTTGGCTTTCGTCCTGGTGGAAAACATCAATTCAGAAATAACATCTCTTACAAATCATTTAAAGATAAAAATTTTGGTAAAGATGTCGAAAATTCAAATGTTTGGTGGATTAAAGGAAGTACCAATGGCAGAAATCCTGCACTAGTAATCAGTGATGATGATTTTGTTTCTTTAACCGTTCCTGCTGTTTTAAAAAATGGGGATGGAAGCCCGAATCTGGGTGATTTTCTGGCATTGAAAGCAACCAGTGATTTTATAGATGCAGGTGTACAGGCAAACGGAATAGAGTTTAGCGGAACAGCGCCGGATCTTGGTGCCAGGGAGTCAGGATCTCAGCAAACAACAGATTTTGTATTAAAAGTCACAGGAAAACCAATTGCAGGAGGAACAGTGACCGTTAGCCCTATTAAAAAAAGTTATGATGCAGGGGAGATTGTAACCCTAACCGCAATGCCATTTTCTGATTATACATTTAAATCATGGAGCGATGGTTCAACTACAGCCACAACTACTTTTAAAATGGATACTAATAAAACGATTACAGCTAATTTTAAAAGTATAATGCCTGCCACTTACGTTTTGACAACTGCAGCTAATCCGGCTGAAGGCGGAACAATTACAGTAAATCCCAATAAAGCCACTTATACAGAAGGAGAAACAGTAACGCTTACTGCTATTCCTTCGGCGGGTAATGAATTAAAATCATGGAATTCAGGAGAAACGACTGAGTCGATAACAGTCTCAATTACTGCGGACATGGGCATTACGGCAACTTTTGGAAAAAAACTCACAGGAACCCATACTTTAAGGATTGAAGAAGCTTCACCTGGATTTTGTAAATATGATGGCGTAATCGCAATTAATTCAAGTGCTGATAACAGAAAAGTAACGAACATTACGGATGCTTCCGGCAGTGGAATAAATTACACCGTTAAAGTTACGGATTCAGGGCTTTATTCCGTTGTATTTAGATATGTGCACAGAGGTAAAACTACAACTGCAAAAGTAAAGATAAATGGAACCAATCCAATTGATTTAGCATTCCCAATAACATCCAGCACAACCAAATTCGTTACTACTGAGCCACTTACCATTAAATTGATTAAAGGTGTAAATACAATTCGGTTAGAGACTATTGATACATTGCCATTTGCAAATATAGACTGGATGGAAATTACAGGAGAAGCACCCATGGCCGAATCTTGTTTTTAAAATACAATTTAGTTATTGTAAAGTGAATTTATTCTGTCTTTTTTATTTAAGTCAAACTCGTTGGGTGAAATAGAATAAAATAGCTTCATTCAAGAATTAAAATCTAATTTGATCTGCAAAAATCCTTTAAAATCTGCGTGAAATACTTTTGCATATTAATTTTTCACGCAGATTTACACAGATTTATATCTAAGCTGATAGATAGAATTGAAAAAAAATAATTTCACCCAACGGGTTTAAGTCAAGTTTGATTTTTACAGAATTAAAATACTATGAGTTTAATTCTTATTTTTGCATAAAAGGAGAAACAATTTCATGCAGAATTATATTGACCAGCTCAACGAAGCACAACGACAGCCTGTTTTACAAAAAGACGGGCCAATGATTATTATAGCAGGTGCCGGTTCGGGAAAAACGCGTGTTTTAACAATTAGGATTGCTTATTTAATGCATCAGGGAGTTGATGCTTTTAATATATTGTCACTTACATTTACAAATAAGGCTGCCCGCGAAATGAAGCACAGGATTTCTTCAATCGTAGGAGCCAGTGAAGCAAAAAACCTCTGGATGGGGACTTTTCACTCTATTTTTGCACGCATTCTTCGTTCAGAATCAGAACATTTGGGATATCCGTCTAATTTTACCATTTATGACTCTCAGGATTCGGCCAGACTGATTTCTTCTATTATAAAAGAAATGCAGCTGGACCGTGATATTTATAAGCCGAAACAAGTTTTAGGACGAATTTCGACTTATAAAAATAGCTTAATTACCGTAAAAGCCTATTTCAACAATCCTGAATTGATGGAAGCGGATGCGATGTCAAAAAAACCTCGTTTGGGCGAAATTTATCAGCAATATGTAGAGCGCTGTTTTAAAGCCGGAGCAATGGATTTTGATGATTTGTTGTTGAAGACCAATGAATTACTGACTCGTTTTCCTGAAGTTTTGGCGAAATATCAAAACCGTTTCCGATATATTCTGGTTGATGAGTACCAAGATACGAACCACTCTCAATATTTAATTGTCCGGGCTCTGTCAGATAAGTTTCAGAATATTTGTGTAGTGGGTGATGATGCGCAGAGTATTTATGCTTTCCGTGGGGCAAACATCAATAATATCCTGAATTTCCAAAAGGATTATGAAGGGGTGAAAATGTTTCGATTGGAGCAAAATTACCGTTCAACGCGAAATATTGTTGAAGCCGCAAATACTGTAATGGAACATAATAAAACCAAACTGGACAAGGTTGTCTGGACAGCAAATGAATTTGGTCCGAAAATAAAAGTCCACAGAAGTTTGACTGATGCTGAAGAAGGCCGATTTGTTGCGAGCACAATTTTCGAACAAAAAATGCAGAATCAATTGCATAATGGCGCTTTTGCAATTTTATATCGTACGAATGCACAATCACGTGCCATGGAGGATGCTTTAAGAAAGAGGGATATTCCATATCGAATTTATGGTGGGCTATCATTTTACCAGCGTAAGGAAATTAAGGATGTTTTATGCTATCTCCGTCTGGTAATTAATCCGAAAGATGAAGAAGCGCTCATACGTGTTATCAATTATCCGGCTCGCGGAATTGGAGATACAACTGTTGAAAAGCTTACTATCGCTGCTAACCATTACAAGCGTTCGATTTGGGAAGTAATGGTGAATATTGATAAAATCGATTTGAAACTGAATGCAGGTACCAAAAATAAACTGAATGATTTTGTAACCATGATTCAGAGTTTTCAGGTTATTAACGAAAATCAGGATGCTTTTTATATTACTGATCATGTTGCCAAAAAAACAGGTTTGGTTCAGGAACTGAAAAAAGATGCTACACCGGAAGGGATGGCGAAAATTCAGAACATTGAAGAGCTTTTAAATGGGATTAAAGATTTTACAGAAGGGCAAAAAGAAATTGACGGTGCAAGAGGTGCTTTGTCTGAATTTATGGAAGATGTTGCTTTGGCGACCGATTTGGATAAGGACACATCAGATGAAGACCGCGTTGCCTTAATGACAATTCACCTGGCAAAAGGATTGGAATTTCCGCATGTTTTTGTAGTGGGTATGGAAGAAGATTTGTTTCCGAGTGCCATGAGTATGAGTACAAGAAGTGAATTAGAAGAAGAACGTCGTTTATTTTATGTAGCGTTAACCCGTGCAGAACATCAGGCATATTTAACGTACGCACAATCCCGTTATCGATGGGGGAAATTAACAGATAGCGAGCCGTCACGTTTTATTGAAGAAATTGACGGGCAATATTTGGAATTTTTAACACCGTCTGAAAGCAATTACCGCTATAAACCAACGATTGATAGCGATATTTTTGGAGATGTTGATAAATCTAAACTAAGACTTTCAAAACCAATAGGAGGAACTCCTCCTAAACCAGTTACAGATAACAGCCCAAAACCGGATTTAAATATCAGGAAGTTAAAACCTGTTGCAGGAAATAATCCGAATGCTGGTGCCGCAAACTTATTCGATAACAAACTGACCATAGGAAATGTGGTAATGCACGAACGTTTCGGAAAAGGTCAGGTTGTAAATTTAGAGGGTGTTGGAGCTGATAAAAAAGCCGAAATAAAATTTGAGGTGGGAGGAATTAAGAAATTACTTTTAAGGTTTGCTAAACTGGATGTTGTAGGATAAATAATTACACGTCATAAATATGAAAGATGAAAATTAAAAAATATAATGTTTTAAGGCAGAATAAAATCTAACTTTAAACAAAAAAAAATGGCAGAATTTATAAAAATATACCCTGATAAGCCTAGTGAAGCTGCAATTGCAAAAGTGGTTAAAGTGCTTCAGAATGGTGGCTTAGTTATTTATCCAACGGATACTGTTTATGGTCTGGGTTGCGATATAACTAATTCAAGGGCTTTAGAAAAAATTGCAAAAATTAAAGGAGTTAAATTAGAAAAAGCGAATTTCTCTTTTATCTGTCACGACCTGAGTAATTTATCAGATTATGTGAGGCAGATTGATACTTCTACATTTAAAATATTAAAAAGAGCATTGCCAGGTCCTTATACATTTATTTTGCCAGGCAATAATAATTTGCCTAAAGAGTTTAAAAAGAAAACAACGGTAGGGATACGTGTTCCTGATAACAATATTATTCTCGAAATTGTAAGGCAATTAGGCAATCCTGTTGTTTCAACATCAATACGGGATGAAGATGATGTGATTGAATACACTACTGATCCTGAATTGATTTTTGAGAAATGGCAAAATCTTGTTGATATGGTGATTGATGGAGGTTATGGCGATAATGTCGGTTCTACCATCATAGATCTCTCTGAACATGAGCCGGTAATTGTAAGGGAAGGAAAAGGAGATATTGATATTTTGTAAAAAAATACTTAAACGGAGTAGCTATTCAAAAATATTAAGTAACTTTAGAATTAGTTAAATTTAGTTAGTTAAGTAAAAATAGTAATGCCCTTTATTGGTTAGAAAAAAAAAGCAGGTCTCAAATTGACCTGCTTTTGTGTAAATAATATGAAGTGAATTATTATTGCTGTTGTTTTTTCATTTCTTTTTCAATCATATCATAGAACTGATCGATTTTTGGCATAACAACAATACGGGTTCTTCTGTTTTTACCTTTGTTTTCAGGAGTATCGTTTGCTACTAGTGGTACATAAGAACTTCTACCTGCTGCAATTAATTTCGCCGGATTTACTCCTAAATCGTTTGTCAATACTCTAACAATAGAAGTAGAACGTTTCACACTTAAATCCCAGTTGTCTAACAAAATTCCGTTGCTTTTGTAAGGAACGTTATCTGTATGACCTTCAACCATACACTCAAAATCAGGTTTGTCGTTTACTACTTTAGCTACTTTAGCTAAAACTGATTTAGCTTTATCAGTTACATCATAGCTTCCGCTTTTAAATAATAATTTGTCAGCAATAGAGATAAATACAACTCCTTTTTCAACATTAACTTCGATATCCGGATCGTTGATTCCAACAGCTCCTTTTAAACTTGTAACCAATGCTAGCGTTACACTATCTTTTTTAGTAAGAGCATCCTGAAGCCTTGATATTTTAAGATCTTTTTCTTTTAAGCTTTCTAATGATTTCTCAAGATTTTCTGCTCCTTTGGTAGTTAAAACGGTTAGGTCTTTAGAACTGTTGATTAAATCCTGATTGTGCTCTTTATAACTTGCAGCTGTGGCGGCCAGACCAGCTTTTTCTTCAAGGCAGGCATTCAGTTTAACGGTGCATGAATTTAGTAAGTCTTGGGTTTCTTTGTTTTTAGCTTCCAATTCCGCATATTTCTTTTTAGAAACGCACGATGTTAGAGCCATAAGGACTGTTAAAGCAATTGCTATTTTTCTCATAATGTTAAATTTAATTAGACGTTGATTTACAAATTTAATTCTTAATATTTTGATTAGTGTTAAAGATTTCTTTAAAAAAAGTCAATTTCTTTATATAATATATGAAAACGATACTTTTTACTGTGTAGTATTTCTCTATTTGAAAATCTTTTCTCTTTTTCAGATAAGATACTGACATGCAGTAAAATGAAAAATGCGCATGTAAAACGGCAAGTGTATGTTTAATTTTTCCTTGTGTTAAAAATCGGATTCCGGCAATTCCATCTAAGATCATTCTGAATAAAATAATAAAAAACAATTTCCTTTTAGGAAGATTTTTTACCAGCATCAAAAGTGAATTTCTAAAATTCAAATACGTTTTTTTGGGGTTACCCTGTTGTAAAGTTGCCCCTCCAACATGATAAACAACAGATTTAGGATTATATTTAATGATATGCCCCTCATTTGATGCACGCCAGCATAGGTCAATTTCTTCCTGATGTGCAAAAAACGATTCGTCAAATCCTTCCAGTTCATCGTAAACCTCTTTTCTGATAAAGAAACAAGCTCCCGAAGCCCAGAATATTTCGCAATTGTCATCATACTGTCCATTATCTTTTTCTATAGTATCAAAAATACGCCCTCTGCAAAATGGATATCCATGTTTATCAATAAACCCACCTGCAGCTCCTGCATATTCAAAATATTCTTTATTCTTAAAATCAAGGATTTTAGGCTGGATAATAGCAGTTTGTTTTTCTGCTTCAAAAGTTTCAATTATGGGTTTAAGCCAGTTTTCTGTTACTTCAATATCCGAATTGACTAAAGCATAAATTTCAGCATTAACTTCTTTTAAAGCATCATTGTATCCTCTGGCAAAACCATGGTTACCAGTATTTTTAATGATTTTTACGGTTGGGAAGTGCTCCTTGACAAAATTTACAGAATCATCTGTTGAATCATTATCGGCTACATATATAGAAGCATCGGGAGAAAATTGAATTACTGATGGCAAAAATTGTTCTAATAACTTTATTCCATTCCAATTTAAAATGACAACAGCAATTTTATCCAAAAGTAATATTTTTAATAATTTAATAAATTTCTTTGTAATCGGGAAGGGATTTTAAAAACTCATATTTTTCGTTTTCAAAATCCATCTGACAATAATAATGATGCAGACCATTTGTGACTTTCAAAAACCGTGCCTGCATTGTCATATTATAACGGGCGATCTGATCAAAAGTTGCCTGGGATATTTTTACTTCAGGAGCTTTACATTCTACTAATATGTGTATAGAACCATCCGGATTAAAAACTACAACATCATAACGTTTTCGTAAACCATTGACCGTTAAAACTTTCTCCACGTTTATGAGCGATCTGGGGTATTTTTTTTCATTCATTAAATAATGAACAACATGCTGACGAACCCATTCTTCGGGGGTAAGAATTATAAATTTTTTTCTGATTTCATCAAAAATGGACACTTTATTTTCGTTATTTTTGAATCGAAAATTATAGATTGGAAAATTTAATCGCTGCATAAAGCAAAAATATTAAAATAGTTTCAGGTTTCAGGTTTAAAGTTTCAAGTTGTCGAAACAAACCTAAAACTTTAAACTTGAAACTTGACCCGAGGCTGAAAGCCGAACGGGCAAAGCAAACAAAGAATTTAATGGACGAAGTTGTAAAAATTGTTAATGATATAAAAGCGGGAAATATAAAGCCAATTTATTTTTTAATGGGTGAAGAACCTTATTACATTGATAAATTGTCGGAATATATTGAGCAGAACGTCCTTTCGGAAGAAGAGAAAGGATTTAATCAGACGGTTTTATACGGAAGGGATGTTTCTATTGAAGATATTGTTTCAACAGCAAAACGCTATCCTATGATGGCAGACCGCCAGGTAGTTATCGTAAAAGAAGCTCAGGATTTATCAAGGACGATTGATAAAATTGAATCTTATGTCAATAATCCAATGGAAACAACGGTTTTGGTTTTTTGTTATAAATACAAAACACTTGATAAACGTAAAAAAGTGACTAAATTATTAGCACAAAACGGAATCGTATATGAAAGTAAAAAATTATACGAAAATCAGGTAGGAGACTGGATTAAGCGTGTACTTGCTGGAAAAAAATATACCATTGATCCAAAAGCAAATGCCATGTTGGTAGAGTTCTTAGGGACTGATTTGAGTAAAATCAATAATGAATTAGAAAAACTGCAGATTATTTTGCCTCAGGGAACTATGATTACGCCTCAGCATATCGAGGAAAATATAGGCTTCAGCAAAGATTACAATGTTTTCGAACTTCGAAAAGCAATAGGAGAACGCAATCAATTAAAAGCGTATAAAATTGCTGAAAATTTCGCTCATAATCCAAAAGAATATCCACTGGTAATGACTACAGGATTAGTTTTCGGATTTTTTGTTCAGCTTTTAAAATACCACGGACTTAAAGATAAAAACCCAAAAAATGTTGCTGCTGCTATTGGAGTGAACCCTTATTTTCTGAAGGAATACGATTTAGCTGTAAAAAATTATCCAATGCGAAAAGTGAGCCAGATAGTGGGAGCTTTGCGAGATGTTGATATAAAAAGTAAAGGTGTAGGTGCTAATGCTTTACCTCAATCTGATCTGTTAAAAGAAATGCTGTATAAAATTTTTAATTAAGCCGTGAAAATTCACGATATTTGCCTTTCTAAAAATTTTACTACTTAAAAAATAATTACACAATTATGGGAATGAATAAGAATACCGTTTTAGGATGGGCTACTTTTATAATGGTAATCATGGGATTGTTACTTATAGGTCTTGGGATCTTTAGATACAGAGAAGTGTCCGCCTGGGGTTTTGCTGCTGCTGGAGTAGGTTTTTTAGCCAACGCATGGGTTTTTAATGCCTTAAAAGGAAGAGTGTAACGAAATTCAATTACAATTCAAATCAATAAATAATTTAAATTAAAAATAAAACAAATGTCAGACGATAAGAAAGTAATTTTCTCAATGCAGAAATTGAGCAAAACCTATCAGGGAGCAGACAAACCGGTACTTAAGAATATCTATTTGAGTTTCTTTTACGGAGCTAAAATTGGTATTTTAGGTCTTAATGGTTCAGGAAAATCTTCGCTTTTAAAAATTATTGCAGGTGTAGATAAAAACTATCAGGGAGATGTAGTTTTCCAGCCCGGATATACTGTTGGGTATTTAGAGCAGGAGCCAATTTTGGATGATTCTAAAACTGTTTTAGAAATTGTTCAGGAAGGAGCCGCGGAAACAATGGCTGTTCTTAAAGAATATAATGACATCAATGATTTGTTTGGTCTTGAAGAAAACTATTCAGATCCGGACAAAATGGATAAGCTGATGGATCGTCAGGCAGCTTTACAAGACAAAATAGATGCTCTTGGTGCATGGGAAATCGATACCAAACTAGAAATTGCAATGGATGCCTTGCGTACGCCGGAAGGAGATACGCCAATCAAAAACCTTTCAGGAGGGGAGCGTCGTAGAGTAGCTTTATGCCGTTTGTTATTGCAACAGCCGGATGTATTGTTATTAGATGAGCCTACCAACCACCTTGATGCTGAATCAGTTCTATGGTTAGAGCAGCATTTAGCGCAATATGCAGGAACTGTAATTGCTGTAACGCACGACCGTTATTTCTTAGATAACGTTGCAGGATGGATTCTTGAGTTGGATAGAGGAGAAGGTATTCCATGGAAAGGAAATTATTCTTCCTGGTTAGACCAAAAATCAAACCGTATGGCTCAGGAAGAAAAAGTAGCTTCTAAACGTAGAAAAACGTTGGAACGTGAGCTTGACTGGGTTCGTCAGGGAGCAAAAGGTCGTCAGACCAAACAAAAAGCGCGTTTACAGAACTACGATAAATTATTAAATGAAGATCAAAAACAACTAGACGAAAAGTTGGAGATTTACATTCCAAATGGTCCGCGTTTAGGTACAAATGTTATCGAGGCGAAAAATGTAGCGAAAGCATTCGGTGATAAATTATTGTACGATAATTTGAATTTTACTTTGCCTCAGGCAGGTATTGTTGGAATTATCGGACCTAACGGTGCCGGTAAATCTACTATTTTCAAAATGATAATGGGTGAGCAGGCAACTGATAGCGGTGAATTTTCTGTTGGTGATACTGTGAAAATAGCTTACGTAGATCAGTCGCACTCTAATATTGATCCAAACAAATCTATCTGGGAGAACTTTGCAGATGGTCAGGAATTGATTATGATGGGCGGAAAGCAAGTAAATTCAAGAGCATATCTATCACGTTTCAACTTTGGAGGCGGAGAGCAAAACAAAAAAGTATCAATGCTTTCCGGTGGAGAACGTAACCGTTTACATTTAGCAATGACTTTGAAAGAAGAAGGAAACGTACTTTTACTGGATGAGCCTACGAACGACCTTGACGTAAACACGCTTCGTGCACTTGAAGAAGGTTTAGAGAATTTTGCAGGTTGTGCTGTAATTATTTCGCACGACAGATGGTTCTTAGATAGAATTTGTACCCACATTTTAGCTTTCGAAGGAGATTCTGAAGTGTATTTCTTCGAAGGAAGTTTCTCTGATTATGAAGAAAACAAAAAGAAACGTCTTGGTGGTGATTTAACTCCAAAACGTTTGAAATATAGAAAACTGATTAGATAATAGTAGTTTTTTTAAATTGCAAAAGCCTCAGATTCATTTGAATTTGAGGCTTTTTATTTGAAGCTGTTTCCTGCTATCCGCTGTATCTTTTGTGTCTCGTTAAAAAAACGAGACACAAAAGGATGCCGCTTCTATCAGGGCTACGAAATTACGTTTCAATAGAAAATTAGTTTACAAAAATTTCGCTTTCAATTCAGGTGTCGGAATCATACAGCTCTCTTTTTTACCATACCATTTGTAACGGTTTTTAGCAATATAATCGTAAACGTAATTTCGAAGTTTTTCAGGTAAAATTTTAAAAATTGAAATAAAACTGTAAATTCCGCCTAATTCATTAGCAATTTCAATAGCTGCAGATGATTTGTAATAATAGGCAACTCCGGGATTATACAAAATGATACTGTCAATTTTAGTCTGATCAACACCAATATAACTGCAGATTTCTTTTCCCAAATCAGATTGTAAAGCAGTAAAACTAAAAATATCCTTTTTATCGTGCTTGATAATGAATTGAACGGCTCCGTCGCATAAATTGCAAACACCGTCGAAGAGGATTATTTTTTTATTCCCGGCAGTCATTGCGAGGAACGAAGCAATATCACTACGTACTTCCATTTTAATTTGAATTATTCAGTCATTATACTTTCTATATCTTCAAACAAATCTTTCCATGTTGGATTCATTGAACGAATTAAATCATTTTTCGTTTCTCTTGAACCCGCCTTGATTTGCTTTTCTGTTGTAATTGCATCTTCAATCCACTGAAATTGCTCATAATAAACTAAAATATTTACATTATAACGAGCTGAAAATGATTTTGGGTATTTTTTGTTTTTGTGTTCGAGAATTCTTTGAGGAAGATTTGAAGTTACACCAGTGTAAACAACTGTTTGGTATTTGTTGGTTATGATGTATACAAAGCCTGGTTTCATATTAATTTCTATTTTTTTGGCATTGTTATGTCTTTGCGAGGAACGAAGCAATCACATTCCTAATTTGCAGGACTTGCTCATTTTAGTTTGATTGCTTCGTTCCTCGCAATGACTTTGCGGATCTTACTTCTTCACCGCTTCAACCAATTCCAACTCATCCAGACTTACTTTCGAAGTAAAAATTCCATAATTTACTGTTGCCTTATTTTTTTCAATGGCATCGATACTTCCTACAGATCTGCCGTCAAGCATTCTTACCCGGTCACCGACTTTTAAAATTGGTTTTGGTTTTTCAATTACAGGTTTAAGTTTCTTCTCTTTTTTCTCTTTTCGGATTTCCTCAACTTTTACCTGTATTTCAGCAATAATTTCTTTTTGTTTTTCAACTTTTGCTTTAGTTTCTTTTGGAGTTGCTTTTTTACGTTTTGAGTTTTCTATTTCAACAATCTTCAGGAATTCACCAATAAGTTCCTTTTTGTTTTTATTGTTGAAATACTTCTCGGCAATATCATCAATTTTTTGACCTATATATATAATCTTTTGATTACTGTCGTACAATTCCTGATAGCTTTCCAGTTTTTGCTGAATTTTGGTATTGATGTTTTCCATCTTCCTGCTTTCTTCTCGCGCTCTGGTTTCCTCTTCTTTTAAATTTAAAGAAGTTTTTTCCAGTTTCGATCTTTCTTTCTGAAGCGTTGCAATGGTTTTATCAAAACGAACTTTTCCAACTTCAATTTTCTTTTTTGCCCGATTAATCAGTCCAAACGGAATCCCATTTTTCTGAGCTACCTCAAATGTAAACGAACTTCCAGCCTGACCCAGAGCCAGTTTATACATTGGCTCGAGTGACTTTTCATCGAACATCATATTGGCATTGGTTGCGTATGGCAGCTCATTAGCCAAAATTTTCAAATTAGAATAATGCGTTGTGATAATTCCGAAGGCTTCACGGTGATAGAATTCTTCCAGAAAAATTTCTGCCAGAGCACCGCCCAGTTCAGGATCAGAACCGGTACCAAACTCATCAATTAAAAACATAGTTTTATGATTACATTTTTTCAAAAAGTAATTCATGTTTTTTAATCGGTAGCTGTAAGTACTTAAATGGTTTTCAATCGACTGGTTATCTCCAATATCAGTCAGGATTCTGTCAAACAAGAATGTCTCGCTTCTTTCATGAACCGGAATCAAAATTCCGGATTGCAGCATTAACTGTAATAATCCAACCGTTTTTAAGGAAATGGTTTTTCCTCCGGCATTTGGACCCGAAATGACAATAATTCTGTTTTCCTGTTTTAATTCAATAGTCTGCGGATAAGTAACATCTTGTTTTTGCTTATTGTTCAGATACAAAATAGGATGATAGGCTTCTCTAAAGAACAATCTTCTTTCTTCTGTAATGGCTGGCAAAATTGCGTTGATTCTGTTAGCGTATTTTGCTTTCCCTGCAACAACATCAATATCACTTAAAAAATCCTGATATTCAATTAATAAAGGAAGATACGGACGAATTACATTCGATAAATTTTTTAAAATTCTCGTAATTTCTTCTTTTTCTTCGTATTCTAAATTGGCTAATTCTCTCGAATATTTCAAAGTAGCCTCAGGTTCGATGTAGGCAATACTTCCTGTTTTGGAACTTCCCAAAATAGAACCCTTTACTTTACGACGATACATGGCTAAAACCGCTAAAACACGACGGTTTTGTACAAAACTTTCCTTTATATCATCCAGATAGCCTAAACCATTATATTGAGTAAGTGCAACACCAAAACTTTGGTTAACTTTTCCACGAACCAAATTCATGTTTTGACGAATTCCGTCAAGGGCAGGAGAAGCATTGTCTTTTATTTCTCCATATTTATCTACAATCCCATCAATTGCAGTGATGATCTCTTTGGTCAGTTCAACACGTGATGCCCTTGCATTTAGGTTTGGATAATAATCATCAAACTTTCGTAAAAAATTCAATAAGACGTTTGTTGTTGCAGAAAGGTTAGCAATTTTTCTAAAACTTCCTACTTCAAGAAAGCTGTCTTCGATAGCCAAAAACTTAATTTCGTGTGTGATTGCGTCAAATCCGTGATTCGGAATGGCGTTATTATTTTGAAAAGAAGATACATATTCTGATGTCTGCATCAAAGACTGCATCAATTCATCCTTATCTCTAAATGGTTTTATTTGTAGCGCCTTCTCTTTTCCAATATCGGTATTGCAGCCATCAGAAATGGTTTCTAATACTGTTGGAAATTGTAAGTCTTGTAATGTTTTTTCGGTAATACTGATCATTTATTTTTTTTATGAAAGCAAAGGCAAAAGTACGAAAACATTATGATTGAAATATATAAGGATTATTAATTTTATGTTTTGGTAAATATGATTTTAAGTAATATTTTCTGAAATTCGCATAAAAAAAGTATGGACGTAAAAATGCATGATTCCTGGAAGCCGGTTTTGAATGAAGAATTTGAAAAACCATATTTCACCGAATTGATTTCTTTCGTAAAATCTGAATACACGACAAAAGTCTGTTATCCAAAAGGCAGTCAGATTTTTTCAGCTTTCGATCATTGCCATTTCGATCAGGTAAAGGTGGTGATTATCGGTCAGGATCCTTATCACGGACCAAATCAGGCAAATGGATTGTGTTTTTCTGTAAATGACGGAATTCCGTTTCCGCCTTCCTTATATAATATTTTCAGGGAAATTGAAACGGATTTAGGTAAACCACTTCCTAAAACCGGGAATTTAGAGCGCTGGGCAGATCAGGGTGTTTTTCTTTTAAATGCTACTTTGACAGTAAGGCAATCTGAAGCCGGAAGCCACCAGGGAAAAGGCTGGGAGAAGTTTACTGATGCCGTTATCAAACAAATTTCTGCTGAAAAAGAAAATGTTGTTTTCCTGCTTTGGGGAGGTTTTGCACAAAAGAAAGCAGCTTTGATTGATGCTTCAAAACATCATATTTTAAAATCAGGACATCCTTCGCCTTTAAGTGCCAACAGAGGATTTTGGTTTGGAAACAAACATTTTAGCCAGACGAATAGTTTTTTGAAAGCAAAGGGATTAAAAGAAATTGAGTGGTAATATTTTCCGTCTGATTGGATTTTTTTGTCAATCAAACTTACGAATCAACCAAAGAATTAAAAAAAGGGATTATCTTTGCACCACATTCAACACAAACTAAGTTTCATGAGTTCAGATTCTAGCAAAAGGTATGCACAAAGAGGTGTTTCGGCATCAAAGGAAGACGTACACAACGCCATAAAAAATATTGATAAAGGTTTATTTCCACAGGCTTTCTGTAAAATCGTTCCTGATTATTTAACACATGACGAAGAACACTGCCTGATTATGCATGCTGACGGAGCAGGTACAAAATCATCCTTGGCCTATATGTATTGGAAAGAAACCGGAGATATTTCAGTCTGGAAAGGAATTGCTCAGGATGCTTTGATTATGAATATTGATGATTTATTATGTGTTGGAGCAACAGATAATATCCTGCTTTCATCCACTATCGGAAGAAATAAAAATCTAATTCCAGCCGAAGTGATCTCAGCAATCATCAACGGAACGGAAGAATTAATCAACGAATTAAAATCTTTCGGGGTAACGATTCACTCAACTGGTGGAGAAACAGCTGACGTTGGCGATGTAGTTCGTACTATTATTGTAGATTCGACCGTTACAGCTCGTATGAAACGTTCAGATGTTGTAGATAATGCCAATATTCAGGCTGGAGACGTAATCGTTGGTTTGGCTTCTTTTGGTCAGGCGACTTACGAAAAAAGCTATAATGGCGGAATGGGAAGCAATGGCTTAACATCTGCTCGTCACGATGTTTTCGGAAAATATTTAGCTAAAAAATATCCTGAAAGTTTTGATGCAGCCGTTCCTGAAGGATTGATTTATTCAGGTCAGGTTAATTTGACCGATGCTGTAGAAAACAGTCCAATAAATGCAGGGCAATTGGTGCTTTCGCCAACGAGAACCTATGCGCCAATCATCAAGAAAATTTTAGATACTTATACGCCAAACGAAATTCACGGAATGGTACATTGCAGTGGAGGAGCGCAGACTAAAATTTTACATTTCGTACAAAATTTGCATATTATAAAAGACAATTTATTTCCGGTTCCGCCATTGTTCAAGTTAATTCAGGAACAATCAAAAACAGACTGGAAAGAAATGTACCAGGTTTTCAACTGTGGTCATCGTATGGAATTGTATGTGCCGGAAAATATTGCTCAGGATATTATTGCGATTTCAAAATCATTCAATATCGATGCACAAATCGTAGGAAGAGTAGAAGCTGCTGATGCTAAAAAACTGACCATCACAAGCGAATACGGAACTTTCGAATATTAAATATATAACTATTAGCTTTTTCAGGAGCTAATCCCGCTATTCGCTGTATCTTTTGTGGCGAACCCCGCCACAAAAGGATGCCGCTGCTATCGGGGCTAAAACACGACCTCGTTATGTATGAACTGCTTTTTTGGAGATATTTAGATGAAATTTACCTGAACAATCAGGAAGTTTACGAAGCTTTACTTGAAAAGCAGGAAATTGAAGGTCTTGAAATTCTTCCTATACAGCTAATCCTGAACCGAATTAATTCAGTTTTCTCACAATGGGAAAAAGTAGATGAAAATAGTTGGAAAAACAATGCAGGCAAAGGTGCTTTTCAAATTATAACCACACCACAGAGTATTAAAATAGACTGCTACGGAACCGAAGGTAAAACAATGAACAAACTGGTAGATTTGATGGAAGACTTCAAATGCCCTTTATATGATCCTCAAGTTCCGGAACGTTATGACGAAATGAGTGAGTAATTTTCTTTTCAATAATTTTTAAAATTCTTTTTTTCAAATACCTTAGTAAATCGCTGCGTTTTTGTGTGTTTCTTTATGGAAAGTAGTTACACACAATTATTGGATTCTAAAAAAAAACAGAAATATGGCATCAGACTTCAGTTTTACAGATAATATCGTTTTAGAAGATGATTTTGTTTTATTGCGTTCCCTGCAGGAATCAGATGTCGAAAGTTTATTAGAAATCTCAATCAACGAACCCGAAACATGGAAATATTCTTTAGTTGGCGCCGACGGAAAAGAAAATCTTATAAATTATATTCAGTCTGCCGTAAAAGCAAGAGAGGCTAAAAAAGAATTTCCTTTTATCGTTTTCGATAAAAAATCTCAAAAATATGCAGGCTCAACTCGTTTTTACGATATGAATCTGGATTTCAAAACGCTTCAATTAGGATATACCTGGTACGGTTCTGCATTTAGAGGAACAGGACTTAATAAACATTGTAAATTTTTATTGCTTCAATTTGCATTTGAAACTCTCGGATTAGAACGCGTAGAATTCCGTGCAGACAATAATAATGAAAGAAGTATCGCTGCTATGAAAGGTATTGGCTGCAAAGTCGAAGGCGTTTTGAGAAGTCATATGCCAACTACAAATAGTGAAGTCCGTCGTGATTCTATTGTTTTAAGTATTCTAAAAAACGAATGGTTTGATGAAGTAAGAGAAAAACTAAAACAAAAATTACAGAGTTTATAAAAACTTCACGAAATTTGCACTTTAAAAAAATAAAAACCAAATATGAAAATAAATCTAAAATCAGGAATTGACAAATTGCTTTTCGGTATGAAGCAAAATGATGTAACAGCAGTTTTAGGAAAACCTGATAAGAATTATAAGGATGAAGACGATAATGTGATTTTTGTGTATAACGCACAAAAGGTCAGATTAACATTTTATCATGAAGAAGATTTTAAATTAGGATATGTAGTTGCTTCCAGTAATGATCTCGAGGTTTTTGGATTTAAGTTAATAGGTAGAAAAATTGCAGATGTAAAAAAAGACCTGGCAACTAAAGGAATTACAAAATACAATCAGGAAACTTTTGATACTTTCGAAAACTATTTCAACGAAGACAATTGGTTTATCCTGCAAACTGAATTCGAAGAAGTTGTAAAATTCGAAATAGGAGCTATAATTAATGATAAAGATGAATTCGATTGGAAGTTCCCTGTTAAGAAATAACCTTGAATGTTTGTTATGATATAATCCTGATAGTTACTTAATGCTATCGGGATTTTTTTATACATATATGTAAAAGTATAAAAAACCATACTTACTGAAATATAAGAAGGAAGTTTTGACTGCGCTGGAGTTTTATAATTAGTAGCTTATTCCCGCTATCCGCTTCAATCTTTTGCTTTTTAAAGAAAAAAGCAAAAGGATTTCCTCTTCTATCGGGGCTAAAAGAGGGTTTTAGGGAAATTTTGTTAGAAGAAAGAATGATATTGTCTTTAAAACGGTCCTGATTTCTGATAATTCTATAAAATCGCCCAGACATAAACGATCAAATTTGATAAAAACACACCTAAACCAAGAAAAAACTACATAAATCCAAGAAAGATAGATTTGTAAAAAAGCTGTTACCAGTTAGTTAAGAAATAGTTTGTGAAAAGATGGAAAAAATATAAAAAAAAGGGTTGGAAATGTAAATAGATGTATTACTTTTGC
>NZ_JAIQDW010000022.1 GCF_020026925.1 Flavobacterium hibisci | reverse complement strand
ACATTTTGGTTGGGAAATGTAATCTTTAAAGACTACTTTTGAAGCTATACACACACCGCAATTTAATTAAATTGCAAGAATTAGGAAAGCGAAAACTTTCCTTTTTTTTATGCCACAAAAAAAGCTGTCTCACTTTTGAGACAGCCTCTTTTTTTTGTTTTAATAAGTTTGAATTGAAACGCGATCGAAAATTAAAACACAATAAATAGAAAACAGATTGACTTAATTGCTAATTTTGCATTCTAAAACAAAATTCAGATGAAACCTGTTTTGCACACAGATAGTCCATTTAAAACTATCATCTCCTTTCATAAATTGATTGAGTCTTTTGAAGAAATCGCTTTGTCTGATGTAGATTATCGCTCAAATTATGCAAAAGCTATTTTAAAGCAAATAGAATCGGTCCCGGAATTCAGGACAGGAATAGAAGATTACAGTCTGATTAAAAATCATGAGGCTGTAATCAAAAATATAATGGCTGATTTGTTTCCAACAGCTTTAACTCATAATGAGATAAAGGCAGTAACAATTCCTTTTCAAAACATCTCTTTTAATTATACTGAGCGTTTTAAGAAAATTTTGCGCAATGCAGGCGATGAATTTTATATGGAAATCCGTGATTTTGATGATCACCAATTCTATATCAGTAATTGCTGCCTGATTTTGAGTAGCTATTATAAACAAAATATCGAATTTAATAAAATCTTTTTCTATGATATTCCGGATGAGAGTGGAATTGAAAAACATTACCGTATTATGTACAATGCCGATTTTGTGGAGATTACTCCAACATCTAATTCGGTAGTACTCTCACAAGACGATATTGATTTATTAATAGATAACTACAGTGATATTGATCTCTGGAAAGCTAAATTTCCACCAGGAAGCTGGATATTAAAAGGTTTTGGAATTGTTTCTTTATTTGATGCCACGACAGAAAGTGCTATTTCGAATTTGAAAAGTAATTTGCTAAAACCGGATACAAAAACAGTAGCATCAAATGATATTATCGAAAATATCTTTAAATCAATCTTTAAAATTCCAGATCTAAAAGTCGGTTTTATCATCTATAATCCGGAGGAAGAAAAATTTATCAGACCTGTCAAATTCGATAATCAGTTGCAGAGTTTCCTGCTTTCAACAAATCAGGAAGTAGAATGTAAAAACGCTTTTTTTGGTTGTTCTTTTGAAAATTTACTGGACAACCAGGAGCCTTTTGTGATTTCTAATGTCCAAAAATTCACTGAAGAATCTGAAAACAAACATCTTGGGGAACATTTATTAAGGCAAAATATTCAGAGCTGTGTATTTGCTCCGGTTATTAAGGATGGACATTTATTGGGTGTTGTCGAATTGGTTTCAAAAGTTCCAAGAGCTTTAAATACAGTAAATGCTACAAAACTGGATTTGGTTTTGCCTTATCTCACGGATACAATTGATCGATACAATACCGATATGCAACATCAGGTTGAAGCCATTATTCAACGTGAGTATACTACAATTCACCCTAGCGTATATTGGAAATTTAAAAAGGAATCTCAAAATTATTTTCAAAATACAAATCCAGCCAAAGATTATATTTTCAAAGAAATTGTATTTAAAAATGTATTTCCGCTGTATGGACAAATTGATATAAAAGGTTCTTCTGAACACAGGAATGATACAGTGAGAAGGGATTTAAAAAATCAATTGAATACTATTTTAGAGATTTTCGAAAATCAGAAACCGAACAGCAGTCTGATGCTTTTGGAGCAGCGTAAGTTTGAATTGGAATCGTTGCGTGATGAATTGGATCAGCCGTTAAAAGCGGATACTGAACAATATATTCAACGTTATATAGAAGAAGAAATTCATCCAATTCTAAAAAATACAAAAGATACGGCCATCAATAAAAAACTGGAAGAGCAATACTTTGAAAGCCTGGACGAAAAAACAGGAATGTTTTATCAGGAAAGAAAGAAGTTTGACAATGCGATGTCTATTATCAACAAAAAACTGGCTTCGGTGCTGGATAAAAAACAATTAGAAGCTCAGCAAATATATCCGCATTATTACGAACGTTTTAAAACTGATGGTGTTGAGCATAACTTATATATAGGAGCTTCAATTGCGCCAACCAAACCTTTTGATATTATGTATCTGCATAATCTGCGTTTGTGGCAATTACAGACTTTATGTGAAATGGAACTGGAACATCACCAGCTTAAGGAATCCCTGCCTTATGAATTGGATGTTACTTCGCTTATTTTAGTGTTTAGTTCTGCTCTTTCAATTCGTTTTAGAATGGATGAAAAACGTTTTGATGTTGACGGAACATACAACGCGAGATACGAAGTTGTAAAAAAACGTATTGATAAAGCACACATAAAAGGCAGTGTAGAAAGAATTACTGAGAAAGAAAAAATCACAATCGTATATTCTCAAAATAGTGAAGAAGCTGAGTATTTAAAATATATCAAATATTTGCAGCATAAAAAAATACTGGAGCCTGCGATAGAACAATTTGAAGTGGAAGATCTTCAGGGCGTTTCGGGCTTGAGGGCAATTCGTGTAAAAGTAATTAATAATGTTACCAGCGCTGCGACAAAGAAAATTACCTATCAGGATTTATTGGATGAGCTCAACTAATTGAATTGTTGAGCTTTTTTTAAATGCTTTTGAAAGCGATTACAAATGCAATTACCGTAATGATGATTCCAGTCATGAAAAGGTTATAAGCAATCCGGAGTAGGTTATATTTTCGTTGCAAAACCAGACCTAAATAATATAAATCTTTTATCATTGTAGAATATAGATAATCACGGTCTTTCATCATTTCGTTCATGGCCCAGTCATATTCATGTAAAGGCATTTTGTAAAAATTACCAAAAAACATCAAATTCACTTTTTTTGCTTCAACATCGTCGCGTGTAAAAATACCCGAGGTTACTTTAGGTCTGGTAGATAGAATAGCAAAAATAATAGTGATTACGCTGGAAATCAACATTATGAAAGTAGGGATTACCAAGTGAGCATTTTTTGGGCTGTCTAATTTTGGAATAATAGAAGAGAGCGCAATTGAAATGATAATTGCATTTACAGATAATAAAATATTGGCTTTACTGTCTGCAATCCCGCTTAAACGAGTATGGTTTCCTAAAGTGACACGAAATAAGGTATCAACACCGCGATCTGTTTTTTCTGATTTTTCCTTTTTTTTGTCTTCATCTTCAATTGTAGCCGCTTTTTTGATTTTCTGCTTGTTTATTTTTTTCTGAATTCTGACTAAGTTTTTTTCTTTCAAAGGCTGCCAGTTTTTTTGGGCATAATCTGTATAAAAGTGATGTTTTGTCATTAAAAATTTGAAGTTTTCTGTTGCCCACTCCAGATTTGAAAAATCTACAATACCTGTATTTTTTAATTCAAGTCGTAATAATTCGCAGGTACTAATATATTCGGGACTAATAATATGGATGAAATCTGCGTCCTTTATTATCTTTTCAAGATGATTTTTCGGAATATATTCTTTGGCTGTAGCCGAAATCAAATCTCCTACTTTTTTTATGAATTCATCTGTTTGATTTTTTTCTTTTAAAAATTTAGAAGCAATCCTGATACTTTCATTTTCATGGTTTTCATATCCACTAATATATCCGGTATCGTGAAACCATGCTGCTATTAAAAGTAATTCTCTGTCATCAGGATTTACATTTTCTTTTTTACAAAGTTCTTTAGTTGCATTTACCACACTAAATGTATGGTTAAAATTGTGGTAAGAATATAAAGCAGATAGTTTATCTTTGAGTAAATTAGTAACGAAATCTTCGGACTGTTCTATTAGGTTCATAGAGAATATTTTTATACCACTAAATTATGAAATTGTTTCTGGATAATCATTTTGTTGTAAGGATTAAAAGCCAAATTGTTCCGTTTTTACTTTTGTCTTTAATCTATTCGTGTGCAACGCATCATGCTCAATATGGAAAAAAGGTAAGCGCCAACGAAAACGAAAACGCAACAGATACCATAAAAATTGCACACACTTTTTATTTAGTTGGTGATGCTGGAAATGCAGATGAAAAAAAAGCGCAGCAAACACTGGAATTGCTGCATAATAAATTAAAGAAATCCAGTAAAAGAGCTACTTTATTATTTTTAGGAGATAATATTTATCCTAAAGGTTTTCCCGACAGTAAAAAGGAGGCCGAAGTAAAACTTGCACAAACCAAACTGACCAACCAGCTCAAACTCACTAAAGGTTTTAAAGGGAAAACCATTTTTATCCCGGGAAATCATGATTGGTATAATGGTACAAAAGGGCTAGAGCTTCAGGCTGATTTTATAACGAAACATCTAAATGATAAAAAAGCTTTTTTACCAAGAAAAAATTGTCCAATTGAAGAAGTGAAAATGGATAGTATTACTTCTTTAGTTACAATTGATAGCCAGTGGTTTTTAGAAGACTGGAACGACCATCCGACTATAAATGATAATTGTGACATTAAAACCAGGGAAGATTTTTTTGATGAGCTTGAAAATATTCTGAATAAAAATCAGGAAAAGACAATAGTTCTGGCGATGCATCATCCTTTAATGAGTAATGGTACACATGGCGGACAGTTTTCATTAGAGAAACAATTGTTTCCTTTGGAGAATAAAATTCCGCTTCCAGTTATTGGTTCAATGATTAATTTGATTAGAAAAACATCAGGAATTAGTCCGCAGGATCTTCAGAATAAGCAATACACCATTCTTACGAAAAGAATTAAAGCACTTATTCAGGGGCAAAAAAATATTATTGTAGTTTCGGGACATGATCACAACCTCCAGTTCATCAATAACGAGAATATCAATCAGATTATTAGCGGGGCAGGTTCAAAATCAGAAGCAGCAAGAGCAATAAATCCAAATGATTTTTCTTATGGAGGAAATGGTTATGCAGTATTGACCTTGTTTAAAAGCGGGGATGCAAAAGTAAACTTCTATGGCAATGAAAATAATAAAGAAAAAATGCTTTTTGAACGTGAAATTATAAAAGCAAAAGAATTTAACTGGGCTAAAAAAGCCTCTAATGATTTTCCTAAAACAGTTTCTTCTTCAATTTATACTGAAGAGATGACCAGAAAAAGTGCGGTGCATAAATTTCTTTTTGGAAATCATTATCGTCAATATTACAGTCTTCCAATAGAAGCTCGAACTGCAACCCTGGATACACTGAAAGGAGGCTTAAAACCGGTAAGAGAAGGAGGCGGACATCAATCAATATCATTAAGAGTCGTGGATTCTAAGAAAAGAGAATACGTTATGCGTGCCTTAAAAAAGAGCGCCACACAGTTTCTTCAATCTGTTGCTTTTAAGGATCAGTATGTCGAAACAGATTTTCAGGATACGTATGCGGAGGATTTTTTGCTTGACTTTTACACTACGGCACATCCTTACACACCTTTTTCAATTGGAAATATGGCTGATAAATTAGGATTAGCACATTCTAATCCGGTTTTGTATTATATTCCGAAACAAAATGCCTTAAAAGAGTTTAATTCAAATTTTGGTGATGCATTATACATGATCGAAGAACGGGCAGCAGATAATCAAAAAGATACCCGAAGTTTTGGAAAACCAAATGATATTATCAGTACAGAGGATATGATGAAAAATCTTCATAAGGATGAAAAATATAGTGTTGATGAAAAAGATTACATGAAAGCACGATTGTTTGACATGCTTATTGGTGATTGGGACAGGCATCAGGATCAATGGCGATGGGGAGAATATAAGGAAGGAGATAAAATTGTATATAGACCTATTCCGCGTGATCGTGACCAGGCTTTTACAAAATATGATGGCACCTTGCTTTCTTTATTAATGAATATTCCTGCATTGCGACACATGCGAACCTTTAAAGATAAAATTGATAATGTAAAATGGCTTAATAGGGAACCTTATCCGTTAGATTTGGCTTTTGTGAGAGTAGCCGATAAAAGCGACTGGATTGCACAGGCAAAGTATATTCAGGAACATCTTTCGGATGCTGATATTGATAATGCTTTTAAAAACCTGCCAAAAGAAGTACAGGATGAAACTATTGAAGATATAAAACGAAAACTGAAAAGCAGAAAAAAAGAGCTTCAAAAATATGCTGCAGTCTATTCTGATGTCCTTTCACGAACAGTAATGATAGCAGGAACAGACAAAAAAGATAAGTTTGTTCTAAATCATATTTCTAAAAATAACGTCGAACTAAAAGTATATCGTCTTAAAAAAGAGGGTGAAGAACTGCTTTATACCAAAGTTTATAATGATAAATTGACTAAAAATCTTTGGATTTACGGTTTAGATGATGATGATGTTTATGAAGTAAAAGGAAAATATAACTCAAGAATTTTAATTCGTTTAATCGGAGGACAAAACAATGATTTATATGCTGTTGATAACGGGAAAAGAGTTAGGATTTATGATTTTAAATCAAAAAACAATACTTACAACCTTGATAAAAAAGCACAAAAAGTACTTACAGATGATTACGATGTAAATTTGTATAATTTTGAAAAACCGAAGTATAATGTTGTTGCAGGTTTACCAACCGCCGGCTTTAATCCTGACGATGGTGTGAAAATAGGAATCAATCTTAATTATACAGTTAATAATTTTAAACAAAATCCGTATACACAAAGACATGTTTTAAATAGTTTCTATTATTTTGCTACAGGCGGTTTTGAGTTGGATTATACCTCTCATTTCCCTGGATTATTAGGAAATTGGATTATTGACGTTGAAGCAAAATATACTACGCCAAATTTTGCAATCAATTATTTTGGATATGGAAATGAAACAGTAAATGACGATAAGGATTTAGGAATGGATTTCAATCGTGTTCGTATCCAGAAATTAAGAGTGGCACCTGCTGTAAGACACGTTGGCCGTTATGGAAGTGAATTGAGTTTTCAGCCTGTTTTTGAAAAAATGAAAGTTGACGATACAGAAGGACGTTTTATTGATGTGCCTGGTGTTGTAAATCCTGATGTTTTCGAAGGCCAGCAATTTGCAGGTGCAACCATAAAATATAGTTTTAAAAATGCTGATTTTGCTTCAAAACCTTCGTTAGGAATGGGTTTTATGATTTCAGGCAGCTGGCTGACAAATCTGGATAATTCTAAACAAAATTTCCCTACTGTCGAAAGTAGTTTAAGCTTTGTGCATAAAATTGATTCGCATGGGAAATTAGTTTTTGCAACTTTGTTTAAGACAAAAGCGATTTTAAATAATAACTACGAATTTTATCAGGGTGTGACTTTAGGCGGAGACAAAGATTTACGCGGTTACAGAACAGAACGATTTTTAGGAAATACGTCTTATTCACAAAGCACGGATTTACGTCTAAGTCTTGGCAAAATTCGAAAAACAATTGCTCCTTTGACCTATGGAATTTTAGCAGGATTTGATTATGGACGTATTTGGCTTGATGGTGAAGATTCAAAAAAATGGCACAACGATTTTGGCGGCGGAATCTGGATTAACGGAATAAATCTAATTACAGCGAGAGTTTCCTATTTTCAATCACCGGACGAAAGAGGAAGGGTTGTTGTAGGAGCCGCTTATAGTTTTTAGTTATTTTAATTTCAATTCATAAACATTGCCGCCGATTTTATTGGTTTTTTCATCAGCAATTAATAAAGTAGTATTGTCTTTAAAAACAACTGCTTCTTTTTGTGAAAAATGATTTAAAGCAATTTCGTTTTGAGTTCCTTTGTGAAAAGAATCCCCACTGAAATCTTTGAATAGTACAATTTTATCGTGACTTAACAATGCAATTTTTTTTCCATCCGGACTAATTGTTGCACTTGTTAGCACACAATGATTGTAATTATTGCAGGTTTTAAATTCGCCAATTTTAACCGCTTTTTGAGTTCCCGGAGCATTTACTATTTTGTAAATAAATGCAGTTCCGTCAAAACCTTTGCTACGGTTTTTGGTAAAAAGATAAAAATAGTTCCGGTATTCAAAAAAACCTTCAACATCATAGAATAATTCTTTTTTCTTAGGCGGAAATTGTGTCTGCTCAGGATAGGAAAAAGAAACTTTATATTCAGCAACGGCATTTTCTTTATTTAATTCACTTTTGGCAATTTTATAAATACACAAATCCTGACGTTTATTATCGTTATTACCAAAGTCGCCTATGTAAATATTTCCTGCTGTATCTTTTGTAATATCTTCCCAATCTACGTTTTGAGCGTTTGTAATGGCGATAGTCTTTTCTAATTTTCCTTCTGAATTTATAGCGTAAATTTCGTTTTTATTGCCGCTGTCTTCAAGTGTATAAATCAAATCAGTCTCAGGGAAATAAGTGATTCCTGAAACTTCTTTAAGCTTTTTAGGAAGCGAATAAAGCGTTTTTAAATCACTATTTGATTGCTGTTGGCAAGCGAGTAAAACGAGAGAAGTTACAATTAAGAAGGACTTTTTCATAAGATAATTTTTTAAATCAGGTTGGTGTTTTTAAAATTACGAGTGATAAATTCAAAAGCGGCATGCATGATATGCCCCATCGATTTTGCATTTTTAAATTTCATATCATTAGTATAACGGTACAATTCCATTTTTAGCTGATTCAAATGTTCTTCCGTTGAAATGGTATCGTGACACATGATGTTTAAAAGCTTTTTAATTCTGTTTTCGGCAGAATGGATTCGCTTTGCTAAAATAGCACGTTCTTCATCTTTGTATTGAATAATAGAGCGTTCTTCGAGCTTTTCCTTAATCAGTTTTATCATCGGATAATTTTCTTTGAAAAACTGAGGACGATACACTTTAAAATTGCCTTCGTAACATTGCTGGTCAAAATCAATCGGACGAATTTTATACACTACCTGATCAAAATCATGAATTGGTACGATTACATAATTATAAGCCCGCATATCGCCTAAAAGCCTAATCATACAGCGTTCATTGAATTTTACAAACTCTTTTGCGATTTGTGATTTTTCGGTTTCTGTACAGGAATCCAATAAAGAGCCCATGAAAACATCACCCGGAATGCCGATAATATGTTCTTCAATCAGCGTATCATTATAAACCAGAAAGTTGATTTTGTCAGGAGATAAAATATCTTCTAATTCCAGTCCATAAATTCTGGAAGCATCCGCTTTTTTAATATAAAAATGAACGTAATTGTCATTAAGAATATTTCGAACCTTAATCCGGAAAGGTTTTGAATTGCCAAATGTGCAGTAATCAATGGCATCAATATTAAGAAACTGGATAATTTCGCTATTTCCGTCAGAATGTAAAAGAGAATATATTTTCTTCAGGTTCAGATCAATTTCATTTCTTTCAAATTCATTATAATAGACTCTGATCCATAAAGTGTCAGCATCATTCTTATCATATACATTTATAGAACCTGAAAAGCGCAATAAGTCGTCATAAAACACAGAAACTTTAGAGATTCTTTCGTATCGTTCTAAGTAACTTAAAAGAGGCTGCGTCAGAGGGTAGGTAGGTTTTTTTAACAGCATTAAAGGCTCGCTCATTTTCAATATCTTTAATGCAAATTTACATTAATTTATATTTAGAGTAACAATATCTAAGTTGAAACGTCTTACTAAAAAACTAAAACCGAAATAAATTTGGAAACCATACTCACAATTGAAAATCTTCATAAAAGATATGGGCGAATTCAGGCCTTGAAAAATATATCTTTTGAAATACAAAAAGGACGCGTTTACGGTATTTTAGGACCAAACGGAAGCGGAAAATCAACTACTTTAGGAATTGTTCTGAATGTTGTAAACCGGACATCTGGGAATTATAGCTGGTTTGGTGGAAAAATGCAAACCCATGAAGCTTTAAAAAAAGTAGGCGCAATAATAGAGCGCCCTAATTTTTATCCTTATATGACCGCTGAAGAAAACCTGAAATTAGTCTGCAAAATAAAAAGCATTGATTATTCTAAAATAAATGAAAAGCTTGATCTTGTTGGTCTGACAGAAAGGAAAAACAGTAAATTCAGTACTTTTTCTTTAGGAATGAAGCAGCGTCTGGCTATTGCTTCGGCACTTTTAAATGATCCTGAAATTTTAATTTTGGATGAACCTACAAACGGATTAGATCCACAGGGGATTCATCAGATTCGTGATATTATTAAAAAAATTGCGTCGCAGGGAACGACTATTCTACTGGCTTCACATTTATTGGATGAAGTTGAAAAAGTGTGTTCGCATGTTGTGGTTTTGCGAAAAGGAGAGATGCTGTATTCAGGCTCTGTTGACGGAATGTCTGCCAATGAAGGTTTCTTTGAAGTTCAGTCTGAGGATAATGAAACTTTAAAATCGGTTTTGAATGAACATCCTGCAGTTGACAGAATTGCCGAAGAAGAAGGGAAAATTTCGGTTTATTTAAAATCTGAATTGTCAGCTTCTGAACTAAATAAATTTTTATTCTCAAAAGATATTGCCCTAAGCCATTTAGTGAAGCGGAAAAACAGTTTAGAAGCACAGTTTTTAGAATTAACCAAAAATGCCAACGCTCAAAATAACTAAACCATGAACAGACTTATTTCAATAGAGTTCCAAAAGATCTGGAAAAACAAAGCCAGTAAAGTATTGACCCTAACGTATTTCATTTTACTTTCATTTATAGCTTTAATTGCGTCAATAAAATTTGATTTGGGAATTTTTAGATTCCACTTAGCAGAAATGGGAATTTTTAATTTTCCTTTTATTTGGCATTTTAATACGTATGTAGCCGCATGGCTGAAATTTTTTCTGGCTATTGTTATTGTTTCTATGATGGCGAATGAATATAGTTACGGGACTTTAAAACAGAATTTGATTGATGGGCTAAGCAAAAAAGAATTTGTGTTGTCTAAATTCTTTACAGTTGTTGTTTTCGCATTTTGCTCGACGATATTCGTTTTCGTAATGAGTCTTATTTTAGGACTTTGTTTTTCATCTTATACTGAATTTGGAATTATTTGTACTGATTTAGATTATCTTCTGGCTTTTTTTATAAAGTTGACGGGCTTCTTTTCTTTCTGTTTGTTCTTAGGAATTTTAGTAAAACGATCTGCTTTTGCATTGGGATTTCTTTTGGTTTGGAGCATATTGGAAGGAATTTTGAAAGGTGTTTTAGTATTTAAAATATTCCCTGACAGCTCTATTGGATATACTATTATGAAGTTTTTTCCATTAGAAGCCATGTCAAATTTAATTATTGAACCATTTACAAGATTGTCAGTAATTAAAACTATTGGCAATCAAATGGGAGTTGATAATGTGAAGGATTATAGTGTTGATTATTTTTCAGTTCTGATTGTTTTAGCCTGGACGTTTTTGTTCGTTTACTTTTCATATAAAATACTGAAAAAAAGAGATTTGTAGTATTCCGGATAATGTAGTTTTTTTCAGATTATTTGAATATATTCTGATAAATAGTTTTATGAAAAGCGGTAAAAAAATGCTTTGATTTTAAAAATAATGCAAAAATCATTACTTTTAAAATATGCTAAAAAATATACTTTTATATCTTTTTTTACTATTTGTACCTTTTCTGGGTTTTTCGCAATTTAGTAAAACGCATTATATTCCGCCTGTAGTGGCTTCAGCAGGTGTGCCGGTAGGTCAGCAATATATTTATATTTCTACTCCAAGTTCAACCCCGGTTAATTTTATAATAAACGAAATAGGAGGAGCATCTTTTAAAGGAATAGTTTCGAGAGATGTACCTTATATTTTTGATATTAATGCGCATAATTCAAAACAATTCGTTCTTGAAGAGTTTGATGTAAGCAATATTCAGTCGAATCGGGGTTATACTATCGAAGCCGGAGATGTTGTGTATGCCACATTACGTATTACTGACAGAACTGGAAATCAGGCAAGTGAAATAGTTTCAAAAGGGCTGGCAGCCCTGGGAACGCAGTTCAGAATTAGCGGTCTTACCAATAAATTAAATGAAGGCTATTCAGATAGACATTTGACATTCGCATCTGTTTTAGCTACTGAAAACAATACTACAATCAATTTTAAAGACATTAAAACAGGTGCTATCCTGATTAATAATACCCTTACCGGAAACTCGCTTTCGAGTATTACTCTCAATAGTGGTGAAAGTTATACTATTGCAGTAAAAGGTCCCCTGCCTGCTAATAATGATGCACTTATTGGTGTATTAATTACATCAAACAAGCTTATAGCTGTAAATTGTGGTTCTTTTGCAGGGTCAAATGGTTTGATTAGAAATAATGTAGATCTTGGGATTGACCAGATTGTGTCGGCAGAAAGAACTGGTACCGAGTATATATTTATTAAAAGTACAGGTTCGCCAGACGTAGAGAAGGTAATATTAATAGCTCATGAAGATAATACTGAAATATTTTTGAATGGTTCTGCAACTTCGGCTTATTCTATCGATGCCGGAGAATACATTTCGCTTTTAGGGTCAGACTATAATGCTCAGGGTAATTTGTATGTGCGCTCCAGCAAAAACATCTTCGCTTATCAGAGCATAGGTGATGATTTAAGAGGGGATGAGGCTAATCAGGAAATGTTTTTTGTCCCGCCTTTAAGCTGTCAGAGTCCAAAATCGATCGATAATATTCCGGCAATTGAGTCGGTTGGTAATCGCATTTTTAAAGGCAGGGTCACACTTATCACTAAAGCAGGATCAGATTTAAATTTTATAGAGAATAAAATACCTTATACTTTAGCAGCATTACGTAGAAAAGTAAATGTTTCAGGACCCACTGCTGTAACAGGAAATGCTGAATATGAATGTTATGTTATAACCGGACTAATCGGAGATGTATCTGTTTTTTCGACTTCACAGTTATATTTAGCGGCATATGGAAGTGATGATGCAGCAACATTTGGAGGTTATTACTCTGGATTTACTTTTAAACCCGAAATCAATTTTCAGCAATTGAGTATAGCCCAATCAGGCTGTATCCCGAATGTGAGGCTTAATGTGAGTTCTGTAGCTGGGTTTGACGTGTTTCAGTGGTATTTTAATGATACAGAAATTCCAGGAGCTACTTCAAACAGTTATTTACCAACGCAGCCGGGATATTACAAAGTAAGAGCGACCTTATCAGCTTGTGGGACTGAATTTTTTTCGGATGAAATTCCTGTAAGTGATTGTCCTGCAGATAGGGATGATGACAAAGTCAATGATAATATAGATCTTGATAATGACGGGGATGGAATAGCGAATTGTACTGAATCGTTTGGAAATCAGAATATAGATCTTTCTAAATTAACTTTAAATACTATTTCCATTGGCGGTACTTATACAAATTCATTTGCTGGGACAATAACTACTTCAGCAACATCTGGTTTTATGTCCTTTTTAGGAAGTCCTGATGGAAGTTTCGTTAGTGAAGTACCAGCCGGAAAAACAAATTGGGTAAAATATACGATGACTTTCGCTCAGCCTGCGTCAATAGGACTGGAATATATTTCAGTAGGAAATGCTGCTGATTTACTGAATTCTACAGCGGAATATGTGGTGAGTTCAGAAATAAATAAAACAGTAACGGTATTAAATCCAAACAACCAATTATTGATCGACACTAATTATGATGGTTTTTATGAAAGTGGTGTAACTGAATTTTCATCTTTTGAAATTCGTTTTAGGTTGAATGGTGCTGCCCCATTAGCAGCTGGCACAGGAACTTTTAAATTTTTAACAAATGAGTCTAAAATAATTAGTTTTAAACATCAAAACCTTTCTGATATATTATTAAATAGAACATCTTTAAAATTCTATTTGGTTTGTGTTTCTAAAGATTCGGATAATGACGGAATTCCGGATCAGTTAGATCTGGACAGCGATAATGATGGTATTCCTGATGCTGTTGAAGCACTAGGTGTAAATTTAAAAGTAGTTTCTAATATTGATACCAATCATGACGGGATTGATGACAGTTTTGGAAACGGATTGATACCTTCGGATTTTGATAATGATGCTATTCCTGATTATTTAGATCTGGATAGCGACAATGACGGAATTTATGACTTGATTGAATCCGGAAGTAACGCTGCAGATGTAAATAGGGATGGTGTAATAGACGGGAATAATTTTGGTTCAAACGGACTGGCTAATGCTGTGGAAACTACTCCCGAAAGCGGAAAAATAAATTACAGTATAACAGATACTGATTTAGACAACGTTTATAATTATATCGAAACAGATAGCGATAACGACCTTTGCCCTGACGTTACAGAAGCTGGATTTATGGATGGGAATAACGATCATTTTTTGGGATCGGCTGCTCCTCCGGCAGTAAATAAAAATGGAATCGTTACTAGTGGGACTGGTTATAGTAGTCCAAATTTGAATTATACGATTCCTGCGCCTATTATTATCGATAAGCAACCAGAAAACAAATCGGTTTGCGAATTACAAAACACTGTTTTTACAATTGTTGCTGCTTCAATTTCCGGTTATCAATGGCAGATTTCTACTGATGGCGGTACAACCTGGAATGATTTGGTAAATACGGCAACATACTCAGGGGTAAATTCTTCTTACTTAACAGTTTCTAATGTTTTGAAATCAATGAATGCCTATCAATACAGGGTGTTTTTGAGCCGTACAGGCAATTCATGCGGATTATATTCGGATGCTGCAACTTTGACATTATTAGCTTTGCCAACGGTTAATTCTCCAATAACTCTTGTACAGTGTGATGACGATACGGATGGTATTTCAACATTTAATCTAATACAGAAAAATAACGATATTTCAGTCAATTCCGCACTGGAAAAATTCACTTATTACACCACTTTTGCAGCAGCAGTATCAAAAGACAACATATCATTAATTGCAAATCCTTTAGCTTATAAAACTTCTGACAGAGTTATTTATGTTCGTACTGAAAATGCAAATGGTTGTTTTAGTGTGTCACAATTAAATCTGTTTGTTTCAGTGACTCAAATACCGAATAGTTTTCAAATTGCTGGTTATCAGGTTTGTGATGATTTTATAGATGGAGTCAGTGTAGACACAGATGGTATTTCAGCTTTTGATTTTAGTAATGTAACACAGCAAATTAAAAATACGCTTCCTGCTTCCGGATCAAATTATACGATAAGTTATTATAAAAATGAGGCAGATTTCCTGGCGGAAACAGATGCTTTCAGTAATTCATTGGCAATTGAAAATATCGCAAATTATCGAAATATTGGATATCCAAATAAACAGAAAATATGGGCAAGGGTTGAAAATTCTTTGTCAAATGAGTGTTTTGGATATGTAACTTTTGAGTTAGTAGTAAATCCATTCCCAAATATAGATTTAAACATTGACGGTCTGGAAAATGAAATTGTCTGTACTAATTTACCTGAATTTATGGTCAGACTTGAAGCGGGAATTAATGACGGTACGCCAATAAATGAGTATACCTATCAATGGTTTTTGAATGGAAATACCATCTCCGGAGCTATAAATTATTCAATTGAAGTGGATAAGCAAGGAGAATATAGCGTTGAAGTAAAAAATACAAATAATTGTTCGAGAACCCGAACTATAAAAGTCACAGCATCGGATATTGCCGGTATTAACGAAATTAAAATTAAAGATTTAAGCGAGAACAATTCAGTTGTGATAGATGTAAATGGACCTGGACATTATGTATACAGTATTTCGGATTCAAATGGTCCTTATCAGGATTCAAATGTGTTCCAAAATGTTGATATTGGTTTTCATACTGTTTATATTAAAGATATGAATGGGTGCGGAATAACTGAAAAAGTAATTGCTGTTCTCGGAGCTCCAAAGTTTTTTACTCCAAATGGAGATGGTCATAACGATACCTGGAATATAAAAGGCGTAAGCAAGGATTTTTATTCCAAATCAATCATTTATATTTTTGACAGATATGGAAAACTGATTAACCAAATTTCTCCTTTAGGCTCGGGATGGGATGGTACATTTAACGGAATACCCATGCCTGCTGACGATTATTGGTATTCGGCAAAATTTGAAGATGGGCGTGAAACAAAAGGTCACTTTAGTCTAAAAAGATAATTTTTTGAAACTCCGATTCAAAAACAGTTAAAAAAATCCCAAACTCATTATTGTCTGGAGTTTGGGATTTAATGTTGAAATTTAATATAATTAGATTTTATATCTTTTTCTGTCAGTTTCACTTAAGTAAATCTTTCTTAAACGAAGAGATTTTGGAGTAACTTCAACGTACTCGTCTTTTTGAATATATTCTAAAGCTTCTTCTAAAGAGAATTTGATAGCAGGAATAATTCTGGCTTTATCATCAGCTCCAGAAGAACGTACGTTTGAAAGTTTTTTCGTTTTAGTAACGTTAACCGTCATATCGTCGCTACGAGTGTTTTCTCCAATAACCTGACCTTCATAAATATCCTCGTTTGGATCAACGAAGAATTTACCACGATCCTGTAATTTATCGATAGAGTAAGGAATTGCTTTTCCGTTTTCCATAGAGATTAATGAACCGTTGTTACGTCCTGGGATTTCTCCTTTGTATGGTTCGTATCCGATGAAACGGTGTGCCATAATAGCTTCACCAGCCGTAGCGGTAAGTAATTGATTTCTTAAACCAATAATTCCACGGGATGGAATATTGAATTTAACAATCATACGCTCACCTTTGCCTTCCATAGAAAGCATTTCTCCTTTACGGATCGTTACGAATTCAACCGCTCTACCTGAAAGGTTTTCTGGTAAGTCGATTGTTAATTCCTCAATTGGCTCACATTTCACACCATCAATTTCTTTGATGATAACCTGTGGCTGACCAATTTGAAGTTCGTAGCCTTCTCTTCTCATTGTTTCAATAAGGACTGATAAGTGTAGTACACCGCGACCAAAAACCATGAATTTATCAGCAGAATCAGTTTCTCCAACTTTCATCGCTAAGTTTTTCTCAAGCTCTTTTGTTAATCTTTCACGAATATGTCTGGAAGTAACAAATTTACCTTCTTTACCAAAGAAAGGAGAGTCGTTAATGGTAAACAACATAGACATTGTTGGCTCATCGATAGCAATAGTTTGTAAAGCCTCAGGATTTTCGAAGTCAGCGATAGTATCTCCAATTTCAAAACCTTCAATACCTACAACAGCACAAATATCACCAGCAACAACTTCTTCTACTTTTCTACGGCCTAAACCTTCAAAAGTGTGTAATTCCTTAATTCTGGATTTGATGATTTTTCCATCTCTTTTTACCAAAGAAATTGGCATTCCTTCTTTCAAAGTTCCTCTTTCAAGACGTCCGATAGCGATACGGCCTGTAAAAGAAGAGAAATCTAAAGATGTGATGAGCATTTGTGGAGTACCTTCAGAAACTTTTGGAGCAGGGACATTTGCAATAACCATATCTAATAATGGCTCAATGTTTTGTGTTTGAACTTTCCAGTCATCAGACATCCAGTTGTTCTTAGCAGAACCGTAAACAGTTGGAAAATCCAATTGCTCTTCAGTAGCACCTAATTCGAACATTAAGTCGAAAACTTTTTCATGCACTTCTTCCGGAGTACAGTTTTCTTTATCAACTTTATTGATAACTACACATGGCTTAAGACCTAAGTCAATAGCTTTTTGTAATACAAAACGGGTTTGTGGCATCGGACCTTCAAAAGCATCCACAAGTAAACATACACCATCGGCCATGTTCAATACACGCTCTACTTCACCTCCAAAATCGGCGTGGCCTGGAGTGTCAATAATATTGATTTTTGTCCCTTTATATTGAACAGAAACGTTTTTAGAAGTAATAGTAATACCTCTCTCACGCTCTAAATCGTTATTATCAAGAATTAAATCACCTGTGTTTTCGTTTTCACGAAATAACTGACAGTGATACATAATTTTATCAACCAAAGTGGTTTTACCGTGATCGACGTGGGCAATAATTGCAATGTTTCTAATAGATTCCATCTGTGATTTTTAATGGGCGCAAAGGTACACTTTATTTTGATAAAAAAAACGTTTTGAAGATAGTTTACGTAATGCCAGCGAATTAGTTTAACGAAATAGTAATAATTCAATAGATTTAAACACAATTCTGTTTGGTTCAGTCTGGTTTATTTGCCTATATTTGAGTAATGAAAAGTAAACCTAAACAAATTACGCTGATATATATTATCATTTCGTTATTTATGGCTGTCTTGTGTCATAAATTACTGGTTTGCTACGCTTTAAAAACTGAATTCTTTTATCTTAGTTTTATAAAAGACATTATTTATATATTTTTTACCGGAGTGGTTTTTAATTATATTTTATCTAAAAATGAAAATAAGAATATTTCCATTTTAAAAAAAATGCAGCTTACTAATGAAGAGATTAAAGAGTCTAATGAGAAGTATGATATAGTTGCAAAAGCTACCAGTGATACGATATGGGACTGGAGAATTCAGGAAGATTACATTACATGGAATAAAGGAATAGAAACTGTTTTTGGATATAAACACGAAGATGTAGGTGTGACATCGAAATGGTGGTTCGATAAAATTCATCCGGAAGACAGTATCAGGATGTCTGTTAAATTATATTCTTTTATTGAACAGAAAACTGAAAAATGGCAGGATCAATATCGCTTCAGGTGTGCAGACGGAAACTATAAATATGTTTTAGACAGAGGGTTTCTCTTAAAGGATGAAAACGGCAAGGCTATCAGGATGATTGGGGCTATTCAGGATATCACAAAACAAAAAGAAGAGGAGCAGCGGCTTAAACTTTTAGAAACCGTAATTATTCAGTCTAAAGATTCTATTTTGATTACAGAAGCAAATTCTACTGACGGTAAAATTCCGAGAATTGTTTACGTAAATCCTGCTTTTTCTAAAATGTCTGGCTACGAATCCGATGAAATCCTGGGGCAGTCGCCAAATGTTTTTAAAGGGCCAAATTCAGATTCTGAAGCATTAAAAAAAGTATTAAAAGCTATCAAGGAAGAAAAGGAATGTCTAATTGAAACCATAAGTTACAGCAAAGATAAAAAGGAGTATTGGGTTCGTTTTTCTATGATTCCAATTTTTAATTCAGAAGGTGTTTTGTCACATTGGATATCGATTCAGCAGGATATTACAGAAGAAAGAAAACTTGAAACAGAAAAAGAACATTTGATTCGTGAATTGACTCAGAATAATAAAGACTTAAAGCAGTTTTCGTATATAACTTCGCATAACCTTAGGGCTCCACTGTCTAATTTAATGGGGTTGTTGAATCTGATTGAGTATATACCTATAGATAACCCTGAGTTACAGGAAATTCTTAATGGTTTTTATAAGTCAACGTATCTTTTAAATGAAACAATTAATGATCTGGTAAAGGTTATCATTATAAAAGATAATCCTTCGATGCAGAAAGAAATGGTTTCTCTGGCCGAGGTTTTTGAAAATGTATTTGGTCAGTTGTCTTTTCAAATAGAGACACATAAGCCTATAATAAAACTTAAGCTGGATAAAGTTCCGTTACTTAATACTAATAAGGCTTATATTGAAAGTATATTATTAAATTTGTTAACGAATTCGATTAAATACAAATCTGAGAATAGAAAGTTAAAAATTTCAATAACCGCTGAACAAGTTGGTCAGACAGTTTTTTTGACTTTTACTGATAATGGAATCGGTATTGATCTAGAAAGAAACGGTGATAAAGTTTTCGGATTATACCAAAGATTTCATAATTATCCCGATAGCAAAGGTCTGGGTTTGTATCTTGTTAAATCGCAGGTTGAAACTATGGGGGGGACAATTACTGTTGAAAGTGAGGTCAATAAAGGAACCTCATTTATCATAACATTTAAAAATTAATTTATGCTGGAAGAAATTTTATGTATTGATGATGATCCTATTACATTAATGCTGTCTAAAAAAGTAATTGCAAAAGCAGGTTTTTCTGATTTAATCATCACAGCTCAAAATGGTGAGGAAGCTTTGTCGTATTTCAATACTCTAAAATATAGTAAAGATCAGCCGGTAAAAAAGCCACAATTGATCTTTCTGGATTTGAATATGCCTGTTATGGGAGGCTGGGAGTTTTTAGATCATTTTACAACGTCTGATTATGAGGAGTTTAATTCTATTAATGTTATCGTTTTATCTTCTACAATTAATCCTGAAGATTTAGCAAAAGCAAAAAAATATCCTATTATAATTGATTTTCTTTCTAAGCCTATAACCTTGCAAATGCTTGAATACCTGAAAAATAAAATTGAACTATAATAAAAAAAACGGCAATTAGATTTAATTGCCGTTTTTGTTTAAGTAAGTAATAGAAAATGAATCCTCCTTAGTTTTTTTCTTCTTTGTTGAAATATACTAAGTAGTAATACATTTGTTTTTCTTCATCCCAGCCTTTTTCGACAAATTTTTCTGCGCTTTCAGGATTAATAAAGTCCATTTTAATCTGAATATGAGTATCCAGATTAATCACGTTTTTAATCGATTTTCTGGCGTCAGAAACTGCTGCGTTAGCAATAGGGAATGAGGTAACATCTTCGATGCTGTATTTTTCTCCTTTATCGACTTTATAGTTTTTAAATTCGGGGATTAAATCAGGATTGTCTAATACTTCATTTAGGAAATTCTGTTCTTCAAACTGATCATTTTTAGCGAAATAATTCACAGATCGGTTCATAAACATTACTTCTTCTTTTTTGTCTTCTGCTGGTAAAACAACATCTTTCGCAAAGTTTTGACAGAATTTTAAATATTTTTTGGTGATAAAGTTTTCATCTTCAAAAGCATCCACAGATAAAAAGTGCTCAAGCCAGTAACGGGCATCATAACGGTTGCTGTCTACGGTTAAGATTTTGTATCCTTCTTCTTTTTTGTAATTAAAAATAAGGCATCCTTTATCTAACTTACTCAGGTTGATTCCCTGCTGTAAAATCATTTCAAGATTACTGTCTTTTTCTTCAAATTGTAAAAAATCAGATTGTAATTCGCTTTTAAAAATTCCAATCGCGTCAACTACATTGTTATCAATGCTTAAATTAGTCAAATACGTTACGTAAACCTCTCCGTTTTTAATATGCGGATGATTGGACTGTTCATATAAATGCTTCGTGATTTTTTTTGAAACTTCCTGAACACTTGATGGATTTGCAAAAATTTCAGTTGCAAATTTAAACATGTCGTTGTAGTCCAGATCTACTTCGTGTGCAAACTGATAATAATTTTCTTCTTTTTCTCTAAAAGGCTTAAAAAAATACTCTTTAATTAATGGTACAATTTCATCATTTAAATTAAATGGCTGTTCCGATAAAAAAATCGCTTCATTTCGGCTTTTATTTCCTACGCGATGTATCGCCAGAGTTTCGATGTGGGTATTGAAAAGGTTTATCATATTTCTAGGTGCTGAGGTTCTAAGTTGTTAAGTTAGTAAGGTTTAGTTTCTGTATTTTATTTTTTTTATAATTGAAACTAACATTCTTTCTACTTCACGGCTATCCTCGTATAAGTTATTAAAATCGTCTTCTTTTAGATACGAGATATTTTTTGCGATTTCTAATTGTGTTTGCATTTCAAATAAAGAACCAACTGAAATATTTAAAAATCGTAAAAGATCTTTGTCACTTTCTTTGCCAGATCCTTCTGCAATATTACTTGGAATAGAAATCGAACTACGTCTAATTTGTGAAGTTAATCCAAAGATTTCTTCTTTTGGAAAATTATTTGTTGAATAATAAATTTTGGTAACCAAGGACATTGATTTCTGCCAGATCAAAAGTTTTCTGAAATCACTCATTTTTATTGAATTTAAATTTTAGTAAAAATAAGAAAATTCCTAAAATAAAAAAACCTCAGAAACTTAGCAGCTCAGAGCCTTAGAACCTTAAAAAAAACTAATTCCAATTCTCCTCAAAACCGAAATCCTCAAAGCTGTCGTCTCCTTCGAACATGTCAAGATCGTCTTCATCTAGATCATCTTCAAATTCACCGTAGATATCATTGTGCATATCATCAGATTCGAAGTTTTTTTCTGTAGCTTCATCAGGCATTTCACCGTGTGAAAATAAAGTTTCGGGATAAGTAACTCCAACTTGTTCATCTTCGATAGCAGCCAGTTCAACTAAGAAAGTCCACATGCTGATGAAATCATAAACGTATATAATCTTCGTATTTTGTTTGTCTAAAATACTAGATAACGGATAATCGTTCATGGTTCTGATTTCGCCGGGAATATCTCCTGTGTCAAAAAGCGGAATTTCATCTTCCTGATTCCATGTGTCATCACAAGTATAAAATGAAGCCACTTCAGAACCGTCAAAGCCAAAAGCGTTGAAAATTGCATTGTGTAAATCCTCAAGGGTATCATCTTCAAGAATTGCAATGTCTCTAAAAATATCTTCTTCGGCGTCCAGGATTACTCTAAATTTATAAACCATAATCTTTGTATTTTTGAAAAGCCAAAGGTAAAATATAAATTATGATTTATGAATTAGTAATTACGATTTGTTGAAAACATTTTAGGGAAAATTAAATTCACTAAAACAAATCTGTTTATTGTTTTTTCGCCAGTCGTTTTCTGATTTTGTGATAATGTTTATGATAAGTGCTATGGCTTGGATAAACCCTGCTTGAAGTCATGTTATTGAATATTAGCGCTGTAATGAGCAAAATTAAAACGCCAATTAATACCGGAGAAAAGACGTACATATAACCCAAACTTTTTATTTTATCCGAACCAATGATCGCAATTAATGCAGTCGCTCCTCCTGGCGGATGCAAAGTTTTAGTAATCTGCATTAAAATTATAGCGAGTGAAACTGCCAAAGGTGCTGCAATCCAGATAATATCCGGTGCTAATTTATGAACGGTAACACCAATGAATGCTGAAACTAAATGTCCTCCAACTAAATTCCTTGGTTGAGAAAATGGACTCTGAATAATTCCGTATACAAGTACGCTAGAAGCTCCAAAAGAACCAATTAGATATACCGCGTCATTACCTGAAAAATGCATCGATTGAATGTAAGCCAGAATTCCAATACCGACAAATGATCCTAAAAAAGACCAAAAATGTTCTTTATAATCAACTAGAGTTTCTTTGTAAAGAATATAACGTGTTTTGCGATATCCTCTTTTTATTTTTTGAACAGGCATTTTGTAATTTTGTTTGCTATAATTGATTTTTCGTTATGTTTTTAAATACACTTTGCTGTACGTAACAATGGTTAAGATTCTGTTAATCGATGGATTATTAGCCTGAAATTATTTTGTCATACTTGGAGAATAACTATATACCGTATAGGGATAAATCATTTTTGCAGTGTATTTCGAAATTAAACAAACAACAAGAATAGGAAAAAATAAGGTGTAATCGTTTGTAAGTCCGCATACCAAAAATATAGCTGTAAAAGGGGCATGGATGCTGGCACTTAATACCGCTGCCATTCCGATAATCATAAAGTTAACCGGAATTACATGAACCTGAAAAAAAGTATTTAAAACGGAAGCCAGTAATAATCCTAAAAAAGCCCCTATAAAAAGGCTTGGTGCAAAAACTCCTCCATCGCCTCCGGAAGCTAATGTAATGGAGGTTACAATGGGTTTAAGGAGTAATATACCAATAAAAGTTAACGCTAAAGTAAATGTCATAATTTGGTTTGGAGCAATAAAACTGGTTTTAATTGCATGATATCCCTCTCCGTACAATTGCGGAAAAATAAACAGTGAGATGCTTAAAACCGCAGAGCCAATTATGATTTTGTAATAATGCCTGTCAATTTTTCCGAATTGGGATTTAAAAAACAAAACACATCGGGTCAGGTAAACAGAATTCATTCCGGCCAAAATTCCTAAAAGAATAAAATACGGAATCGCTTTTAAATGCCAGGTTGTGATTGAAATAGCAAACAGAGGTCCTTCTTTTAGGATAGTAAGTAATCCAAAAGCAATAGAAACCGCTATGACATTTGATATGATAAATGCCCGGGTCACTTTTCTTGAAATAACTTCAAAAGCAAACAAAATTCCTGCAATCGGACTGCTGAATAATGCTGTAACTCCGGCAGCAACTCCGGCACAAATTAATTCGGTTTTGTATTGACGGAAAACATTTTCTTTTTCGTGAGCTACAGACCCAATTGTTGCAGTGGCGACTACTGTAGAAACTTCGATTCCGGTTGAGCCTCCAAAAATAACAGTTAACAATCCGTTGATGAAGTGAGAAGGGATTTTATAAGAAGGTAAATTTTTAGATTTAGAACCGGTACTTTCAAAAACCTCTTTGATTCCTTTGTTTTCTTTTTTCTTAAAAAGATATTGTCTTAGAAAGTAAATTACAGATAATCCGAAAACGGGAAAAATGATATAAAAAATGGGATTTACCGATACTTCGTGAAAGAAGATTTCCTCGTAATATTCTGTAATTCTTTTAAGTGAAATTCCGAGAAAAGCAGAGAGAAAGCCAATTAATAAGGAAACAATAACTAATTTTCGAAACTTAATAAATTGATGATTTTTTTTGATTTGCGCCGTTTTGTTCATCAGACTATAAATTTTGTAGTATCGCATATTTTATGCGGATTACAAAATTAGAGAATCAAATTGGGTTTTAAATAAAAAATACTCAGTATATTATGTTAAAATTGAGGATATAAGAAAAATCTTTCAGTGTGTTTTGGTTAGCATAGCGACGAAATATCTCACACAATTATCATCATCTTTCATAAAATTCTATTGGTAATAAATCAGGATCGGTGATAAAAGTAAATCGTTTTTCGGTGTTTTCATCTATCCGGATAGGTTCTGATTCAATGTTTTTAGAATTCAAAAGAGCAACAGTTTCATCTAAATTAATAACTTCAAAAGCTAAATGGCGCAAACCCACAGCTTCAGGCCTTGAAGGTCTTTTTGGGGGATTTGGGAATGAAAATAATTCGACAATATAAGTGCCGTTTAGAGCTAAGTCGAGTTTATAAGACTGACGTTCCTCCCGGTATATTTCTCTAATAATTGTTAAGCCTAAAACTTCAGTGTAAAAAGCTTTAGATTTTTGATAATCGGAGCATAAGATAGCAATATGGTGAACTTTGTTTATGGTAAGCATTATATTCTGATTATGAAGTGATAATGTCAATTTTAGAATCTAATTTTAGAAAATCTTTATCATTTGTAACAATCTTATAATCGTTTAGTTTTGATAATTCAAAAATGTATGCATCATTAAAATCTACATTTTTAAAATTTTCTTGAATGTTATCTATATCAATGCAGTGGAAACTATCCGATACCGCTTGAATATTAGGTAGTTTTAAAATCTTGTTTATTGATTTTTTTATTACTTCTGCTGAATTTTCATAGGCTTTACTCCCAACAAAATCAGCTTTAAATTTTGCATTGATAATCTTTTCAACAGAAACCCATTGATCAAAATCTCTTCGAAGTAAAACGTTTGCATATTCAGAGATGACCATTGAGGAAATAAATATAGGTTTATCTTTTATTATTAAATCTTCTAATAATTTAGAATATTTTTTTTGATCGCTATTTTGAAAATCAGCAATGGTTCCAAAAAGTAATAGCCAAACATTTGTGTCAAAAAAAAATTGGTCAGTAAAACCAATTTTTAAATCTTGAATTTTAATCGTCGCCATAGATTGCATTGTTAGAATTTTTTTCAAAATCTTCTTTATTGGCAAAATATTCTTTAGCCCTTTGAATTACATCAATAAATAAACTTCGATCTTCTAATTCGACATTTTTGAGTTTTAAATATTCATTCAGAAAATCAGGAGTGTATTCTTTCTTACCGTATAATTTCCCTATTGCAGCATTCAAAAATGCTGTAATCATTATTGTAATACCCGCAAAATCTAATTCTATCTTTTCTTTCTTTTGCAAACATGAATCAATCATTTTGAAAACTTTTTCTCCATTTTCAGTTGATACTGCAAGCTCCGAATTAATTATATCTTTAATAATTAGATGCTTCATAATTATAGAATTATTTCATTAATAATGTGGCGCAAAGTTACGCCATTTAAAATATATTTTCAAAATCGTCTTCTTCACTTTTTAATGAGTAGTAATTAGAATCATTTAGATTAAATTTAATATTTACTATCGTCCCTTCAAAAATAGATGCTAATTTCTTTTTAGTTACATTTTCATTTTTATATTCATAAAAACCATCTGATGAAATGACTTGAATTTTGCCTTTATTATATTTTATAAATTCAAAAATTACTGCAAGACCTAATCCTCCAGAAGTATCACCACTTTTGGTTGTATTTCCTTTTTTCATTGCCCATTCAATTGCATCTGCAGCATCGAGATCTTCATTGTGAAATGCGGAAACATTTTGTTTGATATTTACTCCTTTATCAACTATTGTAAAGTGTAAAGGTTTGTCTGGTTTTCTAGGATAAAATTGACCACAACTATGTATATAATCACATTGTCCGTGAGTTCTGGCATTTTCGTAAATTTCAAAAATATTTCTAGTGATTTCTTTTCCCAATTTTTCACTATGCGATGGAAACTGTTGTTTTTTTAAAAGTTCTTCTTGGATATACCTATTGAAGCCAACATCGTCATTAGGTGTGAATTTTTGATACTTTAAAACAGTGTTATTGTAATCTGAAATTTTTTGAAATCCAAAAGGCAGTAAAAACTCATTTTTTCTTAATATCGTCTCTACTTGTGGTTGAATATTTATGATTTTAATAATATTTCTTTTTGCTTCTAGCATTTCAAAAATTGTCCCAATCAATGCACATAAATTTGCTTCAAGAAAAGTAACTCTACTAAAGTCAAATGTAATCTCTGTATTTTTAATATAGTTATATTTATTTAACCAACTTATTATATAATTATAACCTTCGAATTCACTTCTAATATCATTCGGAATTGTTATAGTCATCGTTACACTATTTGTATCAAATATAACTAAATTAATATTTAAAAATTATATTTATAAAAAGTGCTTTTTTTATATCTTTAAAAAATGTGATTAAAGAGTTTTAGATTTGTTTAATTTGCGAATTACCTTAGCCGGATTTCCAACAGCTAACGAATTGTCGGGGATATTTTTGGTAACAACCGATCCGGCTCCAATAACACAACCTTTTCCTATTGTTACCCCCGGACAGATTACAGAATTACCGCCAATCCAACAGTCATCTCCAATAGTAACGGGATAAGCGTTTTCTAACGTTTTTCTTAATTCAGCGTCAAGCGGATGTGAAGCCGTATAAATCTGAACATTGGGTGCAATAAATACATTTGACCCAATAGTTACAGTTGCACAATCCAAAACGACACAATTTACATTAAAATAGACATTGTCTCCCGCAATAATATTATATCCGTAATCGCAATGAAATGGGGGCTCAATATAAAAACCGGTTCCGGTATTCGGAATCAATTCCTTTAAAATTTCTTTTGCTTTTTTAGTAACCCGGTACTCTTTTACATTTAAACTATGAAGCAGGTTTTTTGCTCTCCTGCGGCCTTTTACTAATTCAGCATCAAAAGCATTGTAGTATTCACCGCTGATCATTTTTTCTTTCTCTGTTTTCATAATTACATTTTATTCATAGAAATTTCTCTGATGTCTTTTTTGCTATATTGACTAATTGTAGATTTACAGCATTTTTTTCAAAATAACAATCTGCCCTAAATGATAAACATCGTGCTGAATGATTCCGTGAATGTGTTCGTAATAGGTGTGATTATTGTTGGTATATATTTTTCCTAAATCAGCATCATCAAAATCTTCAAAGAAAGCATTCCAGGCTTCCTGTGATTTTGCAAGGTTTTGAAGTGACTGCTCCCAGGCAGCTTCAGATGGATCCAGAACAGGTACAAAATAGTTATGATCCGGAGTGATGATTACTTCTCCCTGCATACGTTTTAAAATGTTTCTTCTCCATTGAATAAGATGATTCACGATTTCCCAAATTGTATTCAGATTCGGATTTACTTTCCTGTATGCCTGTTCGGCAGTCACATCTCTTAACGTATGTGTTAAAGTAACTTCCAGCCAGGGATTTCCATTATAAATGGACTGATATAGATTTGAAATTCTTTTACTTTCTGACATAATAATGTTTTTTTTCAATTCATAGCTAAGATACAAATTAGTATTTTACAACTCATCCCCAAAATTCTACAATTGGGTTATTTAATATTTTTTAACAAGAAAAGTTAAAATACATTTGCTTCATCAAAATCAAAAGAAGACATGAAAACCAAATTATTTTTAACAATACCTTTTTTATTTTTTACAGCATTTATTTTCGCTCAAAATACTATTTCAGGAAAAGTTCTCGACCAAAAAGGAAAACCGGTTGTTGGTGCCAATATTTATCTGGACGGAACATACGATGGCGCAACGAGTTCTGAAACAGGAGAATTTTCTTTTGAAACTACAGAAACCGGAAATAAATTTTTAGTGGTAAGCTTTTTGCTTTTCGAAACTTTCAAAACAGAAATTGATGTTGCCAATTATAAAGACCAAACAATTAAATTAAGAGAAAATATAAATGCTTTGGATGCTGTTGTCATCACAGCCGGAACTTTAGAATCTGGAGAAAAAGCAAGAGTATCTGTTTTAAAGCCACTGGATATTGTGACTACAGCAGGTTCTGCCGGAAATATTATAGCGGCTTTACAAACGCTGCCGGGAACACAAAGTGTGGGGGAAGACGGACGTTTGTTTGTACGTGGAGGTGAAGCAAACGAAACCCAAACTTTTGTAGACGGAATTCGAGTAGCACAGCCATACGGTGCTACAACTAATAATTTACCAACCCGAAGCAGATTTTCTCCTTTCTTATTTAGCGGGATTGCTTTTTCTACCGGAGGTTATTCTGCTGAATATGGTGAAGCATTATCTAGTGTTTTGCTTTTAAATACGCAGGATGAAGAAGATCACGAAAAAACTGATATCGGATTTATGACGGTTGGTTTGAGTTTAGGAAACACACAAAAATGGAAAAAAAGTTCCTTAAGTGTAAATATGATGTACGTTAATCTGGCACCTTATCAGGCAGTGATTCCACAAAATGTAGATTGGAATAGTCCGTATCAGTCTTTAGGAGGCGAAACGGTTTACAGATATAAATTTACAAACGGAATTTTCAAACTTTACGCTTCTTTCGATTCAGAAAAATTCGATTTAAATCAGAAAAATATCAATTTTGAAAATCCGATCAGAACAGATATGAATAATAATAATTTTTATCTGAATTCATCTTACAAAGGAAGTATCGGACCAGGATGGCAGCTAACATCAGGAATTAGTTACGGTTACAGCAAAAACAAATTGAAATATGATATTACTGGTATTGAGGGTCAGGAAAATGCGGCACAGTTAAAACTAAAATTATCAAAAAAGGTTTCCAATTATTTTAAATTGTCTTTTGGTGCCGATTATTTCGTTACAAAATACAACGAAGATATTGCTACTGCTACATCTTTTGAAAACGGTTACGATTCAAATATTTTTGCATCTTATGCAGAAGGAGATGTTTCATTCTCTAAAAATCTAGCTTTGAAAGTTGGTTTAAGATATTCAAACAACAGTTTATTAAACGAAAATAATATTGCACCAAGAGCTTCATTAGGTTATAAACTTTCAAAATCGAGTCAGTTTTCTTTTGCTTACGGAGATTTTACGCAGACTCCGGTTGTGGATTATATTAAATATTCAAAATATCATCAGTTTGAAAGTGAAAAAGCAAGTCATTATATTTTAAATTACACGTTTTCAAAACCAGGACAATTGCTTAGAACAGAATTTTATTATAAAAATTATAAAAATTTAGTGCAGTACGATACCAGGGATATTCAGTACAATTCGGTTTTCAGTAACAGCGGTTCAGGCTACGCAAAAGGTTTCGATTTGCTTTGGAGAGACAGCAATTTGTATAAAAACTTAGAATATTGGATTTCATATTCTTATATAGATTCGGAAAGACAATACAAAAACTTTCCCAATGTGGTAACACCAAGTTTTGTAGCCAATCATAATTTATCAGTTGTAACGAAATATTTTATAACAGACTGGAAATCGCAAATTGGTTTTACAAACAGTTTCAGTTCAGGACGTCCATATAATGACCCAAACCAAACACAGTTTATGAATGGAAAAACAAAATCATATAACAGTTTAAGTTTTAACTGGGCATATTTATTGACCACACAAAAAATTCTCTATTTCTCTGTTTCAAATATTTTAGGAACACAAAACGTTTTCGGATACGATTATGCCAGAAATCCGGATTCAGGCGGCGTTTATCAAAGACAGGCTATAGTTCCAACCGCAGACAGATTCTTCTTCGTAGGTTTCTTCTGGACCATTAGCCAGAACAAAAATGAGAATCAATTAAAGAATCTTTAAAAAGGCTCTAAGCTGCTAAGTTTGTAAGCTACAAAGGGAAAAACTTAGCATCTTAGACGCTTAGAACCTTAGCAACTTTAAAAAGAAACAATTCAGTAGCCAAAATCAACAACTCAGTATCATTTAATTTTATAACACTAAAAACCAGCATACTTTTGAAGTATAAATTAATAACCAGAGTTTTAATCATCAATAAAAAAATAAAATCGCAGAATTTTAGTAAATCAGAACCTTAAAAAAAGAAATCATGACCAAAATTATTACCCTTACTATCTTGTTTATTTGCAGCTTAATGTCTGCTCAAAATGTAAAATTAACTGTTACTGTTTCAGGTGTAAAAAACAATAGGGGAGCTGTTAAAGTTGGATTATATAATTCAGAAGGAACTTTTCTGAAAACAACTTACAAGAGCCTTGCTTCTGAAATTAAAAATAACAAAGCAGTTGTAATATTTGATAATCTTCCTGCTGGTGAATATGCGATTTCTACTTATCACGATGAAAATAATAATGGGAAACTTGACAGAAACGCAATGGGAATCCCATCTGAAGATTACGCAGCTTCAAACAATGCTAAAGGATTTATGGGGCCACCTTCCTATACAGATGCTAAATTCACTGTTGGTAAAGACTCTAAAATTGAAATTACATTATAAAAAACTAATCCTGTTAAACCATTAAATAACTTATAAAATGAAAAAAATCATCACATTAATCACACTATTTGTAGTGGTATTAGCTTCAGCTCAGACACAATTTGAAAAAGGAATGGAGAAGGCTTTCGGACTTTGGAAAGAAGGCAAAAACGACGAAGCTTCAGCAATGTTTGAAAGAATTGCTGCAGCAGAAAAAACCAGCTATCTGCCAAATTATTATGTTGCATTAATCAACACCACATCTGTTTTTACTGAAAAAGATAAAACAAAGATCGATTTGTTATTGACAAAGGCACAAGATGCTTTGGATAAGGAAATCATAAAAGATCAGAACAATGCCGAGTTATATGTTTTGCAGGCTTTGATTTATACAGGATATGTTGTCGCTGACCCAATGACAAACGGAATGAAATATTCGGCAAAAGTGATGGAAGCCTACGCCAAAGCCAAAGCAATTGATCCTAATAATCCAAGAGCGGTATTTGGTGAGGCAGAATATCAGCTGGGTGGTGCAAAATGGACAGGCGTAGATACAAAACCTTTATGTGCGCAGGTTGATAAAGCTATTGAACTTTTCGGTACATTTAAACCAGAAAGTCAGTTTTCGCCAAAATGGGGATTAGACAGAGCTTTGGAAGCACAAAAAAGTTGCAAAAAATAAAAAATAATTTAAGCTGATTATAATGAAAGATAATGGAAATACATATGCAGATCTAAAAAGCGGAACAATTGTTTCTTTTAAGATTTCCATGATTTTTACGGTAATATTTTCAGCTTTTTTGGGAGATGACTTAAATGTTCAAAATGTTCTTTTAACTTTTTTTATAAGCTGTCTTTATTCTTTTGGAGTAGGTTTTGGCAACGGATTCCTTAACGTTCTTCTGGATAAAAAATGGGATTGGCTGGAGCAGACGAACCTGAGGGTTTATTACGGAATCATGGTTACCATATTGTATACTGTTCCAGTTGTTTTAGGAATAAATTATTACATTTTTGTTTATCTCCAAAGTATGCCAGTCGATAAATTCTTTAGTGAAAGAATGATTTGGGTACATCTTTTTTATATCATTTTGTCATTGGCGGTATCTACCTTTATGCAGGCGAGAAGCTTTATGGTAAAATGGAAACAGGCATCAAAATTCGAAATAACGCAGCAAAAGATTATCGCAGGAACGGCAAATGCCAAATTCGAAAGTTTAAAAAATCAGATCGACCCACATTTTCTTTTTAACAGTCTCAATGTGTTAAGTTCTTTGATTGAAGAAAACCCGGATAATGCACAGCGGTTTACCACTTCTTTATCTAAAATTTACCGATATGTTTTAGAGCAAAAAGATAAAGAGCTGGTTTCTGTTGAGGATGAATTGTCATTTGCAAAAACGTATATGAATCTACTGAAAATGCGTTTTGAAAACAGTTTGTTTTACGAATTGCCAACAGAAAATATCAATCCGGATGCAAAAGTGGTTCCGTTGTCGCTGCAGCTTTTATTAGAAAACACAGTGAAACATAATGTAGTAAGTGAACAAAAACCATTGCATATCAAAATTTTTACAGAAGGAGATTATCTTGCCATTCAAAATGATTTTCAGAAAAAGGAAGTTTTACAGGACAGGCAGGGAGTTGGGCTCCAAAATATTGTAAATCGATACGGAATTGTAACCAACAGAAAAGTTTTGATTGAACAAAATGAAAAAACATTTACGGTTAAGATTCCGATTTTAACGAAACAAATAGCAGTTATGGAAACAAATGCAGACTATAGCGATGAAAGTAAAGCTTATTTCAGAGCTAAAAAAAGAGTTGAAGAATTAAAAGGATTTTACGCAAATGTAATTTCGTATTGTTGTGTGATTCCGTTTTTAGTATTTATCAATTTGAGGTATTCTCCCGGATTTCAGTGGTTTTGGTTTTCGGCTTTAGGCTGGGGATTTGGGGTTGTAATGCATGCTTTTAAAGTTTTTGGTTACAGTTCAGACTGGGAAGAAAGAAAGATCAGAGAGATTTTGGAAAAGGAAAATAATAAACAACAAACCTGGAAATAATTATGGAAAAGTATGCTGCTGCAGAACGTTATTATGAGGCTCAGGAAAGAGTGAAAAAAATCAGAAAGTTTTATGAACATCTGACAGTATATTTTCTCTGTAATCCAATTGTTATAATGGTAAATCTTATAACTTCACCAGGTTATTTATATTTTTGGTTTTCCTTGCTGGGCTGGGGAGTTGCAATTGTTTTACACGGATTGAAAGCTTTTGATTGTTTTCCTTTTTTTAGTAAAGAATGGGAGAAAAGAAAGATAGATGAGATTTTAGAAAAAGAAAATAATAGACAAAAATGGGAGTAATCATGGAAATAAATTATAACGAAGAAGATAAATATTACCAGGCTAAAAAGAAAGTCGAGAATATTAAAGGGTTTTATGGTAATTTGACTTCTTACATTGGGGTTAACATTGTATTGATTTTTATTAATTTCTATACAACACCAAATCACTTATGGTTTTACTGGCCTTTGATGTGGTGGGGAATAGGAGTTGTTTTTCATGGATTAAAAGTTTTTGAAGTTTTTCCGGTTTTTGGAAAAGGATGGGAAGAACGGAAAATCAGAGAAATCATGGAGAAAGAAAAAGAGAACAAAAATAAATGGCAATAACTTTTAAAACAAAATAAAATGGGACGTTGTAGAAGACGCTTTTACGAAGAGTACGGACAAGAATTTGAAAATGATGAAAGTTTTGAAAGAGCATACAAAAAAATAAAAAGAATCAAGGGTTTTTATTCGCACTTAAAAATATATTTAATTGTAAATGCAATCATTATTATTTCAAATATAAACAGGGATTTTGTTGGAAACAGATTTGATGAGAGCGGATTATTTGAATGGCATACGTATTCGACAGCCTTCTTTTGGGGGATTGGTTTATTGATTCACGCTTTCACCGTTTTCGGGCCTGATTTGTTTTTTGGATCAGAGTGGGAACAGAAAAAAATCCAGAAATACATGAACAAAGAATCTCAAAACACCAATAAATGGGAGTAACTTTACCAGTGTAACCAAAACCAGATTTTAATTTTTCAAATTTAATAAATGACCACCTTAATTATAGAAGACGAAAAACCGGCTGCAAGATTATTACAACGAAAATTAGAAAAATTAGACATTGCTGTGCAAACTATGCTGCATTCTGTAGAAGAATCTATCCATTGGTTTGGCAATAACGCGCATCCTGATTTGATTTTTTTGGACATTCAGCTTTCGGATGGCTTATCGTTTGAAATTTTTGAAAAAATAGATATAAAAAGCGCTATCATTTTTACAACTGCTTATGATGAGTATGCATTGAAAGCATTCAAGCTAAACAGCATAGACTATCTTTTAAAACCAATTGATGAAGATGATCTTGAAACGGCTGTTGCAAAATACAAAAACAGAATCCCGAAACAGGATAATGCAAATCAAAATCTACAGCTTGATTTTGAACAAATACGACAAATGCTTTCAAATCCTTTTGAAAAAACTTACAGGGAAAGGTTTACAGTTAAAATCGGGCATCATTTAAAGGTAATTACCAAAGATGAAATTGAATGTTTTTTTAGTGAAAATAAAGGCACTTACATTCATACCTACGATAATCGTGATTATTTAATTGATTCTACATTAGAAATTCTGGAGCAGGAGCTGAACAAGAAAGATTTCTTTCGCGTAAGCAGAAAATTTATAGTACCGTTAAAAGCAATCAAAGAAATTCAGGTATATACCAATTCCCGTTTAAAAATCATTTTGCCAACTTATAAAGATGATGAGGTTATTGTGAGCCGTGAAAAGGTACAGGATTTTAAAAATTGGTTGGGGTAGGTTTTTTTGTGAGATGTGAGATGTGAGAAGAAAGAAAATGTCGTTTCTACGGAATTTTGGAAAACCTTCATTCCGAATCAATAGATTTTTAGAAAAAGAGCCATCGGCTCGATACATATTGTAGGGCCGGATTTCAATCCGGTTTTGGATTATATAAAACTATATTAAACTATATTAAACGTATCAACAAAAAAGAGCTGAAATTTCAGCTCTTTTTTAGTTTTAAAAATATCGATTATTTGCTCAATCTATGCAATGTGTAGGTCATCGCACTTAAAAGTAAAAATGCCATAATCTGATGAATTAATCCTAAAGCCAAAGGCACACTGTACAATAAAGTGAAAACGCCAAGGGCAAACTGAACAAAAACAAAAATCACCAAAATGTTAATTCCTTTTGACTGGGTATCGGTAAGTGAATATTTTTTGCTTTTGAAATACAGAAAAAGAATAATCGCCACTACTGCATACGCAAAAGTTCTGTGCACAAACTGAACACCACTTTTTCCTTCAATTAAATTTTTGATTAGAGAAGACTGTTCAATAAAAACCGATTCATGAATAAATTCTCCGTCACTCATTAATGGCCAGTGATTGTGAATTAATCCTGCGTTAAGTCCGGCTACAAATCCACCATAAATAATCTGGATCAATAAAGCTACTAAAGCATATCTTGCGATTTTACGAAGCGGAAGAATTTTATTGATGTTTCTTTCCGGATAAATCAGATCAAGCGCTACCCAAAGTGTGTAAGCAAAAGTGATAAAAGCAAAAGTAAGGTGCAGTGAAAGTCTGAAGTGGCTTACATCCGGATTGTCAATTAACCCGCTGCGGACCATAAACCACCCAAGAAAACCCTGAAAACCGCCCATTGCCAAAAGAACAATGCATTTTTTAATGGTTGGAGTGTCTAATTTCTTTTTGATTAAAAAGTAAACAAAAGGTACAAAGAAAACCAGTCCGATGATACGCCCGATGAAACGATGAAACCATTCCCAGAAATAAATGAATTTATAATCTGCCAATTGAAAATCGTTGTGAATATTGATTTTCTGATATTCTGGAAACTTTTTGTATTCATCAAAAGCAGCTTGCCATTTAGCTTCTGTTAAAGGTGGAAATGTGTCGGTTACCAAGTGCCAGTCGGTCATAGATAAGCCTGAATTGGTTAAACGAGTAATTCCACCCACGATGACCATTAAAAATAATAAAACACAGCCCGATAGTAACCAAATGATTACTGATTTATTTTCTTTTTTCATTTTATAAAGTACTTATTTCTCTATTTTTTTCAGCCCTAACTTTTGAGCTCTTTTAATCACAAAATCATAAGCAGCCTGATATTCATTCGGAATATCGCCTTCTAAAATAGCTTCTTTTACCGCTTCTTTCAAAAACCCAATTTCACGTGAAGGTTTCAAATCGAACATTTCCATAATTTCTTCTCCAGAAATTGGCGGTTGGAAATTACGAACGTGATCACGCTCTTCAACTTCAACAATTTTCTTGCGGACAACTTCAAAATTTTTATGATATTTCTTGAATTTCGCTGGATTCTTGGTTGTGATATCAGCTTCACACAAAATCATTAAATCTTCTACATCTTCACCCGCATCAAAAACCAAACGACGAACAGCGCTGTCAGTTACTATATCCTGCGCCAGAACAATCGGACGTGAACTCATAATAACCATTTTCTGAACGAATTTCATTTTTTGATTTAAAGGCATGTGCAAACGTTCGAAGATTTTCTTAGCCATCTTTCCGCCTAAAAATTCGTGTCCATGAAAAGTCCAGCCTTGTTTTTTATTGAAACGTTTTGTTGGCGCTTTCCCGATATCATGCAACAATGCAGCCCATCTTAACCAGACATCATCAGTATTTGGGCAAATGTTATCAACGACTTCAAGCGTATGATAGAAATTGTTTTTATGTGTATGGCCTTCAATTTCTTCCACCTGATTCAAAGCTGTCAATTCAGGTAAAATTAAATCTAAAAGCCCGGTTTTATATAAAAGTAAAAATCCGGTTGAAGGTTTGTCTGTAGAAAGAATTTTATTTAGTTCATCTACGATTCTTTCACCAGAAATAATTTTGATTCTTTCCGCATTTTTTGTGATGGCATTCAATGAATTTTCTTCAATTTCGAAATTCAATTGAGTAGCAAAACGAATCGCACGAAGCATACGCAATGGATCATCAGAATACGTAATATCAGGATCTAAAGGCGTTTTAATTGTTTTGTTTTCTAAATCGGTTAAACCGTCAAAAGGATCTAAAAGAGCACCAAAGTTATTTTCGTTTAAAGATAAAGCCAGGGCATTGATTGTAAAATCGCGGCGATTTTGATCGTCTTGCAAAGTTCCGTTTTCCACAATTGGATTTCGGCTGTCTCGGGTATAAGATTCTTTTCGGGCACCGACAAACTCGATATCAGTATCTTCAAAACGTAACATCGCTGTTCCATAAGTTTTAAAAACCTGGACTTTTGGTTTTTTAGGAAGTAAATCAGAAACCTTTAAAGCAAGTTCAATTCCGCTTCCAACAGCAACAACATCAATATCTTTTTTCGAACCCCGGTTTAAAAGCAAATCACGAACAAATCCGCCGATCACATAAGAGTCAACGTTTAATTCCTGAGAAGCTTTCGAAATGATATCGAAGATTTTGTTTTGTAAAGCAGTTTTGTAGTTTGTTTGTATAGCCACGAATTCACTAATTTTTATAAAATAATACGTTTGTGTTCAAGTGAAGCAGAATTGAAGTTTGCCAAAATTGCTAAATTATTCTTGGAAACTTTTAGATAATTAAGACACTGTGAAATATATTTTGGATGTAAATAATCGCTTGATTTTATTTCAAGTATAATTTGATCAAATAAAACGAAATCAGCGTAAAATCTGTGATCTAATATTATGTCTTTATAATTTACTAAATATTCTTTTTCTCTTTCAAATGGGATATTGGCTTTTTTGAACTCATATTCTAAAGCATCTTTATATACAATTTCAGAAAATCCACCACCTAAATTCCTATGAACATCAAATAAAATTCCCATTATCTGATAGCTTTCCTGCTGATACAATATTTTTGTCATGATCTAAATTTTTTCGCCACGAATTCGCGAATTTTTCTAATTAATTTAAAAAAGTCAATTCGTGATTTCGTGGCTATCTATTTAGAATACAACTTTCAATTTTTTGTATTGAAAATGTTTTTGGAATTTCTGATTGCAAATTTACAACATAGAAAATGCCTTTTATAATCTATCGTTGACTTTTTTGAATAAATTCACAATTTTGCATTTTAATTTATAAAAATAAAAAGCAAGAGCAGTGAATTACACGAATTAATACAAATTAAACGTACAGAAAAAAAAATAATTCGTGAATTCGTGGCGGAAAAAAATATTATTTTAGGAATTCAATTTGTATTTTTGAATCATACAAAAACGTACAAATGAAAATTGTTATATCTCCGGCGAAATCTTTGAATTTCGAAAAAGAATTACCAACATCTCAATATACTGAGCCTTCATTTTTAAAAGAAGCGAGAATAGTTCATAAAATTGTAAAACAAAAAAAGCCAGCCGAATTATCCCAATTAATGTCAATTTCAGAAAAACTGGCCGATTTAAACTGGAAAAGAAATCAGGATTGGAAAACGCCTTTTACTCCAGCAAATGCACGTCCGGCAGTTTATACTTTCGACGGGGACGTTTATACTGGTTTAGATGCTTATACAATTCCGTTAGAGAAATTAGATAGTTTACAAGACAAATTAAGAATATTGTCAGGACTTTACGGTCTTCTAAAACCGCTGGATTTAATGCAGGCCTATCGTTTAGAAATGGGAACTAAAATGCCGGTTGGTGAATCTAAAAACCTTCACGATTTTTGGAAACCGACTGTTACTAAAGCTTTAAACAAAGAATTGAAAAAAGATGAATTATTCGTGAATTTAGCAAGTAACGAATATTTTTCTGCTGTTGATGTAAAAGCGTTGAAAGTGCCTGTCATTACGCCAGACTTTAAAGATTATAAAGACGGAAAACTAAAAATGATCAGTTTCTTTGCGAAAAAGGCGAGGGGTATGATGGTGCGTTATATTATTGATACCAATGCAGAAACAATAGATGATTTAAAAGGGTTTAATTACGAAGGATATCAGTTTGATGCGAATCTTTCTAAGGGGAATCATTTGGTTTTTACGAGGTAATTTTGTTTTATTTGTTTCATGTTTCACGTTTGATTTTGAAACTGATTATTGTTAAAATGATTTATAAAAACAACGCCGAATTCTAATTGTTGAATTCGGCGTTTTGAGTATTATAAATTATTATTAGCATTAATGCATTGCGTCGGCTGCATTAATTTTGTTCTTCCCTTTTTTGATAAAGAGAATAATCGGTATGCAACATAAAAACATAATTCCTAAATAAAGGAAAATATCCATGTAAGCCATCACAGTACTTTGTTTCATTACAGAAAGATCAATAGCCTGATAGGCTTTTTTCAAAGCAACATCGGCACTGTAACCTTTTGCCATGAAGGCGTGCTGCATACCTGCAAGACGCTGTTGTACTTCGAATTTGGCCGGATCTAAATTGTTAATTAAATCTACTCTGTGCGACTGGCTGAAGCGCGTGATGAACGTAGTAATAATAGCAATTCCAAAAGATCCGCCTAATTGACGCATCATTCCTGTAAATGCTGCTCCTTCGCCAATTTGTTTTCCTTTTAAGGTAGAAAGAGAAAGCGTCGTAATAGGAACGAAAAGTAATCCTAAACCAATTCCTCTTAAAATCAACGGCCAGTACATGTGCTCAACACCCGTATCAGGTGTCATACGGCTGTACATCATAAAAGTGAAGAAGAAGAAAATTAAAAATCCTACTCCCACCATATAACCCTGAGGTACACCTTTCTGAATCATATTCCCCACAAACGGCATCATAAGCGCTGTTGTAATCGAACCCGGAATTAATAATAATCCGGCATCAGTTGCGGTCCATCCTAAAATCGACTGCGTATAAATTGGGATAATCAATGTTGAACCGTATAGACCAAAACCAAGGATAAAACACATTACCGTTCCAATTCTTAAGTTTCCGTCTTTTAGAACACTTAAGTTCACGATTGGATATTTATAAGTAAGCTCTCTCCAAATAAATAAAACCAATCCTAAAACTGTTACAACACTTAAGGTTACAATTAAAGAATCGTTAAACCAGTCGTCCTGTTGTCCGTGCTCTAATACGAATTGTAATGAACCAATAAAGGTACTCAACAAAATAATTCCCCACCAGTCAACCTGATTTGCTTTTAATTTCTCTCCATATTTCGGACTTCTAACGAAAGTTAATGCCAAAATAGTAGCAATAATTCCCAACGGAATATTGATGTAGAAAATATAAGGCCAGGAGTAATTATCAACTAAATAACCTCCCAAAGGTGGTCCAAGAGTTGGTCCAACAATTACGCCCATTCCGTAAATTGCCTGTGCCATTCCTCGTTTTGCTACAGGATAACTTTCTGTAATAATCGTTTGAGCTGTTACCAGTAGTGCTCCACCACCCATACCTTGTACGAATCGAAAAGCTACCAGTTCCCAAATATTTGTGGCATTTCCACACAAGAAGGAACAAACGGTAAATATTATGATCGAAGCCACAAAATAATTTCGTCTTCCAAATTGCTGTGATAGCCAGCTCGTCATCGGAATTACAATCACATTCGCAATCGCGTATGCTGTAATTACCCACGCAACGTCAGTCAGGGTTGCCCCAAGACTTCCGCGCATGTCTGTCAGTGCTACGTTTACAATCGTAGTATCTACAATTTCCAGCAATGCACAAAGTACTGCCGTAATCGTAATGATTACACGTCTGTAGCCGTATTCTACTAAATCGTCGTCTCCTTGTACTGCTGCTGTCATTTATTTTATTTCAAATGTACATCTACATCCACATTCATTCCAGGACGTAATAATTCAACTTTTTTAGGATCGTTTGAAGAGTCTAAACTAATTTTTACCGGTAATCTCTGAATCGTTTTTACGAAGTTTCCTGTTGCATTGTCAGGAGGTAATAATGAAAAACGGGATCCTGTAGCAGGAGAGAAAGAAGTAACAGTTCCTTTAAATTCATAATTAGGATAAGCATCTACTTTTAAACTCACTTTTTGCCCCACAACCATTTTGTTCAATTGTGTTTCTTTAAAGTTTGCTACAACCCATGCTTCATTGTTGTTGATAATATAAAATAAAGACTGACCTGGCTGAACCAATTGTCCCGGCTGAATATCCACTTTAGAAACCTGGCCATCAATTGCAGCAGTTACTACTGTGTAAGTAAGATTCAGTTTAGCTACTTCAAGCATAGTTTTTGCTTTTTTGATATTAGCTGCAGCTACTTCTGTTTGTTTATCAGAAACTTTAGATTTTGACTGGATAACCGATTTTTGGAATGAACTTGCTCTTTGTTGCTGCTCTAAAACACGAACCTGATTTTCGGCTTCTTCTTTCGCTGTTAATGCCTGCTCGTATTGTTGTTTCGTAATCGTATGCGTTTTATATAAATTATTATAACGGTTGTAGTCGTTTGTCAATTGTCTGAGTCTGATTTTAGCACTTTCTATAGAACCGCCAGCCGATTTCATTTGAGCATCAGAAACATTAATGCTTGCGTAGGCACTTCCGATATCCGCTTTTGCAGCTTCGTACTGACCTTCAGCTCCTAATAAAGCTGCTTGTGCTTCATCAATTTTCAATTGATAATCCCTCTTGTCAATTGTAAACAAAGTATCTCCTTTTTTTACAAAATCATTATCTTTTACATATACTTTGCTAATGTATCCCGATACTCGTGGAATAATCGGATTCATTCTTTTCTCGATCTGGGCATCATCTGTTTCTTCGTGTGCCTGAGAGTGTAAATATTTTGAAATTCCGTAAGTTCCTCCTACTAAAATCAAAATGGTTAGTATAATGATGAATTTTTTATTTGTCTTTTTCTTTTCCATGAGAGCTAGCGATTATATTTTAGAAAGATTGAATGATTGAGATAATTGTCCGGATACCGAAAGTAATTCATAATACTTTTGGATAATAGTTGCTTTTGATAAAGCAGTATTGATTTTAGCGCTTAAATGTTCTACATCAGCTTCAACAAGATCATTGGTGTCAGATAAGCCGTTGTCGAATTTGTCCTTTACCAGTCTGTAGTTTTCAGATGCCTGCTGTAATGCTTCATCATAAACCACACTCTGATTAATAGCTAAATCATAATCTTCAATAGATTTTTGAACTTCTACTTTGATGCGGTCGCTTAAAAGTGCTTCAGAATTTTTTACTTCCATCGCTTTACTTTCAGCTTCTTTTACGTGCGAATTGTTTTTTAGAATTCCCGATAAATCATAAGATAGTCCAACGCCGAAATTCATAGCATATTTTACAGTAATAAAATCTTTAAGATCGAAAGCCGTATAACCTCCCAATAATGCTAAAGTTGGATAATAACCAGCTTTTGCAACTCTAATGTTTGCCTCACTTGCTTTAGATTGTAAACGGACAGCTTCTAAATCTTTTCTGTTTTCTAAAGCTAATGCGTCAGATGTTGGGGCATTGCTTGTTTTTAAATTAAAGAAATCCTGCTCGTTAACCTGAAGTTTTACCGAAGGATCTAATTTAAGCAATGTTGTAAGATAAAAATTGATGTTGTTGATGTTGTTGTTCGCTTCATCAATAGATAATTGTGTTTTAGAAACCATTAATTGTGCTTTCAATAAATCATTTCTCGGGATAATTCCATTTTTTTCTAATTCGGTAAAATCAGTTACACGCTGTTTCGCCTGTTTCTGGTTTTCGTTTAAAAGATCTAATGTTTTTTGGGCTTTATACAATGCAGTATAATAGGTAATTACGCGAAGTGCAACATCTTCTTTCGTTTTAGCTGCATTCGCAGTTTCTGCTTCGTATAAACTTTCGTAAGTATCAATACTGCTTTGAATTTTAAATCCCGAAAAGATTGGCAGACTAAGATTTGCCATTCCTAACATAGCACGGTCCGGAGATGCCATAGGCTCAGAACTTGCCTGGTCGTTGTGAAGGTCAATCGAAGCTTTTCCTAAACGCTGGTATTGCCCCGAAATTTTTAAGTCCGGATACTGATTATTCTTAACCGACTGTAATTCGTATTTTTTTGTGTTTACCTTAGTATTGGCAAGTGTAACTTCGTTACTCTTTTCCCACGCCAGCTTAACGGCTTCGTCTAAGGTTAAACTTGTTTTTTCTTGTGCTTCTATTGAAGAAATTCCGATAAAGAAAACTCCAAAGAGCATTAATTGACTAATTTTCATAAACAAGTAGTGCTTTTATAGTTTGTTGAATGTGGTTTTTAAGAATCGTTTTGATGTAATTATCATACAACTCTTCCGTGTTTAAATTCAGTAATTCGACGAAGAAAGGTTTATTCATATGAAAATGAAAAAAAGTACCCATAATTGTCGGAGTGATAAGCGGAATAATTATATCTTTTCTAAAAATTCCTTTAGACTGGCCTTCATGAATAATTGTTTCTAATGACTTTAAATTGCCTTTTTTCAATTCTGTGAAAACGGCTAAGCTATTTTCTCTTTTTTTTGAGGTAAGTTCGAAATGTAAAACCCTGAATATCCCTTTGTTACAATTGATTCGGTTGATGTAAATCTCAACTAATTTATTTACTTTATCAAGAGGTTCGAGTTTTTCGTGCTGTAAACTTTCGATTTGTAATTTTAAATCGGCTGTTTTATGAATTATCAAAGCTTCAAGCAGTTTTTCTTTAGAACCAAAATAATACGAAACCATGGCAATATTAATTTTTGCCTCTTTAGAGATGTCCCGTATAGACGTTCCTTCAAATCCTTTTTCCGAAAAAAGTTTCTCGGCTACTTTCAGAATTTGAATTTTTTTATCGTTTAATTCGATGTTTGACATAGCGTGTTTTCTAATCGGGTACAAAATTAAACAGTTGTTTAATTTAAACACTTGTTTAATTTTGTTTTAACGTAATATTAACATAAAACGGTTTCGATAATTTGTGTTAATTTTATGTTTTTGAAATAAAAAAAGCTGAAACACCTTAGTATTTCAGCTTTATATAGTCTATTTGATTAATTTTATTTGTACTGGATTTTGTCTGGTGTCAAATACATTAGCGATATAAACAATGTTTTTTTGTTCATCAATCCAGTAAATGATTTTGTAATTTTTAAAAACTGAATATCTAAAATCCTGAATTCTTTCAGATAAAAGTTCTTCTCTTTGACCGCCTTAAGCATTATATTCAAGTGAAAGTGAACAATCTATTAAACCACTAATTAATTTTTTTGCAACTTTAACTCCTGCTTTATATTTATAATATTCAAAAATATCTGTAAGCTTATCTTCTGCAAATTGAGTCCAATAAACAGTTAATCCCATTTTTGAACTCTTGATTTTAAATCTTTTGCAGGAACGATTCGACTTTGTTCAGCATCATGTAAAGATTGATCAATTTCTCTGTTGAATTGATCAAAACTCATTGGATGCATTTCTAAATCTAATAATTCAGTTTTTTTTTCATGAAGTAAATTTTCGAGTCTAATTATAACTTCTTCATTTTGAAGTCTTAGAAATTCCTGAACAAATGATATTTTACGAGCTTCTAAATCCATAATGATTGATTTTATTCAAAGGTATAAAGAATTAAATAAACTTGTATAAAAGAAAATAAGAAACAACTTTATCTTTATTTGCTTTTATTAAATATTTTTTTAGCTTCTAATCGGTTTTTCTAAATATATCAGATCCAAATTTTTCAAGTATTAATCTATCCATTAGATTTGAATAACAAGTTGAATAATCTGTTATAATACAACCTCTATATTATATGTTTATTGAATATTTTCTTTTTAGATAATCTTCATAAAATTCATCAAATCCAATTTCAGATTTTCTAGTCATTTTTATTTGTAAGCCATATGAATTGTAAATTCCTTTTTGAAAGTCTGCTCTGGCATTATCTTCACCTTCTTTACAATTTCCTAAGGATATTGAATCATTTTGAACATGATTTTGATTTTCCTGCGAATTTCCTATAATTGATATAAATGAAAGTGTAATTATAAGTATTAGTTTCATTCGAATAATTTAAATTAGTTTTTAAAATTATGATAGTAATCTAATAGCTTAATAATTAAATATAAAACGACATCTAAAAAATAAATGTCGTTTCAATTTTATAAAAAAGAAAAAAATTATCGAATCTCACCAACAAATTTTTCAATCTTACCACTTCCGCTTTCGCTTAAATGTTTAATAAAAGCACTTCCAATAATAGCGCCTTTTGCATATTTTGTAGCCTGACTGAAAGTTTCTTTATTCGAAATTCCGAAACCTACGATTTGAGGATTCCGTAGATTAAGATTTGAAATTCTCTCAAAATATTCTTCCTGAACATCTCCAAAACCAGATTGTGATCCCGTAACACTTGCCGAACTTACCATATAAATAAATCCATTTGAAACGCTGTCGATAAAACGAATACGCTCGTCTGAAGTTTGTGGTGTAATTAAAAATACATTGATTAAACCATATTTTTCGAAAATAGCTTTGTATTCGTCTGCATAAACGTCAACCGGAAGATCCGGGATAATTAAACCGTCGATACCAATTTCCGCGCATTTTTTACAGAAAGCTTCAACTCCGTATTGCAGCATCGGATTAAAATATCCCATAATAATCAACGGAATTTTTACGCTTTCGCGAATGTTTGCCAGCTGGTCAAAAAGCAGCTGAGTGGTCATTCCGTTATGAAGTGCTGAGGTTGAACTTGCCTGAATGGTTGGTCCGTCTGCTAAAGGATCACTGAAGGGTAGCCCAATTTCGATTAAATCTATACCGTTTTTTTCTAAATCCTGAATAATCTGAACGGTATCGTTTAAGTTTGGATATCCTGCAGAAAAATAAATAGAAAGGATCTTTTTATCTTCTTGTAATTTTTGAGTTATTCTGTTCATTTTAATAATATTTTGTTTCTCCTGCAAGGTTTCCAAAATCTTGTAGGTATTGTCTTTTGTTAATGTAAGCCTGCCAGATTTTTGAAAGTCCTGCAAATTAAATGAATCTCTTTTCAGATTAATTTTCAATATAAATCCATGCAACAACTCCTGACTTCAGTGTTATTTGAACTCTTTTGTAAGCATTGGATTCGAATTGATCAGCTTTTGCGAGGTCAGCACTGGAAATAGTGTAAACAATACCGTCAACTGCATCCGATGGATTTTCACTTGGCGTTGCTACAAAATAGTCTTCAATTCCAAATTCTTCTTCTATCTGAAGGTCTTTCAGTTTATAACCTGTTAACTGGTCTGGTGTTCCAGTCAACAGTTTATTAAAAACCTGCATCTGAATTTCTTTTGATTGTAATGTTCCGTAGGAGAATATCTGTTCCATAAATCTTTATTTTTCTCGTTATCTGTTTGCGTTAGGGATGGGAACGGTATCCTTTTTTATGGCTTTTTCTGCCATAAAAAAGATTTAGTGGACAGCCCGACCCTTGGGTAACGCCCAAAAATACAATTTTTATTACAATTTAAAATAGTCAATATAATTGTCTAAATCTTTGTCTCCACGACCCGAAAGACTGATCACCACAATATCAGTTGGTTTGAATTTCTTTTGGTCTAAAACGGCAAAAGCATGTGCGCTCTCAATCGCCGGAATGATTCCTTCTAATTTGGTAAGCTGTAAACCTGCATTCATCGCATCGTCATCGGTTACTGAGAAAAATTCGCCACGTCCGGTTTGTGCTAAATGAGCGTGCATTGGACCAACACCAGGGTAATCCAGACCTGCAGAAATCGAGTACGGTTCTGTAATTTGTCCGTCAGTGGTTTGCATTAAAAGAGTTTTACAACCGTGGATAACGCCCACTTTTCCTAATTTGCTTGTTGCGGCACTGTGTCCGCTATCGACACCTTTTCCGGCTGCTTCGACTGCGATAATACCTACTTCTGGCTCATGTAAAAAGTGATAATAAGTCCCCGCTGCGTTACTTCCTCCACCGATACAGGCTACAACATAATCAGGATTTTCACGACCTTCTTTTTCTTTGAGCTGCCATTTGATTTCCTCTGAAATTACACTTTGAAAACGCGTTACCATATCCGGATAAGGATGAGGTCCAATTGCCGATCCGATAATATAATGGGTGTCAACCGGATTGTTGATCCAGTCTCTAATGGCTTCGTTTGTAGCATCTTTCAAAGTTCTTGAACCCGAAAGTGCCGGACGAACTTCAGCACCTAACATTTTCATTCTGGCTACGTTTGGAGCCTGACGTGCAATGTCAATCTCACCCATGTACACGATACATTCCATTCCCATCAAAGCGCAAACAGTTGCTGTCGCAACACCGTGTTGACCAGCACCGGTTTCGGCAATAATTCGTTTTTTGCCTAAACGTCTGGCAACTAATATTTGCCCGATGGTATTGTTTACTTTATGCGCTCCGGTATGGTTTAAGTCTTCTCTTTTTAAGTAGACTTTTGTATTGTATTTTTCAGATAAACGTTTAGCAAAATATAATGGGCTTGGGCGGCCAACGTAATCTTTAAGTAATTGGTTGAATTCGGCTTTAAAATCAGGTTCAGCTGTAATTTTTAAATAATTCTGGCGTAATTCTTCTACATTCGGATAGAGCATTTCAGGAATGTAAGCTCCTCCAAATTCTCCGTAATATCCTTTTTCGTCTACGTTAAAATTCATTTTGTTTTAAAGTTTAAATGTTTACAATTTCAAATTTGCGCTTGAAATTGCTTAATAAATTTTTATTCTTTAGCCCCGGTTCGATTTCAAATTTACTATTTATATCGACAGCATAAATAGGCAAGTTGCTTTTTGAGATTTCTCCAATGGCTTTTAATTCATTCATTCCGATGCCACCGCTTAAAAAGAAAGGCTTTTTCGAATTGTATTTTTTTAATATTGTCCAGTCAAAAGTGGTTCCGTTGCCGCCGGGTAATTTTCCTTTGGTATCAAACAGAAAATATTCACTTACACTTTCAAATGGTTTTATAATTTCAAAATCAAAATTTTCATCCGCAGAAAATACTTTGATGATTTCGGTCTTTTGGGGTAATTGTTGTTTAAGTTCTGAGCAAAATTCTACCGATTCATTTCCGTGTAACTGAATGGCTTGTAAATTGTGTTTTTCTACTTTTTCAAGAATCTCTTCCTGGCTCTGGTTTACAAATACGCCTGTTTTTTTAATTGTTTTTATGAGCTCCGGAATATTTCCGTCACAATATCTTGCGGATTTATCCCAGAAAATAAATCCCATATAATCGGGCAGGAGAGAACCTACTTCGAGGATGTTGTCGGGATATTTCATGCCGCATATTTTGAGTTTCATTTCGTTGTGTTTTTTTACCGCAAAGTGCGCTAAAGGTTTTTTGATTTAAATGATGTTTAAAAACGATAAGTTCGCAAAGCTTTGTGTTGATTTTTTTGTCACAGATTAAAAGGATTTTAAGATTTGAAAATCCTTTTAATCTGCGAAATCTGTGGCAACTTTTTATAACTGATTAATAAATTCTGTTGCAGCCAGACCTGCGTTATCGGTTTTCATAAAGTTTTCTCCAATTAAGAAACCTTTGTAACCGTAAGGTTTTAATTCGCTAATGGCTTCTACAGACGAAATACCGCTTTCGGAAACTTTTACAAACTCGTTCGGAATTTGAGATGCCAGTTCTTTACTAAAATCCAGACTTACTTCAAAAGTTTTTAGGTTTCGGTTATTCACGCCAATCATGTCTAAACTTGGCATAATTGATTTTTGCAGTTCTTCCTGATTGTGGACTTCTAATAAAACTTCTAAACCTAAATTTTTAGCAAATTCAGATAAGGATTTGATTTCTTCACGGGTTAAAACTGCAGCGATCAGCAAAATCAAATCGGCTCCGTGGGCTTTTGCTTCTAAAATCTGGTATTCATCTACAATAAATTCTTTTCGCAATAGTGGAATATTTACTGAAGCTCTTGCTAAAATTAAATCGTCTAAAGATCCGCCGAAATATTTTCCGTCAGTCAGAACTGAAATTCCACAGGCTCCGGCATCTTCGTATCCCTTAACGACTTCTTCAACTGTAAAGTTGTTGTTGATTATTGATTTTGAAGGAGAACGGCGCTTGTGCTCTGCTATGATTCCGGAGTTGCTTTCCCTTAATTTCTGGCTTAGGGAAATAGTTTTTCTTTCAAAAAAAACAGAAGTTTCCAATTGTGAAACCGGAATGATTGATTTTTTAAGAATTACTTCTTGTTTTTTGTCTATTATGATTTTGTCTAAGATGTTCATTTTAATTTTTTACAATTTTTACAATTTTCCAATTATTTAATATCATTTCTGATACGCTCAATTAAATTTTTCCCTAAATCTTTTTTTACTTGTTCGATGGTTTCTTTATGAGGGAATTCATTGTAGGCATAGTTGCTTTCCCAAACTTCACTATGATTAACATAAAGTCTTATATTATAATTTGTTGCTTCAAAAGAAAGAGAAAAAATTATTTCATAAATATTATTGTTCTGAGCTTTTTTTAGACCATATTTGGTATGATGCCATTCTATTTCATATATATCTGTTTCATAAACGTTATGTCCAAATATTTTAATTTCAGTAGGCTCAGTTGATTTTTCAAATGGATTTACGAATGAGGATAATATTGATTTTGTTGGAAATTTTTCATTTTGATGATTAACCGAATGTTTTGTTTTACCCTCACTAAATAAATCATCAAATTGATTTATAACAACAGCTAATGGGTTCCAAACATCTGAATTTATGAATTGGAAAATCTCATAAATATTTTTTGGTGACTTTGTAAAACTTTCACCTTCAAGTTGTCGTTTTAATAAACTAATCTCTTTGTGCAAATCATCTTCCTCTTCAATATCAATATCCTGAATTGCATTTAAGACCAATTGCTCAGAACGCTCAATCAATCCTGCACAGTATTCAAAAAACAGTTCTCTAGAACCACCATAACCCTGAATATCGCTGATGTAATTATAATAAATTGAACGGTCTTTTTCATTGATCCAAAATGGATTATAACCTAATGAAATAAGAATCAAATTCGTTAATATTCTGGCTGTTCTTCCATTGCCATCATAAAAAGGATGAATGTCTAAATATTCCAAATGAAAATCCATTGCTACATCAATAGGATGTGGTGCATTTTTTTTATTAGCGTTAATCGCATCAATAGCAGCATTGGTTTTGTTTAAAAGAGCATGAATTTTATCAGGTACTTCTTCCGGAGCAACAAATGAATATTTTTCTCCTTTAGAATTAATGATCTCGTTAGCTTTTTCTTTCCATTGTCCAATTTTATTTTTAGACTTTGGATTTTCTTCGTGCATAATGCCAGAATGGATTTCCTTAATCCTTTTTTCGGAAAGTCTTAATTCGCCTTTGCCAATTTTTAAAATCTCAGTAATCACTTTGTCATGACCCTGCATTTCAAAAATATCTTTTAGAGGTTTATCATTAACTGTCAGATTCCCTACCATAACGCTACGAGTTTCTTCGATGGTAAGAGTGTTACCTTCCATGCTATTGGAATTATAGTTCCATTCTAGTCTGAATTTGTAATTTATTTTTCTTTTTTGTTCAACACTCAGTTCTCCAAAAGTAGCAACTTGTGATTTTATAGCATCAATTGCAGCTTTTTTGTTTTCGTAGCTCATAATTTCATTTTTTAGCTGGATAAAGAAATTAATTTATTCAAAGCTACTAATCCCTTTCCTGAAAACAAACTCTCTTTTGCTAATTCAAATCCTTCCAGTGGAGAACATTTCGTAACTGTTGCAATCGCCATTGCAGCATTGGTTAAGACTACATTATTTTGAGCCTCAGTTCCTTTTCCGGAAATGATATTAGTGAAAATTGCTGCAGATTCTTCGATGGTTTTTCCGCCTTCGATTTCGTTTTGTGATAAAAGACGAACACCAAAATCTTCCGGGTTTAACATTCCTTCCATGTTACTGGTAATAATTTTCGTTGGACCAGTTAAGGAAATTTCGTCATATCCGTCAAGCGAATGCAAAATAGTAAAGTTGACATCTGTGCTTTGGTACAAATACGCATACATTCTTGCCAATTCTAAGTTGAAAACTCCAACCAATTGATTTTGTGGAAATGCTGGATTTACCATTGGTCCCAACATATTAAAGAATGTTTTTACTGCCAGTTCTTTTCGGATTGGACCTACATGTTTCATTGCAGGGTGGAAAAGGGGAGCATGTAAAACACAAATTCCGGCCTGATCCATACATTTTTCTAAAAAAGAAGGATCATTACTGAATTTAATTCCCATTTTTTCCATCACGTTGCTTGATCCTGAAATGGATGAAACGCCATAGTTTCCATGTTTGGCAACTTTTATTCCGGCACCTGCCGAGACAAAAGAGGCCAAAGTTGAAATATTGAAAGTATCTTTTCCGTCACCGCCTGTTCCGCACAAATCGATGGTGTTGTAAGCTGATAAATCAACGCGGATGCATAATTCTAACAAAGCTTCACGAAAACCTGAAAGTTCATCAATCGTAATGCTTCTCATCATAAATACGGTCAAAAAAGCCGAAATTTGACTTGGATTGTACTGACCACTTGAGATATTAATCAATACGTTTTTTGCTTCTTCTTTGGTAAGCACTTCGTGATTGATTAATTTGTTTAATATTGTTTTCATTTTTTTACTTTTAGTTTTTTTGTTTCAAGTTTTAGTTTTCACACTTCAATATCTTGAAACTTTAAACATGAAACCTGAACAAAAAATTAATCTTTGATCCAGTTTTCTAAAATCCTCTTACCATTTGGTGTTAACACACTTTCCGGATGAAATTGTACTCCGCGAACATCGTATGTTTTGTGGCGTAATGACATTACCTGACCGTGCTCTTCAAATGAAGTAGCTTCTAAAACTTCCGGTAAATCAGCATTCACAACCCATGAATGGTAACGTCCTACTTCAAATTCATCTTCCAGACCATCAAATAATGATTCATCTGTAACTGCTTTTTTTACATTTGTAGCAACACCGTGGTATACTTTATCAAGATTTGAAAGCGTTCCCCCAAAAACTTCTCCAATTGCCTGCTGTCCTAAACAAACACCTAAAATGCTTTTTGTTGGGGCATATTTACGAATTACATCTTTAAGTAAACCCGCTTCATCCGGTATTCCAGGACCTGGTGAAAGTAATATTTTATCGAAAGAACCAATTTCGTCAATATCAAATTCATCGTTTCTGTAAACGGTTACTTCACAGTTTAAATCTTCCAGATAGTGTACTAAGTTGTAAGTGAAACTATCGTAATTGTCTATAACTAATATTTTTTTCATCTCTTTATTTTTGTTTTTATTGTTTGCTTCGCCAATTTGGCTAAAGCCTCGTGTCAGGTTTCAAGTTTCTGGTTTTCACGTTACAGTTAACCTGAAACTTGAAACAAAGAAACTTGAAACTGTTTTTAAACTATATTTTTTCAGCCATTTCCAAAGCCGTATTTAATGCTCTTAATTTATTATAAACTTCCTGCATTTCACTTTCTTCATCAGAACTTGCTACAATTCCGGCTCCTGCCTGACAGTGTAAATGATGGTTTTTTGAAAGGAAAGTTCGAATCATAATTGCGTGATTAAAATTACCTTCAAAATCCATAAAGCCAATTGCGCCTCCGTAGAAATTACGGTTTGTTTTTTCGTAATCTTCAATCAATTGCATCGCTCTGTGTTTTGGCGCGCCGCTTAAAGTTCCTGCAGGAAAAGTGTCGGCAACCACCTGCATGGTTGTCGCTTTATCATGTAAATGTCCGGTAACTTTTGAAACCAAATGGATTACATGCGAGAAAAACTGAACCTCTCTGTATCTTTCTACGTTCACATCATGACCGTTTCGGCTTAGATCGTTTCTTGCCAGATCGACCAGCATCACGTGCTCGCTGTTTTCTTTTTTATCCTCGGATAATTTTTTGGCCAATTCAGCGTCTTTTTCATCATTTCCGGTTCTTCTGAAAGTTCCGGCAATTGGGTGGATTTCGGCTTTTCTGTTTTTTACGATAATTTGTGCCTCGGGTGAAGACCCAAATATTTTGAAATCGCCATAATCAAAAAAGAACAAATACGGGGATGGGTTGATGCTCCTTAAAGCACGATACACATTAAATTCATCGCCTTTAAAACCCTGTGTGAAACGTCGTGAAAGAACCAATTGGAAAACGTCTCCACGGAAACAATGTTTTTTAGCCAAAGCTACATTGTGTTTGAATTCTTCGTCTGTAAGGTTAGAGAAACCTTCGCCTTCTTTGCTGAATTTATAAGAAGCTATATTTCTCGATTGTAATAATTGTTCGATTTCTGAAATATTGTTTCTTCCATCGACACTATGGCAAAAAATATACGCTTCGTTTTTAAAGTGGTTGATGGCGATGATGTTTTGATAAACCGCATAAAAAACATCCGGGATTAAGGTTGCTGAATCTTTTTTAGCAATTTCTACCTTTTCGAAATAACGTACAGCATCGTAAGAAATGTATCCGAACAGACCATTATTGATAAACTTAAAATCGTTTTTCTCTGATTTGAACTGACCTGAAAATTCCTGAATTACTTCCGGAATGTTAGTAGAAGCGTCAACTGAAATTTGCTCTCCCGTTCCATCAGGAAAAGTTTTAGAAATAACTTCGTTTTCGATTTTAATTGTTGCGATAGGATTGCAGCAGATATACGAGAAACTATTATCATTTCCGTGATAGTCACTACTTTCCAGTAGTAAACTATTTGGGAATTTATCTCTGATTTTAAAATAAATACTTACCGGCGTAATAGTGTCTGCCAGGATTTGTTTGTAGTGTGTGTTGAGTATAAAAGGTTTCAATGTATTTTGTTTTTAATTTTTAATATTTTCTGTTAGTTTGATTTCGACCAAAAAAAAAGGCTTGTCGTGATGACAAGCCTTTTATATTTTATAGTTTACAATACCATAGGAAGCTTTGTTCACGACGTTTGACGTAAATTCTTCCACCACCAAGTATTGTTCATTGTAATTTTCATAATCTTATTTTGATACCGCAAATATATAAATGTAATTTGAATTAGAATGCATCCAAACCCAAAAAAAACTTTTCTTAATTTATAAATTTGTTAAATATATAAAAAGCGCCATAGATTTTATTGCTTATTTTCCGCTTGCAACCGCATTGTTCAATTTTATTCTAAAGTCCGGATTTCCTTTAATATTAGGTGTTGCAAATAATTCGTCACTTCTTAATTTTGTAAATTCTATAGCAAATTCAGGGTTGCTGTACCAGTTTTTAATTCCGGGATCATTGCTTGAATATTCGCTTGTTATTTCGCCATTACAATTGTTGGCAATCACATTTTTTAATGTAATTTTTGATAAATTCTCATTTCCATTTCCGATACTTCCACTTAAAAGTATAAAAGGAGTGAAACCTGACACAACACTATTGGTCAAATTGAAGAAAGTGTTTTCTCCAATATGGGCAGATTCGCGAACGAGTCCCTGATTGTTTTCTTCCAGATTTACAAGAGTGATGTTGCTGGCATTTATTCGCGTCATTTTTTTAGTTACGTCTGTGTTTTCAATTTTGTCGTATGAATCTGCTTCAAAACATCTTGAACCTGAAATATCCGATGAAAAAGGGTGACGGATCGCAATACTGTTGCTGATATTGATTTGTGCCCCTTGTGTAAAATCAAAATCATCATCTGTAGTTCGGTATGAAATCAGGTTGTTCATATTCAAATCGCCTCCATAACATTCGAAAGAATCATCATTAGAAAAACTAATCTGAATATTACTTAAAACCGTTTTTCTTCCAACTCCCGCCAGTGAAAGTCCGTTAAGCTCTTTCAAAGCACTTAATTTTCTGCCCGAATATTCAATACGAACATATTTCAGAATTCCTGAATTATCTTCTGCGTCCTGTCCTCCATAATGATTTAATATTAGGTCTAAGTTGAAGGGCAGTGTACTTATGCCGCCAAGTTTATTGATAGGCGCTTTTCCCATAATGATGATTCCGCCCCAATCGCCAGGTCTTCTTTCAGTCGTTTCTTTATTAGAAGTAAAAATAATGGGATCTGTTTCTAAACCTTCTGCAACTATTTTTGCACCATTTGTAATTACTAATGTACCACAGGTTTTGTCGTCGCCTCTGATAACTGTTCCGGGTTCAATTGTAAGTACAGCATTATTAGTTACATAAACGATACCAACCAGCTGATAAGTATTACTTTTCGTTAGTCTGGAATCTTTGTCAATCGTTCCGGCAATTATATTTGTTGCTTCGTTATATTCTATGGCTGCTGGTTTAAAGTTAGTCCAGTTATTCATCCAGTTGGATGTTCCTGTTATTCCTTTTTGTTGTGCCTGAAGATTAAAAGTGTTTATAAGTAGTATAATGACAATGAGTAATTTAGTTTTCATAACTATAACTTTGATTTCTAGTTTGTGATTTTTATTGTTTTTAACGAGATCAAAATTAGAAGCAGAATGTTAATCAAAATTAAGTGTTTTGTTATGAAAGAGTTATCTGAATATTAAGAACATTATTTTTGTGTTTAAAAAAGAAACCCCAACAATTTAAATGTTGGGGTTTTATAAATTTCAAATTAGTAAGTCTGAAATATTAGAATTTTAAAGTTACAGCCAATTCAAAATCGTCATTGATTGTTTTGTCTCCTAAATTCTGGAAGAAGTTACCAGAGTTGTATTTGATATCATATTTAGTTCTGTCAACTTTAAATTCAGTTGTTGCGGTATTTCCTTTTACAGCGATGTCAAAAGTTACAGGTTTAGTGATTCCTTTAATAGTTAAGTCAGCAGTTACAGTGTAAACATCAGCTGATTTAGCACCAATTGTTTTGAAAACTAATTTTGAAGTTGGGTATTTGTCAGTTCCGAAGAAATCGTCAGCTTTTAAGTGACCATTTAATTTTCCCTGGTATTCTCCTGTCAAATCAGTTGCAGTTAATGAAGTCATATCAACTGTAAAACTTCCTCCAGTTAATTTTTTTCCTTTGAAAACTAAAGCTCCTTCTTTGAAGTTTACAGTTCCAGAGTGCTCTCCGGTTACTTTTTTACCTACCCATTTGATAGTAGATGTTTTCACATCGATTTTTTTAGTTTGTGCGTTTACTGAAACACCAGCCACTGCTACGAATAATGCTATTGCAATTGTTTTTAAATTTTTCATGTTGTAAAATGATTTTGATTGTTATTAAATAATTAAAGTGTGATAAATAATTCTTCCTGAGATTTTCTAACTTTTTTATAATGCTGAGCGTCGTCCTCATCATGTCTGTAACCAATAGTTGCAACAACTGCTGCATTTAAGCCTAATTTGTCCAAACCTAAAATTTCATTGAATGCTGCAGGGCTAAAACCTTCCATTGGCGTAGTGTCAATTTTTAATTCGGCTGCTGCGCTTAACAATGTTCCTAAAGCAATATAAGTTTGTTTAGCAGTCCATACGTTTTTTGCATCGTTTGATAAACCTGCAATCTGTCCTTTGATCATACCGCTGAATCCTTCTAAAGCTTCAACCGGGACACCTCTGGTTTCGTTGATGTTTTTCATATATGCATCAACCGAATTTGCATCAAGAGATACATCATTTGCAAAAATGAAAAGGTGAGAAGCATCTGTGATTTGAGTTTGCCCCCAGGCTTCGGCTTTTAATTTTTCTCTTAATTCCGGATTTTCTACAATAACCACTTTAAATGGCTGTAATCCGTATGAAGAAGCGCTTAATCTGACAGCTTCTTTTAATGTATTTAAATCTGATTCTGAGATTTTTTTGGTTGCATCAAATTTTTTAGTTGCATATCTCCAGTTTAAATTGTCTAATAATGTACTCATAATATTAATTTTCTTGGGTTCTGTATTTCTCTAATAATAGGTTTAATAATTCTAATTCTTCAGGGCTTATATTGGCAGCAAATTCACGCTCATGTGCATCTACTTTTGGATCTAATTCTTTTAAAACATCCAGTCCTTTTTGGGTGATTAAAACTTCAATTTTTCTTCTGTTTCCCGGGCATACATTTCGGGTTACATACTCTTTTAATAGCAATTTATCAACCAATCGGGTTGTGTTGCTGGTTTTCGCAAGCATACGTTCCTGTATCACACACATGTTTGCAGGATTTCCTTTTTGCCCTCTTAATATCCGTAATACATTATATTGTTCACCGGACAGATCATACGGTTTTATCAACTCATTGAAATGATCCTGAATTACATTTTGCGTATACATGATATTCAGAATAACTTTTTTCGCATTATCCAGCTTAACAGTACTTTTTATAACCTCTTCAATTGTCATAGTTGCAAGTGTATAATTTGTATATACAAATGTATTGCTTTTAATAGTTGTATATACAAATGTGGTGTTAATTTTTCGTTAATAAAATTAAAACCGGTAATTTGTATATAAATTCTATATAATTAGTATAAATGTAATGTAATTTTTTTAATCTGAAATATTGATTAAAGATAATTAATAAATAAGTTCTATTTAGAAAGTAATCTGTGTTTTTAAGTGTTTGTTTTACAGATTGTCTGGTTGAAATTCAGATAAGAGATATCCTTTAGATATTTTTTTAAAATCTGAAATTTCCTTAGCAATCCAGATTTCATCATGTCCGAGTTCTTTCGCAATTAATCGTGCCGCTTTTTCTGAAGACTCAATTGCCGCCCTCGCATCTAAGAATAATAAACGGACACGTCTTGCCAGAATATCATCGACATTTCTGGCCATTTCATAACGGATTGCCCAAACCACTTCTGCTATAGTGAATTCGTGGTTGGGATGAAGTTTTTCATTTAGTTCAGGTTCACTTTTTTGTAATTGGGTTATTTGAGGAATATCTGAGCCATAAATGTAAAGGTGATTTTCCCGATCAGCAGTAGTGGTGAGTTTGTTTCCGTGAATGGAAAGATGTTCAGTGACACAATCTTTTTTAGGTAATTTTCCTGTTTTGATGGCTTTGTCAATAATTTCCTCAGCCATTTTTCTATATGTGGTCCATTTTCCGCCGGTAATCGTGATTAATCCCGTTTTAGAAACCACGATTTTATGGCTTCTGGAAACCTCTTTGGTACTTTTGCCCTCTTCTTTAGGTGCTGCCAACGGACGTAAACCTGCAAAAACCGATAATACATCTGCTCGTGTTGGTTTTTTGGCTAAAAAACGTTGAGCTGTTTCAAGAACAAATTGAATCTCACTTTCCAGGGCAACAGGTTCTAAACTGTGGCTTTTTATTAAAGTATCTGTGGTCCCAACCACGATGCGGTTATGCCACGGGACTGCAAATAAAACCCTTCCGTCTTTTGTTTTCGGAATCATTAAAGCATGATCGCCGGGTAAAAATGATTTGTCAAACACCAGATGGATTCCCTGACTCGGAACGATATATTTTTTATACACTTTATCATTGAGCTTCATTATTGCATTTGTAAAAACGCCAGTAGCATTTATGATGGCGGAACCTTTTATGTCGTATTGAGTTCCTGTTTCCTGATCGATTGCCTGTACGCCAATAACCGTTTCCGTATCATCTTTTATTAGATTAACAACCTTTATATAATTGATAACGCATGCACCTTTTTCTACAGCTGTCTGTGCAAGATTGATGGCTAATCGCGAATCATCAAATTGTCCGTCATGATAGATTACGCCGTTTGCCAGTCCTTTTTCCTGAACATTTGGAAGCATTTCGATGGTTTTTTCCTTTGAGATATATTTTGAAGCGCCTAAACTTAAGCTGCCCGCCAATAAGTCATAAATTTTTAAGCCGATAGTATAAAAATAACCGCTCCATCGATTGTAATTTGGAATAACAAACGATTGGTTTTTAACCAAATGTCCTGCGTTTTGAGCCAGCAAACCTCTTTCTTTTAACGCTTCACGTACCAGATGCACATCGCCTTGGGCTAAATAACGAACTCCGCCATGTACGAGTTTTGTACTTCTGCTTGAAGTTCCTTTTGCAAAATCAACAGCTTCCAGCAATATAGTTTTGTAACCACGACTTGCTGCATCAAGCGCTGTTCCGAGACCGCTTGCGCCTCCGCCAATGATTATTACGTCCCAATTTTGTGTGCTTTGTAGTTTTGATAATTGTTCGGAACGGTTCATATTTTGGCTTTTATGTTTTTTTTTGGGGGAAAATGATCTTTATAGCAAACTTAGCGAAAGGAAATTAAAAATTGATGAAGAAAAAAATCTAGTTTTTATTGTTTTAGGTTTCAAGTTTCAAGTTGATTGACTTTGAAGATATTTAACCGCAAAGTGCGCAAGGTTTTTAATAATGTAGACTTTTATAAAGCGCAAAGTTCGCAAAGCTTTGTAAATAACTTTGCGAACTTTATGTATATTTTAGTATGCTTTGCGTTTAAATCAACTTGAAACCTGAAACAAATAAAACCTGAAACCAATTTTAATGAGGAAGTTTGTCTTTTATTAAACCATAAACCCAGGTTCCGGCAATTGCACTTACTAAAGTTACAACAATCACTGTTGCACCTGTACCAATTTGGGCGAACAATGGTCCCGGACAAGCTCCGGTAATGGCCCATCCGAAGCCGAATAACAATCCGCCGTAAATTTGTCCCTTGTTGAAAGTTTTCGGCTGGATTTCGATTTTTTCTCCTTGTAACGTTTTTATATTGAATTTTTTAATCAATTGCACTGATAGTAATCCGACAGCAACTGCGCTTCCAATTACACCATACATATGAAATGACTCTAAACGGAACATTTCCTGAATGCGAAACCAGCTGATGATTTCGGCTTTTACAAATATAATTCCGAAAAAAATCCCAACGATTAAATATTTTAGGTTTCCGAATACGGATTCATTTTGCTGACTTGCGTTGATTCCTTCGCTGTCTGTATTTTTATTTTCTAAACTCATTTTTTAAAATTTTAAAGTGAAAGAATATAAGGCAAAATCAAAAGTGACATTATAAAACCGCCAATCATAAAACAGATTGTAGCGACTAACGACGGCCATTGCAGATTTGATAATCCCATGATGGCATGTCCGCTTGTACAGCCTCCTGCATAACGGGTTCCGAAACCTACTAAAAATCCACCTAGGACAATCATGATGAATCCGCGTAGCGTTAGTAAACTTTCCCAAGAAAATAATTGCGACGGAACTAAACCGGTGTGATCTGTGATTCCGTAATTGGCTAATTTTGCTGACAATTCGGGAGTGATTACAACAGCGTTTGGATTTGACAGGAAATAAGCAGCGATAACACCACCAAAAAATATTCCTAGAACGAAAAATAAATTCCAGCTTTCTTTTTTCCAGTTGTATTTAAAAAAGGAAATATTAGCAGGAATACATGCAGCGCAAATATGGCGCAATGAGGAACTGATTCCGAAAGATTTATTTCCGATAATTAATAATATAGGTACAGTTAATCCGACTAACGGACCGGCAACGTACCAAGGCCATGGTTCTTTAATGATTTCTAATATGCTCATGTTTAAAATGTTTTGAACCATATATGTGATATAAGTAAATATAAGCAAGCTTTAATTGAGTTAACTAATATGAACTAATATCATATATGGTGGAAATTTATTTTTTATGTTTATGATTTTAGAGTTTTGCTTTGACAAACAAAGTCTGATTTTGGGATATTGGTTTTTGCAATTGCTCCAAAACCGCCTTCAATTTCGGTAAAATTTCTGAAACCGCGTGCCTGTAAAATAGATGCGGCAATCATACTTCTGTAGCCTCCCGCACAATGCAGGTAAAAATGTTCCTTAGGGTCAATATCTTTTACCCAGTCATTAATATAAGCCAGAGGTTTGCTGTATGAATCTTCGACATGTTCAGCTTCGTATTCGGTTTCTTTTCGAACATCAATTATTTTGTCTTTTTTGATGTCAGCTTCGTTTGCAAATTGTTCTGCGGAAATTCGGTTTACAGCATCTGTTTCAAACCCTGCTTTTTGCCAGGCTTCAAAACCACCTTCCAAATGTCCTATAATGGTATCAAAACCTACACGGCTTAAACGGGTTACAGTTTCTTCTTCCGTGCCAATTTCTGTAACCAGAATAATCGGCTGCTTTACATTCGCAATCAAAGTGCCAACCCAGGGCGCAAAATCGCCGTTGATTCCAATGTTGATAGATTGTGGAATGAATCCTTTGCTGAAATCTGCTGCACTTCTGGTATCTAAAATTAATGCTCCGGTTTCTTCTGCTACAGCTTCAAAATCTTTTACATCAATGGCTTTCATTCCGTTATGCAAAACCGTTTCGAAGCTTTCATATCCTTTTTTGTTCATCGCCACATTCATACTGAAATAGGCTGGGGGAGGCAGCAAGCCATCTGTAACCTCTTTGATGAATTCGGCTTCCGTCATATTTTCCCGCAAAGCATAATTGGTTGCTTTTTGATTTCCGATAGTAGAGACAGTTTCTTTACTCATATTTTTTCCGCAGGCACTTCCGGCACCGTGTGCAGGGTAAACAATAACATCATCAGCCAAAGGCATAATTTTATCTCTTAACGAATGAAATAAAATGCCGGCCAATTGATCCTGAGTCATTCCGGCTGCTTTTTGAGCCAAGTCCGGACGGCCTACATCGCCAATAAATAAAGTATCACCGGAGAAAATTGCATGATCTTTTCCGTTTTCATCTATTAGTAAATAAGTGGTGCTCTCCATAGTATGCCCTGGGGTATGTAGTGCTTTGATCGTAATGTCACCTATTTTAAATTCCTGTCCGTCTGTTGCGACAATACATTCAAATTCAGGTTTAGCATTTGGTCCGTACACTATTGGAGCCAGGGTTTCTTTGCTTAGATCAAGATGACCGGAAACGAAATCGGCGTGGAAATGCGTTTCAAAAATATATTTCAATTTAACCTCATCGCGCTCTAAACGATCCAGATAAGGCTGAATTTCACGAAGTGGATCAATAATGGCAGCCTCTCCATTTGAAGTAATATAGTATGCACCCTGTGCGAGACATCCGGTGTAAATTTGTTCTATTTTCATGATTCTCTTAGTAAATAATTGGATGACAAAGGTAAGTTTGTTTTGGGCTAAAGTAAGTGACTAATGTTACAGAAATCTGGTTTTGCAGAAAAAACTTTAAATAATTTCACCATATAAGTGATATAAGTTCATTTTAGATTTTGCGTAAAATTATATTTACTCATAGGGTTTAAAAATTTATAAATAAACTGGTTTTGCAGGACAGCAATTCGGGTTTTAATGGGTAAATTTGTGGAACTTCATAAATAAATTACCTTATGGAAGAAATGCTCTTTTATGACCGAATGCAATTTGCCTTCACCATTACTTTTCATTATCTTTTTCCACAGCTTACAATGGGTCTTTCGCTCATTATTGTTTACTTTAAGTGGAAATATCTTAAAACTAATAACGAACAATACAATCATGCCACGCATTTCTGGATGAAAATCTTCGCCCTGAATTTTGCAATGGGAGTTGTAACCGGAATTCCGATGGAATTTCAGTTTGGAACTAATTGGGCTAAATTCTCCGAATTAACGGGTGGGATTATTGGACAAACTCTTGCTATGGAAGGGATGTTTTCTTTCTTTCTCGAATCTTCTTTTCTCGGTATCTTTTTATTTGGAGAAAAACTTCTTGGACATAAATGGCATTTTGTAACCGGATTGTTGATTATGATTGGCTCCTGGGCTAGCGGCTATTTAATCATTGCTACACATTCGTGGATGCAGAATCCGGTAGGCTATGAAATTTTGGAAAACGGAAAATTTGTACTAACGAATTTTAAAGCCTTGTTTTTAAATCCATGGTTGTGGCCTTCTTATCTGCATAATCAGGCGGCTTCTTTGGTAACGAGTTCATTTGTGGTTGCCGGAATTGGTGCTTTTTATATTTTAAGCAGAAAAAATGTTTCTTTTGGGAAATTGTTTTTAAAAACCGGAGTCATTTTCGGATTGATTTCGAGTATCATCGTTGCCGTTCCAACAGGTGATTTACTGGCTAAAAACGTGGTGAAATACCAGCCAGTGACTTTTGCGGCTATGGAAGGAATTTTTCACACAGAGAAAAAAGGTTCTGAAATTGTCTTAATAGGACAGCCCGATGTAAAAGACAAAAAACTCGACAATAAAATAGCCGTTCCCAATATCCTGAGTTTCCTGACCTATGGAAACTGGAATCAGGAAATCCAGGGCTTAGATCAGTTTGAAGAAGACTTGCATCCAACCAATATTTCGGGATTGTATTATGCGTATCACATTATGGTAGGACTCGGAACCGTATTTATCGGTTTGATGATCCTTTCGCTTTTTCAGCTAATCAGAGGAAAATTGTTTGAAACCAAATGGATTTTATGGTCGCTGATGTTTATGATGCCATTTCCCTATATAGCCAATACTACAGGCTGGTACACTGCCGAATTGGGAAGACAGCCCTGGCTTGTTTATAATTTAATGCGAACAGCATCGGGTGCTTCGCCAACGGTCTCCTCCGGAAATACCTTGTTTACTTTATTGGGTTTTATAGGGTTGTATTTATTGCTTGGAATGCTGTTTTTGCTTTTGGTTGGAAAAATTATCAATAAAGGACCGCATCATGTGGAACTTTCAACAGAAAAAATATAAGTATGGAATTTTTTTGGTACGTAGTTTTAATGGGAATCCTGGCTGTTTATCTGGTATTGGACGGTTATGATTTTGGTGCAGGAATTATTCATTTATTTTTTGCGAAAACAGAAAGAGATAAAAAAGTTATTACAAACTCCATTGGACCTTTTTGGGATGCCAATGAAGTCTGGCTTATTGCTGCCGGAGGCGTTTTGTTTTTTGCATTCCCCACTTTATATGCATCGTCTTTCAGTGGATTTTACCTGCCTTTGATTATGATTTTATGGCTTTTGATTTTCCGCGCCATCGGATTGGAAATGCGCGGACAGGTGCACCATCATATGTGGGAGGCGATTTGGGACAAAGCTTTCGGAATAGCGAGTTTGCTTTTGGCACTTTTCTTCGGAATTGCGCTGGGAAATATCGTTCGTGGTGTAAACCTCGGAATGGTTCAAAATGGCGTTTCGACGCAGGAAGCACATTATTTCTTTCTGCCCTTATGGAATCCAACTTTTAGCCCACAGGCAAATGAATTGGGGATTATCGATTGGTTTACACTTTTCCTTGGAATTGTAAGTGTCGTGGCGCTGACCATTCATGGTGCAAACTGGATTATTTACAAAACCAATTCTTCATTAAATCCGAAGCTTAAAAATGTGGTTTTTAAACTGAATATTGTTTTGCTGGTTCTGGTTTTTATTTCACTGCAGGTCTGGCATTTTATTGAGCCTAAACCGTTTCATAATTTTGTAGAAAACCCAATTTTATGGTTTTTTCCGATTCTGACTTTTGTTGGGATTTTAGGATTATTTAAAGTACGAACTTTTAAAAAAGACGGTTACGGTTTTCTGTTTTCGACTTTGTTTTTATTGGGTGGATTTGCCTCAACAGCGGTTTCCATTTTTCCGAATGTTCTGCCATCAACGAATAAAGTAAACCCGTCCTTGACGATTTACAATACTGCAGCCGGAGAATATGGACTGAATGCTGGTTTGAGCTGGTTTTTTGTGGCTTTGTTTCTGGTGATTGTTTATTTTATTATTCAGTATCGCGTTTTCAGCGGGAAGATGGATGATGTTGGGTATGGAGAGCATTGATTATGTTTTTAGCCACAAATTGCACGAATTCTAACGAATTGAATTTTATTTTTGTTATAAAATTAATTGCCTCCAGTTTTAACTGGAGGTTTTTTTATATGGATTAGGAAAAGGCTTTAGCCAAAAGATTAAGTAGACTGCACCCAAAAGTTTAGACAGATTTAAAAGATGGGTTAAAAGAAGATTCGGTATTATCTAACAATTGTAAATGTTCTATTCATTCTGAATCGCGTTAGGGATAGCAGCGGTATCTCCCGATTTAGAAAAACAAGAGGCTGTCTCAAAAGTGAGGCAGCTTTTTTTGTGGCATAAAAAAAAGGAAAGTTTTCGCTTTCCTAATTCTTGCAATTTAATTAAATTGCGGTGTGTGTATAGCTTCAAAAGTAGTCTTTAAAG
>NZ_JAIQDW010000021.1 GCF_020026925.1 Flavobacterium hibisci | reverse complement strand
GTTTTGTTTTAGAATAAACCGTTCTCAATTTAAAACAAGTATTTTTCATAAATCGATAGAAAGAATGGTAAATACCAAACCCATATATCAAAAAGAAATAAAACAGATAGTAAGTGTATAACTCAATTAATTTTATTTTTTTTTTGAGAATGCTTATCATGCTGACATCAAATAGTTTTTACAATTTAAAATTCAAATAAAAATGTCTTTGTTTTTGGCATAATGATTGTCTATTTTTATCACCTGATTTTCAAAGGCAATCTGAAGCATGTTTTTTACTTAAATACAGCTTTCTTAACTTGTATTTGAGATTACAATAAACCTTTTAATGACAAAACGACTTATATATTATTATGTCAAATCATAAAATACTAACTATTGACAATCTGTCACTTCAGGAGTTTGACTCGGAGGCAGAATTAATTCCATTATTAACTCCGGAAGACGAGGAGGAAATGAACAATGAAGAGCTTCCTGTTTCGCTTCCAATTTTACCTTTAAGAAATACAGTTTTATTTCCTGGTGTTGTTATTCCCATTTCTGCAGGAAGGGACAAATCGATAAAATTAATCAACGATGCCAATGCCGGTGGAAAAATTATTGGAGTAGTATCCCAGATTAATGAAGAAGATGAAGATCCGTCTAAAGATGATATTCATAAAATAGGTACTGTTGCCAGAATCCTGCGTGTTTTAAAAATGCCTGATGGGAATGTTACCGTTATTTTACAAGGAAAAAAACGTTTCGAGATTAATGAAGTTGTTTCAGAAGAGCCTTATCTGACTGCCACAATCCAAGAAGTTTCTGAAGAACGCCCTGATGATAATGATACAGAATTTACAGCCATTTTAGATTCTGTAAAAGAGTTAGCGATTCAGATTATTAAAGAAAGTCCAAACATTCCGTCTGAAGCTACCTTTGCAATTAAAAACATTGAAAGTCAGTCGTTTTTAATCAATTTTGTTTCTTCTAACATGAATTTGACTGTAAAAGAGAAACAAGGTCTTTTATCAATAAATGGATTGAAAGAACGAGCATTGGAAACGCTGCGTTATATGAATATTGAACTGCAGAAATTAGAACTGAAAAACGATATCCAGTCAAAAGTCCGTTTTGATTTGGATCAGCAGCAGCGTGAGTATTTCCTTCATCAGCAAATGAAAACCATTCAGGAAGAATTGGGAGGCGTTTCGCAGGAAGAGGAAATGGACGAAATGGGGCAGAAAGCGAAAACCAAAAAATGGGACGAAAAAACGCAGAAACATTTCGAAAAAGAATTATCAAAAATGCGCCGTATGAATCCGCAGTCGCCTGACTTTGGGATTCAGCGTAATTACCTGGAATTGTTTTTAGAGTTGCCATGGGGCGAATATTCCAAAGATAAATTTGATTTAAAACATGCTCAAAAAATATTAGACAAAGATCATTTCGGTCTTGATGAAGTTAAGAAAAGAATGATTGAACATTTGGCTGTTTTGAAGCTTCGAAATGATATGAAGTCACCAATTATATGTTTAACAGGGCCTCCGGGTGTTGGAAAAACATCTATTGGGCGTTCTGTTGCAGAGGCCTTAGGACGTGAATATGTTCGTATTTCACTGGGCGGTTTACGTGACGAAGCAGAAATTCGCGGACATAGAAAAACGTATATAGGTGCAATGCCTGGCCGAATTATTCAAAGTTTGAAAAAGGCCGGAACTTCAAATCCTGTTTTTATTTTGGATGAAATCGATAAATTATCGAGTGGCAACAGTGGTGATCCGTCTTCAGCTTTATTAGAAGTTTTAGATCCGGAGCAGAACAATGCTTTTTATGATAATTTCCTTGAAATGGGTTATGATTTATCTAAAGTAATGTTTATTGCCACTTCGAATAATATGTCAGCCATTCAGCCAGCACTGCGTGACAGAATGGAAGTGATTAAAATGTCCGGCTATACGATTGAAGAAAAAGTAGAGATTGCCAAAAGACACCTCTTCCCAAAACAATTGGAAGCACATGGATTAACCGCTAAAGATTTGACAATTGGTAAAAAGCAATTGGAAAAAATTGTTGAGGGTTATACACGTGAGTCTGGTGTTCGTAACTTGGAAACCAAAATTGCTCAGGTAATTCGTAACGCCGCAAAAGCAGTTGCGATGGAAGAAGAATATAACAAAAAAGTTACTGATGAAGATATTGTAAAGGTTTTGGGTGTACCAAGACTGGAACGTGACAAATATGAAAGTAATGATATTGCCGGAGTTGTTACTGGACTTGCCTGGACAAGTGTAGGAGGGGATATTTTGTTTATAGAGTCTTTGATTTCTGAAGGAAAAGGTTCCTTAAGTATTACAGGAAATCTTGGTACTGTAATGAAAGAATCGGCTACAATTGCTTTGGAATATATTAAAGCAAATGCGAAAAAATTAGGACTAGATATTGCTTTGTTTCAAAAATACAATATTCACTTACACGTACCTGAAGGGGCAACGCCTAAAGACGGACCAAGTGCAGGTATAGCTATGCTGACCTCCCTTGTTTCTTTATTAACTCAAAAGAAGGTAAAGAAAAGTTTAGCCATGACAGGAGAGATTACGCTTCGTGGAAAAGTTTTACCGGTTGGCGGAATTAAGGAAAAAATCTTAGCAGCAAAAAGAGCTGGTATTAAAGAAATTATCTTGTGCCACGAAAATAAATCTGATATTGACGAAATCAAAGCAGAATATTTAGAAGGGCTTACTTTTCATTATGTGAAAGAAATGAGCGAAGTTCTAACACTTGCTTTGACCGATCAGAATGTCAAGAATGCTAAGACATTGAAATAAAATTTCATAGTTAAATTCTAAAAATTAAAATCCAAATTCCAATTTGAAACATTCAGATTGGAATTTGGATTTTTTTTATTGTTACTTTTTAATCTTTATTGATTATTTTTCTCCAGTACAGCAAGGCCAAAACGAATTTTATCATATCCCATTCTTTCTTCAAAGTGGTCAAAATAAGGTTTTAAAGCATTTGGATTTTCAAGTTCAATTTGAGCTTTTTGTAATTGCTCAACTTCTTTATCAGAAATAAACTGGCTTGCATCAATAGCAGCGCCATCCAAATATAGTTTTGCTAAATGTGAAATTATAGTAGAAATTCCTAAGCTTCTTGTTTCAGCAATTTCTTGAACACTAACTCCTTTTTGAAATAATTCTAAAGTTGCTTTATAGGTATTGCTTTCCTTTTTGGACTTCGTATTTGTTTTTTTGTTCTTTTGAAATTCTATAATGGCATTTATAAAATCAGAGCCGTATTTTTCAAGTTTTGCTTTTCCAACCCCGTCAATGGCCAGGAATTCTTCATCACTCAATGGGCGTAAAGTTTCCATTTGTCTCAATGCGGCATCACTAAAAATGACATACGCCGGAACTTCATCTTTTTGAGCAATTTCGTAACGTAATTTTCTGAGGATTTCAAAAAGAGAACCTTCAACTGTTTTAGTTTTGCTTTTTGTTTCTTTGATTTCTTTTTTATCAATTACTTTTTTAATAACCGTTGTCAGTTTTACTTTTTCACCTTCAAATAAAACTTTTTTGGCAAAAGGAGTCAGTAAAATTCTATTGTGCTGGTGAAAAGCAATTTCGCAATATCCTAAATTAATTAACTGTATCAAATATTGATTCCAGTCATACCAGGATACATCTGCTCCGATTCCGTAGGTTTTTAATTCCTGATAGTTTTTTTCGTAAATGTAGGCGTTTTTTGAACCTCTTAAAAAATCTACAATTACTGCTAAAGGCTCAGATTCCTTTAAACGGGTAATGGCTGATAATGCTTTTTGCGCCAAAATTGTACCGTCGAAAAACGTTGGTGGATTTTTGCAAATATCACAATTACCACAATCCTCTGTCACTAATTCACCAAAATAAGAGAGGAGGATTTTCCTTCTACAGCTCAATGCGTCGGCATACTGCTTCATTCGGTCTAGTTTTGCCAGCTGCACATCAGAATTCAAACCTTCTGACGCAAATTTTTGAAGCTGAATCACATCAGCATAGCTTTCGAACAAAACAGTCTCAGCGGGTAATCCATCACGGCCGGCACGTCCAATTTCCTGATAATAACCTTCAATGTTTTTTGGCAAATTGTAATGAATAACCCAGCGAACATTCGATTTGTCAATCCCCATTCCGAAAGCAATTGTTGCACAAACAACCTGGCAGTCGTCATTTATAAATTCATCCTGAGTTTTAGCCCGAACAGTATTATCGAGTCCAGCGTGGTATGCTTTTGCAGTAATGCCGCTTTTTTTTAGTTTTTCTGCTAATTCTTCCGTAGTCTTTCTGCTCAGGCAATAAATAATACCGGATTCATTTGGTTTTTTTTCTACAAAATCAATTATTTGTTTCACACGGTCAAGTGCCGGACGAACTTCAAGACTTAAATTTTTTCTATCAAATGAAGCTATAAAAGTTTTGGAGTTTTTTAAATTTAATTGTTTCGTAATATCAGTACGTGTTGCTTTGTCTGCTGTAGCGGTCAAAGCTAGTATTGGAGTAGAAGGGAAGCGGTTTTTTAAATAGCCTAAATTGGTGTAAGCAGGCCGGAAATCATGTCCCCATGAAGAAATGCAATGCGCTTCGTCAATAGCGATAAGGCTGATTGTTAATTCGTTAAATATTACATCCAGATAGGATAAACTTTCTGGAGCAATATAAACTAACTTGAAAGTATTCGATTTTAAATTATCGATATAAAATTGCTGCTCTTCGGATGATTGGCTGCTATTGATGTAACAAGCTGAAATTCCGTTGGTTTTTAAACTATCCACCTGGTCTTTCATCAACGCAATCAGTGGAGAAATAACAATTGTGATTCCGGGAAGAATCAAAGCAGGAAGCTGAAAACATATTGATTTACCTCCTCCTGTAGGCATAATAGCCAGCGTGTCCTGACCAGACAATATTGTATTTATGATGTTTTCCTGGTTTGGTCTGAATTTTTCAAAACCAAAATTTTCTTTTAATTTGGCGTGTAATATTTCTGAATTCATTTGGCTTATATTTTTTTCAAATATAAATTAAAAATAATATTTTTCTTATATTTTTTTAAAATTATAGTTAGTTATGAAAGAATAAAAAAAGGAACCCGAATAGAGTTCCTTTAAATTATTTTAAATAAATGAATTAATCTTCATCATCCTCGTCGTCATCGTCATCTGAAACATCATCTTTGTCTTCATCGTCATCGTCATCATCGTCTCCAGCATCTGTATCAGGTTTATCAATATTGTCGTCATCATCGTCATCGTCGCTATCGTCATCAAGATCAATTCCTTTTACAGGTTCGATTGTATCAACATCAAGATCGATATCATCATCTTCGTCATAATTTTCGATTCTGTCTGCAAGTTTAGTACTAATTTTTACTAAATAAATAGTGTCTTCAGTGCGAACTTCAACAGCTTCGACTAATTCGTTTTTAGCATTTCTGAAACGAATAACATCCGAATCATCATAACCGTCAGGAAATTTTTCAACCAAAAGGTTTAAAATTTCGTTGGTAAGTTTGGCGTAGTCTACTATAACTCTTTTCATAAATATCCTATAAATCTAATAAATAAGCAAAAATTAACGGAGCAACAATTGTGGCATCCGACTCAATAATAAATTTAGGGGTTTTAATATCTAATTTACCCCAGGTAATTTTTTCGTTTGGAACTGCTCCTGAATATGAACCGTAACTAGTCGTCGAATCAGAAATCTGACAGAAATAACTCCAGAAAGGTACATCATGCATTTCCATGTCCTGATACAACATTGGAACTACACAAATTGGAAAATCTCCAGCGATACCACCACCGATTTGGAAGAAACCAATTCCATTTTCACTATTTTTAGTGTACCAGTCAGCAAGGAATGTCATGTATTCAATACCAGATTTCATTGTTGACGCTTTTAAATCTCCTTTTATCACGTATGATGCGAAAATATTACCCATCGTACTATCTTCCCATCCCGGAACAATAATAGGTAAATTTTTCTCGGCAGCAGCATACATCCAACTGTCTTTTAAATCAATTTCGTAGTATTCTTCTAAAACGCCGGATAACAACATTTTATACATGAATTCATGCGGAAAATAACGTTCTCCTTTGTCATCTGCATCTTTCCAGATTTTATAAATGTGTTTTTGTAAACGACGGAATGCTTCATGTTCGGGAATACAGGTATCTGTAACACGATTCAATCCTCTTTCAAGTAAGGCCCATTCGTCTTCCGGTGTCAAATCACGATAGTTTGGCACTCTTTCGTAATGAGAGTGTGCTACTAAGTTCATGATGTCTTCTTCTAAGTTAGCTCCGGTACATGAAATAATCTGAACTTTGTCCTGTCTGATTATTTCGGCAAAAATTTTACCAATTTCTGCAGTACTCATTGCGCCAGCCATACTTACCAGCATCTTCGCTCCGTTTGCCAGTTGCTGTTCGTAGGCCTTTGCAGCATCAACCAGGGCAGCAGAGTTAAAGTGCAAGTAATGTTTTTCAATAAACTGACTGATTGGTCCTTTCATTTTTTTTGTTTTTTTGTTTTTGAATTAAAAAGTTTAACCTTTTGGGGATACTGCAAATTAATAATTTTATAGCGATTAACTTTTAATTTGCAGATTTTTTTTATGCTTTTTTAGTATAACCTAAAATTTTTAAAACGTCGTCAGAAGTTTGCTGTTCAGAGAAAACTTCAGTTGCTAAAATTCCGTTTTCGTCACGATCAATTAAAATATGTTTAGGCTGTGGAATCAGACAGTGGTGTAAACCTCCATATCCTCCAATAGTTTCCTGATATGCTCCTGTATTAAAGAAACCAATGTACAACGGTTTTTCCTTGTTGTATTTAGGAAGATAAATGGCGTTCATATTTTGTTCAGAATTGTAATAGTCATCGCTGTCACAAGTTAGGCCTCCCAGTAAAACCCGCTCATAAGTATCATTCCAGCGGTTCACCGCCAGCATAATAAAACGTTTGTTTATAGCCCATGTGTCAGGTAAAGTAGTAATGAATGACGAGTCAATCATATTCCATTTTTCCCTGTCATTTTGTTGTTTTTGATATAAAATCTGATAGATAGCGCCGCCACTTTCTCCTACTGTAAATGATCCGAATTCTGTAAAAATATTAGGAACATCTACTTCAGCTTCGTCACAGGCAATTTTAATCTGATTGATAATTTCATCAATCATATATTGGTAATCGTATTCGAATGCAAGTGAATTTTTAATAGGGAATCCGCCGCCGATATTCAGGCCATCAAGGGTCGGGCACTCTTTCTTAAGAGCAATATATACTTTGATACATTTTACCAGCTCATTCCAATAATATGCCGTATCGTTTATTCCGGTATTAATGAAAAAGTGAAGCATTTTAAGCTCTAACTTGTCATTTTCCTGAATTTGTTTTTTATAAAAAGAAACGATGTTTTTATATCCAATACCTAATCTTGACGTATAAAACTCAAATTTTGGTTCTTCTTCAGCCGCAATACGGATTCCGATTTTGAATTTTCCTTTTATTTCTCCCTGAAGCAGATCAAGCTCTTCGTAGTTGTCAATAATCGGAATAGTATTTTTATGTCCGTTATTAATTAGTCTTGCAATATTACTAATATATTCGTCCCTTTTGAATCCATTGCAAATTACATAAGTACTTTTATTGATTTTACCATTTTCAAGTAAATTTTCTACAATATTAATGTCAAAAGCAGATGATGTTTCTACGTGAATATTGTTTTTGAAAGCTTCATTCATAATGTATTCAAAATGAGAGCTTTTTGTACAATAACAATAGTAATATTTTGCATCGTATTTGTTCTTTTCCATTGATTTTCTGAACCAGGCTTTTGCTTTGTTGATATTTTCAGAAATCTGTGGCAAATAGGTGAATTTTAAAGGAGTTCCGTACTGTTCAACTAATTTCATCAAATCGATATTGTGAAATAATAAGTTGTCTTTGTTTAGTTTGAACTCTTCCTGGGGAAAATAGTATGTTTGATTGATTAAGTCAGAATATTTTGTATTCATTTAGTCCAATATTTAGAATGTATTTTAATTTAGTAAACGTCTCTAAATCTTAATTCAAACCCTGATATTGGCAAATACAATTTCCAGTTTTTCGTGCTCTGCCTTTGAACATAAAAAAACGTCCAGACAAAACGGACTTTTGCTATTGTAAAAACGGTTCAACATCCTTAATAAAGAACTGTTGAGGCGGTTTCGGTAAGAGCTGAAATGTCTTTGTCTGTTGTTTGTTTTCATTGTGGCAAATGTAAAAAATAATATATACCTAATGCAACGCTTTTACTTAAAAAAAGTTTAAGACTTATAATCCTGAAACGCATCCAGAATTAATTTATTTTCAACAGATTGATTAATTTTTATCTTTCCGATGCCTTCAATAAGTGCAAACTGAATTAAACCGTACTCATTTTTTTTGTCGTGGATAAGTAATTCTAGTATCGGCTCGATGTCTTCTTCTTCAAATTTTATATCATCATAAATACCTTTAATTGCTGTTTTGATTTCGGCATATTCTTCAGCTGAAATGAGGTTTTTATGTAATGAAATATAACTTTCCAGAATCATTCCCACAGCAATGGCTTCACCATGAAGCAATGTTGTTTTATATTCGCTTTCTAAAAAGTAACCTTCGATAGCATGTCCTAAAGTATGGCCAAAATTTAATGCTTTACGAATGTTTTTCTCAGTTGGATCCTGAATTACGATTTCATTTTTGATTTCAATAGAGCGATAAATCAGTTCATCAAAATCTGCGTAATCTATGGATTGTAAATCTAAAAATTGTCTCCAATATGCAGCATCATAGATAAGACCGTGTTTGAGCATTTCTGCCAGACCGGAACGCATTTCGCTTTGTGGTAAAGTTTCAAGATACTGTGTGTCAATCAAAACCATTTGAGGTACATTAATTACACCAATCTGATTTTTAAGATTTCCTAAATCAACTCCGGTTTTTCCTCCAACAGATGCATCTACCATAGATAATAAAGTGGTTGGAATATTGATAAAATTTACTCCGCGTTTAAATGTAGAAGCCACAAAACCGCCTAAATCTGTCACAACACCTCCGCCAAGATTAATAACAAGGGATTTTCTGTCTGCACCTAATTCTGTGAGTACATTCCATACTTCAATACAGGTTTCTATATTTTTATTGGCTTCTCCAGATTCAAATTCTATAATTTCAATTGTCAAATCGGTTTCTAATAAAGGCAAAAATTTAGGCAAACAATGCTCATTTGTTTTGTCATCAACAATAATAAAAATAATAGAGTATTTATTCTCTTTTAAATGGTTGTTTAAAACTTCGTATGCATTTTGGTTAAAGTGTACGAAATAATTATTTGCTTGAATGGATTGCATAATTTTTTGGTTAATTGAATCCGCAAAATAAGGCATTTTAAACTAAATAATATTCAAAACCTGAGTCTAATTTGTTTAAAAAATAAGCTTTCATATTAATTCAGGTAAAATTTCTGATTGGCGATACTGCAAAAATATTTGGTTGAGTTTTTTGCTTATTCCTTAATAATGGATTAATAAAGGCATGATATTTATATCTGTAGTTGTTGTGTTATAATTTTTTAAAAATATAATTGTTTTGTTAAATAATATTCAAAACACTCTTTATCTTTGCCTCAAAACTAAACTTAATGGAAAAAATATTCGACAATACTCAGGTTGCCTTTTCGTTAAAAAGCGATACAGAACTTGATAGGGCTTACTTTCTTTTTAAAATGATTGACAGCGAACCTTTGGTTAGGATAGGGACAGCGGTTACGAATTTTGCTATTAAAGCGCATCTTCCGGTAGAAGGTTTGATTCGTGCCACTGTATTCGATCATTTTTGTGGCGGTGTAAATGAACACGACTGTTTAACTGTAGTGGATAAAATGTTTACCAAAGGGGTTTCATCTGTATTAGATTATTCAGTTGAAGGAAAAGAAGAAGAAGCACAATTTGATGCCGCTTTAGAAATGACATTAAAAACTATTGAATTTGCAAAAGAACGCCTTGCGATACCGTTTGCAGTATTTAAGCCAACAGGTTTAGGACGTTTTGAATTGTATGAGAAATTAGGCGAAAAACAAACTTTAAATGCTGCTGAACAAGAAGAGTGGAATAGAGTTGTAGCTCGTTTTGACCAGGTATGCAGCGAAGCACATAAAAAAGATGTAGCATTATTAATTGATGGAGAAGAAAGCTGGATGCAGGATGCAGCTGATGATCTGGTAACTGAAATGATGCGAAAATACAATAGAGAAAAGGCAATAGTCTTCAATACGTTACAAATGTACCGTTGGGATCGTTTGGATTATTTGAAAAAGCTGCATGAAGTTGCTAAAAACGAAGCATTTTATATTGGAATGAAACTGGTTCGGGGTGCTTATATGGAAAAAGAAAATAAGAGGGCAGAGGAAAAGGGATATGTTTCGCCAATTTGTGTTTCTAAAGAAGCTACAGATGAAAATTATGATGCAGCAGTACTTTATATGTTGGAACATCTTGATAAAATGTCAATTTTTGCTGGAACCCACAATGAATTGAGTTCGTATAAACTAATGGAATTGATGCAACAAAAAGGAATTTCAAAAAGTGATAACAGAATTTGGTTTGGACAATTATACGGAATGAGCGATAACATCAGTTATAATCTGGCGGAGAATGGTTATAATGTTGCAAAATATCTGCCTTTCGGACCTGTAAAAGACGTGATGCCGTACCTGATTCGTCGCGCTGAAGAAAATACTTCAGTGGCAGGGCAAACGAGCCGCGAATTGTCGATGATTAAAGCAGAACGCAAAAGAAGAAAAGGAAAATAGTTTTTTAATATTATCATATAAAATAAGCCGTTCAATTATTTGAAACGGCTTATTTAATTTTATAAATCTTAGGTGTATTAAGAAAAAACAACCGTTTTGTTGCTGTAAACCATTGTTTTACGTTCAGCATGCAGCTTTATGGCTCGTGCTAGAACAATTCGTTCCAAATCTCTTCCTTTCATAATAAAGTCCTCAACAGAATGGATATGAGAAACACGTGAAATATCCTGCTCAATAATCGGACCTTCGTCTAACTCTTCTGTAACATAATGACTTGTGGCACCAATAATTTTTACTCCTCTTTTAAATGCAGAATGGTACGGCTTTGCACCAGGAAAAGCAGGCAAAAACGAATGGTGGATATTAATGATTTTATTTTCGTAAAGCGAAATCAAACCAGGTGTAATGATCTGCATATAACGTGCAAGCACAATAAAATTAATCTGGTATTTTTTTAGCAGTTCAATTTGTTTGGCTTCACCTTCTTCTTTATTGTCTTTGGTAAAAGGAACACAGTGAAACGGAATATCAAAACGTTCTGCAATCGATCTTAAATCATTATGGTTGCTGATGATTACCGGAATTTGAATATTTAGCTCACCGGCACTGTAACGTCCTAAAATATCAAACAAACAGTGATCATATTTAGAAACAAACAAGGCCATTTTAGGTTTCTGCTCCTGATTGTACAAATCCCAGGACATATCAAAATCTGCCGCAATGGTTTGGTTAAAATCGTCTTTTATGGCTTCAATACTGATATTGTGGTTTGTTAAGTCACATTCTAATCGCATAAAAAATACATTTTGTTCTGTATCAACATGCTGATCGATATAGGTAATATTTCCTTCTACTTTTGCAATAAAAGCTGTTACTGCAGCAATAATTCCTTTTTGATCCTTACAGTGAATCAGAATAGTTATTTTTTGCATTATAATTTTTGGTTAATCGGTTAAAGGCTTATTTTTTGTCCTGCATAGCAAAAACACTTTTTAACAACGGAGTAGTTCTTGCACTTATGTTGTTGCGGATTTCCTTTTCTTCCACGGCAATCATTTTAAAGACGCCTGCTAAAGCCTGATTCGTAGTGTAATCAGTAAGATCCGGATTTACTTTTTTTACTAGCGGAATGGTATTGTATTTATTGATGATTTTTGTCCATACAGCATCGGCGCCTACTTTTTCAAAAGAACTTTTAATTACCGGATTAAATTTGGCATAAAGAGCAGTACTAGTGCTACCTTGTAGATAATTTGTAGCAGCGCTGTCATTGCCTAATAGAATATTTTTGGCATCAGTAAAAGTCATGTTTTTTACTGCCGAAACAAAGATAGGAGTAGCTTCTTTCACTGCGTCTTCTGCAGCGCGGTTCAGCATTTTGATACCTTCATCAGCCAATGAGCTAAGTCCCACTTTGCGTAAAGTAGCATCCACTTTTTGCAATTCTGCAGGCATAAGAATTTTTACTGCTTCATTCTTATAAAAACCATCAACAGCGGTTAGTTTGCTCACCTGCTGTGTAATTCCTTTGTTTAAAGCTTCTTTTAAGCCTGAAGCGATATCTACACCGCCAACTCCCGGGATTTGCGAAGATATTTGTGGCAACTGATTTAAAGTTTGTTGTACCTGTGCACAGGAATTAAGAGAAAATGCTACGGCAAGAAGTAATATCTTTTTCATTAAATGGGGTTTTATTAAGTTTCAAAAATACTACTTATTCAAAAACAAAGCCAAAATTTTATTTCAGGAGCACAAACATTTTGTTTCATAATTAACTTTTGTCCCGCTGTCCACTAAATTCCGCGCAGAAAAAAGCGCGGGATATCGTTTCTATCGGGGCTAATTTAGAAATTTTAGTTTCATAAAACTTCTTCATAATATTGATAAAAACAAAAAAGCTACCCAATCCGGATAGCTTTTATCGAACAATTTTTTATAACTTAGAATGAACCGCAAATGTTGCCTGAAAATGTTGCTCCGGCATTGGCAGAAACATCAGATTTAACAGCAGACGCAGCAATTTTTACAATGTTATAAGGAGGTGTAAAAGCGGTGTTTTGTCCTGTTTTAGTACCAGTTGTATTAGTGAAAACATTTCCGGAATTTACAGTTACAGCAGTAAAACCAGTCATTAGGTCAATTGGGTTTTTTACGTTTTCAAACACATTGTCTTCAACGTTTATATTAGCTTCAAAACCTGCGGCAATACATTTGTTGCTAACAGAACTGTTGAAATAACTGTTGACAATATGTACTTTTCCAAATCGAACTCTAGGCATTCTTTCTTTACATCCGCTAGCCCACCAGCAACGTGCAAATGTGATTCTTAATTTGCCACGATCTGCAGTAGCCCCATCGCTTGAACCAATTAAGTTAGAATATCTGTGGTCATCTGAACCACCTGAACCACCTGCTCTTGGAGCTTTAAGGTAGGTGAATTTTGAATACGAAACTGTTATGTAATCAGATTGGTTTTTAATATCAAAGTTTCCGTCAACACCGTCTCTGAATTCACAATGATCCACCCATACATTCTGACAGTTGTCCAGAGTGGCGTTGTCCCAGCCATCTGTGTCATAAGCTCCGGGTCCTTCAAAAATCAGGTTTCTGATAATGATGTTTTTACAGCCTTTAATATAAATGATCCCGGAACCATCCTTAGTCTGATTTGTTGAAACCAGCCTTGCACCACTTGTACCGTAAATTGTTTTTCCGGTTTGGTTTTGAAACGATAATCTTGCAGAAACTGTAATTGTTCCGGATACTTTGATCACTTTTACAGAAGTGTTTTCAATAGCCGATTTCAATTGTGCATAAGTGGTTACCGCTGTCTCTGCAGATGTGCCCCCTCCGGTTGTGCTTCCGTTTTGAGAAGCCCATCCCGGTACTTCAGAGCAAACCCCAACTTTTGAAGTTGAAGCAGAAACTGTTTCCTGGGTACTTAGGACAGCGTTGTCAGCATTTTGATCATCATCTGTGTTACAAGCTGCAAAACTCAAGGTAATCGCAAATAGCGAAATCGCAAATTTGGTTTTAAAATTCATAATGGTTTTTTGTTTGGTTATTACTACATTTTATAGTAATGCAAAGATGTTGATTAAATCCTACACAAATATTGAACTTGTTCAATTATTTTGTAATTAATTTGAATATTTGATTTTTTTTACATAATTATTCTGAGTATAATATAATTTTTATATTTTTGCGTAATCGATTACATTATTTAAATTCACTCCCAAATTTTAGAATTTTAGAAATTTTAATTAAGAAATAATTAAAAGTATGTACGAAGAACTAAGGCAGAATATTGAAAGAAAAATTACTCTTACAGACGAAGAGTGGAAATTAATATTGGATAAAACAGAATTTATTAAATTAAAAAAGAATGAGTTTTTGCAAATTCAGGACTCTAATAATTCCTACGAAGGTTTTATTCTGAACGGGGCATTTAAGACTTATATTTTGAATGAAAACGGAACAGAAACTGTCATTTTCTTTTCATTTGAAAACGAATGGATATGCGACCTGGAAAGTTTTTATTATCATAAATTGACTAAATATAACATAAAAGCGATTGAAGATAGTGAGATATTAGTAATTAACAAATCCAATAAAATGCTTTTATTTAAAGAGGTTCCAAAATTGATTCAATTTCATATTTTAATGGTTGAAAGGGCAAATATCGCCATACAGGAACGATTGGTTGATGTTTTAAATAAAACCTCAAAACAACGCTATATTGAGTTTGTAAATAAATACCCGCAAAAAACTCAAAAAATAAACAATAAAAATTTGTCTTCTTATTTGGGAGTAACACATGAATTTTTATCAAAAATCAAAAAGAGTTTTTAATCTTAAACAAATAAGCTTAAAAACCTCATTTAGTTTACTAATGAATTAATCAGCTTAAAATCAATATTTTATTTATTGTTTAAAATATATTTTGGATGATACGGATTTTGTATGCCTAAAAAGTAATTGTTTTTTGTTAACATAAAACTATCGTTTAGTTGAATTGATGAAATATTTTGTAAATTGCACTATAAAATTATCATATTCGCAAAATGGAACAACAAAAAACATATATTCCTAAAAATAAAGTAAGAATTGTAACAGCCGCTTCGCTTTTTGACGGTCATGATGCAGCAATCAATATTATGCGCCGTATTATTCAGTCAACTGGTGTTGAAGTAATCCATTTAGGGCATGACCGCAGTGTTGAAGAAGTTGTAAACACTGCGATCCAAGAAGATGCGAATGCAATCGCTATGACATCTTATCAGGGAGGACACAATGAATACTTTAAATATATGTATGATCTGCTTCGTGAGAAAGGAGCAGGACACATCAAAATCTTCGGAGGTGGAGGCGGCGTTATTCTGCCAGACGAAATCGAAGAATTGCATGAATATGGAATTACAAGAATTTATTCTCCTGACGACGGCCGTTCTTTAGGACTTCAGGGAATGATTAATGATTTGGTTGAACGTGCTGATTTTCCGATCGGAGATAAACTAAACGGAGAAATCGATCATATCGAAAGCAAAATGCCAACAGCAATTGCAAGATTAATTTCGGCAGCAGAGAATTTCCCAGAAATAGCAAAACCTGTTTTTGATCAAATTCACGAAAGTAATACCAATTCTAAAATTCCAGTTTTAGGAATAACAGGAACGGGTGGAGCAGGAAAATCATCTTTGGTTGACGAATTGGTGCGTCGTTTTTTAATTGATTTCCCAGAAAAAACAATCGGATTGGTTTCTGTCGATCCTTCGAAAAGAAAAACGGGAGGAGCGCTTTTAGGAGACAGGATCCGTATGAATGCTATAAATAATCCTAGAGTTTATATGCGTTCGCTGGCGACACGTCAGTCCAATTTGGCTTTGTCTAAATATGTAGCCGAAGCGATTCAGGTTTTGAAGGCAGCAAAATACGATTTGATTATTTTGGAAACTTCAGGAATCGGACAATCTGATACCGAAATCATGGATCATTCTGATGTTTCTTTATATGTAATGACACCAGAATTTGGAGCTGCAACCCAATTGGAGAAAATCGACATGCTTGATTTTGCCGATTTAGTAGCTTTAAACAAATTTGATAAACGCGGTGCGCTTGATGCGCTGCGTGATGTAAAAAAACAATACCAGCGCAATCATAATCTTTGGGATAAAAATCCGGACGAAATGCCGGTTTTCGGAACTATTGCTTCGCAGTTCAACGATCCGGGAATGAACACGTTGTATAAATCGATCATGGATAAAGTGGCAGAAAAAACGGATTCTGACTTGAAATCGACTTTTGAAATCACTAAAGAAATGAGCGAAAAGATATTCGTAATTCCGCCAGGAAGAACACGTTACTTATCTGAAATTGCCGAGAATAATAGAAATTATGATGAAACTGCAATTGCACAGCAAAAAGTGGCTCAAAAATTATACGGAATTTTTAAAACCATAGAATCGGTTTCTGGAAAAGTGCCTCAAATTACAAAAGCTGGAATTGACGATGCTACTGTTTTACCAGGCGGGATCGCAGAACACGACGAAAACAGAATCTTCTTAAACCTTTTACTGAATCAATTTGATAAAGTAAAAATGGACTTAGATCCGTACAATTGGGAAATTATCCTGAATTGGGCTGATAAAGTAGCGAAATACAAAAATCCAGTTTATAGTTTTAAAGTTCGTGATAAAGAAATTAATATTGCAACACATTCTGAAAGTTTATCGCATTTACAAATCCCAAAAATTGCTTTGCCTAAATACGAAGCTTGGGGTGATATTTTGCGTTGGAATTTACAGGAAAATGTTCCTGGAGAATTTCCTTTCGCTTCTGGATTATATCCGTTTAAACGAGAAGGCGAAGATCCGTCAAGAATGTTTGCGGGCGAGGGCGGACCAGAAAGAACCAACAAACGTTTTCATTATGTAAGCGCGGGAATGCCTGCAAAACGTCTTTCAACAGCTTTTGACAGTGTGACTTTATACGGAAATGACCCGGATTTACGTCCGGATATTTACGGAAAAATTGGAAATGCTGGAGTTTCTATATGCTGTTTAGACGATGCTAAAAAATTATATTCAGGTTTCGATTTGGTTCATGCTTTGACTTCGGTAAGTATGACCATCAACGGACCTGCGCCAATGCTTTTAGGTTTCTTTATGAATGCTGCAATCGATCAGCAATGTGAGATTTACATTAAAGAAAATGGTTTAGAAAAAGAAGTTGAAGCTAAAATCAACAAATTATATGCAGCCAAAGGAATCGAAAGACCAAAATACCAAGGTGAACTTCCGTCAGGAAACAACGGTTTAGGATTAATGCTTTTGGGCATAACGGGAGATCAGGTTTTGCCTTTGGAGGTTTATAACGAAATAAAAGTAAAAACCTTATCTCAAGTTCGTGGAACGGTTCAGGCCGATATTTTAAAAGAAGATCAGGCACAGAATACCTGTATTTTTTCAACTGAATTTGCGCTGCGTTTAATGGGAGACGTTCAGGAATATTTTATTACTAAAAACGTTCGTAATTTCTATTCGGTTTCGATTTCAGGATATCATATTGCCGAGGCAGGAGCGAACCCAATTACGCAATTGGCGTTTACGCTTTCAAATGGTTTCACTTACGTGGAATATTATTTGAGCCGTGGCATGAACATCAACGATTTTGGACCAAACTTATCGTTCTTCTTCTCTAACGGAGTAGATCCGGAATATTCGGTTATTGGACGTGTGGCGCGTAAGATTTGGGCAAAAGCCATGAAACTGAAATACGGAGCCAACGAAAGAGCCCAAATGCTAAAATATCATATTCAGACTTCTGGACGTTCTTTACACGCACAGGAAATTGATTTCAATGATATCAGAACAACGTTACAAGCTCTGTATGCGATTTACGATAACTGTAATTCATTGCACACCAACGCTTACGACGAAGCGATTACAACGCCAACAGAAGAATCGGTTCGTCGTGCGATGGCCATTCAGCTGATTATCAATAAAGAATTAGGTTTGGCGAAAAACGAAAACCCAATTCAAGGTTCGTTCATCATCGAAGAATTAACTGATTTAGTTGAAGCTGCTGTTCTTCAGGAATTCGACAGAATTACGGAAAGAGGTGGAGTTTTGGGTGCAATGGAAACCATGTACCAAAGATCTAAAATTCAGGAAGAAAGTTTGTATTACGAAACTTTAAAACACAACGGAGATTTCCCAATTGTGGGTGTAAACACATTCCTGAGTTCAAAAGGATCGCCAACAGTTATTCCGGCTGAGGTAATTCGCGCCACCGAAGAAGAAAAACAATATCAAATTACGATGCTGGATAATTTACATCAATTTCACGAAGCAAAAGTAAACGAGCATTTAAATACGTTACAGCAAGCCGCTATTAAAAACGAAAACTTATTCGACCACTTAATGGAAGCTACAAAGGTTTGTTCTTTGGGTCAGATTACTTCGGCGTTGTTTGAAGTTGGTGGGCAGTATAGAAGGAATATGTAATGATTTTGTTTTTTATAGATTTATGGAAAACCTCTCATGCGAATGGGAGGTTTTTTGATTTAATTTTTCTATTTACGGATTTACTCAACTTTGTAGTACTAGTTTTAATATATTAGCTCAAATAATTAATAAGATTGAAAATGTCAGCAACAATTATTACAGAAACAGAATTTTATTTGTTTTTACAGAATGATACTCTTAGGAATAACTATGTAATAATATTTGAAGTAAATATTGATAATACAATCATAAATTGGAACTACAGGGAGTTTACAAATATAATTTTCAATGAGAGAGTTATTATTGTAAATGCGGAAATTAACTCGGGACTTTCATTTGAAAATTGTGAGTTTAAGAAGGGTATTGTTTTTCACAATGTAAAGTCAACTAATTACAGTATTCAAGAAAATAGTAGTAATTCTAGTGTTTCTTTTAAAAATTGTAAATCAAGCTTAATATCTTTTGAACAAGATTGTTATTTTGATAGGAGTGTAAATATATTGGGTGATTGCGTTGTAGAAAAAATTTCAACATATAAAACATTCGTTAATAATGGAGGATTTAGAATTGGAAAATCTATCGTTTCATATTTAGATATTAGTAATTCTCATTTTGGATTAAATTTGTCTCATTCTGTTTTTAATAAATCGGTAAGAGTTGAATCTTTAATGGGTGATGTTTCTTTAATGAATAATGAATTTAATGATTTGATTACGTTTTGGAATGTTGAGTGTAAATTTAGTTTATCTTCAAATGAAAATATATTTAAAGGTAGATTTAATGTTGAAAGTAGCAGAATAAAAAAAATGACGATTTATCGTGATTTTTTTCATAAAAAAGGTGAATTAGAAAATAGAGATTTATCAAAGCAAGGATTAAAAACTTATCTTAAAGAAATTTATATATCTAGTACAAATTTTGTCGAAGGTTTTGAATTTAGAGGGCTTAGTGAAGAATTAGATAAACTAGATATAATAATTAGTCCAGAATTAAAGGGTGTTTTAAAATTTGAAGGTTGGAAAGTAGATAAAACATATATAACAGGTATCAATCAAAATCTTAAATTGCTATTTAAGAGAATGTCTTTTAGATTTTTTGTTATCAATGATTTTACTAATTATAGCGATATAAGTTTTGACAAATGTATAGGTTATGGCGATTCTACTTTTAATTTAATAGATTGTGATTTAGGCTCTACAAAATTTAATGAATTTGCGTTTAATACTTTTATTAAAATTAGAGTTGATAATATAACTTTGGATAAGATTAAACCAACAAGTAACATCTGGTTTGAAGATAAGGTTTTGGAAATTGGAGATGGGAATCAAACCAAGGAACAACAATTTAAAGCCAAAAGAGAAATTTATCGTCAAATTAAACATGCTTTAAAGAATAATGGAAATCAGATCGATAGTTTGGTTTTTCAGGCAAAAGAGTTGTCTGCTTTTAGAGATGAACAGAAGAATTCAGTAAAGTACGATTGGGCAGATAGAATTATAATGTCTGTAAGTCAGGCAAATGATTATGGTCTTAATTGGGAAAAACCAGTAAAAATTGTATTTGTTGTTACTTTTTTTCTTTATATAATACTAGTTCCATACCTCTCTGATAAGATTTCGTACGAATTTGCATTTTGTCCTGAAGATCTTAAAAATACATGGCAAGCCTTTTTATCGGAGTTAAATGTTCTTTGGCAACTTTTTAATCCAATTAGACAAATGAAGGTTACTTATGGAGATAATGTTAGTAATGGTTGGATTTATTTTTTTGATTTACTGCATCGAATATTTTTAGGTGTAATGATTTTTCAAATGGTGAAAGCATTTAGAAAATATGTTTCCAGTTAAATTAGCTTAGATAAAACTTATGCTAACGCAAGCAAGCCAATCATGAACACAAGTTTATCCTCTCCAATTTGTCATTTCGACGTAAGGAGAAATCTGCGTAAGTAGCTCCGTACAGAATGTCGCCCATCTTTGTAGAATTTCTCGTGAAGATTTCTCCTCCGTCGAAATGATAATATTGTGGTTATTTTTGAAGAACTCGATCTTTACCAACAACCTCCCCAACATCACTCAAAAACTCCATTTCCTCCAAGGGAAACAGTTGAAGTACGGTTTCTAAAATAAGTCCCACATTAACAGGTTCATTGTTTTTATCAGCAATTTTAGGTATTTCCGGATCCAGTGCCAAAATGCATAATTTTATCAGGTCGGTAATTAAGCCGCCGAGTTCGACATAATTAGAAACCTTAATTTGAGCAATGTAGGCTTTTGAGTTGTCAGCAGCCGGTTTTAGTGTTTGAAAAGACCGGGAGGCTAATTTTTTGAGAACTTCTAAATTTCTAATTTCAGTGGTTTCCATTTCGTTGGTTTTTGAGTGTGAATCGTTTTAGAATTTAGACTTTTAGAATTTGTTATTATCAGAAAAACTGTATTTTTGTTACACACCGCAAGAAAGAAATAGATTACACGGTATCAAATCATTTTTTGCCGTATGGTACGGCGACAAATATGTTTTTTACATTTTTCGGGTTATTGAACTTAATTGTTATCTTTGAATTATGAGCACACTTACAAAACCAAATCATATAGGGCGAAAAATAAGCCGCATTCGTGAACTTCGTGACATGAAACAGGAAGCTTTGGCACAAGCTTTAGGAACAAACCAACAAGCGGTTTCGGCTTTAGAAAACAGTGAAACCATTGATGAACAAAGGCTTATCGAAGTGGCAAAAGCCCTTGGCGTAACGGTTGAAGCCATTAAGAATTTTTCTGAAGAAGGTGTGATTAATTATTTTAATACTTTCAATGATTCAGACAATAATTTTAATCATTATAATACGTGTACTTTCAATCCGTTAGATAAGTTAATGGAAACTGTAGAAGAAAATAAAAACCTTTACGAACGTTTGCTTCAGGCGGAAAAAGATAAAATTGAATATTTAGAGAAATTACTTAAAGGTAGATAATATTTTTAAAAAGTTTATATATAAAAAGACAGCCCAAAAGCTGTCTTTTCAATTTTATGTATTTAAGCGATACATTAACTTTCTTTATTAATAACATAGTTTTATATTCAAATAGCATCGTTATGAATATCCATGAATATTGCAATAAAATTAAGGCTTTAAGCGCAGAGGAGAATATTCCTCAGCTTTCGGATCACATTGATTTAGAAAATATTGTTTCAAAAATTTTGCAGGATATCAACGGAAGTTATTTTACTATTGCAGATTTTTTTGAGGAATCAGTTGAATCGGTTATACTAAATAACAAAATAGTAAAGTTATTCTCAGATCGTTTAGGTTTGCTGTTTTCGGGTGAAAAAGAAGCGGGAAATGTTTGTTTTGCCAACAGCAGCGAATTACGTTCAGAATTCAGGCAAAACTTCACAGCTGTAGAACTTTTGGATTATGTTTATGCTTTTGCACATTGTTCTTTTTATAAAGAATCCCGAAAAGTAGCGATTACATCAGAAACTGATCTTTTTTGGAAATTGGTAAAAATTGGATCTTGTTTAAAAAAAACAGAATAAAAAAACAGCCCTTGGGGATGGGCTGTTTTCTACAGGGGCAAAATAAAATTAACGACGAAAGGCAGGACTTTCGTTTACTGATTGGTCTAACGCAATTGCTTTTGATTTTTTTGCAGAAACCGTAATTTTATGATTTACCACTTTGTTGTTTTCTAAAACTTTTAAATAATAAGTCCCGGCAGGATAAGTTTCAAGGCTTAAGGTTTTTGAAACTTCTAATTCGTTGGCAGAAAATTCTCCCGTGTAAAGTAAATTTTGTTTTTCGTCAAGGATGGAAAAATTTGATGTTTCGTCAGCGTTTAATGTAAAGCTCACTACTTTTCCATTTCCGGTTTTTATATACAAGATATAATCTCCTTTTTCATTACCTGCATACGTACTTAATGTTGTTAAAAATACAGCTACAACCAAGCTCAGTCTTAAAATTTGTTTCATCTTTTTTTTTAATTTTTAATCTTAATTTTCTTTTTCGTGGTATTGACAAAACTACAAATAGTTCTCTTATATCAAAATTTTTTATTTAATTTTTATTAACACTAAGTTGTTGATTTAAAAGTATTTCTGTGTTTTCTTGCTATACTTACGATTTTTTTGAGCTTTTGGTTTTATTTTTTTAAATTTTTTCTAATGTTTTAACATTTAATACTTTAGGTGTTATAGGTATTGTTTTGTTAAATGGTCTTGGCTTTTTTGGTTTCGAAAGTAAAATCTTAAATAAAAAAAACAGCTCGAGAACCACCAGGAGCTGTTTTAAAAACCGTTAAGTTTTAAACTTTACTAACTATCTAACCTCATTTTTATACTTATATGAAAGCATAAACTTTTTATCGTATTGCTACGCTTGTATTTTTATCAGAAGATTTCTCTTTGTAAACTGTTGAAAGTGCTTTTGCTGATAATACAGTTGCATTATCTCTAATCGTAATTTCATGTTTTATTGTTTTTACACCATCTTCAACTTCTAAAAAATAAGTTCCTTCAGGAAATTCTTCAAAGCTGAAAGTTTTTAAGATTCCGTTTTTACCTGTAGCTTTTTCAGAATAAATCAGGTTTCCGTCCTGGTCATAAATAGATAAATTCGCTTTTGTAACGTTGTTTAATCCAAAAGTCACTTCTTTACCATTTCCTTTAATTACGTAAAGGGCAAAATCATCATTACCGCCAATTGCATAAGTATTGATACCCACAAAAAGTAAGGCTGCTACTAAACTTAATTTTAAGATATTTTTCATGATTATATTTTTTAAATTGTTTGTTCGAATTTTATACTGCTAAATTACTTCAACATATCAGTAAAATGCACAACTGTATTTTCTTATATATGTGCTATATTCTCATTTACGAAACCGTTATAGGTTAAAATTTGAATTATTATTGCTCTTAATGTTAATTTGGTTACTTTTTTTTAATGTTTTGATCATATTTAAAATATCTGTTATACAGCAATTGTATTATCGATGTATCGTAATTTTCTTCATAAATTAAGAATGGTTGCAGATAGCTTTATTTGAAATAGAGAACAAAAAAAAACAGCCCGTCCGGAGCTGTTTTTTAAAACTATTAGGTTTTAATTATTTAGCTGCTACATTGCTTTTGGCAGAAGATCCTGTTTTGTAAACTGATGAAACCGGTTTTGGTGATAATACGGCAATATTGCCTTTAATGATAATTTCGTGCGTTGTAGTTTTTACGTTGTCTTCAACTTTTAGAAAATAGGTTCCTGAAGGGAATTCCTCGAAGCTGAAAGTTTTTAATATGCCTTCTTTACCTGAAGCTCTTTCAGAATAGATAAGATTTCCCTCATCGTCATAAATAGATAAGTTTGCTTTTGTGATATTATTTAATCCAAAAGTAACTTTATTACCATTTCCTTTAATTACGTGAAGAGTTCCACCTTCACTTCCGTCAATTGCATATGTACTGATTCCTGAAAAAAGTACTGCTGCGATTACACTTAATTTTAATGTCTTTTTCATGGCCTTATTTTTTTAAATTATTGTTCTAATTTTATACTGCTAAATTACTTCAACAAATCAATTAAATGTATTGCTGTGTTTTCTGATATATATGCTGTATTCTCATTTACGAAACCGTTATAGGTTAAAATATAAATTATTTATTGCGTTAATGTTAATTTGATGATTATTTAATAATATTTTGGAATGAGGTACAGGTGCTAAAATCAGTCTATTTCTTTGAATTATCACTGAAAAAAAGAAATAAAAAAAAACAGCTCAAGAACCACCAAGAGCTGTTTCAAAAACCGTTAAGTTTTAAACTTTACTAACTATCTAACCTCATTTTTATACTCTATGAAAAGTATAAACTTTTTTAGCGTACTGCTACGCTTGTATTTTTAACAGAAGAATTGTCTTTGTAAACTGTTGAAATGGCTTTTGATGATAAAGCTACTTTATTATAAGAAACAATTATTTCATGTTTTGTTGTTTTTACACTATCTTCTATTTTTAAGATATAAGTTCCTTCTGGAAAACCTTCAAAGGTCATTCTTTTTAAGATTCCATCTTTACCTGAAGCATTTTCAGAATAAAGTACAGTTCCGTCCTGGTCATAGATTACTAATTTTGCTTCAGTTACCCTGTTTAATCCAAAGGTGATTTCATTACCATTTTCTTTGATAACATGAAGGATGTAATCATTTCCATCAATTGCATAACTACTTATTCCTGAGAAAAGTACCGCTACTACTAAGCTTAATTTTAAGATGTTTTTCATGACTTATATTTTTTAAATTATTGTTCTGATTTTATACTGCTAAATTACTCCAACAATGTATTAAAGTGCACAACTGTATTTTCTGATATATGTGCTGTATTCTCATTTACGAAACCGTTATAGGTTAAAATTTAAATTATTTACATCGATAATGTTAATTTGATGTTTATTTAAAAAATTTTAAAAAGCAATTACAGGGCTGTAAAATGATTTGCTTCTGGATATCCCTATCTAATTATTAAACAAAAAAAACAGCTCAAGAACCACCAAGAGCTGTTTCAAAAACCGTTAAGTTTTAAACTTTACTAACTATCTAACCTCATTTTTATACTTTATGAAAGTATAAACTTTTCTAGCGTACTGCTACGCTTGTATTTTCTGCAGAAAATCCTGCTTTATATACTGAAGAAATTGCTTTTGCTGATAATACTGTAGTATTATTAGTAATCGTAATTTCGTGTTTTGTTATTTTTACATTATCTTCTATTTCTAAGAAATAAGTTCCTTCCGGAAATTCTTCAAAGCTGAAAGTTCTTAAGATTCCGTGTTTTCCGGAAGCTTTTTCAGAATAGATCAAATTCCCATTTGCATCATAAATTGATAAGTATGCTTTTGTAGTATTGTTTAATCCAAAAGTAATTTCTTTACCGTTTTCTTTAATTACATGAAGAACGTAATCTTTACCATCAATTGCATAAGTACTTGTTCCTGCGAAAAGTAATGCTGCTACTACACTTAATTTAACTATCTTTTTCATGATATATAATTTTAAATTATTGTTCTGATTTCTATACTGCTAAATTACTTCAAGAGAGTAGCAGAATGCACAACTGTGTTTTCTGATTTATATGCTATATTCTCATTTACGAAACCGTTATATGTTAAAATTTGAATTATTCTTGGTGTTTTGGCTTAAATGGTTATTATTTTTTAATGTTTCTTGATTAACTGCGAATATGAAATATAAATAGGTTTAATTATTGCTATATCGTAAATTTTGTAAGAAAAAAATAAGGTTGTAATAATTTTCATCTTTTCTCTTATTTGTGAAAATGAAATTAGATGCCGTTTTAAGAGTGTTTCATTAAGGAAAACTATTGAAAAAGTAGAAAATGAGGATAATTTGAGAATAAAATCTTTTTGCGTGTATTACTACTATTCAATCGAAAACTGATAAAATGATTTTGATTATATGACTTATTTATTTTTGACTTTTGTTCTCAAAAACAATTAAATCTTCAATTATTATTGTGTCATTATTTATTCAATTGTTTCACACTAAAAACTAATTAGCTTTTCATTCTCTTTTGCAATATAAAGGTCAAGGTAATTTAAAATCTTTTTTATACTTTAGTTTTTAAATTAATAGTATAATTATTTGATGCTGAATTACTTTAGGTGTAAAATATTCTGCTTAATAAGGTCAGGAGATTTCAATGCTATATTCTTATTTACGAAAGCGTTGTAGGTTAAAATTTGAATTATTTTAGGTATTTTTGTTAATTTTGTTTTTATTATTTAATCTTTGAGAAATGAAACCAATAGCCCCAGCTCTTGAAATAATATCAAACTCATACGGAAGTTCTTTTACCTATACCAAACATGCGCACAAGACAAATAGTAAATCGCACCTACTGCATTACCATCCCGAAATTGAAATTGTCTTTGTAAATGGCGGTGCAGGGAAGAGGCAGATAGGAAGTCATATTTCTTATTATACCAATGGTTCGCTGATTCTGATAGGTTCAAACTTGCCGCATTGTGGTTTTACAAACGAAAAGACAGGTAATAAAGATGAAACCGTAATTCATTTTAAACCTGATTTTTTGGGAAATGACTTTTTTGGCATTCCTGAAATGAAAAAAATTCAAAAACTGCTCGAACAGGCTAAAGCCGGAATTGCATTTGGAGGAGAAACAAAAAAGTTAATCGGGACCAGGATGGAGCTGATGGAAAACAAATCTCCGTTTGAGCGTTTTCTGACTCTTTTAAGTATTTTAAAGGATCTGGCTTCTTCCGAAGAATATACCATTTTAAATGCAGACGGATTCCTGATGGAAATGCAGGTGCCGGACAATGACAGGATGAATGTTGTGTTTAGTTATGTAAAAGATCATTTTCAGGAGCCTATTTCTGTAGATGAGATTTCGAAACTGGTGAGTATGACTACACCATCTTTTTGTCGTTATTTTAAAAAAATATCCAATAAAACCTTTACCGAATTCGTAAATGAATACCGTTTGGTTCATGCCTCTAAGCTTTTGGCAGAAAAACCTATTAGTATAAATGAGGTTTGTTATGAAAGCGGATTTAATAACTTCAGTCATTTCAGTAAATCATTTAAGCAATATACAGGCAAAAGTGCTTCAGAATACAGACAGGAGCACCGGGCTACGATTATGTAAAGATTCATTTTATAGCGTATAAAACGTAACCATCAATTTAGCTGATGGTTTTTTTATGCCTTTTTTGAACTTAAAGATTTATATTTATGATTCATAAAAAACTTAAAACTATAAAAAACTATGAGACATTTTAAAATACTGCTTTTTGCCTGTATGATTAGTATTGGAAGTTCTTATGCTGCGAAAGTAGATACGCTGGAAGTTGCCAGTATGGCAATGAATAAAACCTATAAAGCCGCTGTTGTACTGCCTAATTCGTATGCTAAAAGCAAATCAACATTTCCTGTCATGTATTTATTGCACAGTGCTTACGGGCATTTTGGTGACTGGCTGAAAAATACGCCAAATAAAGAGCTTGTAAAAAACTTAGCAGACCAATATAATCTGATAGTTGTAATGCCCGAAGGCGAAACGTTTAGTTTTTATATCGACAGTCCGGTGAATACAGGAAGCCAGTTTGAAACCTTTGTAACTAAAGAAGTGATTCAGAAAGTAGATAAAACATACAGAACCATTGCGAATAAAAACGGGCGTGTCATTACCGGACTTTCTATGGGAGGTCATGGTGCATTGTACCTTTCTGCCAGAAATCCTGATTTATTTTGTGCTGCCGGAAGCATGAGTGGTGCTGTTGATATGAGTGTAATGCTAAATCGTGATTCTGCTGCTCAGGTTCTTAAATTGATTGAACCTGTTTTTGGTGATAAGAGTAATGATATAAAAATGTACGAGCAGCATGCAGTTTTAAATATGATTGATAAAATAAAAGCCAATAAACTGCCACTGATTATTGACTGTGGCATAGATGATTTTTTGATTGAACCCAATAAAGAATTGCACCGAAGACTGGTATATAGTAAGGTAGAACACGATTATACGGAAAGACCCGGTGCACATACCTGGGAATATTGGGAAAATGCACTACCTTATCATGTGTTATTTTTTAATAAAATACTGCTTAAAAATCAGGAGATTACAAAAAAGTAAGTAAAATATTCCGAAAGAATGCGTTAAAAGTTTTTTTTGGTTTGATTTTTGGAATACCTTTAAGTATAAACTTTAAAATTTAAAAAATATGAAAAAGATATTGACACTTTTCGCAGTTGTTGGATTATTTGCATTCTCTGGTTGCTCGGATGATGATAATGATAATGATACTATTAGTTATGTTTATGAAATTAATAAAGTTAATTTTAGTTCGACTGCCGAGTCTGAAATCTATGAAAATTTCAATTCTAGGATATACTCTGGTGATGTTATTTTAATTTTCAGATATGATGGACCTGATCCTGATACTGGACGTGATATTTGGACTCCGCTTCCAGAATCTCATTATTATTCTAATGGTTCTCTTTATTTTGCTTATAAATATGATTTTACTCAAGATAATGTTAGAATCTATACACAAGGGTTTGGGCTAAGTACTAATCCAATACCATCAGATTTTGTAGTTGATCAGATATTTCGTATTGTAATTGTTCCAGGTGATGATGGAATTAATACTAATAAATCATCAAATAAACCTGATTATTCAGATTACTATGAAGTTATCAATAAATATAATATTGATGATAGTAACGTTAAAAAAATAAACTAATAAAAAAAGGAAATCTTTACGATTTCCTTTTTTTTATGTTTTTTTTAAATTTACTCTTTTATAAATGTAGTTTGATGTGAATAGCCTCTTGTTGATCCTTCGGCTTTTATTCGCATATTAAGAAAATAAATTCCTGATGGTAAATTTGAAACATTTATTTGAGTTAAATTTGAATTGATAATTGAATAACTGCTAGGTTCAAACGTATTGCCAGTTTGATCCATTATGGTTATATTTGATAGTGTTACAGTTGTTCTGGTATTTTCAATATTTAAAATTGATGTTGTGGGATTAGGATATATTTTTATAGAGTTATTTGTGGTGGTTGATCGTGATTCAAAAATGATTTTAATAACATTGCTTGTATAGTATTTTATATCTTCATAATCAAAAAGTATTCTTCTATAGAAAAGTTCTTGATTCCCATCTGTTTCGTTTATATAAGTTCTCCTGCCATCACCTCTTTGAATCCTTACAGGGGTATAATTCCTGCCATTAGCTCCAAAGATATCCTCCCAATTTACATTGTCTTTTGAAATTTGCCATTGAATAAATTCTTGATAATCTCCTACTATTAGATTTGCTAATTTATCTACAGCTACAGTTTGATCGCAACAAATTATGTCTTTTGTACTGTCGTTACTCAGAGGTGTTATATTAACAACATTACTTGCTGCTGACTTTCTATATTTTGTTTGTGGAGCAGATTTTTCTTCAAGAACTAATCTTCTGTACTCCATTGCTTGTGCAGTTTTAGGTGGAGTGTAATTAGCTTCTGTGGCTCCAGTTATATCTACCCAATTATATTTAGAATCAGCAAAATAATACTTAAAATAAGACCATTTAACGGGAAATTTAATTCTAGATTGCCATTGATAATTTGTTAAATTAGTGGTCACGCTTTGATTTCTTCTTCCCCCTGTTCCTTGTATAACATCTATTTTAGTTGCTTGATTACCAATTATAGTTTTAGGGTTTTCATCATTTGTTAGGTATTGATTGCTTTCAATTTCATTGTCGACTATAGTTGAAGCTCCGTAAAAATTTGTAGGTGAAACCTTTATCTCTCTACTATATACAGGGCTTCTTCCATCATTAAAAGTTGTTTTTTCTCTTAGGGTAGTCCCATATCTATATATTCGATTACTTGTTTGACTTTTATATTCAAATTCATTTTCATCTACCCATACTTGTGACTCTATGTTTTCAGCATTAACAAAATTATTATTAAACTCAGGTAGTATTGGGAAACCTCCATATGGTATATATTGGAAATAACTGTCGGAAAATTCTGGAATTGTTGGAGTTGTAGGGGTAGTTGATGTTTCATTTTTCTTGACTGATATATTAGAGCTTTTATAAGCTGCTCCTGAGTAAGTTTTATATTCAGCATAAATATATCCTCCCGAAGTATTAAAATCGCCAGAATACAATTTTATACTGAAGCTTCTGGTGGCAACGTTTCCGCCACCAATATATATTGATCCTCCATCACCACCGTTTGCAACATTTGATCCTGAAGCATTATCTTTTGAAAAATAAATTTTTATTGTACCCTGATCTCCAACACTGGCGTTTGTTGGGATTTTAATTTCTACAGATAATGAAACGGAAGAGGTCGACAACGATTCTAAATTAATTGCGCCGCTACTATAAGCAACACCATTTACAAGTGTTGGTGTAAGTGTAACTTTTTGCCCAAACATAGAAATGTTTAGTAAGAGCAACAAAACGAAAAAAACGTAATTTTTTCTCATAATGAAATTTAATAATTTATAATGAGGCAAAAATAGTTTATTAATAATGTTTAATCCTACTTTTTTTGTGTAAAATTTAAGTTTTTATTTATAAATTATTCCGGATCTAAATCACTCAATTCTTTTTCTTCCCCAAATTTCAAAGAAACCAAAATCCCAACTAAAAGGGAAAGGGCAATAAATCCTAATGAAGCCCATTCCGGGACGTGAATATAATCGTGCAGCAGCATTTTTAATCCTACGAAAGCTAAAATAGCAACCAGGCTGTATTCCAGATAACTGAATTTTGCCAGCATATTAGCTAAAAAGAAATACATAGAACGCAATCCTAAAATCGCAAAAATATTAGAGCTAAATACCAAAAACGGGTCAGAGGTAATGGCCAGAATTGCCGGAACGCTGTCAACGGCAAACAAAACGTCCATAACTTCAATCACAATCAAGGCAACAAATAATGGGGTAGCGGCTTTTTTTGCTGTTTTAGTAGTAATGAAAAATTTCTCGCCATCTGTTTCTGAAGTAATTGGAATTATTTTTCCCAATGCTTTGTATATAAATGAATCTTTAGGCTGAAAATCTTCGTCTTCACCTGAAAACAGCATTTTTATGGCAGTGAAAATCAGGAAAATTCCAAATACATACGTAGTCCAGGTAAATTTATTAATTAACATTACACCAAAGAAAATCATCAAACCCCGAAAAATAATTGCGCCCAGAATTCCCCAGAACAAAACACGATGCTGGTATTTTTGAGGTATTTTGAAAGAAGCGAAAATGATAGCGATTACAAAAATATTATCAACACTCAAAGATAGTTCAATCAGGTAGCCTGTAATAAACTTCATTGAAGCCATGGCAGGTTCAAGTTTATCGGGATTTGCAATATAATCTGTGGTATAAACCCAATAAATCACTCCTGAAAAGACAAAAGATAGTGTAACCCAAATCAGCGTCCATTTGCTTGCTTCTTTGGTACTGATAATATGTGGTGTTTTATTGAAGACTCCTAAATCTAAGGCAAGAATAAAAACTACGGCCAGTAAAAAAATGATCCAGACTATCATAATTTGTTGTTTTTTTAAGGGTTTACACAAAGATAAGCCTTGAAGTTTAACTTGAGAAAGGAATTAGGTTAAACTTAACCTGAAGACTTTCAACTAAAAACCTTCATCAAATTGAAATTGTTAAAGATTTTCTGCTTCTTAGTTCTTTTAGATGTTTTATTCGATTTATATGAATAAAAAAAAGTGCCATCAATTAAGATGGCACTTTTGTGAATATAAATTAAGCTTTGAATTATAGCGCTGACTTAACAGTTTTGATAATTCTGGCAGCAATTTTGTAAGGATCTCCGTTTGAAGCTGGTCTTCTGTCTTCCAACCAACCTTTCCATCCTTTTTGAACTGTCATTAAAGGAATACGGATTGAACATCCTCTGTCTGAAACTCCGTAAGAGAAATCGTTGATAGAAGCAGTTTCGTGCTTACCAGTTAAACGTTGGTCGTTGTAAGCTCCGTAAACAGCGATGTGCTCAGCAGTTACAGGACGGAAAGCTTCACAGATTCTTTCGTAAGTAGCCTGGTCTCCACATGTTCTTAATACTTCGTTAGAGAAGTTAGCGTGCATACCTGAACCATTCCAGTCTGTATCTCCTAGTGGTTTTGGGTGGTACTCGATATAGTAACCATATTTTTCAGTCAAACGATCTAATAAGTAACGTGCAACCCAGATTTCATCTCCGGCTTTTTTAGCACCTTTAGCGAATAATTGGAATTCCCATTGTCCGCAAGCAACCTCCTGGTTGATTCCTTCAAAGTTGATTCCGGCAGCGATACATAAATCAGCATGCTCTTCTACTAATTTTCTTCCGTGAGTGTTTTTTCCACCAACAGAACAGTAGTACATACCTTGTGGAGCAGGGTATCCTCCAACAGGGAATCCTAGTGGAAGCTGAGTTTTTGTATCCATGATAAAGTACTCTTGTTCGAAACCAAACCAAAAATCATCATTATCATCATCAATTGTAGCTCTACCGTTAGAAGGGTGTGGTGTTCCGTCAGCGTACATTACTTCACACATCACTAACCATCCGTTGATACGGGTTGGATCAGGATAAATTGCAACTGGAACTAATAAACAGTCAGAAGATCCACCTTCAGCTTGTCTTGTTGATGAACCATCAAATGACCAGTTTCCAAGTTCTTCTAATGTTCCTTTGAAATTTTCGTGCTCTTCAACTTTAGTTTTACTTCTAAGATTTTGAGTTGGTTCATATCCATCTAACCAAATGTACTCTAACTTAATTTTAGCCATAATAATATAAATTAATTTTTTTTGTTTTTTTCGCTGGGTCAAATATAGATTTATTTTTCAAGCCGTAAAAATTAGGGGGTGCATTTTGTTTCAATGGATATAATTTTTTACATAAGCGCAATTTTGTATGGGGTATATTTAAAAAATAGCAATTTTTTAATGTTTTAAAAATAAATTCGTAATAAACATGTGCGTTTTTTGAATTAATTTCCATTACAATTATGAAAAATTGTTTGTTTCTTTAGTAATATTCGTATGTTTTGTTATATTTTTTTAAAACCATTTCGAAATTCTTTGCAAAACCTGCCTTTTATTGCTAAAATGCTTTTCAAAAATCTAAAAGTTATAGTTAAAAACGGCTTTTTTATTCTTTATATTTGTCCCTTGTATTTTTAATCAAATTATTACGAATTTTTAAAATTATATACATGTCAACATTACGTTTTCAGGCCTTGCAGGAAGCTTCATCAAGAAAGCCTGTACATTTTGAGGAAATTGACAGAAAGTCAACTATTTTCGGGGCAAATGTTTTTAATGAGAAAGCAATGAAGCAATATTTGACTTCAGATGCATTTAAAGGAGTGAGGGATGCTATTCAGCACGGAACCAAAATAGACCGAAAACTGGCCGATTATATTGCGATGGGAATGAAAGAGTGGGCTTTGGCCAAAGGTGTTACCCATTATACACACTGGTTTCAGCCGCTTACCGGTACTACAGCAGAAAAACACGATGCTTTTTTTGATATATCGTATGATGGAAGTGATCCTGTAGAGAAATTTGGCGGAGCACAATTGGTTCAGCAGGAACCGGATGCGTCAAGTTTCCCGAACGGCGGAATCAGAAATACATTTGAAGCCAGAGGATACACGGCCTGGGACCCGACTTCTCCGGCATTTATCTATGGAACAACTTTATGTATTCCTACTGTATTTATAGCTTATACAGGAGAAGCTTTAGATAATAAAATTCCATTGTTAAGAGCTTTATCAGCTATGGATGAAGCGGCGACAGAGGTTTGTAAATATTTTGACAAAAACGTAAAAAAAGTAACGGCTACTTTAGGCTGGGAGCAGGAATATTTCTTAATTGACAGAGCTTTGGCCAATTCCCGTCCTGATTTAATGATGACAGGAAGAACTTTATTAGGGCATACTTCTGCAAAAGGACAGCAGTTAGACGATCACTATTTCGGATCTATCCCAACGCGTGCCTTAACGTACATGAGAGATTTAGAGCAGGAATGCATGTTATTAGGAATTCCGGTAAAAACGCGTCATAACGAAGTAGCACCAAATCAGTTTGAGCTGGCTCCAATATTTGAAGAAACCAACCTGGCTGTGGATCATAACTCTTTATTGATGGATGTGATGCAGAAAGTAGCAGAGCGTCATGACTTTAAAGTTTTATTTCATGAAAAGCCTTTTAAAGGTGTCAACGGTTCCGGAAAACACAATAACTGGTCACTGGCGACTGATACAGGAGTTAATTTATTGAGTCCGAGCAAAACGCCTATGAGCAATTTACAGTTTTTAACGTTTTTTATTAATACCATAAAAGCAGTTAACGATTATGAGACTTTATTAAGAGCTTCTATCGCAACAGCCAGTAATGATCACAGGTTAGGGGCAAATGAAGCGCCGCCTGCTATTATTTCAGTATTTATTGGGGAGCAGTTAACGAAAGTTCTAACCGAACTGGAAAGTGTAACTACAGGAAAATTATCTCCTGAAGAAAAAACCGATTTAAAACTGAATGTTGTGGGTAAAATTCCGGATGTTCTTTTGGATAATACGGATAGAAACAGAACGTCTCCTTTTGCCTTTACAGGGAATAAATTTGAATTCAGGGCAGTAGGTTCAAATTCAAACTGTTCAAATGCAATGACTACTCTGAATGCGATTGTAGCAAAACAATTAAAGGACTTTAAAATTGAAGTAGATACTTTGATTGATACGAAAGGTTTGAAAAAAGACGAAGCGATCTTCAATGTTTTGAGAGAATATATAAAAGAGTCCAAAAAAATCCTTTTTGAAGGAGACGGTTACAGTGATGCCTGGGAAAAAGAAGCTGCAAAAAGAGGTTTAAGTAATTTTAAAACAACTCCTGAAGCTATTAAAGCTAAAGTTTCTAAACAGGCTTTAGACTTATTTGCTGAATTAGGTATTTTAAATCATGTTGAAGCTGAAGCACGCTATGAAATCGAATTAGAGGAATACACTAAAAAAATTCAGATTGAAGGCAGGGTTTTAGGTGATATCGCCAGAAATCATGTGATTCCGACTGCCATTCGTTATCAAAATACTCTAATTGAAAACGTAAAAGGACTGAAAGAAATTTTTGGAAAAGAATTCGAAACTATTGCCAAAGAACAAATTATTCTGATTAAAGAAATTTCAGGTCATATAGAAGGAATCAATTCAAAAGTAGAAGCGATGACGAATGAAAGAAAAACAGCAAATAATTTAACAGATGCGCAAAAAATGGCTGAGGCTTATTGTAATAAAGTGAAGCCATATTTTGAAGATATCCGTAATCATTGCGATAAGCTGGAATTACTAGTAGATGATGAAAGCTGGACGCTGACTAAATACCGAGAGCTTCTGCTTACGAAATAAAAAATAATTGATTGTATTATTGAAATGCCTTTCCGGTTTTCGGAGGGCATTTTTTTATTTCTGATTTTAGAGGGGTAACAATTGTAAGTTTAATTTGATATAGAGTTGTGTTTACAACTTTATTAACCTCAAAATATTTTACTATGAAAACAATTGTACGTCTTATTACAGCAGTACTCGTTTTAATGTCAGGATCTGTTTTTGCACAGAAATATCAGGACACCTTAATAACGGTCAGAAATGTCAGATTGCATTATGAATATGATGTAAGCTGGACAAAAGAAGTTAAAGCCAGAAATATTAATGAATTTATTAAAAACCAATCTGAACCTTCGATTAAATCTTCTACACAAATCCAGTCTATTTTGCAGAAGATAAAATTATCTAAAGAGCCTTGCGTTAATTCGGGATTTGAAAGCGGTTACAGCGGATGGACCGGATTGAGTCTGAAACACGGAGTTACAACACTTCCTATTGAAAATGGCTTAACACTTAATCCGGGCGTTTCTGCATTGCCTTTTACGGGTACAGCATCCGGACAAAATTTTACTTCAATCGAGACAACAGGAACAGATGCCCTTTTATTAGGATCGACTCCTTCATTTTCAATGTCTAAAACAGCACCGGGTTCCACTGGTACACAATCAATTCGTTTAGGAAATGACCAGCCGGGTTATAGCGCAGAAGGGATTGCCAAGCGTTTTGTAGTAACAGCAGCAAATGCTAAATACTATTTTCAATATGCGATGGTAATGGATAAAAGCCATTCAAATCCGGATGGAAGTGTAAATGGTTCTGAAGTCTTTTTTATCGCTGAAGCGGTCGATATGACCGGAGTAACGGTTGATAAAATGGTAGATATTGCTGCTCCTTCAAATCCTTTTATCAGTGCTACTAATACTCCTGGTGAAGGAATCAAGTATTACAGAGACTGGCGTTGCGCTTATCTCGATTTGTCAAGTCATATTGGCAGGGAAGTGGTAATTATGTTTATAAATTCAGATTGTTCTGCCGGAGGTCATAACGGCTATACCTATATTGATGATACCTGTACAGCATGTAAAAATACTTCTGAAGGGGTTATTGATTTAGATTTAAAAGGTCATGATTGTATAAATCCGAAACAGACTTTCAACGGAACATTCACTGTTCCTGAACAAGCAACCAATGTTCAGATTAGTTTTGAGATTTATCAAAACGGAACAATGCTGAATAGTATTTCTGCAACTACAGTTTCAGGTCCAAATTATTCTGTTGATGTTGCGGCAACTGATTTTCCAAACCAGACCCCAGGAACTTGTTATGATGTAGTAGCAAAACTGACTTTTAATTTAATTGACTTAAACGGAAATGTACAAACGGTTGTTCAGTACTCTGCAAATCCTGTTTTGGGTGTACAATACGGACAAACGGCAGGTTTTGATAATGACATTTGTTTTTGTATCAATAATTTAGGGGCTTATTGCTGTGATTCTGAAAATCTGGTTGTAAACGGTAACTTTGAAGCTGGAAATTCAGGTTTCACAAGTTCATATACTCTTGACCCAACTACTTATCCGGGACAATACAATGTAACCAATACTGCGGCGGCTTTTGGGGCAACAGTAACTGATCACTCGTTTTGTGCTGATCCTGTAGTATATGCATCCAACAGCAAATATCTGACAGTGAACGGAAAAACACAGCAAACTGGTTCTTCTGTAATTTGGGAACAAACAATAACCGGATTGAGAAGAGGAGAAAAATACCGTTTTTGTGCTAATTTCAAAAATATGAAACAATGTACTTTTGATATTCTTCCAAAAGTCAGAATAGAAGCAGGGTCTACAACTTCAGCGGTATTTTCAGTAAATGTGGCAACAGCGAATGCCTGTGACTGGCAAAATGCAGATGTAGTTTTCACAGCAACAGGAACCAGCGAAACCGTTCGGATTTATCTTGATGAAACTGGTAATGGTGATGGAAATGACTTAGCAATTGATGATATTTACGTAGGTGCTTTAGGCGATCCGGGGCTTGCAATCACAGTGCAGCACAATGGAACCAATAATGCAATTATTGCATCGGTTAATAGTATTGCAACGTCAGATGACAGTATTAAAGGTGATTGTAGAAAATACCACTGGTATGTAGCCGAAGTGACTTCTTATCCTTCTATTGTGATTGACTGGAGTACATTTGCCCACGGAAACAACGCCGGAAGTAATCTGCCTCCTTTTGCCGGAACTTCATCGCCAACTACATGGGATCTTACCACTACTTTTTCCGGTTATACTTTTGCAAACAATAAGTTGTATATCATTGGAATGTACACACCGGAATGTGATTGTTATGACAGTGGTTTTACCTATCAGTTAACATTTAATACCACATCTAAATCTGCCAATGCTGCCGGAATTACAGAAGAACAGAAAGCAGAAATTATTGATGCTATTTTAAATGGTTTAAAACCGGGCAAAACAGATGATTCATCAACTACTAATGAGCCGGACACAAAAATCAAAGAGAATGTTCAGCTTTATCCTAATCCTGTAGCAAATGAATTAACTGTTTCTGCTTTGAATGAAACAATTTCTGAAGTTATTATTTCAGATTCAACAGGAAAAACAGTTAAAAAGCAATCTTTTGTATCTCAAAACAATATTGAAAAAATCAATGTATATAGTTTACCGCAGGGACTTTATTTTGTCAAAGTGATCAGTGATAAAAATACCTACGTGTCGAAACTGATTAAAGATTAAAACATTTACGGTAAAATGTCAAAACGGGCTATCTATAATTTTAGGTAGCTCGTTTTATAAGACATAAAATCATTATTTATAGTGATTCTTTTCGTTTGGGTAAAAATTATTTTTGCTTAAAATGACTAAGGATCTTAAGGTTAGTTTCTTTTATAATAAACTCAATATAATTTTTATTCAATGAAAAGTATTTTACTCGTTTTTTTTCTTTGTTTAAGTGTTTGCAGTTATGGGCAATATGCTAAAAAAGATTTGCCTGAAAATTATGTTTCTGAAGCAAATGATTTGTTTTTTGAGAAAACGGTTGTGCATCTAAATCCTTCTTGCCGATTATTGAATATAAGCAATGCTCTTCTCGATAAAATTACAGTTTATGATATGTTGGGTCAATTACAAAAAACAGTTGTGATTTTAACCAATAAGGAAGACCATCTAATTGATCTTTCCCAGCTATTGAAAGGTACATATTTCATTGTTTTGGAAAAGGATGATAAAACAGCCAGGAGAAAAATCATCATTAATTAGAATTTATTAAGAAATGGACATATCAATCAGGTCAATAAATTTAAAAGGATTTTTTAAAGCTATCTAACATGTTGAAATTCTAAGTGTTAATGCTTCAGTGAATGAAAGTAAAGAATATTTTTTTAATGAAGGCTGTTTTGTTTTTTAACACGGTTAGTTGTTTGGCTCAACCTTCAACGAAATATACTATGGAGGAATTAAAAGCAAAAAGCAAAACAGAAATTATTGAATTGGCACTGGAAATTCTCAAGCAAAAGCAGCCTTCATTGGTAATTGATGCTGATGATTTTGAAAGTACTGCATGGCAAAACAGTAAAGAAACAATAGTAAAATTTAGAAGATATTTTCGCTTTAGTCCTTTAAATGCAGAGCAAAATCAATATTATGACATTTCAGTTAACTTAATTACAAAACAAGTTTTTCCGTTTGATTCAATGTTTAATTTTACTTTTTATATTCCAACTGAAGATGATAAAAAGAAACTTGATTTTATTAAAAGTAAAACTTATTTGCCAAAACAGCCAGAAAAAAACATAACTATCACGGAAAATGAAGACCATTATTGGATAAGCAATAGCACTAAAAATTCACTCATTAAGTTTTTTATAAACAAAAAAACAGGTTTCAAATCGGTTTTTTTGCAAGGCACGTATTCTGTTCCTCAGGTAAAACCTGTTTTTGAATCTACTTATGACCGTGAAGAAAAGGTAAAACTTTCTGGAGGAGATGAAATTTCAAAAAAAGAAATTATTGATATGGCTGTTGCTTTATTGAATAAGAGGCAGCTGTTATTAAAATGGAATTTTAATGATTATGAAGCTGAGGTTTTAGGTGACAGTAAAAACACATTCGTTGAATTTAAAAGAATTATAAGATATATTCCTTTTAGTACCGATCCTGAAAAATGTTTTTCTTATGATGTGACAATCAATGTAAATACAGCTGAAATTTTACCATTTGATGACTTTTTTAAATCGGAATTTTATATCGAAACCGAAAATGATAGAAAAGCAATTTCCTTTATAAAGAAAAATTTTGGAGATTTTTCGGCTAATTTTGAAAATACAATTTACGAAGGCGAAGAAGATTATTTTATTGATATTAAAAATGAGTATTCGTTTGGCAAATACACAGTAAACAAAAAAACTGGAATAGTAAAGACTGAAATTCAGGCTTCTTTTGAACCAGCGCAAAAACCTGTAATTGAAAATCCGGATAATTATATTGAAATCAAATAATTGAAAATGAAAAAAAACTACAGTTTTTATCAAAAAACAGAAGAAGTTTATTTTAGTACAGAATTCGCTTTTCCGATAGCGGTGATCATCATGGCTTCTATTATTACCTATGGATTGCTTTACTTTTTTGGTATAGCTTTGGCTGTGATTTTTAATGTAATTATTTCTTTTATCGGAAGTTTCTATTTCTATTATTTTGGTAAATCATCCACAGCTATAACTTTAGATTTTTTAATTCGGGTTGCATTAGTTTCTGGTTTCTTTTTATTTATGGATTACGGAGTTTTTGCGCTCGTTAAATATCAAAAAACAGACGTTTTCAATAAAATGTATTTTTATTTATGGTTAGCGATTATTTTAGGAGTTCCTGTTTTATATTATGTTTTTCAATACAGCCGATACTATTATAAAGAAACAACAAATGCAGGAACATATATAAAAGTTTATCTTAAAGTGCATCATGACAGGGAATTGCTTACTGTTGTTGACACGATACAGTTTGTCAATACTGTAAAACGTACTATGTCAGATATCAAATTAGAAAAGCCTGATTGTTTCTATTCGGATGCGGAATTAAAAAATATGGATGATAATAGCGTTCGGAATTATCTGGGAAAAGATGCTTTTAGAGGTTTAATACATTTACCTTTTGATGCAGATGTACTTTTTATCTCCTGGTATTCTATTATTGAAGATAAATATTATGATATTGAAGTACCTTTTCCTTTTGAAAAACTGGTTATCGAACAGGAAAAATATCCAACAAATGTTTCGGAAGTGTTGAGAGGCAAAAAATCAAAACCGTTAAATCTGCACATTCATGCCAATGGCGGAATTCGGCTTTTTAATGTTGATGAGGTTTTAATCGATCTTCCGGAAAGTATTCCGACAGTTATTTCAGACGAAGAGCGAAATAAAAAAATAGAAATCTGTAGGGGGGTACAAGATTATTACCATGCACCAAAAGCTTTTGAAGAATTGATAGAAAAAATTAAATCATCTAACGGAATAGAAGAACGTTTTCTAATACAAAACAAAAAGTTTAACTGGAGTATGCATATTTCAGGTCTGAAAGGCAATAATTATTTAGATGTTTGTGATGTTTCTTTCAGTAAATACAAAACTGAAATTGCCGAATTGGATATGCCTGAATTTCGATTTTTGCCAAAAGAAATCGGAATTGTTTACAGAGGAAATTATTTGTATGACTGGCTTAATCTATACATTGATACACAGGAAATTTATCACTATCTACAAGAAATCGAGAGCGGAAATGAATGCAATCCTGTTTCTTTTGAACTTGTTTTTGAAGATTTGACAGAAACAGGTTTAAAATTCACAATCAGGGCAGGCGACAAATTTGTGATTTTTAATAATTGGAAAATTAGTATCAGAAACGATCGTAAGCAAGACATGACAGACCATCTTCTGCATATCGATGAAGATCAGCAAAAACGTGCTTTATATAAGGAAGCATGGGATTTGGTTGCCAGCAAACAATACGATCAGGCGCAGGAAAAATGCGATACAATTAAAGCAATCGACCCGGGATATGGTTTTGCTTATTTTTTGGAAGTAAGATTATTATGGTACAAAGAAGGATTTGAAGCCTGTTACGCCAAACAGGATTATTTTATTGCTAAAACACAACATGAACCTGCTGCATTGGCACACATGTACAACAATTACGGATGTTTGTATGATCAGGAATTAAAATATGACGAATCATTATCATATTTTGAAAAAGCGATTCTTGCCAATCCAAAAGATGGTATGTATGTCTGTAATCTTGCCGAAATATACTGTAAATTAAATCGGCCTAAAAAAGCACTTGAAGCTGCTGAAAAATCCAAAAAGTTAGGGCACGAATCACCAACTTTATATGCAATTTTAGAAAGTAAAGGATTACGTTATTTATAGAAAATCATTACAAATAGTGATGTTTAAAAAAGTCAGTAATAATACATTTGACTGACTATAAATAGCTGCTATGAAAGGATACAAATTATATAAAAAAGTAAACCCGGTCTATTGCAATTTTGAGGAATTACTGGCAAATATTATTTTACCATTAGTAATAGCATCTTATATTTCTTATCCAATATTATATTTCCTGGGTACGAAAAGCACGATTTTATTTAATGTATTTCTTGCCGTAAGCGCCAATTATTTTCATAAAAATTTAAAAAAATATTTCCCGTATTTTAAGGATAATAAATCCGTTTTTAGACCTGTCCTTATCTGGTTTTGTGGTTTCTTAATCATATTCATTGTTTTAGCAATTACTGATTTTGGATTTTATTTATTGGTTTTGTACCAAAAAAATAATGAATTCAATCGCTTTCATTTTTATTCCTGGCTGATTATTTTGTTTGGTATCCCGTTGCTTTATTACATCTTAAAATTTGGGCAATATTTTTTCATAAAAAAGCATCAGGATCTTGAATTTTTAAACATTGTACTAGCAGTTAATCATGATGCGGATCATTTTTTAGCGATAAATAATATCCAGTTTATAAATTCTGTAACCAGAAAGTCTTCTGATATAAAAATTACAAACAACATAGGGTTGTATTCCCAAAAAGAATTTATAGCAAGAAGAACAAAATCCAGGCATTATTATCTAAGTAAAGAAGGATTTAGGGAACTGATCCAGATTCCTGTTAATGGAAATACGGTTTTATTATCATGGTTTTGTTATAGAGGGAATAAGTGTTATGAAGCAGAAATTGCTTTTCCTTTTGAGAAATTTATAGAAGAACAGCAAAAATGTTTGACAGATAAATTTAAAATATTCAGAGGCAGTGAGACAAAACCTTTGTATTTGCATCTTTATTTAAATGGAGGTGTCAAATTTTTTTATAATGATGTGATACTAGTAGATTGTCCTGAAAATAAAGAAAGAGTTGCCAATTGATATCAATAAAAAAGAAAATCAGTACTATAATCTGAATTAATCCAGGCAAAACTAAATAAAATATCAAATGAAGCGTTAACTATTTATTAAGAAAGAGTCAAGGAAGAGATTTGGAAAACAGAACACCTTTAAGATCACATAAAGATGTACAATAAATTATACGCCAAAATACAGGAAGAATTTAATCATATTTCTGATACGTTTATAGAAAAAGAGATTGATGTATTAGCAGATGAAAATCTAATTACGATTCAGTCAAAATATAATCTTTACGATATCCAGCCTTATTTTGCAGAATTGACTAATAATGTATTAGCAAAGGATGCAAAACTGATAATTGAATCTGAAGAGGATTTTGATCCGGAAACAGATGATTTATACGAGTATAAAATCAATTTTGAAAACAGGAAAGCTTATCTCAAAAGGGAACATTATGGCGGAGGTGTTTTTTACAGTACCCTTTATGAATATACAGATGAGTATCACAAGAGTTTTTCGGTATACCAAAATAAAGAGAATATAAAAGCAACCAACCTTAGTTATCTCTATTTAAAAAACGGAATACCGGATCAGTTTATAGAATGTACAGAATATGGTATTTCGCTAAAAACATATACTTGCGAAAACGGAATCATTAAAAGTTATAAACTGGAATGGACTGAATACGATCATTATTGCATTGGTGAATTGACTTTTGACAATCACGAAAATTTAAAAATGATTACGGAAACAGCTTTAGATGGAAGAATCCGTGTTGTATTTGATGCCACGGTTTCGAATGAAGATATTGAGGAAACTTTAGCACAACTAGAAACATTTCTGGTAGAGAATATTGCAGATCAGATTATTGAAAATGTCAAAATAGAAGAACCTGTTTATTGCATATTGTTTGAATACTCCATGCAGGCACCTTTTCCGCCCACAATTGCTTTCGGAATAACTTCAGAAATAGAAGGGGATTTTCAGGATAAGGAATTATATGAACTGTACAATTCGCCTGATATGAAATATTTTTCTGAGAATGAACAACCAAATCCAATTAATATTGATTTTTACCCAGTTGCTATTCAGCCAAATTATTTGATTACGACTTCCTATGGTGAAAATATTCCCTGGCAGGATAAAGAAGCCTATGCCTTGTGGGAAAAACAAGTATTTGATACTTATTTAAGGGTTTGCAAACGATTAATGCATTTCGATTTTTCAAAATCTTTTACAAAAACAGAAAATTTTTTGGTAATGGCGCGTGATTTTGAAAAATGTAATGAGGTTGATTTTTATCAAAGTATGCTACATTACAAAACCAAAAAATAAAAATTTTACGCTATTTTACCCAATATTCAACATATTTTTTAGGATGCAGCTATTGAGTAGTTGTGCATCAGTTTCATATGTAATTCCCCATTTCGGTGCTGTCTTTCATTATAATTGAAAATGGTTTCAGATTAATCCTTTCGTTATTAATATTCTAAAAGTATTCTTTAATAAATTTTACTGTTGGTTAAAATTAAAATCATTATTTCTAGTGAGTGTTACTAAAAAACTCAGAATTAGATTTGCATTATAAAATTATAATCAACTAAAAAATAACTCATGGGATTAGCAGAAAAACGTTTAGCAGAATCAATTAAAGTTGAAAAATTACCTGAATTTGAAGCAAAACTTAAAGAGAAGTCAGGTTACGATATCAAAGTAGATATAGACTGGAATACTTTTACAGCTTTTAATCAATATCCGCTTGAAAGATTGGATATTATTTTTGATGATTTGGAATCATTCGTTAAAAAAATATGTGCTGATGATATGGGAAAAGAAGCTCTAAAAGAAAAAATGACAACAATCCATTTGACGAACACAGAAAATAATGATGAAGTGAAAATGGAATTAAAAGACAATACTTTGTATTTGACACTTCAGCTGGTTCAGGCTTCTTTTAGTGCACAAACAGACTCGCAGATTGCTGATTACGTAGAAAAGATGCTGTAAATGATTGAGTCGTATAAAAAGAATCTTTTTATAGAATTTTCAGGCTGGTTTATAAAACTTGCTGATTTTGCCGATAAAGCAGATGATGTTTACAGTTTGCCGAAGCTTGAACTGCTATTACATACTGGAAACATCATTAGGGGATGTATCATAGGTTATGACAGGACCAGACCAGAAAAACTATTAATGGTGATGGGAATTCCAGATTCGGGTCCAAAATCCGAAATCACACTTGTTTCCGGATCTCAGGTGGCAGCGATAAGCTTTATAGACGCCAATGAAACCTTAAGGATGCTTGAACCTAACGCTACAGTTAGTATTTTAGAATTAAAGCGTACTATAAAGAAAGTCGAAGAAGATTTAGAAAAAGGCATTGCGTCAAAAATCAATCTGATTTTAGATGCTGATAGTTATCCTGAAGATAACAGAAAACTGGTTTTAGATACTATTAAATTCCTTCCATCAATTTTTGAATCGCTGACTGATGACGAATTAGGAAAAAAAGCGGTAGCAGAAAATATAGAAAAGATCAAAATTTCCATAGCTGAAGCGGATTTTACAATTTTAGAAAACAAAGAACTTCATATCGCAATTAGTCCGGGCTATAAATTTCCTCACAAGGAAAAGGAAAGGATCAAAAGAGAGATTGAGAGTGTTTTATAATTTTTTTGCAGGGCATGAAAGAAACAGTCAGGGATTTTTTATTTCTAAATACTGGAAAAACAATGCATCAAACATTTTTGATAATGATACAAAGTATTCAGAGACGACAGGAATATTCATTACTACAAACTAATACTTACAATAAATAATCAATAGTAAATCGTTAAAGACACATCAAATAGAATTTTACGATTTCAAAATTAAACCCTATGAAAGCATTAAAACATATTTTATTATCATTGTTAACAATCACTTTTACCAGCTGTTCAAATGATAACGATTCACAAACTTTATCTGAAGAAGCTTACGACATTCATGTTGTTGGGTTTACTACCCAGCCAGATAAATATAACATCCAGGCAACATACTGGAAAAATAATATTCCAACGCTGTTAGATCAATCCGATAGCGAAAGTACTGCCACAGCAGTCGTAGTGGCTAATAATGATGTATATATTTCTGGAAGTATAAACCATAAAGCCTGCTATTGGAAAAACGGGAATGTAGTTTATTTGACTGGTGGAACCGAAGCCTATGACATAAAAGTAGTTAATAACGATATTTATGTAGCAGGTGAAGAAAATTATGTGGCCTGTTATTGGAAAAACGGTATAAAAACTTCATTAGCCGAATCTCAAAATGAATCCAGAGCTTACGCTATAAGTGTAGCAGGCAACGATGTTTATGTAGCCGGTACTCAATCATTAGGTAAAAGCGAATACAATTTTTTGGCTCTTTACTGGAAAAATAATGAAGCGGTTATTTTAGATGATGGAGGATTTGCATACGATATTCTTTCAAGTGGTAATGATATTTATGTTGCAGGTGATGCATATTTAAACAATTATATAGACAATTTATCCTTTGCATAGTGGAAAAATGATACTCAAATCCATGTTAGTGTAAAAGACCAAAATAAAATCTATACTTATGGCCTGAAGGTTTCCAACAATGATGTATATGTTGCGGGCTATATTAATCCATATATGATACGTCAAGCGGCATACTGGAAAAATGGAAAAACAAACCTGCTTTTCAATGCAAGTGGTTCGCAAATGACAGATGCAAATGACATCGAAGTAGTAGATAATTCTGTTTTCGTATGTGGCTCTGAAGAAGCAGAAAACCGACTTTCGAAACCAAAAATCTGGGTTAACAACAAAGAAACTTTCTTGTCTGGTGATATAAAAGAAGGTAAAGCTTTGGGAATAAGTGTAGTTAAAAAGTAAAATAAATACAGCAAGAGTATTCTTCAACTTACAGGCATAAGTTTGTTTGAACTGTTCAGATGAACAACAAATCGAATCCTGGCCTGTAATTAATTTTTTTAATTCAATGCAAAGGGGCATTTTGAAATTATTTTCAGAGTGTCCCTTTTTGTTTGAAAATCATTTGACTTTTACTATAAATCATTATTTATAGTGATGTGTAAAATTTCTATCGCATATATTTTTGTTTTTTTAAGAAGTTTAAACAATTAATGTGCAATGAGGAACTTTACACAAGCATTCAACAGAATATCCAAAATTTTTATCGTCTTTTATCTGCTTTTCGGAATATCAATTTCTTACAGCCAGAATAAGCCAACAGCTATAACTAATGAAAATTTGGAAAAATCATCTTCTGAAGGAACTATATACTTAGGTTCAAAAAAATCTCCAGTTTTTAATTTGGATAAGACAGTGATAAGTTCTAAGTCAGGACTTTTAAAAACTTCAAAAAAAGCGGCAGATACAGAAGCTCCGGTTATTATATGTCCGCCTAATCAGCAATTGGCCTGCGGTACTCTGGTTCCGAGTTACTTTCCTTTATTGACTGTTACAGATAACATTGATACTTCTATTGACATAACACAATTTCCTGGTCAGGGTTCGGATTTTTATGATGGAATGGAGATAAAATTTACAGCAACGGATGATGCAGGGAATAAAAGTGAATGTAGTATTATTGTTACGGCTTCTTCTCCTGATGTTACTCCTCCAACATTTACATGTCCTACAGGACTAACTTTGAACTGCGGGGATGTAATTCCAAATTACGCAACCAGCCCAATAATGAACTTAGATGATGATTGCAGTATTAAATTGAGTTACAAAATGACTCCGGGGGCAGGGACACCTTTTTATGACGGCATTCCGATTCAGATAGAATATTTTGATAAACCAGGAAACAATGGTAACAAGTCAGTATGTAATTTTATTGTTAAAATGGCAACTCCTGATGCTATAAGCCCAGTATTTGAGTATTGTCCGGGAACACAAAGCTTACCCTGTGGTTCCGTTTTACCAGATTACAGGACTTTGATAACAGCATCAGATAATTGTGTTGGAAGTTTAACAGTATCACAAAGTCCAGATGTTGGTACTGCTTTTACTCCGGGAATGACAGTTACAATGACACTTAAGGACGCAGCAAATAATGCTTCGACCTGCAGTTTTGTGGTAAACGCTTCCGCAGATACTACAAAGCCCACGATTACCTGTCTGGGAAGCCAGAGCCTTTCATGCGGTTCGGTTTTGCCTGACTACAGAAGTTTAATTAGCGCCACAGACAATTGCACTTCAAGCCCGACTGTTACACAAACTCCTGCAGCCGGAAGCACTTTTACCAACGGTATGACCGTAACGATGCGTGCTACAGATGCGTCAGGGAATTTTCAGACCTGCAGTTTTGTGGTAAACGCTTCCGCAGATACTACAAAGCCCACGATTGCCTGTCCGGGAAACCAGACATTGGCATTGGGAAGTTTGTTGCCGGATTACAGTAATTTGGTTATAGTAAGTGATAATTGTACTGGCAGTCCAACAATTACGCAGACACCGTCAGCAGGAAGCACTTTTACCGGTGGGATAAATGTGACTCTGAAGGCAACTGATGCTTCCGGAAATTTTTCGACTTGTACTTTTGCGGTTAATCCTACAGGAAGTGATTTGCCTCCAACCATAACGTGTCCTTCTAATATGGAATTATATGCTAATTCGACTTTACCTGATTACGTTTCATTTTTACCAACTGTAACAGATGATTTTACAGATATTTTTGATTTAGTTTTCACACAAACACCACCACAAGGAACTTTATTTACAGCTGATACGGATGTTACGATTACAGCGAAAGATGCTACAGGAAATATAGCATCATGTACTTTCCTGGTCAAATTGAAAACTGCTACAGTTTCTATCGATTGTAAAACGACTTCATTTAATGTTTCTAATCTTAATGGGGCAAACGGATTTACTATTTATGGAGAAAAGCTGACGCGAGAAACCGGTTTCAGTGTAAATAATGCCGGAGATGTAAATGGCGATGGCATCAATGATTTAATAATTGGTGCTAAGGGAAATTACGACCCTTGGTATGGCACCAAAAAAGAATATAAAATAATTAAAGGGGAAGCGTATGTAGTATTTGGTAAATCTTCAGGGTTTGCTCCGAATATTGATTTAGGATTATTGAATGGCAGTAATGGTTTTGCTGTTCGTAATGATAATCCAAGTACAAATTTTCCCTGGACCGGTTACGATGTTAGTAGCGCGGGCGATATAAACGGAGATGGAATTGATGATCTTATGGTTAGTGATCCTTACAGGCATTCCTCATATGGTGTTGAAATAGGGCATACCTACTTTATTTTTGGCAGGAATTCCGGTTTCCCTGCTGAATTTAATTTATCAACGCTCAATGGAAGTAATGGTTTTACATTAATTGGAGTATCTAATTACGAAAGCTCAGGCACAAGTATTGCCTCAGTTGGGGACATAAATGGAGACGGCTACGGGGACATAGCGGTTATAACCTCCGGATCTGGTGCAATAAATGGTAAGTGCTATGTAATTTATGGAAAAAGCGGTGGATTTCCAAAAGTACTTAGAACGAATGAACTTAACGGCACAAACGGATTTACTATTGAAGGAAATGCTGCAATAGGAAAAATTGGTCGATCAGTAGCTGGTTTAGGTGATGTGAATGGTGACGGAATTTCTGACATAGGAATTGGAAATTATAATGATTCAGTACAAGACCGTAAATATATTGTTTTTGGACGTTCTTCAAATTTTCCTGCAATTTTCAACATATCTTCATTAGACGGAAACAATGGTTTTGCGATACAAAACTCAACATCTCCTTTATCCTCTTATTCAGGAGTTGCAAAAGTTGGGGATATAAATAATGATGGTATAAACGACATCGCTATTACAGGCCGATATATTTTATTTGGCAGAACTGTTTTTCCAGCCCTATTCGATTTAAACAATTTAGACGGAACAAATGGTTTTACTATTAAAAATGCTAATATTGGAGAAAGTTTTGGCTTTGCCGGAGATTTCAACTCCGACGGAATTGATGATTACTTCGTTCAATCCTCAAGTGATCTGACAATTTTATTTGGGAAAAAAAACTGGACAGCCAATGCGGATATGTATGTAGAAAAAAAATTAAATATATCGTTTCCTTATAATTCGGAATACAGCGCAAATTTTGCAGGTGATATCAATAACGATGGTGTAAGCGATATTATTATCGGAACTGCTTTTAAATCATATGATCTTAAAATAAATCAAAATCCGGGTATGTCATATGTAGTGTTCGGAAAAAAAACTGCTGATACAGAAAAACCAACTATTACGAATTGTCCTTCTGATAAAATTTTAACCAAATTTGATCCAATTCCGGATTATACGAAAGATATAACAGTAACTGATAATTGTGATACTAAACCAGTTGTTACGCAATTGCCTTTGGCAGGAACTGTTTTTGATGGAACTTCTCAGGAAATTGTATTAACAGTTAAAGATGCTTCCGGGAATCAATCGGTTTGCAGTTTTAAGATTAATTCTTCAGGTGCTGATCTGCCTCCGGAAATTACCTGTCCCGGAGATCAGGAATTATATGCCGGTTCAGAAATGCCCAATTATGTTCATTTTTTAAGTGCAGTAAGCGATGATATTGCCAAACCACGGGAACTGATTTTTACTCAAACACCGGCAGCAGGGACGTTATTTACTGCAGATACAAATGTGACCATTACGGTCGAGGATAAATCAGGCAACAAAAGTTCTTGTTCATTTAAGGTTAAATTGAAAACAGGAGGATTTGATATAGATTGTAAAACAGCTACTATTAATATCAATGAATTAAATGGGGATAATGGATTTACAATTTTAGGGGAAGAGCCTGGCTCAAGAGTAGGTTTTAGTACAAGTAGGATTGGAGATATTAACGGAGATGGTATAGCCGATTTTATTATTGGAGCTCCTGGAGATTGGGGTTTTGGACAAGCTTATGTCGTTTTTGGGACAAAAACAGGTTTTCCTGCAAGTTTAAATTTAGCCAGTCTAAATGGGACAAAGGGATTCAAAATTATTGACAGCGATTTAACTCCACCAAGAAGAACTGCCTTTGAGGTGAGTGATGCTGGCGATATTAATGGTGATGGTATTAACGATTTAATGCTCAGTGATCCCAACAAGTATACCGGACCACTATTTCACGCAGGAAGAGTTTATATAATTTATGGAAAAACAACTGCTTTTCCGGCTCAATTTGATGTATCCTCTTTAGATGGTTCTAATGGTTTTTCTATCTTAGGTAAAACGAAAGATGAAGTTTTTGGTTATGGCATTGCCAATGTTGGCGATTTTAACAATGATTCTTTTGATGATATTGGTATCGTTTCTCATAATGAAGGCTCCGGAAATATAAAAAAATGCTATATTTTATTTGGACGCAGTACTAACTTTCCTTCTGTAGTAGATATAGAAAGTATAAACTCCTCTAATTCTTTTATTGTTGAAGGAGATATTGGAACAAATTTGGCTGGTATAGGAGATGTGAATGGTGACGGTATTTCTGATGTTGCTATTAGTGGTGATGATCAATTTAGATATATAGTCTATGGATCTGCGAGTCTTCCGGCAAAATTGAGTACAACCTCATTAAACGGTTCCAATGGTTTCAAAATTGAAAATTCTGCCACTCCACTCAAAACATCTTACTATTTTGAAATTAGAAGTGCTGGCGATATTAATGGTGATTCATATAACGACATTGGTATTAATAATTTTATATTGTTTGGAAAAAGCACCTCCACACCAGTAGTGGATTTAAAAGATTTGGATGGAACGAATGGTTTTAAAATGAATGGGAGCGAGTTTGAATACTTACATTCGTATAGTTCTTTCGGAGATTTTAATAAAGACGGTTTTGACGACTATCTTTTACCTTATAGCTCTAAAATCTATGTTATTTATGGAAAAGCAAATTGGAATCCCTTATTGGATATTTTCTCGCTCGATTCTTCTGAAGGTTTAGTAATAAATACACCTTATACATCAAAATATAGTTTGAGTTATTTAGGAGATGTTAATGGGGATGCTATAGACGACATTGGTATTGGCTCAACGAAGACGGTTTATGATTGGGTGCCAAATGCAGATACCGGACAAGTTCGTGTACTTTATGGAAAAAAAGTTGAGGACAAGGAAAAACCAACTATAAAAAAATGTCCTGCTAATCAGGTTCTGTCTGTGAATGATCCAATTCCGGATTATACCAAAATAGTTGAGGTAAAAGATAATTGTGATGTTAGCCCAATCATTACACAATTCCCAGCGGCAGGAACTGTTTTTAACGGAACCACTCAGGAAGTAACCATTACGGCAAATGATGCCAGTGGTAATATTGAAAGTTGTAAATTCACTATTGCAACTACAGTTATTGTAGATAACGAGGCTCCTGTTTTAATTTGTCCTCTTGATCAACAATTAGCTTGTGGAAGTGCTGTAATTTCAGATTATACAGCATCAATCACCGTTACAGATAATATAGATTCTTCGCCAGTCATTACGCAAAGTCCAATAGCAGGAAGTCCTTTCGTAGATGGAATGACGGTTACGATTACAGCCAAAGACGCTTCGAATAATGCCTCTGTCTGTACTTTCAAAGTAAATGTTGCTCCAGATGTTATTAAACCTATAATTACTTGTATCGGAAATCAGACGTTGTCTTTAGGAGAAGTACTACCTGATTATTCTGCTCAAATAGTAGCAACTGATGATTGTGACGCTTCACCGGTAATTACCCAAAATCCATCTGCAGGAAGTGCTTTTGTTGACGGGATGCAAGTAACTATGACTGCCAAAGATGCGTCAAATAACGAATCTACATGCATTTTTGTAGTGAATGCTGTTACAGATACTGAAGCTCCGGTTGTAGTTTGTCCGTCAAACCAAAAGCTTGAATGCGGTAGTGTCGTTCCGGATTATACAACATTGGTTACAGTAACAGACAATGCAGATCCATCACCTGTAGTAACGCAGAATCCAGTTTCAGGAAGTGTTTTTACTGATGGAATGACAGTTACCATTACTGCCAAAGATGCTTCGAATAATATATCAGACTGTAGTTTCAAAGTAAATGTTGCTCCGGATGTTGTAAAACCTTTTATCAATTGTATCGGTAGCCAAAGTTTATCATGTAGTTCAATTTTACCAGATTATACCAAAATGATAACGGCTGCCGACAATTGTGATCCTTCTCCTGTAATTACTCAAGATCCTTTGCCTGGAACTGCTTTTACGGACGGAATGACAGTTACAATTACAGCGAAAGACGCCTCTGGGAATGAATCTATTTGCAGTTTTACAATTAATTTAGCTGTTGATACCACCAAGCCGGTAATAACCTGTATCAGTAATCAAAGTGTGGCAGCCAATTCAATTCTGCCTGATTACGGAAATCAGGTGATAGTTACAGATAATTGCGATTCAAATCTCACCGTTATTCAAATCCCTGCAGCCGGTGTAACAGTTAGTGATGGTATGACAGTCCAGATGAGTGTGTCTGATAATAGCGGAAATACATCTGCCTGTTCTTTCGTAATCAATACGATTGATACTGATACACAAGCTCCGGTAATTACCTGTTTGCCTAATCAAAAAGTAACTTGTAATGTAACCAAGGTGCCTGATTTTACCACAAAAGTTTTGGTAACAGATAATAAAGACCCAAAACCTGTAATAAAACAAAATCCTCCTGCAGGCAGTGTTTTTACGGATGGGATGAATATAACGATCACTGCTACAGATGCCTCTTCTAATAAATCGGAATGTTCGTTTAAGTTAAATTCAGATGTTGTAGTTGTAGATGCAGGAAATGATATTGAAATAAAACAGGGAGAGGTTGTACAACTAGAAGCTGTTGCCACAGAAGAGGGAACTTTTAAATGGAGTCCGGTAAAAGGAGTAAGTAATCCATCTTCTTTTAATCCATTTTTTTCTCCTGAAGAAACAACAACATACACAGTTTCTTTCACTAACAAGGGAGGCTGCGTAGCACATGATTCTGTTGTTATTTCGGTTATACCGAAAGAAAAAGATGAAACAAAATATGGCTTTTCTCCAAATAGTGACGGTATAAATGATTTCTGGCTGATAGACGGCATTACCGAATATCCAAAAAATGAAGTGTCGATTTATAACAGCTGGGGCGATCTGGTTTTTCAGGCAACTGGTTATAACAATACAACAATCGTCTTTAGTGGCCTTGCCAATAAAAAAAGAAACCTGGGAGCAGATGAACTTCCTGAAGGCACATACTTTTTTGAAATCAAACCAAATTCATCCACACATCATTTCAAAAAACTAAAGGGTTACCTTGTTCTAAAACGTTAATTAATGAAAAATAATATCAGTATATTTTTTACAGTCATCATTATAATTGTGTTTTTAAACACAGTTAAAGCCCAGCAAACACCAGTTTTTTCGAGCTATAATTATAATGCAGTCTTACTAAATCCTGCCCATGCCGGTTATCATGACAAAACAGACGTTGTAATGACAGCAAACGGGTATTTCAATTCTGTAGAAGGCAGTCCCAGGAATATCGATATTTCTGTAAATACTTTAACTCGTTCAGAGAATATAGGACTTGCCGGTGGTATAGCCCATAATCAGATTGGGGTTACTTATACCACTAATTTTTTTGCTTCATATTCGTATAAGATTTTTTTTCACGAAGATTATAAATATGGAAAGTGGTGGACATACGACCCTAATATCATATCATTCGGAATCACAGTCGGAGGACAGATTTATGATGAGAATTTAACGAAACTAGAAATTGAAAATGATCCGGAATTTCAGGAAAATGTCCACAGTTTTACTCCAACGCTCGGAATAGGTTTTTTATACAACAGAGACAGAATTTATTTTGGTTTATCAGCACCCAATTTATTAAGCGGAACTTTCAATACTCAAAACAATACCAAATTAAAAAATGTGTATTACAGCTATTTTGGCTACCGGATCTTTACTGATTTATTTGAAGATATACTGATAAACCCAAGTTTTCTGGCTAAATATGTTGATGGTGCACCTATACAGGCAGATTTGAATGTATTGGTAAACTATAAAAACAAATTTGAATTTGGAGGAGGCTATCGCTCTTCAAACACATTAAATTTCCTGGCTGGCTTTCATTTATCAGCAAATGCAAGATTAATATTTACTTATAACAAATCTCTTGAAAGCGTTGTCCTTCCGGATACTTATGGAGTAGTATTTAATTACCGTTTTGGAAAAGGTTTTGAATAACAAAATACCTATTATACTTCCGAATCATATGAATTATTATATGATTCGGAATTTTTTGATTAATCAACAAGCCCATTTTCAACCGCATATTTTACCAGACCAGCGGTATTTTTAGCATTTAGTTTAGATAATAAGTTACGTCTGTGTGTATTAACCGTATTTAAACTTATAAAAGTTTTCTCTGCAATTTCAGCCGTATTGTATTCATGCGCAATTAAAATCAATATTTCTTTTTCGCGTGAACTCAATTCGACCAGGTTTGAAATTTGCTTTTCTATTTTATGGCTGTTATTGCGGTATTGCTCTTCTACTTCTTCAGAAAAATAATTTTGGCCGGCAGCTACATTATAGATGGCTTCCAATAATTCAGACTTTTCTGCATTCTTAAGTAAATACCCATTTACACCAATTCTGATTAATCTTGAAATTATTTTGGCATTGCTATGGGTACTAACAATTATAATTTTAATAAAAGGATATTCTTTTTTTAAAATTTTGCTCAATTCAATTCCGTCCATTTCCGGCATACTGATATCAAGTATTACCATGTCTGCGCTTTGAATTTTTAAAATATTCAAAACCTCAATACCATTTACTGCTTTGCCTATTATTTTAATTCCGGATTCATGTTCAATCAGGGATACGATTCCTTGTAAAAACATAGTGTGGTCATCAGCAATAATGAGTTTTAATTTTTCCATTAATATTATAGCTTGGGGGTTATAGTTTAGTCAGGTTATCAAGTTGTTTTTTTACATTAATTCCTTTTTTTGCATCATTTCCTGTTTTAGTTGATGAAATGGGAATTTCAATATTAGCTATGGTGCCTCTTTTTACTTTTGAATCCATTATAAAAGTACCATTTAATTCGATTATTCGGTTTTCTAAATTCAGAATACCAATTCCGGGTTTATAATTTTTAGGATTAAATCCAATACCGTTATCTTCAAATAAAATATTAAGTATATTTTCGACAAGATTAAGCTGTAAATCTATCTTCGAAGCTTTTGCATGCTTAATTGTATTGGTCAAAAGTTCCTGTATTATTTTAAAAATTTCGATTTGGATTTCTTCATCTAAGGTGTCTATTTCTTTCTTTGGATATACTGTGAAATCTGTTTCAATAGTACTGGCTTCACCAATATTTTTAAAATAAGATTCTAAAACTTCACAAAATTTATGATGTGTAAATTTTTTCGGAATCAATGTATGCGATAAATTTCGAACATGATCATATGTTTCATCTAATAAGGCAGTAAGATTTTTTATTTTTGGCGAACTGGAAATTACTAAATGATTTAATTGAAGTTTTATTGCCGCTAAATTTCCACCAATGCTGTCGTGCAATTCCTGAGAAATCCGTTGCCTTTCCTTGTCCTGACCGCTTATGGAGGCCTTAATTAATTTTAATTCCTGATCTTTTAGAAGATTATTGATATTCTGAGTGCTTATTTCAGCTTGTTGGGTATTTAATAAACGCTGCGTTTTAAGTCGTTTGTAATATTGAATTAATAAACCAATGATCGGAATTAACACGATAAGAAAACCAAAAATAGTCAGTAGCCTGGTTTCTTTTTCCTGCTTTATTTGTAATGATTTTAATTGTTGATCTTTTTTTAGCAAAGATATTTCGCTTAGTTTTTTTTGAGACGAATTCTGAAAAAACAATATGGTGTTTTCGGTTATTTTTTGGGAAATTTCTTCCTGAAGGTTCATGTTCTCAATAGCTTCCTGCTGTTTTTCGAGTTTGAGCTTTTTAGTAGTGTTGTCAAATTGTAAAAACCTGATTTTTTTTTCTCTTTGCGCAGTTTTGTATTTGATTTCCAGTTCGTTGATTTCTTTGGTCTTCTGGATTTTATTTACAGAATCTTTTACTTTAGTAGATTTTGTCAGGTATTCAAAAGCACTTTTGTAGTCTTCTTCTAAAACTGCAATTTTTTTAAGCTCATCATAAAAATTAACCTGGTTGTCTAAATAACCGAAATCTATGGACTTCTGAAGTGCGTCAGAAAAAATTAGTTTTGCTTCCTTGTAGTTTTTTAAATCAATATAGGTATCGCCAATATTGCCACGGGCAACTAAGCCAATCTGGTTCAGTTCATTTTTATCAGCAATGGAAATTACTTCATGGTACATTTTTAATGCATCAGTCGTTTTTTGCTGTAATTGATAATTTGTTCCAATACTGAGCGCAATCACTGCTTTTGCCTGCTGATTGTTGGTCTTTTCGCTGAGTTGTTTTCCTAGATTGTAATAATAATTACCCTTATCATAATCTTTTGAATCTGAATATATATCCCCCAGATTAATATAACTTCCTAAGCGTATCTCATCATCTTTTTTATATTCTAAGCATTCTTTATAGGACTTCAAAGCATTGGTTTTGTCTCCTAATGCCTTGTAAACACTGGCTAATCCATGGAGGTGAGTATAGTATAAATTGTTTTCTTTATATTTTTGGGATGTCTGAAGACCTTTCAGATGCCATTTTTTGCTTACCTCAAATAAGCCTTTCTTTTTATAATTCTGCCCCATTAAATTATATCCCAGGGAAAGAAGTCTGTTCTTTAGCGAGTCGTTACCAATTTTTGCGTGGAAATTTAATGCCTGATTTGTATAATAAATAGATGAATCTAATAGGGCTCTTTTATTATAATAGTAAGCTTGTAATAAAATAAGGCTGGCTATATTAGATGGATATTTAGCTTTTTCTAAAAGAATCTTAGCGTTTTTAAGTGCTTTTTTTTCCTCTCCGCTATTATACAAGTTGTAAGAAGCAGTAACAGCTTTTTTTTCTTCAGCTTCAGGTGATTTTTTTACATTCAAAAAAGATTTTTTATTATTTCCGTCAATTTGTGCAAGCAAACTGAGCGGCAGCATAACAAAAATAAATAAAAAATGGCATTTGAAACTGGTTATCATACGATGAGGTTAAGTAATAAAAGACTTATGTTGTTGTATTTGTGTTTGTTGTAATTTAAAATTTATTATTTTTAAGGAGCTAAATTTACCACAAATGGATTTAAATCATCCTTTTTTATGTAAAAAAATACGCCCAATTAGTTAAATAAATCAGTGATGAATGTCGTTATGTAGGTAGTCTAATCTTATCAAAAAAAAAATTAAAATTATAGTAATTATTTGACGAATTTTATAATATTAAAAATTTAGAATGATATTAATTTTACATTAATCAAACATATATTTATCATGAAAAAACATTTATTTATATCGACTTTTGTAATACTTTTAGTTTACTCATGTGCAACAAATCCTATCACAGGAAAAAAAGATTTAAACTTTGTTTCTAATAGCGAATTATTTCCATCATCTTTCCAGCAGTATGATACTTTTCTTAAGGAGAATAAAGTAATTTCAGGGACAACTGATGCAAAAAGAGTTGAAACTGTTGGTTATAAAATCAAAGCGGCAGCTGAAAAATATTTAACTTACTTAGGCCAGTCACAATATCTTAAAGATTACAGATGGGAGTATAAGCTGGTCGAAAATAAAGAGGTAAATGCTTGGTGTTTACCAGGAGGTAAAATTGTAGTTTATTCAGGTATTTTGCCAATTACACAAAATGAGTCGGGTTTGGCCACAGTTATGGGGCATGAAGTTTCTCATGCTTTAGCAAACCATGGCGCCCAAAGAATGAGTGCGGCACAATTGCAGCAGTTAGGAGCAGTTGGTGTAGCGGTTGCTACCGGAAATCAAAGTGCGGAGAATCAGGCCATGTGGCAAAAGTATTATGGAATAGGTTCAGAAGTAGGAGTAATGCTTCCTTTTAGTAGAAGCAATGAAAGCGAAGCAGACAAAATTGGGTTAACTCTTATGGCAATAGCAGGCTACAATCCGGATGATTCTATCGCATTTTGGACCAGAATGTCGGCTAAATCTGGAGGTTCAGGAACTCCTGAATTTTTAAGTACACACCCTTCAGATGCTACCAGAATTGCCAACCTTAAATCTTTAATTCCGCAGGCAAGGGAAACAGCTGCAAAAGTGGGAATTATTAGAATATAAATTCTTCCTGATCGGTATTGAAATCGTAAATAAGTTTTTGAATCAGGATTTTATTTTGGATGTATTCCTCATAGCTCATGTTTTTGTCAAATAGTAAGACAATTTTGGGCTTTACAGCGTAATCCATTCTATTAATAAAATTTAAAATTTCAGACTTCGGAATAGCAGTATTGTCAATTGAAACCATATTGTTCATTTTTCTAAAGCGAAGAATGACTTTATCATTTTCAGTTGACTTTTCTGTTTTATAATACACTTTAGTGAAAGGTAAAAAAGCTAAATTCTTTCCAACAGAATCGGCGTAGGAATAATAATTCTGCGCCTTTTCATTTTTATGGGCACTGCCTGCACGTTTATTTTCCTGAAGTTTTATAACTTGAGGAATTACTAATTTTAAAGGCAGACGTTTATCAATATTGAAAATCCAATTGGTTGAAATAATACTGTTTTTTCGGTTCACTTCAGCGATTGTATCTTTACCTTCGGTTTTAAAGAAAATATAAATAGGTGAGTGGTCCTGTACATCTGTTACAATCGAAATATTTGATTTTGGTAATAAGACGTCTTTTTTTTCTTCACATGAAAAAAGAACAAAAACAAAAAGTATAATAAGGTATTTCATTTTTTTATAAATTCAGTTTATTAAACAACTTCACACATTCAACAGCTTCTTTAACATCGTGAACACGAAGGATTTTTGCACCTTTTGTTAAAGCAATCGTATTTAGAAATGTTGTTCCGTTTAAAGCTTCCTGTGGAGTAATATCCAGCGTTTTATAAATCATTGATTTTCTTGAAACACCTGCTAAAACCGGTAATTCTAAAAGATTAAAGAGTTCCATTTTTTGCAGCACTTCATAATTTTGGTCTGTTGTTTTAGCAAAACCAAATCCAGGGTCCAGAATCAGGTCATTAATACCCATGCTTCTTGCTTTAGATATTTTTTCAGAGAAATAAAAAAGCATTTCTTTTACAATATCATCGTATTGTGTCAGGTTTTGCATGGTCTGAGGGTTTCCACGCATGTGCATCATAATGTAAGGAACGTTGAAGTGCGCAATTACCTCAAACATTTTATTATCTAATTCTCCTGCCGAAATATCGTTTATAATGACCGCACCATTTTCTATACTTGCTTTTGCCACTTCTGCTCTAAAAGTGTCTATTGATAATAATGTCTCAGGAAAGTGTTTTAGTATCAGTTCTATAGCAGGAGCAATTCGGTCAATTTCTTCTTGTTCAGAAACGAATTCAGCACTTGGTTTACTTGAATAAGCGCCAATATCAATAAAATCAGCTCCTTCAATTAACATTTTTTCGACTTGTGAAATAATGGCTGACTCGTTTTTATATTTTCCGCCGTCAAAAAAAGAATTTGGGGTTACATTCAAAATTCCCATTACTTTTGGAATCGACAAATCAATCAAACGGCCTTTACAGTTAATAAACATTTTGTTTAATTTTTATTTTTTCAGCTTTAAGCTTCAGGTTGCGGGATTAACAATTTGTTTAGAAAAAACTTGAACAAAGAAAACCTTAAACTTGAAACTATTTAATTTAATCCTTATTTTTGAACAAATTTTAGCAAATATACACCAATAAATGAAGAATACTTCTCAAGAGTTTGATAATGTCATTGCGATCTGCCGTACGTTATTTATTAATAAAATGAAAGATTATGGGAGTGCATGGCGTATTTTAAGACTGCCATCATTAACAGATCAGATTTTCATAAAAGCGCAAAGAATCAGAAGTTTGCAGGAAAATGAAATCCGAAAAATTGATGAAGATGAAAAAGGGGAATTTATCGGAATTATAAATTATTCGATTATGGCGCTGATTCAGTTAGAATTAGGTGTTGTTGAACAGCCTGATCTTGACGTTGAAAAAGCAACTGAGTTGTATGATGCTAAAGTTAAACTGACTAAAGATTTAATGGAAGCCAAAAATCATGATTATGGTGAGGCCTGGCGTGAAATGCGCATCAGTTCATTAACCGATTTGATTCTTCAGAAACTGCTTCGTGTAAAACAGATTGAAGACAATAAAGGGGCAACATTAGTTTCTGAGGGCATTGATGCCAATTATCAGGACATGATTAATTATGCTGTCTTTGCCTTAATTCTAAATCCTATCAATAAATAAAATGCCAAAACTTTAAATCTTAATTCAATTTTAAAATTGAGATTTGGAGTTTGAAAATGGGATTTTTAAATTTAATATTTTTATGAAAAACATCATTACCCAATTCTCCCGAATATTTGTCGGCGTACTTTTTATCATTTCCGGATTAATTAAACTGAATGACCCGGTTGGTTTCTCTTATAAATTAACCGAATATTTTAGTGAACCGGTTTTCAATATGCCATTTCTAGCTCCTTTTGCATTAGGATTAGCGATCTTCTTAGTGATTTTAGAGGTAGTTTTAGGCGTAATGCTGTTGGTTGGATATAAAACAAAAACGACAATTTGGAGCTTACTGGTTTTAATAGTTTTCTTTACCTTTTTGACTTTTTATTCGGCTTATTTTGATGTAGTAAAAGATTGTGGTTGTTTTGGTGACGCATTGCATTTGACACCTTGGGAATCGTTCACAAAAGATGTCGTTTTATTATTTTTTATTCTGATTTTATTTTTTAATCAGAAATTAATAAAACCATTATTTTCAACACCGCAAACTAATTTTGCAGTTTACTTAAGTGTTGTTTTATGTGCTTTTATGGCAGTTTGGGTTTTAAATCATAATCCAATCAAAGATTTTCGTCCTTATAAGGTAGGAACCAATATCGAAAAAGGAATGGAGATTCCGGAAGGCGCCCCGAAATCTGTAGTTGAAATGATTTTTATCTATAAAGTAAATGGTGTTGATAAGGAATTTACCGAAAAAGATTTAATGAATATTCCTGAAGGAGCGACTTTTGTTGACCGAAAAGATAAGGTAATTACGGAAGGGTATGTGCCGCCAATTCATGATTTTACAATGACTAAAGATGGGTCAGATTATAAAGAAGAGTTACTAAAAGAACCAAAATTGCTGATGTTTGTAACATATGATTTGGCTTTATCAAGTCCTGATGGTATGAAAGAGTTAGAAAAAGTGTACACTGAAGCAAAATCAAAAGGATATAAGGTAATTGGTATGACCGCTTCAAATGACGAAATGATTGCAAAAACTAAAAAGCAATACGGCTTAAACATTGATTTCTATTTTTGTGATGCCACTGCTTTAAAAACAATTGAAAGAGCTAATCCAAGCATTGTGGTGGTTCAAAATGGTACTATCGTTCAAAAAGTGCATTATAATGATGTTGACGAATTAAAGTTGTAATGTAGGAAAAGCGAATTTATGCTCATAAATGTTTCATAATTAAATTGTTATTGGAATTTCTTTTTTTGTAATTTTGTTCGGGATTACAAAACATAGGCAGGTTTTAAGTTATATTTTAAAATTTTTATGTTTCATAATTATAATTTTATCTCCATATTTTCGTTCTGATAAAGACTAGCTCTTAACATACATGTTGAAAAAAAATATTTTGTTTTTTTTGTTTATGAATTTTTCTCTGTCTTATGGACAAATTGGTGGGCGATATGCCTATCAGTTTTTAAATTTGACAACTTCACCAAGACAGGCGGCGTTAGGAGGAAAATCGATTACAATTTACGACGAGGATGTTAATCAGGTCATGTTTAATCCGGCAACTTTAAATGCAGATATGGATAATCATCTGGCAATGAATTACGGCAATTACTATGGGGAAGCTTCTTATGGAACAGCTTCTTATGCCTATACTTACGACAGACATTTGCAGACATTTTACGCCGGAATCGGCTATATAAATTACGGTACTTTTGAAGGATACGATGAAAATGGTCAGGCTACTTCAGATTTTACCGGTAGCGAGGGAGCTCTTTCGGTAGGTTATGCATACAATATTCCCTATACAGACATTCATATTGGTGCAAACGCAAAATTGATAACATCCACTTTAGAAAGTTACAATTCCGTTGGTGGTGCGTTAGATTTAGGTTTTTTGTTCATTGATGAAAGAAATGATGTAAACTGGGCATTGGCAATACGAAATATAGGTACCCAGTTTACTACTTATTCCGGAATAAAAGAAAAATTACCGCTGGAAATTATTGCGGGTGTTTCGCAAGAATTGGATCATGTGCCTATCAGATGGCATTTGTCTCTGGAAAATTTACAGCAATGGAATATTTCTTTTTCTAACCCTGTACGTGGACAAGGGAATATTGATGGTTCATCTGAGCCGGAGAAAGTCTCCTTTGTAAACAATGCTTTGAGACATGTGGTTTTGGGAGTAGAACTTTTTCCTAAAAAAGCATTCAATATTCGATTAGGTTATAATTTCAGAAGAGGTGAAGAATTAAGAATTGAAGAACAGCGTAATTTTTCAGGAGTTTCATTAGGTTTTGGATTAAAAATGAATAGGTTAAAATTTAATTATTCATATTCTAAATATACATTAGCAGCAAATACAAGTCTTTTTGGTTTAAATATTAATCTTCAATAATGATTTTAAATGAGAATATTTAATTTGATTTTAGTTTTAATAGTATCAGGTGCTTTTATCAGTTCAAAACCTTACTTTAAAGATGTACCTAATAGCCTCGAAATAGAAAGAATTAATTTTAGAATTGATGAAATGAAATCAATGCTGAAAGTTAATTCTAAATACAATTCTAAAATTGCTTTTTTTGTTGATATGAGAATTCCATCCGGGAAAAATCGTTTTTTTGTTTATGATCTTCAAAACAATAAAATAATAGATCAGGGACTTGTAGCTCATGGATGTGGTTCTGAAACCGGAATAAAAGGAGACTTGAAATTTAGCAATGCACCTAATTCAAACTGCACTTCATTAGGAAGGTATGCTATTGGAAGTAATTACAATGGAATGTTCGGAAAAGCATATCGATTGTCCGGACTGGATGAAACAAATAGTAATGCATACAAAAGAGCAATTGTCTTACATCATTATTCGGCTGTTCCATACGAAGAACAAGATCACTATATCAGCCGTAGTCATGGTTGCCCAATGGTGAACGAACAGTTTTTCAAAAGAATTGAAAAAATTATTGATTCTTCAAAATCAAACATCCTTTTAGATATTTATTATTAATATATAATAAAATTATTTTAACTAAAATTACCAACTTGAGAAATATTACTATTGCTATTGACGGCTTTTCATCAACCGGAAAAAGCACTTTAGCAAAACAATTGGCCAGTAAACTTGCTTATGTTTATGTTGATACCGGAGCAATGTATCGTGCAGTTGCTCTTTATGCAATGAATAACAATTTTATTAAGGCTGATTTTTTTGACAAGCAAGCCTTAATTGATTCACTTCCTAAAATTCAATTAGAGTTTAAATACAATGCTGATTTAGGTTTTGCCGAAATGTACCTGAACGGTGAAAATGTCGAAAAACAAATTCGTACCATTGAAGTTTCCAGTTTTGTTAGTAAAGTTGCTGAAGTTTCTGAAGTTCGTTCAAAATTAGTCGAGCAACAACAGGAAATGGGAACCAACAAGGCTATTGTAATGGATGGAAGAGATATTGGAACGGTAGTTTTTCCAACAGCAGAACTTAAAATATTCATGACAGCCAGCGCTGAAACCCGTGCACAAAGACGTTTTAACGAATTGCAGCAAAAGGGGGATAATGTTTCTTATGAAGAGGTTTTAAAAAACGTTGTTGAGAGAGATTATATAGATACGCACCGAGAAGATTCTCCTTTAATAATTGCTGACGATGCGATAGAAATTGATAATTCCTTTTTAAATAAAGAAGAACAATTTGCGGCTGTTTTAGAGTTAGTAAACGAAGTTGTTAAAACTGTTTAATTCTTTGTAGATTTCATTTTTAATGGTAGTTTTACCGCTTCATTTATTTATTAGACAAATACTACTATGGATATAAAGCTGAGACTTACAATCATGAATTTTTTCCAGTTTTTTGTATGGGGAATATGGTTGATTTCATTAGGAGGTTATATGGGACAGGTCTTTGGTCCTTTAGAAGGAAGTAGTATTGGCTTATCAATTGGAAGAACATATGGCTCAATGGGCTGGGCGAGTTTGTTCATGCCGGCTTTGCTGGGGATTATTGCAGATAAATACCTTAGCGCTCAAAAAGTATTGGGAATTTCGCATATTATTGCTGGCATTGCAATATATTTTGCGACCAAAGCAACTAACTCTACAGAGATGTACTGGATTATTTTTGCAACGAGCTGCTTTTATATGCCAACCATTGCATTAAATAATTCTGTAAGTTATGCTGTCCTAAATAAGTTTAGTTTTGATGTTCAAAAAACATTTACTCCAATCCGGGTTTGGGGAACAGTTGGTTTTATAATTGCGATGTGGGTAACGGATCTCACTGATTGGAAATCAAACACGCTTCAGTTTGTTTTTGCTTCAGTATCAATGATTATTACAGGGCTTTTTTGTTTTACTTTGCCCGATGTACCTGCTGAAAATAAAAACAGCAATCAGTCACTGACCAGTAAATTTGGTTTGGATAGTTTTGTACTTTTTAAACAGAAGAAAATGGCAATATTCTTCGTTTTTGCAATGTTGTTAGGTGCAGCCCTACAAATCACCAATATGTTTGGTGATACATTTATAAGAGATTTTGGCTCTAATCCTGAATATCAGGGTACTTTTGGGGTTGAACATTCTGTTTTTATTATTTCGTTATCCCAAATTTCAGAGACTCTTTTTATCCTGACCATTCCGTTTTTCTTAAAACGATTTGGAATTAAACAAGTTATGATTTTTAGTATGATTGCGTGGGTATTGCGTTTTGCTCTATTTGGAATAGGAAATCCCGGCTCCGGAGTTATTTTCCTGATATTATCGATGATAGTATATGGTATGGCATTTGACTTTTTCAATATTTCGGGCTCATTATTTGTGGAAAAACAAACAAACAGTAAAATTAGGTCAAGTGCCCAGGGTTTATTTATGTTAATGACAAATGGTGTAGGAGCCATAATTGGAGGTGAAATGGCAGGGCGTACAGTAAGTTATTTTACTATTGGTAATAAAATTCAATGGTCAAGTGTCTGGTTTTCATTTGCTGCTTATGCATTTGTAATAGCAATAGCTTTTGCAATTTTATTTAAATACAAACATGATCCAAAAGAGCTGGAAAATTTAGAACATTAATTAGAAAGAAATATATAAACAAATAATCCCACTTCTTTAGGTGGGATTATTTGTTTATAATTTTAAATAGAATTTTTATTGAGCTTCTTGGAATTTTTTAAGTGAAAGCAGTGCCTGTTCTCTTATTTTATTTTGGAAAAATCCTGTCCAGCCTAATAAATATCCGGTAATTCCGAAAGCTTGTTTCGACCATTTCCATACATCAAAATTATCGGTATGTTTGATAATCAGGCCATCCTGGAAAATAAATTCAGCAGAAACCTGATTAACTACCTTTCGATTTGTCTTACTAAATTTATAAGTGGCAACCCATCGTGCAGATCCGGAAAATTCATCTGCTTTTATATTTGAAAATTCGATTTTAATATCTCCTTTACTTTTTAAAAGCAACATTTTCCACATTTTAGACACTTGTTCTTCTTTTAGAAGACCAAAGGCTGGATCGATAAAATGTACATTAGGATGGTAACATTCAATCATCGTTTTAGCATCTGCATTTGCAAACGCAGTATAAAATTTAGCAATTAAGTTCTCGTTAGGATTCATTATGACAAAATTAGACTATAAAAGTAAGATTTTTTCTGGTTTAATATTTTATAAAAGACTAATTGCTGCAGCTGTGTCAAAAGTTTTTTTCGATTTGTCAAAAGCAGTTGAAAAATAATTTTTTCTGTTCACTGCTGTAAAATAGCCTGTCTGATTTCCAAAAGTATCAGCATTACCGGTTAGTATAAATCTGATGGCATAAATATCCGTTTTTTTTAATTTCAAAAATTCTGCAGGAGTAAAATAATAGTAAGAAGTAGTTTTTCCTTCTTCACTCTCTTTAACATTTTTATCCACACATGCAATTACATCAGCATTGACTAAATCGACATATACGCCTCCTGCAATTTTGGTTTTATCATTTCCTGTTGCAATCGTTAATTTTAGAATTCCGCCTTTATCAGTTTTTGCTATCTGTACTTCAATTTCTCCTGTAAGAATATATTTTTCACAAATAAAAGTATAGCTTTCAGTTGCAGGAAATGGTTTTGAACCTTTTACACTTATGGTTTGCTGTGCATTCGTAAAAAATGAAATCAAAAGAAACGAAATGAAGGATAATTTTAAATTCATAAGTGTATCAGTTGTTTAATTAATGTTAATATCAAATTTTTCATCCCAGTCCATTGATTTTATAGCAGAAATTAAATTGTTTTCGTTTACAAAAACACGGAGTTCTTTATTGGCAACTTTTTTTGTGTACAAAGCGCGATATCGATAGATGGTTTCGTTTTTAGATTTATAAACGCCTTCTAATTTCAAATCAATAAAGCTTCCGTAGTATTGTCGAAATCTTAAACAAGTCTTAGTTAAACGTTCTTCAGTGGTGTTCTCCATAACCGATTTTGTTACTTCTGTTTCATTAAAGGGTTTGAACTTTGATGTATTGCACGTTTCAAGAACTCTTTTTCCTAATGAATAAGCTTTGTTTTCCTGACCTGAATTTATTTCGGTTTCTAAAACTTTTTTAATTTTTAGATCTTCAGTACTTCTGCTTACTGTTTTAGATTTGCAGCCTATTAATAGCAACAAACATATAATCAATCCTGCTTTCTTCATAACTATTTATATTATTTTTAATAAAAAATTGGGATCGGGGCAGTTTTCTATATAAAAATTTAAATCATTTTTGTTGCAGACACCAGGATAATCGCCCCAATAATCTTCTATGTTTTTAATAATTTGGAAATGTAAATGCGGAGCGTAATCTCCGTTTACTTCTGAATTCCCAATGTTTGCCAAATATTCTCCTTTTTTAAAAAAATCCCCAACACTAATCCCTTGTAAACTTTCTAACGATAAATGTCCGTATAAAGTATAAAATTTTTGATTTTCAATTTCATGTTCGAGAATTATGGTTGGGCCATAATCACCTAATCCAATGTTGTTTTTAAAACTATGTATTCTTCCATCCAGAGCTGCTAAAATGGGGGTTCCTGCTTTTGTCCAAAAATCAATACCAAGATGAATATTGCGTTCCGGAATCATATCGTTTTTAAAAATGGAACTTCGTTGGTACAAATTTCTTTTTTCAATGTAACCGCCGAAGGCTACTTCTGCATTATTTTTTTTTAGATAATCATTAATGTATTTTTCAAAATTATCTGAATTCCCTAATTTTTTTTCGGTTAAATCCAGGTTATTTAGAGATAAGTCTAAAGTTACATATTTTGAATAATCAATACTAGAGTTAATAATCTTAGCAGGTGAGATGTTTTTTATTACAGAGCAAAGAGAGTTCATAATTGACTAAGCAACTTTTTCAATGATAATTAATTCGTTGTGCTGCTCTACACGAGGCAGCATTTTAGTAGTATATAATTCAGCGTTAATTTCTGAAATGTATTTGCGATTTCTGATGTTATGTTTTTCATCTAGTATCATAGTATTAAACAGGATAAATCCCTGTTTTTTTAATAGAGATAAAACCCTTTCACTAAAAAAACGCTCAAATAAAAAGTTGGGCATATTAGTATCTTCAAAAATATCAATGATAATGAGATCGTATTGGTTTTTAGTTTTTAATACAAATTCAAAAGCATCATCTATAATGATTTCTAATTGTTTAATTTGAGAAAGATTAAAGTATTCATTAGCAATCTGAATCATATCTGCATCAATTTCAACTCCTGTTATTTTACCTTTAAATTGAATTTCATCAATCAGGGTTTTTATTACACTTCCGCCGGCAACTCCTAAAACTAAGATGTGATTCATTTTCTGAATGGTTTCAAAACCAATATTTCTTAAACCATATCTTAAGATTCGCTGCAAACTTCCATATGAATAATTGGTATTTTCAGAATCTAAAACCAATTCACCATTTGCCCATGTTACCTCAATCATTTTACTACGTGACGATTTTTTTTGAAATATTTTAATTGGTATTAAATAACTAAATACTTTTCGAATCATTTTTGTGCTTTTACCAAATTTACCATTAATTTTTTTTATTCTGTATCTAATATTGAATTTTGATGAAGTAACTATTGTATAATTTTATTTTCTAAAGCTAATAAGCTGTAAAATAGTTAGATCGAAAATGTTGAAATAAATTAAGATTTTATTTAGGAATTTAAGAAATGTAGTAGGTGAGTTGTTGAGTTTTCCGAGAGGGATAATAAGGACTGTCACGTCTGGGTTGATTTGAAAAGAGATTTTTATTACCCGTTGGGTGAAATTATTTTTTTTGAGTTAATCATTTAGCTTCTGTATATTTATGCCTTTAAAATCAACTACTATGGAAGTATTTCAAGGACAAAGCATACTAAACTTTATAAAAGAACTGCCGGATGATGAAGCTTGCAAAGC
>NZ_JAIQDW010000020.1 GCF_020026925.1 Flavobacterium hibisci | reverse complement strand
ACAATATTAGATGCAAACTTATAAGCAGGATATTCGCAGTTATTAATCGAGAAACAGAATACATAAACACCTATAAATTTGCATCTTAAATTTTAACACTTTTTAATTGTTTTTTATCATAGAATGCTCAGTGTGATAATATTAATTACTATTAACAATTTACCATTAAATTTTCACATGTCCCCAGTTTTCCCCGCTGGCAATGCGTCTGATCTGCATTTCGCTGACGCCGAATTGTTTGGCAATCATTTTAAGGCGTGTTTTTTGCTCTGGACGGGCTAATATCTTTTTGATCAGCATGACTTTGGTAGTAGTCAGTTTTCTGCCGTCTGATTTTATATTGTGTTCAATGAGGTTTTTTTTGGCCTGAATAACGTGTGGACTTTTACGGCTGTGCGCTATCATTTCTTCTCTGGTAGCCCAGCGAAGGTTGTTTACGTCATCATTGTTTCTAACATAATCTAAATGAAGCACGTAAGTCTGGTCTTCAGATTGTTTGGGAAGAAAATAGTGGGCAACTAATTTGTAGAGAAAAAGGTATTTATTGACAATTTTATCATCTTGTCTGATTTTGAACCGAAAAGTAGGATATCCGTCGCTCAGTCCGCCTTTTAAAAGACGTCCGTTTTGTATTTCATCTGTAAAGCTAACTAACCTTCCTTTGTTTGAAATGGCATATCTAAATTGTAAGGACTCATTAATATCTATTTCTTTGAATTCTTCATTTGGATAAAATCTAATCTGTGGCATATTCTTTTGCATTTAATTCTATTATTCCAAAGATACAATTTCAAAGAAAAAAAAGCTATTTGCCTGAATATGAAGTGTAAAATTTATGATTCTTATAACGCTTTTTTAACTTTTACGAAGAATATGGGGCTGTATTTGTCAGTTAAATGCAGGAATTAACATAATTAAATGCTTTTTTAGAAATATTTCAGTACGTATTTTAGGAATTAAATGCCTGATTTTATTGGTCAAGCCAGTTTTTAAAATTGTTTATTTCTTTTTTACTGATGATAATTGGATCATTTTCTATGGCCGGAACGGTAAGAATGAGTTCAATTTTCTGATTGGAATGTTTTACAATTTCCTTGATGATTTTTCTGCTTACGATATATTTTCGGTTTACTTTAAAGAATAAAAAAGGATCGAGAGCGTGAATTATATCTGTAAGTGTGTTATCGTATAAGTAACTATTTCCCGATTTAGTATAAATAAACAGATGCTTTCCGGAGGCGGCAAAATAAGTGATTTCCGTTTCATTTATCGAAATCAGCTTATAGCCGTAATTCACCAGAAAATGACGTTGTATCTTAGATGTTTCAGGACTTTCTATTGCCACAAGCGACTGCAGGGTTGCATCGGTATTGAAGCTGTCTTTGATTTTTTGGAACTTGATTAAGGCTTCTAAAAGTTCCTGCTCTTCAAAAGGTTTCAAAAGATAATCAATCGTAAAATGCTTAAAAACTGAAATAGCATATGAATCGTATGCGGTAATAAAAATAACCGGACAGGAAACCATGGCTTTCTCGAAAATTTCAAGGCTTTTTCCGTCACCGAGATGGATGTCCATAAAAGCTAAATCGACATTATTTTCGTTAAAAAATGCAACGGCTTCTTTTACAGATTTTAAAACGGTAGCCTGAGTTATTGGTAAAACATCCTGCTGCCCTAAAATGGATTGTAAATAACTTGAAGCAAGATGTTCATCTTCAACAATGGCAATTTTCATTCTTTTGAAAGTAAAGTTACTGAAGCTGCAATCCTGAGAAGCTGCTTTTAAATTTTTGCAAATATATTTAGTTAAGGTTTATAATTATTTAAAGTCGAAATATTTTTATTTATTTTAAATTAACAAAAAAGGCCCGGTTTAAAACCGAGCCCTTTTGCAAAAAACAATAATAGGTAATTATAGATTGGGATTGTTTAATCTCGCGTTTCTTGGCAAAGGCATAGTATATCGCGGATCATTTTGTGACAAAGTGAAATTTTGGCCTGCATAAGTGTGAATGATTTGTTTTTGAGTTGTTCTTCTTAAATCGTTCCAACGGTGTCCTTCAACAGCTAATTCACGCTGTCTTTCTGCCAAAATGAAAGTTGTTAAATCTGTAGCATTCATTGCTGCAATATCGCTTTCAAGCTGTGTAAATCCTGCTGCTGTATATCTGTTTTTAACGAAAGTTAAAATAGTTGTTTTAGCATCAGCAAGATTGTTTAGTTTTAATGAAGTCTCTGCTTTTGTTAAATAGAGCTCGGATGTTCTGATAGAACATTTTTGATCTTCATTAGAACCTTTTATGATTTCGAAATTGCTTCCATCTGCAGCAAAATATAGAGAAAAACGTAAATCTGTAGTTCTGTTATAAGCCGAAATTAAGTCATTTGATGCATATGATATCATTTTAAGAGCACGGTCATAACCTAATTCAAGGGCCAAGATAGATTCTTTTGAATCGAATTTTGTTGCCAAAACCGGAGTTGCTTTTAAGTCAACTAAATTATTATTTATAGCTAAAGCTTTGTTCGCAGCATCAAGAGAGTTCTGCCATTTTTGCATGTATAAATAAATACGACTTTCTAAACTATAGATTGCAACTTTGGAAAAACGATAGTTTAATCCTTTTGTCTGTGTGTTTAATGTAAGTAAGTTTTCAGCTTCTTGCATATCAGAAACAACTTGATTGTAAATTGTTTCTACACTTTGAGTAGGATAAGACTGTTCTAAATCTACTTTTAGTGCTAACGGAACTCCTTTGTCTGAACCTGCTGTTGCAGCATTGTAAGGTTTTCCGAATAAGTTAACCAAATCAAAATAAGCCATCGCTCTTAAAGCATAAGCTTCTCCTATTAATTGATCTTTTTCAGGAGAATTAGCCAATTTTCCGCTAGCTTCATTGATTATAATATTCGAATAAAAAATTACATTGTATAAATTCGAATATGGAAAATCCAATGTTCGTGGATCTGCATTTGCATCCTTCCAAGTATAAATATCTTGGTATAATGGAATTTCACTCCCAGCATCAGCCTCTACCAGTAATTCATCAGTACGAACAGCTGTAATTGCTTTGTGTCTAGGGTAACCAATATACGCTTGAGTAATAAGACCACGATAATCTTGTAATGTTTCTGGAATTACTTTTCCTTTAGGTTGTACATCCAGATATTCATCGCAACTTGTTATAGCAATTGCTGCAACAAAAAGTAGTATATATTTTGAGAATTTTTTCATTTTTAATTTATTAGAAAGTTACATTACATCCTAAAGTGAATGACTTAGGAACTGGTTGCGCATAAATGTTTCCGAATGTTTCAGGGTCGAAGTAACCTTTGTAATCAGAACTTACTACGAATAAGTTTCTTGCCTCAACATTGAATCTGATACTTGAAATATTGATATAATCCGTCAATGTTTTAGGGAATGTATAGCCTAAACGTACACTGCTTAATCTCATATAACTCATTTCGTTAGCAAAAATATCTAAGTAATTCATTGTTTCAAGTGAATTTCTTCCTCCAAAATATTGATTTGCCATCCAGGAATCTCCTGTTCCACTTGTTTCACTTGTAATTCCTGGTAAACTAGCAGATGTATTTGTTGGAGACCAAGCATCTAAGATGTCTCTGCTGTAATTTTGTCCTCTGTCAACTTTTGTTCCGTTGTACGGCGGAGTTCTTGTAACTGTTTGTTTGATGTTAAAAGAAGCCGCAATAGTAAGATCGAAATTACTCACCTTAAATGTATTTGTGATACCTCCTGTAAACTTAGGATCTCTGTCTCCCAGGTAAACAAATAAATCTCTAAATTCAGCAGGTGTTAATGATGTATCCGATATAAGCCCTGGGAAATCAGGGAAACCATCTACAAGCTTAAAGAATGTTTGAGCGTTTACAGTCTCTCCTTGTTTGTTTACGAATAAAGGATATCCATTTTCGTCAACACCGTTAGTTTTAAATCCAAATACTGCATTTACAGCGTAACCTTGTTGATTAGGAAGAATACTTGCATCAGTTACCTGAACACGATCTACATTACTTTTGTTGTGAGCAAAGTTGATGCTTGTGCTCCACTTAAAGTTTGGATTGTCAAAGTTTTTTGTAGACAAAGTAATCTCATAACCTTTATTAGTTACTTGCGCCCAGTTCATGTTTGTATATGGGAAACCATTTTCTAATGCAAGCGCTCTTGCACCAATTAAATCAGTACTTTTTCTTCCGTAAAAATCAGTTACAATGTTGATGCGGTTATTGAACAATCCAATATCAGCACCAATGTTTGTGTTAGAAGTTTTTTCCCAACGTAATTTTTCATTTGGAGGACTAGTAACTACAATTGTAGGCTCTGTTTGTCCGGGAAGAACTGTACCTGTACTGTTTGCACCTATTACATAAGGAGAAGTACCTTTGTCAATATTTCCTTGTAAACCGTAAGAAGCACGAAGTCTTAAATTAGAAAGCGTTAAGTTATCTTTTAAGAAATCTTCTTCAGAAACTGCCCACGACGCAGAAGTTGAGTAAAGCGGTAAGTATTTATATTTTGGATCTACACCAAATAAATCTGAACCGTCGTATCTAACACTTCCAAATACGCTATATTTCCTGTTATAAGTATATGACGCGGTAGCGAAGAAAGATGCAAATGCATTTTCGTTTTCAGTTTTAGCATATGTTGACCAATTTTTTTCTACTGCGAAAGACGCATTTGGGAAAATGATAGGCTGTGTAGTTAAGTTTTTTTCATTATAACCAAAACCTTTAGTTGAAACAGATGATGCGTAATTGCGTCTTAACTCATTACCAACCATGGCCTCAATTTCGTGTTTCCCGCCAAAAGACTTATTGTAACTCACCATTGTTTTTAGGTTGTACTGAAAGAAGTCTGCATTATTATTTTGAATAACACCACCAACAGGAAGGAAATATTTTTTGCCGCCACTAAAATAGCTTGATCTTTCTCTTTGTACTCTTGTAAAGTAGCTGTTTTGACCAGCATATTTCTCAGTAGATGTATTTTCTAATTGTAGACCTAATTGAGAAGAGACTTTAAGATCTTTAGTAACTTTGTACTCAGCATCTAATAATGCTTTAATAGATCTTGTTTTCAATTCGTGTGAAGTATTTTCTCTTTCTTCTAAAAAGTTAAAAGGAATATAATCACCACCTACAAGTCCAACAACGTCTCTGTCATATTTATAACTTCCATCTTCATTGAAAGGAGTTAAATATGGATTTACGTTTCTAGAATAATTGGCAGGATTTGTATAGGCATTTGTCTCTGTTAGGTAAGAAGTAGTTTTGTTTTCTGAGCCAAAGATACCAACACCAACTTTGAATTTATCTGTAATGTCAAAGTTGTTTTTTAATGTTAAGTTGTAACGCTTGAAACCTGTTCCAACTGTTGCTCCTTTCTCATCATAGTAACCTAAAGAGAAATAGTAGTCAGATTTTTCTCCACCACCTGATATGCTCAAACCGTGCTGCGTATTCACCGCATTTTGGTATAATAAATCACCCCAGTTGGTATTGTTGTTTCTTAAACTGTTGATAGATTGCTGTGTAGCAGGACTCAAAGCAGAGAATCCACCAACTCTGTATGCGTTTAATTCATTTGCTCCGTTAAGGATACGTGTAATATCACCAGAAGTATCTCTGTAAGTTAAATCTTCACGTGCTGCAAGACCAAGTTCGAAATCAACTTTTTCGTTTGAGTTCATTAAGTTTAATTTAGCAAAGTCAGGTCTTTGTGTAATAAATACGTTGGTATTAAAGCTTACTACCATTTTACCTGCCCTACCTTTTTTAGTAGTCACAACGATTACACCATTTGCAGCACGTGCTCCATAAATAGCAGTTGCTGCAGCATCTTTTAAAATCGTAATATCTTTAATATCATCAGGGTTTAAACCTGCGATAGAGTAGTTGTTTAATACATCGATATTATCTTTGTCATAAGCTTTAGGAACATCATTCCCTTCTAATGGTAAACCATCAAGTACCCATAACGGATCTTGTGTGCCGTTAAGAGAAGCTGTACCCCTGATTCTGATTTTTGCAGGTGCTCCAGGTGCTCCGGAAGGCGTACTTACGGCAACCCCCGCAATTTGTCCAACTAATAACTGGTCAATACTGGAAACCCCTGTCTGCTGAATTGCAGCCATGTCGATTTTGGTAACCGCAGCAGTAAGTTTTCTTTTCTCAATTTTTTGGTAACCTGTTACTACAACCTCCTGAAGTTTTGCAGTTTCAGATTTCAGGTTAATAGTATAATCTCTCTGTGCAGAAAGCTCTAAGGTATAAGACACATATCCCATAAAAGTTACTCTCAGGGAAGTTACATTTTTGGCTATTTTTAATTGAAATTTACCATCAAAATCGGTAGTAGTTCCGATAGTTGAACTCTCAATAATTCCAGCCATTGAAGTTTTATTGGAAATCGAATTGTTTTCGACAAAAATAGAAGCTCCCGGAATAGGGGATTTATCACTTTCGTCCAGTATTATTCCCGTAATCGTTCGGGTTTCCTGCGAATATCCTGCGACGGCCAGGAACAGCAGTAAGGCATGTAGAATTTTTTTCATGTTTTTGGAATTGGGTTTGTATTAAAAGGTTGTATTATTCAGGGCTCTTTCGATTCGTTGTATCAAATCGCGGTAGTGGTTTTGGGTCGATTGGTCTCCGGTACTTTTCTTTATTTTTAATAATTGAAGCACTTTGTTCAATTCTCCTTTTTTATCAGATGTTACTTCTGTAACTCTTTTTAAGAAAGACTGATTGATGTTTCTTGCCATGTGTTCGTCATCTAAATAACTGCATAAATGCGGCATGTTTAAAGTCTGCTGAATTTCTATACTTTTTTTAGGTTCTGTTTTTTCAAATAATTTATTTGTCGAAACAATTAAAATATCCACATAATTTTTTTGTGTCATACGCTCCAGAATGGTAAGCGATTTGTTTTGGATAGTTCCTGAAAATACACTCTGATGTATTTTTTTAAACAACTCATTTACGGTAAAAACCTTTTCATTGGTTTTATTTCGCTGGTATAATTCGTTTTCTGTCATGCGAAGTAAACGCTCATCACCTAATAATTTATACATGATATCGTATTGTAATTCTCTTGAAAGAGTATAAGGAGTGTATTCAAAAGGTCCAAGAGGAGTATCTTTCAATGGATTTGTCTTGTCCAAAATAGTATTGAAAAACAACCACTGCGGAATCGTAAGTACATTTTTAACTAAATAATCAGCTGCTCTTTTCTGCATGGCCGCAGGAACCGGGACATAACTTTGTTTGTTATCGCCGTGAACTGTTGGGTTTAAGTAAATACCGCCAATATTGTTCATTACATGACGATTGTACATTTGCCATTGTCCGATAGCTCCAATATACAGTTTACCTGTTTCATAGTAAGGCTGGTCTTTATCGTAGGTCCAGCTTAAGATATTATCGACAACACGTTTTAAGTTTTTCAAACCGTATTCGCTTGCTTTTACAGCATCGTTTCCTAAATCTTCAGACTGTGAACGGGGGTCAATTACCTCGCCCTGCTGCTCACCATAAAAATAAACAGGATCGTTTTGATGTTTGGCGATTAGTGTGTTTAGCTTAACGGTCTCGTTTTCATTAGGCGGGTACCATCTGTATCCCCATTCAATTGCATACTTATCGTATTCTCCAATTTTAGGCGTAATAACCGTAACACTATCTTCTGGCTGTGCTACATAATTGTATCTGGCATAATCCATGATAGAAGGGGCAGTGCCGCCGATTTTAGCCGTGAATTCTTTAGAACGTAAAGATTCAACATCATAAGCAAACGAAGATCCCATGTTGTGTTTTAAACCAAATGTGTGTCCTACTTCATGAGACGATGCAAAACGTACTGCTTCTCCCATATGCTCATTACTAAAAGTGTTTCCTCTGGCTTTCGGATCAATTGGGCCGGTCTGGATACGCATCCAGCTTTGAAGGGAAGTCATAACATTGTGCCACCATATAATGTCTGCTTCAATAATTTCACCGCTTCTTGGGTCAACAACAGATGGTCCCATAGCATTGGATTTTGGAGATGCCGCATAGGTAATTACAGAATAACGTACGTCATCAACATCAAAATCTAAATCATTTTCAGTAGGCTCTTTTGCAATAATAGCATTTTTAAAACCGGCTTTTTCAAAGGCCGTTTGCCAATCGTGAACACCGTCAATAATATATTTTCTCCATTGTTTTGGGGTGGATGGATCAATATAATACACGATTGGCTTTTTAGGCGCTACTAATTCTCCTTTCAAATATCGTTCTTCATCTTCTTTTTTCGGTTCTAAACGCCAGCGTGTAATCAATTCTTTTTCAAGCATTGCCTGCTGTGCATCGGCAAAATACCAATGCTTTTCAGTGAAATATCCAATACGGGTGTCAGAAAAACGAGGTTTCATTGGGGTTTTGTCCAATAAAATAATATTACTTGTTACGCCAAGCGTTACTGATGCCGGAATTCCATCTTCGAGAAGAGAAGTCGTTAACTGCGACTTTACAATAATGTTTTTTGGAAATGATTTTGTACTTTCTATATAAGATAAATCAGATTTTACAGAACTGCTTAATCCAACATTGCTTATTAGGTCATTGAAACTCTTCTGTTTACCGTCAAAAATTTTATTTACTTTAATAACAACCGAAGTCGAGTCGTTATTTTTACTTTCAATATCAAAAACCTCAATGATAGACTCCGCAAAATTATCTTTTACAGAAGCTGTTATAGCATCATCTTTAGGAGAAGAAACTTTTGGAAGATAAGACTTCACCCAAACTTTGTTTGCAATTGTATCTTTATAAAAACTGATTACTTTGTTCTCATAATTCATCCCTTTGTTTAGGCCATATTCGTTTATCTGAAAAGGAACCTGTGATACTTTGTTTACAACTAAAAACTCTCTTTTAAATAAACTGTCATGAATTTCAAAATAAACATCAGTTTTAACTTGTATAATATTGAAGAGACCCTTTTTTACAGTTCCTTTTTTTACAAGTTCATTGTATTTTTTTCCTTTTTTAGATAGAGTAGTGTCTTTTGCTATTTCAGTACCGTTTTCTTTATTTTTATTCTTTTTTTGAGAATAACCAGAAATTGGGCCTACTAAAAATAAAAGGAATACAGCGATTACTTTTAAGTTATATAGGATTGCCTTTTCCCTCATTTTGATAATAATTTTAGGTTAATTTTAACGCGAAACTATTTGTTTCATGTACAAATAAAAAAAGAAAAGGAGTGAGTGGCTTATTTTTAGGAGTGAATGGATATTAATGGCAGAATACATACAAAATTGCCGTCTTTTTCTGAAGTTTCAAAATTGGTTCTGGAATAAAAAGTATAAATACTCGACAGGTATTTTAAGCCAAAATTGGCACCAGGTTCGCTGTGTGTCTTTTTTTGGAGATTGTTGCTAATAATTACCTGATCTTTCTGGATTATAATTTGAGTTGTTAAAGGATTTTCCTGTGTTGCCATATTGTGTTTGATCGCATTTTCGACCACAACCTGAAATGCCAGATACGGAATAAATTTTTCCAGTGCCGTTTCGTCTTCGATTTTGATAGAAAAAAATAATTCTTCCTTAAATCGGGTTTGTTGTAAAAAAATATATTTTTCAATAAATAATAATTCGTCCTTCAACAGCACTATATTCTTTTTTGGAGGATCGATCAGATAACGGTAAATACGGGATAAGTTCAATGTAAATTTCTGTGCTGTTTTTACATCAGTTCCAACGAGCATATAAAGTGAATTGAGCGAGTTAAACAAAAAATGCGGATTAATCTGCTCTTTTAATTGCTGAAGCTGAATTAGGGCTTTTTCTTTTACAATTTTTTCGTTCTCAACGAGCAGTCTGTTTTTTTCTTTAATGGCGATTCCTTTTTCTCTGTATGCACGTAGGTTTGCGTAAGAAAATAAATAGAAAATCAACAATAACATTACAGTTGTTATAGAATAAATCCAGGTTGAATATTTTCTGATTCGATCAGCGTTTTCATTAATAAATATTTTTGGAAAATTGACACATATAAACCAGTGAGAACCTTTAACATCGAGCCTCTTTGTAAACCGAATCACATCTAGTTTCAAATACTCAGACATGGTAATTTTTTTTACATAATCCTGATTTTTGCTGTAAACAGTATCAATAGGCCGGATAGAAGAAACTTCGTAAATGTTTTTGCCAATAAAAGTGGAATCAGGATGATAGATACATTTTCCATTTTGATCAAAAATAAAAGCATAGTTATTCCTTGTTTTATCAGCAATAGATAAATAATCGCGGAATTTTTTTAGGCTAATGTCATAACCAAAACGAACAGTTGTATGGTTTTTAGAAATTAGTTTAAAGTACACCCGCCAGATCCATTCCTTTCTAAACGGAACAATTGTACTTATATGGTCTGCATTTTTATGTTGAAGAACAAAATTTTCAGTATCATTAATTTCTGCCCGGTTGGCAGTAGAATCATTTCCAAACTGAATTTTTTCATCGTTAATCTGAAACCAGTTATTTACGATCAGGGAATTCGTTGTCTGTACCGAAGACAAAACCTTTAAATTCGAAGACAAATTATCCGGATTGCTAATTTTTAGAAGATATTTTATTCGGTTTTCCTGTTCAAGAAGTTTTGAAAACTCCTGCGACAAGAATTCCTGTCTTTTGAAAAAGTCTTGCTCTGCCAGAATCTCTTTTTCTTTTTCAGTAAGATCAGTAATTAAATTACTAAAAATGTAAACAGAAGAAACGGTAACTAAAATTATGAAGGCGACATATATAAAAAATGCCCGCCTGGAAGTTATTTTTTTTAATCTAAATTTCAAAAGAAGCGTATATAAATAGGAGTGTTTTAATTAGCAACCGAAAATTGCGAGTCGTACAGGTTTTTGTAATAACCATCTGTTTTGGCTAATAATTCCTGATGTGTGCCTTGCTCAACTATCAGACCTTTGTCCATCACCACAATTTTATCAGCATTAACAATAGTAGCCAGTCGATGCGCAATAACAATTGAAGTTCTGCCTTTGGTTATGGTTTCTGTAGCACGCTGAATCAATTCTTCTGAATAAGTATCGATAGAAGAAGTTGCTTCATCCAAAATCAAAATACTAGGATTACTCACATACGAACGCAAAAACGCAATTAGCTGTCTTTGTCCGGATGAAAGCATGACACCGCGTTCCTTTACATCAAAATCATAATTATCCGGCAGGCTCATAATAAAATCGTGAACGCCAATTTTTTTGGCAGCATCTATAACCTGCTCACGGGTAATTTCGGGATTGTGTAAAGTGATGTTGTTGTATATGGTATCGGCAAACAAAAACACATCCTGTAGAACCACCGCAATTTGTTTTCGCAACGAAGCCAGAGTATAATTTTCGATATTGTGCCCATCAATAAAAATAGTTCCGCTGTTGATTTCGTAAAAACGGTTCAGTAAATTTATAATAGTAGATTTTCCGGCTCCGGTTGAACCCACAATAGCTATAGTTTGACCTGAAGCGACAGACAGGCTAATACCTTTTATGACTTCTTCTTCCGGAATATAACTAAAACGAACATCTTTAAATTCTATGCTTCCCTCAAAAACAGGTGCCTCCAGAGTTCCGGTGTCCTGAATGTGATCCTGGGTGTCAATAATATCAAAAACACGATTGGCAGCAATCATTCCTAATTGCATCTCATTAAATTTATCCGCAATCTGACGAAGCGGATTAAACAGCATTCCGATGAACATAGTATATGAAAATAAATCTCCGAAAGTCGTAAAGTTATCTCCGTTCAGAATTTTAAATCCGCCAAAAACAACAACCAGTCCTAAAGTGATAGACGAAATAATATCGGCAATTGGGAAGAAGATCGAGTTATATAAAATCGTTTTTATCCACGCAACACGATGTTTGTCGTTGATATTTTTAAAGTTTTCAGCCTCGATTTTCTCACGGTTAAAAAGCTGAACTATTTTCATTCCCGTTACACGTTCCTGAACAAAGGAGTTCATATTGGCAATCTGTGTACGGACTTCCTCAAAAGCAATCTGCATTTTACGTTGGAAAATTCTCGTAATGTAAACCAGGACCGGCATCGCAACTACCACAATCCAGGTCAGTTTCCAGTTCATATAAAACATAAAAATCAAAACCACCAGCATTTTCATCAAATCACTAATGATCATAAACAACCCCTGACTGAAAATACGCGCAATCGATTCAATATCCGAAACAGACCGGGTCACCAGCTGACCAACCGGAACCAAATCAAAATACTTCATCCTGAAACTTAAAATATGTTTGAAAAGCTTGTTCCGAATATCTTTCACAATATCCTGACCCAGCCAGTTTGCCCAAAAAACAAAATAAAACTGAGAGAATACTTCCATAAGCAACACAATTCCCATCAGGATAATGTACATCAACAACCCGTATTTATCATGTGTTTTAATGTAGCCGTCAACAGTTTGTTTCAGTAAATACGGGCGAAGTGCAGCAAATATAGATAAGGATACTGCAAAAAGAATAACGCCGTAATAGCGCCATTTATAAGGTTCGGTATATTTTAAAATCCGTTTGAATAATCCGGTATCAAATGCTTTTGCTTTCATTTATTTTAGGAGCTTCTTCCTGCTTTTCACTTCAATCTTTTTTGTTTTGAAAGAAAAAACAAAAAAGGATTTCCATTGCAATCAGGGCTATTTTATAATGTAATCGTACTTAATTTCGGTCAAATATAAACCATGCGCCGGAACCGAAAATCCCGCTTTTTCTCTGCTTTTACTGGCAATTATGTTTTCAAGATCAGTCAGCGAAATTTTGTGCAGACCAATATTTACCAAAGTCCCAACAATGGCCCGAACCATATTTCTCAAAAAACGGTTTGCTGAAATGGTAAAAACCAATTTGCTTTTTTCTTTTTTCCAGTATGCCTCAAAAATCGTGCAATCAAATGTGCTGACATCTGTATTGACTTTTGAGAAGCACTGAAAATCGGTATGCGTTAATAATATTTTTGCCGCTTCATTCATCAAATCAACGTCTAATTTTTGATTCATATACCAGCTTAGTCCCTCTAAAAACGGATTTTTAACTGTATTGATATGGTATTCATACGTTCTTTTGGTAGCGTCAAACCGACAATGGGCGTCATCATGAACTAAAATAATGTCAAAAATGGCAATGTCTTTTGGTAAATACGAATTGAGTTTGTGTACCAAAACCGGAACATCAATAGACTTTTCAAAATCAAAATGCCCGTACATTTCTGAGGCGTGAACACCAGTATCCGTTCTTCCGGCACCCATTACATTTATCGTAGAATTCAGCAAAACAGAAAGTGCCTTATTTAAAGTCTCCTGAACTGACGATGCATTCGGCTGAAATTGCCAGCCGTGATAATGTGTTCCGTTATAAGCAAAGTGAATAAAATATCTCATTTTAAGGTACAGGGGTTCTGAGCTGCAAAGGTACGAAAAAAAGTTGCTAAGGTTTAAGTTGATAAGAAGCTAAGGTCTTTATCATGGAAAATTGGTTTTAAATTCATCATAAGCATAGATTGGAATATAACTTATTGATCAAATGTTAAGAATCTCTGTATTGTTGCTCCATTAAATTATTTTCTCAAAATCTTAGTATCTTAGCGCTTCATAAATTTAGTTCCTTTACAAAAAAATGAAAAAAATCCTCCTGCTTTCAGATACGCACAGCCATATTGATGACACAATTCTAAAATATGTTGCTCAGGCTGATGAAGTATGGCATGCAGGCGATATTGGGGATCTGAATGTTACTGACTCCATCAAAAAAATAAAGCCGCTTCGTTGTGTTTATGGAAATATAGATGATACGCAAGCACGGTTAGAATTTCCGCTTCACAATCGGTTTTTTTGTGAAGACGTTTCAGTTTGGATTACCCACATCGGCGGATATCCCGGAAAATATAATCCAGCGATTAGAGAAGAAATACAAAGCAATCCCCCAAATTTATTCATTTGTGGGCATTCACATATTTTAAAGGTGATATTTGATAAAAAAAATAATCTGCTGCATATGAATCCGGGAGCAGCAGGCAAAAGCGGTTTCCATCAGGTAAGAACAATGTTGCGCTTTGTAATTGAAGGAGACAAAATAAAAGATTTAGAAATCATTGAAATAGATAAAAGAGTTTAAATAGTAGTGACTCAAAACAAAAATAACGAAGAATTAACCACTAAACACTAAGAAACTCAATCACAAAGAGGAACCGTTATTTTAATGGAAGTCCCCTCGTTAATCTTTGATTTTACATCAAATTGTCCATTCAGGTTATTTATTCGGGCTTTTATCTGATTAAGTCCAAATCCTTCCACAAAATTAAAATCATTAATATCAAATCCTTTTCCGTTATCCGTAATTTTGATAATCAAATGTTTATGGCTTTCTGTTTCTGATAATGAAACTTCAGCCCGTGTGGCCTTGCTATGTTTTATAATATTATTGAGTAGTTCAGAAATAATAAAATAGAGTCTGGTTTCAAATTTTTCAGCATATCTTTTTTTACTTGAAATGGTATTCTGATATTCAAAATGTAATGTAGAATTAGAGTATTTTTCGCATAAATCATCAAGGGCATATAATAATCCGAAACGAACTAATAAAGTAGGAAGGAGGTCATGTGAAAGATCTCTAAGTTTATCATGTGTTTCGTCCAGAATAAATTTTGTTTTTATGATTTCATCAGGAACAGCGTTGTTTTGAGATAAAAACACATTCAAATGCATACCTGCAGATGAGAGTGAGGCACTAATGGTGTCGTGCAAAAATAAGGCAACTCTTTTTCGTTCGCTCTCCTGTCCGTCAATGCTGGCATTAATTATATTCTGGTGTATTTTATTCTGAATATTTTTTATCTTGTTTTTTTGTTTCAGTTTTGTATTTTGATAAAAAAAATAAAAAAGAATAGTGATAATGAGAAATAAAACAACAATTATACTGAATACCTTTTTATGCCGTGATTGTTCTCTTTGTAATATTTGTTGCTTTTTTTTGTATTCAGCCTCAATTTTATCTACTTCTCTTTTAAATTCGTCCAGCTCAAGATTAACCCCGGCAAGTTTTGTTTTTTTTTGTTTTGCTAAATCAGCAATTTCATTCGTAATGCGATTGAATTCTATTATATTTTCGTAGGCCTTTTTATAATTCTTATTTTTAAATAAAAAAGAAGCATATTTTTGATGGGCTATCGATAAATCAAACTTCTCATCACTTTTATTTCCTAATGCAATTGCCTTCGAGAAATAAAAATTTGCTTTTACGGTATCATTTTTATGATCATAATAAATTCCATTTAACATATTAAAGGCAACCTGGGTTGATTGATCTCCGTGTTGTTTAAATTCATTTATATATTTAAAATATTCTAAACTTTCTTTGAAATTTCCCACCTCAAAATAGGCCCAGGTAATATTAAGTTTTCTAAGGTATATTTTAGCTTTATCAGATGCCTTATTACTGTATTCAAGAGCTTTTTTATAATGAAATATCCCTTCATTATATTGCTTTTTTTCAAAAAAACAGATATTAGCTAAATTGTTGTGGATTTTACTTTTTAAAATATTGTTTTCTGTTTTATCAATATAATATAAAGCTTTTATATAAAATGGATATGCTTTATCAAGCATAAGCAAGTCATCAAAATTTACGCCAATTAGATTGTAACACCTTGCAATCAGATAATTGTCATTAATAGCAATAGCGTTTTTTAAAGCAGTTCTGGATTGTCTCAATGATTTTTCATAGTCATGTATTTTCCAGTTTTTAGTCGCATCTGTTACTAATTTCTCAATTTCATTTTTAGGAAGGATTTTGTTTTGAGAATAAAAATTGCTGCTAAAACAAATTAGTAAAATAAGCGATAGAAAAATAACCCGGACTTGATGCATTTACAATATAGAATTATTTGTGTGGTTTGTTTTACAACATTTTGTTTCAAATTTAATAATTAAATTTATTCTTATTAAAAAAAATATATTATTATTGTAATGCAATTATTATCAGGTGTTAAGGTTGAATTACTTATGAGGTGTCAATTAGGAATATCTTGAAATTGTAAAATGAGACTAAAATTTAAATATTAACTAAAACAAACCAATTATGACAAAGAGATTTTTAGAAGTAGAGGAAATTCAAGATTTAGCGGGTGAAGAACAAACTACCTATTTTTTTGCAGATGAAGAGGAAACAAAAGAGGAAGAAAAAAATCAACCAGAAAATGATAGAAAAGGCGGAAAAACGGATGCCTAGATAGTTGCATCCTTTAAAAAAAATCTTTTTAAGGATTGCATAACATTAGAAAAATAAAAAGGCGCTTCATTTTTGAAGCGTTTTTTTTAGCTATTTAATGGAACACTTATATTAATTGAGGTTCCTTCATTAATTTTAGATTTGACATCAAATTGCCCATTCAAATTATTTATTCTGGCTTTAATCTGATGGAGACCAAATCCCTCCACAAAATTGAATTTGTTAATATCAAATCCTTTTCCGTTATCTGTAATTTCAATAATCATCTCGTTATGGTTTTCAATCAGGCAAACTAATGCTTTACTTGCATCACTATGCTTTATGACGTTGTTTAAAAGCTCAGAAATGATAAAATAAAGCCTGGTTTCAAATTTTTCGGTATACCTCTTCTTGATTGGAATGGTGTTTTGATATTCAAAATGTAATGTGGAATTTGAATATTTTTCGCATAAGTCATCCAGGGCATATAATAAGCCAAAACGTGCCAATAAGGTAGGAATAAGATCATGGGAAAGATCTCTGACCTTATCATGGGTTTCGTCTAAAATTAATTTTGTTTTTGTAATCTCAGCAGGCAGACTACTGTGTTGAGATAAAAAAACATTCAAATGCATTCCGGCCGAAGATAATGAAGCACTTATAGTATCATGCAAAAATAAAGCAATTTTTTTTCGTTCGTTTTCCTGACCGTCAATAGTAGCATTGATTAGGTTTTGATTTATTTTATTCTGAATGTCTTTAATTCTGTTTTTTTGTTTCAGTTTTGTGTTTTGATAGAAAAAGTAAAATAAGATAAGGCTAATAAGGAATAATGATAAGATGATAGTTGTCATCTTGTTTTTGCGGGCACTTTCAGAGTGAAATAATTTTTCCCGTTTTTTACTTTCAATACCCATTTTGTCTATCTCTCTTTTGTATTCGTCAATTTCGAGATTTATTCCTGCAATTTTTGCTTTTTTTGCTTTATCCTGAAGATTAATTTCGTCGTTTAATTGTTGAAAAGCGCTTAAGTTTTTATAAGCGGCTTCAAATTTTTTATTTTTAGATAAAAATTTCGAATATTCCTGATAGATATAGGATAAATCAGTTTTTTCATCGTATTTTATGGCATTTTCAATACCCTTTTTGAAATTGTAATCTGCTTTAGGATTATCTTTTATATAACTATAGTACATGCCATTAAGCATGTTGGTAACGGCGGCTGTGGTTTCCATGCCGTATTTATCGTTATATTTATTGATATATTTTAGATAAGGATATCCCTCTGAGAAACGTCCAATATCAAAATAGGCCCAGGCTATATTAAGCTTAGTGAAAAAAAGTTGTGAAGAATCTTTGGTTGATTTGCTGAAATATAATGATTTAATATAATACGAAATTCCTTTTTCATATTTCTTTTTATCAAAACAATAAATGTTTCCAATATTGTTGTATAGCCAGTTCTGAAGTTCTAAATCATTTGATTTTTCTGCATATATTAAGCTTTTTTGGTAATAAAAAAGGGCTTTGTCTGGTTCTGAGATGCCATCAAAATTGGCTGCAATTGTATTGTATGCTTTTCCTATTAAATTATAATTCTGTGATAAAAGAGAGTGATTTAGCAGTAATCTGGATTGTATTAATGATTTTTCATAATCTTCTTTGTGAAGATTTGTGGTTGCCTCGTTATAAAGTTTTAATAATTCTTTTTCAGTAAAAACTTTCTTTTGGCCAAATGCAGCGATACAGAAAAATGATATTAAAAAAAGAATTCTAAAATTGCGAAAATCCAACATATTCAAAAATTATTGGATAAAAATATAGCTTATAAAGTTAAAAACAAATTCATAAACAATTGAATGTGTTATTTTTTTCTAAAAATGTTCTTTAAAAACAAATATTCTCCAGATCAGAAATACTCAAGAGGAAAATACTAATTTTATAAAGGTAATTTATGAATCGGGGGAGATCGTTTTAGGATTTAATCAAATTGTTTTTAATGGCATATTTTACAAGTCCAATAGTGTTTTTTGTCTGCAGCTTTTTCATGATATTTTTGCGATGGGTTTCTACAGTATTGGTGCTTATAAATAATTGTTCGCTTATTTCTTTTCCACTATATTCAAGTGAAATTAGAGTTACAATTTCTAATTCCCGGCATGTTAAAATTGAATTTTCAGGAACAATATTCTTTTTATTTAATTTTGGATTGTTTTCAGTAAAAGTATTGAAGATTTTTTCTCTTACAGAGTTGCAAAAATATTCTTGTCCTTCATTGACTACTTCAATGGCTTCGATTATATTTTCACCTGCACATTTTTTAGTCAGATATCCGCTGGCACCTAAATTCATTACTTCCCTGATTATTTTTAAATCATCATAGCTGGACAGGATGATAACTTTACAAGGATATCCTTTTTGCTGAAACTCTTTTAAAACTTCAATACCATCTTTCTCAGGCATACTAAGATCAAGTATCAGGATGTGTGCATTGTTAGTTGTTACTTCATCGAAAATATTCAACCCATTAGAGGATGAACCTACAATCTCGAATTCAGAAACAGTACTTAATAAATTTATCAATCCATCGATAAGTACTAAATGGTCATCTGCTAGGTGTATTCTTATTTTATGTGCCATAAATAAATTGAAATAACAAAAGCGAAATTATGAAAAATCTACTTACAACATGGTGTTTCTTGAATTTATTTTCTGTTTTTGTTATTAATTGTAATATGTTTTTCACAAAAAAACCCGAATCATACAATTCGGGTTCTCTTCGCGCAATAAACTAAGTTTATAGGTTTATCTCAAACGGTCAACAGATTTTACAAGATCTTCATCCTTCTTGATGGCCTTATTAGCTAAAACTAATAACACGATAGCAACAATAGGAAGAAACATCCCAATACCTTTCTCAGAAACAACATTAGCAGTCTCTCCAGATAAATTTAGTGAACGGTAAATAAATAATCCTAATAAAATTAAATTTAATATGATGTTCAGTCTGCCCATGACAAACTGATTTTGTCTTTTTTTATATGATATGATACTAATAATAGTTAACATTGTACTCAAGCCTAATAATATGGTGTAAACCTGATCCTGCATAAAGTAAAAATCTTTTCCGTTTACTGTCCAAAGCGGAATAAAAAAGAGTAAAACTCCAGTCACCAAAAAGGTGAGTAGCAGATATATTGTTTGAATTCGTTGTATCATGACCTAAAATTGTTTTACAAAAATATATTTTCTTTTTTATAAATACTATTGTATGATAAAAATTTATTCGTATTATTGCATCATATTACCGTAAGCACTTCATACTGCGGTTCATTCAAAATAATTATCTACCTATTCTTTTTACAGTATTTTCCTTTAAAATAATTAAATTCATAGAACATTCATGTTTGATATTTCTGCATTAAAAGAAATGAAGCTTTCTGAGCTTCAAGAAATAGCTAAATTAGCTAAAACTATAAAGTTTAATGGTGTCAAAAAAGATACTTTGATCAGTCAGATTTTAGCGCATCAGGAAAAAACGGCATCAGAGCAGTCAATACCTGTTGTTGCAAATGCAGAAATAGTAGAGGATAAACCAAAGAGAGCAAGAATTGCTCCGGTAAAAAAGGCAGCAGCAATTAAAAATGCTCCTGTTTTAGAATTTGATAAAGTGGAAGAACCACGTGAGGAGATAAAAACTCCGGCTTCAAAACCAAATGCTAAAATCCAGCCAAAGCCAAAAGCAGGGGAAGTTGTTGAAAACAATGCAGTAGAGGAAAAAGCATTAGATAAAAAAGAACCAAAAATCGTTAAGTTTAATAAATCAGCATACGAGAAAAAGGTTGCTTTACAGAAAGAGAAAGAAACTGTAAAAGAGGAAAGTACTGAAGAAGCAGTAGAGTCAGAAACAGATGCTCCTGCTACTCCCATAGCTGAAAAAGAAGAAGAAACAGCTCCGGTAAAAAAGATTAATCCTAATCAGAATAAAAAACAAAATCCTAACCAGAACCAGAACCAAACTCAAAACCCGAATCAAAACGGGAATGGTAACGGAAATAACGGAAACCAGAATCCAAATCATAAGAATAAAAAGAATAATAATTTCAGGGATTCAGACTTTGAGTTTGACGGAATTATAGAAAGTGAAGGCGTTCTTGAAATGATGCCGGACGGATACGGATTCTTACGTTCATCAGATTATAATTATTTAGCTTCTCCAGACGATATTTATTTGTCAACTTCACAGATCAGGTTGTTTGGACTTAAAACCGGAGATACTGTAAAAGGGGTTGTGCGTCCTCCAAAAGAAGGTGAGAAATTCTTTCCTTTGGTTCGTGTTCTTAAAATTAATGGTCACGATCCGCAGGTAGTTCGCGACAGGGTTTCCTTTGAACACCTTACACCGGTTTTCCCTTCTGAAAAATTCAAATTAGCCGAAAAAGGCAGTTCTGTATCAACCCGAATTATCGATTTATTTTCTCCAATTGGAAAAGGGCAGCGTGGTATGATAGTCGCACAACCGAAGACAGGTAAAACCATGTTGTTAAAAGATATTGCTAATGCAATTGCAGCTAACCATCCTGAAGTTTATCTAATCGTTCTTTTGATTGATGAGCGTCCTGAAGAGGTTACAGATATGCAAAGAAGTGTACGCGGGGAAGTTATTGCTTCGACTTTTGACAGAGAACCGCAGGAACATGTGAAAATTGCCAATATTGTACTTGAAAAAGCAAAACGCCTTGTTGAATGCGGACATGATGTTGTGATTCTTCTGGATTCAATTACGCGTCTGGCAAGAGCTTACAATACCGTTCAGCCAGCGTCAGGGAAAGTATTAAGCGGAGGTGTTGACGCCAATGCACTTCAAAAACCAAAACGCTTCTTTGGAGCTGCAAGAAATGTTGAAAACGGTGGTTCATTAAGTATCATCGCAACAGCATTGACAGAAACCGGCTCTAAAATGGATGAGGTTATCTTTGAAGAATTTAAAGGTACCGGTAACATGGAGCTTCAGCTGGACCGCAAAATTGCCAACAAACGTATTTTTCCTGCCATCGATCTTACATCATCAAGTACACGTCGCGACGATTTATTATTAGACGAGAAAACATTGCAAAGAATGTGGATTATGCGTAAATACCTGTCTGATATGAATCCGGTAGAATCTATGGATTTTGTAAACGACCGTTTCAAGAAAACCAGAAATAATGAAGAATTTTTGATTTCGATGAATGACTAAAGAAGGTTCTTAGTTGCTGAGTGACTAAGTTTCTAAGAGTTTTACTTTGAGATTATTACTATATAAAAAAGGGGATGAGTTTTTAAAACTCATCCCCTTTTTTTAAACTTATAACCTTAGCAACTTAGTACCTTAGAACCTATTTTTTATCCACTACCGGTCTGTTTTCTCTGTTTGCTAAATCCCAGGCGACAACAAAAGCTAGCTTAGTTCTTTTGGTTAAAGCATCGTATTCGATTTTTTCTGCGATATCGTCTTTGCCATGGTAATCTTCATGAACACCGTTAAAGAAGAAAACCGCGGGAATACCATGTTTAGCAAAATTATAATGGTCAGAACGCTCGTAAAAGCGGTTTGGGTCTTTAGGATCATTAAATTTGAAATCCAAATCCATTTTGATGTATTTGTCGTTTTGTGAAATAACGGCATTATGTAAATCCGATGATAATCTGTCGGCTCCGATAACATAGACATAATTGTTTGTTTTAGCATGTTCTGTATCACGGCGGCCAATCATATCAATATTAATATCAACAATTGTACTGGCTAACGGAAATAATGGATTTTCAGAGTAATATCTTGAACCATGCAATCCATGTTCTTCGCCGGTTACATGAAGAAATAAAATGGAGCGTTTAGGTCCGTGTCCTTCTTTTTTAGCTTTTGCAAAAACCTTAGCCATTTCTAATAGTGCTACTGTCCCGGAACCATCATCATCAGCGCCGTTGTAAACTTCTCCATTTTGAATCCCCACATGGTCATAGTGAGCTGAGATTACCAAAATTTCATCTGGTTTTTCTGAACCTTCAATGTACGCCCAGATGTTCTCTGAATCCGGTAAGTTTTCGTTATGTCTTGCGTTTAAGTAAGAAGCGGGAATGTGCTGATAGTAATCAGTTGCTCCTTTTGGAAAAGGAATTCCATTTTTTTTGTATTGCTCTATCATGTAAAGTCCCGCCTTCTTTTGCCCTTTCGAGCCAGTTTCACGGCCTTCCATTTCATCTGAAGCTATTCTGTAAAGCATTGTTTTTAAATTTGTTTCGGAAATTTTTTCAACGTATTTAGAAGGATCCGAATTGTCCTTAGAGGCAACATTTTGGGTGTTTTTACATGAATATGCAGTGACTATTAAAAATAGAATTAAAATTTTTTTCATTTTTTGTTTAGTGTAAATTTATGAAGATGTATAAGACATAGAAAGCCAGTAAAAATAGGATAAAAATAAAGTTTATAACAAATAATGTTACACTTTTAACAAATGAAACAATCCTGCTTTCTCCGTAAAAACGATGATGTGCTGGAAAAAAATAGTAACACATCCAAAGACCTCCAATAAAATTAGTAATGTCTGATACAAAACTGACAGGGCTGTGATTCCCAAATAAGCCAATCAGCTTCTGAATAATGAATAGGATCAGAAAAATCAATAGTAAGAAAGAGAAGTAATGAAGAGTAAAAATCCCATGATCAAAATAATACCATCTTCTTTTACTATGAAAAATCCATAAAAAGAAGGCGAAAAAAGGCATAATTACAAAAAGAATTTTGGGGATATTATGAAAGAAAGATTCAACGAATTTTTCAAGAATTTCATCTTTTGTATTGTGTTCCGTAACTGTTGAAATCTTTTGGCATATCCAATATTCAAACCCGGATAATTTTTCTTTTTCTGGGCCATATTTTTGAATTGAATCAATTTCCTTCATTGATTTTAATCCGAAATCCATTTTTTGATTAGAAATTGCTTCTTCTTCCGGTTTCGTTGTAGGAGTTTCTTCTTCATTTATTTTGTTGGGAAACATAGCAACTAAAAGAAAAGTAATAAAACTAATGAAAATATATAAACGAACCGGAGCCAAATAGGAAAGCCTTTTTCCCGACAGATATTCTTTGGTTAAAGTTGCCGGCTTAAAAAGGAGATTTCGTATCGTTTTCCAAAAGGCATTTTCATAATGTGTCAGATCTTCAAAAAAGTGGATAAACAAATGATGAAATGTTTTTCTGCTGTCTGAATTCTCTTGTCCACAATTGGGACAAAATTTTTGTTCTACAACATGACGACAGTTAAGACAGGTTTTATCTTCTCTGATTTTATTATGTGACATTGGTCTTTGGTTTAGTTTTGGTTGGTTTGTCTGTTACTTTCTAAGTACCTCGTTCAGGAAAAGCAGTAAATGTTCAAAAGATCGTTTTGCAGCAACGGCATTGTAAGCAGCACCTTTAGAATTGTCATTTCCGGCTTCCGGATTTGTGAATGAATGTACAGAATTTGCATAATAGATCATTTGCCAGTCCGCTTTCGTGTCTCGCATTTCTTGTTGAAAGGCAGCTATTTCTTCTTTTGAAACAAATGGATCGTCCGCTCCATGACAAGCTAAAACTTTGGCTGTGATAGTTTCAGAAGGTCTGGCGGCATCTTTACCTAAACCGCCATGAAATGATACCACACCTTTTACATTTAATTTACCTCGGGCAGCTTCTAAAACTCCTGTTCCGCCAAAACAATAGCCAATAGCTACAATATTATCCCCATTTGCACCTGATTTAATTAATTGATCTAAAGCAAGCTGGATACGTTTTTGATACGCCTGATAATTATTTTTGTAAAAACCGGCTTGTTTTCCGGCCTCAGAAGTATTTTTAGGATAATTTCCTTCACCATAAATATCGGCTATAAAAACAGTATAGCCCAGCTTGGATAAATTTTGGGCTATTTCTTTTGAAGCATTGTCAATTCCAAGCCATGCAGGCAAAAGTAATATACCTGGATTTTGACTACTTTTTTTTGCAGCTTTAACTGATAGTCCGTTTAAGACCTGATTTCCATCGCTGTATTTTACTGCTTTTAATTGTGCGTTAATGGTATTGAAATACAGGGAAATAACTAAAATTAAGAATGTTGATTTTTTCATGATTTTGTACAATTTTAAACAAATATCTGAAATATAATCGTACAAAAAAACCTCAAAGCTTTTTTCTTTTGAGGTTTATGTACAGGAATTAAATTATTGAAAACTAAAAGTTTAAATTTAAATATATTAAACTTTAAAGTGTAATATTTCTTTTAAAAGCGCATCCCAGTTCTACAATAGAATCGGTTTTGGCGATGCCTGAAATCCGGTCTATTTTTTCGTAAAGTACATTTCGCATATGTTCGTGGTTTTTAGCTATGATTTTGATGTAAAGCGTAAAAGATCCTGTGACATAATAGCACTCAGTGATTTCCGGAATAGTCTTTAAAGCTTCAATAATTCTTTCTGAATCCGAATCTTTATTGAGTGTTATTCCGGTAAAGGAAGCCCAGTCGTAACCAATTTTTTTTTCGTTAACCAAAGGTTTTATCCCTGAAATAATCCCTTGTTCTGTTAAACGATTAACACGCTGATGTACCATTGTATTTGAGATTTTCAGATTTGCTGCAATGGTAGAAAAAGCCATTCTGCCGTCTTTTTCAAGCTCTTTTATAATCCTGATGTCAAATTCGTCTAATGAATCCATTTTTATATTGTTTAAAATTAAAATTGACTTTTTTATTTTGTAAATTTTATTAAATTGACTTTTAATTTGATATATAAAGTCAAAAGTAGTCTTTTTTGTTGTTAAATAATATAATATAATTATTTTTGTAAAAGTTATAAATACATCATCATGGCACATACACAAGAAACTCTTTCCTCTAAATCAGAAGTTTTAATAGGGAAAGAAAACAAATATGGAGCTCATAATTATCATCCGCTTCCTGTAGTTTTAGACAGGGGGGAAGGTGTCTATGTCTGGGATGTGGACGGAAAGAAATATTATGATTTTTTATCGGCTTATTCTGCCGTAAACCAGGGACACTGTCATCCTAAAATTGTGGGGGCAATGGTAGAGCAGGCGCAAAAACTGACTTTAACTTCCCGTGCATTTTACAATGATAAATTAGGAAATTACGAAGAGTACGTAACCAATTATTTTGGTTTTGATAAAGTCCTGCCAATGAACACAGGTGCCGAAGCGGTAGAAACAGCTTTGAAATTGTGCAGAAAATGGGCTTATGAAGTAAAAGGAATCCATGAAAACCTGGCACAGATTATTGTTTGTGAGAATAATTTTCACGGAAGAACTACAACCATTATTTCGTTTTCGAATGATGAAAGTGCCCGTAAGAGTTTCGGTCCTTTTACAGAAGGCTTTATAAAAATTGAATATGACAATCTGGAGGCTTTAGAAAAAGCATTGGAATCCTCAAAAAATATAGCCGGTTTTCTGGTAGAACCGATTCAGGGAGAAGCGGGAGTATATGTTCCGTCTGAGGGTTATTTAGCGAAAGCAAAAGCGCTATGCGAAAAACATAATGTGTTGTTTATTGCAGATGAGGTTCAGACCGGGATTGCGCGTACAGGAAAACTTTTAGCTGTTCATCACGAAAACGTACAGCCTGATATTTTGATTTTAGGAAAGGCAATTTCTGGCGGTGTTTATCCAGTTTCGGCGGTTTTGGCAAATGACGAAATCATGAATGTGATCAAACCGGGACAGCACGGATCTACTTTTGGAGGAAATCCGGTTGCGGCTGCTGTTGCTATTGCGGCTCTTGAAGTGGTAAAAGACGAAAATCTGGCTGAAAACGCAGAACGTCTGGGAATTATTTTAAGAAAAGGACTGAACGAAATCGCCCAACGCAATGATTTAATTACGCTGGTTCGTGGAAAAGGTTTACTGAATGCGATTGTAATCAATACTGATGAAGAATCGGATCTGGCTTGGGAAATCTGCCTGAAATTCAGGGATAACGGATTATTGGCAAAACCAACTCACGGAAACAAAATTCGTCTGGCTCCGCCTTTGGTTATTACTGAAGATCAAATTAAGGAATGCCTTTCTATTATTGAAAAATCGTTGCATTATTTCAAAAATTAAAATTCTTTTTAATTGTATATTTTCTCGAAACAGCTGCATTACTTGTTTTTGCAGCTGTTTTGGTTTTTATAAATTGAAATTATATAATGTAACTTTAATAATTATATAAAACTTTAAGCCGGGAAGCTGAGTAGTTTTGGAGGACTTTATAAACAAACCTAAAAAATTGTTTAACCTTATAAATTATTTCAGAATGGCTTACGCAAATAATGATTTAACACGCTTTTTAGATGCACAGAATAAACTTTACCTTACTGCTTACTCCGAATTAAAAAAAGGGAAGAAAGAAACACACTGGATGTGGTTTATTTTCCCTCAGTTAAAAGGCTTGGGAAAAAGCACGATAGCAAAGTATTATGCACTTGCAGATCTTAAAGAAGCAGAAGATTTTTTAAATCATCCAGTCTTAGCGAAACATTTAATTGAAATTTGTAAAGTTTTATTAGAATATAAAGCAAAATCGATTGAGGCTATTCTTGGAGAATTAGATGCGAGAAAGCTTCGTTCTTCAATGACACTTTTTTCTCAGGCAGAAAATGCAGATCCTGTATTTCAGGAAGTACTGGATATTTTTTTCTTAGGATATTCAGATCCGCTTACTTTAGCAAAAATAGCTGCACCATTAGAAATTGCTATGGCATCTTAAATTTCACTTTCTTTCTTAGTTATATAAATCAAAAAGCGATTGTCTCAGGACAATCGCTTTTATTGTAATTGCTTAAAAATTATCGTATCGCATCAAGCACTACCTCTTCATGGGTAATATTAGAAAGATTAATAGCTGTTTCTATAAGGGCTAAATGCGAATATGCCTGAGGGAAATTCCCCAAAAGGCGTTTGGTTTCAAAATCGATATCTTCACTGAATAATCCTAAATGATTACTGTAAGATAGTAATTGTTCGAAAAGTTTTTCCGCTTTCTTTTCTTCTCCAATTTTGTACAAGCTGTTAATGAACCAAAAAGTACAAATCGTAAAAGAAGAAGAGGGAAGACCAAAATCGTCCTTGTTTTTATAACGGTATAAGAGTCCGTCATTGCTTAGGTCACGTTCAATTGCTTTAACTGTTGCTACATATTTTGGGTCCATCGCTTCAATAAAACCGTAACTTTCCATTAACAGTACTGATGTATCAAGATCATTAGAGCCGTAAGATTGTGTAAAAGCCTGCACCGATTCATTCCAGGCATTTTCCATGATGTCATTTTTTATAGCAGCAGCCAAAGGTTCCCATTTTTCTGCTTTGTGTTTTTTACCCAATATTCTGGCAACTTTGATGGCTCTGTCTATGGCTGTCCAGCATAATATCTTAGAGAATGTAAAATGTCTTTCTTCGGTTCTGAATTCCCAGATTCCTTTGTCAGGTTCCTGCCAGTGCTTATTTACAACCCAAACGATTCCTTTGGTTATGTTCCAGAGTTCTTCGCCGTTTTCAGTATCATTACTAAAAGAAATGAGCTGCTGGTAAATCACATCCATCAAAATACCATAAATATCATTCTGACGCTGAGAATACGCTGCATTCCCAATTCTTACTGGCTTGCTGCCCATGTATCCGCTGAGGTGATCGAGTGTTTCTTCGGTCAGTTTTTTTTCTTTATTGATGCCATACATGATTTGCAGTTTCTCGTCCTTATTGGGAACTAAATCGATGATGAACTGCAGGTAATCTTTAGCCAGTTTTTTATGTCCAAGTTCGGAAATGACCTTTACTACCATAGAAGCATCCCTAATCCAGCAGAATCTGTAATCCCAGTTTCGCACTTCGCCAATAGTTTCGGGAAGGGAAGTTGTGGCTGCCGCCAAAACAGCGCCAGTTTTTTCGTAACTAAGTAATTTAAGGGTAATGGCACTGCGCGCAATCTGCTCATTGTACTTTTTATATTCAGTTGTTTTATCACTCCAGCTAAGCCAATATGTTTTGGTTCGTTCAAACTCCAGGTTTATTTTTGTGAGCGTTGGAATAAAAATTTTCTCATTATAAGCCATTAGCAAATAACCGTCTCCCTTAAGCATGATTTCGTTTCCATTAGCGATACTTTCCAAATCTAAATTGCTGTAAAGGAAAAGGGAATCGAATTTTATTGTACCGGTAAGGCTGACAATATGATTTTCTTTAACATAACTGCTTGTTACACCTGATGCGTAATCCAGACGAGGATCATAAATTATCCTGAACGAAGGATTTCCGGACAGTTTTTTTAAATACCGGATAATTTCCGGAGGCGCCATATATCCTCCTTTTTCTTTTCTGTACCGCGGCATGAAATCGTTAATTTCAAAAGCATCTGTACCGTTAGAAAAGGTAGTTACTACTATACTTGTGTTCGGTATATATTTTTGGGTAATTGTATAATCATCAGTCACCTGTATTTCAAAACTTCCGCCAATTTCCTGATCTAATATTTTTGCAAATACGGATGCAGAATCAAATTCCGGAAGGCAGCACCATTCGATAGCTCCTTTATCCGAAACCAATGCTGCACTGCGACAATTACCAATTATACCATAGTTTAAATTCTTCATAAAGTCATCTTTTAGTTAGGTAAAAGGGTATTAATTATTTAAATTTACTAAAACGATGTTATTAATCCAAACCATTTTTTGATGAATAAAACAATTATAGTTTCCAATCGCCTTCCTGTAGACCTTAAATTTGATGACCAAAAGTTAGTAGTAAAATCAAGTGTTGGGGGACTTGCGACCGGAATGAAATCAGTTCATTCTGAAGGAAACGGAATCTGGATAGGCTGGTCTGGACTTACAGATGAACAAATTGAACCAGAAAGGAAAAATGAAGTTGAAATTGCACTGGCAAAAGAAAAATGCATAAGTGTTCCCCTGACAGTGCACGATATTGAGAACTATTATTATGGCTTTAGCAATACCGCGCTGTGGCCTCTTTTTCATTATTTTCAGGCCTATACAGAATTTGAAATAACCCATTGGGAATCTTATAAGCAGGTGAATCAGAAGTTTGCCGATGTTATCCTCCAAAATGTAAATGAGGGAGATACTGTTTGGATTCATGATTATCAGCTGTTACTGGTTCCTGAATTACTAAGGCAGAAAATGCCAAACCTTACCATTGGTTTTTTTCTTCATATTCCGTATCCGTCATTTGAACTTTTCAGGACTTGTCCGTGGCGCGATGAATTGTTATACGGCATGCTTGGTGCCGATCTTATAGGCTTTCATACCTATGATTATGTAAGACATTTTATCAGTTCGACATCCAGGATTGCCGGACTTGAAATTCGATTTAATGAAATATTTTACAAAGACAGAATTGTAAAAGTAGATTCTTTTCCTATGGGAATTGATTACGACAAGTACTTTAATTCGGCTCTTGAACATGCAGCGCGTCCGGATGCCAATAAGTCTGATTTGATGCATAGTCTCGAACTGCACAATATGTCTTTTGCTGAAAGTAAGCTTATTTTGTCAATTGACAGAATGGATTACACAAAGGGAATTCCAAGCAGAATAAAATCATTTGAATATTTCCTGAACAAATATCCTGAATATAAGGGAAAAGTACGCCTGGTGATGCTTTCTGTGCCATCCAGGGAGAATGTCCCGCAATACCAGCGTTTAAAACGGGAGACAGACGAATTAGTAGGGAGGATAAATGGGCAGCTTGCAACGGTAAACTGGACACCGATCTGGTATTTTTACAGGTCAATGCCCTTTGATGATCTCATTGATTTATATGTTGCAGCTGATGTAGCACTTATTACGCCAACAAGGGACGGAATGAATCTTGTAGCGAAAGAGTATGTAGCAACAAAAACACAAGGAAAAGGCGTACTTGTTTTAAGCGAAATGGCCGGTGCTGCTAAAGAAATGTATGAGGCACTTTTAGTAAACCCCAATAATTTTGAGCAGATTGCCGATACGCTGAAATATGCTCTTGAAATGCCTGAAGCCGAACAAAAATCGAGACTGGAAACCTTGCAGAAAAGAGTGTCACGCTATAATGTAGAAAAATGGGCCGACTCATTTCTGAATGCTCTTGAAATGACTAAAACTTCAACCCCTGTCACCATTACCAAAAAAATGAATCCTGAAATACTTCACGATATTTCGCTGGACTATAAAAATTCCGGGAAAAGATTGCTTTTACTGGATTATGACGGAACACTGGTAGGATTTAAGAATATACCCGGAGAGGCAAGTCCGGATGAGGAATTATATGCTCTTCTGGACAATGTTGCAGCTGATGAAAATACAGAAGTTGCCATAATCAGCGGACGTGATCGTAAAACACTGGAAAGCTGGTTTGGACATAAAAATTATACTTTAATAACGGATCATGGAGTATGGCTTAGAAAAAAAGAAAAAGAATGGATAAGCCTGGAACATATTAAAACAGAATGGAAAGAAAATATCCGGCCTATTATTGAAAGTTTTACAGATAGTACTCCAGGTACTTTTATTGAAGAAAAAAACTATTCCCTTGCCTGGCATTACAGAAGAGCTGATGCAGATCTCGCAAATTTGAGAACCATGGAACTCAAGCATGTCCTGACTAGCCTTTTGGCTAACAATTCACTTTCAGTTCTCGAAGGGAATAAAGTTCTCGAAGTGAAAAGCAGTAATGTAAATAAAGGACGTGCAGCAGGAAGACTGGTAACTGAGGGTAATTATGATTTTATTTTAGCTATTGGAGATGACTGGACTGACGAATTTATGTTTCAGGAATTACTGGATAGCGCTTATACCATTAAAGTAGGAAATACAAAAACAGCGGCCCGATATTTTGTCAATAATATAGCTGAGGTTCGGCAAATTTTACAGGACTTGAAATAAACACAAAAAGGCGATTGCACAAACAATCGCCTTCTGTTATAATTGCTTAAAATATCAAAAAAAGCAATTACTTTTTAGCAGCTGCTCCCGGAATAAGTTCATTTTTTTGTTTGAATTTGCTGTATTCCACAACACCGGTTTTGTCTGCCCAGTCAAAATATTTGGCTGAAAGCTCGTTTACAATACCCGGATTTTGCTGCGCTACATCCTTAGTTTCACCTCTGTCATTTTCAAGGTTGTAAAGTTCCCATTGGTAAGAAGGGTAGATAGAAACCAGTTTCCATTTTCCATCTCTTACGGCCCTGTTTCCGGCTCTTTCCCAGAATATTGGAGCGCCACGGTTTACTTCTGAAGCACCGTCAATTAAAACCGGAAGTAAACTTTTGCCCGGTAAAGGATTTGAAGTTACTCCATTCAGCTCTTTTGGATATTGAATTCCTGCCAAATCATAAAAAGTAGGGGCAAGGTCAATTAAATGTCCGGTTCCTTTATCGATTCTTCCTGCTTTGATTTTTGATGGATACCAGGCAATAAAAGGAGAACTGAAACCGCCTTCGTGCATGTTGTTTTTATAATCCTGTAATGGTGTATTCGACAAATAAGCCCAGTTTTGTTCCTGATAATCGAAAGAACCTGAAGTTCCAATTGGTCCGTCATTTTTCACAAGTCCTCTTCTTAATGGATTGTAGGTGTTGAATCCGCCTTGTGCACCATTATCAGAGATGAAAATAATCAAAGTATTTTTGTCTTTTTTAAGGGTTTTTAATTTGTCTAATACCTTTCCGACATTCTGATCCATGTTGTCTACCATTGCGGCGTAGACTTCCATCTTGGCTTTCCAGAATTGTTTTTCGTCATAGGTCAGTTTATTCCATTCCGGTACTTCAGGATCTCTTGGAGCAATCGTCTGATCGGCTAATAAGATTCCGTTTTCTTTCAGTTTTTTGATTCTCTTTTCTCTTAGAACATCCCAGCCTTCGTCAAATTTTCCACGGTATCTGGCAATGTCAACAGGTTTTGCCTGCAATGGCCAGTGTGGCGCTGTAAACGCTAAATACAAAAAGAAAGGTTTGTTTTCTTTATTTTGTTCATCCAAAAACTGAACGGCATTGTTCCCGATTTCATCTGTAAAATAATAGGAATCCGCTTTTGGATGCAGTTCTTCATTATTACGGATCAAAGCTACCGGATAAGGCGTTTTTCCAAAAGGCAATCCGTCCGTATTAAAATAATTTGCAGCACCTTTTAAGATTCCGTAAAACTTATCAAAACCTCTTTGGTTTGGCCATTGTGCTTTATCTTCAGAACCTACGTGCCATTTTCCAGACATTAAAGTGCTGTAACCGCCTGAACGGAAAACTTCTCCCAAAGTTAAAGATTCTTTGTTCAGATATCCCTGATAAGCAGGCAATCCTAAATTTACATCAAAATAACCAACGCCCGCTTTGTGCTGATATTGACCTGTCAAAAGTGAAGCTCTTGTTGGCGCACAGATGGAGTTGTTGTAAAATTCGCGTAAGCGTGTTCCTTCTTTCGCTAATCGGTCGAGGTTTGGCGTATTAATTTCCGAGCCATAGTTTCCCAAGTCAGAATAGCCCATATCATCGACCATAATCAGGATTACATTTGGTTTTGCCGAATTGGTTTGTGCATTCCCATTATAAGATCCTAATGCCCCAATGAACAGGGCAGAAAGCAAAGTTGTAATTCTTTTTTGATTCATCTTATTGTAATTTTTATTTTAGTTATTTTATATGCTTTAAAATCAATTCGTTTTATCTCTCCAGGCCGGAACCTGTTTCAGATTTTTATTCAAATCCAGTTCTCTCTGCGGAATTGGGAAATGAACATGTTTTGGCTGTGCATTCGTTTTACCCGCTGCTTTTAATTTGGCTACAAAATAATCGGGACCTCTTCTGGCAAGATCAAACCAGCGCTGGTATTCGTAAACCAGTTCTTTTCTTCTTTCTTCAAAAACGGCTTCCCTAAAATCATCCTGACTGATGGACGGAGAAGTAACCGATAGCAAATCGATTCCAGCTCTTTCCCTAACACGGTCAATTCCGACAAAGGCTTCTGGAGTTGGTCCGTTGAGTTCATTTAAGGCTTCTGAATTGAGTAGCAATATTTCTGCAAATCGAATAATCGGTGTGTTTTTCGAAGATTGTCCCGGAGATGCAGGAGTTGTCGGATCAAAATATTTATTGAAATGCGGACTCACTTTATACGTTTTTCCATCAGTTGGGCTTACAAATTCAACTGCAAACGTGATGTATTTACGCTTATCGGTTTCGGCAAAAGCCTCAAATAAACCTCCTGCAGTGTGTAAAGCATCGGCCTGATCTCCTGCAATTCCGGGTACAGAAGTAGGTGCAGCGGTAGAAGCCAGCATATTTCCGTTCCAGTTGGTAAACCCTTTAAACTGTGCTGAGAAAATATGTTCTTTGCCGTTTTTGGTGGCCGCGTTAAACACGTCAGCAAAATTTTCGAACAAGTCATACACCTTGCTGTCAATTATTTCCTGGCTTTTATCAGCTGCTTTTTGCCATTTTTTCTGGGTCAGATATACTTTAGACAATAAACTTTTGGCAGCTCCCGAAGTGATTCTTCCTTTAATTGGCTGTACTTCCGGCAAGGCTTCAGCATCTAGCAAATCGGCTTCAATCTGTGCATAGACATCCGCTTCCGGAGTATTAGAAGGGTTTATTGCTTCCGGAGTAAGTGAAGTAGTTTCGTGTAAAACCAAAGGTACATCTCCAAACCATCTCACAATATTGAAATACAAAACCGCTCTTAAAAATTTAGCTTCATTAATTAAATCCTTATCCTTTTGCGAATTTAAATTCGGATTTTTAGCAATATTATCAATGGCTACATTTGCCCTGTTTATCCCGTCATAACTTTGACGCCAGATTTCCAGCATACGGTCATTTGAGGCATCATGAGTTAAATTTGATAAGGCTCTAACATGCGCATTTCTTGCTCTTGGACCCGCTTCATAATCATCCGTTGCCATTTCAGTTGAGATTTGGATCAGACGATTGTAAAGCGTGTGGGTACTGCTGTTGATGGCGTTGTAAATGGATAGTACGGCCGCATCTGCATCTTCGGTTGTATTGTAAAAATTACCTGAGCCGATAAAAGCTTTCGGATTTTCATCCAAAGGATTACAAGCACTTATGATAAAAAGAAGTGATAAACTATATAGGATTGTCTTTTTCATGATGTCTTTTTTAAAATGTTACGGTTAAGCCTCCCGAAATTGTTTTGGATGCAGGATAAATTCCGGTATCTGTTCCTGGAGAAATGGTAGTTCCATTAGTTACCTCAGGATCAAATCCTGTGTATTTGGTAAATGTGAAAAGGTTCTCCCCAACCACTCTGAATTTCACTGAAGTTAACAGCAATTTTTCTGAAACTTTTTTTGGTAAATTATAACTGAATGTGATGTTTTTGATTCTCACAAAAGAACCATCTTCCACAAAGCGGTTTGAGAAAACGGGTGCCGGATCCAGTTTCGCACGTGGAGTAGTAGTACTAGGATTAGTCGGAGTCCAGGCATCTAAAGCGCTTGTAGAAGCATTTTGCTGTCCGTTGTATAATTCCAGTGCCTGCGCATTTCCGTTTAGGATTTTATTCCCAACAGATCCGTTGATCAGAGTTGATAATTCAAAACCTCTGTAGCTAAAATTATTGGTGAAGCCAAATGTAAAATCAGGCTGTGCATCGCCAATGCTGGTTCTGTCAGCAGCCGTTGTAAAAGCTCCGTCACCGTTAATATCTTTGTACAAACGATCACCTGCTTTAGGAGTTGAATTTCCTGTAAAAACTCCTTTTGTGGCAACATCTGCGGTCTGCAATATTCCATCGGTTACAGCACCGTAAAAAGTTCCTAATGATTCTCCTTTTTTCAGGATGTAATTTCCGAAAGTGTAAAATTCCGCATCATTTCCTAAAGCTATAATTTTATTGCGGTTGAATGAAATATTAAAATTTGAAGTCCATGAAAATGCTGTATTCCCAAGCGCTGTATTGATTCCTAATTCAATTCCCTGATTTTGTACCGTACCAAAGTTTTGAAGTGAAGAGGTAAATCCGGTCGTGTACGGAATCTGAACAGCCAACAGTAAATCTTTGGTTGTTTTGCGGTAAACATCAACAGTCAGGTTTAATTTATCATCAAAAAAACCAATGTCAACACCAGCATCAAACTGGTTGGTCAGTTCCCATCCCAAATCATCATTGGAGATTCTGGTTGGCGTAAAGCCGGTGTAAATCTGGTCTCCAAAAAGGTATTTCACACTGCTCAATGTCGAAAGTGACTGGTATTCTCCAATTTCCTGATTACCTGTTGCTCCGTAACTGCTTCTGATTTTTAAGCTGTTGATGATATCTTTTACAGGAGAAAAGAAATCCTCATTGCTTATTTGCCATGCTGCCGCAAAAGAAGGGAAGTAACCCCATTTATTGTTTTTTCCAAATCTGGAAGAGCCATCGGCTCTTAAACTTGCAGTAAGGAAATATTTTGAATTGTAATTGTAATTTACCCTTGATAAATACGAGTTCAAAGCCCAGGTACTTTCTCCGGAAGTAGGCATTAACGCCACATTTCCACTTTGCAGACTGTAATAATAGGTTACATCGTTTACAAACTGCTGTGATCCTGCCGTCACAAATTCCCTTACCGAATTTTGCTGTGTATAACCGGCCAGAACATTCAGACTGTGCTTTTCTCCAAAAACTTTAGAATAAGTAAGAGTGTTTTCGTTTAACCATGTTTTAGAATCTGCTGTACCGATTCGTCCTTCTCCATTTGTGATCAATCCTTCATAAATAGTTGAAGGAAGATAACTTTTCTCTTTGTTCAAAATCAAATCGGTTCCAAAAGATACTTTGAAAACCAAATTCTTCAAAATGTCATACTCACCATAAATCGTTCCGAGAATACGATCTGTAATTGCTTCATTCTTGCGTTCGTTTAAGGTCGCAATTGGATTTGCAAAGATGTTTTCAAACGGATTACGCAAAGTGTAGCTTCCATCTGGTTCATAAATAGTGGCAGTAGGAGGCATGCTCAATAAAGAAGTGATCAAACCTGCCGGAGCGACTTTTGATTTTGTTTCTGCAATAGTAAGATTCAAACCAATTCTTGCTTTACTGCTTATTTTGGAAGTCAAATTGACTCTTCCGCTCAGTCTTTCAAAACCGGTATTTTTAATAATTCCTTCCTGATTGTAATAATTTCCGGAAACGGCATATTTAGTTTGGTTATTACCACCCGAAATACTTAACTGATGATTTTGTACAAGCCCTTTTTGAAAAGCTTCTTCCTGCCAGTCAACCCCTTTGCCTAATGCTGCAATTTGCGCCTCACTTAAATATTGGTTTTGTCCCAAAGCAGGATTAGTATCGTATAAAGCAGCATTTCTAAGTCGGGCGAAACCTTTTGCATCCAGGACATCCACTTTATTGCGTACTTCCTGCTGACCAATGGTAAAATCATAATTGACTTTCATGGCGCTTGCAGATCCTTTTTTGGTAGTAATAATTACAACTCCGTTGGCACCTCTTGATCCATAGATAGCTGTAGAAGAAGCATCTTTTAAAACCGTAATCGATTCTATATCTGCAGGATTTATAGACGATAACGGATTTGTTGGTGTACCACTCAAAACTCCGGCTGTAAAATCGGAATTGTAAAGTGGAAAACCGTCCACTACATAAAGCGGTTCATTTCCTCCCTGAATGGAACTTCCTCCACGAATTCGGATACTCAAACTGGCACCCGGCTGACCCGAAGTCTGTGTGACATTTACTCCGGCTACAGATCCCTGAAGCGAACTTTCAAGTGTACGCTGTGTGGCTTTTAAGGCTGTTGATGAAACGGTTTCGGCAGCGCCGGTATAATCTTTTTTGGTGGTGCTTCCATATCCGATAATAACAAGTTCATCCAGTTCCTTGCGGTCTTCTTTTAATGAAATCTGAACAAAATCGGTATTTGCAGTGTGTTCTGCAGTAACATAACCAATATAACTTACGATTAGTATGTACGGGAATTTCTGACCTGTCTGGAAATAAAACTTTCCGTCTAAATCGGTTACCGCAGTATGGGTAGTACCTTTAATCTGAATGTTAACTCCCGGAATTGGCTGATTGGTAACCTGATCAATGACAGTTCCGTTTAGAGTAGAGTTGATGGTAGCTTGTGTATTTTGGGCATTAATTCCGACTGAAATCAATAAAATGCTAATCCATAAAAGGATGTTGATATTTTTTTTCATTACGTTGTTTAGGTAATTATACAAGGAGCCCTGAAAGTTTGTTCTTAAACTCTCTGTAGTCCTTTCATTTAGCGATAAATTTTCTTTAATCCTGATATTTCCGTTGCCGCAGAAATATTTTGTTTTTTAGCAGCTGCTGTACATTTTCTTCATATTATTGAGTTTAAAATTTGTTTTTGAATATTTAAATGTGCTTTTTTGCTCATAAATAGAAGCAAAATGCGTGGTATTTACATTAAATTTTTTGATGAGGTAATGATTAGCCTGAAATCAATTATAAAAAAAAGTAATCGGCAGACGTAACCGCGAAGATTTAGCAACAGCCACACATATAAGAAGTCTTATTAGTGTAATTTTCAATGAGAAAGTAATGGGTTGTGCTAACTGTTGTTTTCAAAATATTATTTTTTTGATAAAATGTATAACTCTACTAATCCTATAGACAAAGTTAAATTTAATATAATGATATCCAAAAGTTTTTTTAATTTTTTTTGAAGTGGGGAAGAAGAAGTGTGTAGTAGAAATATAAAATTGTTTTAAGTTATTGATTTTTAGGTGTTTGTTTTTAAATAAAAAGAGTGTCAAATACCAATTCAAGTATTAGACACTCTTGTTTCTGTAGTTTTTAAACTACTATTACATCATTGAAAAGGAAATTTTTATAGTTCTTAATTATTTTCCAAACAATAAAGAAGCAATAATCAGTGTAATAACCACATTAAAAAACTGAGCAATTAAAAAAGCATACAAAGGTTTTTTACTGTTGTTGCTGAATAAATCCTTAAAATTCGTTTCTAGACCAATGCTGGTAAAAGCAAGGGCAAACCAAATTCCCTGTAGATTTTTTAAACTGTCTTTTACCAAATCTCTTGTTTCAGAAGTAATCAGGAAAGAAAATACGATTGAAGCTGCAATAAAACCAATTACAAACTTTGGAAAACGCTCCCAGATAACGCCTAATGTTGGTTTTGAGGCAATGGCTTCTTCTGATTTATTATGAGTGTAGGTCCAATAAACTGAAATACCAAAAGCTGCCAGTCCCAATAAAACATTTTGAGAGAATTTGACAATGGTACTGATTTTTAAAGCTGTTTCTCCCACCAGTGTTCCTGATGCCACAACAGCTCCGGAAGTATCGATACTTCCGCCAAGCCATGCTCCGGTTACTTCTTCTGGAAAATTAAAATATTTTGCAATTATGGGCATGAAAATCATCATCGGAATGGCCGTTACCAATACCATAGAAATCACATACGACAGTTTTTTCGAATCTCCTTTGATGGCACCTGATGTTGCAATAGCAGCCGAAACCCCACAAATAGAAACCGCACTTGAAATCATCATCGTCAGTTCATCATCGACTTTAAGTTTTTTACAAAGCCAGAAAGCAAAATACCAAACTGATAATACAACAACTAAAGCCTGAATCAATCCTAAAGAACCCGCTTTTAGAATATCTGAAAAAATGACGCTGGTTCCTAATAAAACCAACCCGATTTTTACAAATACTTCTGTAGAAAGCGCTGAGCGAAACCATTCCGGTAGTTTGAAAAAATTACCAATTGCCAAACCAATTATCAAACTAAAAATTACCGCTTCTAAATTGACTGCTTTAACCTCTGCATTACCTGCAATAATGAGTGCCAATAAAGTCAACAAATACACGACTGGAAATCCCAATAAAAAGTTTTTTACGGATTTGCCAATTAAAAAAGCAGCAATAGTTCCTATAACATTCAAATAAATAAATTGAATTAACAGAATTTGTAAATTTCCGACCTCAAATACATCTTTTAGTAAATCAGATCCGTTGGACCATTTGAATACCGGTACTTCCGGAAGAAATACAAACAGCGAAATGCCGATGATTAAGAATCCTAATAGTACGACTGTCCAGTCTTCATGAAGGTTAAGTTGTTTAGTTTTAATTGACATTGGTTGTTTTTTTACAGGTGTTTTGATTTGAATTACAAATTTTAGATTGTATTAAAACTTGTAGCAATTTAATTATTCTGAGCCAAAATGACATCAACCTCTTTTTTCAAATCTGAGAAACCCTCTTTTTTGAAAACAATCTGACCTTTTTGATATAAAATCAGGGTAGGAAATACTTTTACAGTTTTCAAACCGGCAATTACCTGCGGACTTTCTTCCAGTTCAATTTCGACAATTTTTACCTTCTCTCCGTATTCAGCTTTGATGGTTTCCAGAACAGGCTTTACTTTCTTACACGGCGCACAATATTTAGAACCGATGTCCACCAAAACGGTATTATTATCGGCGATGATTTTATTGTATTCATCCAGTGTTAATTTACTTTTGGAGTTTACATAAAAAGGTTTCCCGTTGCCAATCCAGTTTGCAATTCCACCCTCTAAACTATAAGCTTCCTTAAACCCTTTCTTTAATAAATCATCAGCAAGCCAGACACTTCTTCCGGCTCCGATAGAATAGGTAAAAACGGGCCTTGTTTTATCTAATTTTGCAATCTGCTGAGTATAATCTTTCGATTCCAGATTAAAATTTACCGCTCCGTTAATGTGGTTCAGGGCAAATTCTTCCGGACCTCTGGCATCAATAATCTGTGGATTTTTTTCAGCCTGAATTTTACTGTAATAAACATCTAATGATACTGTATTGGAGCTTTTATTTTGGGAAAAGCCAATAATTGTTACAAAAAGAGTTACGACAGAGATACAGTTTTTAAATATTTTATTTTTCATTATATTAGGATTGAACGGTTTCTAGTACAGGCTGATTTTCAACAACCGGAGTTTGTTTTAAGGGTACAGAAAGAACTCCTTCTGCCAGTGCGCTTCCTTTTTTTTTAGATTTGAATATCGGCCAAAGAAACTGTGCATACCATTCTTCCTGTTTATAGGATTTGATACCATATGATTTTGGAAACTGACGCGTAATTAAACCTGTTCCGAAAATCACATCCCAGATAAAAAACATATTTCCAAAGTTTCCTTTAAAGTGTCCAACGCCATCACCGCTTGTATCTGCGTGATGTGCATGATGTGTAGCCGGAGTAGAAATTAATCTTTCCAAAACCCATGCAATCGGATGTAAAACTTTGTATTTGTAAAATGGTTTATCCCAGGCAATGCTCGAATGTGCCGTTAAGGTGATGATACTTTTTATCACCAAAACAAACAGAGCCGGTAGTCCTAAACCTAAAAATGTCAACGTTGCTGTTAAATAAATCTGAGAAAAAAAGATGGTGTAGATAAAGTTTTGTCTTGAAAGCATTGCCATTCCCATGTATGGAGCCGAATGATGCGTTCTATGAAAACGCCACAAAAAGGGAACCTGATGGTGTAAACGGTGGTACCAGTATTGGGTCAAATCATCTGCAACCGCAATTAAGAAAAAACCTCCCCAAAACGGAACCCAAGAAAGTGCATTTTCAAGATTCGGAATCAAAACTGGTAAAACCTGTAAGCTGAAAAAAGAAATAACCGCTGGTAAAATTAATTTTGGAGCAAGGAAACTAACAATGTCAATTTTGCGTTCTTCGCCTGTCCATTCATCATCGTAAAGACCTGCTGTAAATTCTATAATGCCCAGGACAATCATAAAAACGGTTAATCCCCAGGTACGGATGTTTTGGAAAGCAGGTTTTGCAAATTCCAAAAAAGCGGGTAATGCAATGTGCGATTCGCTTACCACGTTATTACTTAATTTAAAATACAGATAAATTGCCAATACCGGTAATGCGTATATAAAAAGACTAATGCTTAAATCTCTTGTCAGATTTTTATTTGAATTGTGAACTGTTGCCATGATTTCTTATTTTAAAAATTGGTTGATTAATGTTAAGCCGCCCGCCAAAATCATAAGCGGAACCAAAAAAAGAATCGCCCCAACGACAATCTTTTTGCCTATAATTTGATAATCTACTAGTTTCATGTGTTTCAATTTTTTGTTAATACTTTATTTTTTCTTTATAAATTTGGATTGAATTCATATTCATTATTTATTTAATGCGAACTGCCGCTTCCACCTTTTGTAGCTTCCTTAATCAAATCCTGAAGGTTTTTGCCTTTGTCAGCTCCGCTATTGTGAATTTTTCTGCCTAGTACATCCTGCCAGTCAATTAACGGATACACATTGTTTTCTTTGGCTTGTTCATCAAACAGTTTTTTAAGTTCTTCTAATTTTTCAGGATATTTTTTGGCCAGGTTATTACGTTCGTTAAAATCTTCGTTTAAGTTGTATAATTCCCAAACATCATTGTCAAAACTGTTTGCTGAAGGTGCCTGATTTTTAGCTGCAGTTTTCAATAAAGTAAACGGGTCCGGATGCGCTGCGGCTGCTTTCCATCCATCTTTGTAAATGGCTCTATTTCCAAAAATATAGTAGTATTGCACTTTGTGTAACGACTCTGCTTTAGCATTATTTAAAGAAGTATATAAAGAAGAGCCCTGGATGACATCCTGTTTAATTCCTTTAATATATTCCGGAGCTTTGATTCCTGCAATATCAAGCGTAGTAGGTAAAATATCGTTTACGTGGCTGTATTGATTCCTGATTCCGCCTTTATCTTTTATTCCGTTTGGATAATGAATAATCAAAGGATTACGCGTTCCTCCTTCTGACTGAGCATCCTGTTTCCAGTTTTTAAACGGTGCATTCGTAGCTTGTGCCCAGCCCAAAGGGTAATTGGTATTACGTCCCTGAGGAGTTCCAATTTCACCGATGTTAGCTAAATTATCCTGAAGGTTTTTTTCGTCAGATGTACCCTGAGCAAAAAGACTTTGGTTAATAGTACCTACAAGACTACCTTCTTTACTGGCTCCGTTATCACCAATTGCCACGAAAATTACTGTGTTATCAAATTGATTGGTTTCTTTGAGGTAATTTACCACTCTTCCAATTTCAGCATCGGTATACGTCAGGAATCCTGCATACACTTCCATGAATCTTGCATATACCTTCTTTTGATCCGGAGTCAGTTTTTTCCATTCCCCAATCAATGGGTTACGTTCAGGTAAAACCGCATTGGCAGGAATTACCCCCAGTTTCTTTTGGTTAGCCAAAACTCTTTCACGATAAACATCCCAGCCTTCGTCAAATTTTCCTTTGTATTTATCACTCCATTCTTTTGCTACCTGATGAGGTGCATGAGCTGCTCCGGGTGCATAATATAAAAAGAATGGTTTTCCGGGAGCTGCTTTTTGTTGTTTCTGGATATAACTGATTGCTTTATCGGTAATTAATTCGTTCAGATGGCGGCCGTCTGGTTTTATATGTACCTGATCTTCTACCAAATCAGGGTTGTACTGATCGGTTTGTGATCCTAAGAAACCATAGAAATGATCGAAACCTTTTCCGGTTGGCCATCTGTCAAACGGACCTGCATCTGTAGCATCTTCATCCGGAGTTACACCATATTTTCCTACTGCAAAAGTGTTGTAGCCGTTCTCCCGTAGAATCTCAGCAATAGTTCCTTTGTCCGATGGAATTCTGCCATCCCAGCCAGGGAAGCCCGCAGATAGAATGGTGTGAGAAAAACCGCTAACGTGAACTCTGCCTGAGTTTCTACCCGTTAATAAAGCGGCGCGGGTAGGGGCGCAAATAGCGGTTGTGTGGAAATTGGTATAACGCAACCCGTTATTTGCCAAAGCATCAAAAGTAGGCGTTTCTATTAATCCTCCAAAAGCACTGGAAGCACCGAATCCTACATCATCCAGTAAAATCCAAACCACATTGGGAGCACCTTTTGGCGCTTTTACTGGCTCAGGCCAATATTCTTTTGAATCTGCCAATGTTTTACCAACAACTCCTTTAAATTCTGCATTTTGATTATCCTGTGCAAAGCCAAACTGAGCAACCAGCAATGCTGTAATCAAAATTCCTGTTGTTGGACTTTTGATCGTACTGTTGTTTTTAAATTTTTTCATTGTTTTATATATTTAAGCGATTAATTAATAATTTATTAATTCTATGTATTTAGTATAATTTATTGTCCTGGTTTTTTGATAAATTGTAAAGTGAGGAATTAGGAATAACTGTTGTTTATTTTGTTTTTACAGGCTTATTGATCTGTTTTTTTATAAAACGGATAATAGAAAAAATACCCATTAAAATTGACAAGGGCACCAGATAAATAACAGTCCATACTAATTTCATTTTATTTTGATTTCAAATCATCATTTTACTTCTTGAGGATTTTTGATTGTAATATTATTTTTTCAGTATTGTTATTTTATTTTGTTCCAATCTTCAACACCTACTTTTGCTGACCATTGCTCATGTAATTCAATCAGGTTTTGGAGGATTTTTGGTTCTGACTTTGCCAGGTTCTTTGTTTCGGTCCGGTCAGCAGCAAGATTATACAATTCCCAGGGCTGGTTGTTTTCGGCTACAGCTTTCCATTGTCCTTTTCGTACTGCTTTACTGCCTTCATGTTCCCAAAATAAAGCTTCATGTGTAGCAGATTTTTGCCCTTCAAATTCCTTTTTTAAACTAGTACCTTCTAAGGGTATGAGTTTTTTTTCCTGAAAAGAATCCGGATATTCAAATCCGGCATATTCCAGACAAGTCGGAAAAATATCAATCAGATGGCTAACTCTGTTGCTTAGTGTACCAGCTTTGATATGATTTGGATAATAAGCGATAAAAGGCGAAGCAATACCGCCTTCGTGAGTGTTCTTTTTGAATAATTGAAAAGGCGTGTTGCTCACATTTCCCCACGGACTTTCGTAACTGTCAATCGATGCGGCAGAACCCGGTGTTCCATTTTTTTGGGTAACATAATTCCAGTTTTTCACATCATCGGCACTTCCGCCATTATCAGAAAGAAAAAGGATCAGGGTATTATCTTCTTCTCCCAGAGATTTTACTTTTTGCAGAATTTCTCCAATTCCGGCATCCATTCGGTCAATCATGGCGGCGTAAATTGCCATTCGGGTGTCCCATTTGTCTTTTTCTTCGTCGCTTAATTTTTCCCAATCCGGTACTTTTTCAAAACGATTGGATAAGTCCCAGTTTTTATCAATAATACCTTGTTGTTTCAATTTCTCAAAACGGCTTGCTCTCAGCTTATCCCAGCCTTTTAGGTATTTACCTTTGTATTTAGCAATATCTTCAGGTAATGCCTGAATGGGCCAATGAGGCGCATTATAAGTAATATACAGAAAAAAAGGTTTTTGTTCCTTGCTGTGTTTTTCTAAAGAATTAATGGCAAAATTGGTTATTTCCTGAGTCAGATAAGTAGATTTGTCTGTTCTTGTAATTTCCTGATCTCCTTTCAAAAAAGTAACTTTCCTTCCATCATTATACAAAGGTTCCGAGTTGAAATAACTGCTGCCATTGTTTTGTAAAGTAAAAGAATCATCAAACCCTCTATTAACAGCCCAGGCAGACGGAACCAAACCTACGTGCCATTTTCCTGAAACGATAGTGTTGTATCCTGCCTGTTTGAGTGCCTGTCCAATCGTGATGCAATGCTCGTTTAAATATCCCTGATACGCAGGAAATCCCTTGTCCTGCACCATGTCCCCAATGCCTGCCTGATGCGGATATAAACCTGTGAGCAATGAAGCGCGTGAAGGACAGCAGCGCCCGGCATTATAAAATTGCTTTAGAATAAGTCCGTTTTTAGCAAGCTTATCCAGGTTTGGAGTTTTAATTTCTGAGCCAAAAGCACCAATATCTGAGAAACCTAAATCATCTGCCAGAATGACGATAATGTTAGGTTGCTTTTTCTGTGCAAATAGCTGAGATTGTGCAACAACCAATAGGGCGATAATGAACAGTTTTTTAATCATTTTTATTTACTTGTTTATTAATCCTCTTTATTAATAGCCTGGATTTTGTGGTAATCCTACCGGATCAATATTTCTTTCGCTTTGCGGAATTGGATACAGATTGTTTCTTTCTGAAACGGAGTTTTTAGCCGTAACTTTTTTCACTTCGGTAACCAATGTTCCCCAACGAACTAAGTCAAACCATCGCTGTCCTTCCTGAACAAACTCTTTTTTACGTTCTTCCTGAATGGCTTCTCTAAAAGTGGTTTGATTTAATCCAACTAAATCTACCGTAACATCCGGAGTTGTAATTACTTTTCCGTAAGCTCTTCTTCTTACCTGATTTATCAGTTCAAAAGCTTCTGGAGTTGGCGCACCGTTTTGCTCATTTATGGCTTCCGCCAAAGACAATAAGATGTCTGCATACCGAATTAAAGGGAAATTGATCGCTACGTTTGAAGGAGTTGCCAAATTGGTTAAATCAAGATATTTTTTGAAAATTGGTTTCGGAAAAGTATAAAGAGTTCCAGTTGTTGGATTAAGAAGTTGTTTGGCATAACTAACATCTCTACGAGTATCACCTGCCTCATAAATATCATAAAACAAAGCTACATCTGAGATAATATCAGCAGGTTCAGTTGCCGTAAATCCTGTAAAAGATGTTGCCTGAAAAGTACTTCCGCTAGATCCGTTTCCGGCCTGGTTTGGCTCAAACTGAACAGAGAAAATATGTTCTTTTCCATTCTTTTTTGTTTTCGTGAAAATATCCTGAAAGCTTTCGAACAAAGCATAACCATATCCGCCGTTGATTACTTCCCTTGCTTTTAAAATAGCATTCGGCCAGTCCTTTCTTGTCAGGTAAACTTTTGCCAAAATTGCTTTTGCAGCTCCGGAAGTGGCGCGTCCGGCATCAGCAGTTGTATAAGATGCTGGTAAACTTTCTGCATCTGTAAGATCTTTAATAATCTGAGCATAAACTTCGTCAACAGTTGCTCTTCTTGATTTTAAGCTTTCCAGCTGAATAGAATTGGGTTCGTGTAAAACAATCGGCACTCCGCCCCAAATACGAACTGCCTGAAAATACAGTAATCCGCGGATAAATTTAGCTTCATTGATTAATCTTGTTTTTACTGCTTCAGACCCTGAAACTTTCGGAATATTATCAATCGAAACATTAGCTCTGTTAATTCCTGCATAAATTTGTTTCCAAGCCACCTGAACACGGTCATTAGTAGCATCATGTGTTAAACTGCTGATCGCTCGAACCTGTGGGTTTGTTGCAGAAACTCCTGCTGCAGCATAATCAGAACCCATATCTGTTAAGAAATATAAGTTTCTGCCAAATAAACTCTGCTCTCCCGGATCAAGGCTTAAAGAAGCATAAACCGCTGTTACACTCGCAACGGCATCATCCTGAGTTTGAAAGTAATTATCTTCGGTTACAAATGAGGTTGGTGTTACCTCAAGGTCGGTGCACGATACCAATAAACCGGCACTTAAAAGGAATGTTATTATAATCTTTTTCATTTTATATTTTTTTACTTAGAAAGTTACGTTCAGTCCTGAGATGAATGTTTTTGAGTTTGGATAAGAACCAAAATCAATTCCCGGATATAAGTTGTTTTGTTCGTATGAGCTTACCTCAGGGTCATATCCGGTGTATTTTGTCCATGTAATTAAGTTCTCAGCAGATACATAAAATTTAACGCTCTTTGTACCTAATTTTTTAGAAATGCTTTTAGGTAATGTATATCCTAAAGTGATCAGTTTTAGTCTCAGGAAAGAAGCATCTTCTACATAACGCTCAGAAACTATTCCTAATGGAGAACTGGATGCTCTCGGAATTTCATTGCTAGGGTTTGTTGGTGTCCAGCGGTCAGCTAAAGCGGTTGACACATTTGTTCCAAGAGTAGAAATTTCTAACTGCTGATTTAAAGCATTGAAGATTTTAGCTCCATAAGAACCCTGAAAAGAAAAATTCAGATCAAAGTCGTTGTAAGAAATTGTGTTGCTGAAACTTCCAACAAATTTTGGCTGTGATGACCCAAGATTTCCTTTGTCAAGAGCTGTAATTACACCGTCTCCGTTGGTATCAACATATTTTCTGTCACCAACTTTTGTATTAGCTAAACTGTTTATTTTAGGCTGCGTATTCACTTCTTCCTGAGTCTGGAAAATGCCATTGGTCCTGTATCCCCAGAAAGTGCCTAATGGTAAACCAACTTTAACCGTTACAGGCTGCTGCTGCAATAAAGATCCGTTTGGAACTACTGGAAAAAACTGATTGACTCCGTTTCCAATTGCTACCACTTTGTTTCTGTTAGCAGAAAATACAAGGTTCGAATTCCATGAGAAATTTTCTGTTTTAAGGTTTTCAGTTGTTAAACCAATCTCGATACCTTTATTTTCAACACCTCCGATATTTTGAAGTACACTTGCATATCCGGAAGTAAGCGGCACCGGAACGCTGATTAACAAATCGTTTGTTTTTTTGTAATACACATCAAAAACAAAATTGATTTTTCTTTCAAATAATGATAAATCCAAACCAACATTATACTGTGTTGTTTTTTCCCATTTCAAATCTGTATTTGATAATCGGGTAGGAGCAAGTCCTGTGTATAATGTTCCGCCAAAAGAATAGTTTACAGAACCCATTTGAGCTAACGCCAGATAGTTTCCAATTTCCTGATTTCCTGTTGTTCCGGCAGTAATTCTAAGTTTTGCCTCAGTTACACCTTTGATATTGTTTGCAAATTCTTCATCTGTAATATTCCATGAGAAACCTGCTGACGGGAAATAACCCCAGCGTGATTCAGAACCAAATCTTGAAGATCCGTCGGCACGGGCAGAAAGTGTAAAATTGTATTTTCCTTTATAAGAATAGTTTACCCTTGCAAGCCATGATTTTAATATACTTTCGTATGCATCGCTGTATGGTTTTACTGCGACACCATCTTGTAAGGCATTATAGGTATTGGCATCATTTACAAAAGTATTTGATCCTGCTGTAACGACTTCTCCTTTAGTACATTGAAGTGTATAACCTCCTAAAGCTGAGAATTTATGGTTTTCACCGAAGTTGGTATTATAATTCACCGTATTTTCATTTAATACAGAACTTACCAATCGGTCTCCAACAGCAGCAGAACCTTTTGTTCCGGCACCATTTGAGGTATTTGCAGGCGCGTAATAATTTTGTTTTGTATCGATTACATCGCCGCTTACCGCAACTTTCGCAGTCAGTTTTTTAGTGATTTTGTATTCTCCAAATAAGCTGGTAAGAATTCTGTTAATTTTAGTTTCGTTAATTGTATTTTCCAAATCATTAATCGGGTTTGGTACAAAGCCGTTAACAGAAGTAGTATAAATATTATTTTTTACATTATACGTACCATCTTCATTTCGAATAGGAACAACCGGAGCGGTTAATAAAACACTCACTAAAGGATTTGGGTTTCTTCCGCCGGTACTATTGCTTGCTATACCATTGGAAACGGAATTACTGTAATTGGCATTTACGCCGAATTTAAAGTTTTGAGAATAGTTTTTTTCGTAGTTAACACGAAGTGAAATTCTTTTAAAATCAGATCCTAAAACAATTCCTTCCTGATCAAAGTATCCGGCAGAAATAGAATATCTGGATCTTTCATCACCGCCCGAAAATGACAATTGATGATTTTGAACCGGACTTGCTCTTCTAAAAGCTGCTGACTGCCAGTCGTAGTTCCCTGAAGTTTTAAATGCTTCAATTTGTGCATCAGTAAAAGAAGGTGCCTGACCAATACTTGCCTGAACATCATTTCGTAAACTTGCCCATTGGCTAGCATTCATTACGCTAAGTTTCTTCGAAATATTCTGAAATCCAAAATAACCCTGATACGAAATGTTATCCTGACCTTTTGTTCCTTTTTTAGTAGTAATAATTACAACACCATTTGCACCGCGAGAGCCATAAATTGCAGTTGCAGAAGCATCTTTTAAAACTTCAATTGATTCTATATCAGATGGGTTAATGGTGGACAAAACGTTCAGACTCGCTCCGGCATTTGCTATTCCGGCGGAGCTGTTGGCATTGTCATTATAAATCAAAATTCCATCCAGTACATATAAAGGTTCATTACCCGCAGTAATAGAGTTTCCCCCACGAATACGAACACTTGAAGATGCACCCGGACGACCTGAACTTTGTGTAACTACCACGCCCGAAACTGCACCTCGCAATAAATTATCTGCAGATGATGAAACCTGGGAAAGATTTGCTTTTGGAACGGATGACACTGAACCGGTAATGTCTTTTCTCTTCTGAGAACCGTATCCAACAACGACTAATTCATCCAGTTCCTGACGTTCTTCTTTTAAACTGATAGTGACAGGATTTTTGTCGACAATAATTTCAGTTTTCTTATATCCGATATAGGTTATGATTAAAGTGTAAGGTAATTTCTGACCAGTTTGAAAATAAAATTTTCCTTCAGTATCTGTCTGAACCCCGTGTGTCGTTCCTTTAATAATAACTGAAGCTCCAATAATGGGCTGGTTTGTAATGTCATCCACTATTGTCCCGTCCAGTTTAGACTGAATAAGTGGAGTTGTATTTTGGGCATTTATTCCTGATGTTAAAAACAGGAGAAATAATAATGTGTAAACATTTATATTTTTTTTCATTTCTTTGTATTGGTTTAAGTAATTAACAAGGAGCCCTGAAAGTTGATTTTTCAACTCTCTCGTGTTTCCTTTATTTAGCGATAAATTTTCTTTAAGCCACGCCATTTCTGTTGCCGCAGAAATGGCTTTTTTGTTTATTTACAGCAGCAGTTGTGCATCTTTTTCATTTTGGTAATTTTTAGTTTTAATTTGATTTTCTTTTTCAGGTATAGTTTCAAATACTGTTTCGGTACAAATAATTGTTAGAAACAGATTTGCAGTAATTTTTTGAATTTTATAAAGATTGCTTATTTCAATTAAAGTTGGAAATTGAATAAACAAGAATTGTTTTTGACAATTAACAACAGAAGCACATACAACAACAAGACGTGTTATAAGTATTTTTTTTAGAAGGAATAAAATACGATATGCTTTCGGTTGTTTTCAAAATGCAGTTGTTTATGGTTTTAAATAAGTTTTAAACTCTATTAATCCTATAGACAAAGTTAAATTTAATATAATAATATCCAAAAATTTGCTGCATTTTTTTTAATAATAAATTGAATAAATAAATTTCACATTAATCAAAGGATTTAATGTTTTGATTATTAAGTTATTATTGTTTTTGTGAAGTCAAACAAATGTTAAAAAATAAAATTTATTTAGTAATGAAATGCAGTATTTTATACTCGATTTATTCATTTTTATTATTATTTGAATTGTAAAAAAATTAGGTAAGTCTTAAAAAAATCTGTTTGAATCTAAAATTGAAGAATTTTAGCCCAAAACAACATTCAATTTTAAGCCGTGATTTTAAATAAATTAGAGTAATTTTATAGATTGAAAAATAAATTAAATTTTTTAATCATACTAGTAAAAAATACTTATATTTGTAATAAGTATTTTTACTTAGTTTTATATTTTTTAAAATGATACAAGTAAATGAAGCCTTAACGATTGTAGCTGAAAACAGTTCGAAAATGCCATTGCAAAAAATAGCAGTGAGAAAAGCACTTGGATATGTTTTAGCGGAGACGGTTTATTCGCCAATTGCAATGCCGCCGTTTCGCCAGTCAGCAATGGATGGTTATGCTTTCATTCACAGCAGAAAACATCAATACGATGTGGTAAGCAGTTCACAAGCCGGTGATCATTCTAATATAAAACTGAAAGAAAATGAAGCTGTAAGGATTTTTACCGGAGCTTTTGTTCCGGATGATGCGGATACAGTTGTGATGCAGGAGCACGTTATGGCAAATGAAAATTCGATTTTGATTGCTAAAATGCCTGAGAAATTGGCAAATGTTCGTGCAAAAGGAGAACAGATTAATAAAGAAGAAGTTGTTTTTGAAGCCAATACTTTAATTACACCAGCCGCAATTGGTTTTTTGGCTTGTTTAGGAATTACTGAAATTACGGTTTACAAAAAGCCGAAAGTAGCTATTTTAGTTACTGGAAATGAATTGGTAAAGCCGGGAAAAAAATTGCCAAAAGGAAAAATTTACGAAAGTAATTCACTAATGCTACAGGCAGCGCTTCAAACGATTGGTATAAATAAAACAAAGGTTTTTAATGTTAAAGACAATCTTAAAACGACTAAGAAAGCTTTGAAAGATATACTTGAAAAATATGATGTGGTTTTAATTTCAGGCGGAATTTCAGTTGGGGATTATGATTTTGTAAAAGAAGCACTACTTAAAAATGAAGTGAAGGAACATTTTTATAAAATCAATCAAAAACCAGGCAAACCAATGTTTTTTGGTTCTAAAAAAGAAGCTTTAGTTTTTGCTTTACCTGGAAATCCGGCTTCATCACTGACTAATTTTTATGTATATGTATATCCGGCAATCCGAAACCGAATGGGATTTTCAGATATTCATTTACCGAAAGTTATCCGAAAATTAAATACGGATATTAAAAATACTTCCGGAAAAACATTGTTCTTAAAAGCCTTGTATGATGAAACCCATGTAGCGGTTTTAGAGGGTCAGAGCTCAGCAATGCTTAATACTTTTGCTACAGCAAATTGTTTGTTAATTGTACCAAATGATGTAGAAATGATTGAAAAAGAACAATTTGTGACTTTACTGCCGATTGATTAGATTTATAAAGAATAAAGAATAAAGAATAAAGAATAAAGAATAAAGAATAAAGAATTTTTGTTTTAAGATGCAGTGTGTAAAAATAAACATATAGCATGAACGTGAAACAAATAAAACCTGAAACAAAAAAATGAATTTACTTACTTCCGAAAATATTATCCTCTTCAGCTTCGCATTAATCGTGATTGCGTTTTTGTACTCAAGTGTAGGACATGGCGGAGCTTCGGGTTATTTGGCTTTAATGACCATTTTTGCTTTTCCGGTGACGATTATGAAACCTTCGGCATTGTTACTTAATTTATTTGTTTCGAGTATTTCGTTTTTGTTTTATTACAGAATGAATTATTTCAAACCCAAACTTTTTTATCCGTTTGCGATAGCTTCTGTCCCGGCAGCTTTTATTGGCGGATTTATCACATTGGACAATACAATTTATAAAGTTATTTTAGGAATCGTTCTGGTGTTCGCAGCCTTGAGGCTGTTCGGAATATTCAATTTTAAAGAAAAAGAAGCGGTTCAAATTCAATTGCCTTTTGCATTGGCAATCGGATTTGTAATTGGGTTGTTGTCAGGAATGCTGGGCATAGGAGGTGGCATTATCTTAAGTCCGGTTTTATTGTTCCTGGGATGGGCTTCGGTAAAAGAATCAGCTGCTATTTCAAGCCTTTTCATATTTGTAAACTCGGTTGCCGGAATGCTAGGATTTCTTTTGGGAGGAAAAATTATTCCGATAGAAAGTTTATATCTGGTTCCGATTGCAGTGATAGGCGGAATGTTAGGCGGGTTTTACGGAAGCGGTTATTTTTCGAACAAAACTTTAAAAATAGTTTTAGGAACCGTGATTTTAATGGCAAGCATAAAATTGATTTTTCCTTGAGATGTAGCCAAAGTATAGTTTTTAATTTTACCGCAAAGTACGCAAGGTGTCATTAAAGCGGTTTATGAAAATAGTTAAGTTCGCAAAGCTTTGGAACCTTTGCGAACTTAATCTTAAAAGTTAAATAAATAAAACCTTAGCGCTCTTTGCGGTAAAATTTTTCTCATTTCAATTAAACCTGAAAACAAATTAATTAATCATGAAAACACTAACAGCATTTATTCTTTGCGGAGGAAAAAGTTCCCGAATGAAGTCTGAAAAAGGATTGGTTCTGTTTCAGGGAAAACCATTTATTGAACATATAATTCAGGCTGTTTTGCCCGTTACGTCTGCTATTGAGTTCATAACAAATACAAAAGAATACGATTATCTGCCGTATCAGAAAACGGCTGATATTGTTAAAGATAAAGGCCCTTTGGGTGGAATTTATACCGCACTGGAGCATTCTGAAACCGAATTTAACCTGATTTTAAGCTGTGACATTCCATTGATTTCTTCAGAATTGTTAGCTGAATTAATCTCAAAACACAATCAGGAAGCCCAGATTACCATATTTGCGACAGAAAGCAGGATACATCCTTTAATCGGAATTTATTCGAAAAAAATAATTCCGGTTATAAAAGAAGCAATCGACAACAATGAACTGAAAATGATGGATTTTCTATCGAAAGTGCCCCATCAGATTATAAAAATAGAAGAAAGCGAAAACTTTCCTTTGACAAATATTAATTCGGCAGACGAATTAAACAACCTGAATATCAATTTAAGTTAATAGATTATGCAAAACTCAAGAACACCAAAGTTAACAGTAGTAGGCGCAGGCCCGGGAGATGTTGAATTGATTACGCTGAAAGCAATTAAAGCGTTAGAAAATGCCGACGTAGTTTTGTATGATGCGCTTGTCAATGAAGAATTGTTGCAATATGCAACGCAGGCAGAGATTGTTTTTGTGGGTAAGCGTTTGGGATGCCACGCCTATACACAAGATCAGATTAATGAATTGATAGTTTCGATGGCAAATCGTTACGGACATGTAGTTCGTTTAAAAGGAGGCGATCCGTTTATTTTCGGACGTGGAAGTGAAGAAATCGAATATTCTGAAAAATTTGGTCTGGAAACTGCTGTCGTTCCCGGGATTTCATCTGCATTGGGCGTTCCGGCTTCAGTAGGAATCAGTCTTACACAACGAAAAGTAGCAGAGAGTTTCTGGGTAATTACGGGTACAACCTCCAGTCATGAATTGTCTAAAGATGTACATTTGGCATCCCAATCGGCTGCGACAGTGGTTATTTTGATGGGGATGCATAAATTAAATGAAATTGTTGACATTTATAAAGCCAATCGTACTGATGATTTACCGATTGCGATTATTCAAAACGGAACTAAAAATTCAGAACAAAAAGTAGTAGGAAACATTAGCTCAATTACTAAATTAGTCGCCGAAAAAAACATTTCATCACCGGCAATTATTGTAATTGGAGAAGTGGTAAAAAATACGTCAAGACTGACCTCGTATTTTCAGGAACACTTTGAAGACGAATTTATATTTCAGAATTTAAATTTATAATAAACGTCCGGAATATATGAATCGTTCCTCTGGAACTTTATTATTGCTTCAAAACTAACACAACGGAATAAATTCCGTTGCTACAAAATAAATTGTCCTGCTGTGACTATATTTAAAAAAAAGTTGCAGCCCGGAATAATTTTGCAGGGCTGAATAGTTGCTGCAAAATATTTGTTTTATCGGGGTTGGAACTAAATTCAAAAAAGAGCTGTAGGCTCGAATAATTTTGTAGGAATGAATTTCAATTCGTCCATATGATAAAATGTGAAATGGCAAAGAGCCTTAGGCTCGATCCATATTGGTTTGATATAGTTTAAATTTATAATAAATGATTGAAGTTAAATATTTTGGAGCTATAGCTGAAAAGACACAATGTTCCTTCGAAAATGTAATTTCTTCGAATATTTCCCTGCAGGATTTATTGCAGGATTTAGAAGAAAAATACAAATTCGAATCGTTGTCATTCAGTGTTGCAGTCAATCAGAAAATAGTTTCAAAAACAACAGATTATGCTTTGAAAACAAGCGATATTGTTGCATTATTGCCTCCTTTTGCAGGAGGATAATTTACAATTTATGAATGCATCTTCACGTTATAACCGACAAATAATCCTTCCCGAAATTGGAGAAACAGGTCAGTACAAATTATTAAAATCAAAAGTTTTAATTATTGGTGCAGGAGGTCTTGGTACTGCAATATTGCCTTATCTGGCAGCAGCCGGAGTAGGCGAAATCGGAATCGTGGATGATGATGTTGTGGAACTTTCAAATTTGCAGCGTCAGGTAATTTACAAAAGTTCATCTGTCGGGAAATATAAGGTTGAAGAAGCCAAATCCATGGTGACAGCATTAAATCCCGACGTTAAAGTAAACGCTGTTGCTGAAAAACTTTCAGGGAAAAACGCCATTGCTTTATTCGAAAAATATGATATTATTGTTGATGCAACTGATAATCTTCAAATAAAATACCTGATAAATGATGCCTGCTTGATTACAAATAAACCAATGGTTTATGGATCAATTTTCAGGTTTCAGGGACAGGTTTCGGTTTTTAATTATCAAAATGGACCAACCTACAGATGTTTGTATCCGGATGAAAACAGTTCATCTGTAAATTGTACGGATGCGGGCGTCATTGGAATCTCAGTTGGAATTATCGGAATGCTCCAGGCCAATGAAGTTATAAAAATGATTCTGGAAACAGGAGAAATTTTAAGTGGAAAGATATTGGTTTATAACATCCTGAATAATGAACAGCAGAAATATGATTTTGAAAAAAGTGATTCTTTTCTAATAGACAGAAGTATTTTTGAAGAAAAATATTCCCACAAAGAAAATCTTATTGAAGAGATTTCAGCCGAAGCAGTTTTAGATCAAATTGATAATGAAGAAGTCTTGTTTTTGGATGTTCGAAATGCAGACGAACTTCCAAAAATAACATTCAAAAACAGTATTCAGATTCCGTTAATGTATCTGGAAAATGAAATTGAAAAACTAGATCCAAATCAAACGATTTATGTCTTCTGCCAATCCGGAATTAGAAGTAAAATGGCTGTTGAATTGCTTCAGAAAAAAGAATTTGAAGGTGTAAAAAGTGTTGTTGGCGGGGCTTTGGCAATTAAAGAATTATTAATTAAAGAAATAAAAATATAAAAATATAGTCAAGGATTATAATTGTCCATACAGTTTGTCATTCTGAGGAACGAAGAATCTACACAAGTAACTCCGTCTGGAATTTCGCCAAACTTTGTAGAGCTTCTTACGGGGATTTCTCCTTCGTCGAAATGACAATATTGCGATGATTCTTTTTATAGAATATAAGGACAGAAAATTTGTGTAATTCATTGCAAAATCCTTTTAATCTGTAAAAACTTTGGCAAAAAAAATATAAAAACAATGAGTAAAAATGTATTTGTAGAAGGACCAATTTCTCCCCAGTTTATTGCGGAGTCGATTGCCAAACATCAATCCAAACATACAATTGGGGCGCATAATATTTTTCTGGGCCAGGTTCGCGCCGATGTGATTCATGATAATACGGTTGTGGCAATTGATTATTCGGCTTACACTGATATGGCAAACGAAGCCCTGCATACCATTCGTGAAAAAGCTTTTGCTAAATTCGATTTGACCTGCATGCACATTTATCACAGTTTAGGTGTGGTAAAGGCAGGCGAAATCTGTCTGTTTGTTTTTGTTTCGGCAACAAGACGAAAACAAGTTTATGAAGCTACAGAAGCTATTGTAAACTGGATTAAAACAGATGTGCCGATTTTTGGCAAGGAAATGTTTGAAAACGATACATTCACCTGGAAAAAAAACACCTAAAATGGTAGACATTACGCATAAAATAAACACCTTAAGAAAAGCAACAGCCACAGCAATTGTCAAAGTAAGCAAACAGGAAACAATTGACGCGGTAGTCAATAATCTTGTGCCGAAAGGAAATGTATTGGAAATGGCAAAAACGGCCGGATTGTTTGCCGTAAAAAACACGCATTTGTCGATTCCGGATTGTCATCCGCTGCCAATTGAATATACTTCGGTTGAATATAAAATTGAGGACTTGACGATTCAGATTATCTTCAATGTAAAAACCGTTTATAAAACCGGAGTAGAGGTAGAGGCGATGCATGGTGCTTCAATCGTAGCGCTTACGATGTACGATATGCTGAAACCGATTGATAAGGAAATCGAAATTTCAACGATTAAATTAATTAATAAAGAAGGCGGAAAATCGTCTTTCAAAAATAAATTTCCGTACGCCATAAAAGCAGCGGTTTTTGTTTGTTCCGACTCTATTTTTGCCGGTGATAAAGAAGACCGGTCCGGAAAAATCATTGTAGAAAAATTAGATTCTTACGGCGTTGAAACGACTCATTACGAGATTATTCCGGATGAATTAGAAATTATTCAGGAAAAGACAAAGGCTTTCACCAAAGATAATCAGCTGGTTATTTTTACAGGCGGAACCGGATTGTCGCCAAGGGATGTAACGCCTGAAGCGCTTTCCCCAATATTAGAAAGCAGAATTCCGGGAATCGAAGAAGCCATTCGCGATTACGGGCAGCAGCGTATGCCGTATGCGATGTTATCCAGAACAGTTGCAGGAACATTAGGGAAAAGCCTGGTTTTGGCCTTGCCGGGATCAACAAACGGGGCAAGAGAATCCATGGATGCCGTTTTTCCGCATGTGATGCACGTTTTTCATATTTTAAAAGGAAAAAATCATGACACCCTCTAAAACCATTTTAACGGATGATTTTGGGCGAAAACACAATTATTTGCGTATTTCGTTGTTAGAGAAATGCAATTTGCGTTGTACATACTGCATGCCTGCTGACGGAATTGCACTGTCTCCAAAAGCCAGCTTAATGACTGCCGAAGAGATTTTTGCAATTGCCCGGACTTTCACAGAAAATGGTGTTGATAAAATCAGACTGACGGGGGGAGAACCTTTGTTGAGAAAAGATTTTCCTGAAATTGTTTCTAAATTATCGGCTTTAGAAGTTTCCCTTTCGATTACAACAAACGGTATTTTAATTGACCGTCATATTGATGTTTTAAAACAGGCCGGGATCAAAAAAATCAATCTGAGTTTGGATACGCTGGTTGCTTCAAAATTTCATTCGATCACACTCAGAAATCAATTTCAGAAAGTGATTGATAACCTGCATTTGCTTTTAAACCATGATTTTCAGGTCAAAGTAAATGTTGTTTTGATGAAAGGTTTTAATGATAACGAAATAGTAGATTTTATCAATTTAACAGAGTCTTTACCTATTTCGGTGCGTTTTATTGAATTTATGCCTTTTGCCGGAAACGAGTGGGACAGGAGCAAAATGGTATCACAAAGTGAAATTTTATCACAGGTTAAAACTTGTTTTACTTCTGATAAAATTCAGAAATTGGAGGATGAGAAAAATTTTACCGCCAGAACCTATAAAATCAAAGGTTTTCAGGGTGATTTCGGAATCATAAGTTCGATTACGAATCCGTTTTGTGACAGCTGCAACCGAATCCGCCTGACAGCAAACGGAAAAATAAAAAACTGTCTTTTCTCGAATTCCGAAACTGATTTACTGACTGCTTTCAGAAATGGCGAATCGATCACAGAATTGATTTCAGCTTCTGTCAAAAGCAAGAAAAAAGTACGATCCGGAATGGTGACTATTTCTGAAATGGATAATCCGAAACTGCATTTTGATAATCGCAGTATGATTGCGATTGGAGGGTAATTTGTCATTGCGAGGAACGAAGCAATCTCATTCAGAAGCTTCCACAATATATTTACCAATGCTTATGAGGTTACTTCGTTCCTCGCAATGACAAACGTAAGAACAAAAAAAGGTTCAACTTTTATTAAAGTTAAACCTTTCTGTTGTATTATTTTTTCTTTTTAGCTTTTGCCTTCTTTTTAGACTTTGCTTTCTTTTTTGCTATTTTTTTAGCTTTCGCTTTTTCCTTAGCTTTTTTAGCTTTTTCCTTTTTCTTAGCTGCAGCTTTTAATTTTGCTTTTTTAGCTTTTTCTTTCTTTTTGTCTTTTTTAGCTTTCTCTTTTTTCTTTGCTAATTTCTTTTTGGCTTTGTCTTTTTCTTTGTCTTTCACTTTTTTCTTCTTTTTTTCAGATTTATCTTTTGAAGTTTCTGTATCAGCAGCTTCGTTTGTAGCTTCAATTGATTTAGTAATAGTCTCCGCAGCTATTTCTTCCGGTTGTACTGTTGTGGATACTATATTTTTTGCAGGTGCTTTTCTTATTGCTGTTGGTTTGGCAGTTACTGCAGGTTTTACCGGCGTTTTTGTTGTTGTCGTTTTTACTGTTGCAGTTGTAGCTGGTTTTGCAGCAGTAGTTGTTTTAGCCGGAGCTCTGCGGACAGGCTTTTTTATTTCCGGTGTATTTTCTTTTTCTGCAGCCGGCTGAATATTTTCAGTTTTTGGAGAATCAATGTTCTCAGGATTTGTTTCTTCGGTCTTGTTTTCCATCATTATACAGGTATTAAATAAGGATTATCTTTATAATGTAAGTAAATTGTTAACTCACAGTTAAGTAAAGATAATTATAAAACAAGTTTTCCAATGTTAAGTTTTTACTGAAAAAATAAGTGTAAGGATTTGAAAAAGAAATGTTTGTGTTTTTGTCTAAAAATAAAAATCAAAATTTCTTAACAATTCTACATGGAAAATGGAGTTCTATTTATGATAATATTTTTGAGATTTTCTAAATATCTTAATAGCAGGATTGCCCTAGCTCAGATGGGAGCGGCATCCTTTTATGGTCCCGATGGCTATCGGAACCATAAAAGATATAGCGTACAGCTGGAATAAGCTCCTGATATTTATAATGATAACTATTCTAATTCCTTAGGATCATCGTTTTCATCTTCAATAAAATCGAGTTCCAGCGCCCGAACGGTCTGAACTGCATTTCCTGCAATTCCGCGAATAGAACCGTACATTCCTAAAGTGTTGTGGACTACTTTTTCGATTTGTTTTTCGCGCTGCTTCCAGATTCGCTGCATGGCTCTTTTTTCAGCATCCAGATCACTTTGCATTTGGGTAAAACCTTCTACAATTCCTTCCACTTGTAAACGGAATTCATTGCTGGTTAAGAAATCATATAGCATTGACATTTTATCGCCTTTGTTTTCCTGTGCCTGAACCGCCTGACTCACCTGAATGATTGACTGACGCAAAACGGCGCTCAAGCCTTTAAATTCATCATAAGTACAAATCCAGATGCCGTCACGCATGCCCATTCGTTCCATTCCGGCTGGCATTACTTCGGTAACTAAAACGCCAATATTGGCTCTTTTGGTTCGGATATCATTTTTGAATTTCTCAATCCAGGAAGGCTGAAATGCTTTGGTTCTTTTGCTTTCGTAATAAATCGAACCGCAGTTTTGATGTTCACGAGTATTTACAATCTGAAGACAGTCGGCACCGTTTGCCCCTTTTTTAACTTCGTCAATACTGTCAAGAGGGAAGTTGTTGGCAAGCCATTCTTCGATTGCCAGTTCCATTACTTCACCCTGCAATTGCATCGAACCTTGTTCCTGCTTGCGTTTCATTTCTTCAGTAAGCTTTTTTTGTTCTTCCAGTTGTTTCTGAAGTTCTTTGAATTTTAATTCGTTTTTGTCGTCTTCCTGTTTTCTGATTTTTTCGCGTTCCAATGCCAGTTGCGCATTCAATTGCTTTTCGGCTTCTGCCTGGATGGCTTCTTTCATTTCCAGTTTTTCACGCTGTAATTTGGCAATTTCGCCTTCCATTTTATTTAATTCCCTGATTTTTTCAGACTTTTCAGAGAGCTCTTTTTCCATCAATAACAAACGGTCTTTGTTTTCTTCTTCGAGCTTGGTTTTTAGCTTTTCGCCAATTTCTTTTTCCGCTGCTTTTTTCTCGCGCTCCAGACGCTCGGCAAAAAGTTCGTTTTCCTGCTTTTTTTTCGCTTCAAATTCGGCTTTTGCTTTTTCGAATTGTTCGTTTTTAAGCTCTAATTCACGGTTTTGAATATTAACTTTTTGTTGAAATTCTTTGCGGATACTATCTTCCAGCTGGTGTTTTAAAACATCATTTACATCGATAGGAGTTCCGCAGTTTGGGCACTGAATTGAAGATTGTTCAGCCATTTTTATTGATTTTATTGAGTGGAATTATAATTTGCTAAGGTATTTAAAAGTTCTCTTTTTATGGTGTGGATTTCTGTACTAATTTGTAACGAATTTTTATTATGGCCATGAATTTTTCATTAGTTTTTTTGTTTCACGCAGATTTTGCAGATTTAATATGATTAGACAGATATTTATACGGTTTGTCATTTCGACCGGAGGGAGAAATCTCCACAAGTAACTCCATTGCGAGAATCCAATCTTTGTCGAGTTACTTGTGGGGATTCTTCGTTCCTCAGAATGACAAGCTTTATGGTTACTTTATTGTGAACTATCCTTTTTTCAATAAAAACTTAACAGCTGACTGCGTGATTTCAGAAAGATCATCTTTTGAGGTTATTAAAGAAACATTTGTAAATAGATTTACTTTTTTCAATTCAATGAAATCAATCTCCGAATCGGAATTGTTTTTTGCAATGTTAGAAGGTACAATCGAAATCCCCAATCCGTTTTTGACCAGTTGTACAATTGAATTAATATTGTTTGCTTCATGAATAATCTTCGGCGTAAAGCCATAAAAAGCACAAAGTTCTAGTAAAACTTCATGATAATGCGGTGCGTAATCTTTATTGAAAAAAACAAACGTTTCATCTTGTAGTTTTAAGATTTCGGTTTCTGATTTTATCTGAAAAGTGTTTTTATTATAAACCAATGAAAAGCCGTCTTTAAACCATAAATGCGATTTTATTTTGGGTGAATGAATTGGTGACCGAATGATTCCCATCTCGATTTTTCCTTGTTCTAAAGCGTCGATTTGTTTGGTAGTTGATACTTCGAAAAGCTTGAAATTAACATATGGGAATTGTGCTTTCAGATGTTTTATTAGATCGGAAATAACAGACGAATTAATCGAACTGATGTAAGCAATTCTGAATTCGCCTGAAACGTTCTCAGCAATTTTTTTTGTTTTCACAGCAATGCGTTCCAGATTCTGAAAAAGTGCGGTTACTTCTTCTTTAAAATATTTTCCAGCTTCGGTCAATTCCACTTTTTTGTTATTTCGAATAAAAAGCTTTGCTTGAAGTTCTTCTTCTAATTCGGCTATTTGCCGGCTTAATGGTGGCTGAGAAATAAAGAGTTTTTCTGCCGCTTTGGTAAAGTTTAGTTCTTCGGCAACAGCCAGAAAATATTTTAAGTGACGTAATTCCATGATACTTTTAAAGTATTATTAATTGATAAAAATAGTATTTTTAAAGTATTTATGAAAGAGGTAGTTTTGGATTGATGTTAAATGTTAGAAGTTAGATGTAAAACGTAAAACTAATTCTAACGTTTAACTTATAACCTTTAACTTAAAAGATGAAAAAATCAACTATCGAAGAAATCAAAGAACGATTTGACAATGATGTCGAACGATTCTCAAATTTAGAAACAGGGCAGGTTGCCACAATCGACGCTACCATTTCGTTGGAATTAATAACCGAAGCTTCAAAACGAATTGTCCCAAATGCTGCAACTGTTTTGGATGTAGGTTGTGGTGCCGGAAATTACACTTTAATGATGTTATCTAAAGTGTCGAATTTAAACTGCACTTTGGTCGATTTGAGCTTGCCAATGCTGGATCGGGCTTTTGAAAGAGTTTCGGCTGTGACAAACGGAAAAGTACGAGTTAAACAAGGAGATATTCGCGAAATAGATTTAGAAGATAATAGTTTTGATATTATTTTGGCAGGAGCTGTTTTGCATCATTTACGAGATGATAACGATTGGGAAACGACTTTTGCTAAATTATTCAGATTATTGAAACCAGGCGGATGTTTGATGATTTCTGACTTGATCACGCAAGATACAGATTTGTTGAATGAATATACCTGGCAGCGTTATGGCGAATATTTGGAAGGAATAGGAGGGGCTGAGTATCGCCAGAAAGTGTTGGATTACATTGAGAAGGAAGATTCGCCAAGATCAATGAATTATCAATTGGATTTGATGAAAAAAGTGGGTTTCTCAAAAGTCGAAATTTTACATAAGAATATGTGTTTCGGGGCTTTTGGAGGGATAAAATAAAGTTTTATTTTGACCTGCAAGGTTTCCAAAACCTTGTAGGTCTATTTTTTAGAAGGTTATAGCATACCTACAAGGTTTTGGAAACCTTGCAGGAATAATATTTATAAAATCTGGGTCGTTTTGTAAACCTGTATCGGATCTGAAACGAGATCCCTGATTTGAGAAATAAAATCGGCTAAATAGGGTTGTGAATTGTGTATGTCAAGTCCTGGCTGGTCTTTCCATTCTTCCCAAATGATGAATACATTTTCGGATGTATGTAAATCGTAACGGACACAGGCAGCTTCTTTTCTGGTCTCAGTAACAAGATGGCGCATCATCTTTTGTATTTGATCGTTATGTTCCGGTTTACCTTTGAAAATGGCAGTAATTGAAATCATGATTATAAAGTTTTAAAAATTTCTTTTAAATGATTGGTGTAATTTTCTTTAAAGATAACAATATTTTCAGGTGTTGCGCCTTTTTCGACATCATGAAAATGAAATCCGTTTACTTTTTCCATTCCTGTGAATTTGTTCATTTTGTGAAAACCAAACATTACGCCATCATCAACAGAAGTTTCTTCGAAAAATTCTCCCGGAAGTGTAAAAGCCATTGCGGGAGCATTCCAGCTGGTGGTAAGCATGTATTTGCGTCCGTGTAAAAGTCCGCCGGTTCCGTAATTGATGTCGGGATTTACACGGCTTCTTCCGTCGCTTTTGTAGATTCCGTTGTTATGTCCGTGTGTGAAAACATCATCAATGTATTTTTTGAAAAGGTTTGGAATTTGAAACCACCAAACCGGTGTGTGATAGATAATTAAATCTGCCCAAACGAATTTTTCTACTTCTTCCTGAAGATCAATTTGGTTTTCGATATGAGTTGTTTTTATTTCGTAATTATTGTTTTTGGAAAGGAATTCAACTGTCCAGTCCTGAACGGTTTGATTGAATTGTCCTCCTGAATGTGCGAATTTCTGTCCGCCGTTGATTATAAATATCTTTTTCATTTTAATTGTTTTTGTGAAAACTGATGTGTGAGGGATTGAGGCGATATCCTTTTGTGGAATGAAATGGAGCAAAAGATATAGCCGAAAGCCCGACCCGGAGGGACACACCCAAATTATTTTAATTGTTGTGAATTTGTTTTTAATACATAGAAACATAGGTTTTAAAAACTAGTTTTTCGCATAAAGTTCTCAAAGTTTGTCATTCCGAGGAACGAGGAATCTCCGTAAGTAGCTCCGCATAGAGAGTCGCTAATCTTTGTAGAGTTTCTCGCGAAGATTCCTCGTTCCTCGGAATGACAAGATTGAGCAGACTATGTTTGTTTACAAGGAAATTCTATGTTTCTATATGTTTAAAGATTATTTTATTTTAGCAATTGCCTGATTGATAAACTCTAATTCTGAAGGGGATAAATCGAAATCCATTGTTTTGGCGTTAGAGATGGCTTGTTCTGCATTTCTGGCTCCGGCTAAAACAACCGCAATTCCTTTTTGTAACGTCGTCCAGCGTAAAACCAATTGCGAAATTGAAACATGTTTTGAATGTGCTAAAGAGCTCAATTCTTCGATTAAGGTTTTTACCTGCTGTAAATCGAATTTTCCGAAATAACCGTTTCTGTGGTCGTTTTCTTTTAATTTGCTATCTAAGAAGTATTTTCCGGTCAATAAGCCTCTTTCCATTGGACTGTAAGCAATGATTCCGATATTTTCTGCCACGGTGAAAGGAATTAGTTCTTCTTCAATTTTGCGGTTTAGCATGCTATAGGCAACCTGATCAGAAACTACCTGAACTGTTTTTTGTGCTTCCTGAATTTGTGAAACATTATAATTACTTACTCCGAAAGCTCTGATTTTTCCTTGTTGAATTAGCGTTTCAACAGCTTCCATAGTTTCAGAAATTGGTGTTGTAATGTCAGGCCAGTGAATTTGGAGTAAATCGATATAATCGGTTTGAAGACGTTTCAAGCTTTCTTCGATCTCTTTGATTACGTTTTGTTTGGATGAATATTTGTAAATCGGCACTTTTTTACCGTTGTCATCGGCATCGAAAAAGTAATCGCCTTTTCCGTTGTTGCTTCCGTCCCAAACTAAACCGAATTTAGTCAATAACTGAACTTTTGAGCGATCGTGGCTTTTGACAGCTTCGCCAATCATTTCTTCGCTTAAACCAAATCCGTAAAAAGGAGCAGTGTCGATTGTGGTAACCCCGTGATCGATTGAGGCGTGAATAGAGTCGATTGCATCTTTTTTATCTGTTCCTGCCCACATAGTTCCGCCAATTGCAAAAGCACCGTAAGTGATTGTTGATAATTCAAGTTCAGAGTTGCCTAATTTTCTATATTCCATGATGGTGATTTTTTGTTTTAAATTGATAAAGCAAAATTATACTGTTTTTTTGATTATTAATTGGTATATTTTTACCTTTTTTGGGTATATTTGCATCTTCAAATAATTTCTATATGAAAAAAGAAAATTTATATGAGCCTTTTACGGTTTCGTTTGAAACACTGGACGAATATCCGGATGTAGGTGATCGACATAATTTTTTCGAACTGGTTTATATTTTGGAAGGTACAGGTTCGCAATGTATCAACAAAAATATATTTAGGTATGATCCGGGACATTTGTTTTTATTGACGCCCGAAGACTGTCATAATTTCACGATTGAAACCCAAACGAAATTTTTCTTTTTGAGATTCAATGACATTTATTTGAAAAATTCAAGTCTGCAGAACGAAAGTATTCAGCGTTTGGAATATATTCTGCAAAATGCGAACCATCAGCCGGGCTGCATTTTGAAAAATGATCCGGATAAATGTCTGGTTAAAGTGATGATTGAAGCGATTTGCCGGGAAAAGGAGGATAAGGATATTTACAATCAGGAATTGATTCAGCAATTAGTCAATACACTGATTATAATTGTAGCGAGAAATATTGCAAAATATCTTCCGGAGCAGGTTAGTATTGATACTGAGGCTAAAGCGATGGATATTCTTCAATATATTCAGAACAATATTTATTATCCGGAAAAGATTAAAGCCGAATCAATTAGCTATTACTTCGGAATTTCGAATACGTATTTAGGGCGTTATTTTAAGAAACATGCCAGCGAAACGATGCAACAGTACATCAGTAATTACAAAACGAAACTGATTGAACATCGACTTCAGTTCAGCGATAAGCGTATTAATGAAATTGCGTATGAGTTTGGTTTTACGGATGAAAGCCACTTTAATAAGTTTTTTAGGAAGCAGAAAGGATATAGTCCTTCAGAGTTTAGAAAGACAATTCGGTTGAGTGCTTAGTTTTTTTCTTTCACGCAGATTTTAAATGATTTTGGCAGATTTAAACAGATTTTTAAAAATAAATCCGCGTTATCTGTGAGAGAAAAAATTAATTTTCTTTTTCTATTATAAAGCTAAAATGTTCAGTTTTACCCGCTTTTAAATTACTGATTTCATTTTGAATTAACTCTTCTAATGAATCAGCAATGATATTTCTTTCCCACGATTCGTTTTGAAGTTCGATGATTTGTCCATATTTTCCTTTTGAAGCGGGATCGGTGTCAAAAAGTAAATAATCGCCATTTCTTCCCGTAGCAAACGGAATCCATTTTGGATTGGCGTAATTGTCTGTATTGATTTTTTCGAAATCAATTTCCTGTTCCGGTAAATCGTCTTCGTCGAATTGTAAATCTTGAATCGAATTCCATTCTTCTGCAATGTCTTGAAAAGGAATTAATTCGTAAGGCCAATTATTGATTAAAATCTGAAAAGTTGAAGTTACAGCATCATAATCAACGTTATGTACTTTGTAGAAATTTACTAGCGCAAGAGGAATTTTTATTTCATTTTCAATAACCGAATGATTATTTATGTCTTCTTCTGAAATTCCTTCTGCAAGATTGTAATAATCATTGTTTTCAGAAACAATTTTATTGATTTCAGAAATCCATTCTTTCCAAAGTGGTTCAAAGAATTTGAATTCAGGATCAACAGAAGCTGAAACTTTTTTTTCTTCTTCCTCACGTGGAGAAATGCTTAAACTTGTGATTTTGCCGTCTTCTTTATCAAACCAAACGCTAATTCCGTTTAGGATAAAAGCACCGCTTCTGTCACCTTTAAAAAGTTTTACAAGCTGGTTCTTATTGTTGTTGTAGTATTGAAACAAATCCTCTCCGTCAAAAATAAATTCTCCTGTAAAAATGTTTTTTGCACAATAATCATATTCTTTAACTTTAAATTCAATCGCAAGACTTTCTACTTTGTTTCCTTCTTTTGAAAAAGCCATTATTCCTTGATCGTCCCAGGTGTAGATATGATTGTATTTTTTTTTAACGTATCTGGAATTTCCTAAAGCTTCTTGTAAAATTGTAATGTCAATTGGGAATTCGATGGTTGTACCATTAATTTGAAAGCTTGTTTTTGATAATTCAATTTTAGTCATTTTGCTTTTTTAGAAGTTGCTACGCGAAAAATGGAAATTTAAATAATCTTCTTAATTACTCTGAGGTTGTGCGTATGTTTCTTTAATTCAGGATTGTAAATTCCGAGGTGGTCCAGACGGTCGATGCGGACTTTCCCACTTGCGTGAATGATGTAATTATTGTCCATGATGATTCCGACATGAATGATATTTCCTTCTTCATTATCAAAAAAGGCTAGGTCTCCCGGTTCACTTTCTTCAATAAAGCTTAAAGGTTCTCCATCACGGGCCTGCTGAGAGGCATCACGGTGAATTTTATAGCCGTTTAATTTGTAAACCATTTGTGTAAAGCCTGAACAATCAATTCCAAAAGGCGTTTTTCCACCCCAAAGATAAGGTGCATTTAGGTACATAAACGCGGTGTTTATAAGAGCACTTTTAGGTTTTATGCCGCTTGTTTTTGTTCCTTCGAAATCAAAATTTGAAGTGTTGATTTCGCTGTTATTCAAAAACGATAATGAAGCGCCAAGCGGAATAGGAAGCAATAAATTATCCGGTGCTGTGATATAATCAATCAAATCGGCATTTAAGATAATGGCTTCTTTGCTTAATTGATTAAATTGCTCTTTGGTAATTTCCTGATATTGTTTAGAATCTACCCAGCCTTCATAATCATCAAACTGAATCCTGATTCGTGCCCATTGATTTTTACGTTCTAAAATTTCGATATGTTCTCCAAATAAAAGTTGTGTAACGATTTCACTCCTGTCACTTGCTTCAGATCGAACGGGTACTATGGCTAAATTGCAGATTCCGAACATTTAAGGAAATTTATAAGTTAAAAATCAGGAGTTATTGAATTTACAACTCCTGATGTGAATATTTATTTAGGCTCTCTCAATAACAATGGCAGATGCGCCGCCGCCGCCGTTGCATATTGCAGCAGCTCCGGTTTTGGCATTGTTTTGTTCTAAAATGTTTAGTAGTGTAACGATGATACGTGCGCCTGAAGCTCCAAGAGGATGTCCTAAAGAAACCGCTCCGCCGTTAACATTTACTTTATTACTATCGAGATTTAAAATTTTTGCATTTGCTAAACCAACAACAGAAAATGCTTCGTTTAATTCGAAATAATCAACATCTGAGATTGAAATTCCGGCTTTATCCAACGCTTTTGGTAATGCTTTTGCAGGGCTTGTGGTAAACCATTTTGGCTCCTGTGCCGCATCTGCATAGCCTTTAATGTAAGCAAGCGGTTTTAAACCTAATGCATTTGCTTTTTCTTCAGACATTAAAATTAAAGCCGCAGCTCCATCGTTAATTGTTGAAGCATTTGCAGCAGTTACGGTTCCGTCCTTTGTGAAAACAGCACTTAAAGATGGAATTTTATCTAATTTTACATTAGTATATTCTTCGTCTTTTGAAAATATAACCGGTTCACCACGTCTTTGTGGGACTTCAACAGGAACCACTTCATTGTCGAATTTTCCGGCATCCCAGGCTTTTGCACTTCTTTCGTAAGATTGAATTGCGAAAGCATCTTGTTCTTCACGGCTGATGTTGTATTCGGTTGCACATAAGTCAGCGCAAACTCCCATTGCGTTGTTATCGTAAGCATCTGTCAAACCATCTTTCTGCATACCATCCAGCAGGGTAGCAGGGCCAAATTTGTTTCCGGCACGCATCTGTACATAATGCGGAATCAAACTCATACTTTCCATTCCGCCGGCAACAACAACTTCAGCATCTCCACAGGCAATTGCCTGAGCTGCGAACATGACAGCTTTCATTCCGGAGGCGCATACTTTGTTTACGGTTGTAGCAGCAACTTCTTCAGATAAACCTGCAAATAATGCTGCCTGACGAGCCGGAGCCTGCCCAACGCCAGCCTGAATTACATTACCCATGAAAACTTCATCTACCAGTTTTGGGTCAAGATTAATTTTTTGGAGAGCCCCTTTTATGGCAGCAGCTCCTAATTTTGGTGCGGGTACGGTAGATAAACCTCCCATGAAACTTCCGATAGGTGTTCTAACGGCAGAAACGATAACAACTCTTTTGTTCATGTTCTGTTTAATATTAGTTAGTAAAGCAAATTTACTGTTTATTTGAACAAATTCAAATTTTGTATGGAATAGGGCAGATTTTAAATTTAGATGAATTTTTTGTTAATTTCTATTTGTTTGATTGTGAAGTGTTTTAAAAAAAAGATTAAAAAAAGATTGAAAAAAGCGCAAAAATAGTTGTGAGATATCGAATGTTGTCTTACATTTGCAACCGCAAAAAGGGAAACAATTCCTTGAGCATGGAGAGGTGCCAGAGCGGTAATGGAGCAGATTGCTAATCTGTCGACGGGTAACCGTCGCCAGGGTTCGAGTCCCTGTCTCTCCGCTTAAATTTTGCCTCGGGGTGTAGCGTAGCCCGGTTATCGCGCCTGCTTTGGGAGCAGGAGGCCGCAGGTTCGAATCCTGCCACCCCGACAAAACTTTGCCATAAGTTTAAAAAGAAATGGTTCCATAGCTCAGCTGGATAGAGCAACGCACTTCTAATGCGTAGGTCGAAGGTTCGAATCCTTCTGGGATCACTAAAGAGGATAATCGTAACTGATTATCCTCTTTTTGTTTTACGTTATTTAGTTTTTAAGGATCAATACGGGATCAATACGAAAACCTGTGGGATTGAAAAATTAAGCATAAATATTTGTTAGCCTAAAAAGAAAGAGTTCTATATTTCTACCCCCTCTGAATTTTATTCTGAACGCTTTTATTTTTGCATTGAATGATTCTGCCGAAGCATTAGTGCTTCTGTTGTCAAAATAATTCAATATCGTTTGAAAATGATTCTGTATTGTTCGGGATATTGTATTGCTTTTACAAAATACAGCTAGTTTCTATTAGATAAGTTAAGAAAGCTTTCGTCTGTACGCTCGTTTAAAATAACCAGTTTAATGTGAGAAAGAAAGATTAATGAATTCATTACCTTGGTTTTGTACTCAATTTCGGCAGAAAGCAAATCATTAGCATCACCTACTTTCAGATCAGCAGGATAAATGAGGGCACAAAGTTCTTCAAAATGAAGTGACTGTCCTTGATTTTCGGTGAGACAGCGGTAAATTTTTGCAGTCAGGTGTAGTGAATTAGTATTCATAATATTGTGTTTTATAAATATATACGGAATTTAGTTAGGCGCGGTTTGGTAAAGCCTGTTTTCCTAAGTGTTCTTATAAAAAATGCTGAAACGAACGTCTCTGACTTCTCATATTCAATATTCTGTTTTGTCATTTTTTAGTCTAATTTTATTCTTTTTTACTGAGACGTAAAGAATTAACACGAACACATAAATAAGTACTGTGTTTGAATATAATTGATATCCTGGTTTTTGAAGTTCAACTGTAATGCAAGCGTTTTAGGAGGAAATAAATATTACTCTAATTCTTCTTTAACCATTTCCATTTTTGCCGTTCGGAAGCATATTTGTATTTCCAATTATCTCAGTCACCTAGCATATACCAACAGTTTTACCGCATTAGATAGCTTGTTAATTTAATTTTTGAGCTGCTTCAGCCATTGTTCATTTTCGAAACTTAACAGAACAGCTTCTAATTTCAAATAAGGACATACAAAAGGGATGAACCACATTAGTCAAAACCGTAAATCAACTTTTTAAAGGTTCTGTACCTAAATAAAACACTCTTGTGACATTTAGATGTTTTTTACTGAATAATTTTTCAAATTTTGGAGTATAAATAAACACATAAAACTATCTCATCTCAACTATAAGATAAGTTTTGGATTTGTAAGGATATACTATTAATAGCGGTTAACGATTGCCCTATTTTGGTTGTCATAAGTATAAGATAAATCATAAGATTTCTACTAACTATCGTAACTAACCAATAATTACAAAATATGGACAACAAAAAACGAATCATTGAAAAACCTACAGCAAACAACGTAAAATGTTGGGACAGTACCGGCAGTACTGAAATGGTGACACAGCGACTGAAAGAGATGTTTGTAGAAATGGGCCAAAAAACACGAATTGAAAAAGGGCAGAATCCAGCAGAGCGTGCTGTTTTTAGAAAACAACATGGGATTACTTATGGTCAATTTATAATCAATGAAGATATTCCTGAAAAATTCAAAATAGGTATTTTTGCCAGCTCTCGTTATGATTGTGCTGTTCGTTTCTCCAGTGATACAGGCACTACTTCACCTGACTTGCACTCCACTATTGGAGTCGGGTTGAAATTGTTTGGTGTAGAAGGACCGAAGCTTTTTGGGGAAGGTTCTACTGCCGATTTCATTTTTCAGAATATTGATCGCTTTTTTGCTCGTGATGCACAGCAAATGTGCACGTTTACAACTGCCGGTGTTATTGACAGGGATTATGATACTTATATTAACAAACATCCTGAACTGGCTAGTATTCTGCAAGCTATGCAGAAAGAAGAAGCAAGTGTGTTAAGTACTGGTTATTGGGCTATTTTACCTTTTCAGCTAGGCGAAAATCAAATTGTTAAATACCGTTTGGTTCCGGAGGATACTTATAAAGGAGCACCTTTTGATAATGATAATTATTTACGACTGGATTTAGAAAAACGTTTACGCAATGGGGCTGCTACTTTCAGATTTGAAATCCAATTGCGTACTAACGATTTAACCATGCCTCTTAATGATGCACAAGTAGTCTGGAGTACAGAGGAAAGTCCGTACATCTGTATTGCTAAGCTGCATTTACCACAACAAGATATAACAGCGATTGGTCAGTCTGAATTTGGAAGCAATCTTTCATTTAATATTTGGAGAACTTTAGGAGCTCATAAACCTTTAGGTTCAATTGCAGAGGCTCGTAAAACAGTTTATGCAGCTAGTGCAGAAGCCAGACATCAGGCCAATGGACAGCAGCTACAGGAACCTAATGCTATAAATCCACATTTTAGGGGTAATACAGACGAGGATAGTACTTGTATTGTTAGAGCTGGTATTTATCCCCCTATTGGTGTGATGCGTGTGGGAAATAGTGAAGAAGAGTATTTCATAGGTCCTTTAGTAGATGAGCCAGAAGCCAAAGATGATGTGTATGCTTATCGCGACAAAACAGGAGCCATCAAACGTCAGGCGGCACAGTTTCGCATTTATGGTTTCAATGCTGCCGGAAAAGCGATTAAGGAGCTGACTATGGAAAATGCTAAAATTACCTGGCATTCGCATTTGGCCAATCAAAAAGCATCCTGGTATCAGTTCCAGATTGCCTTAGATATTCCGGATGCCACCGATCCTAATGTTCCACCTTCTTTATTGAGAAATATTGATGTAAAAGACCGCAGCAAGTTATTGATTGACGGTGGTGGCGAAAGTATTTCAAAACCTAATGTCACTGAAGGAAAAAAGTTCACAGGTAAGTTCATGGGCAAACAGGTTTATCTAGGAGAAATGCATACCGATGAAAAAGGACGCTTAATAATGCTGGGTGGTCATGGTAAATCGAAAAATATCAATGGCGACAGAGCCATTACCTTTGCCAACAATGAAGGCTGGTATGATGATATGTCAGATGGGCCTGTTACTGCTACAGTAGAATATGATGGAGTAGTTCTTAATGTAGATCCTGCCTGGGTAATTTGTGCTCCACCGGATTATGCCCCTATGCAAAAATCGGTTCGTACGATGTGGGATTTAATGCGTAGTGTTGCTGTAGAATCGGGAATGTTGGTGAGACCAGCAAGACCCTCTTTCTGTAAAGACATCTTGCCTATTTTTGAAAGAATGACCAACTTGCAATGGGTAAATGCAGGATTTGCAGCAGCTTTTGGATGGGGCGGACAATTTAATTATACCAGCGTAGCATGGGTAAAAAAACTAAATGACCCTTCTTCTGCCAACTTAGAAATGCGTCGTACTATTTCTAATAATTTCCGTAGGTTTGATCAGTCTGGCGCTGAGGCTCCACAGCTATGGCCCTGGTTATATGGTGATGCGGTTGCCATTCCTACCACAGGTTCTGTCCGCCAGCATTCTACTTTATCTCATTTGCAACTGGAGTTTTTAGATCAATGGGTCAAAGGTGATTTTGATGCTGATTTTGTAGACAAAACAGGTTGTCCTTATGTTCCGCCTGTTAAAAAAATTGATGACTATCCTATTGCTGAACAACCGGATATGCTAACTAAAGCAGCTATGGATTTCTGTTTGGCAGATGCTTTCCATCCGGGCTGTGAAATGACCTGGCCTATGCGAACTTCTGGTATGTATATGGCTCCTTTTCGATTGAAACATGCTCCAAAAACACCAAAAACCGATTATCATTATTATGGATCTACTATGAATAGTGATGTCCTGACTTTGCCTGCTGGTCCTTTACTAGGAGGTCAGGTACCAGGTGGTGTAACCAGATGGATGGCTATTCCCTGGCAGACTGATACAGCAAGCTGCAGAGATGGTTATACTACTGCATACGATCCTTATCTGCCAACATTTTGGCCTGCAAGGGTTCCGAACAATATTTTGAGTGAAGAGCGTTACAAAGAAACTTTAGATACACACTTAGCAGAAGAAACCCGTAGAGAAGCTTTTGCATTTCGTTATTTTTGGCTGGATGATTTGCCTCTAGATGGCGAAGCACCAACACAGACCAATCAGATCAATGCAATGGTGAAGTATTTTGACAAGCTAGCAATTGTGCAGCCACGTCCAGGTGTCCCTGATAGTGCTAATTTTCCACCAGAAATGCAAATTGGTGTAGTTCCTAATGAAGAACAAAATCAACTGTTGTTGAAAGAGACAGAAGCCAGATTAAGAAAAATCTTAAATAACAATAAGAATTTGAATAATAAGGAAGAATCCTTGCTACAGACTACTTTAGGGTATTTATCTAATGAAGGTTTATTTACTGAACAAGTTGTAACAGAAAGTACTCGCGAACAACTGTTAAAATTGGTTGAGGACGAATTGGTTCAGGATGAAGCTTTAACAAACGAAGTTGAAAAACTGGTAGATTTATTAGCTTCTAAAGCACATAAATTTACTAAAACAAGAACTGTTCCCCATTCCAGACAACCTAGAAAAGATGTTGGTGTTCCTGAACAGTTGGTACGTTTCCAGCGTTTTATTCCAAAAAAATATTAGGTTTGGCAACAGAAAAAACAGATATATTAATTATAGGTGGCGGCATTGCAGGTTGCATTGCTGCCATTTCTCTGATAGATACCTATCAGGTAACATTAGTCGATAAACTTCCTGAACCTATTGAGCGTATTGGAGAATCTTTAGCTCCTGCTTCGCAACGTATTTTAAAACAATTAGATTTGTTAGATGGTTTGGAAAACCAACTAGGCACTTTGTATCAAAAAAACGTTGGTATGCAGTCCTATTGGGGAAGTAATCAGGTACATCTTGTAGATGATTTAAGAAATCCAGATGGTTTTGTTAAAAATTTGGATCGACAGGTTTTTGAAACCCATTTAAGAAGAGTTGCAGAGAGCCGCGGAGTTCATTGTTTATGGGGTTTCAAACTGTATAATAGTTCTTATGAAAATTCTCGTTGGGAGGTGCAATTGAGAGCTAGTGATACCTCTTTATCTGTTTCAACGATTTCGGCCTCTTTTGTTATTGATGCAAGTGGTCGCCAATCGCATTTTGCAAAAAGTCTTGGCATTAAACGGGAAGTCGAAGACAAATTGATTGCTTGTTGGGTTACTTTACCTAATACCCGGACCAATACCATGAGTACTATTTCAGCCAGTGAAAATGGTTGGTGGTATAGTGCTGTTGTTCCTAGTGACAAACGAGTAGTGGCTTTTCATACCGATGCTGATTTAGTGGCTAAAAACGAACTTAAAACGACTGCCTCATTTTTAGAATTGGCAAAAGAAAATCCTGTTATTTTATCTTTACTAAAAGAACATAAAAATGCTATTGTTTTTAAAGGTTCAGTTGCTGCTAATTCGACTAAATTAGAACAAGTAGCCGGGCAACAATGGGCTGCTCTAGGTGATGCAGCATTAAGTTTTGACCCATTATCTTCTCAGGGCATGTACAATGCAATGGCCAGTGCCATGCAATTGCAAGCTTTACTATTACAGTATGGTTTTACTGAAACACTTCGAAAAACACATACTGAACAAACAGGGTTCATTTGGCAATATTACCTAAAACATAAAAGTATTTTTTACCAAGCAGAAACCAGGTGGAAAACTGCTGCTTTTTGGGAGAGACGGTTGTGATGGTTGCGTTTGTTTGAATTGTTTTTTCTGGCACAGAGAAATCAATTGACTGATCAATAGTTTTTGCTTTTTGTTCGTCAGTACTCTGACATATAAATAAGCAGTTTCCATAACAAAAATATTATAATTTATTTCGTTTAAATACTTCTAAAAGATGTGCCTTTATATCTCAATGACTTACATGAATTTATGAAAAAGCTAATCTTTTAGGTGAATCAAAAAGTAAATGTTAATTATAGATGAACAGGTATCACGAGCTAAAGACAATTTTATTGTTTTTGCAAATACAGAAATACTAGATAAAAAAAAGTAAAACACCATCCGGTTACTAGCAAATTATTTGACTTATGAAACAGAAAAATAATTTCCTATTACAATATTTAGACATTTTTGGTAGTTAACTACAATTTTTTGTATTAATTTCATATTATAAATATCTTAAAAAGATTCGGCTAATATTTTCAAATCTTGTAATAAAAGATTCGAATTTTCTCCAATAACGGTCAAATCAAAAGCCAGTAAAATGAGTGTTTTTTTTAATTCCTTTAATTCAGTCTTTTGGGATCAAAACTGTAGCAAAGTCGATTTCTAAAATTAAAATACACCATTTACAAGACTTCGGGTTATATGGTTCGAATACTTCTGTACTTCGAGCCTTGTATTTAAGAGCTCTTATATTTTCTAAGGTACTTCTTTTGTAAATTATAATGTGTCATGATCTGTTACAAAACTTAAATAGTGAAATATTTCTAAAATAGCGCATTGGTTTTTGTGGCAGAAATAGATACCAAGCCCAATTATTTTTTATGTAACGATTCCGAAATAGAGTAAAGAGCTTGATTGTAAGTATAATGTATAAATTGAATAACTAATGTATATTTTGAGAAAGTTCTCTATATTAATGTTTTTTGATATTTTACTTATCAAATACTAACAGTTGCCAATTCTATAAAATCAGTTTTTTTCGATAGAGTAGAATTAATAAAAAATCAAAAAGTAAGAAAGGTTTTATTTTTTTTATTTTTTATTTCTAATCTAAATTTACCGTTATCAGAGTGTTAGGAAAAAGTTTTGAAAAAAGTTGAAAAAACTCTGTAAAAAAGCTTGTAAATCTAAATAAGTAGATTACTTTTGCACCCGCTTTGAGAGACAAGCGAAATAAGAAAAGAAGATACGTTCGTAGACATATTGAATTGACAGCCGTTTTGAAAGAGATTTCAAGACAAAATAATAAGAGTAATGGAATCGGGAGATTCGAAAAAGAACCGATAGATATTCGTCGAATAATAGTTAGCCTGGA
>NZ_JAIQDW010000001.1 GCF_020026925.1 Flavobacterium hibisci | reverse complement strand
ACAATATTAGATGCAAACTTATAAGCAGGATATTCGCAGTTATTAATCGAGAAACAGAATACATAAACACCTATAAATTTGCATCTTAAATTTTAACACTTTTTAATTGTTTTTTATCATAGAATGCGTAGCGCTTGTTTGGATACTTCAGGTAACTGGGGTAACGCTTGTTAGAACACTTTGCGGAGCGATTGGTGGCAGTTACTTTATCCCAAGTTCGTTTTGCCATTCATACAGTCCACCAGTTTCAAATACATTTCCAGTCAAAAATCTTTGGAGAAATTCAGTCAAAGAAGAAGTCATTGTCTTGTCAGGATAACTTCCATTAAATATTTCAAATTGCCCTATTGATGTACGCTTAAGTCCCCACATATCTGAATAAATCATATACTCCGAAAAATAAAACCAGTTGTATCCATAGTTTTGTTGATATTGTCTAATATCTTTAAGTGGAATCATATTAAAGATGTCCTCATTACAACCAAAACCATTGCAATTCAAATAAAATTCTCTAAAGTCTGTCGGCAATGAAAACCCAATTTGTCTTTCAAAGTCAGCGATGTCGGAAAGTTTCGCAGGAGGATAAACATCGATGCCATTTTTCCTATGTTTAAGCCTTATTAAGTTGACTAATTCGTTCATGTTCATTCTTATGTGGTTAATTGCGACCAATGTCAGTCTGTGAAAAAATTTCCGTTTGTTGTTTTCAAATATAGCACCAGGTTTTCTAATAATTCCAATAATTTTCTGGAGAAGAAGCAGTTGTATTCAATTCTCCATTGATTAATCTTTTTAGTAGTTTGAATGAATGTTGGTATCTATCCTTAACTTCTGCAATTCCGTCTGATGCATACCAACCAGAATCATGTACAATTCTGTCAAATTCCTCTTGGTTCTTAATTGTGATTTGATTTGTTTCAAGAAGAATTGTCATCGCTCTATTTCTCATTGAATGCAAATTGCTACCTGTATAATCGTTCGTTGAGTCAATTATGTGAATAATTTTATCAATCAATTTTACAATTTGAGATTTACGTTCGTTAGTCGTTAGAAATTCTTCAAGTAGCATTGACATACCACCGAAAATCATGGGTAAAGATTGCAACGCCAATTCAGTCTTGTAATTATTAATCCATTCAATCGTGTCAAGTCTTTGATTTTCGATTTCATTTATTAAACAAATCTGCATTGCCTCAACAAATCCATCCCTTGCCCAAAATCCAAGATCATTAAAATCTATAAAACTACTTGCCATATTATACTTTCTGTTTGTAATTAAACTTGATGCTAACGTTCTGGTAGTAGGCGATGGTCGGGCTAAGTAAAATAATTATTTCGGTTAATTACTATTCTTTCAAACACAAAACAATCTTTTCATTAAGCCTAATTCCCGACTATTGCTTACTAGCTGTTAGCCGTTCGGTTTTATTTTCATTAGTTTTTCAGTTTCAGAATTATAAAGTTCAACACCTTTTGAAACTTCTTTATCGTAATAAATTTCGTCTATGCCTACGTAAATTAGTTTGTTGTCATCATTCAAATTTTCATTTTTCATTTCCGCTAATTTTATAGGCTCTTTTCCTCTAATTAAGCGTAAGTAAATTTTTTTATCATAATTCGCTTTAGCAATTTCAACTATTCGCTTGTAAATTATTTCATTAATTTCAGGATAACATATTCCTCGAAAGCATTTTCTAATTGAGCATAATTCTTCAATTGGATAAAGTGGATATGCTTTTGGTCGTTCTAATTTGCTTAAGTTTTCATTACAATAACTATAATATTCATATTGAATTGTTCCTTTTGGCGGAATTTGTCCAAAAGAAATGGTTATAAACATAAATGCAATAATGATTTTCATTTCTAATGTTTTCATTTTTTCCATTAAGCCAATTGCCCAAATCCGTTATAGCTGTTAGTGGCTGGTGTTAATTGTTTTAACTATATTTTCAAAATTCGCCCCATTATTTTGCATATGCAGAATTTCTCTATATAATAGAATTTCATCATTTAATTCTTCTTTTTTATTGCCAACAATAATTTTATCAATTTCCCAAAAAGGATATTTAACTTCAATTTGTTCTAATTTTAAATAAATATCCATAACAATATCTTCTTTTGGAATTTCAAGAACTAAACGGGTAAATATCAAATTAAAGAATATTTTTGAGTAATCTTTTCCTTCGATTAAAAAGTAGTTTTGAAATTCGCTATAATTTATTTTTTTTACAGCTTTTTGAAACATTAATTCTAAAATTTTTGTTGTTTCACTTTCATCTTTGGAATTAATATTTTCAGAAGACTGAGGCAAAGCAACAGTTGGAGGTAATGCCTGTAATCCTTCAACTTTCGATCCTTTATGGAGCATTTCATTTATAGCTCGAAAATCACCACTTTGAACTAAAATTTTCATTAGGTCTCTTTCTAAATAATTGTCCCAATTTAATTGAATTGAATCAAAGAGTTCTGATAAAATTTTTGAGTCACTAAATTTTATTTCCGTTTTAGTTTTATCAATATTTTCAAAAACGTAATAATTTGTATATTTTACTTCTGGAACAAAAAGGCGACAGAAAAAATGAGGAATAAACAAGTATATCAAATTACTATCTTCATAACTATTAGTTAATTCATAAATTTGTTCTTTAATTAAGTCAGGGTCGCGAAAATTATCAAAAAAAATATCTACAGATTTTTCATAGATATTCTTTAGAGTTTTATCTTCAATAATTTGATTCTCTGGAGTTTTAATTTCAGAATGTTTTATTTCAGGAGTTGGAATCTCAGGATTTTGAATTTCAGGATCTTGAATTTTGAAGGTTTGATTTTTAGTAGTTTGATTTTGTTTTTTATCTCCAAAAATTCTTTTAAAAAAATTCATCATTATTATGGTATTTGAAAGATTTTTATTGTACTTGCCACTAACTTGTTTATATATGTGATAAAATCACACATAGCTATCTTATTTAGTCACATATGTATGGAAATACGTAATATTTAATTTACGAATGTATAAATAAATTATCACAAATGATAAAAGAGATTTTTAAATTTACGAACCTTTCAAGTGATTTTTATAATGTCTTTAAATGTAAAAAAGCCCTAGCCCTGATAGCAGCGGCATCCTTTTTAGGCAAACGAAAACTTTCATTTTGAACCATAGATTTTCTGCCTAAAAAGATACAGCGAATAGCAGTAAACAGCTCCTGAAAAAACCATTAGTTAACAACTTTTAACTATCAACTATTTTTCGTAATTTTGCAGTCCAATAAAAGGAAAAGAAAATGTTAGACAGACTTCAATATGTAAAGCAGCGTTTTGATGAGATTTCGGATTTGATTATTCAGCCGGATGTTATTGCGGATCAAAAACGTTATGTACAGCTTAATCAGGAATATAAAAGCATCAAAGCTTTGGTTGAAAAGAGAGAAGAATACATTCTTGTTTTGGCCAATATTGACGAAGCCAACGAAATTATTGCTGACGGAAGCGATGCTGATATGGTCGAAATGGCCAAAATGCAGCTGGATGAAGCAAAAGAGCGTTTGCCGCAACTAGAGGAGGAAATCAAGTTTATGCTGATCCCTAAAGATCCTGAGGATGCGAAAAACGTAATGGTGGAGATTCGTGCCGGAACGGGTGGGGACGAAGCGAGTATTTTTGCAGGTGATTTGTTCAGAATGTATACTAAATACTGTGAGTCTCAAGGCTGGAGAACTTCTGTTGTGGATATGAACGAAGGAACCTCAGGAGGTTTTAAAGAGGTAATTTTTGAAGTTTCGGGAGAAGATGTGTATGGAACTTTGAAGTTTGAAGCGGGTGTTCACCGTGTTCAGCGTGTTCCGCAGACCGAAACTCAGGGTCGTGTACATACATCGGCAGCAACGGTTATGGTTTTACCGGAAGCAGAGGAGTTTGATGTACAGATTGATATGAATGATGTTCGTGTCGATTTCTTCTGTTCATCAGGACCTGGAGGACAGTCGGTAAATACTACGAAATCGGCCGTACGTTTAACGCACATTCCAACCGGATTGGTCGCGCAATGCCAGGATCAGAAATCGCAGCATAAAAATAAAGATAAGGCATTAACGGTTTTACGTTCCCGTTTGTACGAAATGGAATTGGCAAAAAAAGAAGCTGAAGATGCGTCTAAACGTACTTCTCAGGTTAGTTCGGGTGACCGTTCTGCTAAAATACGTACTTACAATTATGCCCAGGGTCGTGTAACGGATCATCGTATCGGACTTACACTTTATGATTTAGGAAATATCATGAATGGTGATATTCAGAAAATTGTTGCTGAGCTTCAATTGGTAAATAATATGGAGAAACTGAAGGAAGCTTCTGAAGTGTTTTAATTTTAGACTTCTAAATAGTAGTTTTTTTAGACTTCTTGGATTTTAATTAGGAGATACTATACAAAAATCCGAACTTATTTTTAAGTTCGGATTTTTTTAATGCAAAAAAGCAAAGTTCACTAATGCAAACTTTGCTTTTCTTGTAAGGCTCTATTTAACTAAACAGAGATTTATAGTGAGGTATTATCTGTTTAACCGTTTGTTATAGCAGAAACGTATAAACTAGCTAGATACCTAAAAATACTCTCGTATATTCAAAACATTTATAGAAATTCGAGTAAATGTAAACACCATTTTTAATTATTATTTCGTTTATCTTTTCCATAATAGTTGTATTTAAGTTATACAATTACCCTTCAAATGATTCTTCCTCGTACAATTCCTTCTCTGAAGGTTCATGATGGTCTGCCGGCTTTGCTACCAAAGTGGTTACAGCAAGCTGCAATATAGACCCTAGGATGTTTTTAAATGTAGAATCGGTTTTTCCTACTACCAGCTTTTTAGCCAGGTAACCTATTCCAATGCTTATAGCAGATTGGGCCAGATCACTCTTGAAGCCCACGGCTTCATTGACTTCCTGGACTGTGTTCCGAATCAGATTAAGAGGTTTTAAATTTTCCTTAATTTCATCGATTTCGTCTTTGATATCACACCATTCCCTGTCTTGTTGTTCTTCTAAAAGCTTAATTTTTTGATTTAATGAATCAATAGTGTAAATAGTTTCCATAAATAGTCTTTTTTATAGTATTAATTATTAAATCAGTTTTTAGTGTCTTTCAGAATACTGGAAACAATTAAATTTCCAATTGGTGTTTTAATCAGCTTGTGCTGTGTTTTGTGCAATACAATAGCAACGATTAAATAAAAACCTGCTATCGCAAAGAAACCATAATAATATTCACCAAGTTCTTTTCCAATCCATAAGCTAAGTCCGATATTAAGAAACAAAGTAAAAAATGCAACAACAACGCCAACCGCTATCCGTGAAGTTAATGTTGATAAAACATCTGCAGTTGCTGATACCGTTTTAAGTTTAATCAATTCTAAACTTGTTTTGGTATAGTTTTCTGCCTTTTCATACATATTTAGGTTTTCGTTTGTTGTTGCATTAGTTTCCATGATATTGGTGTTTTTTATGGTTGAAGAAAAAAAATCAATCTTAGTAGTTTGTTTTTACAGTTTTTGCTTCATCTTTCATAGAATTGAAGTCTTCTTTTACCTGATTGAATTTTGCTTTTCCTTCTTCAATGATATCTTTGCCGTTTGAATTAATTGTGCTTAAGATACCATCGAATTTTCCTTTAAGGTTATCTCCGTAATCTTTCGATTTGTCTTTGATTTTTTTTCTTGTTTCTGAACCTTTATCCGGTGCAAATAATACTCCTAAAAAAGCTCCTGCCGCTGCGGCTCCTAAAATTCCTAAAATTGTGCTACTAGTTTTCATAATATTTGATTTTAAAAAATTAATATAAAATGTTTAAATAACGTTTGATTTTAAATTTCGCGACCTTTGATAAGTCTGAATAGTATTGCTATGATAGCAATTACCAATAAGATGTGAATGATACTTCCTGCACTGTATACAAAGAACCCAAGAGCCCAAAGAATGACAAGAATAACCGCGATTGTATATAATAAATTTGACATGGTTCTTAATGTTTATGGTTAATAATTTATGTTTTCTAGTTTAATTTATAAGCCAGGTACAAGCTTAAGTTGCTATTTTTAGCATCTGGAAATGTATAAGTGTTTCCGAAAGCTTCTCTTTCTTTTCCAATAGTTGTTAATCCGTAGTTATAACGCAATCCTATACTGATTGGGTTGAAATCTAAACCAACACCAGCTGATAAACCTGCATCAAATCTTTCGAAGTCATCTGCATCCAATTCGTCATCAAATTCAATATCTCCTTCTCCGGTTAATTTAGCATTTACCAGATATGATGCATAACCACCTACGTGAACATTAAAGTTTTCAGTTAGATTAAATCTTACTAACAATGGTACTTCAATATAATTAAGTTTAAATTTATTAGTACCCGCCACACCAGCAACGTTATAGTCTAATTCAGCACCTTTTGTAGTATACAATATCTCTGGCTGAATAAATACTTTGTCAGCGATTGGAAAGGCAGCAAAAATACCTGCATTAAAACCCCATAGTGCATTTTCGTCATCGATATCGTCAGAATCTGAATATAAGTTTGACATATTAACCCCTCCTTTGATACCGAATTCAGGACCTACAACTGTACTGCTCTGAGCAGATACTACTCCAAATGAAGTCATCATAAAAAGAGATAAGGCGTATAAGAAATTTGATTGCATTTTCATAATTTAAAAATTTAGTTAATAATTCTAATTTGATTTTAATTGATTTGTTTTTTAATTTTTTCTGTTTCTCTTAAAAATTCGTATTGTTTTGGTAAGTAATGAGCAACTAATTTCAGTATTACCATATCATTTGTTTCTTTTGCTATGGATTCCAATAATCCTATCATTTCAGTTAAAGACTGTGTAATAGAATTCAGATAGGCATCATCAAAATCAACATCCTTTTTGTTAACAAGCTCATACAAATCCTTATTGGTAACCGATGTATTTATTTCACTGATTATAATGAGTTTTTGAACAGCTATTTTGTTGATTTCCTGTAATAACATTTTTTGATTATTTTCTATTTTGCTGCTGACAATTTTTATTGAATTTTGTAAACTTTTATTTTTTGCCAGCTGTGCTTTAGAAATGATCGTTTTTGTTACTCCTGCAGTTGCAACAAAAAAATAAGCTTCAATTTGTTCTGTGTTTTTTGTAAGAACGTATTTGTTTTTTTTGTTTTCCGGTTTTATGTTTTCCGGTTTTTCATTTTCATTACATGACGAAATAGTTATTGTTACAATGACTATAAAAGCTGTTTTGAAGAATGATCTTTTTGATGAAAACATCTGTTTAAATAGTTACTTCATTATTACATTACAAAGATGCTAACGAATAGTAAGGTTTGCTTTACAGCATAAAAAAGAAACGTTATATAATTCCCATTCTGGAAAAATATAACGTTTTTAGTAAGGTTTTATAAGGGATTTATTGAGGAAGAAATACAGTAAATACAGAACCTTCGCCTGGTTTACTGTCAGCTGTTATGTAACCTTTGTGGTTCTCAACAATTTTTTTACAAATGGCTAATCCAATTCCTGTACCCGGATAATCATTTTTGGAATGTAGCCGTTTAAACAACACAAAAATATTCTCTTTGAATTGTGGATCAAATCCCATTCCGTTATCGGTAAATGTAATCTTGTAAAATTTCTTGAAAGGATGATCAATCAATTCCGGATATTCATTAGATAATATTTTTTCACAACCAATAGTAATCTGAGGTGGTATTTCCGGAAGACTGTATTTTAGTGAATTACCAATCAAATTAATAAAGAGCTGTTCTATCTGGTAGGGTATAACCTCTAATTTAGGTAATTTAGTAACGTTAATGCTTCCTTTTTTCTCATCAGTTATTACGGCAAGTTCTGATGTTGCATTTTCCAGCAATTCATTCAGGTCAGATTTAATGAACTCTTTTTTGGTAGTATTAGTTCTGGAGAATAATAATAAATCATCAATCAAAACACGCATTCTTTTGGCTGATGTTTCTACTTTTATAATGTAATCTTTTGCGCTATCAGAAAGAGCTGCCTTGTCTTCTTCGGAAATTCTGGAAATAAAGGTTTGAATTTTGCGTAGTGGTTCTTGTAAATCATGGCTCGCGACATGATTAAAAGAAGCTAATTCTTTATTGCTTTTTTCAAGCTGGTTGTTTCGTTCCTGAAGTTCAATGTTTAGTAAGTGTTCGTCTGTAATATCAAAATTGATACCGAGTAGAATTTTGCTTCCATTCTGGTCAACCAGTAATTTACCTGTAGATTTTAAATGTCTGGTTTCGCCATTAGGCTGAATTATTTTATAATAGGTAAAGGGAAGTTCTTCGTTGTTGATAATTCCCTCCATAGAGGCTTTAATTGCTTTCTTGTCTTCTGGATGTACAAAATCTAAAAAGCTATCCTTTTTGGGTGTAAAAGCGTTTGGCTCAACGCCTAAAAGTCGAAACTGATTGTCAGAATAATCAATTTTCCCTGTTTCCAGATCCCATTGCCAGGTACTAAATTTACCAATTACTTCAGATTCGGCCATAAGACCTGAAGAAATCAAGAGTTTCTTGTTGAAAATTTTTAAGCGTTCCAGGTCTTTGCTTATTTGTCTGTATGCAAGTAAAATAAAGAGAAGAGCGACTAAGAATAATAGTATCGAAAAAATAGGGCCAAGAGAAATTTCTTCATCGTATTTTTTTAAACTTTTTTTCAAAAAGTTTTTTTCGATATCATTCATTTCATCTACTTTAAAACGAATGTTATCCATTAATATACGGCCGCCAAACATATGATTGTCTAGTTTTCTTTTATCATACGTTTCGGGATCACTGTATTTTAAACAATTTTCAAATGAAACATAACGTTTAATGATCAGTTTGTATATTTTTTCGAGATTTTGTTTTTGTACCGGGTTGTCGGCAGTAAGCTTTTTTAAGGCAATGAAGGAAGTGTTTACCTTGTCGCGCGAAAAAAGATAAGGAGCCAGAAAACGATGGTTTCGGGTAATCATAAAGCCACGCTGGCCCGTTTCTGCATCTTTTATAGCAGACATAAGCCGCTCAAGCTCTATGTTGATTTCATAGGTGTGCATGAGCAGCTTAGTAGATTCATTGAGATCCCTGTTGTGTTTGTAAGCTATTGACGAAAGAAAAATTAAAATGAAAATAGCTATTATAAAAATAACTCTCAAGTAATTTGAGGAATTAAACTTAGGAATCCATTTCATTATTATTGTAATTACTTAAGGCTTAATAAGAAATTATCACGATTTAATCCTGATGTATGATAATGCCAATTTAGTGTAACAACTTCATTAATAATTTTTTTAAGTGCATTAAAATCACTTGGTTTTTTGATATAAATATTGGCACCTTCAATAAATGTGTCTTCAATATCCTCATCTGAAGAAGATGTTGAATAAATTGCAATTATCAGATTCTTCAGGTGCTCTGTCTTTTTTATTTCGATCAAACATTCCTTACCTGTTTTTTTGGGCATGTTCAAATCCAGAAATAAAATATCAGGTAATTTAGTATCCGGATTCATAAGATGTTCCATTAACTGTAAACCATCGAAAACAAATTCGACTTTGGTTTGTACTTTTACTTCTTCGAAAGCATCCTTAAAGAAAAGTCTGTCGTCTTCGTCGTCGTCGGCGAGTAAAATGTGTAATGCGTTTTTCTGCATTGATTAAGGTATTTGGGTTTTATTTTAAATTTTCTCTACGCTTTTTAATAATTCTCAAGAATGCTGAAGGAGTTATTCCTGTTGTGTTTTTAAACTGAGTACTTAAGTGCGCAACACTCGAATAATTCAGTAAAAAAGCAATTTCGGTTAAACTCATTTCGTTTACAATCATTAACTGTTTTGCTCTTTCAATTTTTTGAATGATTATAAAATTCTCAATAGAAGAATACGTTACTTCGGAAAATACATTTGACAGATAACCATAACTGTGGTTTAATTTATCAGCAAGATATGCTGAACTTTTATAATTATTGTTGTCATCTGTATAAACCAATTCTATTATAGCATCCTTGATTTTTTGAACCAAAACGCTTTTTTGATTCTCAACTACTTCAAAACCAAATGGCTCTAAATTGTTTTTAAGCTCATCTAATGCTTCAGTACTAAGATTATCTTCTAATTCAATTTCTCCAAATCCTAAAGTAGAAAAATTCAAATTCTGTTCTTCCAGTTTTTCTTTTAGGTAAAGTGTGCAAATTGTATTAATATCAAATTTTATAAATAATTTCATTTTGTAAAAATATGGTTAAAGATAACTATTTTATTTTGTTTTTGAGTAATTCATGTTAATTCAGAAATTTAAAGCTTTATACTTTGAAAATCAAAAAAATACCGCCTAATTTTAGTTAAGCGGCATTTATAAGAGTTGAAAGAGATTTACAAATTTGACACAATATCATTCCATTCCTCTTTCGTTTTACCTAATTTTTGCTGGATTCTTCCGTACATTTCATCTTCTTTTCCTTCTTCGTATAACAAATCGTCATCGGTCAAATCAGCATATTTTTGTTTTAATTTTCCTTTTAACTCGTTCCAGTTTCCTTTTATTTCTGTACTATTCATGGCTTTATTATTTAATATTTATAATATAGTGTAAAATTCAGAAACTTCTCGTTGTGGTTTGTTACATAAATTTTTCAAACTCTTCTATAATTCGCATTTATTGCAGTAATATTATATAATTCTCTACATAATTAATACAAGTTGTTATATGATTCAATAATTTGTTAACCTGTTTTTAAATCTATTATTGTAGTTTTGCGACCAATTAAACTTAAAACCCCGATTTAATGAAAAAACAATTACTCATTTTATTTATTTTTTTAACGTCTGCTGTTGCTACGGCACAGTCGTATTTAGGTTATTTTAATGATAATTATGCCGGTGTGCAAAGTGTGCTTTTTAACCCTGCATCAATAGCTGATTCCCGTTTTAAAACAGATGTTAATTTGTTTTCTGTTAGTAGTGCTGTTAGTAATGACTTGTATGGTGTTAAACTTTTTGATGTTTTTAAAGATGGTTATGACTTTGACAGTCAGTCAAAAATGACTCCTTCAAATGCAAATAATGCCATTGTTAATCTGGATATTATGGGGCCGTCTTTTATGTTCAATATTGCGCCTAAGCATACATTGGCACTTTTTACCAGGGCAAGATCTATAACAAATCTTAGAGATGTTAATGGTACTCTTGTTGATCAGGTAAAAAATGGTTTGGATCAGGCAAACGGTTTCGGACCTATTAATGCAGGCAGTCCAAACGGTGCAGTACACGCATGGGGAGAATTAGGACTATCTTATGCTGCAGTTTTATATCAGAATGGGCAACATTTCTTAAAAGGAGGTTTGACGGCTAAATACCTGCAAGGTGTTGGAAATGCTTACATACAAGGAAGAAATGCTAACGCAAGCCTAATTGTAAATCAAGTTGATCCCTCAAATAGCAGATTATTTACAAATGGTCAATTAACTATAGGTGGAAGCCAGGATTGGGAGGCTAATGAAGATTATGAGTTTGACATTAATTCAAGCGGAGTAGGTTTTGATTTTGGATTTGTATATGAGTGGAGACCAGATTATGCTAAATATGATTTAAATAATGCAAAACCGGCTGACAATAATTTCAGGGATCTGAATAAGTATAAGTTACGTTTTGGGTTGTCTGTTACCGATATTGGTTCGATAAATTATAAAAAATCAAAAGAGGATATTTACGATATAACAGGTACTCTTACTCAGGAAATGATTGATGATACTGATAATTTATATGATTTATTAAATGATCGCTATACAAAAACATCAACTTCAAAAGGAGTAAAAACGAATTTACCTACAGCACTTCATGCTGATGTTGACTGGAATATACATAATAAATTCTATCTGAATCTTAATGGAGATATCAGTATGGTTTCAAATACAAAATTAAATGCGACCAATATTGCTAATAGAGTAAGTTTGGCACCTCGATACGAAAGCAGATGGTTTAGTTTTTATGTTCCTGTTACGTGGATGGAATACAGCGGAACTCAAGTGGGTACAGGATTACGTGTTGGTACCTTCTTTGTTGGTTCAGGTTCAATTATTTCTAATTTGGTTTCTAAAGAATCAAAAGCTGCAGATTTTTACGTTGGGATTAAAATTCCGGTTTACCAAAAGAAATTTAAAGACAGAGATCAGGATGGGGTAATTGATAAACAAGATTCTTGTAAAAAAGTAGCGGGGCCAATTGAAAACAATGGTTGTCCTTGGCCAGATACTGATGGTGACAAAGTTTTAGATAAAGATGATGCTTGTCCGGATGTTGCCGGTCCTGTTGAAAACAAAGGCTGCCCATGGAAAGATAGCGACGGAGATACATTATTAGACAATGTTGACGGATGCCCAACAGTTGCAGGCCCAGTTGAAAATAAAGGTTGCCCATGGCCTGATACAGACGGAGATGGAGTTTTGGATAAAGATGACGCTTGTCCTAATGTTGCAGGTTTAGTAGAAAACAAAGGATGTCCGGTTTTAGATACTGATAAAGATGGAGTTGCTGATAACGTTGATGATTGTCCTCTAGTAGCAGGTCCGGCAGAAAATAAAGGGTGTCCTGAAGTTAGTAAAGCTACTTTGGCTCAATTACAGGTTGAGGCAAAATCTATCTTCTTTACATCTGGTAAAGCTACCTTAAGTGATGCTAAGAAAGTAGAAACTTCAGGAAGACTTGATGCAATTAAAGAAATTTTGAAAAACTATCCAAACGCAAAATTTGCCATTTATGGTCATACTGATAATGTAGGCAATGCTAAGGCAAATCAAAAATTATCTGAAGAAAGAGCAAAAGTTATTATGGATGCTTTAATTGAAAAAGGAGTAAATCCTGCTAATTTAACTTCACAAGGTTTTGGGGCCTCAAAACCAGTTAAATCTAATAAAACTGCTGCAGGAAGAGCAGCAAACAGAAGAACAGAAATTGTTTATTTAGGTAATTTCTAATTCTGATTGAAATATAAATACTAAAAGCCATTCTTAATTGAGTGGCTTTTTTTATTTTTGCATACTTTCTAAAAAATCGTTTTTTGAATTGAAAAAACTAAAAAAATACCAATGACTACACAACAACTGCACCAACAAATACTTCAGAAAAAATCATTTTTATGCGTTGGGCTGGATCCTGATTTAAACAAAATTCCTCAACATTTATTAGAAACTGAAGATCCTGTTTTTGAGTTCAATAAGGCCATAATTGATGCTACCCATGATTTGACTGTGGGGTATAAACCTAATACAGCTTTTTTTGAAGCGTATGGAATAAAAGGCTGGATTTCACTTCAAAAAACAATTAATTATATAAATGAAAAATTTCCTGAAATTTTTACGATTGCTGATGCAAAACGTGGCGATATAGGAAATACTTCAAGCATGTATGCAAAAGCTTTTTTTGAAGATTTGAATTTTGACAGTGTAACAGTTGCTCCTTATATGGGAAAAGACTCTGTGGAACCTTTTCTGGCTTTTGAAAACAAACACACTATAATGCTGGCTTTGACTTCAAACGAAGGAGCATTTGATTTTCAAACTTTAGAGACCAACGGAAAGGAATTATACAAGCAGGTTTTAGAAACCTCTAAGGCCTGGAAAAACAGTCATAATTTAATGTACGTAGTTGGTGCTACTAAAGCGGAATATTTTACGGAAATTAGAAAAATTGTTCCGGACAGCTTTTTACTGGTTCCCGGAATCGGCGCTCAGGGGGGAAGTTTGTCTGAAGTTTGCAAATACGGAATGAATGATAAAATTGGTCTGCTTGTAAATTCTGCCAGGGCTATTATTTACGCTTCTAACGGAACTGATTTTGCTGAAAAGGCAAGGGAAGAAGCTTTAAAAGTGCAGCAGGAAATGGAGGAAATTCTTAGTTTAAAGTTTAAAGTTTAAAAGTTTGAATTTGTGAGACTGTTTGTTGATTCACAATTCAAAAACCTTGAAACCAAAACAACCTGAAACATGAAACAACTACAAGACCAACTCGGTACTTTACACTCTTTTGATACAACTCCAAAACGCGTTATTTCATTAGTTCCCTCTCAAACCGAATTGCTGTATGATTTAGGTTTAGAATATAAAATCATCGGAATTACGAAGTTTTGTGTGCATCCGTATCATTTAAAATCCACAAAAAAAATTGTAGGCGGAACCAAAAAGATTCATTTTGAAAAGATAAAATTACTTCAGCCTGATATTATTATCTGCAATAAGGAAGAAAATACTGCTGAGATTGTAGGGCAGTTAAGTCAAATCTGTCCGGTTTGGGTAACGAATATTGTTTCTATTGAGGATAATTTTCAAATGATTTCAGATTTTGGGCAGCTTTTTAACTGTCGGACTGAAGCCCAAAAGTGGAATGATAAGTTAACTTTTGCTTTAAGCGATTTTAAAAAATACGTTCAGGATATTGAAATCAAAAAAGCAGCCTATTTTATCTGGAAAAATCCATATATGGTGGCTGGTAATGATACTTATATTGATGAATTATTAAAGCTGAATCATTTTATAAATATCTACGGAGATAAAGGTCGTTACCCTGAAGTTGAACTAAAAAAAATGCGCTTGGAAGGTGATCCGGATTTGATTTTCCTTTCTTCTGAGCCTTACCCTTTTAAAGAAGAAGATGCTTTTGAAATAGGACGTTTCACTCATCATGCCAAAACCATTTTTGTTGATGGTGAAATGTTTTCCTGGCATGGGAGCAGATTGTTAAAGGCTTTTTCGTATTTCAAATTGCTTCACGAAAGACTTAGAAATTAAACTTTCATATTTTAAACTTCCAACTTCCAAATTTCAGCTCAATAAGATTGGGAATTGGATTTTTTATCTGGAATTTAAATATAAAAAAATGCCGGCAATCTCGAAGATGCCGGCATCATTTAACTAACCAAAACCAAAATAATAAATAACCAGTTTATTACATTACAAAGGTCTGGTATATATCTTTCTTTTGCTGTTAAGGTTTTGTTATTACTTTGTTGGACTTAAGTTAAGATTTTTAATATATAGTCATCCATTCAATTAGCGACTATATAGTTTTGCTTTTTCCTTTATTATATCAGCAATTTTACGGTTTTCGATTTTGCTTTCGAGCCACGAAATTATATCTAAATAAAGGAATGCTCTTTTTTCGTAGGTGTTTTTTTCTAATTCGATAAATCGTTCCCTCATTTTGATGAATTCCTTTTTAATATCGGCAGGATAAAAATTATTTAAGTTTCTCATAAACTTAATAATTTCTTTCTGCACCTCATGCAGATCATTCATTTTCAATAGAAATTTATAGGTACTTTTAAGATGGTTTTCCAGATAATAATCTTTTCCTAATTCATAATGTGCAATTAATGACAAGAGTCTGGCAAAGCACATTAAATCTTCGCGCATCGTCAGGTTTTTGTTGTTGATTATTTTGTCCAGATAATAAATGGATTCATTGTATTTTTCGTTTCCAAAATAGATAGAGGCAATTTTGTAAAAAAACAACATTTCGTGATGCTCATCTAGATGTTCACTGTGAATTTTAATTTTTTCTAAAATCTCAGGAATCAAATATTCGCTTTCGGCGAAAGTTCCTTCCAAAATATGATAGTTTAGTTTATTGTTATAGATATATAAAAAGGATAGCGATGCAATGTTATCATTAACAGGAAATCTGGGATCCTGAATAGTTTCCTCTAGAAGCGTTAGATATTTTTTGAAATTCGATTTGTATTTCAGCATATAAAGCGATTCTAAAAAGTAGTGATTTCCTTTTAGAAAAAATACAGGATTCTGGTAAATCATATTTGGATTATCATAGAATAATCTGACCCATTTATAAGCATATTTATAACTCGCAAGAAAATCCTGAACAAGAAAACTACGCCACAAATTGGCATTATAAAACCAATATTTTTCGCGGAAGCCAAATTTGCTTTCGTCTAATTTTGAAATATGTTTGTTGAAATAGTCATCAATATATTTGTATTCCTCATCGTTTTTTACGTAACCGGTTTTTAGCATAATTCCGTATAGCTGTAATGACAAATTGGATAGTTTGCTGGAAATTGTATTTCGATAATTCAGTTCTTTAGCCTGAATAACCAATTCATCAGCGCGTCCCTGAATACTCCTTGTGATGTATTGTGATTCGATTAACTTTTCGAATTCAACAATTTCATATGCCATGTATTTTTCATCATTTTCAAGGGCTATCATTTTGGTTTTATCCAAAATTTTCAGGCTTTGTTTGTATAAGCCTTTGTTGTATAAAATAACGGCAAAATCTATTTGTTCGCGCAGTTGATATCGAATATTCTGGCTGGGAATATTTAAGCGGATACTAACCAGGATCTGCTTGTACAAATAGGATTTTAAGTTAGATAGCTGAACTTTTTTGATGATTCCGCTTTTTAAAATAAGCTTTTCATCATAAGTTTCAGACTTATCCAAAATATTAAATAATTCAATGAATTTAGTATTTGAACTCGTTTCTAAACGGCTTGCAAAAATTTTAAACTGTCTTTTTTCAGATTTAGAAAGTGACTTAATCAGTACAAATAAGAAATCTTTTTGATGGTTAGCCATTGTAAAATATAATAATGTAATTTATTGATTTTTAATATATTAAATACTTTTAAATTGTTTTATAAACAGTATAATTCCATTAAAATGAATTTCGTACTTAAGAAGTACAATATATATTTGTTTCAAGATGTGAAATTACATTAAATAAATGAATATGAATAGAGAGAAAGTTCAAATTTTTGACACCACTTTGCGTGATGGAGAACAGGTCCCAGGATGTAAGTTAGATACCAATCAAAAATTGGTTATTGCAGAACGACTAGACAAAATGGGAGTTGATATCATCGAAGCAGGTTTTCCTGTGTCAAGTCCGGGCGATTTTTTATCGGTCTCTGAGATTTGTAAAATTGTAGAAAATGCAACGGTCTGCGGGCTTACAAGAGCTGTAAAAAACGACATTGATGTTGCGGCGGCTGCCTTAAAGCATGCTAAAAGACCTAGGATTCATACTGGAATCGGAACTTCAGAATCTCATATACTCCATAAATTAAATACCACACCAGAAGATATTATCGCCAGAGCAAAAGCTGCAGTTTCTCATGCAAAATCATATGTTGAAGATGTAGAATTTTACGCAGAAGATGCAGGTAGAACTGATAATGCTTTCCTTGCAAAAGTTTGTGAAGAGGTAATAAAATCAGGGGCAACTGTATTAAATATTCCGGATACAACCGGATATTGTCTGCCTGAAGAGTATGGGGCAAAAATCAAATATTTAAAAGAAAACGTAAAAGGTATTGAGAATGTAATTCTTTCATGCCACTGTCATAATGATTTAGGAATGGCAACTGCCAACTCAATTGCAGGAGCTATCAACGGAGCAAGACAAATTGAGTGTACTATTAATGGTATTGGTGAAAGAGCCGGAAATACAGCACTTGAAGAAGTGGTGATGATTTTCAAACAACATCCTTATCTTAACTTAGATACAAACATCAATACAAGAGAATTAAATGAAATGAGTCGTTTGGTTTCTGAAAGTATGGGAATGATAGTTCAGCCAAATAAAGCTATTGTTGGGGCGAATGCATTTGCGCATAGTTCCGGAATTCATCAGGATGGTGTAATCAAAAACAGAGCTACTTATGAAATCATGGATCCGCTTGATGTTGGTGTTAATGAATCTTCGATTATTTTGACAGCAAGAAGTGGACGTGCAGCTTTGGCATACAGAGCCAAAAAAGTAGGTTATGAACTTACTAAAACACAATTGGATACTGTTTATATTGAGTTTTTGAAATTTGCGGATATTAAAAAAGAAGTTTTAGATGAAGATATTCATCAGATCATTGAAGCTTCCAAAATTCAGGGAGATTTAATAAGAAGTTAATTAGAAAAAATCAGATTTTAAATACATAAAGAACGAGGCATTATGAATTTGAAAATAGCAGTTTTACCAGGAGACGGAATAGGACCGGAGGTAATTGCACAAGCTAAAAAAGCATTGTATGCAATTGGCGAAGTGTATAATCACGAATTTGTGTTTGAAGAAGCTCTCATGGGGGCAATTGCTATTGATAAGACAGGAAATCCGCTGCCAGAACAAACACTAAATCTTTGTCTAAATACTGACGCGGTTTTGTTTGGAGCAATTGGTGACTCCAAATATGATAATAATCCAAATGCAAAAGTTCGTCCTGAGCAAGGATTACTAAAACTTCGTAAAGCACTTGGATTGTTTGCCAATATACGTCCAATTAAACCTTATAAATCACTGATAGAATCTTCTCCTTTAAAAAGAGAAATCATTGAAGGTGCTGATTTTACTATTTTCAGAGAATTAACTGGTGGTGCTTATTTTGGAGCAAAATCTTTAAACGAAGAAGGAACACATGCTTCTGATTTATGTGAGTATTCAGAAGAAGAAATTACAAGAATTACGCATTTGGCTTTTAAATCGGCTCAAAACCGACGTAAAAAGCTGACGATGGTTGATAAAGCAAATGTTTTGGAAACCTCTAGATTATGGAGAAAAGTTGTTCAGAAAGTTGGCGAAAGCTATCCGGATGTAGTTTTAGACTTTTTATTTGTAGATAATGCCGCAATGCAGCTGATTCTGAATCCGAAACAATTTGATGTGATTTTGACAGAGAATTTATTTGGGGATATTTTATCTGATGAAGCCAGTGTAATTACCGGATCTATTGGTTTATTGGCTTCTGCTTCGTTAGGAGAAAAAAATGCACTTTTTGAACCTATTCACGGTTCTTATCCTCAGGCAAAAGGTAAAAATATTGCTAACCCAATAGCTTCAATTTTATCAGCAGGAATGTTGTTAGAACACTTTGGGTTGTCTAAGGAAGCAAATGTGATTTACAAAGCAGTAGAAAAAGCGATTGAATTTAAGGTAGTAACAATAGATTTAAAAGCTGATTCAAAATTTGGGACTAATGAGGTTGGAGAGTTTGTTTCTAACTTTATTTTTAGCAAAGATGATTTGCTGTATTTTAATAATGACAACGTTCATCTCGGACAATCTACGATTGTTTAATATTTTTTGTTAAATAATGCAATAATTAACAAGAAGAGTTTAAAATGTTGAGTTTTTGTTTTTTTGATCGCATCAGTTTTACTACTTTTGTGGCATCAAAAAATAAATGATGCAAATCTCAATTATTATTACTTCTGTCATTATTGTCAATGTGTATAGCACATCTGCATAGGGAATGGTATAAATATAATTGAAAAAATATATTATAGCCTCCCACATAGTTGGGAGGTTTTTTTTAGGAATAAAATTTAGAAAATTACAAATAATATATAATGGAATTAAACAAGTACAGCAAAACAATCACGCAAGATGAAACTCAACCAGCTTCACAGGCAATGTTCTACGGAATTGGTTTGACAGAAGAGGATCTTAAAAAAGCGCAGGTAGGAATTGTGAGTATGGGTTATGACGGAAATCCGTGTAACATGCACTTAAATGACCTGGCTAAAGATATTAAGAAAGGGGTCTGGGATGCTGATTTGGTCGGTTTGATTTTTAACACTATCGGTGTTAGTGATGGTATTTCTAATGGTAACGACGGGATGCGTTTTTCTTTGGTTTCACGTGATGTTATTGCAGATTCTATTGAAACTGTAATGGGGGCACAATGGTACGATGGAATGATTGCAGTTCCTGGTTGTGATAAAAATATGCCTGGTGCTTTAATGGCTATGGGTAGGGTAAACCGTCCTTCTATTATGGTTTACGGAGGATCTATTCACCCGGGAAAATGGAAAGGCGAAGATTTGAATATAGTTTCTGCTTTTGAGGCTTTAGGTAAAAAAATTAAGAATACAATTACTCCTGAAGATTTTAAAGGAGTCATTCAAAATGCTTGTCCAGGTGCAGGTGCATGTGGAGGAATGTACACAGCTAACACTATGTCATCAGCGATTGAAGCATTAGGGATGAGTTTGCCTTACAGTTCTTCTAATCCCGCTTTAAGTCCTGAAAAGAAACAAGAATGTGTTGATGCAGGTAAAGCAATTAGAATATTATTAGAAAAAGATATTAAACCTAGAGACATTATGACTCGTAAAGCATTCGAAAATGCAATTACGATGGTAGCTGTTTTAGGTGGTTCTACAAATGCAGTTATGCACTTAATTGCAATGGCGCACTCAGTAGGTATTGAATTAACATTAAAAGATTTCCAGGATATCAGTGATAAAACACCATTATTAGCCGACTTGAAACCAAGTGGTAAATATTTAATGGAAGACTTACACAATGTAGGTGGTGTTCCTGGAGTAATGAAATATTTGTTAAAAGAAGGTTTCCTGCATGGTGATTGTTTAACTGTAACAGGAAAAACAATTGCTGAAAACTTAGCTTCAGTGCCTGATTTGCATGACGGTCAGCAAGTAGTTTTTGAAATTTCAAAAGCATTAAAATCAACCGGAAACATTCAGATTCTTTACGGAAATATCGCTACAGAAGGTTGTGTGGCTAAAATTAGCGGTAAAGAAGGAGAATTTTTTGAAGGAACAGCCGTAGTTTTTGAGGGAGAAAAAGATGTAATCAGAGGAATACAAGCGGGTGAAGTTAAACCAGGAAATGTAGTGATTATTCGCTATTGTGGTCCAAAAGGAGGTCCTGGTATGTCTGAGATGCTGAAACCAACATCTGCTATTATGGGAGCTGGTTTAGGAAGTACTGTAGCTTTAATTACTGACGGACGTTTCTCTGGAGGTTCACACGGTTTTGTGGTAGGGCACGTAACTCCGGAAGCTTATGAAGGCGGTGGAATTGCATTAATAGAGAATGGTGATGTTATTACAATCGATGCTGTAAATAACACTATAAATATGAAAGTTTCTGATGAAGAGTTAGCAAAAAGAAAAGCTAACTGGAAGAGACCAGAAAACGGAATTACACAAGGAGTTTTACTTAAATATATGCGTTCGGTCTCCAGTGCCTCTCATGGATGTGTTACCGACAAATAATTTAATAAAAACTATCTCTTAAAATCTTTAATGATAGATATAAGGGATTTAAAAAGAAAACAAATGAAAATATCAGGGGCAGAAGCCGTTATTAGATGTTTATTAGCAGAAGGAGTTGACTTGGTTTATGGTTACCCTGGAGGAGCAATCATGCCAGTTTACGACGAATTATATAAATTTCAAGATCAATTGCACCATGTTTTAGTACGTCATGAACAAGGGGCAGCACATGCAGCGCAGGGATTTGCAAGAGCTACGGGAAAAGTTGGGGTTGCAATTGCAACTTCAGGACCGGGAGCAACTAATTTAGTAACTGGTATTGCAGATGCTCAAATTGACTCAACACCAATGGTTTGTATTACAGGCCAGGTTGGAAAGCACTTATTAGGATCAGATGCTTTTCAGGAAACTGATATCATTGGAATTTCAACTCCGGTGACTAAATGGAATTATCAGATCACTGAAGCTCATGAAATTCCTGAAATTATTGCGAAAGCATTTTACATTGCACGCTCTGGTCGTCCGGGACCTGTATTAATTGATATTACTAAAAATGCTCAATTTGATGAGTTTGAGTTTAGTTATGAAAAATGTACCGGAATTAGAAGTTATCATCCAAAACCGATATTGAATCTTCAGAAAGTACAGGAAGCTGCAGATTTAATCAATAATGCAAAAAAGCCATTTATTGTTTTTGGACAAGGTATTATATTAAGTGAAGCAGAAGAACAGTTAAAAAGATTAATTGAAAAATCAGGTATCCCTGCTGCATGGACTATTCTAGGCCTTTCAGCATTGCCAACGGATCATCCTTTAAACGTAGGAATGGTAGGTATGCATGGCAATTACGGTCCAAATCTTTTAGCTAACGAATGTGATGTTTTAATTGCATTGGGAATGCGTTTTGATGACCGTGTTACCGGAAAATTAGCTACTTATGCTAAACAGGCAAAAGTAATTCACTTTGAAATTGACCCGGCAGAAATAGATAAAAACGTAAAAACTGAAGTAGCAGTTTTGGCTGATGTCAAAGAAGCATTAACAGCTTTAATTCCGTTAATTGATAAAAAATCGCATACAGAATGGCATAATGAATTCAAAGAAAAATATAAAATTGAATGTGATGCCGTTATTAATGAGGAGTTGGCCCCAACGAATGGAAAAGGAATTTCAATGGGAGAAACTATTGAAATGATTAACAAACATTCGAAAGGAGACGCGATAATGGTTTCTGACGTAGGTCAACATCAAATGTTTGCCTGTCGTTATACCAAATTCAATACCACTAAGAGTAACGTTACCTCTGGCGGATTAGGAACAATGGGGTTTGCTTTACCAGCCGCTATCGGAGCTAAAATGGGAAGACCAGACCGTGAGGTTGTTGCTGTAATTGGTGACGGAGGTTTTCAAATGAATATTCAGGAGCTGGGTACAATTTACCAGACAAAAGTCCCGGTAAAAATTGTTGTACTTAACAATGAATTTCTTGGAATGGTGCGTCAGTGGCAGGAATTGTTTTTTGACTATAGATATGCTTCTACAGTAATGATTAATCCAAACTTCTGCGCTATTGCAGAAGGGTATTACATTAAATCAAGAAAAGTAACTAAGAGAGAAGAACTGGATGAAGCTGTTGCAGAAATGCTTGCTTCAAAAGAATCGTATTTCCTTGAAGTTATGGTAGAAAAAGAAAATAATGTGTTTCCAATGATTCCAACGGGAGCTTGTGTTTCAGAGATCAGATTAAGTTAAAAAAACATGGAAGAAAAAACATTTACCATATCGGTATATTCAGAGAACAATGTGGGTTTACTTAATAGGATATCAGGAATATTCTTAAAACGTCACATCAATATATTAAGTTTAAACGTTTCAGAATCAGAAATAGAAAATGTTTCGAGATTTATTATTGTAGTTGAAACCACAGAGAAATGGGTTAAAAACATTGTCGGACAAATCGAAAAACAAATTGAAGTTATCAAAGCATTTTATCATACAGATGAAGAAACAATTTATTTAGAAAACGCATTGTTTAAAATAGCTTCAAGTTTATTATTTGATGAGAAACAAATTCAGAATATCATTAAAGAAAGTCAATCTACAATAGTGACTGTTTCCCGTGATTTTTTTGTGATTTCTAAATCAGGCAGACGATCTGAAATTGAAGAATTATACGCCAAATTTAAACCTTACGGAATTATGCAGTTTGTGCGTTCTGGAAGAATTTCTGTTTCAAAAGAAAAAATGGAAATTTCATCATTATTATTAAATGAATTAAAATAGTTAAAAAGCATTCAAATTTAAACATCATACATATTAAATATTAAAAAAAATGGCCAATTATTTCAACACATTACCACTTAGATTACAATTAGAACAATTAGGGGTTTGCGAATTTATGGAGCAATCTGAATTTTCAAATGGGATAGATGCATTAGCAGGAAAAAAAGTCGTAATCGTAGGTTGCGGAGCACAAGGTTTGAATCAAGGTTTAAACATGAGAGATTCAGGTCTTGATATTTCTTATGCTTTACGTGCAGATGCAATTGCTGAAAAAAGAGCTTCTTTTAAAAATGCTACTGAAAATGGATTTAAAGTAGGTACTTATGAAGAATTAATTCCAACTGCTGATTTAGTTTGTAACTTAACTCCGGATAAACAACATACTGCTGTGGTAACTGCCATTATGCCATTAATGAAACAAGGATCTACTTTAGCATATTCTCACGGATTTAATATCGTTGAAGAGGGAATGCAGATTCGTAAAGATATCACTGTAATTATGTGCGCGCCTAAATGTCCAGGTTCTGAAGTGCGTGAAGAATATAAAAGAGGCTTTGGTGTACCGACCCTTATTGCTGTTCACCCTGAAAATGATCCAAACGGTTTAGGTTTGGACCAGGCAAAAGCTTATGCTGTTGCAACAGGAGGACACAGAGCAGGAGTTTTGAGATCATCTTTCGTTGCTGAAGTAAAATCAGACTTAATGGGTGAGCAAACAATCCTTTGCGGATTATTGCAAACTGGATCTATTTTATGTTTTGATAAAATGGTTGAAAAAGGAATTGATGCTGCGTATGCTTCAAAATTAATTCAGTATGGTTGGGAGACTATTACAGAAGCTTTGAAACATGGAGGTATTACAAATATGATGGATCGTTTAAATAATCCTTCAAAAATTGAAGCTTATGAATTAGCTGAAGAATTGAAAGATATCATGCGTCCGTTATTCCAAAAACACCAGGATGATATTATTTCTGGAGAGTTCTCAAGAACAATGATGATTGACTGGGCTAATGATGATGTTAATTTGTTGAAATGGAGAGCTGCAACCGGAGAAACTAACTTCGAAAAAACTGCTCCACAACAAGCTCCAATCTCTGAACAGGAATATTTTGATAATGGGGTATTAATGATTGCAATGGTTAAAGCTGGAGTTGAATTAGCTTTCGAAACTATGACAGAAGCAGGTATAATTGAAGAATCAGCATATTATGAGTCATTGCACGAATTGCCATTAATCGCAAACACTATCGCCAGAAAGAAATTATTCGAAATGAATCGCGTTATTTCAGATACAGCGGAGTATGGATGTTATTTATTTGATCATGCTTGTAAGCCATTATTGACTGAGTTTATGAAAAAAGTAGAAACTAACATTATTGGAAAACCATTTTCAACTTCAAACGCAGTAGATAACGCTGTTTTGATTGCTGTAAATAAAGAAATTCGCCAGCACCCTATCGAAGAAGTAGGAGCTTGGTTAAGAGAGTCTATGACAGCAATGAAAAAAATAGGATAATATAATATTACACACCACGTTTGTGTGTTGGGATTTTGCACTGTATCTTAGTTTTATATAATATTTTGAATTAGTAAGCACTTATTAAGATAATAACAGATATGGCGCATGTTACATTCACTTAACTCAAATTAACAAAGGGTTAAGTGAAGTAATCCCTAATCTTATTGAGTATGTTTTAGTATATATACTTGTAGAAGTTTCTGTTGTAATTAATAATGTTGCTGGCTATTTTCATACATGAAAAAGGTAGGCAAAAAATTAATTGTTATTGAAATTGTTAAAATTAAAAGGTGTGATATTTATATATCATACCTTTTTTTGTAATATGTTTTTTTGATTAAAACTTTATTTTTTATATTAACTTCATTAAATCGATATGTTTTTTTTATGATTTGTTTTTTTTTGATAAAATTTATGAATTAAATAATTTTAAGAATACGTTGTTATTTAATACATTTATAAAAAAATTACAACAACTATGAGTTATTATAAAATTGAAAATTTAGAACAATATTTTAAACATTACAATAAGTCAATAAGAGAGCCAAGAAAGTTTTGGGGTAAAATTGCTGAAGAAAACTTTACATGGTACCAGCAATGGGAAAAAGTTGTTGATTTTAACATGGCTGAAGCAGAAGTGAAATGGTTTACAGAGGCCAAAGTTAATATTACAAAGAATTGTATTGACAGACATTTGAGTAAAAGAGGAGAAAAAACGGCAATAATATTCGAACCGAACAATCCTTCTGAGGAAGCAATACACATTACCTATAATGAACTATATGAAAGGGTTTCAAAAATGGCTAATGTTTTGCGTGAGCAGGGCGTAACCAAAGGGGATAGAGTTTGCATTTATTTACCAATGATTCCGGAACTCGCTGTAGCAGTTTTAGCATGTGCCAGAATTGGAGCAATACATTCTGTTGTTTTTGCAGGATTTTCAGCTTCAGCAGTTTCTGCAAGAATTAATGACAGTGAATGTAAAATGGTGATTACTTCTGATGGTGGCTACAGAGGAAATAAAACGATTGATCTTAAAGGAATAGTAGATGAAGCGTTGGAAAGTTGTCCATCTGTTTCTAAAGTTTTAGTTGTAAAAAGAACAGAGACTGAAATAAAAATGCAGGAAGGCCGTGATGTTTGGTTACAGCCTTTGTTAGATGCAGCCCTTGATTATAACGTAGCTGAAATCATGGATGCAGAAGATCCTTTATTTATTTTATATACATCAGGTTCTACAGGAAAGCCAAAAGGAATGGTACACACTACAGCAGGATATATGGTTTACACTGCATATACTTTTAAAAATGTATTCAGTCATGAAGAAAATGATATTTTTTGGTGTACAGCCGATATCGGATGGATTACAGGACATTCCTATATTTTATATGGTCCATTATTAAATGGAGGAACAACTGTGATTTTTGAAGGAGTTCCGTCATATCCGGATTTTAGTCGCTTCTGGGAAATTATTGAAAAACATAAAATCACACAATTTTATACTGCTCCAACAGCAATTCGTTCTTTAGCCAAAGAAAGTCTTGACTATATTCAAAAGTATCCTTTAAAATCACTTAAGGTTATTGGTTCTGTTGGAGAGCCAATCAACGAAGAAGCCTGGCACTGGTTTAATGATCACGTTGGAGATAAGAGATGTCCGGTTGTAGATACGTGGTGGCAGACAGAAACGGGTGGAATTATGATTTCGCCAATTGCTTTTGTTACACCAACAAAACCTACATATGCAACATTGCCTTTGCCAGGGATTCAGCCAGTTCTTATGGACGATAAACGTAATGAAATTGAAGGTAATCAGGTAGTAGGTAGTTTGTGTATTAAATTTCCATGGCCTGGAATTGCCAGAACTATCTGGGGAGATCATGAGCGTTATAAAAAAACTTATTTCTCTGCTTTTCCGGGTAAATACTTTACAGGAGATGGTGCATTAAGAGATGAAGTTGGATATTATAGAATTACAGGCAGGGTAGATGATGTTGTTATTGTATCCGGACATAATTTAGGAACAGCGCCTATTGAAGATGCTATAAATGAGCATCCTGCAGTTGCTGAATCAGCAATTGTAGGCTTCCCGCACGATATAAAAGGTAATGCTTTATATGGCTACGTAATTTTAAAAGAAACAGGTGAAGTTCGAAATAAAGAAAATTTAGCAAAAGAAATCAATCAGTATATTGCTGATCACATTGGGCCAATTGCTAAATTAGATAAAATTCAATTTGTGTCAGGATTACCAAAAACGCGTTCAGGTAAAATTATGCGTAGAATTTTGCGTAAAATAGCTGAAGGGGATTTTTCTAATTTTGGTGATACTTCAACTTTATTAAACCCTGAGGTTGTTGAAGGTATTATGAATGAAAGAATTTCTTAATCTATTTAAAATAATATTGTAAAAGAAAGCCGTTTCAAATTGAAACGGCTTTCTTTTTTTATCTCTATTCTAATTAGTTTTCTTTCTTTAAGCTTAATCCCATTGGAACCATTAGGACCCCTTTTTCATAAATATTAAGATAGAGTGTAACCGGTTTTTTTTGTCCTTCCCATTTCAATTCATATACATTTAAAAATCCTGCACCCATGTCACTTCGTTTAGTTGGAAAAGGGCAACAGGTCTCTAATCTTGTATAAGTGATTTTTTCACCATTTGGCCCCGCTAAAGCATTTAAAAAACGGGTTTCATTTAGTGCTTCGTCTCTGGTATTTCTGAAGAAAATATTGATAGGATAATTAGGGTTATAACCATACTTTTTGTCTTTACTGAACTCTTTGATAATAAACGTATTATTTTTGCTTAAAACCAAGTCAGGAGCATTATCATCTACATTTTTTAATGTCGATTTTGTACTTACACATGAAATTGCTGTAATTAGTAAAACAATAAGTAAAGCTATTTTTTTCATCGATTTTTAGTATTGCTGTTAATACAAATGTAAAAATATTTTAGATCATGCCGATAGGATAAGCAAATATTGTGCCTTCAAATTTAAAAATAAAAACATTCTATATTATTCGCCAAATAGAATAAAATAGAATGCCTTTTTTAATGTTTGTATTTGAATTTAAACAATTTCGGCGCTAAGTCCTGCTTCCAAAAGTTGCGTGCATTGTGGTTTTAATTTATCTATTGGACCAGTCTTTACTGTGCATTTCCCATTGTAATGTACAATTAGGGAACATTGTTCTGCCTGTTCTGCTGTATGGCTGCAAACACGCATTAAAGTATCAATTACATGATCAAAAGTGTTTACATCGTCATTATAAACTATAATTTCATTATTGAAACCTACAGCTTCTTTTTCGCGAACTTTTTCTCTTACTTTTTCTTTAGTACTCATGATTTTAAATTTTGTACTCTGGTAATTACTATTAACTAATTTACGTATTTTAATGAAACCCAGTTGTTTCTTTGAAACTTTTTAACATAGGTTAATCCTTTATCAGTACAAGAGGCATCAATGAATGGAATGTCCTCTTCATAAAAACCACTGAAAAGGATGATTCCTTTAGGATTCAGGCAATCTACATAAGACTGCATATCGTTTAACAAAATATTACGATTAATGTTTGCAATAATCAAATCATATTTTTTACCAGTCAGTAAGGCTGCATCTCCTTCATAAACGGTTATGTGGCTGCAATTATTACGTTCTGCATTTTCAATAGAATTCAAATAACACCAGTTGTCAATATCTATGGCATCTATAGGCTGAGCACCTTTCATTTCAGCCAAAATAGCTAAAATAGCAGTTCCGCAACCCATGTCTAAAGTTTTTAAACCCTGAACATCCATTTCTAATAAATGCTGAATCATCATGTGTGTTGTTTCATGATGACCTGTTCCAAAACTCATTTTTGGTTCGATTACGATATCAAATTCCGCATCAGTTTTTGGGTGAAAAGGAGCGCGAACATGGCATTTTCCATCTACATCAATGGGTTCAAAATTCTTTTCCCATTCTTCATTCCAGTTTACCTGATCAATTTCTTCAATCGTATATTCGATTTTAAATTCTTCTGATTGTAAAATATAAATGTCATCTAAAATATTCTCGTCCCATAAATCTTTCTTTACGAAAGCCGAAATCCCGTTTTCAGTTTCGGTGAAACTCTCGAAAGCTTTTTCGCCCAATTCGGCAATTAATATTTCCGATCCCAGTTCTTTGGGCTCAATCGAAAAATGATACCCTAAATAGATATTTGACATAGATAATTTTTTTTGCAAAGGTAAGAATCGAAAGCAGACTTCTTTATAAATAATTTGTAATTATTTTAATTCTGAAAAACAAAATATCAGCTTTTTTTGGATGTTTTTAGTGATTTAAATTGTTAGCTGATATAATTCCAGATGTTTTTTTTCTTTGTCAATTCTATAAAAACGGCTTTTAATACAGCATGTTCAGGTTTTTGTAAAGGCCCATCTTCTTTTAAAATCTTCATAGCATAGTTTCGGGCTAAACTCAAAATATCTCGGTCACGTACAATGTCTGCTATTTGAAGATTGAGTACTCCGCTTTGCTGTGTTCCCATCATATCGCCCGGACCACGCAGTTTCAGGTCAACTTCTGCAATTTCAAAGCCGTCGTTGGTCTGTACCATTGTTTCCATTCGGGTTTTACTATCAGAACTTAACTTGTGTCCAGTCATTAAGATGCAATAACTCTGTTCGGCACCACGACCAACACGTCCTCGCAGCTGATGTAATTGTGAAAGTCCAAATCTTTCAGCACTTTCGATAATCATTACACTGGCATTTGGTACGTTTACACCAACCTCAATTACAGTTGTTGCCACCATAATATTGGTTTTTCCTTCTGAAAAGCGTTTCATTTCAGCATCTTTATCGGCTGGTTTCATCTTTCCGTGTAAAATTGAAATAGAATATTGTGGCAGTGGAAAATCACGTGAAATACTTTCATAGCCATCCATTAAATCCTTGAAATCCATTTTTTCAGATTCCTGGATTAATGGATAAACAATATAAATCTGTCTTCCCTTTGCAATTTCATCGCGTAAAAATTTCCAGACTTTTAATCGGTTGCTGTCATATCGATGAACGGTCTGAATAGGTTTTCTGCCTGGAGGCAATTCGTCAATTACCGAAATATCCAAATCCCCATACAAACTCATTGCTAAAGTTCTCGGAATAGGAGTGGCGGTCATTACCAAAATATGCGGTGGAATATCATTTTTCTTCCACAATTTTGATCTTTGTTCAACACCAAAACGATGTTGTTCATCAATAACGGCTAATCCTAAATTTTGAAATTTTACTTTATCTTCCAATAAGGCATGTGTGCCAATTAAAATATGTAAAGAACCATTTTCAAGCTCTTCATGAATAACTTTTCTGGCTGCGGTTTTAGTTGAACCGGTTAAGATTTTTATATTAATATTTAATGTTTTTGCCAATTCAGATAATCCAATAAAATGCTGGTTGGCCAGAATCTCTGTAGGAGCCATTAAACAAGCCTGAAAGCCATTATCAATTGCCAGAAGCATACTCATAAAAGCTACAATTGTTTTTCCGGAACCTACATCTCCCTGTAATAATCGATTCATTTGGGCATTACTACCCATATCTGAACGAATTTCTTTTACTACTCTTTTTTGTGCATTTGTTAGTTCAAATGGCAAATGATTCTGATAAAATTCATTAAAATATTTGCCTACTTTTGTAAAAGGATGCCCTTTAATTTTATGTTTCCGAATTAGATTTTTAGTAATTAATTGGAGCTGGATAAAAAATAATTCTTCAAATTTTAAGCGGAATTGGGCTTTCGCCAAAATATCGGCACTTTTAGGGAAATGGATGTTGAATAAAGCTGCTTTCTTTGAAATTAATTTTAATTCTTCAATTAAATAAGCAGGAAAGGTTTCAGTAAACAAAGCTTGTGTTTCGATGAAAAGCTGTTCCATTAATTTATTTATTGTCCGGTTTGAAATCCCTCTGTTTGTAAGCGTTTCCGTTGAAGGATACACCGGCTGCATCGCAGAGCGAAGGCTTTTTTCGTGTTCTTTTAAAAGCTCAATTTCAGGATGGGCCATACTGAATTGATTTCCATACAAAGAACACTTTCCGAAAATAACACAAACTTCATTGAGTTTTAAACTCTCCCGAATCCATTTATGGCCCTGAAACCAGTTTAAATCCATTTGTCCGGTCTCATCTACAAAAGTAGCAACAAGGCGCTTTTTATTTTTAGCAAATTCAACAGTTTTAATGTGAATTATTTTTCCAATAATTTGTACTTCAGAACCTGTATTTTGAAGTTCATTTATTTTGTAATAACGAGTCCTGTCAATGTATCTGTTCGGAAAAAAATTAACCAGATCTCCATATTTATGAATACCTAATTCCTTGCGAAGCAATTGTCCACGGCTGGGGCCAACACCTTTTAAGTATTCGATAGGAGTTTCTAGGAGATTATTTGACATTAGTTTTTTATACTTCTTAGATTTTAGACTTGCTTAGATTTTGGAAATAACTAAGTTTTAATTTTATCTTTTAGAATAGCGAAGATAGATTTTAATTAGGAAATTTGAAAATGAGATAATTTGAAAATTAAAGTTTAGAAAATAATACCTTTGGGGAGTAAAATATTTTGAAATGATAACACACTTAGCGCTTTTACGAGGAATTAATGTTTCCGGCTACAACATGATGAAAATGGAAGCATTAAAAACAATGTTGGAAAATATTGGTTTTACGAATGTCAGGACCTATCTGCAGTCTGGGAATGTTTTTGTGGATTCCAATGAAGAAAGCGCTTCAAAAGTAGGATTTGTAATTAAGCAGGAAATTTTTAAAGTTTTTGGACACGAAGTCCCTGTTGTGGTAATCGCAAAAGAAGATTTGGAATTGTGTTTTAAAAACAATCCTTTTCTAAAAGAAAAAGAAGTTGACAGTAAAAAACTTTACGTTGCTTTTGTTTCAATTGCTTTGAAAAAAGAAAGTATAAATGATTTAAAAATCAGCCAGTTTAAACCAGATGAGGCTAGTATTGACGGAAAAAGAATTTTCATAAAATATGCTGTAGGTGCCGGGAAAACCAGATTTGATCAAAAATATATTGAGAAAAAACTTAATGTCACGGCAACAATTAGAAACTGGAATACCGTTACCAATCTGCTTAATATGTATTCAGAGTAAAACAAAAAACAGGTTTCAAATTAAATATGAAACCTGCTTTTTATTATGGCTGATTATGTTTTTAGATTCTGAAAATTCCTCCAAAAGCAATAATTCGCTGAAAGAAGAAAAAGTCCTGAAAAGCACTATCTTCATTGCTTGCAGTTGTTTTGATATCCTGCATATTAATATAACCGCCTTTTAATTCTCCCTGAATATAAAAGTGTTTGTAAAAAGTAACATTAATTCCCGCTTTTGCTGATACTCCATAACCCGAAATGTGAAAATCATCGTGACGTTCTTTTCCTAAAAGTTTGGTGTTGGTTTTAGGATACAAAACACCTCCTCCTAAGCCTTCGGTTAAATTAATCTGAACCTTATCGATATTTGGAAGTCTGAACCATTTTGAAACATCATCATGTCTTGAAAATTCTGTATTTACGTAATTTAAACCATCAGTATGTTCGTAAGTTAAAAACGTTTCATCTGTAAAATCTACAGCAGTATTATTGTATTGTCCATTATGTGCAGAACCGATTTGGTCTGCAGGTAAATTTATCTCGCCTGTAACATTTGCTGTTTGATTCTGTGTCATTACATATTTCATGTGGTCAACGCCAACTGCAATACTATAATGATCATTTATGAAATAACCAAGCCTAAAATTCGTCTGCGGAATGGTCATATTAGCCGGATTAATATAATCAACATGCCACCCTTTTGGTTTATCATGTGCTTTCATATCGTGGACAGTGAACTCGTAATCTTTTCCTCTGAAAGTTACATCAGATTTAGAATAACTTTCTCTGTTACCTCCCCATGAAATAAAAAACTTTCCTTTATTGTGTGCTGTGTATTTGTCTTGTATTGCAATTTCTTCCTGGGCAAATGTATTTACAGCGAAACACATTAAGAAAAAAGGCAAGAATAAAAAATTATTTTTCAATTTATTATTATGAAATTAGAATGAATTAACCGTTTTTCTGATAGCTACCAATTTGGTCATTAGTCCTTCGAAATAGTCTAAATGAAGCATATTGGCACCATCGCTTTTAGCATTTGCAGGATCAAAATGAGTTTCGATAAAAATACCATCAACGCCTACAGCAATACCTGCTTTAGCAACAGTTTCTATCATATCAGGCCTTCCACCGGTAACACCTGCAGTTTGGTTTGGCTGTTGTAAAGAATGTGTTACATCTAAAACTGTTGTAGCATATTGCTGCATAGTGGGAATCCCACGGTAATCAACAATCATATCCTGATAACCAAACATAGTTCCACGGTCAGTCACTATAACATTTTCATTATTACAATCTAACACTTTTTGAACCGCATGTTTCATGCTTTCCGGACTCATGAATTGTCCTTTTTTCAGATTAACTGTTTTTCCTGTATTGGCAGCAGCTACGACCAAATCAGTTTGACGTACTAAGAAAGCAGGGATTTGTAATACATCCACATATTGTGCAGCCATATCAGCGTCTTCATTCGTATGAATATCTGTTACTGTTGGAACATGGAAAGTTTCAGAAACTTTTCGTAAAATTTTAAGTGCTTTTTCATCACCAATTCCAGAGAAACTATCAATTCTGGAACGGTTTGCTTTTTTAAATGATCCTTTAAATACATAAGGAATCTGAAGTTTGTCGGTAATACCAACTAATTTCTCAGCAATTCGAAGTGCCATTTCTTCTCCTTCTATAGCACATGGTCCTGCTAATAAAAAGAAATTGCCACTGTCAGTATGCTTAATTTGTGGAATATGCTGTAAATTCATATCTGTGATTTTTTGACAGTGCAAATGTAGTCAGGATTTGCTATTTACAGATGAAGATTTGTGATTATTTTAAGAAGCAACGTTAACTTTTAGAAAAAATGTATTTGTACCAAATATTGTTGTCTCTTTATTGACAGAAACTAAAAAAGCCTCTTAAAAATTAAAAGGCTTTGAGTAAATAATATTTTTTAACGATGACCATGTGCATGTGATTTAGCACTTTTGTCTCCGGATATTTTTTTTGCCTGACCAGGAGGCATTTTTTTTGATTTGTGGTGTGAATGAGAATGTGAGTGGTTGTGGTGTACCGTACATCCTAACATACTTACAATTACAAACAATATTACCATAATTATTACGGCAACTTTAGTGTACTTGGAATTTTTCATAGGTCATTTTTAAATTTGGAGGTACAAATATAATGGTTCAATTGTTATTTTATTGAGTTGATAATTTGTTTAAAATCATTATAAACTAAAAGCCCCGGTTTTATTTCCGGGGCTTTTAATTTTTATCTTGAAAAATTACTGTTCTTTCATGGTGTGATAAACGTTCATTACATCATCATCTTCTTCTATTTTTTCAATCAGTTTTTCAACGTCGGCTATTTGAGCTTCTGTTAATTCTTTTGTGATTTGAGGAATACGTTCAAAACCAGATGATAAGATTTCCAGTCCTCTGTTTTCTAATTCTTTTTGTAAGGCTCCAAAACTTCCAAAAGGAGCATAAATTAAGATTCCGTCTTCATCCTCAAAAACTTCTTCGGCACCAAAATCAATTAGTTCTAATTCTAATTCTTCGGCATCAAGACCATTATTGGCAATTCTGAAATTACAAGTGTGGTCAAACATGAACTCAACAGAACCCTGAGTACCCATAGTACCGTTACATTTATTGAAATAACTGCGGATATTGGCTACTGTTCTGTTGTTGTTATCAGAAGCTGTCTCAATCAAAATGGCAATTCCGTGAGGGGCATATCCTTCAAACAAAATTTCTTTATAGTTGGCAGTATCTTTATTACTTGCATTTTTTATAGCACGCTCCACATTATCTTTAGGCATGTTGGCTGCTTTTGCATTTTGTATAACTGCTCTTAATCTAGAATTGGCGTCTGGGTTTGGTCCGCCTTCTTTAACAGCCATAACGATATCTTTACCAATTCTGGTAAATGTTTTGGCCATTGCTGACCAACGTTTCATTTTTCTTCCTTTTCTAAATTCGAACGCTCTTCCCATTTCTAATTTTTAGTTTTGTGATGCAAAAATACAGTTATTCCTTATTTTTCCAAAATCAAATTATATTCTTTTTAAAATTACGCTTTTAGTTAAAAAATAAAAAAAAATGGAATTTAGATAATCTGAGATTTATTTTGAAGTATTAAATTCATTGATAATATTTACGGCTTCGTTCAGGTAAGGATTGGTTTTCAGATTGTCAATTTTATACTGATTTATTGTTTTTTCAGCTGGGTATACACCAAGTAAAAATTGATTTATAGTTGAATTATATACATCTAACGGATTATTTGTATCACTGAATGCATTAATTTCCTTCCATATTTTTTCTCTGATAGTTTTCTGCTCAAAGATTGAATTCATTGTCATTGGTATTTCCGTTTTTGGAGCATTTATCATTTCGTCAATTTTTGAATTGATTTCCCTGATTTGTTTAAAATAGAAATTGTCAGCTAATCTTGCCGAACTGTTTTTGGCAATTTTATCAATTAGATTTCTTTTTACATAAGGTTTGTATTTTAATGAAAGGCCGATACTGTCATTTTGGATAGCAGTTGGGAAACTGCTTTCTTTTTGAAAGATGTTTTCATAGAATTCAGGAAGAATAACATCTGGTTTAACACCTGTATTTTGATGGCTTTTACCGGTTATTCTGTAAAATTTATTAATACTTATTTTTAGAAAATCGGTAGTTGTATTTTCATCAAGAGGAACGATTGTCTGCATGGTAGCTTTTCCTAACGTGCTACTGCCTAATAATAAAGCACGGTTATAGTCTTGTAAATTTGAAGCAAAAAATTCACTTGCAGAAGCCGTATTGCTGTTTATTAAAATTACGATTGGTCCTTTGTAGATCAAACCTCTGTACGGGTCGTTTATTACGGTTCTGTTTTGTTTATTATCTATAACAACAGAAAGTGGTCCGTAATCAATAAACATACCGGACAGCCTTATAGCTTCTTCCATAGAACCACCACCGTTATTAATCAGATCAATTACAAGACCTTTTATGTTATCTCTCTCAAGTTTGATGACTTCCCTGGCTACATCATCAGCGCAGCCTTTACGGTTGTTTTGCTCCATGTCAGCATAGAAGCTGGGAATCTTAATATATCCAATTTTGCTTTCTTTGCCAATAATGAAACTATAAACAGAATTTTCTTCATCTTTCATTATTTGCTTTTCTATATAAACCTCAAAATTTTTACCAGAGTTTCGTTTTAAAGTAAGTGTGATCTTTCTATTAGACTCAGATAATATCATACTTGAAACAGATTCTAATGATGCACATGAAACTTCTAAGGTTTCTTTTTGATTTGAAATTGAAACTATCTGGTCTCCTTTTTTAATCTGTCCCGTTTGAAATGCAGGACCATTTGGATCTAATTCATCGATAATGATTTCATTTTTCTCATTTAATTTTAAACTTACTCCTAATGAAAAATGTTCTTTCGATAAAGATGCTACAAAACTTGATTTAGAATCATCGCTAAAGTAGGCTGTATGCGGATCAAAGTAGGTACAAAAAAAGTTATAAAGGTTTTCCTGTTGTGTGTCTTTTCGTTCTAAAAGTGTATTTATCCTGCAGATTTCGTTTGATAAAATAGTAGTTCTCGATTGTAATTCAATTGACTTGAAATTTAATTTTAAAGAATCAAGATTATCACTTTTTTCAGCAATATCATCCAGGATTTGGTAACGGATTTTTTTTAGCCACACTTTCTCCAGATCTTCTTTTTTAAGATAAAATTTGAAGGCTTTTTTGTAAAACCGGATAGTGTCCTTTTTATTGTAATCAATTGTTCCGGTTTGAATTTTCTCTAAAATAGCTTTATTTCGCAGAAGTCCATTTCTGTATTTGTTCGTAATATCAGGCAAAAAACTACAATCTCCTTGTACTATCAAATCGTCTATATTCAGTCGATATTTTTTAGATAATTCATCATATTCTGATTTGAAAAAAACATTTCGGGAAGGATCCAGCTCATCCATTACATTATCAAAAACATAAATTGATAAATTATCATCCAATGGTTTTGGTCTAATGTGTTCGTTTTGAATCAGGTGATTTATTTTGGTAAGTATTTCGCATGTCTTGTCACTATTTTGAGAAAATAGAATGTTTGTAATAAGTAGAAATACTAATATTATTTTTTTCATATTTTGAAGGATTCCAGAATTAAATTTACGTTTAATTTTTTATTAATTGTTATATTTTTCCGGAATATTCTTATATCAAAATAGTGATTCAATAAAAAATGCATCACAATTAAGCAATGCATTTTTTAACTATTTTTTTTAAAATTTTTATTTTTTGTAAAAAGGTAATTTTACCACTTTAGCCGGAACGTCATTTTTTCTGATTCTAATAAAAATATTAGTATCGACTGCACTATTTGCAACTGTAACATAACCCAGACCAATCCCTTTGCCCATAGAAGGCGACATGGTTCCGGAAGTCACAATTCCGATAACATTTCCGTCAGCGTCTACAATTTCATAATCGTGTCTTGGCACTGCACGTTCCTGCATTTCAAAAGCAACCAATTTTCTAGTAACACCTGTTTCTTTTTGCTTTTTCAAGCTTTCAGAATTAGTAAAATCTTTAGTAAATTTCGTTATCCATCCTAAACCAGCTTCAAGCGGAGAAGTAGTGTCGTTAATATCGTTTCCGTAAAGACAGAATCCCATTTCAAGACGTAAAGTATCACGTGCAGCAAGACCAATCGGCTTAATTCCGAAAGATGCCCCGGCTTCAAAAACTCTATTCCAGATTTGTTCTACTTCACTGTTTTTACAGTAAATTTCAAACCCGCCAGAACCAGTATATCCTGTAGCAGAAATAATTACATGTTCGATTCCAGCAAAATCGCCTACTTCAAAATGGTAATAGGTAATCGCAGCTAAATCAACAGAAGTCAGGGACTGCATTGCTTCAACTGCTTTTGGTCCCTGAATGGCTAATAATGAATAATCGTCTGAAAGATTTCTCATTTCAACCCCTAAATCATTGTGAGATGAAATCCAGTTCCAGTCTTTTTCAATATTTGAAGCATTTACGACTAACAAATATTGTTCTTCCTTCATTTTATACACAATCAAATCATCTACGATTCCGCCTTCATTGTTTGGAAGACAAGAATATTGGGCTCTTCCAATTGTCAGAGTTGATGCATCATTTGAAGTCACTTTCTGAATCAAAGCTAAGGCGTTAGGCCCTGTCAACAAAAATTCTCCCATATGCGAAACGTCAAAAACACCCACACTGTTACGAACTGTTTCGTGTTCAGCGTTTACACCTTCGTAAGTAATTGGCATATTATAACCTGCAAAAGGAAGCATTTTTGCTCCTAAACCTTCATGTATGTGCGTAAGCGCAGTATTTTTCATTGTATTGATGTATAAAATTGTTTTGCAAATCTATTCAAAAAATGTCGAATATAAATGGCTTAAATTGTAAATTTCGCAATGATTTGGAGCTCTTTCCTGTTATTCGCTATATCTTTTTATTTTTAAAGGAAAAATAAAAAGGATGTCGCTGCTACCAGGGCTAGGGCAAATCGTTACAAGGAATATCAGTGATTCGTTTTTTTAATGTAATTTTAGAGTATAATAGCATAGCGATGAAGTCTCCATATTTAATCACAAAAGAAGAAATTTTAGAATTCTACAAGCCTTTAAATCCATTTACACACAAAGGACTTCAGGGACATGCGGTAATAATTGCAGGAAGTTATGGCAAAGTAGGAGCCGCTGTTCTGGCTTCAAAATCCTGTATTAAAACGGGTTGTGGTCTTGTAACGACTTTTGCTCCAAAATGCGGTTATCAGATTCTTCAGATTTCAATTCCTGAGGTCATGGTTGTCACTGACGAAAATACAAACTTTATAACCCATATTCAGCTTCCGTTGATTCCACAAGCAATTGGAATAGGTCCGGGAATAGGGAAGGAGTTAGGAACACAAAAAGCTCTATTTGAATTTTTAAGAACGAATAGAACTTCTTTAGTACTGGATGCAGACGCTTTAAATATTCTTTCAGAAAATCAGTCATGGCTCGAATTAATCCCTGAAAATACAATTTTGACTCCACATCCAAAAGAACTCGAACGTTTAATTGGCAAATGGGATTCTGAATCTGAGAAGTTTCAAAAAGCAATCGCTTTTTCAGAACATTATAAAGTAATTATTGTAATGAAAGGAGCCCCAACTTACATTATCAATCAGACAAAAGTTTACCAAAACACAACCGGAAATGCAGCGTTGGCAACTGCCGGAAGCGGTGATGTGCTTACAGGAATCATTACCAGTTTACTTGCACAGGATTATGTACCTGTCCAGGCAGCACAATTAGCAGTGTTTATTCACGGATTAACAGCTGATATTGCTTTACCAGAAAACGGTTATCAGTCTTTTATAGCATCTGATATCATTAAAAACCTTGGAAAAGCATTTTTGAGCCTTCAAAATTAATCTCCTTTATTCATTTTGATACACCTTTCTAATGCTTCTTTTAGTGTTTGTGCAATAAAAAATACAAATTCTTCAGAATCATTATTTTCGTTCAGTCTGGAATAGTTTTTTTTATTTTCTTCATCTCCCTTTATGTTCAAAATTGGATATCCCTTTTGTAATAAAACTAAATTCATGATCAGTCTGGATATTTTTCCGTTTCCTTCATCAAAAGGATCAATTTTTAAAAAGCGGAAATGCATTTCTGCAGCTAAAATAATAGTATGCAATTTGTTTTTATTGACTTCGAACCAAGTGAAATATTCTTCTATTTCTTTGGAAATCAAAAATGGTTTAGACTCCTTCTCACTTGTTCTGGTTTTTTTATAATTCCCACTTTCAGAATGTATTCCTCTTTGGATTAAATTGTGAATTGATAAAAGATTAGGTTCGGTAAAAGAATTGTTTTTTTCTAAATTTTTTATAAAACGTATAGCTTCCTGGTGATTTACAGCTTCCAGATGTTCCTTCATACTTTTACCCGAAATAGTCAAACCTTCGTTAATTACCATTTCTGTTTCTTTCAGGGTCATGGTATTTCCATCTATTCGATTACTTTCAAAAGTATATTCTAATTCGGATTTTTGAGAAATTTCATAAAAATTGTTTTGAACAGACGAATCTAGTTTTGCTTTCAGAAATTCAATTTCCTGCAGCATCTTTTCTAAAGTACCTGATGCTTTTATTTTTGACACCGATTTTTGATATTGAAGTTCTTGTTCGGCCGCAGCAAGCGCTTTTAAAGCAAATTCTTCATCTCCAATTTCGTATAAAATTTTTTCTTTTAACCATGCAATCATCAAAGTTTCATAATCAATTTCTAAAAGTGTGGCTAATTTTATAATCTGGTCTTTTTTTGGTTTTCGCAGGCCGCTTTCAAATTTACTGATTAAGGCCTGATCAATGCTTAATATTTGTGCTACTTCCCTGGTTTTTAGTCCCTTTTGTTCACGAGCATTTTTAAGAAGTGATTTCATTTTAAAAGAAGTTTGTCCTGACGTAATTTGTCATTAGATTTGAAATAAAAAAAGCAATACATCAATATTGCTTTTTAAAATGTCTTGTTTAAAAAAAAACACAATTCCAACAAAGGATATCAATTAAACGCTTTTTTTATACGATCTAAGTCACGTTTTGTATCCTGTTCTTTTAAGGATTCACGTTTGTCGTAATTTTTCTTTCCTTTACAAAGTCCGATTTGAAGTTTTGCGAGTCCTTTTTCATTCGTGAACAGTTTAAGAGGAACAATAGTTAATCCTTTTGCCTGAACACTTTTCTGAAGGTTTTTTAATTCTTTCCGATTTAGAAGCAATTTTCTTTCGCTTCTTGACTTGTGATTAAACTGATTTCCAAATGAATATTCTTCAATGTATGTATTAATAGCAAAAAGCTCATTATTACTAAACTCACAGAAGCTTTCCGTAATATTGGCCTTTCCTAATCGGATTGATTTAATTTCAGTTCCTGCCAAAACAATTCCGGCGGTGTAGGTATCGATTATTTCATAATCAAACCTGGCTCTTTTATTAAGTATATTGACTGATTTTAACATGATGCAAAAATAAGTAAAATTGTAAACTTTGACGTGCTTAAATATAATTAAAGTTTTTTTTAATCTATGATTTTAATCATTCCTGTCCCAAAAGGTTCCCCATAAGTTTGTCATGTAATTAATAAACATAATAACATGAAAAAAATTGTAACATTAGTGAGCATAATTTTAATTGGTTTAACCGTTAAAGCTCAGGAGGGCAGTCAGGGATTAAAAGGAACATGGTTTGCAACTTCACAATTTGGCTATCAGCAGACCAAAATGGCTGATGAAAAAAACACAAGTTTATCTGTATTGCCAATTGTTGGAACATTTGTATCTCCATCTATGGCTGTGGGAGCAGGAGTTGGATACATCAATATTAAATCCGAATCAGACGCAGGTACAGCTGCAAAAACTGATCTTATTGTTGTTCAGCCTTTGGTAAGAAAATATTGGAATGTAGCCGGTTCACTATATTTCTTTGGACAAGCTGCTTTGCCGGTAATTACGGGAAAAGAAAAGGAAAGCGAATTAAAAGTAAATCAGTTTGGACTATCTGTATCAGGAGGTTTTGATTATTTTATAACTAAAAACTTCTCAGTTGAATTTTCTTATGACTTAGCCAATTTTACAACTACAACTCTTGAGCCTAAAAATGGAGAGAAAACGACAGTTACTAATTTTGGGCTAGCACATGTTGCAAATGTTGATCCGTTTTACAATACGGCTTTGGCAGGAAGTAATCCAAACCTCACATCACCGCTTTCTTTTGGATTTAAGTTCTTATTCTAAAATTTAATGAATTGTTTTGGGTCAATTCGTTAATTTTGCACACAAGACCGTACTTTTTTTTAAGCACGGTCTTTGTTATTCATTTAAAAATATAAACATGCAAAGCAAATCTAAAGACCCGCTTCACGGAATAACGCTTCAAAAAATTGTTGAAACCCTTATTGATTATTATGGTTTTGATACTTTAGGAGAGTTAATTCCGATCAAATGTTTTACTGAAAATCCTAGTGTAAAATCTAGTCTGACATTTTTAAGAAAAACAGATTGGGCCAGAAAAAAAGTGGAAAATCTGTATATTAAATCAATTCCTAAGTTTCCTGAAAATTAATTTAGTTTATAAGAAATCATAATTCCACCTCCATAAGGCAGGTATTCACTGCTTTTATTCCAATTCTTTACATTTTCATATCTTCCAGGTGTTCCATCGTTATAATATCCTTTATAGAATCCTTGATGCCAGCCACCTCTTATAAAAATGTCTAATAAAAATTTATCATTAAGTTTTTTGTTGTATCCAATTGTTGCCCCTATTCTATATCCAATCCCCTTTTCATATGTATTAGTATCCCAATATCCCCATTTTTGGAGTTCATAATTATCAAAACCTACATGTGCGCCTGTATAAAAGCCATTATATTTTTCTTTAAAATTATATCGTATTTCAGGAGTATAAGTAACAAATTTCATAGGTTTTTTACCATCAAATGACTCCCAAAAGGAAGCCATTACATCAAAACTAAAAGTTGTTTTTTTTCCAATACTTGTTTCTACTCCAAGGTTAGGTACAAGAGCTAAAACTGAAAAAGCATTGAATTTTATATAGGTTTGGCTATGTGCGTTTATTGAGATAATAAAAAGTAATATAAGTGTTTTTTTCATGTTCTTAGGTTTAAAACAAGGAATTTTTTTGTTTTGTGCGCAAATATAGCGGAATAAAAAGAATAACTATAATAAAAATTAACGGTTTATTAAGGAGTAAATAACTTTGTCCAAAAACTTTCCATCATAAAATTCAGCTTCTTTTAAATGGGCTTCTTTTACAAAATTGCATTTTTGTAAAACTTTTTCAGAGGCAAAATTTTCAGGATCAATCACAGCTTCAATGGAGTGAAGTTTTAAGTCATCAAAGCCATAAGAAATTAATCGTTTTACTGCCTCAGTAATAATTCCTTTTCCATGAAACTGAGGAAGTAACATATAGCCAATTTCTGCACGATAATTTTCAGGCTGCAATCTGTAGAAACCTATAATACCTAAAATTTCAGGGCTGCCTTTTAATGTAATTCCCCAATTGATTCCTTCGTTTTTTACGATTTTTTCTTCAATCATTCCAATATGTTCAAGAGCATCTTCTGTAGTTTTAACTAAAGGTCTTGGAATATATTTCATTGTTTCCGGATTTGATCGCAATTCAAAAACTTCATTTAGATCATCATCTGTAATTCGTCTTAAAATTAAACGCTCAGTTTCTATAACAGGAAAAGGGGTGAAGTTAAAATTTAGCATAAAAAATTGATATAATGTTTTGATTGAAAATTATAACCCATTTAATTCCGGATTATTTCTTTTGTAGAAAGTAATTTGTATAAACAGAGATAATAAGATAGTGAGGATTGCACCAATAAAATTCAGCCATAAATAACCTAATTTTTCCTGCCCACTTGGGTAAATATAAATCATAAAATAATAAATGATAAAAATGGTCAGCTGGCTAATAATTGCACTGTAGAACATTGGTTTTGCCTGAACACGTCTCAGATAAAAACCAACTAGAAAAATACCTAAAACAGTTCCGTAAAATATTGATCCAATGATATTTACCAACTGAATTAAATTTTCAAACAATGTTCCTACACACGCAAAAAGTATGGCAACAATTCCCCAAAAAAGGGTGAAGAATTTGGTAGCATTGAGGTAATGTTTTTCAGATTTCTCTTCTTTTAGATTTCGTTTATAGATATCAATAGCAGTTGTTGATGCTAAGGCATTTAATCCGGAAGCGGTTGATGACATAGCAGCCGAAATGATTACTGCCAGTAATAATCCAATAAGTCCTTTTGGCAAATAATGTAAAATGAAATGGAAAAACACATAATCTTTATCATTGGTTTCACTATTGCTGTCGGCTTTAGAAATGATTTCTTTTGCACGGTCACGCAAATCTTTTTCTTTATTAGACAATGTTACTAATTCTTTTCGAAGAATTGGATTGTCATAATCCTGATTCAACTGTTCGATATACAAAAGATTGATTACTTTTTTATCTTCAGAAAGTTTGTTTAACTTAACTTCCAAAGCATGATATTCCTCTTTAAAAGCAGATTTTTCAATAATAATTTTATTATTTGGATTAAAATTCAAAGGAACAGGATTGAATTGAAAAAATACAAAAACCATAACCCCTGTAAGCAATATAAAAAACTGCATTGGAACTTTTAATAGTCCGTTCATAATTAATCCCATCTGGCTTTCCTTGACAGATTTTCCCGATAGATAACGGCCTACTTGTGACTGGTCTGTTCCGAAATAGGCAAGCATAAGGAAAAAACCACCTGTGATTCCGCTCCAGAAAGTATATCTTTCTTCGGGATCAAATGAAAAATCCACAATATTCATCTTGTCATTGGCACCGGCTATATGCATGGCACTTGAAAAAGTCATATCCTGTGGCAAATAATGCAGAATCAAAAAGAATGTGATAAACATCCCGGACATAATCACGAACATTTGCTGTTTCTGAGTTACATTTACTGCTTTTGTCCCTCCGGAGAATGTATAGAATATAACCAGAACACCAATAAAGATGTTCATCAAAGTTAAATTCCAGCCTAAGAGAGTCGATAATATAATTGCCGGAGCATAAATAGTCAAACCAGTTCCTAATCCTCTTTGCACCAGAAATAAAATGGCTGCCAGCGAACGTGTTTTTACATCAAATCGCTTTTCCAGAAATTCATAAGCTGTAAATACTTTGTTTTTATGGTATAAAGGGATGAAGGTCAGGCAAATGACTATCATGGCAATTGGCAGTCCAAAATAAAACTGTACAAACCCCATTCCGTCATGATAGGCCTGCCCAGGCGTAGATAAAAAAGTAATCGCACTGGCCTGCGTTGCCATTACAGAAAGCCCAACGGTATACCAGGGAGTTTCATTATTGCCTAAAATAAAATCTTCGACATTTTTGCTTCCCTTGGTTTTCCATGATCCGTAAACTACAATAAATAAAAGTGTAACAATAAGTACAATCCAGTCAAATAGCTGCATAAGTTATGAGTATAATTGCATGATTAAGAAAAAAATAATAATGTAAACGGCATTAGCTACTAACACATAAGTGTAGCTTTTTTTCCATCTTTTTTCTTTTTTCGCTTCCATTTTAATTAGTTTTTTAATTCCTGCTTTGGAGCTTCGATAGGCTGTTTTAGCGAAATAATATTCGAAAGTAACCTGTAAGCACCGGAAACACCTTCCGGCAGTTCTCTAAAAAAGCTCAGGCCGGTGTAAATATAATAGCCTTTTCCATATGGAGCCACCAACAAAGCTCCTTTTTTGTCTGATTCGCCTTTGTCATGGGATGAAATAATAGGAGTAAAAGCATCATCAAATTGATTCGGGTAATATAATCCCTGTTCCTGTGTCCATCCTTCAAAATCTTTTGTTGATATTTTGTTTGGCGTGTTTATGACAGGATGATCCGGAGCAAGAAAAGTAACTTTTGCATTTTCCTCAGTCACACGGTCATTAGAAAGTTTAAGCGGGTAAGGTGCAATTTTATCCGTAACTAATTTGCCATTTGTATTGTATTGTACAATCATCGTTTTGCCACTTTTAACGAAATCAAAAAGGATTGGCTGTTTGTTTGCCAAAGCGTTTACGGTATTGTAAGCACGTATTCCTGTAATAATCACATTAAAAGATTCCAATCTCTCAGGTGTAATTTCTTCTGGTTTTAAAATAGTTACTTTATACCCCATCTGAGTCAGGCTTTCCGGAACTTCATCACCTGCGCCCATAATATAACCAATTGCGTCATTCGTGGTTTTTAAATCAATTCGAATACATTTTGATTCGGCTGATTTTAAAACCAATTGCTTTGTGATATGAGTGAAATCAAGAATAGTCTGGTCTTTGTCAAATTTTTTGTTTTCCATCATAACTACGCTCTTTGCAATAGCTTCTTCAGGGTTGGAAGGAGGGATAACCTCAAAATAAAATGTTTGTTCCATTCCTTTTTTCTCCAGTGTAAACGGAATTTTGGTAGGAGTAACCACCCAGCTTTTAGGAAGTTCTAGTTGCAAATCTCCCTTAATTCCATCTTTTCCCGCACGGACTTTTACGGGAATCATTTTACTTTTCGTGTCTTTAAAAATTAAGACTTTTTCCAGAATCGAAGTCGTAACTTCCGGAACGATATCCAGAAAATTGTACATTTCGCCTTTTACGCCGTCATTATATTTATAGACAACAGTTCGTTCAAACGGAATATCAACACCGTTAATTCTTATATTAAAAAGCACTTTTACATCTCTTATGATGTCCGGAGTTCCGATGTTTTCCTGATTTGCAACTGTGTACATTCCAACACTTGCTTTTTCTTTCAGCCAATACGGTTGTGTGTATTCCATAGTTTCAGGAAGCTGAATATTAAGTTTAAATTTCTGGTCGTTATTGTTTTTTAAGAAAAACTTGAATTTAACAGTGGTTTTGTTATCCGGTAATGTTGTTAAGCCTGTCAATTGCATTTCTACTGAAGATCTGTTGATAGCTTCAATGTTTAGTTTTACACTACTTCCCGGTGTAGCTTCCTGCTCATCAGCAACAGCTTCCAGATATAATCCGGCACTCGATGCGATAATGTTTTTTATTGCGTCTGATTTTAAATCTTTCCAATGGGTATCTTCCAGTTCCTGAATCATCGCATACGCCTTTACCAAATCAGGAATACTTGCCGACGGATTGCTAAAATTATAATTTTTAATTATCTGCGAAATTAACTCACCAATAGGTTTACCATTTTTTACACGGTTCCATGATGTATCAATTCCGTCAAATAAATCATTGAGATTTTTGGCTTTTTCGCCTTTTATAAGTTCCAGATATTCAGTTTCTTCACCTCTTGCTCCGGTACTTCCAAATCCCTGCGACTGATGACGGCTGCGGCTTAAAGCAGCAATTTCCTGATTCGATTTGCCAATTCCAGCATAAAAAACGCCTGTTTCCAAAGAAGTATATTTGGATTTATCAGCAGCATCAAATTTTTCCTGGCTTCCAAAAAACCACCATGACGGATTAAAAAATAAACGTTTAACCTGCCAGGTGTCCACATATTTTAATTGTTCAGGATATTTTTTGGCATCGTTCGTCAAATTAAAACTTTCCACACTCAGCATTGCAGACGAGGTGTGGTGACCGTGCGTCGTTCCAGGTGAGCGATGATCAAAACGGTTGATAATCACATCGGGCTGAAATTTTCGGATTGTCCAGACTACATCGGCAAGCACTTGATCTTTATCCCAGATTTTTAAAGTTTCATCAGGGTTTTTCGAAAATCCGAAATCATTTGCACGCGAAAAAAACTGTTCCCCTCCATCTATTTTTCGGGCTTCGATCAGTTCCTGGGTTCTGATTACGCCTAATAATTCACGCAGCTGCGGACCAATTAAATTCTGACCTCCGTCGCCACGAGTCAATGATAAATAACCGGTTCTGGCATTTACTTCATTCGATAAATACGATATAAGGCGCGTGTTTTCATCATCCGGATGTGCTGCAATGTATAAAACAGAGCCCAGAAAGTTTAATTTTTGAATTTGATTATAAATTTCAACAGCATTATGTTTTTGAGGCTGCTGGGCAAAAGAAATTTGTATACTGATAAAAAAAAGTAAAAATAACTGTGTTTTTCGCATAGCGTGATTCCTATTTTTGAAAGAGTCCCAAAAATAGTAATTAAATCTTTGAACCCTAATTAAATGAAATGTTAATGTTGATTTTTTTGATCAGAAGCTATTTCCAGCTGTACGCTATATCTTTTGTGCCGAACCCCGTCACAAAAGGATGCCGCTTCCATCTGGGCTAGGGGCAGTGGTTTTTCATAAGAGGATTTTTGGGATTTATAAAATTGTATATCTCATAAAGTTGTAAGAAAAAATAAATATATTTGGAAAAAATAATACGAAACAAAACTTCGTATATACATTTAAATTTGGGTAGATATGCGAATGTTTGTTTCGCATATTAACAAGTTGCCAGTAATTATAAAAAACAGATTATGGGTTTAGACATTTCAGTAAATTTTGACAATCAAGAAAATATTTACTTGCTTGATGAGTTTGAAAAAATTCAAGAAGTAGCAAATTTAAGTAGGACATTTTGTAATTTCATGTGCAGAAAAGACGTAGTTGAAGATTGTAGACCCGAACTTGACCAAATAGGTGAATTAACTGGTGTAGACATTACTTTTCTTTACAATATGCAAGAATATACTGAAGAATGGGAAATTGAAGAAATGCTTGAATTTGAAGACGATGAAGATGAAAAAGAGAACCTAAGACAATCAAGGCTGAAGAAAAATATTGAAGTTGAAAATAACATTTCAGAAGTAAAAAATAACCTAACATTATTAATCGAAAAACTTGGAGAGACTGAAAATTTAGAACAAAAACTTGATAAAACAAGTTATGATACTATAGGAATTGAAAAATATTTCTCAAACTTTCATACTAATCCTGGTGATGGATATATTGGTAACAATTTAGGTCAAGATCTTAGAAATCTCCTTAGCCTTCTTAATTTTGGATTGAGCAATGGTTCAAAAACTATTTATTTCAATTACGGTTAAAAATAACTACTGGTAATACACGCTAAAAGCAAGCTCGGCAATTGGCTTAATTTGAAGATGGTTTTGTGTTTGAAAAAATAGTGAATAACCGAAACATAAATCTTAATTTAGTCTTCAACCTTGCCAAGCTTCAGAACGTTGACAGTGCCTAAAAAAAACTACTAATGAATCCACACCTAGAAACCTTAAAAGAAAAAAATCCATCTTTAGATTACAAGCTTGAAGACAGTTATTATGAAATCACTAAAGCTTGGAATGACGACACATTCTATTTTAAATTTAAAGATGACTCCGATTTTTCATTGATTGAAAACATAATTTTCCCACCTGAATTTTCAGCAATTTTCCATTCAGAGTTAGACGAACTTGAGGCAATTTATACTATACTCCCAGAAGAAAATAAATTAATTAACAGAGAATTTACTTTCTTTTACAAAGGTTTTGAATTCAAAGCAAATTTTCGTGAGCCTACGCCCCAATTTAAAATGTTAGCAGAAAATTTTATCGTTTCAGATACAAGTTCTGATACAGACTATCGAAACCTACGTGACTTTAGTGAATTTTATAATATAGAAAATCTTCCTGATTTTATACAAGAATATTATGCAGACAAAAGGCCTATTAATTTTTTCATAGAAGGTGACTTTGCAAGTATTGATCATTCATTCGTTTCACTTGCCAAACATTTAAATTTTTACATGTCATACTATCATCGTGATTCTCCAAATTTGGTGATTTTTGAAGAATCAGTTGAAGAAGATAACTATATTGTTCCTTGTTACTCGGTAAATGAAAAATTTCCACAAGTTTTAAATCTAAACAAAATTGACCCTGTTTTACTTGATCTTTTTCTCGTGGCCAGAAAAACTTCTAACAATCGACTAAGATTCATTTTCTATTTTCAAGTTTTAGAATATTGTGCTTACTATCATCTTAATGATGAACTAAAAAAGAGATTGATTAGAATAATAAAACGCCCAGACTTATTAAATAGCTCAGAAAAATATAGTAAACTATTGATTGAAGAATTTAAAGATAACTTTAAACAAAATGATGACAGTATTAAATTAGAAAAATTATTGGCAGACTTTTGTACATGGGAAGATATTAAAATGGAAATAGAAGCAAATAAAGATTTTTTTGCGGAAGACTTGGAATTTGATGGAGGTTTTAAAATAACTGCTTTAATAAATAAAGGTGACAAATTGGATATTGAACCTAAAGGAATAATAAAAAGTGTGAAATCAAATATCGAAAAAATTAGAAATGTATTGGTACATTTGAGAGAAAGTAGAGAAAATAAAGTAATCTTACCAACTCCTCGTAATAACAAATTAATATTACCATATTTATTTCTTATCCGAAGAATTTCAGAAAAAATTGCCGTACATCATGAGTAATGGCACTGTCACCAGTCATTATAATCGATTTGCGGATTTAGTGGTATTATCTTTTTTTTAAATACTATTTTCGTTTAGCCGAAAATACTCAGTTTCATAACCCGCAAACTGCTTGTAGAGGCAGAACGTTATAAGCGAATTTTAAGTGAAGAAAGACGACTAAAAATAAAATAATGTGGAGCGATAGATATAATTACTTTAATATTCAATTTGACGAGAACTTTAGTAAGAGGCTCGACAAATCAGTTGTGGTTAAGTGTTTATTAGAAACAGAATTCTTTAAGCAGACAAATCATCAATCGTTTACAAATACTGACAAATTCCCTTGGGTTGAAATCATATTAGTAGAAACTTATGACGGAAATTATTCATCTTCTAAGAATGTAAATCACTTTGTGACCCTGGTTGCAATTGTTTGCTCAAAAGGGCAAAATACTGATCAACAAATTTACATTAACGCTTTTAAGCAAATTGCTAATAAATTAAATTGGAAATTATATTTGGAAGAAGATGATGATGGAAATGAAAATATTGAACTATAAAAAACGGAGAATTTAGGTAATTTGTTTAATGGAAAGATGGTTTTGTATTTGGATAATTTGCTTCGCCTGTTCCTCCCGATAATTATCGGGACTCGGGTTACAAACCCGAAGAAAGGGCTTAATTTAGTCTCAAACCCGCTGTAGTACTTGAGTGGTAATTTTGACAAAAATCTACAAAATACTAAAGACAATAACACAAAATTAAGGATGAAAATATTTAGTACAGCTCCAGATGGAAATCAAATGGCTGATTTAGAACCGGCCCGTTATTTTAATCTGGCAATAGAACAAATTAAACAATCAGACGAATGGCTAAGAACATCTAATGAGATATGTCAGCCTTTACTTGTACATATAGATGCGTTTGTTCATTTCGCAAAGCACTATCCTGAAATGGCAAAAAGAAGAATTACTAAACTAAATATCATTCAAATAAAACAAAATTTCTATGATTGGTATGAACGGGTAAAGGATAAAATACCTGCAAAATTTAGAGAAGGTATAAAACAAAACGCGGACGAACTTTTTAAAGAATTAGAACAATATGAACATTCATAATTTTAAGGAATTAATTAAGCCATTCTTTTGGGTTGAATATGAAAAAAGTGTTTCGGTATGTTTGAATGTAGGGGAATACAAGACTGAAATTTTCCAAGAGAGGGAAGAAGAAGGATTTGAGGGAAACGGCTACGATTGGGCTTCTTTAGCAAAAGTATTTTTAGAGGAACGAAAGTCTGAACTAATGCAGAACGTTAAGTTTGACCCCGAAGCAGGTATGTTTTGTGCTTATTCATCAAATACGGATGCTTTAAAAATTTTTATTATTGCATTTAAAGAAGCCTGCGAAAATAAAATTTTAATACAAGATTTATTTTCAAGAGCAGAATTAGATTAATGCAATAATAAAAACCCGCAAGTAACCCTAAGAATAATATTTCTTCCTGAACCAAAAAGCAACATTCACAAGGGCAATCAAAGCTGGAACTTCGACCAAAGGGCCAATGACACCTGCAAAAGCTTGTCCGCTGTTGATTCCGAAAACACCTATTGCAACCGCAATCGCCAGTTCAAAGTTGTTTCCTGTGGCTGTAAAAGCAATTGCCGTACTTTTCGAATAATCAGCACCAAAATACTTTCCGGTAAAAAAGCTAATGACAAACATAACAGCAAAATAAAGCACCAGAGGAATCGCAATTCGAATTACATCCATGGGAATCTGAACAATCAATTTTCCTTTTAAGCTAAACATGATCACAATTGTGAATAACAAAGAAATCAAAGTAACTGGAGAGATAAACGGAACATATTTATTCTGAAACCATTCTTCTCCCTTAAGTTTTATCAGGCTATAACGACTTATAACGCCAAGAGCAAAAGGAATTCCTAAATAAACAGCCACACTTTCAGCGATTTGTCCAATACTAATATCAATATCAAATCCTGTATAACCAAAATAAGGAGGCAAAATAGTGATAAAAATATACGCATAGACACTATAAAGCAAAACCTGAAAAATACTGTTTAAGGCGATTAATCCAGCAGCATATTCGCGGTTTCCATCAGCCAGGTCATTCCAAACGACAACCATAGCAATGCAGCGTGCTAAACCAATAAGTATTAAACCAATCATATATTCCGGATAGCCTTTTAAAAACAGAAGCGCAAGTGCAAACATTAAAATTGGTCCCGCAATCCAATTCAGGAATAATGAAGCACCAAGGATTCGGGTGTTTTTAAAAACTTCTCCCATATTTTCGTATTTTACTTTTGCCAAAGGCGGATACATCATTAAAATAAGCCCAATTGCCAGCGGAATATTCGTGGTTCCGCTGGAAAAGGAGTTTATGAAATTTCCGCTTGACGGAATAAAATAGCCAATAGAAACGCCAATTATCATAGCAATAAATATCCATAATGTGAGAAATTGATCTAAAAAAGACAGCTTTTTTCTTTCTGCAATTGGCGAACAATGATTTATAGTCATTTTATTTTTTTATTTGGGAGAAAACATAAAATAGTTCAGTAGCAATTTGAAGACTACGTTCCTGATATTTAAAGTCCTGCAAAGGAGTGTTATCAAAAGCTTTTGGATCTTCATACGTAACCGCAATCCGTTTTTCAGCTCCTGCGATAAACGGACAGCCCTCGTCGGCCTGTGAACAGGTCATAATGGCTGCATAACTACTTTCAGGATTAAATTGATCATCATACTTTTTTGAAAAGCAGATATTTGGGGCATGGTTTTTAGCAAATTTAATGGCATGAACCGGATTGTTTCCTTCGGATAGTTTTTGAACTTTAAATCCGGTATTTGCTAAAGTTTGTGCCACTTTGGGAAACATTGCTGTTGCTTCTGTTCCTCCCGAATAGCAATATACATTTTTTATACCATAATAATATGAAGCAGTTTGCGCCCATATTTGCGACAAATGACTTCTTCTGGAATTGTGTGTGCAAATGAAATTCAGCCGGATATCTTCCTTATGGTTAATTTTCGATTGAATGAAATCAATAAGAGGCTGTAAAATGTCTTTCCGTTCAGTAGTAATTTTTTTAAAATTAAATTCTGATACAACTTTCTCTATAGCAGTGAATAATGTTTCTTTATTTGACATATTAATTTAACGGAATAATTTAGCAGCATCCTCCGCCTGGAGTACATGAATTAGTATTATTAGCGGTAAGCTGTATAAGGTTTGTTTTTTGTTTTTCGGCAGGAATTCCACATTGATCCTGTGCCAGACAAGCCGTTTTCTTATTGAGAAGTTGGAAATCCTTGCCATTGAAACCCAAATCATATTTTCCAATTGTAGTAGTGTCCTGATATTCGACTTCAATTTCAAAATCTTCAATTCCTAAAACTTTTTCAGAAAGTTCGATAATATGAATCAGTTTTTGTGGTTTTAAACGATGTTCAAAATCGTTGGCATTCCAAAGCTGAAAGTTTACTACAGTTTCTTTACGTACAGTTCCTCCGCAATCAATGAAGTTTTTAGTTATTAAGCCTACTTCTGTAACATGGAAATGCTCCGGTACGAAGTTTCCGTTTGGTAATTGAAAATTTACTGTTTCTACAGTTTTGAGTATTGTTTTAATTTCGGATAGTTTCATAGTTTTATTATTTAGTTGTTTATTGCAATATTGCGATTTATTGTAACAAAAAAATGGTTAACAACATTTGAGTTGGATTTTTTTTAAGTAAAAATTGAATTTAGGTATGTATACCAGAAAGTGTAGTAAAGCTATTAGAATTGAACCGGGTAAAATATTTAAAGCAATTATTTTGAAAAGGTTATAATTTTCAAATTCAAGGAAATTATTTTTTAAAGTTATACCTTCATTTGTAAGATTAATTTTGAGGACTAAAAATATAGCAATACCTGCAAAATGAAAGCCATTTATCAAAAGATGTATGATATACTCCCAGCGAGGCAGACCACCCATAAATTTTCTACTGTCTTTTTCTGTATAGGCATCAATAATCATTATGAAAATGTCGAGGAAAATAAATGCAATACCTGTGAAAAACAGATTGTTATTTTCGATCTCAATAAACAAAGTATAAAGAATTACTAAAAATAAAAGGGCTCTAATAGTATGTGTGAGGTGTTCAAATTTACTCTCCTTTTGCTCATGCAAACGATATTTGTAAAGGTGTAAATACACACCGTCAAACAATGCAAGTGATGAATATAAGACTAATAATATTGTAGTGATAATAAAAGCAGTTTCCATATTAACAACATTTTTGATTTGTAACCGTTAGGATAATTTTAGAAAAATATTCTTTTAAAATATCAAATGTTTTTTCATCAATACAGTAACAAATAGCATTTCCCTCAATATTGCCTTTAATAAGTCCTGCATTTTTTAACTCTTTCAAATGCTGGGAAACAGTAGGTTGTGCAAGAGGAAGTTCATTTACAATATCACCGCAGATACAAGTGTCAACTTTTAATAAATACTCAATGATGGCAATTCTGGCAGGATGCCCCAATGCTTTTGCAATTATAGCAATCTGATTTTGCTCATCGGTAAAATGATCTGTTTTAGTAGCTCCCATTATTTTATTTTTATATTGCAATATTACGATAAATGTTTTCTAAAAAAAAACTAATGCTGATATTTTTTATATTTAAAGAGATAGATTAATTAAATTCCATTTTTAAGATGTAGAAAATAATAACAAATATCCTTCAAAATACATTCTTCACATTTAGGTTTTGGCCTGCAGGTTTCCCTTCCGTGAAATGAGATTGCCATACCAATTTCTGACCAGATTTTTTTGGATAAAACTTCCATCAGTTGTTTCTCGACCTTATTACCATCCTTGCTTTCATTTACAATACCAAGTCTTGGAGCAACACGAATCACATGTAAATCGGTAATAATACCTTCTGGCGGCTGATCGGTTTCCCTTAAAATCACATTGGCAGATTTTCTTCCCAAACCTTTCAAAGCTGTTAATCCATTTAGGGTAAGTGGAATATCTTTATCATTTTGAATCGTTTTGGCGATTTCAAGAAGCCAGTTGGTTTTGGTAGCGTGATTCCGAACTTTGCTGACGTATGGCGTAAAACTTTCTAAATCTGCTTTTGAAAGACTTTTTAAGGTAGGGAATTCAGCAAACAGAGCAGGAGCGATGTTGTTGATATTTGCATCAGAATCCTGTGCTGATAATACAACCATGACCAGTAACTGATATGTGTTTTCATAGTCCAAAGGATGTTTTTTGCCTTTGTATTTTTTTAAAATAGGCTTTAAATCTTTTTCCCAATTTCTAGTTTCTCCAAATAAATCCATGACAGTTTTAGTTAATTGTGAATTCAATAATTTTTTTAATTACGTCATGATTTCCCAATATCTTTCGGTGACCAAGGCCTTCTGTCAAAAATAAACTCCCTTTTTGAAGGTTTTCATGAATATGAATTCCTGCTTTTACAGGAACTTCCGGATCATTTTTATCATGAATCACCAAAATAGGAATTGCTATTTTTTTAGCAGCCTGATACGCTGAGAAGTCATCCATTTTTACCTGATATTTATTTTCAAAATAATCACGCAGGCGATTACTAATTTCGGGTTTTAATCTCAATTTCGAAACAAATTCATCTAAAATATCCTGTACAATATCGCCACTGCCAATAATAACAGCCTTTTTTACATTCAAGCCGTTTTTAATTGCATTCAAAACAGACATGCCGCCTAATGAATGACCTATTGCAATTTCAAATGTCCCGTATTGTTTTTCTATTTCTAAAATCGATGTTATAAATTCAGACATTATAGTTGTGCTGCCTTTCGATTTTCCGTGAGCCGGAGCGTCAAAACTTACAATTGAATACCCGTGTTCTAAAAGTGAATCTGCAATTTTGAATAATTGTGTTCCGCGTCCTGACCAGCCATGAACAAGCAATGCTTTCTTTTCACTTTTACCATATTCATAAACCGTAATGTTTTTATCAATTGCCGGAACAGGAATTGTATTTTGGATGCTTTCAGAATCCATTTTTAATTCTCTTTTCGGAATTTTATGTTTTACAGGTGTTGTAAAAAGTTTTGCTGCATAAGCTGTTACCAGTTTAAGGGAAACAAACGCACATAATTTCGCAGAAATAATAATAAATATTGGGATTTTTAAGGATTTTACAGGATTCGGTGTTTTTTTTGGCATAATGATAATTTTTATTTTGGAGCTAAATTCTACTAAGTTTTTTCCTAAATTTAAAAAAACATAAAATTACAGAATAATAGCAATTTACGTATTAATTTGATTGAGTACCAATTTTATAAAACAGCCGTCTTAAATGAAAATATTTCATCTTAGTGCAGAATGTTACCCAATGGCAAAAGTTGGCGGATTAGCCGATGTTGTCGGGGCATTGCCGAAGTATCAGCAAAGTGCCGGGCATCAGGTAAAAGTAGTGGTTCCTGCATATGATACAAAGTTTAAACACGAAAATAATTTTGAAACCGTACATTCAGGCAATGTTATTTTAGGCCATTTTATATTTCCTTATAATGTTCTAAAAGAAACAACTGATAAACTCGGGTATGAATTATATCTGATTGAAATTAAGGAGTTATTTGACCGTTCAAATGTTTATGGATATGAAGATGATATCGAACGTTTTTTATCTTTTCAGATTGCTACTTTAGACTGGATTCTGGCTGAGAATATAATTCCCGTCGTCATAAACTGCCACGATCACCATACGGGACTGATTCCGTTTATGCTGCAGTTTAGTTATAAATATGAAGTTTTAAGTAAGGTCCGAACTGTTATCACAATTCATAACGGATTGTATCAGGGATGGTTTGGTCACGATAAAATGCATTATATCCCTGAATTTGATGTGCGTCATGCAGGTTTTCTGGAATGGGATAATTCTTTGAATTCACTGGCTGTAGCGGTTAAATGTGCCGATGCTGTGACTACAGTTTCTCCGAGTTATCTGGATGAAATTAATGTTTCGGCAAACGGACTGGAATCATTATTTAATAAAGTGCGGAGCAAATCAAAAGGAATTTTAAACGGAATAGACATTGAAGTATGGAATCCTTTGACAGATAAAATGCTGGAATCCCATTATTCAATTGATAATTTTGAATTTGGAAAACAAAAAAATAAGGAGAAGCTATGTGAACGATTTGAGTTAGATCCCTCAAAACCTTTGTTTAGTTTTATTGGAAGATTATTTGATGAAAAGGGCGGCGATCTTTTGCCTCAGGCTGCAGCAATCGGGCTGTCTGAAAATTTTAAAAAAATTAATATCCTGATTTTAGGATCCGGAAATCCTGATATTGAAATGCAATTATTGCAGTTACGGGACAATTACAAAGGGAATTACAATGTTTTCATTGGTTATAATGAAGAACTGGCCCATTTAATTTATGCAGGTTCTGATTTTATATTAATGCCTTCAAGAGTAGAACCCTGCGGATTAAACCAAATGTATGCACTGCGTTACGGAACGGTTCCGATTGTGAGAAGAACAGGAGGTTTGAAAGATACCGTAATTGATTTTGGTGATGATGGAAACGGAATTTGCCACGATCAGGCGTCGGTTGAGGATGTCTGTGATTCCATTAATCGTGCTGTAAATCTGTATGATGATAAAAGCTGGTTTGATAAAATAATACAAAAAGGAATGGCCACAGATCATTCCTGGGAAAGAGTTTGCCAAGAATACATCGAAACATATAACCAAATAATTCAGAAAAATGAAAGTTAACAAAAAAGGAGTAGTTGCAATTATTTTAGGGGGTGGTCAGGGATCGCGTTTGTATCCGTTAACAGAAACAAGGTCTAAACCTGCCGTTCCTATTGGTGGAAAATACAGATTAGTTGATATTCCAATATCAAACTGTATCAATTCTGATATTTTTAAAATATTTGTATTGACACAATTCAACTCGGCTTCTCTAAATGCGCACATTAAAAACACATTTAATTTCAGTATTTTTAGTGAATCTTTTGTAGATATTTTGGCTGCTGAACAAACCCCTGATAATCCAACCTGGTTTCAGGGTACTGCTGATGCTGTTCGTCAGTGTATGTCACATTTCGTAAAACATGATTTTGAATATGCTCTTATTTTATCCGGTGATCAGTTATATCAGATGGATTTCAACGAGATGCTGGATGCCCATATCGCATCTGGTGCACCTATTTCTATCGCTACTTTGCCGGTTAATGCAAAAGATGCACCGGATTTTGGAATTCTTAAAGCAAATAATGAAAGTTGTATTGAAGCTTTTATCGAAAAACCACATGCTTCACTTTTGCCGGAATGGGAATCTGAAGTGAGCGAACAAATGCAGGAAAAAGGTAAAAAGTACCTGGCTTCTATGGGAATATATATATTTAACCGTAAGTTACTGGAAGAATTGATGGCGGATCCGGATACCAAGGATTTTGGAAAAGAAATCATTCCGCAGGCAGTAGGCAAGCATAAGATACTTAGCTACCAATATGAAGGCTACTGGACAGATATAGGAAACATTGATTCTTTTTTCGAAGCAAATATTGGTCTTACAGACGATATTCCTGAATTTAACCTGTTTGACAACTACAGCAAAATTTTTACACGTCCGAGATTACTTCCTCCTTCAAAATACAGAAACTCGAATATAAATCAGTCTTTAATTTCTGAGGGGTGCATAATCAATGCAAACGAAATATCAAAATCTGTAATTGGAATTCGTTCCAGAATTGGAGACGGAACAGTAATCCAGCATTCCTATGTTATGGGTAACGATTTTTATCAGGATATTGATGAGATGAATCAGGATTCCCTGAACAATAAAATCCAAATCGGAATAGGAGAGAACTGTTTTATTAAAAATGCTTTAGTTGATAAAAATGTACGTATTGGTAACAATGTCCACATCAACGGAGGTACTCATCTGGAAAATTTCACAAATGAATTGTACACAATTAAAGATGGAATTGTTGTCATTAAAAAAGGAGCCATTCTTCCGGATAATTTCAGGATAGATTAATGTTTAGTCCTTAGTAATTATTAGTAAAGACTATACTTTGTAATAATCACAAAAGACTAAGAACTATTATCAAAACAAAAAAACTAAATTACTAAGTACTAGTCACTAATTACTAATTAATATATGTCCAACGTTATTACGCATTCTCTATTTACTGATTTTGATATCGACTTATTCAAAGCCGGAAAACACTTTAAGTTACATGAAAAACTCGGTGCACACTTAATCGAAGTAGATGGCGTAAAAGGTGTTTATTTTGCTGTCTGGGCACCAACTGCACAATCTGTATCTGTTGTAGGTGATTTTAATTACTGGACTCAGGGTGAACACATGCTTCAGGTACGTTGGGATTCTTCCGGTATTTGGGAAGGTTTTATTCCCAACTTATATAAAGGAGCTATTTATAAGTATAAAATCCAATCTCATATTGACGGAACTACAACTGAAAAAGCAGATCCTTTTTCTTTATATTGTGAAAAACCACCTCATACAGCTTCTGTTGTCTGGGATTTGGATTATAACTGGAAAGACGAAAAGTGGATGCAGTCACGTCACGAACATAATGCTTTAGATAAACCTTATTCGGTTTACGAAGTACATTTAGGATCCTGGAAACGGGGTAATGACAACAAGTTCTTAACCTATCGGGAACTCGCTGACGATTTGGTTGCTTATGTTAAAGAAACAGGTTTTACGCACGTAGAATTTATGCCCGTTATGGAGTATCCATATGATCCTTCATGGGGGTATCAGCTGGTAGGATATTTTGCCCCAACTTCCCGTTTTGGCAAGCCTCAGGATTTTATGGTTTTGGTTGATAAACTGCATGAGGCGGGTATTGGAGTGATTCTCGACTGGGTTCCGTCACATTTTCCTGATGATGCACATGGTTTAGGTTTTTTTGACGGCTCGCATTTATACGAACATCCGGATCGCAGAAAGGGGTATCATCCCGACTGGAAGAGCCTTGTTTTTAATTACGGGCGTAATGAAGTCAGGGCTTTTCTGATCAGTAATGCTGTTTTTTGGCTTCAAAATTATCATGTTGATGGTTTGCGTGTTGATGCTGTAGCTTCAATGCTTTATTTGGATTATTCCAGAAACGAAGGTGAATGGGAGCCTAATATTTATGGAGGAAATGAAAATTTAGAAACCATTAGTTTTCTGAAGGAATTTAATGAAGTAATTTACGCTAATTTTGAAGGAGTTCAAACGATTGCAGAAGAAAGCACTTCTTTTCCGATGGTTTCAAGACCAACATTTACCGGAGGTTTAGGTTTTGGAATGAAATGGATGATGGGATGGATGCACGATACTTTAAAATATTTTCAAAAAGAAACGGTTTACAGGAAATACCATCAAAATGATCTGACTTTTTCGATGACCTATGCTTTTACAGAAAATTTCATGCTGCCTTTTTCACATGACGAAGTGGTTTACGGAAAGCAATCTATTGTCTATAAAATGCCAGGTGACGAATGGCAGAAATTTGCCAATTTAAGACTGCTTTATGGCTATATGTTTACGCATCCCGGAACCAAATTGTTGTTTATGGGATCTGAATTTGGGCAGACTGCTGAGTGGAATTTTGAAAACAGTCTTGACTGGCATTTATTGCAATACGATTATCACTCAGGAATAAAAAAGATTATTACCGATTTGAATCAGTTGTATAAATCACAACCTGCTTTATATGAAAAACAATTTAGCGGGGAAGGTTTTGAATGGATCAACTATTCAGATCATCAAAATGCGGTTATATCGTATATCCGAAAAGGAAATAATCCTCAGGAAAATTTGATTATTGTTTGTAATCTTACTCAGGTTGTTCGTGAGAATTATAGAATTGGAATTCCTCAGAAAGGAAAATTAAAAGAAATTTTCAATACTGATTCTCCTGTTTATAGCGGAAGTGGAGTAAGTAATCCCGGAACTTTGACAATAGAATCTTATCCTTATGATGGAAGAGATTTTTCAGTGGAATTAACTTTACCTCCTTTAAGTGTTACGGTTTATTCTTTTGTATAAAAATTATAGCTGCCAGCGTGCTGTCATTTTTTTATTTTTAAGGTTCTAAATTACTGAATTGATGTTTTTTTAATATCTAAATTATCACTCAGTCAGAAAAAACGTTTTCGTTAATAAACCTTTTATTCATAGGGTATTACTAAGTTTTTTTGTAAGTTTGAAACTAAAGGCAGCAGCATTAAATTTAATCCATTAGTCATATGATTACAAATACCGCACTAGAATACAAGGGTAATTTATTTCCGTCAAAAGTAGTTTCGTATGAACATGAAGGCGATTCCATTTCTTTTAATACAGATAATAACGTAATTTTAAAAGTCACTATTCTCAGGGACAGTTTAATTCGTTTTCGTTTTACTACAAAAGGCTATTTTAGTAATGATTTTTCGTATGCTATTGATAAAAGCCAGCTGCATGGTTATAATTTTTTGACAGTTACAGAAGAAGAGAATCATTTTGAAATCAGGACCAGCAAAGTAAAATGCAAAATTAAAAAGGCAGATCTTCGTTTGTCGATTTATGACTTAAATGACTTTTTAATTCTCGAAGACGAACTTGGTTTTCATTGGGAGGAAAGCTATGAGTATGGCGGAAATATTGTAAAAATGAGTAAATCATCAAAAGATGGTGAATGTTTTTACGGCCTTGGCGATAAAGCTACTCAAATGAATTTAAAAGGAAAAAGAGTAGAAAATTTTGCTACCGACCAATATGCATATCATAAAGATCAGGAGCCTTTATATAAAGTAGTTCCTTTTTACATAGGTCTTCACAATAAACAATCTTATGGGATTTTCTTTGATAATACATTCCGTACTTTTTTTGATTTTTGTCAGGAAAGAAGAAACGTAACTAGTTTCTGGAGTGAAGGAGGGGAGATGAACTATTATTTTGTTTACGGTCCGCAAATGCAGGATGTAGTTACCACTTATACCGATTTGACCGGTAAGCCTGAATTGCCGCCGCTTTGGGTTTTAGGATATCATCAATGTAAATGGAGTTATTATCCGGAAAGCAAAGTAAAAGAAATCACTTCAAAATTCAGGGAACTTAAAATCCCTTGTGATGCCATTTATCTGGATATTGATTATATGGACGGTTTTCGATGTTTTACGTGGAATAAGGATTATTTTCCCGATCCAAAGAAAATGGTTGCTGAATTAGCCGAAGATGGCTTTAAAACGATAGTAATCATTGACCCGGGAATCAAAATAGATAAAAATTACTGGGTTTATCAGGAAGGTCTTGAAAAAGACTATTTCTGTAAAAGAGCAGACGGACCTTATATGAAAGGAAAAGTATGGCCGGGTGAATGTAATTTTCCGGATTATACCAATCCTGTAGTAAGAGAATGGTGGGCAGGATTATTTAAGGAATTGATTTCAGACATTGGGGTAAAAGGAGTGTGGAATGATATGAACGAACCTGCTGTTATGGAAGTTCCAAATAAAACTTTCCCAATGGATGTACGTCACGTTTATGACGGAAACCCTTGCAGTCACAGAAAAGCACATAATATTTACGGTACTCAAATGGCGAGAGCTACTTATCATGGTGTGAAACGATTTGTGTATCCAAAGCGTCCTTTTGTAATTACCAGATCAGCTTATTCGGGTGCTCAGCGTTACACGTCTTCATGGACTGGTGATAATGTAGCAACCTGGGAACATTTATGGATTGCTAATATTCAGGTACAACGTATGAGTATTTCCGGAATGGGTTTTACAGGTTCAGATATTGGCGGGTTTGCAGAACAGCCAACAGGCGAATTATATGCACGCTGGATTCAGTTAGGCGTTTTTCATCCTTTCTGCAGAACACACTCATCAGGAGATCACGGAAATCAGGAGCCATGGGCTTTTGATGAAGAAGTAATCAATATTACCCGAAAATTTGTGAGCCTTCGTTATCAGTTATTACCTTATTTATACACGATGTTCTGGCAGTATATCGAAGAAGGGATTCCTATGTTAAAACCTTTGGTATATTACGATCAGGATGATACGCAGACCCATTACCGAAATGATGAATTCATCTTCGGAAATCATATTTTAGTTTGCCCGATTTTAGAGCCTAATGCGGTAGGAAGACGTATGTATATTCCAAGAGGGGAGTGGTATAACTATTGGACAAATGAATTTGCAACAGGAGGCCGTGAAGTTTGGGTTGATTCTAAGTTTGATGAAATTCCGGTTTTCGTAAAGGCTGGGTCTATTATTCCGAAATATCCGGTTCAGCAATATGTTGGGGAATTAGAATTTGATGAATTGGTTCTCGATTATTATTTCAAAATAGGCAAGGAAAAATCAGAAGTTTATGAAGATGCCCAGGATGGGTATGATTACAAAAAAGGCCGCTTTAGCTTTTTATCTTTTAGAACTGTAGGAAAAGAAAAAGAAGTAATTATTCAGTTGTACAAAGAAGGGAAATATGAAACGCCTTATACTAAGTACAAGATTAATTTTATAGGATTGCCTTTTAAAGTGACCGAAATTGAAATTGACAATGAAAAAATTGATTTTAATGCCGCTGATTTTGAAGCTAACCATTTCTTAATCGTTGAAAAAGAATTTAATGAGCTTCATCTTATTGGTGAGTAATAATGTTCTTTAATAAAATCAAAAAAGCGAAACTATTCTAAAGTTTCGCTTTTTTGATTTTAGTCAGAGCCATTATTTTTTTGATTTTAATCTGCTTAATGTTTCCTGTGATATATTCAGGTAGGAAGCTACCACTTTGTTAGGAAGTCTTTTTACAATTATTGGTTTTTCTTTTAACAGATTTTTATATCGGGTTTGTGCATCCATAGTGATGAATGACATTAGACGATTCGTATTGGTAACGTATGCAAATTCTAAATAATTCCGATAGAATTTTTCCCAAACAGGATATTTTTCTAAAAGGCTGAAAAAATCACTTTGGTCAATGTAAAGCAAATGTGACTCTTCGAGAGCCTGAACATATTCTACTGAAGTTTCTTTAGTAATAAAAGATACTAATGCCGAAGCAAAATGATTTTCAAAAGCAAGAAAACGTGTAGATTCCTGTCCTTCTTCATTTATAAAAAAAATACGGATACATCCTTTTTTTACAAAATAAAGTTGTTGACCAAACTCGCCGTTACTTATCAAGAGTTCATTTTTCTTAGCAGAAATTGTCTTGAAAAAAGGCAATATAGCATCTAAATCTTCATCTGAAATGCTAATTTTTTCCCTTATAAACTGAGTCAGCTGTTCATACATAACTGCTATTTTTTACAAATTTGAATAAAATGACACACCTCTGTAAATTTAAAGCCGAATGGATTGCGTTTTATCTTTAGAAGTAGTTTTTTCTGCCAATTTTCTGGCTCTTGGAATAATTAAAAATGCAGAGAGATAAGCAACAGGAAGCATAATGCTCCAGGCATTTAAAAATTTAAAAAACCAATCTTCTCCAAAACCATAATTGCGAATCAATCCCACGAAGGCCATTATTAATGTCATTGGTAAAACTACAAATAATGTATTGATGTACTTGAAATGTTTTTTATTCATCTTTATTGTTTTTTTTATGTTCATTGCAAAGATGAAATTTGTAAAGACCTGAAAAATTGATGTAAGTCAAAAAAATATACTAATGGAGAATATTTAATATTTAGATAAGACTGTAAAAAATAATCTTTTTTCAGATCATCAGAAACATGAAAAAAGATTATTTATGAGTCGAGGAAGTTGGGGAAAATTATTCTTTTTTTTTTGGAGTGATATTGCTATAAAGAAACTATATAACAGCATTATTGAAAAAAAATCATTTACAAATTAATATTTATAATATTCCTGTCCTTTATCATGTACAATTCGGATGTATTCTATTTCGCCTTCGGTCTGCCGATACATGATATTATAAAAAACGGCTTTGGCTTGTTCTTCGGGAGTAAGGAAGCCATTAAAAGTAGTGAAATAACCATTTGATAAAGTAGTAGTTGAGCCGTCTTCATGTTTCGAATTCAGATCAGCATCATAATATTTGATGACAGGCAAATCAGCTTCTTCTCTTTTTTTATTAATGTCTGATACTTTCATTCCCGCTTTTACTTCTGCACCTTCTATATTTAAAGATTTAGAATAAATTTTAAATGGATAAATGAAATTTTTTGGTGCTTCGGATCCTGTAGTATTCCTTTTTTCCATGTCAGCGTAATCTGCATCTGAAGTAAACCATCCTGTTTTTTTATCTTTATCTTTTATATATGCTACAGATACTCTTCCTTTAGCTTCTTCTAATTTTCCCATTTGTCCCAAAGGACTATCAAGATTCATAAAGAAGATATAGAAATCTGGTACAATTTTCTTTTCTTCATCTTCACCATGTTCTTCAATAGCGATTCCTAAGCCATCCCAAATATAATTCCTGCGAATTATTCCTTTTTTATCTAAATGCGGATTAGCCCTATCATATTTGCCGAAAATTTTTACCCATTCGGCTACGGATTTGCCAAAAGGTAGTTCTTGTTTTTTATAAGTAATACTATGTTCGCTGATATAAAAATCGGTTTCTGGCATAAGTTCTTTTTTGGGGGGTTGACATTGCATGAATACAGTACTCAATAGTAAGATTGCTAATTGTTTCATTTAAAATTGTTTAAAATTTCCTGCACTTTTTGTTGCTGATCGCTCTTTGTGTTACCTTTTCAGCATGCTCATAAGGAGTAGCACTTTGAAGCCTTGGTATAATATCTTTATTTTCATTACTCCATTTATTAACTGTTTGATTCGCCCAGTCAGCAGCTTGGTAAACAGGGTGTATTGTATATTTGTTTATTTATTTGTTTTCCAGATCTCCAGAATTTTTTCGGCAACATCCTGAACTGCTATTTTCGCTAGCTCAGAAGCCAAAGGGTTAAGAGGATGGTTAAGGGCATCTTTGGCAATTTGGGTATGTGTCGGGTCGGTACCATAGTTTTTGTTACTGTGTTCGGTCTGTTCTATTTTAAGATCATCATCTGCAGAACCCAGAAATAAATTATATGCAATATTATTAAATATTGTTAAACAATCTCCCATATAGCTTAATACTCTGTCTATTACTCTTGCCGGCCAGCCAATAAATTCTACTGCCGCTGCTTTCGCATCAATTAATTTTAAATAATTTTGATACATAGTCAATAATTCAGAAGCCTTCATTCCCATATACACCGGATCTTTTTCCAGACCATCAGACTGCTGTACTTTTGATAAATCTTCTAAAAGGTGAGTATAAAAGCATCCTGAAAAGTCCGCCATCTGTATTATCACTCAATTTACTACTGTTGCGATCTGTTCTAAAACATAAGATTTTTTTACACTATATCTTATTTGAAAAATTATTATCTCTTAATTTCTCTTTTCTATTAGTTTAAAAATCGGTTTTTATATAGAGGAGAAAAATATTCTTTAATTTCATTCCCATTAAAATGAACAATGAATTCTTCATATCCACCATTTCTATGATTTTCTGTATCAAATATTGAAAAATCTATACCTTTAACATGTTTACTTTTATCAATAAGTATTTTAAAGTTTAATAAATCATTTCTTTTTACATATATCTTTGCTCCTTGATTTTTTAATTTATTCCTAATTTCTTTTACAAGTTTATCTTGTTTTAAAAATAAATCTAATCCAATTCTTTTTCCAGTGTTTAAATCAAAACAATAATATTTAATTCCTTCCCATGGTGATCCATATGACTGTATTCCAATTGATATATTAATAATATTATTTTTATCATAGTAGATTTTATAATCTTCAAATCCTACATTTGACTCACGGAGAATATTTTCTAATATATATTTTGATATCATATCTTTTTTTTCCTTAATTCTTTGTTCTGGTATAAGAACAGAAGGTTTATCGAAAATAGGATAAGTATTTTGAATGATTTTATAAATTTTATTAGTGGTTTCCTTATTCTTTGAAATAATTTTTAATTCTTGCAATGTAAAGTAAGTGTTATCTATAAAAACAGAATCTTTTAAGGTTTTTAAGCTTTGACTATTTCCATTGATCGAAATGGGTATAATGATTAACAGAATTATTTTTTTAATGCAATTAGCGTACATTTATTTTCTCCTTAAATTCATCTTTCAAAATCATTTTTAAATCATTGTACGAAAAAAAAATGTTGTTTTCAATTGCAAACATACCATTAGGAAAGCCATAATTAAAAATATATTCAATTCCTTTTTTACTAATAGAAAATGTATCCAAATTTTCTTTTCTAAATAAAATTTTTGAATGAGTTAATGATTCATATACATCCGAATTATTTAATTCGTTTTTATTTTCTTTATATGCTCTATTTAATCTATCTCTCAATATGGAGTTTATTTTTTTTAACAACTCTTGTATTTTACTTTCCTTAATAATATCATTGAATTGTAATATTTTATTATTTGGAATATCAAAATTATAATAATAAGAATCGATATTTATACTTCCTGCTATTGATTCATAGTTCATATTAATACTTAATATTTTAAAATTATTAAAAGTGACTTTATAATTTGAACCTATGAATCCACTGTAATTATTGCTATCATTACATTCTTTTTTACGCATTAGAATGGCCATATTTATAAGATCATTTGGTTTTATACTTTTTTTTTCTATGTCTAAATAATTTAAATAATCAGCACTTATAGAATTGTTGAAAAAATTAACTTCATTTTTATTTAATATATCCGGAAATTCAAAATAATATTTTTCATTATTGCATTTAACAGAATCAATCATAGAATGAATTTCTATCACTGAATTTTTACCTGCTTGACTTAAACAAGAGTTTACATTAAACAATATGAATATTAGTACATAAATTGTAAATTTCATTTTTACTTATTTTATTAACATTTAGTTTTTCTTATTTCTTGATTTCTTGATTTTTCCCTTTCTCTACATCTAACTCATCTAATAACGTTTGTGCATTACTGTCTCTAAGATTGACTATTTTTTTTGTAGCAGGATCTTTTTGATTTCGTGTTTCTAACAAAAATTTTAATCTAGTAATTATTGTTTCTTTTACTTCCTTTGTTCCATTTTCATGTTCAAGTTTGTAGTGCTTGAATACTTTTAGTCCATCATCTTGTCTAGCATTTTTAATATACTCATCTCTTTTTTCAAGACCATTATATCCTCCATTAACTGCTGCAGTAGTTTTTTTTACATCATCTAAGTCTCCATTTTTAAATACACTGCCATTTCCTTCTATCCAATACCAAATAGCTGATTGAACACCGAAGATTGTTTCATCTGCTAATTTATCAAAATTACCTTTTAAATTAACAACATCAGTTGTGATGGTAAAATCAATATCTCCATTAGTATCATCAGGAAAAGGATTGTTTTTTCTAAATTTTGCAAAATTCAAATAGTTAGTTTTAAAAGTTACTTGTTTAATTCCCTTACCTCTAAACTTCCACCCATCTCTACTTAATTCATCTCCATTTCCACCTCCATTTGCATATGCCCTTGATAAAATCGGAATACCAAATGCTGAATGAATTTTCAAATAAATTTTGTAATCTATTTTACTATCAGATTTTAAAACTTCTTTTATTAATTTATCAACTCTTAATTTTTTGTTTTTAGAGTCTTTTTCTCCAATATATTTTCCATATAATTCTTTTTCATCTATAATTACTTTTTGAGTTTTTAATAATATCTTTAATTCATCATTTGTTTTTGCAATTATTTTGTCATTTTCATCAACTAACTTAAATATAGAACTCAAATTATTTTTTAATGATTCTAAAACCGTTTCATCTATTACTTGATTATCTCTGAATCTGATAGTTTTGTCTGAATTAAAAATCGTAAGACCAGTAGATTGGTAAACACTTCCTTCATAAGTACTTTTAAATCTAGATTCAGCTCCTACTTGAGCAATGAAATGAGCCTTTCTTAAACAAGTATCTAGTTTATAATCTGCCCTATATTTATTTAAAAATTCTAATACCTTTTTTATATTAGCTTCATCTTTAATTTTTCCATCGGTTTTCCCGGTCATTACATATTTTATTTGTGCTAAGGTTATCTCTTCTTCACAATGAACACATTTATAAGTCTCTACTTTTTCTGTATCCTTTTTTATTTCAGGAGCATCTTTTGGCTCTCCAAAAAAAATCCCATTTTCTTCTCCTATTTCAGTTATTGTTTTCCCTGAATTAAAAACAATGTTTTCTTCAGAATACATATTATGTGCTCCGGCTGTAGTTTTTGTTATTGTACCGCCAACAGTTCGAATTCTACTCATATTTAATACAATTTAGATTTTTCGGCACTATTATTTTGTATTTCTTTTTTTGCATGTTTGTTTATGGTATCTTCACTATTAATTTGGATCCCTTTCACACTTGATTCTTGTCTTTCCTTTTGTGTATGAGATTCCAGATTTCCTTCAATATGTTCGATCAAATTACCTGTAACATTTAACATATGATCACCTCCAACGATGATAGTATGTAACATTCCTATAGAAGTCGATTTGTCACCCCCTGCGCTTTCTGTAATACTCATTCCTGCAGTGGTGCTAATATTTTCAGTAGCATTTATAATAATATTAGTAGCATTCATTGTTATGTTTTTTGGTGCAGTGATATTAATATTGCCATCAATCGTATCGAACTGAATTTCATTACCAATTTTATCTGTGATAATGATACTTTCGTCTTCAGTAAATTTTAGGATATGTCCACTTCTAGTATGAATTGCTTTAATAGTATTCTTACTATCTGCATAACCACTGGTAGCACTTCCATTGTATTGTGTTCCCAAAACATACGGATTCTGTGCATTGTCACCTTCAAAACCTACTAAAACTTCTTCACCAATTTCGGGAATAAAGTAAAATCCTTTTCCGGAACCTGAATGTGGCTGTATCATTCGTAGCCACTCGCTTGAATTGTTTCCGCCTGCCCAGTTGAACTGTACTTTTACACGCCCTAATCCTTCCGGATCATTGTTGTCTTTTACTTTGGCAGGCTGTGTTTCTGCTTTTGCAAATACATTTACCTCTGTATAATGAGGGGCTGCAACGTCTGCCGGAATGGCTTTGAAATTACAGGAATAATTTCCATGGACCTGAGAAATATGTGTTACTTCTGTCACAATCAGTTCATGCTCTACAGTCTGGTTTATGATGCTGAAAACCTGTCCAAGTCCTAACGGAAAATAAGAGGTTCCGCTGTAGTATACACTATTGGCGTCGCTGCCTGCTGTTTGCAGTCTGACCATTTCTTCGATTTCTTCACTGCTTTGGGCATTGGTGGTATAAGCTCCATTATTCAAATCGTTTTGGGTAACGGTTCCCTGATTGTGTCCTACAACGGCAGAGAAACTGTCTTTACTTCCTGAGGATGTTCTTGCTGCCGAATTACGAATATTGGATGCTCCATTGTAATCATACCCTCCCAAAGAAATTTTATGGGAAGCCATGTTGGTCTGGATTTTAAAACCATGCAACGAAGACCCGTTGATGAGTTTTATTTTACTGGTTTTGGTCTGTCCGAACTGCATTCGCATTCCGTCAAAATAAAACCATTGTCCGTAACGTCTGGCCAATCGTTTTAAGAAATCAAAATTGGTTTCATTATACTGGGCCATGTATTTGAACTCCTGAAGATAGGTAGATTTTATAGCATCTCTTTCATAAAACTCTCCAGGACCTTCGGCTAAAATATCCAGCACGATATCATTCATACTTCTTTGCTGGTAGGTTCTCGATTTTTTCATGTCATCCAGAACAATAGTATGGCTGATACCTTTTACATGCAATCCTTCGGCGCTGCCATGAAGATCTATAGAAGAAAGTTCTGTAATGATTCCTTTGCTCATCAACCGGATTCCGGTAAGGCTTTTAAAGGTAAAGATAACTTCATCTCCAAGATACGTTCGCAATGCCTTTGCCTGATCTGCCGGATTGATGATCGCCTTGCCTGTGTATTGCCATACAAAAGAAAAATGATGGTGATCGGCCATCTTTTGTGACAGTTCTAAATTATGATAAACTACATTTTGGGTAAAACTCCCTATGGTGATATGTACCTGTTCTGAAAAATGTGCCATAACTATTTTTACATTAATTATTAAGTAAGAATTTTTTTGTAAAAATAGAATTTAAAATTACTTTAACAAATATAATGAGTAATAATTTTGTACTCATTTTACTACTTAATAAAGTAATAATATGTTACGTTGTGGATAAAGTATAAAAATGTTTTTTAACAAATTATAATAGTAGATTTTACAACCCAGTTATGTTATTGGTATATTAAATTTATAGTTTTTTCAATTCAGTAATTACCTCAGAAGAAACTTTAATCACAGTTCCATGACGTGTGCCTTTAGGAAAACTAACCTGGTCAGAAATGTCTTCCCAGCCTTTGGAAGTTTGTTTTACGGCTCCATATTTCTTTTGCGTATATTTATCAAAATACACAATCCATTCATTATTTATTTGAATAGCAGTAGGGCCTTCAGCCCAGTAATTTCCTGTAATAGGTTCACTTGCCTTTGTGTATGGACCCTTCAGTTTTTTACTGGTGGCTACTTTTAAATTTTTCTGAACTGGTACTTTGGTTTCATCTTTTAAATACATGGTGTAACCTTTGTCTGTTTTTACAATAGAAGCATCGATGACATTAAACCCAGGTTCGTAAAGTAATTTGGTTTTGGAGAACTTTTTGAAATCTTTGGTTTTTGTGTAATAAATTCTGTGATTGTACCCTTTCTCTTCTTCCGATTTGGTTTCTAAAAATTTCCCGTCAATTGTTGAGGCCCAGTAAATCATATAAGTTTTAGATTTTTCATCATACGTAATTTCCGGAGCCCAGGTATTTCTTGCTTTGTCTTCATGTGCCATAACCGGAATAAATTCTTGTTTTGACCAATGAATCAAATCTTTTGAAGAAGCATAACCTATGCCTTTGTCTGTCCAGCTTACGGTCCAAACCATGTGATATAAGCCGTCACCGCCTTTTATTACACAAGGATCACGCATAAGTTTATCTTTGCCAACTTCAGGAGTTAAAAAAGAGGTGTCATTTTTTAAAGTATTCCATTTATAGCCGTCTTCGCTGTACGCCATATGCAGACCGTCTTCGCCATTACCCTTAAAATAAGTGAATACATAACCATCAGATTTTAAAATATAGTCGTTAACAGCCAGCCATTTTTTGCAGGTTTCAGGCCAGTAAGCATTAGTGCCTTTTACACCCAGACCAAAACCATGACCACCGTTTTCATATAAATGCATTTCTGCCAGAACTTTTTCTTTTTTTAAAGCTAAATAATAATTAATACTGTTTTCTACAGGAACAGCTTTGTCATCTGTAGCATGTACTAAAAAAGTTTTGGGAGTTGAAGCGGTTACCTGCTTTTCATTTGAATATTTATCAACTATTTCGCCCTGAACATTTTTGCCCAACAGATTATCTTTTGAACCTTGATGCGTAACACCTTCCTGCATGGATATTACAGGATAAATTAGAATTGAAAAATTAGGTTTTGCACTCGTTGTATCAGAAGGAGTATAGATCTTATCGTCATAATGTGTAGCTAAAGTAGAGGCCAAATGACCTCCGGCAGAAAATCCCATAAAACCAATTTTGTTAGGATCTAGTTTCCACTTTGCCGCATTTCTTCTAACCAGACGAACGGCTTCCTGAGCATCCTGCAGAGGTGCAACAGTTTTATTCTTCATAATGAAATCGCTTGGCAATCTGTATTTTAAAACAAAAGCATTTATGCCAAGACTATTAAACCATTCGGCAACTTTATAACCTTCTTTGTCAATGGCCAGCATTCCGTAAGCACCACCGGGGCACATTATAACGGAAGTTCCGTTTGATTTTTCCTGATCAGCAAAATAAGCTGTTAGAGTAGGTACTGTTACTTTGCGTACATCTACAGCAATGCCATCTTTATTAGTGACTATTTTTTCTGTATATTCTTTGTTTTCAATAGCATCAGGTATTTTGTCCCATAACGGAATTTCCTTTTTTTGTGAGAATACAGAAAGACTCATCCCTAAAGAAATACAAAATAAGGCTACCTTAAATCGGTTTAAATTATTTGATTTTTTCATAAAATTCTATTTCGACAATACGTAATTGTCCTTTTGCATTTACTGCTGTTGGGTCTTTAAATAAATCCAAATCTTTGTTTGCTTCCACTTCAACAATTTTAGAGAATCCATCTTTTTCTGTGTTTGATCCGATGAGTTTAATTGTGATTTTTTCAGCTAGAACTGGTTCCAAAGGAATTGTAATATATCCCAGACTCTGAGTTGTATTGCCCTTGAAAACTTCTTTATCACCTGCTAAAATACGAATTGGATAGATTTTAGACCTCCATCCTGTCAATTTAATTACACATTCATTCACCATTGAAGGTTTTGACAATGTATACGTTATGGAACCACTTTTTATATTCCCATCATTTTTCCATTCCGTCAATTCGTTATCATCATAACTTTTAAATGTCTCATTACTATTAGAAGGCGATGAAGCGCTTACTATAGCAGCAGGATTTCTTTTTATTGTATAAGATGGTGTTTTTGGAGTAGGGCCTCTTTCTAAATTCGACGCTAAATTAACACTCGGAATCGCTGTAGAAAGTCCATTTTGAGTTTTTACAGCTTTACTTTCAAAAGTTACTTCTGCTGATTTTAATCCTTTAGCTGTGGCCGAAATTTTTATTTTTCCGCCATTTATCATGGATTGTACCATAACTCTGTTAACGCCATTTTCAACCGGAATCGTTTTAGAAAGAATATAATTTTTTGGACCCTGTGCTATTCCACCTAACCAGGTCACCGGACCTTCTACAGAAAAAGTAATCATGTCATTGCTGATGGAACAGCGGTTTCCGTTTTTGTCAATCACTTCAACATCCACTAGTGCTACATCTGCACCATCTGCCAAAAGTCCCTGTTTTTGGGTAATTAATTTTAGTCTGATTGCTTCTGGATTTCCAACAGTTATTTTGGAGTCTTCACTCAAAATAGTTCCTTTTTCATCGTATCCAATCGCTTTTATAGTGCCTTCTTTAAATGCAATATTTTCAAAAGTAAAGAGGAACTGATTGCTTTGTTTTCCAAAACCCTGTGAGATTCCGTTGATAAAAAGTTCCACTTTTGAAGCTGTTGAGACTACATAAATGTTTTTGACCACTTTATTAGCATAGTTCCAGTGCCCCATAATGTACGTACGGTATTTTTCGATATCCACCCAGCCGTCCCACATCACCTGATGCGCCCAAAATCCGTCTTTTGGAATACGCATAGCATCTACCTCGCCACTGGTCCTGTAATTGGATTCGCCTCTGTGATGCGTATTCGAATCAGAAAAAATAATATTAACACCACCCGAATTTACTCTTTTTCCGGTTCCGGGTCTTTCCCTGTAATAATCATACCACCTTGTAATATTTTCGATGGCATGACGGTCCTGATTGTGATTGTAATCTTCGGCAGGTTTATCGCGGTATAGAGGACCAGCACCTTCTTTATGAAAAGGAGGAGAGAATTCGTCCCAATATTTACGCAGGCCTTCATCTCTTGAATATTCGGTTGCCCATAAAGGGATTCCTGCACTTTTATTAATGTAAAGCATTTCCCCGCCATATTCTGCTTCTTTACTGTCGAGCATTTCACGGGAGCCGATAGCGCGTCCGCCGTTGGGATCGTATAGATTTCGAATTGCTTTCATTTCTTTCATATGCTCTTCGCTGATAGATTCATTGCCGCTCTCATAAAAAATAATACTTGGGTTGTTTCGGTTGTAAATGATAGCATCGCGCATTAAGTTGACACGCTGAATCCATTGTTCGCCTTTGGCATCCTTTTCAGCATCTCCGGCGGGCATTGCCTGTAATAAGCCAACTCTGTCGCAAGATTCTACATCTTGTCTCCAGGGCGTAACGTGCATCCATCTTACTAAGTTTCCGTTACCTTCAACTATCAATTTATTGCTAAAGTCACTCAGCCATGGCGGTACCGACATTCCGATAGCGGGCCACTCGTTGCTGGTTCTTTGCGCATATCCTTTTACCTGAAGAACACGGTCATTTAGCCAGATTTCGCCATTTTTGAATGCTGTTTTGCGAAAGCCGGTTTTGGTTGAAACTTCGTCAATGATTTTTCCATCGACTTTTAAAATGGTTTTTACGGTGTATAAATAGCCGTAACCCCAGCTCCAAAAATGTAAATTATTAATGAGTTTGCGGGCTTTTAAAATTTTAGTTTCATTAGGAAGAAGGTTTGCTTTTTCACCGGTAAATGAAGCAATTGTTTTACCCTTGATATCTTCAATAACGACATTGTATTCTACCTTTTTTTCTGTATCAAATTCATTACGAATTTCAGATTCAGCATGAATAATGGCACTTTGTTCCTGAATATTTATATTAGAAGGATAGATATAAACTCCCGTAGTTTTTAGGTTAGAATAGAGGGGAAGTGTCTGGTATAATTTATTTGTAATATGAAGGAAAACGTTTTTCGGTATTCCGCCATAATTGGCATTGAAATTCATATTATTCCACTGATAGGTAGAATTCGTGGCTGTTTCCCTGTATTTCCAGTCATTGTCAATTCTTAGAGCAATGGTGTTTTCTTCTGGAAAAGGTTTGATCATTTTAGAAATATCAAACCCAAAGCCCATCACACCATTTTCATGAATGCCTGCTTTTTCTCCGTTTACATAAATAAAACCTCCCTGTCGAATCCCTTCAAGTTCGATAAAAATCTTTTTGTCTTTGACACCTTTTGGAAGTTTGAATTTCTTTCTGTACCATACAATTCCTGTCGTATGATGATCAATATCCTTTTCAAAAGCCTCTTCCTGATTGTAGGCATGTGGCAATGTAACTTTTCTCCATGAGGTATCATCAAAAACAGGAGATTCCGCATTTTGGGAATCTCCTGTTTTTATTTTCCAATCGGGATTGAAATTGTATTTTTCTCTTTTAAATTCTTGTGAAAAAAGACCTGAATTGAGGAATATCAAAAGAAGACAAAAGAATGTTTTTTTCATGGTGGTTGTTGGTTAGTTGCGTGAGGGATGGAAGTGGAGCTCTCCCGATTTTTCATCGGGAAGCGGGAGCGTACAGCCCGACCCGACCTTTTCGGGAGGGGCACGCCCACATTATTTCATCTTATAAATTTCTGATCCGGCCAGTAAAAAACAACCTAATCCGTAATCTTCAAAATCAGGTATTTTATCGTAAGATAACGGCTGCCCGTCTTTTGGCTCTTTTCCTGTAGATTGCAGGTAGCCTAAAAACCCGGTATCATGCAAAGCATCTTTGGTTATGGCGTTCCATGCTTTTTCGATTACAGGCAAATACGTTTCTTTTTTTAAAATTCCGCTGTTTATTCCGTAAGCCATTCCGTAAACAAATAAAGCAGTTCCTGAAGTTTCTTTTTCGCCAAAATTGGTAGGATCATGTAAACTCACGTTCCAGAATCCGTCAGGTCTTTGAATTGGAACTAAAGCTGCTGCCATTGCTTTTAAATCTTTTACATACTGATCTCTGTGAGGCGCATTTTTTGGAATTATAGTCAATACTTTTGCCAAAGCACCAATTACCCAGCCATTTCCGCGGCTCCAGTAACAATCTTCACCATTTGGTTCTTTGTAAGGAGGATCAAAATCGGCATCACGCCACCACAAACCGTCTTTTGGGTTAAAAAGACCGTTATCACCGTGTTTGTTTCTTGAATACATGTACATCTGATACATTTTTTCGAAGTATCGGTTGTCTTTCTCTAAAACACCCAATTTTGCAAAAACCGGCATTCCCATTTGAATAGCATCAATCCATGACCAGTCGTCCAGTTGAGGCGTGTTCAATAGCATGTTTATATTTGCTTTGGTGTTTTTTAGTTTTTTAGCATCCGGTTCTAAATTGTATAAATCAATATATGTTTGGGCTGCACAGTAATTGTCTGCATTACGGGTTACGTTTCCGCCATTAAAACCCCATTTGTGAAATTCTGACCAGTCGTATGCATATTTGTAATAGGCTTCTTTAGGGAAAATTTCATGTAACGCCATTAATCCTTCATAATAAACGCCACGTGTCCAGATATTACTTGGACGTTCTTTATTGGTAATGATTGTTTTACCAGTTTCCGGCCATTTTTGCATGAAATAATCATTCGCCAGAATCATTTGCTTTAATACTAATTTTTTATCAAATGGCTGCTGCGCGTTTGTAGTGTTCGTATATGAAAGACATAGTACAAACAATAAAAGTAATTTTCTCATTTTTCTATCTTTATAGGAATTAATTTTGTTTCTTTAAAGCTGTGATCGTAACGGGACCTAATAATCCGGAAGGCATTGGGTTCCATTTTGTGGCATCGAATTTTTTATAGTCTTTGTCTACCATATTGATTTCATAGAAAATTTTCCATTCTTCGCCTTTTAATTCTTTGTCCCGAATTCGGTTTGCAGAAAGATTTGTGACCTGAATTTTCAGAGTGTTTTTTCCGGGTTTTAATTTTCCGATATTTAATTTATAAGGGACTGACCAGGCCGTTCCAATAAATTCATCATTTAACCAGATTTTGGCGCTTTCGCGGACATCGCCTAAATTTAAACTCCATGTTTCTGTTTTAGTATTTGGATTTTCAAATTCAAGTGAGTAGGTTGCCGATCCAGAAAATGCTTCGGCTTCCGAACCAAGTTTTGTCCATGATTCCAAATTCGAAATCGTAGCACTTGGAGGTAATATTGGTCCGCCTTTATCAAAATTAATTTTCCAGTTTCCTTTTAATGCAATTGGATCAGCGGTTGGCTCGTAATAGTTCCATTTTTTTTGCGAAGCAGTATTTTCAGTTTTCAGGAAGTATGATTGTCCCGGCTCTATTTTGATTTTTACCAAAGTGTTTTTTGCTGTTTTCTGAACGACTGCATTTCCGAAGTTTCTGTTTAACGGATCCAAAATGAATACTTCTTTATTGCCAATTTCTAGTGGAATAAAACCATCGATCGTTTTTGGAGTATGATTGACCAGATAATATATTTTTTCGCCGTCAATATTTCTCCTAATGAATTTTAGACCTGTATTTACAAGTGCTTCAGGATATATCTCAGCCTTTTCTAACGTTTCAAAAATATTCGAAACAGGTTTTACAGCTTCTTTGTTTTCAGCCAGAACAGACTGAAGTTTTGTCTCCTGATTTTTATAATCATTAAAACCGGGAAGAGATTCAGGTAAGCCCTGAAAAATTACTTTACCACCGGCTTTTTGTAATTCAATCAGCTTTTGCAGAGTGGCCAGAGGCATTTTTTTGCAGGACGGAACAATTAATGATTTAAAAGTACCACCTGGAAGAACGATATTACCATTTACGACTTTAGCTTCGGCAATAAAATTATCTGAAATAAAATCGACTCCGTAGCCTTTTTGCATTAACTCCTTTGTTGTGTTGTAAAAAGCAGTTCCGTGCAGCCATTCATCTAAAGAATGTATTTTGAACTGAAAGAATAAAGTCCCTTTATGATATTGGTCCCAGATGTCAAAAATAGGCCAGTAAAGTAAAATTTCATTGTCTGATTTTCCTTGCTGCAGCATGGACTGGCAGTTTGAAATATAGGAAAACAGGGAAGGAGCGTCCTCCCAAATGTTATTATTTGAATTAAAATTTACAGAAGCATAAAATTTCCATCCTGGCCACGCAGCTCTTTCTGGCGAATAAGTAGAGCCATGAAGAAAAATATGATTGACACCATTTAGCATTAAATCTTCAGCTTCTGGTTTGCATTGTGATAAGGCGGTTTTAAAATGTTCTCTTAACCACGTGAAAGTTTCAGATGAAACCAGATTTTTCCCTGAAATATGTGCTGCTGATGAAGAGAATTTAAGCATTACCGGATCAGCATCACCTTCACGAATATCTTCTTTTTCGCGTCTGAAACCCGGAATATCAAAGGGCATTGATCCAAAAGTTTCACATTCAGGAATATCCGCAGAAGCATATAAATCAATTAAATTCCCAGGAGATCCGTGTGCCTGAAGTTTGGTCCTGAAGTTTTTTGAATTCGCCCATTGCGTCCACGGCTTATCAAAATTATTCAGTAATAAGTCGGCTATGGTTTGACGGTAATCACTTCTTATTCGGTTTGCTATTTCGTTATCAGTTTCACTCAATATTAGAGGCAATTGTTTTTTAAGATCATATCCTCTTCGTTTTTGGAATTCTTCGAAAAAATTTGGGGTAAAATCAGTTCCGTAAACTTCATAGCTGTCATTAAAAATAGCCCTGATTTTTCCCTCGCGTCCTTTCAAAGCATTGTTAAAAGGCACTACATAAGCGTTTAAAGCTTCTTTAGAATAATGATCCAGAGTATAGCCACTTCCTCCCGGAGCTGCTCTTTTTACCTTTTGGCCGGTTTTGCCGCTAAAAACAGAATAAATAGTGTAATCTGTTTTTTTGGCTTTCCATTTTAATTTGTTTGGGTCCGAATTGTTAGCTAAGGTTACAGAAGTTCCATCAATACCTTTATCATTTAGTTTTGAATTTTTATTTTTCAACTGATCTGTTAGATTAACATAACTTCCATCGCTGCCGTATGCAGCTACATATAAAAGTTCAGCCGGAGTTTTTTCCTTAGTATCTTCAAGTTTAATAGAGCGATCTATTGTTTCATTCTTTTTTAGCTGATATTTTTCGACAATCAGTTTTGTGGCTGCGTGAGGCAGGGTAACGTGAGAACCTCCGTAAGGCCATCCGGTTCCTAAAACCATATCAACCTGCATATGAAGACTGTCTGAAACATGAATAGTATAATCAAGCATTTCCATCCATTTTGGAGACAGGTAATCGATGAAATTGTTTTCTTCTCCTTTTACGCCATATATAGGGGTAATTTCGACACCGCCAATTCCGGCTTTATGAAAATCGACCAGGCTCTTTTTTAAGTTAGGTTTGTCTACGGCACTTCCCATCCACCACCAACGTGTCCAAGGCTGATTTATGCTACTAGTTTCTGGCCAGGGAGATTTATATGACTTTTGGGAAAATGAATTAAGAGCAAAACAAAAAACAGATAAAAAGGCAAGCAGGGTTTTCGTATGTTTCATTATGTATATGTAGCGTTTAAAAAAAAATATTTATGTTAAGTATATACAGACAATTGTGAAATACCAAATGAGTAAAAATAAAGAGTTATTATCAAATTGCTATCCTGTTGCATCCTGTTGTTAATTATTGATAATAAATTAAGGATAAATTAATAAAGTATATTTTTTTTGATTTATTATTTTTTTAAGTAAAAATGTATAAATACATAAAAAATAAATAGCTTAAATTTTAAATTGACTATTTGCAGGAACATACTGCGCTTTTACGTTGTTAATCAGTGGATTATCGTTTTTTTTGTTAAATAAAAATTAAATATAAAACATAATTTACTGATAACTAACAGGATACTACAGGATGCTGTCGGAAGTACTTCTGGATACATTTGGTTAAACTAATTTAAATTAACCAAAAATAATTTTTATGAAAAACAAATTTAGTCTTTTGCTGCTTTTAGCCGTGTTTGCATTACTGCATACATCTGGTTATGCGCAGAACAAAGTGGTTAAAGGAACAATCACTGATGCTTCAGGATTGCCAATACCAGGTGCGAATGTAATCATTAAAGGCACTAAGACGGGTAACAGTACTGACTTTGATGGTAAGTACTCTATAAGTGCCGCTCCGGGGCAAGTGTTGGTTTTTTCTTCTACTGGCTCAAAAACGGTAGAGGTAACAGTTGCTCAGAATTCTGAGATCAATGTAAAATTGGTAGAAGAAGCAGCCCAGCTTAATGAGATAGTTGTGGTTGGTTATGGAACCCAAAAGAAATCAGATGTTACAGGAGCAATTGGAAGTATAAATGCTGCGAAATTGAATTCAAGTCCAGTACAAAACATTTTACAGGGCGCACAAGGAAAAATTGCTGGAGTAGATATTACGTCTAATTCAAGGCCAGGCGAAGTTGGCTCAATCAGAATTAGAGGAAATAGATCCATTAGTGGACAAAATGGTCCTTTGTATGTTGTGGACGGTGTTCCATTACAATCTGGAGGTATCGAAATGTTTAATTCAAGCGATATTGAATCTATGGAAGTATTGAAAGATGCTTCTTCAACAGCTATTTATGGTTCTAGGGGATCCAATGGAGTTGTTTTGATAACAACTAAAAAAGGAAAAGCTGGAAAGGCTCAAATTAGCTTTGAATCAACTTTGACTATGGAGAAGTTAACTGATTTGGCTGATTATTATGATGCTGGTGAATACGCAGAATATAGAAGAGATGCATTGCGCTATGCAGGCTTGTATAAAGACGGTAGTGGTGTTACAATGAATTACGCTGATCCGGCGAAAGATTTTCAATATTTTGGAACAGATAAAACTGCTTGGGAAAACATTGCAGCGGGATATACCTGGGTCGATAAGGCTAATCGTGTGCCAGTTATTGAAAATGGTATTCCTGTTTATGATGGCAGTAAAATTCCAACAACAGATTGGACATCTTCTATTTTACAAACAGGAATCGTTCGTAATAATAACCTTAGTCTTAGCATGGGTACTGACAAGGTAAAAACTTATGCATCTCTTGGAATTTTGGATCAAACGGGTTCAATTGCAGGTCAGGATTTTAGACGCTACACAGCTTTATTAGGAGTGGAACTTAAAGCTTCCCAATGGTTAACTTTTGGAGCTACTGTTAATACAAACTACAGTATTCAAAATTACGGATATGCCGGTAGTGGTTCAAGAGGTTCTGCACAATTATACGGAGCTGCCCGATCTCAATATCCTTTTGCTGAGCCTTATGATGCTGATGGTAATTATATTTTTAATCCAGGAGGAAGTGTAAATGTTGTTAATCCTATTAGAGATAAAGATTTAGTAATAAATGAGCGAACTACAGCAAGAATGTTTGGAAGCTTTTTTGCAGATATTAGACTTGCTAAAGGTTTGCGATTCAAATCTATTTTTGGTCCTGATATTAGAAATTACACAGTTGGACAATATCAATATGCGACATCTAGTTTAAGAGGAGGAACTGCTACGTCTACCAATTATGCGAAATTGGATAATAGGGAAGATGTTTCTTGGACTTTTGAAAATTTATTATATTATGATAAAACATTTAATGGTAAACATACATTGGGTGTTACCTTATTGCAAAGTTCTTCCATGAACAAAACAGAAACTTCTACAATGACGGCTACCGATTTGCCTTATGATAGTCAATTGTGGCATAATTTAGGATCCACAAACAGAGGAGCTTTAGATGGTTGGGGGTCTGGCTATGTAAAGAAAACACTTGCATCCTATATGGCGAGATTTAATTATTCTTATGCAAATAAATATTTATTAACTGTTACAGGAAGATCGGATGGCGCCTCGGTTTTGAGTGATGGAAATAAGTGGGATTTCTTTCCATCTGCTTCATTAGGTTGGAAAATTAGTGAAGAAGAATTTCTTAAAGATATTAGTTGGATACAGCAGTTTAAATTTCGTGCAGGTATAGGAACAGTAGGTAATCAAACTGTTGATGCTTATGGTACAGCAGGTGCATTGGTTTCAGTGCCTTATATTTTTGGTAATGTACCTTCAAAAGGATATGTAACTGGAGATCCTAAAAATTCAGAAGATAGCAGAGGATCGATACCTAATCCGGCATTGGGATGGGAAAAAACAAAAACAATCAATTTTGGTTTGGATTTTGGATTTTTTAACAATCGTGTAACTGGATCTATTGATTATTATGTGGCAAACACTTCTGATATTTTATTAGATAAAGCTCCTAACTCTGTAACGGGATATGGTAAAATTACTATAAATGCAGGGGAAACTCAAAATAAGGGTATTGAAGTTCAACTGTCAACTGTGAATATTGAAGCAAAAGATTTTAAATGGACTTCAGATTTTACATTTAGCCAAAATAGAACAGAAATAGTTTCATTAGTAGGTAAGGCTGATGATATTGTTAATAATTGGTTTATTGGACAGCCAATATCTGTATATTATGATTATAAAAAAATCGGTATCTGGCAAAATGAGGATGCAGCAGAAATGGCAGTATTTAATAGTAATGGAGGTACATATAAGGCAGGGGATATTCGTGTTGAAGATGTAAATAATGATGGAAGAATTGATGCTAACAATGATAGACAAATCATTGGACATACAGATCCGGATTGGACTGCAGGATTTATAAATACTTTTAATTACAAAAATTTTGAATTGTCTGCTTTTATTTATTCAAGATGGGGACAAACTGTAGCGGGTGGTGCTGTAGATATGCAAGGGCAATTTGTACATAGAAAAGTAGATTATTGGACACCAAATAATCCTACTAACGAATATCCTGCAGCAAATTATAACAACGGAGGACAACCTATACATTATAGTGCTATGAACTATCAAGACGGATCATTTGTTAAACTTAGATATGTTTCATTGGGTTATAATTTGCCAAAAGATGTTATTGGAAAAATTGGGATGACCAATTTGAAATTATATACACAGCTTGTAAATCCATTTTTGTATTCTAAAACAAGTTTCTTAGATGCTGACTCTAGTTATGCTTCTGGAGGCGGTGCATCCTCTGTAACAACGAGAAGTTTTGTATTAGGTCTTAATGCTGCTTTTTAAAAAATAAATAATATTTAAATTTACTCAAATGAAAAAATCATTAATAATATTATTGTCAGTTTCTGCAGGTTTTTTATTTTCCTGTAATGACAATTTTCTTGAAGAAGACATGGTAGCTACTCTAACGCAACAGCGTTACGACTCACCGGCAGGTATCGAAGAGTTAGTGAATGGAGGTTATGAAGGATTGCGATTCCATCATAATTATGAGTGGTCATACGCAATGACGGATTACGGAACAGATTCTTTTACTAATGGAGGAGGAACTGATTTTGTGCAATGGAATACTTATAGTTCGATTTTAGCATCAACAGAAACGGCTAACTTAAAGGCTTTTTGGGACAATATGTATGCTCAAATTAATTTGGCTAATATTGGTATCACTAAAATACCGACAGTATTGCCAGATTCTAACAAAGCGTTAAAAGATACCAGATTAGGAGAGGTTTACTTTTTGCGTGCATTCAATTATTTTAAATTAGTGGAGCAATTTGGTGCTGTTCCGATTAGTTTAGTTCCTATCAGAAGTGATGTTTCAGAATTTCCAAGAGCTACTACTGCAGAAGTTTTTAAACAAATTGAATCAGATTTCTTAAAATCAGAGAGTTTATTGCCAGTTACTGCTACACAGGTCGGTCGTATTACTAAGGTTGCTGCTCAGCACTTTTTAGCAAAAATGTATCTTACAAGAGCTAGTGAGTTAAATGCTGGTATTACTGAAGCTACTGATTTAACAAATGCAGCAAAATATGCTGATTTGGTTATTGCATCCAGAACTTTGGCCCCAGATTACAAAGATATTTTTAATTATACTGCTGTTAATGGTCCTAATGAAAGATTATCAGAAATTTTGCTTTCTTCTCAATTTGATAATACTGTTGCATTACAAGGAAGATATGGTAATCAGACTCATATGTATTTTTTATCAATATATAGAAATTTTCCTGGTATGACCAGAAACTTAGAAAATGGTAGAGAATTTCAACGTTTGAGACCAACAGATTACGCTTTGGATATTTATGACAGAAAATCAGATTCAAGATTTTACAAAAGTTTCCAGACTACTTATATTGCTGCTGTAAATAGTACTAATATCCCTAAATGGACAGCAGCAAATGCACCTTCTCCCGGGTTAGTTGGGCAACCTAAATTTAAAATTGGAGAACCGGCTGTTAATATGATTGTTAACAGTAAAACAGATACTCGTTTTACTGCTGCTTACAAGAATACTTTTGCTCCTTTGATGTTAACAAGATACGGTGTTGATAATTCAGGAAATCAATCAACTGATTATAATCTTAGTACATATCCGTCTTTGTCTAAGTATAATGACCCTTTTAGAGCCAATCTTGGCGAAGCAAAGGGAACTCGCGACGGAATATTAGCACGACTTGGAGAAACCTATCTTATTGCGGCAGAAGCCTATGGAAGATTGGATAATTATCCAAAAGCATTAACTTACTTGAATGTATTAAGAAGCAGAGCAGCTTATAAAGCAGGGCAAGATAGAGGTTCAGTTTATTATATAGCAGAAAATGTTCCTACAAATGTTAATTCAAGTACTGTATCTGAAATGGTAGTAACCGAAGCTTCATTTACACCAGGAACAACAGAAGCATCTAAAGAGATGTATCCGTCTTCAGCATCAACTAAACCTTTAATGTTTATTCATTTCATTCTTAATGAAAAGGCAAGAGAATTAATGGGTGAATTTCACAGATGGGCAGACTTGTCCAGAACAAAAACTTTGGTAGAAAGAACTAAACTTTATAATCCAGAGGCGGCTCCAAATATAAAAGATTACCACAGTTTACGCCCTATCCCTCAGGCCTTTTTAGATTCGTCTACTAAGAATGGAGTGCCACTTACTCCCGACGAAAAACAAGCAATGCAAAATCCCGGTTATAATTAATTGCTTTATACTATAATTTTTTTAACCACCTCAGCTGAGGCGGTTTTTTTTGTTCTTATTTATAAGATATTATAAAAAAATCACGAAACAGAATTGTTATCGATTACATTTTTTAGTAAAAAATTTAAATTTTAGCTGCATTATGTAATGAATGACGCAATAAAATAACCTTATTTTTTATCTTTTGATTATAATTTCATAATATTTTAACTCTTTTTTTTTGGTATTAAAAAAAATAATACATTTGTGTAATCGATTGCATAATTGATTGTTTTTTCTTAGTAATTTTATTTAATAGTTTATTTATGATTAATAATTATTTGTAAGAATTTAAAAATAAACCTACATAAATAATAAGGTAAATTTCAAGAATGCAAAAAAATTAAATAACTAACTAATTAATTAACCAAATTTAACTTTTATGAAAAACAAATTTAGCCTTCTGTTGGCTATAACAGTATTTACATTACTACATGTATCCGGTTATGCGCAGAATACAACGGTAAAAGGGGTTATTAAAGACGCTACGGGGCTTCCGATACCTGGTGTGAATGTACTAATTAAGGGAACTCAAAAAGGAACGAGTTCTGACTTGGATGGTAGCTATACAATTAATGTTTCTTCAGGAACAACCCTTGTGTTTAGCTTCATAGGTTTTAAGACAGAAGAGAAGGTTATTACTCAGGCCGGAGTGTACAATATTGAAATGAAGGAGTTAGATAATTCCCTAGAAGAAGTTGTTGTAGTAGGTTATGGTGTAAAGAAGAAAAAAGATTTGACAGGATCAATTGTGAGCGTAAGTTCTGAGGTAATAAATTCCAGGCCGGTTCAAAATGCTGTTCAGGCAATGCAGGGAAAAGCTGCAGGGGTTGATATTACATCAAATGAACGTCCTGGTACAGTAGGTAAGGTAACTATACGTGGGGCACGTTCAATTTCCGCTTCAAACTCTCCTCTATACGTAGTTGACGGAGTACCAATCAATAATTCTAAACCATTGGCGGGTGCATTAGGTAAATCAGTAAATGATGTCAGTGATTCCAATGCAGGAGGAATTGACTTTTTAAATCCTACTGATATTGAGTCTATTGATGTGTTAAAAGACGCATCTGCAACAGCAATTTATGGTTCACGTGGAGCAAACGGGGTAATTATTGTAACTACTAAAAAAGGAAAAAATGGCAGATTTTCATTAAACTACAACACTGCAGTTACTACAGAAGAAATTCATGAAAATGCTCCGATGATGTCAGCAGGTGAATATATTGATTTCCGTAGATGGGCAAGATATTATTCAAATCCATCAGCTTTCCCAAAAGGTGATGCACCAACAATTGCTAATGATGAATTGATTTTCTTAAAGTCAGCAGATCCTTCTGCCTGGGCAAACATTGCGAAAGGATGGGAAGGCGGTACATGGGATGGTTCCAAAGTGGCAACAACAGACTGGGCAAAGTTTGTCACCCGCACAGGGGTTACGCAACAGCATACCTTAGCTGTTAGCGGAGGAACTGAAAAAATGAAAGCGTATGGCTCATTTGGTTATACAGGAAGTACAGGAGTGCTAAAAGGACAGGGGTATAAACGTTACAATGGGGTTGCAAATGTAGATATTACGGCAACAGATTGGTTTTCAATGGGGGCTAATCTAAATACGAGTTATAGCATAAATGAATATGGGCAATCAAACATCGGAAGATCAGCTGTAAGTTCTACTACAGGAATATATAATTCAGCACGTCTTAATCTTCCGTATGCAGTTCCTTACGACAGTAATGGTAACAGAATTGATAATCCAGGAGGAGATAATACTATTAGAACCGTTATTGATGAGGATAAATACTCTCAGGATCAACGCGTAACATTACGAGCTTTTGGTAGTTTGTATGCTCAAGTAGATTTAGGGAAACTTATTCCTGTTTTGGGAGGTTTAAAATATAGATTAAATTTTGGTCCAGATATAACCTCATATCGTAATGGGGTATTTTTAGATGCGAGATCTGCCGCACGTTCAGGAACAAGTTATGCATCGTTAATAAAGGCACAGACAATATCGTATACATTGGATAATCTTCTTTATTACAATAAGACAATTGGTAAACACGATTTGGGGCTTACTTTTTTACAAAGTAAAACAGGATATGAATATGAAGATAGTATGATGGCTGCAAACGATGTTAAAAATCCTCAAAATAAATGGAATGCTTTGAATCCCGCGAACGTAACCCTTAGTAACTATTCGAGTAACTTAATTGAATCTGGTTTGTTATCTTATATGGGAAGGATAACTTATGGTTATGACAATAAATATTTGCTAACGGCATCGGGGCGTTATGATGGTGCATCACAATTAGCAAATGGAAACAAATGGGATTTCTTTCCAAGTGCTTCATTAGCCTGGAACATGAATCAGGAGAGCTTTTTAAGTGACGTTTCATGGATAGATCAGTTAAAGCTCAGGGTAGGTTTTGGAGTTACCGGTAACGCTGCTGTTGATCCTTACTCTACACAACCACCATTAGCTGGTATTGTTTATCCTAATGGTTCTGGTATAGTAAACAATGCCACTTTAGGAAATCCAGCTTTAGGATGGGAAAAAACAAAACAGATTAACTATGGTATTGACTTTTCTTTTGTAAATAGTAGAATATCAGGGACTCTGGAATACTACACTAGTGATACTACAGATTTATTATTGAAAAGAAGTGTTCCTACACCTACAGGTTATAGAGATACATTTGAAAATGTTGGAGAGACAGAAGGTGAAGGTGTAGAGCTTACATTAAATACTATAAATGTGAAAGCAAAGGATTTTGAGTGGAGTTCAAATTTGAGTGCTTCTTATCAGCAAAGCAGAATTGTAACATTAGCGAATGGTAAATTCGATGACATCAACAATAATTTATTTATAGGTCAGCCACAAAATGTAATTTACGGATATGCTTCTAACGGAATATGGAAACCCGAAGATGCAGCAGAAATGGCTAAATTCAATGCTAATGGAGCTGCATTTTCATTTGGTAACGCACGACCGGTAGATCAAAACGGAGATTATAAAATTGATGCTAATAACGACCGTGTCATAATCGGTAGTGCAGATCCTAAATATATTGCCGGTTTAACGAATACATTTAGATATAAAAATGTCGAATTATCATTCTTTGTTTATGGCCGTATGGGATATCTTTATAATACAGGTGGTGAAAATGAAGGAGCGAAAGGCAGTCAGAGATCTATTGATTATTACACTGATAACAATATTAACGCTGAATATCAAAAACCAATTTATTCTGCAGGTACAGGAGATTCTTTCTTTCCGATTTTAGGTTATCGTGATGGTGCGTTCTTAAAAGTGCGTAATATATCCCTAGGATATAATTTTACAAACGAGATGGCTGAAAAAGCCGGAGTTTCAAAATTGAGACTTTATATTCAGGTTATGAACCCGGGAATGATCTATAATAAAGTAAAATGGATGGATTTGGATACACAGTCAACAGCTTCTAATAGAGGGTTTACTTTAGGTTTAAATGTTGAACTATAAAATTTAAAATTTAATAATGATGATTATGAAAAAATATAAAAGACTATATATTAATTTATTATTAGTAACTACATTGGGTCTTAGTAGTTCCTGCAGTGATGATTTTCTGGATGAAAAGCTGGAGACAGGCTATACTAAAGATTACTACAAAACCGAAGCAGGTATTCAGGCTTTAGCAGTCGGAACTTATTATCAGTCATTTGCATTAGAGTTTGCATTAGAGGTTCCACTAACAGCTACTCAGTCTGGTACTGATGAGTTTCATGCAGGAGGAGATCCTTCTAATCACATTTGGAATTCATATGCATCAGGATTAAACTCTTTTGTAACAGTTTCTAATGCAAATACTGTAGCAGCCAATACCAATTGGGATAATCTGTATGTTGCAATAGGAAATGCGAATCAATTAATTGAATCCGCTACAGATATTGTTTCAACCAATGCGGCTATCAAAAAAAGAGCTTTAGGTGAGGGTTATTTTTTAAGAGCTTTCAATTATTTGAAATTAGTTAGTCAGTATGGAGGTGTACCAATAAAATTAAATTTAAGTACTACTGTGGAAGTTGAGTTTACCAGAGCTACAGCTGAAGAGGTATTTACCCAAATTATTGATGATTTTACTAAAGCTTACGATTTGCTTGATAATGCAGGTGGATCAGCTAAAATTACAAAAGATGCAGTTGCACATTATTTAGCAAAGGCTTACTTGTCACGTGCCAGTGAAATAAATGATTCCTGGAATTCAGCAACAAAAACAGCTGATTTACAAAAAGTAGTTACGCTGGCAGATGAAGTTATTGCTCATCACCCTTTAGCACCCAACTATGTCGATTTATGGAATTTTACCGCACCTGATGGACCAAATGAAAAATTATCAGAAATAATCTTAGCAGGGCAGTTCAATTCAAGTCAGTTAAATACCGGATCAAACTGGCAGCATTTATATTTTCTTTCAACGTACGATCAATTACCTCAGATGAGACGTAATTTGGCAGGAGGAAGACCATTTAGCCGTCTGGCACCAACATATTACACTTATGATGTATATGATAAAGTTAATGATTCCCGTTTTTGGAAAAGCTTTCAGACAAAAAGTATTGTTAATAATCAGTCTGGAACTACTTATGTAAATGGTGATTTAGGTATTGTCTATATAATGAATGCTCCAACGGATAATCGTTTTACTAAGACTAAAAATACAGATTTTCTAATCCCAGGAGCTGTAAAAAAAGTTCCTAGCGTTTATGTGCAATATGCAGCAGATAATGTAGGTCTTATGGCCGATGTGAGATTTCCGTCTTTAAGCAAATATATGGATGGATCAAGAATCGATTTAACAAGTCAAAGAGGGTCTAGAGATATTATTTTAGCACGTTCTGCAGATACATACTTACTAGCTGCTGAAGCAAAAGTACGTTTAGCAAAACAAGGTGCTGCTTCATTTGCTGATGCTTTGCCATACATAAATGCAGTCAGAAACCGTGGTGCATATAAGGCTGGTGAAGACCGTTCAGCATATGCAGATGGATCAGCAGCATGGACAACTGCTGGTCAGGCTGGTATCCCAATTTCATATATTCCTAAAAATTCATATTATGAGTCTAATAATATTGCAGTTACAACGGCTTCAACCAGTCTCAATATTACCAGTACCAGTGCATTGCCTGCAGAAGATATGGCTGTAATTACAAAATTAGGATATGCAAGTGATTATGATAGAATGTTATGTCTAATTTTAAATGAACGCACAAGAGAACTTTGTGGGGAATTTCATCGCTGGCAGGATTTGAGCAGAACTAAAACTTTGGTGGCAAGAGCAAAAGCTTATAATATTGAAGCTAATCCAAACGTTAAAGATTATCACATCTTACGTCCTATTCCTCAAACTTTTCTTGATGGAATATATGCGAATGGAAGACCTTTAACTGCAGCAGAAAAAGATGCAATGCAGAATCCTGGTTATTAATATATCTGTTATATTTTTTCTAAACCGTCTCAATTTTGAGACGGTTTTTTATCCTTGAAAGCAGGTTACAACAGTATTTATCATTGATTGAATAAATAAATTTGAAATTTAAATCTTTCAATATAGTTTGGGAATTTAATAGTAATTAAAAATTAAGTGGTTTTAATTTTAAAGGGCATAACATTGTTGTGCTCTTTTTTTATTTGTAATCTCTAATAGACAGGAAAGTACAGGATAGCGATACTGTCTGAGTTATTTATATTTAAAAGATAAAGTTTACAATCTAGTACCTATTATTTACATGAGAAATCTGTTTTTATCTTTTATTTTTTTAACTCTGACATTTTCTATAAAAGCTCAGGTTAAACTGCCTGCTTTGGTAAGTGATAATATGGTTTTACAGCAAAATGCAAAAGTTAATTTATGGGGATGGGCATCTCCAAACGAAAAAATAAACATTCAGTTAGGATGGCAAAATGCTTCAACAGAAGTTATTGCAGATCCAGAAGGTAACTGGAAAGTTGCAGTTGATACTCCGCAAGCAAGTGAAAAAGCATATTCCATAACAATTAATGCCTCAAATAAAATTGTACTTAATAATATCCTTATTGGTGAGGTTTGGATTTGTTCCGGACAATCAAATATGTATTTTCCTGTCGGAAAAGAAGAAGGTACATGGAAAACCGGGGTTAAAAATTATGAAGAAGAAATTGTAAATGCCAATTTTCCCAATATCAGATTGTTTACAGTTTTAACGAATGCTTCTCCAAAACCGCTTGACGATGTTACAGGAAGATGGGCAGCATGTTCACCTGAAACAATAAAAACGTTTTCGGCAGTTGCTTATTTTTACGGAAGAGAGTTATATCAAAAATTAAATGTTCCAATCGGTTTAATTTCCACTTCTTGGGGCGGTACAAAAGCAGAAGCCTGGACTTCTCAAAATGTTCTGGAAGAAAATCCTGATTTTTTAACCATTTTAGAAGAAGATGCTAAAAACGAAAAAACATATCAGGAAAAACTAGAAACCTATTATCTGAATTTAAGAAATGAAAAACAGGCTAACAGCAATGTTTTAAAAACAGAACTTAAAAAACCTAAAAAAGAAGCCAATAAAACTTCGTATGTGCTTTATAATGCGATGCTGCATCCATTAATAAATTACAGAATGAAAGGTGTAATCTGGTATCAGGGAGAAAGCAATTCAGGTAAGGCAAAACTATACCAGACTTTATTTCCTGCAATGGTAAAAAACTGGAGAGAAGACTGGAAACAAGGCGATTTCCCTTTTTATTATGTACAGATCACACCTCATAAAGGACAGACACCTGAGATTAGGGAAGCACAATTATTATCACTGAAAAAAATACCAAACAGCGGAATGGCAGTTACGACTGATGTGGGGGATACCAACAATATTCACCCAATAGACAAACAAACTGTTGGACACAGATTGGCATTAATAGCTTTGGCAAAAACATATAACGAAGATAAATTGGTATATTCAGGACCTATATATAATCATATGAAAATCAAAAAAGATAAAATTCAGTTGTTTTTCAATTATGCTGATTCTGGCTTCAAAAAAACAAATGAAAATTTAAAAGAATTTGAAATTGCAGGAGATGATAAAACCTATTATCCGGCTGTTGCCAAAATAGATGGTAAAACAATTGTCGTTTCTTCTGATAAGGTAAAAAATCCTAAATCAGTTCGTTTTGCATGGAAAGCAGTTCCCGAACCTAATTTATTTAATGCTGAAAACTTACCAGCATCTCCTTTTCGTACAGACCTAAGTAATTAAAATTAGAGTAAGTATTATATTTGAAATCATTCGATTCCCGGTTTATTCTTTAGTTGAGAACAAACCGGGAATTTTTATAAAAACTCTAATTCAATTGGTAATAAATTGAGAATTAAATAATTCATTAATTGGTTTTATAACAAAATAAATGCTTAAAAATTATTTTATTGATTTTCAGGTGATTGATTCTGTTTTACTGGAGGTTATATAGGCTAAAAATCTAATTTACAGAAAATTAGCAGGGTAGTGCAGGATGGTGTTAAAGAATTAACCGGATAATTTTAGGAGTACTAACCTTTTAACCAACCAATTATGAAAAAACTAATACTTTTTGAATCTGCTCGGATTCATTTTCGGAATAATTTTTATAAAATTATTCTTTTTACAATTTATAATCTTTTAATAACTCAGAATTCCTTTTCTCAAAATTGGAATATTTTAGGTAATGAATCTCAGGTATCTGCTGCTGCATGTAGTTATACTTCTATTGCTGTTTTGAATGACGTTCCTTATGTAGTTCTAAGGGAAGGAACAGGGCCTGTTGTTAAGGTAAAAAAAAGAAATACTGTAACAGGAAACTGGGAACAAGTCGGTAATGATATTGGAGGTAATCTGAACTTTTCCAGAATTTTGCTGGATAAAACCAACCGATTTTTCGTGTCTTACGTGGATGCCGCAAATGGAAATAAATTAGCCGTAAAAATATATAATGACGCTACTGATTCCTGGGAGCCATTAAATAGTCAAGCTAATAATCTTTACGTTTCAACTGGTTCAGTTACCAATTCTGTTTCACAGTATGGTTCAACACCAGGATGTTCACTCGCTTTTGATTCGGATAACAATCCTTATATTGCTTTTGGAGAAGGAACTTCTTTAACTCCAACGGTTAAAAAATTTGACGGAACTTCATGGGTTACGGTAGGTACAATTCCCTTAAATACTACAACAAATGCAGCACAAATAGCGGTAGGAGTTAGCCTTGCAATAGATGAGGCAGATGTGCCCTGGCTTGTGTTTTGCAGTTTGACAACAGCTGCAACTTCTACGGGAACAATGGCTTTTTATAAATTTAGCGGAGGAACATGGAATTATATTACTCCAACAGTTACTGCCAGTATCAGACATACGAGTATGGCAATCAATTCGGCAGGTAACCCTGTTATAGCCTATTTTAATACAGCTGATTCAAACAGGGCAACAGCTATTGAGTACAATAAAACTACTGCAGTATGGAACTCTGCAACAAGAATAGCTTCGAGAGATTCGCCAAGTTTAAGTTTAATTAAAGACGTTTCAGGGAATCTTTATTGTTCTTTTATAGATAATGTAAGCAGTACGCCTACATATTCTGCCCGTGTATTCAAACAGACCGCTGGTACAACAGCATGGACAGAAATGAAAGATCCAACAGTAATAAGAGGAATTGATGAACCGGTTGGAAACTTAACAATTGCTGCAGGAAGTTTATATCCCTACGTTGTTTACACAAAAACAAATACAGGAGGTATTGTAACTCCTATTGTGAGAGCTTATGTTCCCGCTCCGCCACCCGCAGTTTTAACTACAAATACAGTCACAAATCTTACTTCTACAACGGCAGAATCAGGGGGGAATATTATTTCTGATGGGGGTACAGCAATTACAGAGAGAGGAATTGTTTACAGTACGAGTATCAATCCAACGGTAGCCAACACCAAAATTATCGCCGGTACATCCGGTACAGGCAATTTTTCGGTAAATATTACGGGTCTTACACCTGCTACGTTATATTATGCAAGAGCTTATGCGATTAATGGTGGTACTACTTATGGAGAAAATGTCAGATTGAATACATTGGCATTGCCTGATGCAGTTGTGAATACTCCTAAACAGGTAGAGTTTTTAAACAGAGGAGTTGTTGCGTTGCGTAAATCTGCCAATGAGGTTTTTATTAGCTGGCGATTGTTAGGAAATGATCCTTCAGGCATTGCTTTTAATGTTTACCGTGATAATGTAAAAATTAATCAAACTCCTATCACAGCTTCAACAAATTATATTGATAACATTTCGACTAATGGTAGTTATACGATAAAGCCAATTGTCAACGGTATGGAAGGAAGTGCCACAGTTCCTGTTTCAGTATGGGCGAATAACCAGTTATCGATTCCATTGCAAATTCCGCCGGGAGGTGCAATTCCGGATGGTACAGCTTATACATACACGGCAAACGATGCAAGCGTTGGAGATGTTGATGGAGACGGTGAATATGAAATTTTCTTAAAATGGGATCCTACTTTATTGAATCATAATGGAGGAGGTTTTTCGGGAGAACAAATTTTCGACTGTTATAAAATGAATGGGACTTTGCTTTGGCGTATTAATTTAGGTAAAAATGTAAATGCCGGTCCGCACTTTAATCCCTTTATGGTCTATGATTTTGATGGAGACGGAAAAGCAGAAATAATTCTAAAAACAGCAGACGGAACCATTGATGGAACTGGAGTTGTGATTGGTAATGAAACTGTAGATCATCGAAATTCAGGGGGATGGGTACAACAGGGACCTGAGTTTTTAACTGTTTTTAATGGTCTGACAGGAGCAGCTATGGCAACGGTTGCATATCAGCCGGCAAGAGCCAATACGGCAGATTGGGGTGATACTTATGGAAACCGCCAGGATCGTTTTGTGTCTGCAGTGGCTTATTTGGATGGTGCACGCCCAAGCCTGATTGTGGGTCGTGGATATTATGATAAATTAATGCGTGCCGCTTATGACTGGCGGGATGGACAGTTAACACTTCGCTGGATTTTCGATAGTAAAGACGCAAGCGATCCTGCTAATAATGCACTTTCAAGTCAGGGGAATCATCAAATGACTATTGGTGATGTAGATGGTGACGGAAAAGATGAAATCATCAACGGATCCAGTGCTATAAATGATGATGGAAAACGTTTATGGACGTACGGTCAGGGTCATGGAGATGCGCTTCATATGTCGGATATGGATCCTGATCGTCCCGGTCAGGAAATCTGGCAATGTCTGGAATCTGAAAGTCAGTATAGTCCTTACGGAATCAGGCTTAACGATGCGAAAACAGGTAAAATGATTTTTGGAGATGTTACGACAGGAGATGTAGGTCGCGCTCTGGCAGCAGATATCGATCAAAACCACAGAGGGTACGAAATGTGGAGTTCTTCAGGTAGCTTATATAATGTTCAGGATGGTCAGATTGGGACCAGTAAACCAACTAACGGGAGTCAGGCTGTAAATGCTGCTGTTTGGTGGGATGGAGATTTAGGCCGAGAATTGCTCGACGGTACTATTATGGACAAATGGAATCCTACTACACAATCATTAAACCGTTTGTTTACTATTTATCAGGCAGCTCCGGTTTCTTCCAATAATGATTCTAAAAAAAATCCGGCTCTTACGGGTGATATTTTAGGTGACTGGAGAGAAGAGATTATTCTTCGACGCACAGATAATACCGCTTTGATTCTTTTTACAACTAATATTGCTACAGATTACCGAATTCCTACTTTGATGCATGATCCTCAATATCGTACGGCAATTGCATGGCAAAACTCAGCTTACAATCAGCCTCCGCATCCAGTTTTTTTTCTGGGTTATGATATGGCTCCGGTTCCTACACCTAATATTATCATAAAAGATATTTCTAATTTAGGAGTTAAAAAATCAAAAGTTTCGGAAGCAGAAGTCTTGGTTTATCCAAATCCTTCTTCGGGACAATTTAATGTTCGATTCAATGATTTTAAATCTTCTAAAGCTACAGTTGTAATTTCTAGTATTACCGGACAGGTTGTAATGAAAAAAGAAGTTGAACTTACACGTAATGATCAAAATGTTGCTATTAGTATTCCGAATCAAAATCAGGGTGTATATCTTCTAAAAGTAATTACCGATGAAGTTACTAAAACACTTAAAATTATGATTGAAAAATAATATCGTAATGATCTCTTAAAAAGAAGGTTTACAGTTTTGTAAATCTTCTTTTTATGCCGTAAAAGTACAGTATAGCACAGGATACTATTCGAAGAATAAATAAATAAATTTGAAGCAACCACCATATTTTATTCCATGAAATTTTACCTCATTCACTTCAAAAGAATAGTTTTTTTACAACTCTTATTTTGCCTTCCCATTTTTGCCCAGAATGCTTCTCAAAAAGTAAATAATGAAATTGCAGATAAACCATTATATCGAGATCCCATATTTGATGGCGCTGCAGATCCAACTATTATCTGGAGCAAAAAAGATAAAAAATGGCTGATGTTTTATACGAACCGAAGGGCTAACATTGGCGGAAACGGAGTAAGCTGGGTACATGGAACTCCCATTGGTATTGCCGAATCATCAGACGGAGCACATTGGAAATATAAAACCAATTGCAATATTGGTTATACAATTAAGGATGTTACGTATTGGGCTCCGGAAGTCATTAAACATAAGAACAGCTACCACATGTACTTAACAATTGTTCCAGGTATTTTTGAAGATTGGAAACATCCGAGATATATTGTGCACTTGACAAGTAAAAATCTAATTGACTGGAAATTCGAATCACAACTAAAACTGGCTTCAGAACGCTGTATTGATGCTTCTGTTTTTCAATTGCCTGACGGAAACTGGCGTATGTACTACAATAATGAAAATGACGGAAAATCGATTTATTATGCCGACAGTAAAGATTTGTATCATTGGACAGACAGCGGAAAAAAAGTAGTAAAAGACAGAGGAGAGGGGCCGAAAATATTTAGCTGGAAAGGAAAAAACTGGATGATTACAGATCCGTGGAAAGGCTTAGCTGTTTTCTCTTCGGATGATTTTATAAACTGGAAAAGACAGGCGCAAAACATTCTTCAAATTCCGGGAACGGGTGAAGACGATAAAGTAATCGGCGGACATGCAGATGTTATTGTAAATGGTAATAAGGCTTATATCTTCTATTTTACACATCCGGGAAGGATCCCTGAAAATAAAGGAATCGACAATTTCGAAACCAGAAGAAGTTCGATACAGGTAGCTGAATTGGAATATAATAATGGTGAGATATTCTGTGACAGAGACAAACCGGTAAAGATTAGCCTAAAACATTAATTATTTACTATTTCAAAACGGAAAAGCAACGTATTTATTTACTGCTTCAAAAGGCGGGAAATTTGAAATGGCTTCTTCGTTTATCTTCAAAATAATGTAAATAGCGTAGAAAAATACTCTTTAAAAAATTAAAAATTATGGTAAGAAATGCTTTTAAAATGAAATTAAAACCGGGCTTTGAAGCGGAGTATAAAAAGCGACATGACGAAATCTGGTCTGAATTAGCAAGCCTCCTTTCAGAAACCGGTATACAGGATTACAGTATTTTTCTGGATGAAGAAACACTGATACTTTTTGCCGTTCAAAAAATAAGTGCTGATTTTGATTTTGATTTGTTGCCAAACCATCCCATTGTAAAAAAATGGTGGGCTTATATGGGGGATATTATGGAAACGAATCCGGATAACTCTCCTGTAGCTATTAGTTTGAAAGAAGTCTTTCATTTAGATTAATCCATTGTATCTAACTATTATTGTCAGTTTGAGTGTTTTTTTTGTGTAGAAAAACGGAATAAAAAAATGTATCGAGAACCGTTTTTGATGATTAATTTTACCCCATAGGTATGACAGGCAAAATTTAAAAATAAACTTATGAAACTTCATACAAAAAACACATTTTTAGGAGCGATACTATTTTGCATAATGTTTCAATGCTGGTCACAAGACACCAGAACTTTTAAGGTTTTTCAGTTTCCGGCTAATAAAATCCCAACTATTGATGGAAAGACTGATGACTGGAAAATGGTTCCTGAAAACTATACAGTTGGTATGGATCAGTTATGGGAAGACAGCGGAAAACATGCAAAAGCGAATCCTAAAAACTTAGATGTAAGTGTAAAAGTGGCCTGGGTAAAAGGACTGAACCAGCTATATTTTTTATATGAAGCGTATGATGACTATTGGGATTTTTCACTTCCGGGACTGCATAATGACACTTTTGAAGTTATTATTGATGCCGACCAGTCGGGAGGGCCATTTATAGACCGATTCCATCCTAATAAGGCATTAACAAATACTATGGATGCCTATTTTTCGTATCACGGCGTTCATGCGCAAAACTACCACATTTTTACTCCTGCAGAAGGCAAAGACTGGACGTTGGTCTGGGGAAGCCAGCCGTGGATCAAGGAACTGCCGTATGCAAATGCTGCTTCAAATTATAATTTTAAAGCTGGTGAATCGGGAAAACTGACATTAGAATTCTGGATTACTCCTTTTGATTATGCAGGGAATGATCCTTCCAGAGCTATTGAATCCATTTTGGAGGAAAATAAAAACATTGGACTTTGCTGGGCAATCATTGATTATGATGATGTGAATAACGAAAAAAACAACGGTTTCTGGAATTTATCGAAAGAACATACCATGTATGGAAATGCTTCTTACAGTCTTCCGTTTAAATTAATGCCTTTGGAAAAACAATTCCAAAAAGATATAAATGCAAAATGGACATTTAACGTAATTGATAAAAATAAAAGAACAGTAGCTTTTATTAATCAGTCTGAGGGTGAAATTGAATCCTACAAATGGGATTTTGGGGACGGAAGTTTTTCGTCTGAAAAAAATCCGGTGCATGAATATAAAGAGGCTGGAAAATATGTCGTAGTTTTAGACATTTCAGGACCAAAAGGAAAATCGAGATTGTCAAAAATCTGGGATGTTGCCGTAAAATAAGTAGTAAAATAAAATCACAATAATGAAAACTAAACTCTGTCTTTCAATCGCTTTATCGACTATGATTTTTATAAGTTGTAAAGCGCAAAAATCGCAATCGACTAAAATTGTTTTAACTAATAATTCTGATTTAGAATTGCCTCAAAAAGCAGTTTCAATAAAAAGAAGTACACTAAAGGTAAAGGAGAGCGAAAAATCTTTTCCAATAGTATTGCAAAATTCAGATACAATTCCGGCACAGGTAAACGATTTAGATGGTGACGGAAAATGGGATGAACTGTTTTTTGTGGCTGATTTTTCTGCAAAAGAAAAAAAAACAGTGGAACTGAAATGGTCCAATACGGATCCTAAATTTACCGTAAAAACCAGTGCGCGATTCGGAAAAAGAGAAGCAGAAAATTTGCCGGTACAGCCAGCAACGGAAGAAGTTTTACTGGCAAATCAGGTGTATAAAAAATTAGGTTTTCAAAAATACCAAACCGATGGCCCAACCTGGGAAAATGATAAAGTAGGGTTCAGGCATTATCTGGACGGAAGAAACTGTAAAGATGTTTTTGGTAAAAGAACTCCCGGAATTACACCAGAAAATGTAGGTATCAACAGCAAAGGTGCCGTAGAAGATAATTATCATCAGATGCACGACTGGGGAAGGGATATTTTTCCTGTAGGAACTTCAGCCGGATTAGGTGGTTATGGGTTAATTGTTGGAAATGAAATCAACAGACTTGGAATTCTGATTAATGATACGATCAATAATGTTGAAAAAACGACTTTTAAAATCGTAAGCGAAGGCCCGGTAAATTCCGTTTTAAGTTATAAATATCAAAACTGGCAGGCTTCGGGAAGTAACTATCAGGTACAGGAAACAGCTTCAATCTGGCCGGGAATGTACGGATACAAAAACACTGTTTCTTTAAATGGACTTAAAGGAAATGAAACTTTAGCTATTGCATTTTCGAATATCAATAACCAAAATCCATTGCAGGTAATTGATGCCGGTGATTACGTTTGTTTTATACTTCATGATAAATTAACCTATGAGCGTCAATGGATTCTGGGAACGGCTATAATTATTCCAAAGAATGTTTACAAAGGTTATATTGAAGCTCCAAAAACAGGTAAACTGACCAATTCCTATCTTATAAAAGTGAGTACAAAAAACAATCAGCCAATTAGCTATTATCCAATTGCAGGCTGGGAACTGAGCGCCGATCCAAACTTCAAAGATTCAGCTTATTTCAGCAATTATGTAACGACTCTTGCGAAACAGCTTTCGGCCAAAATAAAAGTTGAAGTAAGCAAATAATAATAAATTTTACTAACCAAAAATATCTAACCATGAACTATAAATCAACCAAATTCATTGCTTTATTTGTTTTTGGTGTCTGCAGTTTTGTAAACGCCCAAACCAATGATGCCACAACGCCTTTGCATCTAATGCAGCCTGATTATCCAACACCTTATGTTATTCCGCAAAAAGAAAACATAAAAGCGGTTTTGGACAGGGTTTACAATTTTCTGGATAAAAATTCGGCTTCTAAAATTGTAAATGCTGCTACAAAAGCAGAAATTAAAGACTACAAAAAAAACAAAGAAGATGTTATTTTCGAACGAGGAGCTTTCAGGCTGACCAGTTATGAATGGGGTGTTACCTATGCCGGAATGCTGTTAGCATCTAAGGCTACAGGAGAGAAATATTTTGCCGATTATTCCAATAAAAGAATAGAGTTAATCGCTGATGTTGCAGAAAATATTCAGGAAAAAAATATCAAAGACAAAGACATGCTCAAAACGCTTCATCCCGAAGCACTGGATTTTGCAGGCGCGCTTTGTGCAGCTTTTATTAAGGCAAAAAAAGACGGATTAAAAGCCAATATTGATCCTTTGGTTAACAATTACATCCACTTTATCAGCAATGAACAGTTTAGGTTAAAAGACGGAACTTTAGCCCGAAACAGACCTCAGGATAATACACTTTGGTTAGACGATATGTTTATGAGCGTACCAGCTTTAGCGCAAATGGGAGCTTACACAGGAGACACAAAATATTTTGATGATGCCGTAAAACAGGTTAATCAGTTTTCTAAAAGAATGTTTAACGAGCAAAAAGGAATCTACATGCACGGCTGGGTAGAGTCGATGGAAGTACATCCCCAATTTCATTGGGCAAGAGCTAATGGCTGGGCAATAATGACTATGGTTGAGTTGCTTGAAGTTTTGCCTAAAACCCACCCGGGATATCCACAGGTTTTGGCACAATTGCAAAAACATATCGCCGGTCTGGTACAGTATCAACACGGGACTGGTTTTTGGCATCAGTTATTAGATAAAAATGATTCGTATTTAGAAACTTCTGCGACAGCTATTTACACGTATTCTATTGCCCGAGCAATTAATCGTGGATATGTAGATAAGATGACTTATGGCCCTGCAGTTTTATTGGGTTGGAATGCAGTTGCCTCAAAAGTAAATGATAAAGGTCAGGTAGAAGGAACCTGCGTAGGTACAGGTATGGGATTTGATCCTGCGTTTTATTATTACCGTCCTATAAATGTTTTTGCCGCTCATGGTTATGGTCCGGTTTTGTTGGCTGGAGCCGAAGTAATTTTGTTGTTAAAAGACAATCAGTTTCAGATAAATGATAGTGCTATACAGCTAAAAGTTGAAGGGAAAAATAATCTGCATAAATAAATTAAAAGTAAAATGTTATTTGTGAGAAGTTAGAAGTTTTGAATTTTAGTCATATTAATGATTGAAGTAAATTATCTAAAATCCAAAAAATTATAGTCAACTATTTTAAAAGCCATAAGATTGAATAGCCTCCACCTTTAGCTGGAGGTTAAAATTGTCATACATTATAGGCTTAGCCAAATTCTATTACTTCGAAATAAATAAAAGTTAGCGTCTCTGTGCCTTTGCGAGATTAATCCAGACCATAAATAAAAGACTTTTTTATTCTCAGCCGTCGATTCCTAAAAATGAATATAAGATGAAATTAAAATCCACAATAAATATATTTTTTCTGCTCTTTTCCCTAATGACTTTCAGTCAGATTGGTACCCGTTTTCCATCAGAAAAAAAGATAATCAAAGATTCTGTTACAGGCCAGGAACTGATTTTTTTAACCACGAAATCAGCTGGAGATTCCAAAACCTATCCAACACATCCACAATGGACAGCTGATGGAAAATGGCTGATATTCAGAACCAAAAGAGCAAATGGCGAAGCTGTGGCGGTGAATGAAAAATCAGGTGTAATGGTTCAGGTTACCGAAGGCGGTTACAGCGGAACTTTATGCATGGCTCAAAAAAGCATGAAATTGTATTTTATGCGTAAAGGAGAAGGCGATAAAATGCAGATTATAGAGGTAAATCTGGAAGCTGTTTTTAAAGACAGCCAGGACGGAAAAATGAAACCCATTGCTGCTTACGAACGAATTTGCGGTGTAACCATTCCGGAAATGGGAGCTTCAGGTGATATGGCTCTGGATGCGGATGAAGAACGAATTTATTTCAGAATCGGAAAAGAAGAAGCAGGAAGACACTTAGATCCGAATGTAAAAATAGAGAAAAGCATTGGTCCAAGGAATATGGGAGCAGGGCCAGGCGGAATCAGCAGCATGAATTTAAAAACAGGTGAATTTAAACATGTTGTTTCTGTACCATTTCAGGTAGGGCATATCCAGTCAAATATCTTGAATCCGGGTGAATTGGTTTTTTGTTGGGAAACAGGAGGAAAGTCGCCTCAAAGAACGTGGACGGTTATGGCAGATGGAACAGGTTTACGACCATTATATCCCGAATCTGATTTTGAATGGGTAACTCATGAAGCCGTGATTTCTAAAGATGAAGTGGCAATAGCCATCATGGGACATCGAAAAATAGATATTCAGAAAGAAGCACCTGTAGAAATTGCTGAAAATGGCGGAATCAGAAATCCGGTTAATCCCGGACAGGAAAGCAATTGGGGCAATACCGGAACCCGTGAAAAACCTACTGGCTTAGGAATTGTAAATCTCAGAACCAGAGAAATGATTATTGCAGGGCAAACCAAAAGCGGCAGCGGATTGTGGCATGTACACGGTTCTGCTGATGGACGTTGGGCAGTTGGAGACGACTTTTCAAGAAGTCTATATTTAATTGACCGAAATACAAACGAAATGATGATGCTTACCACAGGACATAAAACAACTGCGGCTGATCATGTTCACCCTACTTTTAACAGGGACGGAACGAAAATTCAAATCCAGTCGGCAATGCTTTCCGAAGATAATCGAACGATGAATATCTGTATTGTGAATGTTCCTAAAGAATGGCTGAAAAGAAAAGTCAAATAATTAGAATTACTAAACAAAAGAGTACAATTCTAAGGATGATAGATACTAAAAAGCGATTGTAAAAAATATTTTATAATCGCTTTTTATTTCTTTATTAAGTTTTTAATGGTATTTATATAAAGTATAACTTAAGTACTTATTTCACTTTATTCTGATTAGAATTCGGTTTCAATTCGTCCGGGCTATCTTTGGTAAAAGTTTTAAATTGCTCTTTTGACGGACTCACGAAAATGTCTTTTAATACTTCAAAATCTAAATTTCCTTTTGGATTAAAGGCATCCGAATTCATATACTGCTGTAACGAAATGAACAATTGTTTTGCAGCAGGTTTATTCTCAATATCGGGTCCTAAATCAGCGCTGCTCACGATAATTTTTCCTTTGCCAACTTTAGCTTCAAATATCAATGCTAACCTACGGTTCATAAACCAGGTGTCAATCGGCTGAACCAATGGACGGAAATCTGCCGGAAAATCTTCAAGGTTCATCACCTGTGAACGGTTTTGAATTTCCCACCATTGTAAATCACTATGAAAACTGGTTGGGAAACTGGCAAATGCCTTACTTTTATCCTGTATCAGCATTCCGGTAACATGAGGCGGACGCATTTTAAACCAGGAAGTATTCCAGAAAACCGGAAGAAAATGCATTTCTACTTCTTTTCCTTTTACCACTTTTCCTGATGCATTCAAAAATACTTTTCCGCCATTTTGTAAAACTTCTTTTGCTTTATCATCCAAAACAGTTGTGTAATATATCGAGGAAGCAATTTCTGCATTACGGTCAGAATAAACCCAAAAGTTCCAATCGTTGATAAAAAGGGTATTATTTACTTTTACTTCAAGATTTAATTTAGATGCTTCTTTGATAGTATTCAATGGAAAGTTAAGGTTCCCAACGAAGATTCCGTTTCCATTTTCGAAAGTTTTAGCATCGAAATTTCCTTCAGAAAGAATATTTCCTTTGTCATTTTTGATAGCCCAGCTAATTACTGCATTTTGTAAAGGATTTTTACCAGAGTGAAAAAGTGCTATTTCGGCCTTAAAAGTTTCGGTATTGGTATAAACAAATTTCGGGACTTTCAGCAATGGAACTGTTTCATTACAAAATCGTTTATATTCTTGAGAACTTACATATCCTTTTTCCTGAAAAAAAGCGTCCAAAATGCCTACCAAAGCAGTTCCCTGACCAGGGAAGTCCTGTAATCCTAAAGCCTGAAATCCTGCATATCCCGGAGTTCTCAGCATTTTTTCAATTTCGCTTTTATAACATAAAACCTGTAATTTTCCGGAGGCATTCAAAAAGTCTTTTGCCTGATCAGCCATGTTGTGATCTGTGAGATCCTGACGAAACATTTCGAAATTTTTAGCCCTGTAAACGCCTTTGTATTTCGGAATTTCTTCAAAATTTGGAAAAACACAATATTGGCCAATTTCGTGTGCTACAAATGGCACTTTAAAAGGAGCAATTCCGGTACTGAAATCGGATTCTGTTTCCGGTAATTTATTCCAGTTCAGTCCTCGTACACCGCCACGTGACTGGTATTCTGCATTTGGGATCACAGGCCAGCTTCCGCCAACGGACATTCCGGTATAAACCCTTCTGCTGTCTTTGGCTTTCCAAAAATCCACAAAGGCATTCAGATACTCAACTTGTTTTCCTGCTGGCTCATTTCCTGCTGATAACATCGTAAACGAAGCATAATTGCCATACTCTTTTGCCATTCGCATGGTTTCATCATATAAGAACTTATCGATCGGCTGACCTAATCCTATTTTTGGACCGTGATTAGGCCAGCTTGGACCTTCGGGCTGCAAATACATTCCGGCCTTGTCAGCTGCAATAAAAGCTGCTTCGGGAGGACACCAGGAATGAAAACGTATATGATTCAAACCATAAGATTTAATCGTCTTAAATATTTTGTCCCAGGCTTCAACTGTCATTGCAGGATAACCTGTTAATGGAAATTCACAATTATGCACCGTTCCGCGAAGGAAAACCGGAACATCATTGATTAAAAACGTATTCTCTTTTATTTTAAATTCACGCATCCCAAACTGAATTTTTTTCTCAGATTGTATTCCTTTAGCATTAAGTTTTACGGACAGATGATAAAATGCAGGATCAAATTCGTCCCAGGTTTGCATTCCTTTTCCAAATGGAAGTTCTATTTCGATGAATTTGCTGGCAGTGCCCGAAATAGTTACCTGACTGTTAATTTCTTTTGTTTTGTCTGATTTTGGACTGTTGAAGCTTTTTGCTGATAAAGATAACTTTCCATCAAACGCATTTGGAGTGCTATTCTGAATCGTAATTTTTACACGTGCTTTTCTGTTTTTTACATCCGGATAAATCTGAACATCATCAATATACACTGGTGAAAATGACTCTAAAGCTATTTTGCCGATAATTCCATTCCAGTTTCCCTGTGTATGATCGGTAACGCTATGCGAATCAGGGCCAACATTTATTTTGGTAATCCGATTATCAATTCGGATTGAAATGCGTTGTTTGCCCGGAACGAGAAAGGCACTTAAATCGTAAATATGTGGTGCTACTAACGAATTTTGCAGTCCTACTTCCTTGTCGTTTATCCAGACTCTGGTTTCTATATGGGCTCTTTCTAAATGAAACAAAATGCGTCTGCCTTTCCAGTTTGCAGGAACATTGACTTCCTTTTGATACCATGCAGCTCCAACATAGTGTTTGGCAGGTGTCAGCCAAAACGGAATATGAATATTTCCCGGCTGACGGTATTTTTCTAATCTCGGAATAAAATAAAAAGAACTGTCATAAATAGAGCCTGTCCATTTTGTTTTGAGCGTGATATCATCTCCTTTCAGAAATTCAGCCATAGAACCGGGAAGTTTTATGACATCTGCGAGATTTCGGTTGTACCACTTTTGAGTAATTCCTTCATCGTTTCGGTCAATTTCAAAATGCCAGTTGCCTTCGAGGTTAATTTCATCATTTTTAAAACTGCTTAACGTAAATAAAACAATCATTAACAGGAAGATGTAGCGGGATTTTTGTATCATAAAAAAGATTTATAAAAGTAAAAATAACGTTATCAAGCAGCATTGTTATCCTGCAGCATCCTGTCTTTTTATTTAACAGTTATAACCGATAGTACAGGATACAAAAAGAATAAGAATAGAATAAATTTGATTAATTAAGAATTAGAATCGTAAAAATGGGCGGAAATAATTATTTTATTTTTAAATATTTAAGAAAAGAGAATTCTTAATGACTCATGAAGACTAAAAATTATACCTCATAAAATTTAAAAACCAAAAAAGATACAATGAAAAGATTATTGACACTTGCAATCTGCATTTTGGGAATTTCCCAGTCTGCATTTTCTCAAAACTATAAAAACGACGCATTTCCGGACGGAAGTGAAATAACACCATGGTTTAAGGATTATACTAAAATTCAGCTGAAGGATTTAGGGAAACAATACACGATAACCGATTTTGGGGTTGTAAAAGACAGTACCAAAATCCAGACCGTTGCAATCCAAAAAGTAATTGATAAGGCAGCTAAAAGCGGAGGAGGAGTAATTGTGATTCCAAAAGGCGTTTTCCTGAGCGGTGCTTTATTCTTTAAACCTAAAACAAGTTTATATGTTTCAGAAGGTGGAACTTTAAAAGGTTCTGATGATATTTCGAATTATCCGATTATGCCATCCAGAATGGAGGGCCAGAACCTGGATTATTTCCCGGCTTTGGTAAATGCTTATGGCGTGGATAATTTTTCGATTTCAGGTAAAGGAACCATCAACGGAAACGGTTATAAGTACTATGAAGCTTTCTGGGCAAGACGAAAAATAAATCCAAAATGTACTAATCTTGAAGTGTCAAGACCAAGATTAGTTTTTGTATGGAACTCCAACAATGTACAATTTCAGGATGTAAAACTGATCAATTCAGGTTTTTGGACGAATCATTTTTATAAATGTAATAATGTCAAATTGCTAGATGTGTATATTTTCTCTCCGCATTTAGAAATTAAGGCTCCAAGTACCGATGCTATTGATGTCGATATCTGCACCAATGTTTTGATAAAAGGCTGTTATATGTCGGTTAATGATGATGCAGTTGCTTTAAAAGGTGGAAAAGGCCCTTATGCAGATCAGGATAAAAACAACGGAGGAAATGCTAATATCATCATCGAAGATTGTACGTATGGATTTTGTCATTCTGCTTTAACTAACGGAAGCGAGTCTATCCACAACCGAAATGTCATCATGCGTAATTCTACAATTGAAGGTGCAACCAGAATGCTTTGGTTAAAAATGAGACCAGATACTCCTCAAAGATATGAGTATATCAGGGTTGAAGACATTAAAGGAACAGCAAAAAACTGTCTGGTTGTTTTGGCATGGAAACAATTTTTCGACTTAAAAGGGCGTCCTGATATTCCATTGTCTTATGGTGATCATGTAACGTTGAAAAACATCAATATGAAATCGGATACGTTTTTTAATGTAGAAAAAGACCCGAACGTTCGTTTGTCTAATTTTACATTTGAAAACCTGAATATAGAAGCGACAAAAGCAACTATCGATAAAAGCATTGTTGACGGAATTACTTTAAAAAATGTGCGTATCAATAATCAGTTAGTTGAGTAATTTTCTCTAATTAATATAAAGAAGCAAAAGTTCAAAGTTGTGACATAATGGGTTGTAAACTTTGAACTTTTGTTTTTATAGCAAAATAAATTTTAAGATGAATAAAAATATATTTATTGGATTTGTGTTGCTGTTTATTCTTTTGTGTAGCAATTCTTACTGTCAGGATAAAAATTCTGTTGATTTTTTAATTGCAGATGCCAATTATTCAGTTTCAATTTATATTGATAAAGATACGGATGCACTTATTCTTTGGGCTGTAAACGAACTGGCTGACGATGTAAAAGAGATCACAGGAAAAAGGCCAGAAATTATTCCGGTTCAGACAATTTCAAAAAAGGGAATTTATATTGGACAGGCTTCATCAAATCTTTTTAAATCAAAATCCAAAGATTTGTCTGGTCAATGGGAGAAATTTTCGATCAAAAAAGAGAAAGAAAATCTTTTGGTCACCGGAAGCGATGTAAGAGGAACGGTCTATGCCATTTTTGAAATTACAGAGCGTCTTGGAATTTCGCCATGGAAATGGTGGGCAGATGTCAATTCGATAAAAAAAGAAAAACTTGCATTGCATCTTCCTCAAAAGGGAATTATTTCATCACCATCAGTTCAATACAGAGGAATTTTTTTAAATGATGAAGACTGGGGATTGGAACCCTGGGCAGAAAAAACATTCGAACCGGAGGTCGGGAACATCGGACCCAAAACCTACGAAAAGATTTTCCAGTTGTTATTGCGTTTAAAAGCCAATACGATTTGGCCGGCGATGCATCCTTCTACAAAAGGTTTTTTTACCCTTCCGGGGAATAAGGAAATGGCTCAAAAATACCATATGGTTATTGGTTCTTCACATGCTGAACCCATGCTTCGGAATAATGTTGATGAATGGAAACCTAAAATTCATGGTGATTATAATTATTTTACGAATAAAACCAAGGTTGATAAATATTGGCAGGATCGTTTAGACGAATTAAAATTGGCTAATAACGAAACCATTATGACGTTAGGCATGCGTGGTGTTCACGACAGCAAAATGGAAGGCGCAAAAGATTTAAAAGAATCCATCGATATGGTGGAAAAAATCATTTTGAATCAGCGTGAAATGCTTTCAAACACTTTTAAAAAGCCGTTAAAAGAGATTCCTCAGGCATTTGTACCGTACAAAGAAGTGTTGGAATTATACGATAACGGACTTAAAGTTCCGGATGATATAACTTTGGTTTGGCCCGATGATAATTACGGATATATTCGCCGTCTGAGCAATGAAGAAGAACAAAAAAGAGCAGGAGGAAGCGGTGTTTATTATCATATTAGTTATTGGGGAAGACCACACGATTATCTTTGGCTGAGCACAACACAACCGGGTTTGATTTGGTACGAAATGACTAAAGCCTATGAAAATGGAGCTAAAAAAATGTGGATTGTAAACGTAGGGGATATCAAACCCGCGGAATACGATACTGAACTTTTCCTTGATTTGGCCTGGGATATTAATTCCGCGAAATCGGATGGACTAAATGATTATCTAAAGAAATGGGTATCAAGAGAATTTACAGCTAAAATTGCTTCAGAATTGAGTTTTGTCATGAAAGAACATTACCGTCTGTCATTCCTAAGAAAACCGGAATATATGGGCTGGAGCCAAACTGAACCGACAACACCAGTAAAACTTTCTGATTTTTCTGTAGAAGAATCTCAAAAAAGAATAAATGACTATGATAATCTAATGCAGAAACTTGATAATTTGTCCAGTTTTATTCCGTCAGAAAGAAAAGATGCATGGTTTCAATTAGTGGTTTATCCGGTAAAAGGAGCTGTTTATATGAATCATAAATTTTTATATTGGAAGTTAGCGGCATCTGCATCTGATTCAAATCTGAAGAAAAAATATGAGTTATTATCTTCAGAAGCCTATCAGAAAATACAAGAACTGACCGATTTTTATAACACTAAAATGAGCAACGGCAAATGGAATAACATGATGTCCATGAAACCAAGAAATCTGCCTGTTTTTGATTCAATTAAAAAGACTGAATTTTCAAAAGAAGCAGTAGTTAAGGAAACTTCGAATGTGATAAAATTCATAAATGCAAATCAGTTTATTTCTAAAAAAGAGACAAAAGAGTATCAATGGAAAACAATTAATGGTTTAGGTTACAGCGACAATTCGGTTACTTTATTTCCGTTGAAACAGCAGTATTTTAAAACTGAAAAACCTTCAGTTTCCTATGAATTTGAAGTTGAAAAAGAAGGTGATTACGAAATAGAAATTCATTTGCTTCCAACTCATACAAACAATTTCGATCATCAAATTGAAGTACAATTAGATGGAGATAAAAAGCAATTATTTTCAATTAATACAAAAGATCGTGACAAAACATGGAAAGAAAATGTACTTCGTAATAGCGCTATTGTAAAACGGCCTGTTTCAAATGCAAATAAAGGAAAACATACGATTGCAATTAACGTGAATCAAACCGGAATTGTATTGGATTATATAACTGTAAATTCTAAAATCTAAAAAGATGAACCTAAATTCAAAACGTCAGTTCAAGTGTTTTTTAGTAGAGAAACGAAACAAAAAATGCATCGAGAACCTTTTTTAATGCAAATCATCATCAAAAACTAATTGCACCAACGGGTTTAAATCGAATTAGAATCAAATTTTAAATGATAAAAAATATGAATACCAATAAGCAATTTTTAATACTATTATCGTTTTGTTTTTCAATTTCATATAGTCAAAAGAATCAAAAGAGTGCAACAGAAAAACCAAATATCATTTTAATTATGGCAGACGACGCCGGATGGAATGATGTTGGTTATCACGGTTCAGTAATCAAGACTCCCAATATCGACTTTTTAGCCAGAAATGGGGTAGAACTGGATCGGTTTTATGCCAATCCTACCTGTTCACCATCAAGGGCAAGCCTGTTTACAGGGCGACCTGCCAGCCGTATGGGAATTGTAGCTCCAATTAGTGATAAAAGTCAGTTTAAGCTTCCGGATTCCATTCCGACACTGCCAAAATTATTGCATAAAAACAATTATCAAACCGCACTTATTGGCAAATGGCATCTGGGTTTGCAGCAAAGCAGCGGACCAACAGCGTATGGATTTGACTATTCGTACGGTTTTTTGCACGGACAAATCGATCAGTATACCCATCTCTATAAAAACGGCGACAAAAGCTGGTATCGAAATGGTGAGTTTATCGAAGAACAAGGCCATGCGACTGATTTAATTACGAATGAAGCAATAAAATGGCTTTCAGAAAAAAGAGATTCTAAGAAAAGCTTCTTTTTGGAAGTGGCTTATAGCGCACCGCATTTTCCTTTACAGGAAGAACAAAAATGGAAAGATCCGTATATAAATTCCATAAAAGACAGTTCCAGAAGAGATTTTGCCGCAGCAATGAGCCACATGGACAATAGTATTGGAATATTGTTAGAAAAATTGAAACAGGAAAAACTGGATAAAAACACATTGGTTATTTTTATGAGTGATAATGGTGCTATGGAAAATTGGGACTCTAAAAATGAATATAACGGCATTCACCCATCAAATATCACACTGGGAGATAATACACCGCTCAGGGACTGGAAAACATCAAATTATGAAGGAGCAATTAGAGTTCCTTGCATATTTTACTGGAAAGGTCATTTAAATAAGTATAAAAATGAGAATTATATTTCGGTAATAGATTTATTGCCCGGTATTTTGTCTTTGGCTGGAGATAACAATTTGCCAAAAAGTATTGAAGGTAAAAATGTCTGGCCGGTAATTTCAGAAAATAAAGCAATAGCAGATCAGGAAATTTATGTCAGAGGTCATTTGCACGAATCTTTAATCAGAAAGCCGTGGAAGATAATCAGGACCAGACACGTCAATACTCCTGCAAATTTAGAACTTTATAATATTGAAAAAGATCCTGAAGAGAAGAAAAATTTGATACAGGAACAGAAGTCTGTAGCCGAAAAAATGGAGATCGCTCTGGAAAATCAATTTAAAAAAGATGCCAAAAAGGTGAATTATGATAAAATTAAGTAAGTTTTTAGGGCTGTGTCTGAAATATTATTTAGAAATGTAACTTTTTTATATTTTGTAATCATCTGGTTTTTAGGAGTGAAAAGCATAAAAAAAATAATAGTAACTCAATTGCAAAAAACTGTGATAATTTTAACACTAAACTTACGTTATCTATAGAGCAAACTTTTATTTTTGCCACTTAATTTAACATATATAAGCATGAAAGATCTATTAGTAAAAATCAACGCTGAATTAGAAGTATTCAAAACAGAATCTGAATCATTATCTGAAAAAGGTGTTAAAGCAGCAGGAGCAAGAGCACGTAAATCATCTTTAGAGATTGAAAAACTTTTAAAAGAGTTTAGAAAAGTTTCTATCGAAGAATCAAAAAAATAATACTAAAAACCTCGTTTAATTTGAACGAGGTTTTTTTTTATTAAGAAAGCGAAAAGTGAAAAGGCGAAAGTCAAAAGTGAAAAGTTTACATTCACAAATTTATATTCATCTGAGATAACATCTGACATTTTATATTTTACAGATTGCCTTTATAGCTTAGTTCGGAATTTCAATATATTCCCTAAGCCCGCAATCTTTTATCTTTTTAAGACTTTCGGCTACCGCAAGAGCATTAAAAGCAGCACCTTCAACTCCGGTGTGCGTGTGGTCTTTCGGGAAAAACGCTTTTACTTTTTCTTTGCCTAAAGCTTCATATTTCAAAGCTACAATTTCATTCAAATCAATATAAAAAGCTTTTTCTCTTTCCGCTGCAATTTTGGACCAGTTTCCGTACGTATCAGTTCTGCGTTCTACTTTGTCGTTTGGCCATTCGTTTCTTGGCGTCTGGCTTAAAACAATCGGAATAGCACCTTTTTCTTTGGCTTCCCTGATGAATTTCTGCATATACCACCCAAAAGTATGAACGGTTTCTGTTATACTGTCACGAACCACTACCTGAGTTTCATCACCATTGCCTTTTAATGAACCTCTGAATTTCTCCTTGTCAACAGCTCCTGCATCATTATGACCAAACTGAATCATGATATAATCTCCCGGTTTAAGCTGGTTTCTTACCTCAGTCCATAAACCTTCTTTCTCAAATGTTCTGGTACTTCTGCCGCCACGGGCTTTATTGATCACTTCAATTCGGGTAGTATCACAATATTGAGGAAAGGCAAATCCCCAACCTACAGCATTTTCATTCTTATTGTTCGCCATAGTTGAATCGCCAATTAAAAAGACTTTTTTCTTAACAGGCAATACAATTTTTGGGTTTTTTAAAATATATTTTTTTAAAGAATTTTTGCTTGATTTAAGTTCATTGACTATTAGAGAAGCAGCTAATACAGCTCCTTTTGCAGAAGGATGCGTATGATCTTTTTTGTAGAAATAAGTTCCGGTTACTTTTGCTTCACCTAACTTTTCCATTTCAATCGCCATCTTATCGTTTAATTCGATAAAAGTTACCTTTTCTTTTTCGGCGATTTGTTTCGCCCACAATCCATACGATTTATTGTTGCGTGGAACTTTTCCTTCTTTCCAGTCATTTCTTGGAATTGGTGAACAAATAATCGGAATAGCGCCTTTTGATTTCGCTTCCTGAACCACTTTCTGAATGTACCAGCCATAGGTGTGTACTGTTTCATGCTTTTTAGTAAGCAAGTTGTCGATTTCCTGTGTTTCGTTTCCGATCCCTTTAATTGTTCCTCGAGCACGAAGGGTATCGTTTAAAGGACCATCATCATTATGGCCAAACTGAATCAGTACATAATCGCCTTTCTTAAGTTTGTTTAAAACCGCTGTCCACAAACCTTTATCCTGAAAAGTCCTGCTGCTGGTACCGCCCAAAGCATGATTTTCGATTCGGATTTTCGTAGTATCCAAAAACTGCCCGATATAATCTCCCCAGCCCCAAAGTCCGCCGGATCCGTCACCACGACCATTTTTTACAGTGGAATCGCCTACGGTGTAAACGGTAGGTTTGTTGTTGTCTTTTTGTTTTGGAGTAAAATTGAAAAATAATAATCCTAAAAGTAGTATTGTAATTATTTTAATCGATTTCATATTGTGGGTTGTAAAATGTGAAATGTATTTTGTGAAATGTAAGATGCAAATGTAATTTTTTGTCATTTCGACCTTTTGGGAGAAATCACACTAGAAACTCTACAACAGTAAGCTGTTTTCTCTCAGCGATTTCTCCTTCGTCAAAATGACATTTACTTTGTGATAAGTATTTGTTTAATCTGAAACCTAAAACAAACCCAAACCTGAAACAAAATTTTTACTTCCTAAAATCAAACCATAAATTCATTTTGATTCCGTCATCACCGCTTTTGATACGAATATTGGTGGCCTGACTTTCTGGTCCCTGATGCTCCAAAGGTTTGAAATCTCTCATAGCCGGAATTTCATACATGAACGAAATATCTCCTTCCGGAAATGCTGGCTGCGGATAACTACCTGCGAAACCATTTTTAGGCAAATCAGGTGTGAATAATCTCAAAAACAAATTATCAGATTCACTGAAAACTTTAAAAGATGAAGCTCCTGCTTTTAAGTTTGCTCCCAATAAATTAGCGTGATATCCTTTGAATTCGGGATAGATCAGATTTTCAAAACTTTCTCCGGTTATAGTGGTGTTATAATCTTTTTCCCAGATACCGAAAGTAGTTCCTTTTAGTCTGTTTTTCCAGACATGGTAGGGGCCTTTTCCAAACCATTTGATGCCGGTTACGTCTTTTTCAGGAAAACTAAAAGTAACACCCCAGGAGTTTATTTTATCTTCAAAAAACGCACCGTCAAAACCTTCTCCGCCCGAAGCATTTTTAAGGGCAATCAATTCCATTTTAAATCTCCCGTCCGGTTCCATAATCCATTTGATTGATGATAAACCTCCAGTGTATGATATTGTACAAATCGCTTTATCGCCTTCCTGAGAAACCTGAATGTCTTTTAATTTGGCTTTCATTCCGATTGGTCTTGGACCATTTGTCAACGGAATGGTAGCTGTGCCATTTTTAACTGAAGTAATTTCTCCAGTTGTGGCATCTAAAACAACTGTAACATCATTTCCTTTTAAGGTAATTTCATTACCTGCTTTTGTTCCCGAAGCTTTTGCTTTTGTATTCTGAATTGCTAAAAATTTAGCTGCATAATATTTTGCTTTATGAATAGGCCATGTCCAGGTATAAATTTCATTGTTAAACTGATCATGAGCTGTAATGGATAAAATATCACCTTCAGCAAAATTAGAAGGAACAGCGAATTTAATTTTGCGTGTTTCGCCCGGATCAATACCCGGAATTTCAATTTTACCTGAACTGATTTCCTTTGAAGTTCCGTTAGTATATAAAACATCATTATCACATTTCAGTACTTTAAACTCCATTTTACAGGAATTCAGATTGCTGAAAAGATAGTCGTTTGTAATTAAGAAAGAGCCATCAAAATCTGGATTTACTTGTTTAGGCTGAAACTGAATCGGGGCCCAGACTTCTTTTACGGTATAATAACTGCCTTCTCTTTCACGGTGCGGTCCTAAAATTCCGTCTGCTGCCAAAGAACCTTTGGAATCAAATTTGGTATCACCTTTCCAGTCTGAACGGAAAACTGCTTCGTCTAACATTGCCCACATAAATCCTCCTGCAAAAAGCGGACTTTGTTTGTATCTGGTCCAGAAATCTTCCAGAGCTGCTCCGTGTCCGTTATCATAGGTTCCGTGCATGAATTCTGTTGGAAAAAATACATTTTCTCCGGCATTAAAACGATGCATTCCAGTTAAATAAGTAGGGTAGTGGTGCGTATCCCAGCCGTTAAAATCAGCCCAAGGGTGGATGACGATTCTTTTTTGAGGGTCATTATCTTCAAAAACTTTATCAACATTATAATTCCATCCGCCTTCGTTACCATTGTCCCAGATAATTACTGATGGATGATTAACATCGCGGACAACCATTTCTGTAACCAGCTTAGTTCCAGTTTCAGTATCGTAAGAGTTTTGCCAGCCGGCAAGTTCGTTCAAGACAAAAAGACCTAAAGAGTCACAAACTTCTAAAAAGTGAGTGTCCGGCGGATAATGTCCTCTCACGGCATTCATGTTCATGTCCTTCAGTAATTTACCGTCCATTTCGCTGATGCGTTTACTGGTGCTTCTTCCGCCTTCAGGCCAGAAAGAATGACGGTTGATGCCTTTCATCACAATTTTGGTACCATTTACATAAATTCCGTCTTGTTTTTTGAATTCTAAAGTTCTGAAACCAATTCGTTTGTCGTATTTATGAACGATGTTTCCGTTATGTTTTAAAACCAGTTCCAGATCATATAAATTCGGACTTTCCGGATTCCATGGTTTGATGTTTTTCCATTGCGCTGCTATTGATTCCTTTGTGGTTTTTGCTTTTATCGGAAAAGTAAAAGTTTGGAAATTTTCTCCGTTTAAACCTTTCAAAGTAGCTTCTAAAACAGCATTTTTGAAAACGTTTTTAAGGCTCAGATCGACTGTAATCGAACCGTCCATTTTTGGATTTACAGCAATATGCTCAATATGCGTTTTAGGGGAAACTTCTAACCAAACCGGACGATAAATTCCGCCAAAGAGCCACCAATCCGCTCTTCTTTCGGCTGCATTTACTGATTTATTGGCAGAATGTTTCCAGACATGAACTTCTAACGTATTTTTAGAACCGAATTTCAATAAAGACGAAATATCATATTTAAATTCGTAAAAACCTCCTTGATGAATAGCTCCTGCCAGCTTTCCGTTGACTTTTACTTCGGTATCCGTCATCGCTCCACCAAACACAATCTGAACCACTTTGTCTTTATAATCTGCAGGAACTTCAAATTCAAATTTATACAAACCTTCTTCCTTACTCGGTTCTTTTTGGTTCAGTTCTTTGTACCATCTTCCATAAGTATATTCACCAAAACCTTCTAATTCCCATTGGGAAGGAACGTTTATTTTAGACCATTTTTGACTGTTATTGCCTCCGGTACAAAAGAAATCCCATTGTACAGGATGTTCAAAATCTTTTCCGGAAAGGTAAACTTTATCAGTTTGCTGTGCTGTGCTGTTTTGATAAAAAAATAAAGCAAAGGCAGCAATTGTGAAGTTTTGAATAGTGTTTTTAAGTAACATAAATAGGTGTTTCTATAATGGTTTAGTTGCCATCTGGTTTAGTAACTTCATAGCGGTCACTCATCGGAAGTGTCCAGTTTGAAATGTAATTTGGTTTCTTCGGATTGTAATCTGGAACTTCTTTTTGAATTTGCTTTTTTAACGGAATATCAAGTTCGCGAATTCCTTTCAAAACACAAAGCGCTATTTCGTTTGCTCCAAAGCTATTAAAATGAGTATTATCCTCCAAAGCTTTTACTTGTCCCGGAAAAGTATTCGCAGGATATTGTACAAAAGCCTTTCTTGACGGCTCATCGCCCCAGGTTTCGTATAATTCAGTTGTTATTTTGGTAATGTCAATAAGTGCTACATTACTTTTTTCTGCAACAGTTCGCATGGCAGCAGGAAAATCACCATGTGTTTCTTTTAAAGTTCCGTTTTCATTGAAAGATCGTCTTTGTGTTGGTGTTACCAAAACCGGAATCGCCCCTTTATCTCTGGCACACTGAACAAATTCGGCTAACAAAGTAGAATATGATCCCCAGGCACCGTTTCCTTCTCCTTTAATTTTTTCGTCATTATGCCCAAATTCGACAAACAGATAATCTCCTTTTTTAATTAGTGAGAGAATCTTTTTTAAACGGTTTCCACCTTTAAAAGAACTCAGCGCTGAACCTGAAACTGCATAATTGGCTACCACAACTGTTTCGTCAAAATAATTCGTAATAAATTGCCCCCACGAAGCCCATGGTTCCACATCCTGATCGGTAACGGTTGAATCTCCGGCAAGATAAACAACTGTAAGATTGTCTTTTTTGGTAATTTTTATAGTTTGAATAGTAACATCTCCTAAAAATTCCAGTGTAAGTTTATCATCCCAGTTCAGGATATCTTTTTCCCTGTCTTTTAGTGAAACATTCTGGGTATCATTAATTTTTGGGGTTCTCACATTGACATTGAAAATTTTGGTTACAGGTTTTCCTTTTTTTATTGAAAGCTGATCCAGCATTAATCTTCTTGACTCCGCTTTTATGGTAATATTTGATGCTTTTTCAGAATTTCCCATAACCACTTCAACCTGATAATTTCCTTCTGGAAGTTTTACAGAAAAATAAGTTGGTTTAATGGCAGAAAATGTATTCGGGTTGATTTTTACATTCGATGCCGAATTAAGATCAAAACCATATCCTTTAGCAGCATCATATAGTAAAGGTGTATCTACTGTTATCCCTTTTTTATTTTTTAATGCAGTTCCAAAATTAAACAACTGACTTTCAGTATTGTCATTTGGATTAATTTCAGTTAAAGAATTAGTGTTTAATGCAAATAGATTTACCTGCATCATTAACCAAAACAATAGACAAAAGGAAGTTTTAAATTTTATCAAGTTTTTCTTTTTTAAAATTATTGTAAAATCAAAACTAACGGTTACTTATTTATATAGTATCCTGTACTATGATGTTAAAAAAATAAAAGAATATAAATTATGATATTGAAAAAATCAGGTAGGTACAGGATGCAATACCATAAAAAAACGAAGAAATTGCGTTTAAATTATCAAAACTATCAGGTGTTTGATAATGATTATGTGCCTTTTGATTCTTAAATTTTATGAAAATCCAAAACAATATTATTCACACTTTCTTTGGCTTATTACTACTATGCCCTGCGCTAATTATTGGTCAGGAAAAAGCTCCGCGTAAAATACATTATGCTCCTGAGGGAAATAGTTTTGTTTTGAAAAACGGTACCCGAAAATTCAACCGTGCGTTGTATGGCTCAAATACTGGTTTTAGGGTTGAGACCGGTGATTTACCGGAGTTTGCCATGTACATGCCGGGAATGGGTGGGAATTTGAAATTTGGCTTAATAAATGAAAAAGAGAGTAAATGGATTACAGAAGCAGCAAAAATCAGTACCAAATATGTATTGGGAACAATGCAATATGAAATTCAGGATCTCATTTTAGGTAGCGGAAAACTGTTTGTAAATGTCGTGGCTTTAAAAGAAAAAGAGGGTTTTATTGTAAAAATCAATGGTGAAAATATACCTAAAAAAGTAAACTTGGTCTGGGGGTATGGCGGTGCAACCGGTAAAAAATTTAGTCGTGACGGTGATATTGGTGCTGATCCTGAATCTGTGTTTTATCTGCAGCCTGAATATTGTACAAATAATAAATATACGCTAAAAAAACAGTCTTTCTTACTCGAATACGGTTCTGAAAGCAATAAAGAGAAAACGGGTAACAACAAAAGCCTGATGGGATATTTTCCGGGATCGGATATCAAGTTAGCCAATCCAAAAAAGCAAAAGTCACCATTAGAATTATATAGTTCCAATCCGGAGAATCTGACGCTCATTACAGGAAAAATCCCCGTTTCAAAAAAGGAAATATACTGGCTTTTTTCAAGTGAAGATTTAAAATCGGATATTTCTCAAAAAGGATTATCCGAATTGTATGATAAATCGGTTCAGGAAACACATCTTTTGGCGAATAGAGTAAAAATTACAACGCCCGATCCTTATATTAATACATTAGGTTCGGCTCTTTCTATCGCAGCTGATGGAATTTGGGAAAGTCCGGCTTATCTTCATGGAGCAATAGCCTGGCGTATGTACCTGAATGCGTGGCGTGGTGCTTACACTGCTGACCCTTTAGGCTGGCATGATCGCGCGAAAACACATTTTACAAGTTACAGCAATTCGCAAGTTACGACTCCTGAAAATGGACCAATTGTTTTGGATACCGTTCGAAATTTTGCCCGCCAGAAAGAAGTCTTGGGAACCTCAATGTTCAGCAGTGGTTACATCAGCCGAAATCCGAACAAAAATACGGTGGCGCATCATTATGATATGAATCTGGTATTTTTCGATCAGATGCTGAGACAGTTTAAGTGGACAGGAGATACTTCGTTCATGAAAGAAATGTGGCCAACGATTCAAAGACATTTAAACTGGGAAAAAAGAAACTTTGACCCTGATAATGACGGACTTTATGATGCCTATGCGACCATCTGGGCAAGTGATGCGTTGCAATACAGCGGAGGCGGCGTAATTCATTCTTCTGCTTATAATTTTTATGCGAATAAAACGGTTGCCGAAGTTGCCAAAAGAATTCAGATTGATGAAAATCCTTTTCTTAAAGAAGCAGATAAAATATTAAAAGCTTCGAAAGACCAGCTCTGGATTCCGAAAAAAGGAATTTTTGCAGAATATAAAGATGCATTGGGAAACAGATTATTGCATGATGTTCCAGGTGTCTGGAGTATTTACCATACCATCGATTCAGAATTGTCGAATCCATTTGAGAGTTATCAGATGCTGAGTTATGTTGATAAACAGATTCCGCATATCCCGATTTCGGCAGAAGGGCTTGATAAAACCGATCTTTACACCATAAGCACAACCAATTGGCAGCCGTATACCTGGTCGATCAATAATGTTGCTCTGGCAGAACAATTGCATACTTCCTTGGCTTTCTGGCAGGGCGGGCAATCTGAAAAAGCGTTTAAAATGTGGGAAAGTGCTTTGATCGAAAGTATGTACCTCGGAGCTTCTCCGGGTGGTTTTGAACAGCTTTTGTATCAGGATGCTATGAGAGGCGAATTGTACCGTGATTTTGCGGATCCAATTGGAATGGCGTCAAGGACTTTGGTAGAAGGACTTTTCGGCATCCAGCCTGATGCTCTGGCCGCAGTTTTAACCATTCAGCCTGGATTTCCTTCAAAATGGAATCATGCAGCTTTAGATATTCCGGATATTTCAATTGATTTTAAAAGAGAAAACAAAACTGATTCATATCTCATAAAAAATCAGTTCGCAGCAAAAATGGATTTGAAACTGGTTGTTAACGCACCTTTTGACGGAATTGAAAATATAACGGTTAATGGAAAATCAGTTAGCTGGAAAAATATTCCGGAAAGTATCGGTACTCCAAAAATTGCTGTTGAAATACCATATGAAGCTGATTATGATGTCAAAATTAACTGGAAAGGAGACGCTTTGGAAGACATCCAATCTGTAAAATCTTTAACAGCCGGAGAATCTTTTGGGATAACAACCACTAAAGCGGAAATTGTTTCAGTTTATGATCCGCAGTCTGTTTTGAGCGAGGTTTCAAAAAACAATAAATTGTATCAGGCAATTGCATATGGTAATCAGAATAAAACTTTTTTTATTCAGTTGAAACAAGGTGATTTAGCGTGGTGGCAGCCTGTTGATGTTAATTTGAAGCCTAAAATTGAATCTGAAATTGTTCAGTTAAAAAACAATTCTGTTGAAATCTCCCTGAAAAATAATTCGGAAAGCAAAATTGAAGGAAATGTAGTTTTTGATGCTTCCGCAAAAGATAATCAGCAGAAAATTTCTTTAAGTATAAATCAGAAAGAAACTATTGTTATTCCGTTTGAGAAATTAGTTCCGGGAACCAATAAATTCTCTGTTAAAGCAGATTCGAATACCATAAAAGAAGTAACTTTTACCAACTGGGATATTCCATTTAACCATTCAAAAAAACAGGAAGCGATTTTACTTTCTTCATTTTTTAATTCGAAAGTGACTGATGTTTTTAACGAGAAGTATTTGTCTCCAAGACCGCAAACAGTGACTTTGCAGCTTCCTATTAACGGAATCGGAAATTGGTGTTACCCAAATGTTTCTGTGAAACTGGACGACTCAGGATTGCGTCAAAAAGCAAAATCAACTGGAGAAATTATAACTCCCGAAGGAATTGTTTTCAAAACGCCTTCTGATGCAAATCAAAAAAATATCGTTTTCACATCACAGTGGGATAATTTTCCAAAAAGTGTCAATATTCCATTAAGCGGAAAAGCCTCCCACATTTATTTTATGCTTGCCGGAACAACTAACCCAATGCAAAGCCGTATCGTAAATGGCGAAATTGAAGTAAATTACACAGACGGAACTTCAGAAATTTTACAATTTAAAAACCCTGAAAACTGGTGGCCGATAGAACAGGATTATTTTGTTGACGGACTCGCTTTTACAACTGATGCACCAAAACCGCCAAGAGTCTATTTGAAATCGGGAGAAGTTTCCAGAACTTTCAAAGATTTCACGACTATAAAAGGATTTTCGAATTTTGGAATTGATGGCGGAGCAGGAACGATTCTGGATTTGCCTTTAAATAAAGATAAAACCTTAAAAAGTCTTACTCTCAAAGCTATTGCCAATGATGTGGTGATTGGTTTGATGAGTACAACTCTAATTAGATAATGAGTCAATTTGAAAATTAGATAATTTGTCAATAAGAATTTCAAAAATCAATGGCAATATCAACATCAATTTCAATAATAAAATTTTAAAACTGCAATATGAAAAAATTACTTTGTGTATTATTTTTGGTGTTCTCTTTTTCTGTTTTTTCACAGCAAAAAATAGACAGGAAAGCATTGGTAACAAGGCATAATGTGCAAATTACTGCAATAGATACTTTAGCTTCTTTAACTGTTGGGAATGGGAGCTTTGCGTTTACGGTGGATGCTACAGGATTGCAAAGTTTTCCGGAAAAATACCAAAACGGAATTCCGCTTGGTACGCAGTCTGAATGGGGTTGGGACAGTTATAAAAATACAGAGAATTATAAGTTTTCTGAAACTTTAAAAGACGTAGATCAGTATGGTCGTAAGATTTCGTATTCAACACAAATTAAAGAACCTGCACGCAAAAAGGAAGCAGTCGAATGGTTTCGTCAGAACCCGCATTTATTACAATTGGGAAACATAGGTTTTGAAATCACCAAAAAAGACGGAAGTTTGGTAAAACCGGAAGATATTAAAGCCATTAATCAAAAACTGAATTTATGGACAGGAAAAATTGAGAGCTATTTTGAGGTGGAAGGCACTTCCGTGAAAGTGATAACGGCTTGCGATCAGACAAAAGATGCTTTAGGTTTTAAAATAGAATCGGATTTAATTCAGCAAGGGCGGTTGAAAGTTCGTGTCCGAATCCCTTTTCCAACTGGACTCTGGGGTGATATGGGGACGAAATGGGAAGAAAAACAAGATGTAGCTATTTCAAAAGTTGCTATTGCGGGGACTGAAATGGGGAAAAAATGGGGAGGAAAACAAGATTATAAAAGCAATCTGAAAATCAAAAATAAATCAGAAGCTACCATTACACATGTAATGGACAGTATTTCCTATGACATTAATTTGAAATGGAAAGGCAATGCATCGATTACAGAAAAAGCAAAACATTATTTTGTTGTAGAACCTATAAAAAGCAGTACAATAGAATTGAGTTGTTCGTTCATTCAAACAGATAAAAACAAAGCTGTAATTCCTTCTTTTGAAGCGATTCAAAAAAGCAGTATTGGTGGTTGGGAATCCTTTTGGGAAAGTGGGGCGGCAGTTGATTTTTCAGGGAGTACAGACAAACGGGCACATGAATTAGAACGGCGTGTGATTCTTTCGCAATACCTTACCAAATTACAGTGTACCGGAAAAGTTCCGCCACAGGAAACCGGTTTGACCTATAACAGTTGGTTCGGGAAACCACACTTAGAAATGCATTGGTGGCACGGTGTACATTTTGCCCTTTGGGACAGACCTGAATTGCTGGAAAAAAGTCTTCCGTGGTATCAGAACGTTTTTGAAAAAGCTAAAAATATTGCTAAAAGACAAGGCTTTGAAGGCGCAAGATGGCAAAAAATGACAGATTATGATGGCAATGAAAGTCCGTCATCGGTTGGGGCATTCCTGATTTGGCAACAGCCACATTTCATCACCTATGCAGATTTGATCTATCAGGCAAAACCAACGACAGCAACTTTAAATTTATACAGTGAGCGTGTTTTTGCAACGGCAGATTTCATGGCTTCATTCGCTAATTATGACAGTAAAAACGATCGTTACGTTTTAGGACCTGGCGTGATTCCGGCGCAGGAAAGATTCAAAGCTATCGAAACTTTTAATCCAACGTATGAATTGGCATACTGGAACTGGGCTTTAAAAACGGCTATCAACTGGAAGAAAAAACTAAACCAAAAAGTTCCTGAAAAATGGGAAGACGTTCTGAAAAAATTATCGCCTTTGCCAATTGCAAAAGATGTGTATCTGGCAACAGAAAGCGCAACAGATTCCTATACCAATCCTGAATTTAAAACGGATCATCCGTCTGTTTTAGGAACTTTCGGAATGCTTCCGGAAACCTCTCTTCTGGATAAAAAAATCATGAAAAACACTTTTGATCTGGTTTGGGATACCTGGTCATGGGACAAAACATGGGGTTGGGATTTTCCAATGACAGCGATGTCTGCAGCTCGTTTGCAAATGCCGGAAAAAGCTATTGATGCCCTTTTCATGAATGTAATAACCAATACCTATCTTAAAAATGGTCACAATTATCAATCGCCAAGGTTAACACTTTATCTTCCTGGTAATGGAGGTTTGCTAACAGCTGTTGCGATGATGTGTGCAGGCTGGGAAGGAAATGCAATTGAAAACCCGGGGTTTCCTAAAGATGGAACATGGAAAGTGAGAAGCGAAGGATTTAAGAAGATGTTTTAAGTTTTTGGAGGTACTAAGTGCTAAGATTCTGAGATACTAAGGCTTAGTTGTAAATTTTTTATTTTCGTAATATTTGTCATTCCGAGGAACGAGGAATCTCCACAAGTGGCTCGACAAAGATTGGTCATTTCTTTGCGTAATTTCTAATGTGATTTCTCCCTCCGGTTAAAATGACAAGAAAAATAAAAGATCTGCTTAAATCTTTCTAAATCTGCGTGAAACTTAATAATGTTCCTACATATTTAATAGTCTTACAAAACAAACCCTAACCCCTAAAATCAGTCTAAACATCAAACTTTACCAACCAAAACCAATTATGAAAAATAAAATTTTATTACTATTATTTTTTTTGTCGGGTTCAATTTTATTTGCGCAAAGACAAATGGAAAGTTTAGACCGTGGCGTCATTGCCATAAAAGACAAAGGACAATTTTTTATCAGCTGGCGTGTTTTAGGAACAGATGCTGATGATCTGGCGTTTAATTTATATCGAAAAAGCGGTTCTCAAAAAGCCGTAAAATTAAATGAAAAACCGATTACCGGAGCTACAAATTTTATTGATGTCAAAGCCAATGAGAAAGAAGAAAATACATGGTTTGTAAAAACGATTTTAAAAGGAAAAGAGAAGGATGCAAAAGGAAGTTTTACAATTCCGGCTTCAAGTCCGGACAAGGATTATTTGTCAATTGCGATAAAACCCGTTGAAGGTTATATTCCGAATGATCTTTCGACAGCGGATTTAGACGGAGACGGAAAATATGATTTAGTGGTTCACATGACCGGAAAAGGACATGATAATTCGCATACAGGAATTACGGATCCCCCAATATTTCAGGCTTACACTTTAGACGGAAAGTTTCTATGGCAGATTAGTTTAGGAAAAAACATTCGCGAAGGAGCCCATTATACACAGTTTATGGTCTATGATCTCGATGGTGACGGAATTGCAGAACTGGTTTGCAAAACAGCTGACGGAACCACGGACAGTCAGGGAAATGTGGTTGGAGATGCTTCAAAAGACTGGGTTGACAGAGAACCTAATTCGGGAACTTATGGTAAGATTTTAAAAGGTCCCGAATACCTTTCTGTTTTTGACGGAAGAACAGGTAAACTGGTTACAACCACAGATTATATTCCGGAGCGAGGAGATTTGGCTGGATGGGGCGGACATGGAGGAAGCGGAGGAAACGACACCAAAGGAAACAGGATTGATCGTTTTACAGCCTGTATTGCTTATTTGGACGGAATTCATCCAAGCGTGGTAATGTGCCGTGGATATTACGGAAGAACAGTTTTAGCAGCTTTTGATTTTAAAAATAAAAAACTTACTTCAAGATGGGTTTTTGATAGTAAAAATGCTGAAAATCCGTACTCCGGAATGGGGAACCACGGACTTACCGTTGCTGATGTTGATAATGATGGAAAAGATGAAATTGTTTATGGATCGATGTGCGTAGATGATAATGGAAAAGGATTGTATACAACAGGTTTCAGACACGGAGATGCTTTACACGTTTCGGATCTGGATCCAGAAATTCCCGGTTTGGAAGCGTTTGGAATCCATGAAATTGAAAATAAAACAACCGGTCCGGGTGTAGCCGTTTTTTCAGCAGCAGATGGAAAAGTTTTATTTACCGATTCCCTAAATGAAGATGTTGGGCGTGGCGTAGCAGATAATATTGACCCAACCAGAAAAGGTGCACAATGCTGGTGGTCCGGTTCTCCGTTTTTACATGATATGAAAGGAAATAAAATAGGGGATGCGCCAAAATCAATCAACTTTTTGATTTATTGGGATGGCGACACTTCAAGAGAATTACTGAATTCAAATTATATCGACAAATACGGCAAAGGCAGATTGTTTACAGCAACGGGGGCAGTTTCAAATAACGGGACAAAATCTACTCCGGCACTTTCAGCAGATATTTTAGGCGACTGGAGAGAAGAACTGATTTTAAGAAGCGAGGACAATAAAGAATTACGGATTTACTCGACAACTATTCCAACAGATGTCAGACAATATACTTTTATGCACGATCCTCAGTACCGTTTGAGTATAGCCTGGCAAAATGTAGGATATAATCAGCCGCCTCACACCGGTTTTTACTTTGGAAGCGGGATGCAGCCGGCTCCAAAGCCTAATATTGTTTTAGTTTCTAAGAAGTAAATTTTATATTTAAGATAACAATAAAAAAGTCCGTTTCAAATTCATGAAACGGACTTTTTGGATTTGTGATTTATTGTGGCAAAAAACAAACTATTATGACTATTCTACTTTGGAAGTTCAGGTGTCATGATTCTTCTCGTTGGCGTACTTAATGTTTCGATAAATGCTAATAAATCGCTTATTTCTTCTTTGCTTAGATTTAATTTCTTAAGCATCGGATCTACCTTCGGAATTAAAGAATCACGTGGCGTTCCCAGGTATTTTTTCTGTACTGGTGATGGATTTCCTAAATTGTAAAGTTCTACGACATCCAGTAAAGTAGGAAAATGTCCGTGATGCATCCAGGGTCTTGTATTGACTACTTCACGAAGCGTAGGTGTTCTGAATTTGCCTATATCTTTTACATCTTTTGTGACATTGTAACGCCCGAAATCTTCATTTTTTGTTCCGAATAAAACCTGTCCATCGTTATGAAACTGGTTGTCACTGAAATAAGGCGTATTATGACAGTTGATGCATTGTGCTTTGGTTCTAAACAAATGCAGCCCTTTTACCTGCTGATCGGTGTAAGCATCAGATTTTCCACTAACGAAATGATCAAATTTACTTTTTGGACTGTTGATGGATCTTTCGAACGTTGCGATTGCATACTGAATGCGCTCAAGAGTCACTTTTTTATCTCCAAAAGCAGCTTCAAAAAGCGGATTGTACCCTTTTATTTTTCCAATTTTGCCAACAGCAATTGTCAGTTTTTCATTCATTTCTAAAGGATCGCTTACCGGAAACTGCGCCTGATCTTCTAAACTCTTCGCACGACCGTCCCAAAATAGGGAACTAGCATAAGCCGAATTTAAAATGGTCATTGAATTTCGTTTTCCGTTCTGGCGGTCGTGGCCAAAAGAACGCGTCAGATTATCAGTCCATCCCAATTCAGGATTATGGCAGGAAGCACAGGCAATTTGTCCGCTTACAGATAATCTCGGATCAAAAAACAATATTTTGCCCAGACTTTCTTTTTCTTTAGAATAGGGATTGTAAGCAGGATACGGAACTGCCGGAAGTACACCAATATCCTGAAATTTAGATTTGTCGATACTTTCGTGTAATTCTGCTGCAGGCCATTTTGAATGATCTCCGCTGGAATATGCCTTTCGTAATTCCTGAATATCGGTGTATTCAGGTTCTTCAATTGTTTTATAAGCGGTTAAACTTAATAACAATAAAACTGGTATTATTAATTTTTTTAATTTCATAAATTATAGTGTGACTTCTTTTGGACAATCAATATTTAAGGCAGCCGGCTTTGGATAAACTCTGTTATTGTATATTCTGTATTGTGTGGAAACGGTTCCTCCAAAAATTTTATCATTTGTTAGTTTCAATTCAAAAGAAATTTCAAATAAACCATTACTGATTTCCTTGTAAGTTCCTTCTCCGGAAATAATGATTGCATAAGTATGATCTTTATCTACTCCAATAGTTAAAGTTTGGCGATTCACTAATACACTTCCCTGAGTTTTGCTGTTTCCATTTTCAGGAAAAAATTCCAAAGCAGATTTAATGTTAAATCCCGGAGAAACAGAAGCAGAATTATTTTCATTAGAAAACCATCTTTTTAATCCAAAAGAATTAATTGTATTGGTTCCGCTGGCGACATTAAAACCTATTTTAAAAGCATCATGGTAAACATCATCATTTGGGTCTGTTGTTCCTTTATCACTATAAAGTACTGCATTCGGATTGTTCTTAGTAACAACCACAGGAAAAGTTAGCGCATTAAATGTCTGCCATGCACAGGTTCCGCTTTTGTCAAACCAGTGTTCGCCGTAAGTCAAATAAAAAGCATTAGACAGATCATAGAATTTTGAAGCAGGATTTGCCTGAATATCTCTTGGTGTTTTTATAGGTTTTTCAATTGTTAAACTCGTGTTTCCCGTAGCTCTGTAATTTGTTGTGTTTACTAAATCAATTGTACTTATAAAAGAAATATCATCGTTTTGTAAGTCTTCTAAAAGGGTGAAATGATAGGTTACGGAATTTTTGTCTGTTTCAAAAGCATCGTGAGTCAGGGAATATTCGAAACCATTTTCAAATTTGAATATTTCAAGGTTTTCTAATTCTGATGGAAAATAGCCATTTGGAAAATTTACTTTAAAATCAAACTTTTCTCCAACTTCCCCTTTAAGGATGTATTGATTTACAGGGAATGTGTAATTGGTGCTAACTTCAGCCAGATTAATTGTGAAAGTATCATTTGTAGATTCAGTATTTAGATTTCCAATGTGAACCAGAGGATTCGAAGCATTTTCAAGTTTCAGTGTTATAGTCTGTTTGTCCTGCCATCTTTTATCAAAAGAAACAAAAATGGTATCAGTAAGCTTTGTTCCCTGAAATACCAGTTCATTAACAGGGCTGATTTTAAAACCGTCAGTATTTGCTGTTGATGATACAGCGCTAAAATTTACAGTAACAGCTTCTTTTAAAGAACTTGCTGTCAGGGCGACCGGCACTTTTAAAGTTTTGATTGCATTGTTTACATAACTGGATTGTGGTACTAAACTGCCGTTTATAGCAGGATAAACCAATGGAGTATTGTCGCTTCTTACCAGAAAATGAAATCTTACATATGGATCTATTTCAGAACCCATTTTATAATCATCTTTTGAACAGGAAGCAGTAAGTGAAGCTATCATCAGGACAGCAAATGTCTTAATAAGATTCATTTTGTTTCAGATTTGGATTAAGATTAGTATTAAAGGTTGGTATTGGTAATACAAATTTTAAAGACGGGTAGTTGATATTGCAATTGGTAGAAATACAACCGTCATTCCTGGAAATATTTTTGTGGTTTCGCATCAGATCAAAAAACAAATGACCTTCAAAACAAAGTTCTTTTCTTCTTTCTAAAAGAATATCTTCTTTAAGATTTGCTGCATCCGTAACTAACGTTGCATTAGCTCTGGCACGAATTGTATTGATATCCGCCATTGCAAGATCAGATCTGTTTGTTTCTAAAGCAGCTTCGGCACGGATTAAATACATTTCACTCAATCTGAAAGCAACGTAACCCGGATTATCCTGAAACTTTTTTGTAAAGTTGTAATTTACCTCAATCAGTTTTTCGTTAACTAAGGTCAAAAGTGGTTTTTCCAGAAATAATTGTTTTCTTAAATCATTGGGTTCATATAAATTAATCAAGTCATTCGAAGCGACATATTTTTCAAAACTAGTAGCAGATGTATATCCAAAATTTTTCGACATTGATCCTCCAACAATTCCTTCTGAATCTTTTTTTACTGAGAATTCCAATAAAATTTCAGACACAGGAAGATCTGTTTTTTCCCATTCTGTAATTAGATTTTCTTTAGCTGTTAATATTATCCCTGAATTGGTAATTACATCATTTGCAGTTTCATAAGCATTAATCCAGTCTTTTTTGTGAAGATATACTCTTGCCAGTAATGCTTTTGCACTATTACGACTAAAAAAAGAATACGAAGGACCTGCCAGAAGTGATTGTTCTGAATAATTCGAAATTGCAGTTTTTAAATCGTTAACGATTAAATTGTAAGTATATGCTGCAGTTTCTCTGGCAGGATACTGAAGACCATTTTTTATAGATTTTGTAACATAGACAATTCCTAAATGCGATGCGTCTGTAGTGTAACCATAATCCTGGCTGTAAACTAAAGATAAAAGAAAATGCATATATGCACGTATGGTAAGTGCCTCGGCCATAATCTGATTTTTTTCTGTTTCTGTAGCATCTTTTAGTGCAGGAGTAAATTCTAAAATTAGATTTGCCTGATTGATAATATCATAACTACCATCATAAAAAGACCTATAATCACTGGCCAATGCATCGTCTTCAAATGAATATACATTTTTTGTATTTGTAGCAGGGTCAATTTGTCCGCGATTAGAGCCTGTTGCTAGTGGAGTGAATTTTAAATTACCACCTTGTAGATCGGCATAAACAGCAAAACGTTCTCCTCTCACATTAGCTTCAAGTTCTGTATACAAACCAGTCAATGCAGTTAAAACTCCTTTTTTATTTTGTAAAAGTTCATCTATAGAAGTTTGTGTTCCCGGTTCCTGTTCTAAAAAGTCACTACAGCTTTGTAATGAAAAAATCAGGATAAAAAACGTGATGTATATTGAATATTTCATTTCTTAAAATTTAGCGTTAACTCCCATTGAGATAGTTCTGGCTTGCGGATAGATGTAACTATATTCCTTTATTCCGTTCATTCCTTTTGGGCTTTTTTCTTTGTACCAGTAAAATACATTTGATGCATCGGTAAATACAGAAAGTGAACTTAACAAATTGCTTTTTAGAGGTACATTATAACTCAAATTCACATTGCTGATCCTGATATAGGTAGCATCATAAAGATATTTGGTTAAGTTGGGTAAAAGAGGAGAACTGGTTACTGCTGGCTGTGAAGCTTTGTCTCCAGGGGCTCTCCAGTAATCGTATGCATTTACAGATAGATTTCTGTTCGATGTATTGTTGTATTGATCAATAAGAAGGTTCGAGGCTAAAAATTCTCCACCAATTTGAAAATCAGCTCTAATAGATAAAGTCAGATTATTGTTGAAAGTAAAATTATTGAAAAAGCCTCCATAAGCATCTGCCTGCTTATCGCCAATGGGTTCCCAGTCTGCTATGGTGTATAATTCGTTATAAGTTTTAGTATCGTATATTTTAGCATTTTTTTCAACTAAATTTCGTCCAGTTGCGGGATCAACCCCAACCCACTTTACACCCCAGATTGTAGTAGTGCTGTAGCCTATTTTTTGAGCAAGAGCCAGATTTGCCTGAGAATAGTCGCTTCCTAAACCTTTTAAATCTGTTACTTTGCTTTGTATAGTAGAAATATTAAAAGCTGTTGTCCACTTAAAGGCATTGTTTTTTATCCATTTTATTCTTGTAGTAAGTTCAAAACCCTTATTGTACATACTTGAAGCATTCAATTGGAGAGAATTGTAACCTGTTTCTGTTGGAATATCTCTCGTCGTAATTAGATCACTTTTGTTATCATAATAATATTCTATTGTCAATTCTATTCGGTTGAAAACATTAAAATCAAATCCGGCATTAAATTTTGTGTTTTTTTCCCAGCTCAATTCACCGTTTGGTGCTTCTCCGGTTGTGGCTCCAATAGCACCATTATAACCGTTTTGACTAATATTATACAAACCTTTGGAACGGTAAGAACCAATCCTTGAGTTTCCGGTAGTACCATAGCTGGCTTTAAATTTCAGGAAGTCAATCCACGTATTTGTATTTAGGAACTCTTCGTTGCTGGTAATCCAGCTGATACCAGCTCCACCATTGTAAGCAACATCAGTATCATCACCAAATACAGAACTTTGATCGCGACGAAAATTTCCTAAAACGTAGTAGCGTTTTTTATAGTTATAGTTTATTTGAGATAGTAATGAAACTCTGGAACTGTAGCTAATCTCGCTTCTATATGTCTGACCATTGGTTGATTCATTCACTAATGGAGTTGCAGGATTATCATCTCTAATGGCATCAGTCACATTATTAATCTGATTTGGATTTACAAATCCTACTCCTGATTTATAATTAAAATTTCCTTTGTCCTCAGAAAGCTCAAAACCAGCAACACCATCAACATTATGATTTTTGCCTAATTGTTTATTAAACAAAAGCTGCCCCTGCCAGTTCCATTTAGTCGAATTTCTCAGATTTAAAAGGCGTCTTCCCCATGCAGGATAAGCAATATCATTTAAAGTAAAAGATCCGTTAAACTGTCCGCTTTCATTTTCTCCGGAAAAATAACGATCTTGTTCCTTATCGGTATAATCCATACCAAAGAGAGAAGCTAATTTTACCGATTTATTAAGCTCATATGATAAATTTAAACTTCCTAAAATTCCATAAGTGTTTGTTATATTTTTATTTTGAGCAATAGCTGCTAAAGGATTTCCTCTTGTCTGACCGCTAACGCCTAACCCGGCAAAAGAACCATCTTCATTGTATGGTGCATTGGTTGGCAAATAAGCAAAACCATAAAATATATTTGGGGCATCTTTTTGTACATAACTTGGATTAAGCATCAGATTTACATTCCATTTGCCTGAATTAAAGCCTAAATTAATTCCGGCGTTTAATTGCTCAGTGCTGTTGCCCATTTGGGGTTCGTCAATTTTTAAATAACTTATATTGGTGCGATATGAAAATTTTGAAGTCGATCCGGAGACATTAAAGTTATATTTATTATAAACTCCTGTTCGGTTTAGTAATTCAAACCAATCCGTATTTATTCCGTTGTATATTATCGGAACATAGTTTGAAGTTGTGTTTTTCTGAAACTCATTTCTAAGCTCGGTATATTGCTCTCCACTTAAATATTTAATTCGGTTTATAGCTGAAGAAATTCCAAGTTGGTTTGAAAATCCAAATTGTGTTTTTCCCTTTTTCCCTTTTTTTGTTGTGATCAAAATAACCCCGTTTGCTCCATCGGCGCCATAAATACCCACGGCGGCAGCATCCTTTAAAACAGAAATAGTTTCAATATTTTCAGGAGCAATTTTCATTAAAGGATTCGCTAAATTTTCTGCAGAATCTCCTGATCCGTCAAAAAAACTGCTGTCAATAGCATATTCTTCGCTCATAACAACACCGTCAACAATTATTAAAGGTTGTGATGAAGTTCCGGTAATAGCACCCGTCAAAGAAGATAAAGTACCTTGTCCGCGAATGTTTATTTTTACAGGTCCGCCAACTCCGGTTGTGTTTTCAACTAAAACACCGGCTATTTGCCCAGTAATCATTTTGTCGATAGTTTCGGTAGCTTGTTCAACCGCAATATCTTTTGCCTGTAAAGTCGAAATGCTTCCCACAACTTCTTCCTTTAATTTCTGTGTTCCGTACGAAGATGTGATAATAACCGGATTCAGCTCATCTATAGCTTCTTCCATAAAAAAAGTAAAATCGGTTTTGTTGCCAACTTTTAGAGTCTGGGACTGCATCCCAAGAAGCGAAACCTGTAGTATAACATCTTTGATGTTTTTTTCTTTCAGTTGATAAATAAATTTCCCATCAGCATCAGCAATTGCACCTCTGCCGGTCCCTTGCACTAATATTGTAGCTCCGGGAAGGGGCGTTTTATCTTTGGCATTTAGTACAACTCCCTTAATTGTTCTTTCAGTTTCTTCTGTATTATTTAGTAAATAAGGAGCAGAGCTGGTTAACAAAACCTGTTTTTTCTGAATGTAAAATGAAATATTTTTGCCCTTGAATAACTTCGTTAAGACAGTTTCTAAGGAAGCATTCTTTACATTTATACTGGCTTTTTGATCAGTATCAATTTTTTTTGCATTGTAAATAATCCTAAAATCTGTTTGTTCTTCAATTGATTTGATAATCAAATTGATAGGTTCATTGTTGATTTGCAGTGTAATTGATTTATTTTGTGAAAAGCCGTGAAAACCGAATAAAAGAAGGGCTAAGAAAAACATGGTTTTTCTTGAAAAAAATGTCGTAAATATCATGTTTTTAGTGGTTTATGGGATATTGGTAATGGTAATTTTATTTTCTTCGATGACATAGTCAAACGGGGTGTCACGTTTTAAGAGTTCTAAAATATTTTCGACACTAGATTCACTGATTTTGATAGTTCCTGTAAAATTCTGTTTGGCTAAATCTGAATTTTTATTAATAATCTCAACATCATAAGTCCGCTGAATTATTTTAGTGATGGTCGAAAATGGAGTATCTTTAAATGTAAGTTCACCCTTCGTCCAGGCTGAGTAAAAAGAAGGATCAACAGATTTTGTGGTAATTTTTCTCGAATTGTTTTGCCACGTAGCCATCTGGTTTGGTTTCAGTAAAACAGCATTTGATGGATTTTCAGTTGCATACATCTGAATACTTCCTTCCACTAAAACACTATTTACTGACGGATTCTCAGGATAAGCACTTACATTAAATTTTGTTCCCAGAACTTCAATAGCTGCCTGATTCGCATTGACTATAAAAGGATGTTCTTTGTCTTTGGCAACTTCAAAAAAAGCTTCACCAGTTAAATAAACCATTCTTTTTCCATTAACTCCAAACTGTTCCGGGTAGCGTAAAGTCGTTCCAGAGTTTAAGTTTACAACAGTTCCATCTGAAAGTGTAAGTTTAAATGTTTTACCATAAGGAACTTTAAGTGAGTTATATATTATCTCATTATTTTTGGTTTTTCCGAAGTATACAATTTGTCCCGAAAGTTTTCTGGCAATCAGTTCGCCTTTATCGTTTACTAAATTGATCTGATTATCTTTTGTGATGTATTCTGTCTTGCCGTTTCCTAATTCAAGAACAATTTCCTTTGAAGATTTTGTTTTTTGGCTAAAATTAAAAGCAATTCTACCTAAACCAAGCAGTACTAAAAATGCTGCAGCATATTGTAAGTACTTAGCAGCTTTATTTTTTGGTTTAATTTTAATTGTCGGAGCAGTATCATTTAAAATATTTTCAGAAAGGGCTGTAAGAGCCCAAGTCTTCTTTATTGTGATAAACTGCTTTTTATTTTCTTCAGAAGCATCAATCCATTCAAAAAGAGTTTGAATTTCCTCTTCTGTAGCTTCATTAGCTAAATACTTATAAATTATTTCTGATGTCATAATTGGATTTTAAACTTCTCGTTATGATAAGTACACTTCAGAAATAAAAAACCCTATGTTTAATTTTTAATTATTACAAATAAGAATAAAAATCAGGAATAAATAATCAGATAATTTGGTCTTCAAAATTTTCAAAGCCTTTGTCATATGGGCTTCTACAGCTTTTATAGTCACATTCATTTCTTCTGCGATTTCTGCATTTTTTTTATTCTCGAAACGTTTTTTTATAAAAACTTCACGGGTTTTGGGAGGTAAATCTTTTATTGATTCATTAATTATCCGTTCTAATTCGGTTAATTCTAAAGTATCGAACTGAATCGAATTTAAGACTTCAATATCCAGTTCTCTTTCTTTATGATTTAATAAATCGTTTTTGAATTTGTCTTTAACTTTATTATGACGAATAAAGTTCAGGCATTTCGATTTGGCATAGGTGTATAAAAAAGACTGAATTCCGTTTATGGATTCAATATTTTCCCTGTTTTGCCATAAATTAATGAAAGCTTCCTGAGCAAGGTTTTCGGCCTCATCTTGATCGTAAATAAACTGAACACTAAAAGAGGTAATTCTACGGAAATATTTATCATAGAAATATTTAAACGCAGCTTCTTCTCCCTTTTTAAAAGATTTAAATTCATCGGATTCGAAACGGGTATTAATATTCATCTATAATGTAGCTCCTTTACGGATTATTTTATTATCCAGGTGGTATTGAGTCAAGGCGGAGCAAAGATAAAATATTATTTATATTTATTCTAAATAAAAAACAAGATTTAAAAAATTAACATTTACAGCCTAATTTTAGAGTCATATAGAATGTCTGTCAATAAAATTAAATGGCACTTTAATTTCTCCTTTTTCTTTGTTTAAAATCATTCTGGCAGCAATTTCCCCCATTTTATTAAAATCAGTAGACATGACAGTGATTCCTAGTAAATCTTTTAAAGGAGTGTCATTGTAGGATATAACTCCTATATCGCTTCCTAATACATACTCTTCATCCCTGATTTGCTTTACTAAATTAACAAGGTCAGATTCTTCTATAGTAATAAATAAATCTCCTTTTTTAAGGATCATATCATCGTAGACTTCACTTAGAATTTCAAAATTGATTTCATGTTCAACACAAAATTTTCTAAAACCATGTAAAATTCTTCTTGGATAAGGATATACAGCTTTCTCAGGATAGACCAAAATTACTCTTTTATATTTCGTTATTTTGGTAAGTCCTTCTTTTAAAGCATTGTAAATATCGTTTTCAAAATCCTGATAGATTTTGATAACCTCACTTCCTAATCCAATTTTGATGTTATCCATAATAACAAGCTTGTCCTGTGGTATTCTCTGGATTGCTTTTGCAACTTCATCAGTAAAACTCAAATGTTTTAGTTCATCTGTTTTAAAGTGTGTTGTAATAACATAATAATCGTACGCCCCTTCAAATTTATCGAGCAGGTTTAAAAATAAAGTTTCATCGCAATGGTAGATATGCAAATCGACATGCGCATTAGCTCCTAATGTATTAATAAAAGAGCTATAGGTTTTCATTTTATAAGCACTCAGTTTATTAAATAAAAACAAAATATTGACTTTAGATTCCAGTTTTGTTCTGGTAATGTAGTATCCTTTTCCTCGTATTGAAGAAATAATTTTCCGTTCTTTTAAAATATTATAAGCTTTCTCAACGGTATCCCTGGACATATAAAACTCTTCACTGAAGTTATTTATGGACGGAATTTTTTGATTTATTTTCAGGTTACCATTAGCAATATTTTGCAGTATAGAATCTACAATTTGCTTATACTTAGGTACTCTTGAATCTTCATCTATTTTAATTAGCTTAATCATGGTTGGTGTAGTAAAGTTTCTCTTTTATGTCAGAGTCCGGATTATAAATTGCATAATACGTAATAATTTTCTTTAAAAAGCACTAAAAGATATTAAATATTCATGCGTTCGCTAAAATATGAATTTTAAATTTAAAAAATGCAATAAAGCCAATCTTATCGCAATAATTTATGATTTAATATAAATATAAATTAGAGAAAGGACAGTACAGGATAGTTTTCTTTTTTACATTCTCTTATTTTACCAAACCAATAACTATCAACTAAACCACTAAGAATTAAATGGAATCATTACTCGGAATTATTTTTCACTCCATTGGGGGATTTTCTTCAGGCAGTTTTTATATGCCTTTTAAAAAAGTTAAAGACTGGGCCTGGGAAAGTTACTGGTTAATAGGAGGTTTTTTCTCCTGGTTGATTGTACCGCCAATAGCTGCTTATTTGACTATTCCGAATTTTACTGAAATCATTGCTACAGCAACCCCATCAGTTAAAGCGTTGGCGTACACAATGGGATTGATTTGGGGAATTGGAGGATTGACTTACGGATTGGGTGTTCGCTATTTAGGGATGTCATTAGGAAATTCAATCACTTTAGGATTTTGTTCTGCTTTTGGCGCTTTGATTCCGCCAATCTATTATAATTTCAATGCAGTAGAAGGCAAAGAGTCAATTAGTGATATGTTTGCTAACCCAGGTGGACAAATGGTTTTAGCTGGTGTACTAATATGTATTATAGGTATAGCTATTTTAGGAAAAGCAGGAATGCTAAAAGAGAAAGATTTTGCAACAGGTCACGAAGATAAAGACAAAGATTTTAGTTTAGTAAAAGGTTTAATCATTGCTATTGTATCCGGTATTTTAAGCTCTTTCTTTAATTTCGGAATTGAAGCAGCAAAACCAATGGCTGATGTGGCTAATGAAGCATGGAAAGTAATGCATCCAAATCAGGGGGAATTCCTGTTTCAGAATAATGTTAGTTACATCGTTATACTTTGGGGCGGATTAACAACAAACTTTATATGGTGTATCTATCTTAATTTTAAAAATAAGACTTTTAGTAATTACACTGATACTAAAACACCTATTTCAAAAAATATACTTTTTTCTGCTATTGCAGGTACCATGTGGTTTCTTCAGTTTTTCTTCTATGGAATGGGAGAAAGTAAATTAGGAAATGGAGCCAGCTCATGGATTTTACATATGTCAACTATCATACTTACCGCTAACTTCTGGGGATTTTATCTGAAAGAATGGACCGGTGTAACTAAAAAAACGTTCAACACCTTTATGTTGGGCATCGGACTCATCATGTTATCTATTGTTGTAGTCGGAATTGGGAATTCTTTATAATAATCAATTAATATATTAAAATGTCAAATATAAACACAAACAATATGACTTTTCAGCATGTAAGCTATCTTTGGGATGATGCTAAAGCTGCAGCACTAGCAGGAGATGAAGTAGCTCTTTTTATCTATCGCTCTAATTTATTAGGGGCAGATTTAAGACTTACTAATTATGGAGGAGGAAACACTTCAGTTAAAATTACAGATAAAGACCCATTGACAGGCGCAAGCTCAGAGGTAATGTGGATTAAAGGTTCTGGTGGAGATATCGGAACATTAACAAAATCAGGTTGTGCTGCTTTATATTTAGACAGATTACGCAATCTTGAAAATGTGTACAGAGGAATTGAATTTGAAGATGAAATGGTAGAGTTATTCAATCACTGTATTTTTGATTTAGCTTCAAAAGCACCTTCTATTGATACACCTTTACATGGTTTCTTACCATTTAAACATATTGATCACTTGCATCCTGATGCTGCTATTGCTATTGCTGCAGCAAAAGACGGAGCAAAAATCACAGAAGAATTATTCGACGGAGAAATCGGTTGGGTAGGTTGGCAGCGTCCAGGCTTCGACTTAGGGCTTCAATTGAGAAGCTGTCTGGAAGAAGCGGAGAAAAAAGGAAAAAAATTACGAGGTATCATGTTAGGTTCTCATGGTTTGTTTACATGGGGAGATACTGCTTACGAAAGTTATATCAACACACTTGAAGTTATTGAAAAATGTGCTGAGTACTTAGAAAGTAACTACGGAAAAAAACGTCCTGTTTTTGGAGGTAAAAAAATCGACAGCCTTCCGGAAGCGGATCGTAAATTAAAAGCAGCAAAAGTAGCTCCGATCTTAAGAGGTTTCTGTTCTTCAGAGCGTCAGATGATTGGTCATTATACAGACGATGCAAGAGTTTTGGAATTCATTAATTCTAATGATTTATCAAAATTAGCTCCGTTAGGAACTTCTTGCCCTGATCACTTTTTACGTACGAAAATCAGTCCTTTGGTTTTAGAATTAGATCCAAACGAAGATTTATCAGATGTAAATGCAATCAAAGCAAAATTAACTCCTGCCTTTGAAGCTTACAGAACAATGTACAAAGACTATTACAATGCCTGTAAAAAGTCTAATTCGCCTGCAATGCGTGATCCAAATCCAGTTGTAATTTTATATCCTGGAGTTGGTATGTTTACGTTTGCCAAAGATAAAACGATGGCTCGTTTAGCATCGGAATATTATATCAATGCTGTAAATGTAATGAAAGGTGCAGAAGCGGTTTCTGAATACACTTCTTTGCCTCACCAGGAAGCTTTTGATATCGAATACTGGTTGTTAGAAGAAGCAAAATTACAGCGTATGCCAAAACCAAAAGCACTTTCAGGAAGAGTAGCTTTAGTTACCGGTTCTGCTGGTGGAATTGGTAAAGCTATCGCTAAAAGATTTGCTGAAGAAGGTGCTTGTGTAGTAATCAACGATATTAATGAAGAGCGTTTAGAAGGTGCAAAAGCAGAGTTCATCAAAACATTTGGAAGAGATGCAGTTTCAAGTACAATATTAAACGTTACTGACGATGTAAGTACAGAGAAAGCATTAGACGCTGCTTGTTTAGCATTTGGTGGTGCTGATATTATCATCAACAATGCAGGTATCAGTATTTCAAAATCTATTGCTGAGCATACTCTTGAAGAGTGGGACAGATTATATGATATTTTGGTGAAAGGACAATTTATTGTTTCTAAAGCCGGAATTGAAGTAATGCGAAAACAAGGTTTTGGTGGAGATATCGTAAACATTGTTTCTAAAAATGCAGTAGTAGCGGGTCCAAACAATCCTGGATACGGTTCTGCAAAAGCGGCTCAGGCACATTTAACACGCTTGATGGCTGCTGAATTAGGTGCTGATAAAATTCGTGTAAATACAGTTAATCCTGATGCAGTTATTTCAGATTCTAATATCTGGTCTGGCGGATGGGCTGAAGGCCGTGCAAAAGCTTACGGAATTACCGTTGAAGAATTGCCTGCTTACTACGCGAAACGTACCTTATTAAATGAAATTATATTGCCTGATGATATTGCAAACGCATGTTTCGCATTCGTAGGAGGACTGTTGAATAAATCGACAGGAAACGCCCTGAATGTAGACGGCGGAGTAACAATGGGCTTTTACCGATAAGTTGTTTAGTTTTTTTTAAGTTTATTTAACAAAGTGGTTTTTGTTTTCTAACGTTCGATTCTGTCGGACGTTAGATTTTTTATGACAATTGTATTTTATAAATAAATTTCCTAAACACTGTAAGAACAACAAAAAAAACACAAAAAAGTAACGTATAACAAGGGTTTGGTTTATAGAAATAGCCTTATATTGTAAACCCTATTTAAAAATAAATAAGTATGTTAATTCAATCAAACACTATCGCATCTCATAATGATGGTTTATTAAAAAAACATCAGAATAAATTAATTTTTACAGCTTCTGAAATTGCAGAAAGTGAAGCTATTATTCAAAAATTAATCGATTTTCAAATTGCAATCCCATCATGGGCTTTAGGAACAGGAGGAACAAGATTTGGACGTTTTGCAGGTGGTGGGGAACCTCGTTCATTAGAAGAAAAAATCGAAGATGTAGGTTTGCTTCATAAATTAAATAATGCTTCAGGTGCCATTTCTTTGCATATTCCATGGGACATTCCAACAGACTATAATGCAATTAAAACGCTTGCCGGACAACACGGATTAAAATTTGATGCCATGAACTCAAATACTTTCCAGGATCAGGCAAATGCGGAACATACATATAAATACGGTTCTTTACAAAACGTAAATAAAGCAGTTCGTAAACAGGCGATTGCTCACAATATCGAAGTTATTAAACATGGAATCGAATTAGGATCTGACTCATTGACTGTTTGGTTAGCGGATGGTTCTAACTTCCCGGGACAGTTAAACTTCCGTCGCGCCTACCAAAATACATTAGAAAGTTTAGAAGAAATCTACGATGCATTGCCTTCAGACTGGAAATTATTTTTAGAATACAAATGTGCTGAACCAAACTTTTATTCTACAACAGTTGCTGATTGGGGACAGTCTTATTCATACGTTCAGAAATTAGGTGATAAAGCAAAAACACTTGTAGACTTAGGACACCATTTACCAAACGCTAATATTGAGCAGATTGTTTCTATTTTGCTGATGGATGATAAATTAGGTGGTTTCCATTTTAATGATTCAAAATATGGTGATGACGATTTAACTGCAGGAGCTTTAAAACCGTACCAGTTATTCTTGATTTTCAACGAATTGGTTGAAGGAATGGATGCCCGCGGAATGAACCACGCCAAAGATTTAGGATGGATGATTGATGCCTCACACAACGTAAAAGATCCTTTGGAGGATTTATTGCAGTCTGTTGAAGCAATTATGATTGCTTATGCTCAGGCGCTTTCTGTAGACAGAAAAGCATTAGAAATTGCTCAGGAAGAAAATGATGTAGTAAAAGCACAGGAAATTCTTCAAAATACTTTCCGTACAGATGTTCGTGCATTAGTTGCTGAGGCTCGTTTACGTTCAGGCGCAGCGTTAAACCCGGTTGAATTATACCGAAGCCTTGACGTTAGAGGAAATCTAATTGGCGAAAGAGGTTTAAAAACCGTGGCTACAGGATTATAATTAAAAGTCATAAGTTATAAGTTGAGTTATCGTTGTTTATATTGATTTTTAGGTATATGGACGAATAACTTTGGAATCTTAGGAAAACTCATAACTCATAACCCATAACTCAGAACTAAAACAAATGAATGTAGTTGCAATTTTTGATATTGGTAAAACCAACAAAAAAGTATTTTTATTTGATGAAAATTATAAAATCGTTTGGGAAAAATCAGTAAATCTGGACGAAACGGTTGATGAAGACGGCTTTCCCTGCGAAGATATTGATGTACTGAAAAAGTGGATTCTCGAGCGATTATCAGAAATAAAAGAACTAAACAATTATGTTCTGAAAGCAATTAATTTCAGCACTTACGGAGCTAGTTTTGTTTATATTGATGAAGATGGCAACTCTTTGACGCCTTTATACAATTATTTGAAAGATTATCCGGAAGAACTGAAAAATGGTTTTTATAAAAAATACAAAGGAGAAGAAGTTTTTGCAGTAAAAACAGCTTCTCCTGTTTTAGGAAGCCTGAATTCCGGAATGCAGATTTACAGATTAAAAGAAGAAAATCCGGAATTATTTGACAAAGTAAAATATTGCCTGCATTTACCGCAATATTTAAGTTTTCTTTTAACGGGTGAAGCTTATACTGATATTACCAGCATTGGATGCCATACAAATCTTTGGAATTTTAAAAAGATGAAGTATCACAAATGGCTGAAAAATGAAGGTATAAAAGAGAAACTTCCACCAATCCATCCAGGAAAAGATGTGATAAAAAAAGAAAATGATCTGGCTGTAGGGATTGGTTTGCACGATAGTTCATCGGCAATTATTCCTTATACGATCAATTTTACAGAACCTTTCGTTTTATTGTCAACCGGAACATGGAGCATTTCCCTGAATCCTTTTAACAATAAGCCATTAACGTTTGAAGAACTTGAAAATGATTGTTTGTGTTATATGCAATATACCGAAAAACCAGTAAAAGCAGCACGTTTGTTTTCTGGTAACGAACATGAAGTTCAGGCAAAAAGACTGGCTGAACATTTCAAAGTACCTTTTGATACTTTTAAAAATGTCTATTTTGATAAAAAAATTGTATCGAATTTAAGAGCGGTAAATTTTCAAATCGTTTATCCTAAAAAATATGATTTTGATATTCTGAAAGAATGCCCATTTCAAAAGAGAGATCTTTCTGTTTTCAAAACATACGAAATTGCATATCATCAATTAATGCTGGATCTTGTTGAACAACAAGTTTTTTCAACTAATTTAGTAATTCATAACAGCCCGGTAAAGAAAATTTTCGTGGATGGAGGTTTTAGTAAAAATTCAATTTTCATGAATTTACTGGCTGAAGCTTTCCCGGATATAGAAGTTTATGCCGCATCAATGGCTCAGGCAAGTGCTTTGGGCGCTGCATTAGCGATTCATCAAAACTGGAATCCTAAGCCTATCCAGAATGATTTGATTGATTTGAAATTTTATAAGCACTAAACAAAAATTTTAAGCTGGTAAAATAAATAAACGGCATAGAAATATAGATTTAATGGCTAAAAACTATGTTGTTAAAATAAAATAAATATTAAAATGAAAATTGGACTTTTTATACCATGCTACGTCGACCAATTTTATCCCAAAGTAGGTATAGCAACCTATGAGTTATTATTAAAATTAGGTTGCGATGTTCATTTTCCAATGAAACAAACCTGCTGTGGACAGCCTATGGCAAACAGCGGATATGAATATTTAACCAAAGGCTGTGATGCAAACTTTATAGCCAATTTTTCAGAATTTGATTATATCGTTTGCCCATCAGGAAGTTGTGTCCTGCATGTAAAAGATCATTTGCATGATGAAAAACAGGAAGAACTTGCTTCTGCAATGCGAAAAAAAGTTTTTGAATTAACAGAGTTCATTACTGATGTTTTAAAGGTTGACTCTATTGAAGGGGACTTTCCATTCAGGGTAGGAATGCACCAAAGCTGCCACGGACAGCGCGGACTTAAGCTTTCGCAGATGACCGAATTAAACACACCTTTTTTCTCTAAACCGGGACAATTATTAAGCAAAATAAACGGTCTGGATTTGGTTTCCTTAAGCAGAAAAGACGAATGCTGTGGTTTTGGAGGTACTTTTTGTGTGACGGAGGAAGCTGTTTCCGTAAAAATGGGGCAGGACCGAATCAAAGATCATGAAAAACATGATGTTGATTATATTACAGGTGGTGATATGTCTTGTCTAATGCATTTGGAAGGTATTTTGAACAGACAAAAAAGCCCTATTAAAACCATTCATATTGCTGAGATATTAAATTCATCAACTATTAAAATTTAAATAAGTACTAAATTTTAAGTTGTAAAAGACCACTTTAAATGAAAAAATTAACGTTCGGTTTTGTATTAGTACTTTCGCTTATTTTTTTGTCGTTCAAAAAAGATTCGTCTTTGGTAACGTTAAAAGAAGTAGTGGTAAAAGCGCCTTTTGAAATGCCGGCTATAAAAATTCCGGATTTTGGTAAGTGTAAAGAGTTTTCAATTGTTGATTTTGGAGCGGTTCACGGAAATAAAAACAAAACTTCTGAAGCAATAAATAAGGCTATTATCAAAGCAAACAAAGCAGGTGGAGGAATTGTCGTTATACCGGAAGGCGAATGGCTGACAAAGAAATTCCACTTTAAAAGCAATGTTAATCTTCATTTAAAAAAAGGTGCTGTTTTACTTTTTTCAGAAGATCCGAATGATTATCTCCCAGCAGTAAACTCAACCTGGGAAGGGTATGAATGCTTCAATTATTCGCCATTAATTTATGCTTATAAATGTAAAAATATTGCCATTACAGGTGAAGGCGAACTGAAAGCTAAAATGGACATCTGGAAACAATGGTTCACGCGTCCTAAATCACATATGGAAAGCCTGAAAAAATTGTACAATCTGGCTTCGTACAACAAACCGATGAAAGAGCGTCAAATGGCAAATGATACTGCCCGCTTTCGTCCGCAGTTCATTCAGTTTAACCGTTGCGAAAATATTTTGATAGATGGTATTTCGATTACAAACAGTCCTTTTTGGACCATTCATCCTTTTTTATCTAAAGATGTTGTGCTTAGAAATCTAAAAGTATATGCACATGGTCACAATAATGACGGAGTTGACCCTGAAATGAGCCAAAACGTATTAATTGAAAATTGTGTTTTTGACCAGGGTGACGATGCCATTGCCATAAAATCAGGTTGTGGGAAAAATGCTTGGCTATTAAATACACCTTCAAAAAATATTGTTATTCGTAATTGTACCGTAAAAAATGGTCATCAGTTAGTAGCTATTGGAAGTGAATTATCCGGCGGAATTGAAAATGTTTTTATCGACAATTGCACGGTTGTGGATGGCGCAAAACTGAACCATCTTCTTTTCATCAAAACAAATGAACGCAGGGGAGGATTTGTAAAAAACATCTATATGAGCAATATTGTTTCAGGTAAAATTGACGCAGGAATCCTGGGCATCGATACAGACGTTTTGTATCAATGGAGAACTTTGGTTCCAACAATTGAACGCAGACTGACGCCAATAAAAAATGTATATCTTGAAAATGTAAAAGCAACAAATGTGAAGTTTATTTCGAAAATTTCAGGACAGAAAGAACTTCCGGTAGAAAATATATTTTTAACTAATGTTGCTGCTGATGTTGTGAAAGAAAATCAAAACATACATGAAAATGTTTTGAATTTTGTAAATAAAAATTGATTATAAATTGATCTTAACGGATTTATTTTAAACTATAAAAAATGTCTTCAGAAAAAACAATACCACATAGCGAAGCCGCCACACGTTTTAACAAAGATGTTGAACGGGTAAACTGGCATGATGAAACACTTTGGTTTGTTCGTGAAAAACGTGACAGGGCTGCACACCAGATTCCGGATTGGGAATTGTTAAGGGAAACGGCTTCACAAATTAAGCATAATGTACTCTCAAATATTCATGATTATTTGATTGAATTTGAAGAAAATGCTCAAAAAAACGGAATAACTGTTCACTGGGCAGCCGATGCAAAAGAGCATAATGAAATCGTACATTCAATAATGGCAAAACATGATGTAAAGCAAATGGTAAAATCCAAATCAATGCTTACTGAAGAATGCCATTTAAACGATTATCTGGCAGAAAAAGGAATTGAAGTTATCGATTCTGATTTAGGGGAATACATTGTTCAGCTTCGTAAAGAACCGCCAAGCCATATCGTTTTACCTGCTATTCACCTTAAAAAAGAAGATGTAAGTGAAACTTTCCATGAGCATTTAGGCACCGAAAAAGGAAATTTTAATCCGCAATATTTAACTGAATCTGCTCGACAAAGTTTAAGAAATACTTTTTTAACGAGGAAAGTAGCCTTAACCGGGGTTAATTTTGCTGTTGCAGAAACCGGAGAATTCGTAGTATGTACAAATGAAGGAAATGCAGATATGGGAGTACATTTGGCAGACGTGCATATTGCCTGTATGGGATTCGAAAAACTGGTTCCGCAGCGTAAACATTTGGGTGTTTTCTTAAGATTATTGGCAAGAAGTGCAACAGGACAGCCTATTACTACTTTTTCAAGCCATTTTAAAAAACCAAGAGAAGGTCAGCAAATGCATATTGTGATTGTGGATAACGGAAGAAGCAAACAATTAGGAAGAGAAGAATTTAGAAACTCCTTAAAATGTATTCGCTGTGGTGCCTGTATGAATACCTGTCCCGTTTACAGACGAAGCGGAGGACACAGTTATCACAATGCGGTTGCCGGACCAATTGGTTCTATTTTGGCACCAAATTTAGATATGAGTAAAAATGCCGATTTGCCTTTTGCGAGTACGCTTTGTGGCTCTTGCACGAATGTCTGTCCTGTTAAAATTGATATTCATGATCAATTGTACAAATGGCGTCAGGTATTGGTTAAAGAAGGCCATACGCCAACATCAAAAACAATAGCGATGAAAACGATGGCAACTGTTCTGGCAAATCCAACGATTTTCAATATTGCAGGTAAATCAGGAAGATTCATGATGAAAAATATTCCTGCTGCAGTAAATAATAAGATGAACAAATGGTATGACCAGCGTGAAATGCCAGCTGTTCCCGAAGAATCTTTTAGGGAATGGTACAAGAAAAATTCACGTGAATCTAAAGCTAAGAATAATGAGCAGTAAAGCAGAAATATTAAAGAAAATAAAACAAAATCAGCCAGAAATCATTACCGAATTACCGGATCTGGATCTTTTAAGGTCAAATAACCCAAATGTTCTGGAAACGTACAAAACGGTTCTTAAAAATATTGGAGGAGAGAGCGTTGAAGTGGCTAATTATATTGAGATTTTAGATTTTATCAGAAAGAATTATTCACTCGACAGGAGAATTATCACCACAATTCCTGAACTTTCTGAAGTGGCATCATTAGATTGGAAAAATGATGATCCACACACACTTCAGGATGTGGAATTAGTAGTTGTAAAAGGTCATTTTGGTGTAGCAGAAAATAGTGCAATATGGGTTACTGATGATATTTTAGGACAGCGTGTAGCTCCTTTTATTGCCCAATATTTAGCAATCATAATAAATAAAAATGACATATTAGCAACGATGCACCAGGCTTACAAAAGAATTGGTAATATGGAGTACGGTTTCGGGACTTTTATTGCGGGACCTTCAAAAACAGCAGATATTGAACAATCTTTAGTGTTGGGCGCACACGGCGCAAGAGGATTAATTGTATTTTTGCTGAATTGAAACTAAAAAACTAAAAAAATTGAAAACAGATTTTACATTAGAAGGAAAAGTAATCATTGTTACTGGTGCAACCGGAGTTCTAGGTGAAGCCTTTGTTAACGGTATAGCTGCAGCAGGTGGTATTGTTGGTGTTTTGGGAAGAAACGAAAAAGTAGCCAATGAAAGAGCAGAATTAATTGTTAAAAACGGTGGACAAGCCATCGCTTTAATTGCAGATGTAACGATTGAAAGTGATTTGATAAAAGCACGTGACCTTGTTCTTTCAAAATACGGAAAAATTGATGGTTTGGTAAATGCTGCCGGCGGAAATATGCCGGATGCTGTAATTCAGTCAGATCAGGATATTTTTAAACTTAATATGGATGCTTTGCAAAAAGTAATGAACCTGAATTTATTCGGAACACTTTTGCCAACTCAGGTTTTTGGAGAAGTGATCAAAAACAATGAAAGTGTCGGAAGCATCGTAAATATCTCTTCTGTAGCAACAGAACAGGCGATAACAAAAGTTTTAGGATACAGTCTGGCTAAATCAGCTATTGACTCTTACACCAAATGGTTTTCTGTTGAAATGGCAAAACGATACGGGGATAAAATAAGAATGAATTCTATCGTTCCAGGTTTTTTCTTAACAGAGCAAAACCGTACGTTATTGACTAATCCTGACGGAAGTTTAACAGAAAGAGGCAATTTAATCATAGCAAACACACCTTACAAACGTTTTGGAAATCCCGACGAATTAATTGGAGCTTTAATTTGGTTGCTAAGTGATGCTTCAAAGTTTGCTACCGGTTCAAAAGTGACTATCGATGGTGGTTTTACAATTTTTAGTGGTGTATAATTTTAAGAAAAGAAAAGTATGAACAGAATGATACAAACCTGGAGATGGTTCGGGCCAAATGATCCAGTAAGTTTACAACATATAAAACAAACCGGTGCTACCGGAATTGTAACAGCCCTACACCACGTTCCTCACGGAGATGTATGGACGGTTGAAGAAATCAATAAAAGAAAAGCTGAAGTTGAAGCATACGGTCTGACATGGGATGTAGTGGAAAGTATCACGGTTCACGAAGACATCAAAACAAAAACCGGAGATTATCAGCTTTATATCGAAAAATACAAAGAGAGCATTCGTAATGTTGCTGCTTGTGGGATTAAAATTATTACGTATAATTTCATGCCCGTTAACGACTGGACAAGAACGCAACTGGACTATGTAATGCCTGACGGTTCTGAAGCTTTGTATTTTAACTGGGTGGATCTGGCGATTTTTGATATTTATATTTTAAAAAGAGAAAATGCAGAAAGCAGTTTTCCTGAAAGTATTGCAGCTAAAGCAAAAGAACGCTTTAGTACCTTAAACGAAGAGCAATTACAAGCATTATCTGATGTGGTGATGTTTGGGATTCCGGGAGAGAAAAAGATGACCGTTGCCGATATGCAGGCAAAATTAAAGCCATATAAAAACATTGACAGAGCAGCTTTAAGAGAAAATCTAAGTTATTTTTTAAATGAAATTTGTCCGGTTGCTGATGAAGTTGGAGTAAAATTAGCCATTCATCCGGATGATCCTCCTTTTGATATTTTAGGATTGCCCCGTATTGTAAATTCAATGGAAGATTATGATTTTATTCTTTCTAAGGCGCCTTATAAGTCAAATGGAATTTGTTTCTGTACCGGTTCTCTTGGTGCATCAGAAAAGAACAATTTGCCGGAAATAGCAAAAGCTTTAGGTGTTAAAATACATTTTATACACTTGCGAAATGTACGCAGGGACGAAGAAGGTAATTTTTTTGAAGCAGATCATTTAGACGGAAATGTCGATATGTATGCAGTAGTAAAAGAATTATTACTAATACAAAAAAACAATAATCTTTCAATTCCGTTTAGACCTGATCACGGACATCAAATGTTAGATGATTTAGGGAAAGTAAACAATCCGGGGTATTCTGCTATTGGAAGACTAAGAGGTTTAGCAGAATTAAGAGGACTTGAAGAAGGTATTATTCGATCATTGTAATAATATATAGTATTAGGAAATTTTTAAGGTTGTCAGAGTTTTTTTTACTCTGACAACCTTTTTTTTTGCATCCATATCAAAGATTATTTAATAATTCGAAATGTATTTACTGCAAAAAAATATAAGTAAATTATTGTTATAATTTATTTGTATAATTAATTTTAAAGTCTATTTTTGAGAAAAAATTCTTACTTAATATATCAGCAATAACTTATGGGACATTTTTCAGAACAGGTACATATCAGCATAGGGAGCTTTACCCAAAACGTCGTTTATCATAATTTAGAATTGTCGCAAAAGATGGCCGATCACCATCATTTTTCTTTTGTATGGCAATACACAGGCAAGGCGATCATAAACCCGGCAGATCAGGCAAAGGCATTGCGAAAGTATCTTGGCGATGAAGTTATCTTTACCTTTAAAAGTCTTACCGGAATCAGGTTGATGAGCAAAGGAATCATAACAGAACTCTCCTCTGTAGATCTTCATGGCAGCCCCGAAGGATTGCATGTCAAAGGGATCAGCCACACTATTGTTCTGGACGATATGAAAAAGTCAAGGACCTACCAGCAAAGGGGCATGAATGATATCGTGCTGGATATTTTAGCAGAAGGTCCGGGAGAATTTTACGAAAGAGATGCTATAAAATCCACGTATCTTCAGGAATTCAAATACCTGGCCCAGTACAATGAAACCAATTTTGATTTCTTGAAACGATTGGCCAGACGACACGGCCAATGGTTCTATTTTGACGGAATGCGGATGCAGTTCGGACAGACCAAAACCAGCAAAATAAAACTCATCAACGGGTCTTCGCTGCATGGATTTAAAATCCAGACCAACATGGCTTCCCATAAAATTTCTTTGGGAGGCTATGATTACAATGGGGCATCTAATATTCGTAATGCCTCCGCAAGAACTTCATCAGGAAGCAAAGACAGTTTTTCTTCCGTTGTAGGACATAACCAGGGAACTGTTGCCCAAAACGATTTGAACAATGGAGCTTACACCACCAATGCCCAAAGCAGCGAAGAAATACAGGAAATGGTCAGACTGCAGACCGCAGGCAGCGACGCCAATAGTGTATACTACAGTGGAATATCTTATTTCCCGTTAGGACTTGGACAGGTTTTCAGCATCATAAACCAGACTGTAGAGCATGAACTGATTGTGACAGAAGTAACACATATTTCTCAGGTCCACGGAAATTATTCCTGTAATTTCAAAGCCATTCCAGCAGACGTTGCAGCCCCTCATTATACAGAGGTAAATGTATTTGCAAAAGCAGAAACACAGCCTGCGAAGGTAAAGGACAACAACGATCCGGAAGGATTAGGACGTGTAAAAGTACAATTCAATTGGGCAGGTGGAAACAATTCAAGCGAATGGCTTCGAATGATTCAGCCACATTCTGGCTCGGGCAAAGGATTTTACTTTATTCCCGAAATTGGTGAAGAGGTTTTGGTAGGTTTTGAAGGCGATAATGCACAGAATCCGTATGTTTTAGGGACTCAATACAATGGAAGCGCTACCAGTGGTTATGCAGATGGTCAGAATAATGTTAAGGCGATTCATACGCGCTCGGGAATCAAATTTATTTTGAACGACGGTGAAGGAAGTATTTTGATTGAAGATCCGAGTGGTAATACCTGGAAGATGGATGGTCAGGGAAACATAGATGTGAGTGCGCCAAAGAATTTTACAGTAAAGGCTGGGGAAAATGTTAGTATTACCGCAGGTAAAAATGTTTCTGTCAGTGCAGGAGAAAATATTGATAATTCTGCAAATAAAGATATTTCTCAAACAGCGGGTCACGATATTTCTCAAAAAGCTGCCGGAGATTTTACTGAGAGTGCTAATAATAAAACGGAGATTATTGAACAAAAACATATTCGAAGTTCATTACAATCTACTCAACATGCAGAGAAATTAACTGTATTTAGTACAAAAGAAAATATGCTTTTGGAAAGCAGTCAAAAAACTGTTGAAGTAAACAGTGCAGAAAAATCAAATATGTTTTAATCTTTAAAAAATCATTTTATGGCAATCAATAAAATAGCAAAGAATTTATATGTTAGAATTAAAGGCAACTACATTAGTGAAAGTCAGGTTTTTTTAGAAACTTCCGAAAAAGTTGAAATTGTAGCTACAAAAGAAAACTTGAAATTAATTTCAAATAAAAAAATTCAAATGAAAGGTAATAAATAAATACATATGGCAAACGTAGAATTCGGAAAACCTAGATTTCAACCACCAGTAATGAATGATGAAAACATGTCAGAAGTAACTGCTGTATATTTTGCAAAAAGAATATTAACCCCTGTTTATGAAAATACAGAAGAAGTTATTACAGCAAAAAAAGGAGAGAATAAAAAAAAGATAAAAGCACGATTTGTCACAGAACAGAAAATAAAAAAGGAGGACTTAGTCAATTATGAGGCTGAAACAAATTTTGAAAAAGCTAAAGGAGGCGAAAAAGTAACAATAACTTATAAAAAGAAAGTAAGAGATTCAATTTCATTCAAAAAAATCACAAAAGCCAAGATAAAAGAAAAAGTATGGGTAGTTGCAACTTGCAACGGAACAACAGGAAAACTATCTGTTGAAATCAATGAAAACAAACTTACGAATACTGAAGCAGTTTATGATAACCCTGTAAAATTCTTGGTGGAAGAAGAAGAAAAAACAAAGATTGAATTTGAAATTTATAAAGACATAATTGTTACGCCTAATACTTATGCTAAAGAAATTACGCTTCAGCCCAAAAGCAAAGAAGATGTAAAAACTCTAATAGATAAATTCAATAAACGAACAGATAAAAATGCTTTCCTTTATTTTAAAGCTGAAAATGCTGATGCAACCTATCAACTAAAGATCTTTGAAGAAAATAAAGAATTTATAAACAAAGATGGTGAAAGATTAGAGGTTAAATATTGTAATTGTGGTGAAAAATATCGAGAAACAGTTGAATGTACTAGATATGGAAGTATTTATGGACCTGCTTATTGGGGGGAATTACCCTTAAAAGATTTTCCAAAATGGGATGATTTAATAAAAAATAGTATTATAACTATAGATGAAAAATCAATTTTAATAGCAATGTCAGAAAATGAAGGGAAATTAGATTCTATACAATCTTATGATAGTGAAATTTTAACAGCTGGTGCTATGCAAAAAACAATTAATCCCGAAGGTTACGGTGAATTGCCAATTCAATTTTGGGAATTCAAAAAAAGTTATCCGGAAAAATATATACTGTATTTAGAAAATTGTAATTGGAAAGTTGAAGAAGAAAAAAAGGAAAAAAAAGATAAAAAAGGAATTGTAATAAGCACTAATTATAAATATAAAGCTAAATATAAAGATTTATCAGGTAAAGAACTTAAAGATAAAATTCGTGAAGGTTTTGAAAAAAATAAATTTAAGACAAAAGTTAATTGTGAACCTATTGAGCCAATTATAAGGTTAATGAAAGATAGTGATTATCAAATTATACAAATTAAAGATTTTATTAAACGATTAAACAGTTCATTAGACAAAAAACCAGCTGGCTATTCATTGAAAATATCTGCTTTTATTAGTTCTAACTTAGGAAAAGCTTTAGTTTTAGATAATGATGTTAATAGACCAGGACAAGTTGATGATTGTTTTGGAGAGGCTTTAGATTCATTTTTTAAAAAAAATCCAAAGGTTTCAAAAATACCATCAGAATGGGGTACCAATTTTTCAACTTACGAAGATGAAATATTAGAGATTTATGGGCCTTTAAGAGGTGAAGGTTCTTATACTATGACAAGCGCAACCAAAAGATATAATGATTTAAAATCTAAATTATGATAAAAAAACTTTTTCTTTTAACAATATGCTCTCTGCTTTCAAATTTTTTATTTTCACAAAAAAAGATTTTAGCTAAATATGCTCTTTCTCAAAAAATAAGTAGTGATTATGAATTAGTCTTCCTAAAATATAATAAAAACTATAATTTGTATTCAAACCCAAGAATATTACACAAAGGTAAATTAAAATTAGTTTCAGGTTTTGACGAAAGTAATTACAGTGGGGCAAAAATAAAGATATCAAAAAACAAAAAGTATTTTGTTTTAGATAATATTATTAAAGGTTATGCATATGTACAGAATGATAGTGTTCTGCATGAAAATTACAATTGTGTAATTATTGATATTAAAAAGTCAAAAATAGTTTATAGAATGCAATCTGATTGTGGAGGAAAATGGAATAAAAAAAATCAATGGGTTTACAAAAATGAAATTTTATTTTGAAAATTTCAATCCTCAAAAAGGGAGAAATAGATTTGCTGAAATATTATAACACACAAGTCAATGATCTTTTTTTCAAAAGTAGCGATAAACATTGTATTAAATTCTTTTTGCGAAAAAAAATGATACCCAGAAGTTCTAAGTGCAATCAAAGGTGTAAAACAAACCTATGGTATTTCAGGAACGATTAGTGCGGGTAAAAGTATATTTTGGAAAAGAACAAAAACAAGACTAACAAGTGAAATACCTATGAAAAAATGAGAAAAATAATTAATATTCTTTGCATTACTTGTTTATTGCTATTCCATTGTAGTTCCAAAATAAAAAAAAATAATTCTAACTGTATAATTGCCTTTGTAAAAGATACATATATTGATGAGGGTAATTATTCATATAATAATCTTGGTGATAGCATTTATACTAAAGGAGAAGGAAAAATATCTGTGGAATTTATTGGTGTTTTTCCTCAAAAAAATGATACAGTTACTATATATAAATTAAATCAATATTCAAATGAAAAACCGGAAAAATTTTCTTTTTGGTCGAAAAAGAAAAACAATCAATCAATAACGTTTTTTTGTTCAATGGGTAATAATATAAAAGTTACTTTTAATAATAAAAATAGTATTATTGTGAACAATGATATTTATAAAGTAAACAAAGAATATTATATTTTTTTAAAACAGAAAATACTTGTTGAGAAATCAGTTTTAGATTTGACTTTTTTTCTAAAAGATGGGTATGGAGATTATGCGGAATCACTAGATCCGCTAAATAAGAATTGGAGGAATCAAAATGAAGATAAAAGATTTAAGATTATTAAAGCAAAAATAAAAAATAAAAATTATCAAACTGATGATCAATTTTTTAATTACAATTTCACTTATGAATATGATAAAAATGGATTTTGAAAAATATTTCAGGAGAAAACCTCTTCAGTAAAATACATGTTAAAGAAAATAATAAACATAATGTATATATTATAAATAGGTCAATAAATGAAAGAGCTACCGAAAATGAGTATTTATATAAGAACAAAAGAAACTTATTTGATTCAATTATTGGTATTAGGGAAATATTTTCTAACGGAACGAAACATCATTATAAAAAATATCAATCCAAATTAAAGATTTCTGAGATAAATAGAAAACCAGTAAATATTGAGGAAATACTTAAAGTTTTAATTATAGATAAAAACGAATGAAAATAGTTTTTGTAAAAACAATGAAACTAACAATTTATCTACTAATATTCATATTGTTTAATGTAGACTCTTGTTTGATTCTGTTAAATGTAATAATGAAAAGTATTATTTTGAATTTCCAGATATATTAAATAAAAATGAAATTAATTTTTTCAAAAATTCTATAAGTGCTGATTATTTAAATTATTTAGACATAGAAAAAAAGTATAAGACCAAATGATCTTATAAATATGGCCATTCTAATGCGTAAAAAAGAATGTAATGATAGCAATAATTACAGTGGATTATAGCATACAATTTACTTTTAGGTTCTGCAGATGATGATATAAAGGTAGAGCAAACAGAAAATAGCAATAAAAATTACGGAACTGACCAAACCCATACGCAAGTAGCCAAAGATACCCTTAACCATCCTCTTAACCCTTTGGCTTCTGAGCTAGCCAAAATAGCAGTTCAGGATGTTGCCCAAAAAATTCTAGAGATCTGGAAAACAAATAGCGACCCAACAGGAGAACAACTGGCTAAATATGTGATAAACAAATATACAATATACCCTGTTTACCAAGCTGCTGACTGGGCGAATCAAACAGTTAATAAATGGAGTAATGAAAATAAAGATATTATACCAAGACTTCAAAGTGCTACTCCCTATGAACATGCTGAAAAGGTAACCGAAAGAGCGATCAGTAATAAAAAAGTACAGGAAATTTTAAACTATTTTAAATGAAACAATTAGCAATCTTACTATTGAGTACTCTATTCATTCAATGTCAAACCACAAAAAAAGAACTTATGCCAGAAACCGATTTTTATATCAGCGAACATAGTATTACTTATAAAAACCAAAAGTTACCTTTTGGTAAACCCATAGCAGAATGGGTGAAAATTTTTGGTAAATATGATAGAATATTTCAAACAACTGTCTACATATGGGACGATTTAGGAATTTATGTTTCTGAATCGGATAAAAATAATAGTATTGATGAACTCCATATCTTTTTTATGAATCTTGATAGCCCTTTAGGACAATTGGGAAAGCTTGAAGAAGCAAAAGGTAGAGAAACATCAATTAGAAAAAGGAATGATTACAGTGAGTTGTATAATGATAAGGAAATTATTGAAAAAATAAATGAGGATCTAAACACAGGTTCAGGTGCTCCACAAAATTTCATTTATCCATTTAAAATTTACTCCAAATCTCTAAATATTGAAGGAGCAGAGGTAAAAGCAGGAATGAAGGTAACAGACATTAATAAAAAAAGATTGGCTGTAGATTTACCAGTCATTAAATATTATGATGCTGATATGAATTCGAAAAATGAAGATGGTTCTCTCACTACGTTATCCAATGGTTATTTTACGACCTTTAATGGTTTCGATAACGACGAAGAAAGATCAAAAGCCGATTTTTATAATATCATGTACCGGCAGACCGAAGGCGAAATAGAATACATCCGAATTGTACATGATAAAGGACAGGAATATTATAAATATTAATGTTAACTATTTTAATACAATACCAATTAAAGGCAGATATCCCTGTATAATAACTTATAATAAGTAGGCTTTAAAAATTATAATAGTTGGGATATGAAGTTAATACTAATAGAGCAAGCAAGAGTGACTAACAAAAAAACAATACGATAATAATTCATGAAAGAACAATTAATATATTTTACAAAAATAACATCAATAGCCGTTTTCAGTTTTATAAAAATTAATTTATTAGGCTCTTTTAATACTATAATTTGCAGTACAATTGGGGCTTTCTTATTATCCGCAAATGTTGGTCATGCGGCACATACTAATTCGGGGACATTAATATTATTAGTGTTTTTCACAAGTAAACCTATCGGAACAACATTGCTTCTGTTAATTTTTTCCGCACCAATTTTATATTTACTATTAGGAAATAAGTACATTGTAAGTAAAATAATACATCGATTGGTCAAAGATAAGTCTGAGAGTACAATTACTCCATTGTTAGATATTGCTTTAGCAAAGTTCAAAGAAAACCAACCTGAGGGTATTAAAAAAGGAGCTGATTTGGCATTGGCTAAAATTAAACTTTTAGATCAGGTAAAGTCTGAAAAAGATAATAAATGGTTAAAAAAAATAGTATCATTTGGATTAAAAAAAATAAAATTAGACGATGTCGATTTCAGTCAGGATAATATTGATTTTAAAGATGTTGTAAAAATGAAAACTATAGCTGCATTACAGAATAGTACAGAACCTAGCAGAAAAGGTATTTTTACAGTTTTAATTTTACAATGGATTTTTTTGTTGATGATATGGCTAATTAAACTTTGAATAAATTAGTATTCTAAATTTTGATTTCTGTAGGCAGGATAGTTTAATAACATGTTTTAATTACATTTAAAAAGTAAAAAATATTTTTTAAATGCCCATATTAAGACATTTTAATCTAAAATAAGAACATGAAAATTAAAAACAATCATGCTGATTTAATATTGGTATTTATTTTCTGCATCAGCATCATTAATACTGTTTGCGCTCAAAAAAACAATATCAAAAATGATATTTTCTGGAATACCAAAGACGGAAAACCATTAAACAGTCAGGGTGGAGGTATTTTTAAATTTTCAAAGCCGGTTGATGGAGTACAAAAATATTATTGGTATGGCGTAAATTATGAAGAAGCTGATATTTACAGAAATGCTCCCCACATTACTTTGCCAAATGCCACTTTTAAATCGGTTACCTGTTATAGTTCTACAGATTTAGTAAACTGGACGTTTGAGGGGGATGTTGTTACCAAAGATGATGTAAACAAGTCAGGCAAAACCTGGGTTGGGCGTTTAGGGGTAGCCTTTGTTAAGGAAATGAATAAATATGCCATGTTTGTTCAGCATGGCAATGAAGTGTTGATTATGCTTGCAGATTCTCCAACAGGAAGATTTGTCTGGCATCAGAAAATAAACATGGAAAAAATGATAGGAACCAGCAATACGGGCGATCAGACTGTATTTACTGATGAAGATACCGGAAAATCCTATTTAATTTATTCATACGGTAAAGGAAGAAATAAAATTTATGTTTCTGAAATTGGTATTAAAGAAGGTAAAGTAAACCTTTTAGACTGTACGCAAATTTTTAAGGGAGAAAGCCGTGAAGGAAACTGCATGTTCAAGTATCAAAATAAATACTATATGTATGCATCTAATATTTATGGCTGGGATGCTTCGTTTGCCTATTATTTAGTTGCCGATGATATCAGAGGACCGTATCTGCCTAAAGACGAAATGCTGGTGACCAATGGTGCCTCAGATGATTTTGCACATGTTTCGCAAACTGGTTTTTTCTTTTCTGTAAAAGGAAGCAAACAGGAAACTATACTATATTGTGGCGATCGATGGGCTAATTTTGCAGGAAATGGCTTAGGGTATAATCAATGGTGTCCGATGTCATTTGATGGACAAACACCTTATTTTAATTCGCTAAATTCATGGCATATCGATGCTAAAACAGGCGAATGGAAAGTAGCAAAAGATAATAATTACGTCAAAAACGGAAGTTTTGAGGCGGATCGCAGGCATATTCCAAGTCTTGTAAAACCTATTCAAACAGAATTAACCGGATGGACAAATGAGGTAATCGAAGGAAATAAAATTAGCCTGGATACGCTAACTTCTCCGGTAATCAATTACTTTAATACTGAAAACGACAGAAAGATAGTAATAGGCGAAAAAAGCTTAAATATTACCGATAAGGTTAATTTTAAACGAAAAACTTTTCAAACCATAACTTCTTCACCTTATGTGAAATTGGAAGATGGTTTATACACCCTTACAACCAAAGTCAAAAATACCAAAGGTTTTAAGAAATTAGAAATATATGCTTTAAGTAATGGTAAAAGACTTCAATACGATTTTAAAGAAGAGAATGCATCATGGAAAACAATTTTGATAAAAAACATTCCGGTTAAGGATGGTAAAGTTGAAATTGGTTTTCTGTCTGAAGGAGAAGTAAATGCTTCTTGTCAGGTTGATGATGTTACTTTGGTTCAAAATTAGGAAAAACAGTTTTTATAATTGAAAAACAGATGTCAGGCTGAGCGGAGTCGAAGCCCTTTCTGCGATAAAAGCCTTCGACTCCGCTCAGGGTGACAGTTATTAAATCAGATTTTAATCGGTTAAAAAATGCGCAATCTTCATTTCGACTTAAGGAGAAATCACACAAGTAATTCGACAACAGTGCGTGCTCTCCTTAAGTGATTTCTCCTTACGTCGAAATTGAATAAAAAATCTTTTGAAAACAATTACCTAGTCCCGATAGAATTGAAAATCCTTTTGTGTCGGTGTTCGTCGCAAAAGATTACTCCAGTATATGTCTATTTTAAATTTTGAGTTCAGTGAACTTCGTTTGCAACGGATAACGGGATTAGCTTCTTAAAAATTATCAGTTTACATTAAATTCATTACACTTTGATAAAATACTATTGATTCCCGTAATGCAAAAAGGTTATATTTATCACCTTGCTTAACTATCAAATAAACCGGAATTATTTATGAAATCTGTTTCTTCCAATCGATTTTACGTGTATTTTGTTTTTTTTATATCTATTTGTGTTTCAGCTCAAAGTAAGGCTCAAAGGGATTTAATTTTAATTGATAAAGACTGGCGTTTTTCATTTGGACATTTATACGATACACAAAAAGATTTTAACCATGCGACAGGATATTTTTCGTATTTAACCAAAACAGGATATGGAGACGGACCGGCTGCACCAAATTTTGATGACCGCTCGTGGCGAAAATTAGATCTTCCGCACGATTGGGCGGTGGAGCAGGACTTTAGTGAAAAAGGCAGTTTCAGCCACGGATTTAAAGCAGCAGGAAAAAATTTTCCTGAAAAAAGCATTGGTTGGTACCGAAAAAAAATCACTATCACGGAAAGTGATAATGGAAGAATTATTTCTCTAAAATTTGATGGCGTTTTTAGAAATTCGAAAGTGTTTTTCAACGGATATTATCTCGGAACCGAAGAAAGCGGCTATAACGGATTTGAATATGATGTTACCGCTTATGTGAATTATGGCGGCGAAAACACAATTGTGGTACGTGCAGATGCTTCTATGGAAGAAGGCTGGTTTTATGAAGGAGCCGGAATTTACAGACATGTTTATTTGCAGAAAACAAATCCGATTCATATTGTAAAAAATGGAACTTATGTCACTTCTGAAATAAAAGAAAATAATGCTGAAGTTATTGCTGAAATTTCTCTTGAAAATAAAGGAAATTATAAGGGTCAAATTGAAGTTGTTCAACAAATTTTTGATGCATCCGGAAAGCAAATTGCAACGGTTTCTCAAAATGTGGCTGCTCCGGACTTTTATAAAACCTTAAGTTATAGTTCAAAATTGCAAGTCAATAATCCATTATTGTGGGATATTGAAAACCCGAATTTATATCGCTTGATTACTGAAATCAAACAGGACGGAAAGATAATTGACCGTTATGAAACTCCTTTCGGAATCAGGACTATAAAATTTGATGCAGAGCAAGGCTTTTTCCTTAACGGAAAGCACGTTAAACTAAAAGGAACCAATAATCATCAGGATCATGCGGGAATTGGAACAGCTTTGCCGGATGATCTTCAATATTACCGAATCAAAAAGCTGAAAGAGATGGGGGCAAATGCTTACCGCTGCTCGCATCATCCGCCAACTCCTGAACTGCTTGACGTCTGTGATAAACTCGGAATGCTGGTTATTGACGAAACCCGTCTCATGGGAATTAACGATTATCACCTAAATGATTTAAAGCAAATGATAGAGCGCGACCGCAATCATCCGAGTATATTTTGCTGGTCGGTAGGAAATGAAGAATGGAATATTGAAGGCGGAATCGTGGGTGAAAGAATTACGAATATCATGCAGGGATTTACAAAAAGTATTGATCCTACAAGACCGGTGACAGTGGGGATAAGCAGTGGTTTTAAAAGTGGAATTTCTTCTGTAGTCGAAATTATGGGCTATAATTATATGGGTAACGGAGATATTGATGCACATCGAAATCAATTTAAACAACAGCCGGGAATGGGGACAGAAGAAGGTTCTACGTTTGCCACGCGCGGTATTTATTTTGATGATGAAACCAAACATTATAAAAGCGCTTACGACAAAAAACCACGTCCGACATTTTACAGTATTGAAGAAGGATGGAAGTTTTATGCTGAAAGACCGTATTTAGCTGGGATGTTTATCTGGACAGGTTTTGATTATCGTGGCGAACCTACACCTTATGGCTGGCCGTCTGTTACCTCTTATTTTGGAATGATGGATGTTTGCGGTTTTCCGAAAGACAATGTATTTTATCTCAAATCATGGTGGGGAAAAGAACCGGTTTTGCATATTATGCCACACTGGAACTGGAGTGGAATGGAAGGCAAAGAAATAGATGTCTGGGTACATTCGAATTGTGAGGAAGTAGAACTTTTTCTGAACAAAAAAAGCCTTGGTAAAAAGAATATGGAGCAAAACAGCCATTTAGAATGGAAAGTAAAATATACTACAGGCACTCTTGAAGCAATTGGTTATAAAAATGGCAAAAAAGTACTTTCTGAAGTTCAAAAAACTACAGAACTCGCTCAAAATATAAAACTTACTGCTGATAAAGAGAATCAGCCTAATGGAAATGTTGTAGTAGTAACTGTTGAAACTACAGATAAAAAAGGATTGCATGTACCAACTGCAAATCATGAAATTACATTTTCAGTAAAAGGAGGAAAGATTTTAGGGGTTGGAAACGGCAATCCGACTTCTCTAGAAAAAGATCAATTTATTGACGCAGTTGAACTTGTTCCGATTACGAATTTTGAAGAAAAGAAATTAGCATCAGCAAATGCTTCAAACTTAATATCGTCTGATGATAACAGCTGGAAAGAAGCTTTCAAAGACCGTGATTATAAAAATCAGGCTCCGGCGTATGTGTATCGTGGTAAATTTGAATTAAACAACAATTCAGGCACAAATTCAGTTAATTTCTTTTACAAAAAAATAGGTACTGATGCAGTTGTCTTTGTAAACGGAAATAAAATTGTTCCAAGTTCAGAAGATGTTCAGAAGTATATTTTGAATGCTAATGTTTTAAAACAAGGCACAAATACCATTCAGATTATTGCGCCGCCTTTGCAGAAAGTAAAAGAATGGGATGTAATGAATACCGATCCTGGAGTTATTCAGGTAATTACTCCGGCAGAAGCATGGAAAAGAAAGCTTTTCAACGGATACGCTCAGATTATAATCCAAAAAGACGAAAATGCTGCTGAAATAGTTTTATCGGCTACTGCCAATGGTTTAAATACAGGAACTTTAGTCTTAAAAGAGTAGTTTCAGGTTTCACGTTAGTATACGCAAACGTTGAAACCTGAAACCAAAAACCAACAAACTTAATTTATCCTTTGGATAGCATAAGTTGACTGGCTTTTGTCTCCTGACAAAAAATTGCCTAGTTTAGAGCTAATAACATACACATTACCGTCTGTAGCCAAAGCAGCAGTGGTTGGAAATTCATCTTTTCCGATGTTTGTTTCATTTATCTTCGCTGCACTGGACCAATTGTCTGTACTTTTAAACGTGTGAGTTTTGCCTAAGCCTAAACCATTTTCGACAATAACTAAATTATTGTTTTTGTCTAGTTCTATTCCGTCGGGAGCGCTAAATGCTGTTCCTGTTACTTCTGTAATTTTTTCAGGATCAGAAAGTGCTATTTTAAGCAATTTAGAAGTATCGGTTTTTACTGCCAGTAAATAGCCGTCGGGATGAAAAACAATTCCATTTAAACCGAATTCATTTGGTTTTGGCTGAAATAAAGTATTTTTACTAAATACAGAGGCATTGTAATTAGTGTCAATCTTATAAATAATCGGGGAAAAGGAATCGGTAATGTAAATGTTTCCGTTGTTATCAACCGCAACATCATTCGGACAAGAACCTGCATTTGGAGTGAAATTCTTTAGATCAACTTCATTGATTAATTCACCCGAAGTAAGATTAAAAATACTAACTGTAGCAACTGATCCGGCACTTACTTCCGTACTTTTTTGTGAAATTCCTAAATCAGCATTAGATACTATTAATCGGTTACGAACTTCATCAGTGTAAACTCCTGTGGGCAAAACCAGTTTACTGCTGGTAGCAAAAACAGATACTTCACCTTTGAGATTCATTGTATAAATAGCTCCTTTTTGTAGGGAGCTAAATAAAAATCGTTGGTTTTTGGAATCGTAATCAATTCCTTCAGGATACAGCCCCGGATCTGTAATAGTGTATTTACTTTTTAGGGAAACAGAAGTTTCTCCTGATTTTTTTTCGCTGTCGCAAGCCATAAAAAAAAGCGAAAATGCTGTAATCAAAATGGTAGTTTTCATTTTTATTAATTTAAATTATTTGTCGGTATTGACTATGCAAAACTGGGACAGAATAGGAAAAATAAAAATGAACTGGTTTAGGAAATAAGGTTGAACCAGTTTAACCTTTCGAGGTTTTGCCGTTGCGGATTTTGCTTAAGTATTCGGTACTGAAACCAAGATAAGATGCCAATGCATATTGAGGAACACGCTTGGCAATCGCAACATATTTACTCATAAACTCATCATAGCGTTCTTCGGCAGTTTTTGTTAAATTCGATAAAAGTCTTTTTTGATGAAAAGCTAATGAGCGCTGTGTAATAATGCGTTCGAATTTTTCGAGTTTCGGAATCTCTTTCAAAAATTTTTGCTCGTCTTCATATTCAATCTGAATGAGAACTGAATCTTCAAGAGCTTCAACAAATAATGTGGCAGGTTCCTGATAGATCAGACTGCTGTAATCAGAAATCCACCAGTCTTCGATTGCAAATGAAAGGGTATGCTCCTTGCCGTCATTATCTACTAAATAACCTCTAAAAGCTCCTTTAACCACATAACTCTTATGTCTGCAAACAAAACCAGGCTGTACAATAAATTGTCTTTTTTTGACTTTGTTTATCTTCATAAAAGAACTTAGATAATTTTTTTCATCATCAGTCAAATCAACATATCTTGAGATATAATCTATAACGGGCAGTAAATCCTTCATAGAACAAAGATAAAGTGTAATTTTTTAATTCCAGTAAAAAACAAATTCCAATTTAGTAAAAAGAAAATTGAATTAATATTGATTTTTTGAAATTGACTTTTGTGAAATTTTTATTTGATTTTCATAACTTTGAAAAATGAAAGATCAAATAGAATCTCAGACAGCAGAATTGAGTATAAATGATTTAAAACTCAAAGGTTTTAAAGTATATGAAATAAATGGGGATGTAAGTAAAATTCCGAGCTACAATCGACGCGACTATTACAAAATCTGCATTAATACCAGTAAAAGCCTTATTCATTATGCAGACAGGGGAATAGAAACAGACGGAACTATTTTGTTTTTTGGTAATCCTGTTATTCCCTATTCGTGGGAAATTTTTTCTCCTGATTATCATGGATATGCCTGCGTTTTTACAGAAGAATTTTTAAAGGCAAAAGACCGTTCTGAAAGCCTTCACGAGTCTCCTTTGTTTAAAATAGGAGGTAGCCCAATCTTTTCATTATCTGCAAAGCAAAAAGTATTTATAGATTCGCTTTTTGTAAAAATGATTGAAGAACAGGAAACTGATTATGTATTTAAAGATGATTTGATTCGCAATTATATCAATCTCATATTGCATGAATCAATGAAAATGCAGCCTTCGGAGAATTTTTTCAAATATAAAAATGCTTCTTCGAGAATAACATCATTGTTTTTAGAACTCTTAGAAAGACAGTTTCCGGTTGAAACAAAAGATCAGCCGCTTTCCTTAAAAACACCGCAGGATTATGCTCAAAGCCTTTCAATACATGTAAATCACTTAAATCGTTCGGTAAAAGAAATTACCGGAAAATCGACAACAGCCCATATTACAGAAAGAATTATCGGAGAAGCAAAAGCTTTACTGCAGCATACAGACTGGAGTATTGCAGATATTGGCTATTCACTTGGATTTGAATACCCAAGCTATTTTAATAATTATTTTAAAAGGCTGACAGGCAAGATTCCAAAATCTTTAAGAGTATAAAATGTTTCAAATTCATAATTTTTTGTTTGAATATTGTTATTTTCAAAAAGCATATTAATCTAATTTTGTTTTGAAATTAAAGTAGTAATCACATATCAGTTATAACAGATCTAAAACCATACTTCATAAAGCAATTTCTGGCTTTCTTAAACTTAGTTTCTGATCTGATACCGTTGGTCTAATGTAGTTTCAAATAAAGTTAATCCCGAAAATAACTAAATTTTATGTCAACAAATTATTCAGCCGTTATCGAAGAAGGAAAAGTCCCTAGTGCATATATGACGGGCGAGGTTTTCTATAAGAAACAAAGCAGTGATATTCATCCTGAAAATACTGTTATTAAAGAAGTTACTTTTGAACCTTGTGCAAGAAGCAACTGGCACAGTAATGCAAGCTTGCATATGATTATCGTCAAAGACGGAGTTGGCTATTATCAGGAAAGAGGAAATGCAGTTCGCATGCTTGTTAAAGATGAAGTAGTTACAATTCTGCCTGGAGTTGAACATTGGTACGGAGCGACTCCATTTGAAAAGTTCTCTTATGTTGCCATTATAACAGAAATCGATAAAGGACACGGAACCTGGTTAGAAAAAGTAACAGATGGAGAATATTATCTTTTGGGTCACTAACTTTTATAAGGGATACTACTAAATTTGCATACGGCTGAAACTTAAAATCTGAACAATAAAATACTAATATGTATCTTCTGAGGAGTTAAGAGAAAGGAGATGAAAATCATTAAAAGCTGCATTCATTATTTTGTGAATGCAGCTTTTTTCTTTTCTAAATTATTCAATTAAACATAATGAAATAATTTAAGTCTTCTTAATTTGATGTAAAACAAGAAATAGCAATATGATGATAAAAATAAGTAAGAATTTTAATATTTATTTTGTTATTAAAACAAAAATATTATCTTTGATATGTTGTTAAGTTGTTGTTTTTTAGTAATTTATGAATGTATTGGTTGTTGAAACTATTTTATTCATTTTAGATTGATTATTTTAATTTGTCTTAATAAAGCAAGAAATGTTAAAAATAAATTAGTTATGATAGATATACTACTTTCACTTTTCTTTTTCGTAGCTATTATCTTTGGTTTTGCAACTTCGCTATTAATTCTTTTTTCAAAAAAAAAATATTGTAAAAGCTTTTTTTTGGGATTATTTTTATTAAGTCTGACTGTTGCAAGTATATATAATTTTTATTTATCAGTACATTCTTTTAAAAATTTACCAAGTTTATTTACTATTACAAAGTCTTTTATTTTTCTTGTAGCACCTTCTTCTTTTCTATATATAAGAAGTATTTTATTTACAGATACATTATTTAAAAAACATGACTGGTTACATTTTATACCATTTTTGCTTTATTTCAGTTTAACCATTTTTATATGGATTAGAAATTACTTTAATTTGGAAATAATCAGTTTCCTATATAGTAAAATAGAAAGTCCATTTTCAATAATTAGCTTGACAATTTGGTTGTTGTATGCTTTTTGCCAAACTATGATGATCTTAAATTATGATTTTAAAAAAAATGAAGGGAATCAGTTTTTAAAAACTAATTTAGGATGGATAAGAATCTACAATTTGTTGATATTATTTTTATTTTCAACGCTTTTTGTACATTACTTTTTAGTTAATAATATCGGAATGGCAGATTTTTCATGTTGTATTTTGATGTCTTCTGTTCTTATTTTTACTGTAGGCTGTCTTTATTTTAAACCACAAATGTTTTATGATTCGGATATGTCATTTGAAAAAAATAATGTAGTAAATGATGATTGTCAACTTATAAAAACTGTCGAAAATAAAGATAATCTGCCGTTGGTAAAAGAACTGGCTCACGAAAAAAAAGAAGAATATCTGATAAAACTCAACAATGTGTTGTCAGGAAAAAAGCTTTTTTTAAAAAAAGATTTTGTAATTCGTGATTTGTCTGACGAAACCGGCATATCGGTACATCATCTTTCTAGTTTGATTAATTCAGAATTTCATGTTCATTTCCAGGATTTTGTAAATCTTAAAAGGATTGAATATTTTAATGAAAAAATTAATGATCCCGAATGGAAAGATCTATCTCTGGAGGGTATGGCTTGGGGGTCAGGTTTTAAGTCAAGAACTACTTGCTTCAGGGCTTTCATTAAGCACACCGGAAAATCGCCATCTGAATATTTTAAAAATATTAAACAAAAAAAGGAAGATAAAGCAGATTTTATTATTCAAAATAATTAAAAAAAATGGATTTTAAATCAAAAATGAAAGCGAAGATATTATTGTTTGATTAATAAAAATTGTTGTTTTGTGCTAATTATGCCTGATCCTTAGATTCATTTGTATCAGTTTCTATTTTTTTAATTTCAACTTTTTCTTTTTTAATGGTTTGTCTCAGCAGTGCAAAAAAACTCATATATAGGTTCGCTACAAAGACAAGTGAGAATCCCGCAATGATATAGCCCCTCCAGTCTGGTAATAAAAGCCTGAAGTTGCAAAGAGCTATAAAAAATAATGTAATATAGTGGCTAAAACAATACTCGCAGGTGAAGAGATAAAAAAACTTTCTTTTAAAAAGTTTTTTATCGCTTTGAGAACGATTCACACACCACTCTCTGGGTTCGCGAAATACTTCTTCGTGAGTAACTGTCCAACTAACACATGCAATAGGAATAGCCAATATCAAAAGCCAGAAGATTTGTGATGATGTATCCATTCATTCTTAGTTTAAGTAAAAATAAATTTAAGAATGAATCAGATTTACTGTATTATATAATTTACTGGCTTGGTTATATAATTTCTGTACCATTTTCTAAAAAGTCACGAAACCAAATTCCAGATTGTTTAATAGTTCTCTTTTGAGTTTCAAAATCAACGTAGATTAATCCAAACCTTGCATTATAACCTTCAGCCCATTCAAAATTATCAGTAAGACTCCACACAAAATATCCGTCAACTTTACAGCCTTCTTTCTTTGCTTTAAGTAATTGCTCTAAATGATCTTGTATATAATGTGTTCGTTTAATATCATATACTTTTCCATTTACCACTGTATCAGGGAATGCGGCTCCATTTTCTGTAATTATAATTTTTTTTATCCCATCATATGAATTAAATTTTTGCAGGATATGATAGAGTGCTGCCGGGTAAATTTCCCAGCCCATTTCGGTCGATATTACATTTCTTTTCTCAGCGCTTACTAATTCGGCTCCAATGTATGGTGTCAGTAATGATGCTTTTACAATTTCACGTGTATAACATTGAATACCAATAAAATCAAAGTCAAAAGCTAAATGATCGAGATCATCACCCTGAATATAATTATTAATTTTTTTAAGAACCGGAAGATCATCCTGTGGATATCCAAGTCCTAAAATTGGCTCTATGAAAGTTCTGTTTAATAATGTGTCAACTCGCTTTGCAGCCTGAATATCTGCAGATTTATCTGAAAATGGTTCAATATGTGTACACGAAAACGTAGTACCAATATTAGCATCAGGAATGTATTGCCTTAGTTTTTTTGCACCGGCAACGGTTGCTAATGTTACATGATGTATAGCTTTCAAATAATTGGTTATACCTTTTTTTCCCGGAGCATGGATACCAAGAAAATACCCTGCACCAGTAAAAACAGAAGGTTCATTGATGACCATCCAGTTTTTTACCCTGTCTCCAAAATGCTTCGCACATACTTCGGCATAATCTGAAAACCATAACGCACATTCTCTGTTAGTCCATCCGCCTTTTACTTCAAGTGCATGTGGTAAATCCCAGTGATACAGGGTTACCCAGGGTTCGATTCCGCATTCAAGTAAAAAATCAATTACTTTATTGTAATAATCTATTCCTGATTGATTTACCGGATGAAGACCAGTAGGCATGATTCTCGACCAACTAAGAGAAAATCTGAAGTTAGGGATATTTAATTCTCTGATTAAATGAATATCATCTTTATAACAATTATAAAAATCACATGCATTAATGGCATGATGCCCGTTTTTGATTTTACCTTTTTGGCTGGTAAAAACATCCCAGATTGATGGACCTTTTCCATCTTTATCATGAGCACCTTCTATTTGAAAAGCGGCAGTAGAAACACCCCACAAAAAATCATGACCAAATTGGTCTTTATTTAAAAATGACTTCTCTAATTTATTCATTCAAATGTATTTTCTTTTATTTTGAAAATTAATGAATAAATGATGAATGCATAGCTCTTAGAAAAAGCCATTCTTTAATGGAAACCAAAAATTTTAAGCTAAAGAATTTCATACTATTTGTTTTATTCAAAATAAAAAAACAAATATAAATAGATCATAACTTAAATGTTATCAAATAGTTAATTAGCTTGAGATGTGTGAAATTATTTCAGCAGCTAATTTTATTTCTTATAAGCTTTTTAGTTTTTTCATGAAAACAGGAAATACTTCATTCATTTCATCAAAAAGAGGATTATTTCTGTGTTTTAGTTTTATCTCCCCAAATAGTTTTAAACCCAATGCAAATTGTGTTGCTTCAGACTCGCTTTCAAATAAATTTTTAGCATTCATTTTTTCAATAATGCTAAATATTTCGTCGTGGTTTTCAAATTCAATTCCAAGTTCTTTTGCGGGCGCTGTTTCGCCATTCGCATATTCTTTTAAGCTTAATGTGAGATAATATTTATTTGATCTTTTTTTCATTATTATTTTGTTTTATTTTAACCATCTGTCTACAATGGTTTTAAACGCTTCTTTGTATTGTTCTCCAACAGTAATTTCAGTTTTTCCAATAAAAATCGAATTTTTACTTATGCTGTTTATTTTGTCAAGTGAAACAATAAACGAACGATGGATTCTCATAAACTTTGCAGAGGGTAGCTTTTCTTCCAAAGCTTTTAAAGAGATAAGAGATAGTACGGTTTTATCAGAATCAAGAAGATGAACTTTTACATAGTCTTTTAAACTTTCAATATACAACACATCTTTTAAAGAAATCCTTACCCATTGATATTCAACTTTTAAAAAGAAAAAATCATCGTCAGTTGCAATGTGCTGGTAGTGATTTGAAGATTCCTCAGTTATTTGCAGGACTTTGTTGGAAGCACGTAAAAACTCTTCGTAACTAAAAGGTTTTAAAAGATAATCGACTGCATTTACTTTATAGCCTTCAATTGCATAATGATTATAGGCAGTTGTGAAAATTATTTTCGGAATCGGTGGCGACTGTTCCTGTAAAAGTCTTGCCAGTTCCATTCCGCTTAGGTTAGGCATGTTTATATCCAAAAAAACAATATCCGGTTGTTTTTCGCGAATTAAACTTAAGGCTTCAACAGCATTGTCACAGCTGCAGCTTAATTGTAAAAAAGGGGTTTGCTCAATAAAAGTTTCGACCAGTTTTAAGGCCAATGGTTCATCATCTACCGCTATGCAATTTAGTACTGTCATTGTTCTAAAGTTATCTGTAGTTCAACTTCATATTTCCCGTCTTTATTGACACCGCAATTTATAGCGTGTTTATGTGGATAAATAAGTTGTAGCCTTCGTTTTGTATTCGTTAAACCAATTCCGCCAGGTTCAGTATTAAATGTTTTTTCGAAAAAAGTATTAAGTACTTCAAATGTCAGATTGGTGCCATTTTGTTTTAATGTTATGATAATTTCGCTTTTTTCAGTTGCATGTATCCCATGTTTAAAAGCATTTTCTACTAAAGGTAATAATAACATTGGTACGATGGGGTAGTCGTTTAGTTTTTCTGGTATTTCTGTAATAATATTTAATTTTTTATTGGCGCGAAGTTTCATTAAGGCGATAAAATCCTTAAGGAATTCCACTTCTTTAAGCAATGTAGTTCTTTCACCTTCGGTGCTGTAAAGCAAATAGCGCATCATTCGGCTCAAGGTGTGCAATGCATTTCTTGAATCATCAATATTTGAATAAGTGAGTGAATAAATACTGTTTAAGGAATTAAAGAAAAAATGCGGATTTATTTGTGCCTTCAGCATTGCAAGTTCTGCCATAGTTTTATCCTGTTCCAACTTTTGTTTATGCTGAGCCGCTTTTTGCCAGTATTGCAGCATTGCCCAACTGGTACTAATTCCCAATACAAGCAGGGTAAGCATAAAAACGTAGTTATCAAAATAAGGATTTCTGTATTTTGTAAAACCTAAAACCCGGCTCACTTTTGTATGCACATCTGTTTGAGAAGAATACAAATAAGCGATAAGCTGCATAACGAAAATTGTCAGGAAGGTCCAGGCCAAATAGGGAGATGTATTATTTTTGATAATGGTTTTCGGAACTACGATTTTCGCATTAGAATAAAATAAAAAAATCAACAGAATCAGGATAATAATCTGCCAGAGCCAAAATTCGGGCGGAAGAATAACTTTCCATGTAAGCGGAATGTAAAATAGCATAATAAACCCCAAAAGTAACCAGCCGAGGACGTGCAATCCAGCAAATAAATAGGGTCTGAAAAAATTTGGTGCCATTGAAATTATGATTTATTATGGCAATATTACATTTAATATACATACTATTTTTAAGGAATCGCTCAACACAGTGTTACAATCCTTAAAAAGCATTTTAGAGCCGATGAGAAAAAATTAAACACTTGTTTAATTCTTTGAAAACATCCATCGGGTGTAAGCTTATCTCTATCGATTGTACACAGGTCTTCGTCTATTGAAAAATTTTCGTACCTTTTATTTTATTTAATTTTACCAGTCTATAATCGATAATTTCACATTTATTACAATGAACAAGCAATCATTTTTAAGCATTCTCATAGCATCAGTAGTTATCGCATCATGCGGTAAAAAAGATGATAAGTCAGCTCAGGGAGGAGGAGCACCGCAAGTTAAAGAATATAAAACGATGACTTTACAGCCAGAATCAGCAACATTATATACAGATTTCCCGGCCAGTATTCAGGGACAACAAAATATTGAAATCCGGCCAAGAGTTGAAGGTTACATCGATAAAATATTTGTAGATGAAGGTGCTGTTGTTAAAGCAGGCCAGGCTTTATTTAAAATTAGTGCACCGGAATATGAACAGCAGGTCCGTACGGCTTCTGCAAGTGTAAAAAGTGCCCAGGCAGAAGTAAGTACAGCAAAATTGGCCGTAAATAAGGTAAAGCCTTTAGTTGAAAAAGGAATTATCAGTAAATATGAACTTGAATCTGCACAATATAACTATGAGTCTGCAATGGCCAGTTTAGCTCAGGCAAATGCAGCTTTGGTTAATGCCAAAGTTAATTTAGGATATACAACCGTTACAAGTCCGGTGAGTGGTGTTGTAGGTTCAATACCTTTTCGTTTAGGAAGCCTCGTAAGTTCAGCAACAGCGGAGCCAATGACAACGGTTTCAAGCATAGGGAATGTATATGCTTATTTTGCTTTGAATGAAAAAATTCTTTTGAACTTTACCCAAGAGGATTCAGGAGCTCCATTAGCACAAAAAATCAAAAAAATGCCTGAAGTTTCTTTAGTGCTTTCTGATGGCACTACTTATGACGAAAAAGGAAGGATTGAAACCGTAAACGGATTAATTAATACCGAAACAGGTACAGTAAATATAAGAGCACGTTTTCCAAATCCAAAAGGGATTATCAGAAGCGGAAGCAGTACGACAGTGCGAATTCCAAATGTTATTAAAGAAGGAATAATTGTTCCTCAGAGTGCTACATTCGAACTTCAGGATAAGATTTTTGCTGTTACTGTGGGAAAAGACAGAAAAACGAAAAACGTGAATATTACCAAACTTGAAAATACAGCCGGTAATTATTATGTAATAACAAGCGGTTTAAAACCTGGCGATCAGATTGTGCTAGAAGGAGTTGCCTCACTTAAAGAAGGAACTGAGATTAAAGCAAATAATGTGAGTGCAGAAACGGTTTATGCCGACTTAAAATAAAAAAAGATGTTTAAAATATTTATACAAAGACCGGTACTTTCTACCGTAATATCGGTTATTATTGTCATTTTGGGGGTTTTAGGTCTTGTGGAGCTGCCTATTTCTCAATATCCGGATATTGCCCCTCCTACAGTAAACGTATCGGCAAGTTATACAGGAGCTAATGCTGATGTGGTTTTGAAAAGTATTGTTATTCCGTTAGAAGAACAAATCAATGGTGTAGAAAACATGACTTACATGACTTCTACAGCAACCAATGACGGAAATGCTTCTATCAAAATATACTTCAAAGTAGGGACAAATCCTGATTTAGCAGCGGTAAACGTTCAGAACAGGGTTTCAAGAGCAACGAGTTTATTACCCGTAGAGGTAACTCAGGCAGGTGTAACAGTTACGAAAAGTCAAAGTAGTAATTTGTTGATTTTTTCGTTGTATAGTGACGATAAAACGTATGATCAGACCTTTCTTCAAAATTATGCAAAGATTAATCTTGTTCCTCAAATCCAGCGTGTAGTTGGGGTGGGGGATGTAACGGTTTTTGGTGCCAAAGATTACTCGATGAGAATCTGGCTGAAACCAGATATCATGCAGCAATACAAACTGATTCCAAGTGATATTTCAGCAGCTTTGGCAGAACAGAATATTGAAGCCGCTCCGGGTAAATTTGGTGAAAACGGTAATCAGGCTTTTCAATATGTAATCAAATACAAAGGTCGTCTGACCAGTCCAAAAGAGTTTGAAGATATTGTGATCAAATCCGTTGGCAATGGGCAAATGCTTCGATTGAAAGATGTTGCCAAAGTTGAATTAGGCTCTTTAAGTTATGCTTCAACGATTAAAACAAACGGTGTAGAATCTGCAGCGATGGCAATCAGCCAGACTCCAGGATCTAATGCCCGTGACGTAATCAATAATTCCAAAAAACTAATTGAAGAAGCAGCAAAAAGCTTCCCGAAAGGAGTAAAATATACGCTTTTGGTGGACGTTAATGAAAATCTGGATGCTTCTATCGAAAAAGTAATCCATACCTTGATTGAAGCTTTTATTCTGGTTTTTATCGTAGTATTTATTTTCCTTCAGGATTTCAGATCTACGCTAATTCCGGCAATTGCGGTTCCCGTGGCGATTGTGGGAACGTTTTTCTTCCTGAGTCTTTTCGGATTTACGATTAACTTATTGACACTTTTTGCGATGGTGCTGGCTATTGGTATTGTGGTCGATGATGCGATTGTCGTCGTCGAGGCCGTACATGCCAAACTTGACCATGGTTATAAATCGGCTAAAAAAGCTACGATTGATGCAATGGATGAAATTTCAGGAGCCATTATTTCGATTACTCTTGTAATGGCTGCTGTATTTATTCCGGTTACATTTATTACAGGTTCTACCGGAGTTTTTTATAAACAATTTGGTATTACATTAGCAGTTGCCATTATTCTTTCTGCAGTAAATGCTTTGACTTTAAGTCCTGCTTTATGTGCATTATTATTAAAACCTCATGCAGATGATCATAAGCATAAAAGTTATTTACAAAGATTTTATACTGCTTTTAACGTTGCATTTGACAATGTAACTGGCAGATACAAACGTTCCGTTCAGTTTCTTTCAGTAGAAAAATGGATTGTTCTGGCCTCTATTCTTATAGCCGGTGCAGGATTGTTTTATATGATGAAAACAACTCCTTCAGCTTTCGTACCTGCGGAAGATCAGGGGACAGTTTTTGCGAATATCAGTTTACCGCCATCAGCATCTATGGAGCGTTCTGATAAAATTGCCAAACAAGTTGACAGTATTGCCAATACCATTCCGGGGGTCAAAAATACACTTCGCATCGTGGGGCAGAACTTTACAGCAGGAGCAGGTAGTGCCTACAGTATGGTTATTGTAAAACTGGAAACCTGGGACAAACGTGATTTAAGTGTTAATGATGTAATCGGACAGCTTTTTGCCAAAACAAGCGGGATTCGTGAAGCCAATATTTTCTTTATTTCCCCCCCAACCATTCAGGGATTTGGACAAAGTGGCGGATTCGAGTTTCAGTTGCAGGACAAAGGAGGTCATACCACAGCTGAATTCTTTAAAGTCAATACCGATTTTTTAGAAAAATTGTCAAAACGTCCTGAAATCCAATATGCAACAACCCCTTTTAATCCGGGTTTTCCTCAGTATATGATGGATATTAATCTTGCAAAAGCCAAAGATGCGGGAGTTTCTGTAAATTCAATTTTGTCTACGATGCAAGGTTATTATGGTGGCTTGTATGCTTCGAATTTTAATAAGTTTGGAAAACAATACCGTGTCATGATACAGGCATCGCCAGAGTTTAGGACGAATACTCAAGGATTAAATAAAATTTTTGTCCGAAACAGTTCAGGCAACATGGCGCCAATTACCGAATTTGTAAAAATGACCAGGGTTTTCGGACCAGAATCTATTTCGAGATTTAACTTGTTCACGTCAATTTCGATTACAGGTGCTCCAAATCCAGGATTTAGTTCCGGAGATGCAATTAAGGCTATCCAGGAAGTAGCTGCAGAGAATCTTCCAGCAGGTTATGGCTACGAATTTTCAGGATTAACGCGTGAGGAATTAGCCTCAGGAAGTGAAACCATTTTTATCTTTATTTTATGTCTGGTCTTTGTTTACTTTTTATTGAGTGCACAATACGAAAGTTATATTTTGCCGTTTGCCGTTTTATTCTCTATTCCGTTTGGACTGGCAGGAGCGTATTTGTTTTCGATTATATTCAAACTGAACAGTAACATTTACCTGCAGATTTCCTTAATCATGCTAATCGGACTTTTAGCAAAGAACGGTATTTTGATTGTCGAATTTGCTTTAGACAGAAGGAGAAAAGGGTTACCAATTGTTCAGGCGGCAATTGAAGGTGCTGTAGCACGTTTGCGTCCAATTTTGATGACTTCATTTGCATTTATCCTCGGACTTGTTCCGTTGATGTTTGCTTCAGGTGCAGGTGCGGTCGGGAATAAATCAATTGGTACCGGAGCTGTTGGCGGAATGTTAATCGGAACTATTTTGGGAGTATTTGTTATTCCGGTTTTGTTTATCATCTTCCAGACTTTACAGGAAAAAATCAGCGGACCAGCAAAAGATGGTTATGATGATGAAAACGATGAAGACGAAATTCATTTACTTGAAGCGCACAAAGAATAATTTAATTAAGAAGAAATGACTCATAGTTCAAATAAATATATTTTTTTATTGGCTGCGACGGTACTTTTGAGTGCGTGTGCAGTTAAAAAATACGAACGTCCGGCAACTGTCTCGACAGAAAAGCTCTTTCGTGATGAAACTTCGGCAGATTCGACGACAATGGCAAATATGCCGTGGCAAAGTGTTTTTAAAGATCCAAAACTTTCTGCTTTAATTCAGAAAGGAATCGACCAGAATCTCAACCTGAAAAATGCTATCGAAAATATTGTTCAGGCCCGTGCTGCTTTGCGCCAAAGCAAATTGGCGTATTATCCCAATTTAAATCTTGATGCCAGTGTTACCCGCAACAAACAATCAGAAGCGGGACTTAACTTTCCACCCGGAATAAATATTAATACCTTAACTACAACCTATAAATTAGGTTTAAACACTTCCTGGGAAGCAGATATCTGGGGGAAATTAAGCAGCTCAAAAAGAGCAGCTTTAGCCTCTTATCTGGCGACTGATGCAGCAAAACAAGCCGTTCAGACACAATTGATTTCGGATATTGCCAACAATTATTTTCTATTGATGGCTTATGATAAACAACTGTCTATCACACAGAAAACGCTGGAAAGCCGTATTGAAAATGTTGAAACAATAAAACTATTAAAAGAAGGAGCAATCGTAACCGGTGCAGCTGTAGTACAAAGTGAGGCAAACCGTTACGCTGCCGAAGTTTCAATACCGGATTTAAAACAAAGAATACGAGAAACCGAAAATGCTTTGAATATTTTAATTGCACAAGCGCCCGGACCAATTGAAAGAGGGATTTTAGATGATCAGCCAATGCCTGAGAATATTAAAACAGGTTTATCATCACAACTGCTTCAAAACCGTCCGGATGTGCGTCAGGCCGAATTCAATTTCAGAGCTGCTTTCGAAAGTACCAACCTGGCACGTACCTATTTCTATCCAAGCCTTACGCTGACAGCCAGTGGCGGACTTTCTAGTTTACAGTTAAAGGACTTCTTTGACCGTTCAATATTTTATTCCATTATAGGAGGATTGACGCAGCCACTTTTCAATCAGGGGCAAAACAAAGCCAGACTGACAACTGCACAATCAAAACAATTACAAGCTTATAATAATTTCCAACAAAGCTTATTGGTAGCAGGTCAGGAAGTATCTAATTCTTTGTATACCTACCAAATGGCGACAGACAAACTCGAATCAAGAGCCAGACAAATCGAAAATTTAGAGAAAGCAGTCGATTACACCCGTCAACTCTTAGAATATAGTTCTGCAACCAATTATACTGATGTATTAACTTCTGAACAAAATCTTCTGTCAGCACAATTAAGCGGCGTAAATGATAATTTGCAAAGACTTCAGGCCATAGTTGAATTATACAGGGCTTTGGGTGGAGGATGGAAATAAACAGTTCAATATAAAATTAACGTCTCGATTCTGAGGCGTTTTTTTGTCTTTATATCGGTTATAAAGCGCTGTACGTCGTCTTTTTTAGTGCTTTCGTATATAGGGAGTTGATAAATTAAAATATTGGCATTAATTTAGATTAGGCTATAAATGAAGTTAATAATTAAAAACAAAAAAGATGAAAAAGATAGTATTCGCCCTAGCACTTTTTATGAGTGTCTTGGCACATTCACAGGTTTCAGTTAATGTAAATATTGGTACACCACCAAACTGGGGGCCAGTAGGATATGATGACAGCAGATATTATTATTTGCCTGATATTGATATTTATTATGATGTAACTCAAAGCCAGTATATTTATTTTAATAATGGAGTTTGGGTTAGAGAAAGAAGAGTACCTGCCCGATACAGAAATTACGATTTCTATTCAGGCTACAAAGTGGTTTTAAGAGATTACAGAGGAAGTAAACCTTATAGTTATCATTCTAAACACAGAGCAGCTTATCCAAAAGGATATGTTGGAAAACCTCAAAAAAACAGAGGCCCAAAACCAGATAAAATTTATAAGTCTGAAGGAAGATATAATTCTCATGGTCATAACAACGGAAACGGTAAAGGAAAAGGAAATCCTAAAAATGATCACAACCATTCTCATGGCAAGGGTAAACATTAATTATTTTTATAAAACAATCGCGCCTCCAAAACTGGAGGCCCGATTGTTTATAATTCTAATCTTTTGAATCGTATTTCAATTAATTCTTTATAAATTTTCTTGAAATCCTCACTTAAAAAACTTTTGTCAATTAGAATAAACCACTTTTCTTTTGACTTTTTCATCTTATTGAAAATATTTTCTTGTTGTTTTTTCTCCAGATTTAAGTTTGCAAATGCAATCATGAAATCGTTTTTTGTTATTTTTTTCTTTTTACCATTTAATGTTAAAGCCATATCTTCATCATCTTCAGGATTGACAATTGAAGTAGCAACCATGTCATAAGCAGGAGAAAGTACAAAACCTGTTTTAGGCTGGTTTAGTAAAGAAAAATTTTTGAGATGCATATCTGCATTTCCAGTAAGAAATGAAAAAACGATTTGTTCAAAAAAATTAACAACGTCTAAACCTGGATTAACAGAACATTTTAAAATAGCTTTTGCAATTTGTTCATATGATCCATGGTATTTGTTTTCAGTTAGCCTTTCAGTTAACTGGCACATATCTTCCATATGTAGCTTTTCTTTTTTACTACGATCGATTCTTTTAGTTATGTAGGCTAGCTTGCCTGATTTAAGTTTTATTAAACTATGCGGAACTACTTTAATTTTAGCAGCATCTGCTAAATGCATTGTCAAATCTTCAATTTCAGGTAACTGTATGTAATTTGGTGTTGGAGGCTTAAGGATATATTCACCCCAAAGTCCAACAATTGTAAATTTTTTAGGCTGATTATGATTTGCATTTGAAGTTAAGTCTAAAGATAGTTTTGGCTGTACTCCCGTAACAGCAATTTGACTTTGGACAATTTGTAATGCGAGTTCCTCTATTTGTGTTTCTGAATAGGGAAGTTCCGGCGGGATAGTTGTACCGAAGATTTTTTTACTACATGAAGAATGGAAATCTGTTTCATTTTCCTCCAGACTTTCATAACAATATAAGCACTGTTTCATATTTCTTCTTTGTTTATTGGATAAACACTAACTGCTCCAATACAATCTCTACAGCAAGATAATAATAAACCCATTCGATCCCTTGGATTTAATTTCCAGTTTTTTTCGGCAATATCAAGTAGCCAGCCTTCAGGAATTAGTCCATCAAAAAAAGGAAACAAAATTTTGCTGGTGTAAATACCATTCTGAATAGGTAATGTCAGGCTTATTGCTTCAGGTTGGGTACCTTCAACATAAGCTCTGTCATAAAAAAAATGGTATCCATTTTCATCCTGAGAAAGCCATCCTGCAGTTTTATCATGCATTTTTATTTCAGCCTTTATCATCTTCGTTATAATTTATTGGCACGGCGCCTAATTGATAACCAAATAATTGCAAGACCTGATTTACTTTATCTAAGCGGACAGTATCTTTGCCTTGTTCTAAATCCCTTATAAAACGCAACCCCACCCCAGCTTTCTCAGCCAATTCTGGCTGGGTAAGATTTGTAGAACTTCTCTTTTCTTTTATAAATTGACTTAATTTCATAATTAATATACCTTATCGGGTATAAATATAATTATTTTTATTAAATTATACCCTATAGGGTATAGAAAATAAATTTTATTATTAATTATACCTTATCGGGTATAAATTAATAAAAGATTAAGAACGAAATATAGATTGATTTTGTATCAACTCAAAGACTAAAAGTATAGATATTTTATAATCTTTGAATAATATAATGTAAAAAAAATCTGTAATGTAATTTTAAATTTGTTTGTGAAATTTAAATAATATAAACATGATACACATAATTGATACACCCGATAATATAGTTGCTTTTAGGGCTCTCGCAGAAGTAACTAAAGATGATTTTCAGGCAACTGTTGTCCCTGCTATAGATAATTTGGTAAAAAGAATCAATGAAATTAATTTTTTGCTTGTATTAGATACCGATATCGGAAACTTTACTGCTGGTGCCTGGTTACAAGATGCGTTAATCGGACTAAAACATTTAGGAAAATGGAACAGGGCAGCAATTGTTACAGATACAGAAGAAATTATTTCATTTACAAATGGTTTCAGCTATGTTGTTCCGGGAGAATTTCGTGGCTTTAAAAAAGCTGAATTTAACAAAGCCCTGAATTGGGTTGAAGGAAATATTTAATTCCTGAAAAGGCATCTTTAAAATTATTCATTATGAGATCAATATGGACAGGTTCAATTAGTTTCGGATTAATTAATATTCCGGTGAAATTATTTTCTGCGGTTCAGGAGAGCAGTCTTGACATGGATATGCTCGATAAAAAAGATCATGCCAATATCAAATTTAAACGGGTAAATGAAAATACAGGTAAAGAAATTGATTTTTCTAATATTGTAAAGGGCTATAAAATTGACGATAAGTATGTAGTACTTGAAGATTCAGATTTTGAAGCTGCAGATGCTGTTAAAACAAAGACGATTGATATTCAGAGTTTTGTTGAGGAGAAAGAGATTGCAAGTCTTTATTATGAACAGCCCTATTATCTTGAACCTGACAAAGGTGCAATGAATGCCTATGCCTTGCTTCGTGATGCACTTGCTGCTTCAGGAAAAGTTGGAATTACAAGTTTCGTAATGCGTAACAAGGAAGGTCTTGCTATTTTAAAACCGTATAAAAATGTTATTGTTTTAAACCGAATCCGTTTTGAACAAGAAATTCGTGCTACGGATGAATTAAAACTTCCGCCGGTTTCTAAGGCAAAAACCAAAGAAATTGATATGGCGAATAAATTGATTGAACAGTTGACTGAAAAGTTTGATATCAGCAATTTTAAAGACGAATATACTGCTAAGCTTTTAGATATCATCAAAAAGAAAGCTAAAGGAAAAGCACCTAAAAAACCTGCAAAACTGAAAGTAGTTCATAAACAGGGTGATAGCTTAATTGATATGCTCAAAGCTAGTTTAGAGACCAAAAAGAAAAAATCTTCTTAATCTTTTTGGTCTTCAATTTTTTTCAGAATCTTTTTAATATTGGCTCCTTTTGATAAAACAGGAGTCCACAAATCACCTTTTTTCTCAAATCTTTTTAATACGTTTTTAATTGTAAATTGCGAAGGATGCAGTTTGCTGTTTACTTCGCTCCATTCTAATGGTGTTGAAACCGTAGCACCCGGTTTGGGTCTTACAGAATAGGGCGCAGCTAAAGTCTGACCGATTCTGTTCTGTAGATAATCGATATAAATTTTATGGTTTCTCTTTTTGATGCTGCGTTCCAAAGAGGTAGTTTCCGGCAATCTCGATTGAACTTGCTGTGCAATTAGTTCTCCTAAAATTTTTACCGAATCATAATCGTATTGCGCACCAAGCGGAATGTAAACATGAAGTCCCGAAGCACCTGAAGTTTTGCAATAACATTCTGTTTCTAGTCCATCCATAACATCTTTCACAACTAAAGCTGTTTCGACAACAACAGAAAAATCTTGTTGATCGGGGTCAATATCGATTACGAGCCAGTCGGGATTTTCGATATTTTGAATGGTCGAATTCCATGGATTGATTTCGATACAGCCTAAATTAGCCATATAAATAAGTGTTTCTTTGTTGTTGCAAATCAAATAGTTAATATTTTCATTATTTGATTCAGAAAAGATTTTTTTAGTTTTTAGCCAGGAAGGTGTTTTGTCTGTATCAACATCTTTTTGATAGAAACTTGGAGCATCAATCCCATTTGGATATCGGTTCATCGATTCAGGACGATTTTTAAGATATGGCAATATCAAATCGGCTACTTCATTATAATACTGGACAACATCTCCTTTACTAATGCCGTCTTTCGGAAAATATATTTTGTTCTGATTGGTTAAATGAAGTACCGTTTTACCAATTTTCAAATCATAATCGTTTTCAATTTTATTTTTGGTTTTATTTTTTTTGGTTTCAGTTTCCATAGCTTCTTCTTTTGGTTCTAAATTCTGGTTTTTAATATTGTAAGGAGTAAAAACCTCGCTGGCTTTTTTGTCTATTCGCAATCCTAGATATACAGGATGCCTTAGGTGTTTGTCTTGTGTCCATTCAGAAAACTTAACCTGGCAGACTATTTTTGGTTTAACCCATTGTATTTTGTCACGTAATCCTGTTTTTTCTGTCAGTGTTGCATTATCAGTGAAGTATGGCTTTAGTTTGTTATATAATTCTTTTAGGGTGTCTTCTGTAAAACCTGTTCCGCATTTCCCTATAAAATGCAATTTTTTACCATAGTATTGGCCTAGCAATATTGCTCCAAAAAACTTCCGTGAGTTTTTAGGTTCCGTTATTCCAATGATAATCGCTTCTTCCTGATTTGATGCTTTTATTTTTAGCCAGTCGTTAGTTCGCCTGTTAACCTGGTAAGTACTGTCAGCTTTTTTAGCGACGATACCTTCTTCTTTGTTTTTAATGGCAAGATCAAATAATTCCATTCCGTTTTCAATTATATGATCCGAATAAAAAACATTTGTAAAATTATATTTATTGAAAAGGATTTTCAGGAGTTCTTTTCTGTCAACCAGCGATAATTCTGTAATTGAATTTCCATCCAGATTCAAAAGATCAAAAACATAATATTTCAACTCTCCGGAACCTGTTTTTAGGTAATTTTGAAGTAACTGAAAATTTGCTTTCCCTGATTCATCCTCAACTACCACTTCACCATCTAAGATAGCCGTATGATCTATTTTTTTTAAATCTTGAGCCACAGCTTTAAAATTGCGGTTAAAAGAAATTTCATTGCGACTGAATAACTCTATTTCAGGAGGATTTATTACAGCAATAGTACGATATCCGTCGTATTTTTTTTCAAAAATCCAGTCGGGATCATTAAAAGTTTTTTCTTTTATATTTGCTAACATCGGTTTAACAAAAGTTGCTTTTTCAGCCAAATCATTCTTTTTTTTTGAAGGTGTTTCTTTTTTGGCAGCAGGAACAGCTTTTTTAGATTTTTTCTCCAGTTCTTCCAAAGATCGTTTGGAGAGTATCGATTTATTTTTTTCTAAAATATCGGCATCCGTTGCATATTTGTCATTTTTTTTGATTAACAGCCAGGCATTTTCCTGTTTTCCTTTTAGTTTTACCAAAGAAAATTCTCCTTTAAGTTTTTTGCCTTTTAAAATAAAACTTAAACGGCCTTTTTTGAGATCAGCCAACATCGCTTTTTCCTGACTCGTTGTTTTCTTGTCATAAATATAAGTTCCGTTATCCCAAACAATTACATTTCCTGCTCCGTAATTGCCTTCGGGAATGGTACCTTCAAAATCTTTATAGCTGTACGGATGATCTTCAACCATCATAGCCAGACGCTTGTCATCGGGATTCATTGACGGTCCTTTAGGAACAGCCCAGCTTTTTAAAACTCCGTTCATTTCAAGTCTAAAATCATAATGGAGGTGAGAAGCGGCATGTTTTTGTACGACAAAAATAAGTTCGCTTTCAGACTTTTCAACCTTTCCCTTTGGTTCCTTAGTTTGCTTAAAATCTCTTTTCTGATTGTATTTAGATAGTGACATTGGACTTCGCGATTAAGATGATGGTTAAAGTGAGATAATAAAACAATGCTGCTACAAGACCAAAAATGATGTGGGCAAAGAAAAGCTGAATATAATAGCCTTTAAAATCAATAGCAGGCTTATAATCAGCTAATTTAAATAGTACCATCCAGCCTGCAATTCCAATAATTCCGCATATGCTTCCTAATAGAAATGCATTGAATATGGATAAACTTAAAATGTCATTAAACCATAAAAGATGGTATATAAAAACAAATATAAATCCAATAAAATAATGTAATAGCCACGCTAAAATTGCTTTTCCTTTGTCTGAAACATCAATTTTTAGCTGCTTTAAGAGAAATGTTAAAAGTACAGGTTCTTTATACAGTTCCCTGAAACTTGCTGATACAGCATAGCTGAACAGGGTCATAGCAGATGTTGCTGCAATTGTGGCTATTAAAATTTGTAAAATGGCATAGATATCCATAATTATATTATTTAATCATTAATACATCAGGATGAAAAATTTCGTGTTTTAGCTAAACATTAAATTTTATTATTTGAAATGATTTATACTAATCGTAAAAGAAATTAAAAATGCTAAAAAGGTGTAAAATGAATTTTTGGTATATCAAATTTATACTCCTAAATAGATTTTTATTTATACAATTAAGATACTTACTTTATATAATTACAAGTTTTAAAAGTGACATAGGCATTTGAAATTGAGTATTTGACTCAAGATGATATTGCTAAATATTAATTGCAAAATATCTTAATTTATTTAAGAATGGGGGAAGTTTACAGCTATGATTTATTTATTATGTTCAGATTTAACTAAGAAGATAAAATCCCATAATACTCATACAACCGATTGTAATGTTTAGTTTTTTGCCTGTAAGTTTATTATATAACAATTTGTCATAAAAATATATTTTTAAAATATTTTACACAACCGATTGTTTTTATTATTACTTTAGCGCCAAATTAAAATAGCAAAGTAGTATTTAATATTGTATTCAAAACTAAACTAACTAATATAACCACATAATTAAAATAATGAATTTATCTTCTCAAAAATTATCTATTAAAGAAAAAATAGGGTACAGTCTGGGTGATTTAGCAGCGAACTTAGTTTTTCAGACCTTAATGACATATCTGGCTTATTTTTATACAGATATATACGGATTATCACCAACACATTCATCTATAATTATGTTGATTGTAGGGCTCATTGCAGCTTTTGTATTTAATCCCATAATTGGTGCACTTGCTGACAGGACTCATACAAAATGGGGTAAATTTCGTCCCTGGATTTTATGGACATCTGTTCCTTTAGGCTTTATTGCTCTTTTAGCGTTTACAACACCTGATTTTTCGTATCAGGGTAAAGTAATTTATGCAATTCTGACTTATTCATTTCTTTTATTGTTTTATGCAGCTAATAATTTGCCTTATTCAGCTTTAAGCGGTGTTATAACAGGAGATATGGGAGAGAGAAACAGTATGTCTTCATATCGTTTTGTTGCTGTGATGTTTGCTCAGTTTTTTGTTCAGGTTTTTATGCTTGGCATTATTAAAAGTGCCGGCAATGGTGATAAAGCAATTGGTATCGAAAAAGTAATGACTGCTTTAGCAATAATTGGAACTATCATGCTGCTAATAACTTTTGTAACTACTAAAGAACGAATCGTACCAAAACCAGAACAAAAATCAAGTGTAAAAGAGGACTTATTAGATTTAGCCAAAAATAAGCCATGGATTATTATGCTGGCGCTTACTTTATTGGTTTTTATAACACTGGCAATTAAAGGAGGTTCTTATGTGTATTATTTTGAGAATTATGTAAATAAACAGGAACTCGCCAGTTTTATACAGCCTATCTTAGATTTTCTTTCAGTAATAGGGCTGAATACTTTTGGGAATGATCCTATTTCTGCCGGATTTGGTTTGTTTAATGCAGGAGGTATTATCTTTATGATAGTCGGAATAACATTGTCAAAAAGATTTGCTGACAAGTATGGTAAAAGAAATGTTTTTAGACTCTTTTTATTTATTTCTACCTTATTTGTTATTGCTTTTTATTTCTTTTCTCCAACCTCAGTGAGCCTAATGTTTTTTTCTCAGATTTTTCATGGGTTTTTCTACGGAATTACGATTCCATTGCTTTGGGCAATGATTGCAGATGTAGCTGATTATTCTGAATGGAAAAATAACCGTCGTGCAACAGCGATTATATTTTCGGCAATGATGGTGGGATTAAAAGCAGGATTAAGTATTGGAGGCGCGTTAACAACATCACTTTTAGGACATTTTGATTATGTTCCAAATTCAGCACAACAAACAGATATTGCCATTAATGGTATTAAATTATTAGTAAGCATTTTTCCGGCAATACCTTTTTTAATTGGTGTAGGATTATTGTTTTTCTATGAAATTGACAAAAAAATGGAAGTACAGATCGAGGCTGATTTAAAAGAACGAAGATTATAAAATTATACTATCATTTAAAACAAAAGAAACTATGCCTGAGGATAGCATTGAACACATTAATTTTGAGGTAATCAATAAAATTGCCATATCAGAACCATTAGTTAAACATATGTACACGGCCGATCCTTCGGCACATGTATTTAACGGAAAAATATATATATATCCATCGCACGACATTGATGCCGGTATTCCTTTTAACGATAACGGTGACCATTTTGGTATGGAGGATTATCATGTGTTCTCTATGGAAAGTATAGATTCTGAAGTAATAGACAATGGAGTTGCATTGCATGTGAAGGATGTTCCATGGGCTCAGAAACAAATGTGGGCTCCTGATGCTGCCTGTAAGAATGGTAAATATTATTTGTATTTTCCGGCCAAACGTGCCGATGGAATTTTCCAGATTGGAGTTGCTATAAGCGATTCTCCCACTGGTCCATTTATTCCGGAACCGGAAGCAATTAAGGGCAGTTATTCAATTGATCCTGCAGTTTTTGAAGACGAAGATGGAAAATTTTATCTTTATTTTGGAGGAATTTGGGGTGGCCAGCTTCAAAAATACCGAAACAATAAATTCTCTGAAGTAAATGAAGAACCGGGTGAAAATGAGCCTGCATTAGGACCAATAGTAGGGATGCTTACAGATGATATGACTCAATTTAATGAGTCTCCCAGAGAAATTAAAATCCTTGATAAAAATGGCGATGTGTTATTAGCCGGAAATAATGAGCAGCGTTTCTTTGAAGGTCCATGGATGCACAAATACAATGGTAAGTATTATTTTTCATATTCTACTGGTGATACTCACTTTATTTGTTATGCAATTGGAGATAATCCATATGGCCCATTTACGTATCAGGGGAGGATTTTGAATCCTGTAATTGGCTGGACTTCACATCATTCTATCTGTGAAGTGGATGGGAAATGGTATCTTTTTTATCATGATTCAAGTCTTTCAAAAGGGGTAACCCATTTGAGATCGATAAAAGTAACTGAAATTACTTATAATGAAGATGGCTCGATAAATACAATTGATCCATACAGAAAAGAAATGTAAGCATTTGATTTTATAATTCTAATCAAATTATAGCTAGTCATGTACAACTAAAAGCATATTTTATATTTAAATTTTTAGAAAATAAGAATGAAATATGCTTTTGAGTTGTTATAATTTATTGATTATTTGATATAGTCCTTTTTTTTAAAAGAAAAAATATACAGAAAATATTTTTTTTAAATAAACAAAATATTTAAATTAGCAGACCAGAACAGAACGGAACAGTATGCTAAACGAAGAACAGGAAAAGTTTGTATTTGTAATTAATCATGATAGTGATATTCCGAAATACCAGCAATTGGTTAACGGCATAAATAATGCGATTGCAGAGAACATTTTACAGAAAGGGGATTTGCTTCCGTCCGTAAATGCCATTTGCAAAGAAAATCAGTTGTCAAGAGATACTGTTTTTAAAGCATATTCAATTTTAAAAGATCAGAAAATAATTGATTCTGTTCCGAATAAGGGATACTATGTTTCAGGGGAAACAAGAAAAGTGCTTTTGGTATTAGATACTTTCAAAGCATATAAAGAGGTTTTATATCACTCATTTGTGAATAATTTACCTGATAATATTATTACTGATGTACAATTTCATCATTATAATATTGAAGTTTTTAAAACGATTATCAACAATAGTGTCGGAAAGTATTATAAATATGTAGTAATGAATTTTGATGATAAAGAGGTGTCATCAATTTTATCCGCTATTTCGAATGATAAATTGCTTTTGATTGACTGGAATATACATTCGAAAAAAGAAAATAATTATGTTTTTCAGGATTTTGGAAAAGCATTTTACAGTGCATTAAAAGAAGCAGTTGATTTGTTTAAAAAATATAAAAGCATCTGTTTTGTTTATCCGGATTACACGAATCATCCAAAAGAAACACTGGAGAGCTTTAAGAAATTCTGTATCGATTTTAATTTTAAAAATGAAATCATTACAGATTCGAAAAAGTTTAGTATTGAAAAAGGAGTCGCTTATATAAGTATCAGCGACCGCATTTTAGGTCATTTTTTAGAACAATGCAAAGAGAAAGAATTCGAGCCTGGTCAGGATGTTGGCTTTTTGTCTTATAATGAAACGCCAATGAAAAAATTTATTTATAAAGGAATTTCAGTTATTTCAACTGATTTTAAAGAAATAGGAACAAAAGCAGCAGCATTTATTACAAATGACGAAGTAATTCAGTGTTACGTACCAACAAGTTTAATATTAAGAGAATCATTATAAAATTATGTATTATATAGGATATGATATCGGAAGCTCTTCGGTCAAGGTTGGCCTGGTGGAAGCAGCAACGGGAAAAAAAGTAATTGTATTAAACGAGCCGCAAAACGAAATGGAAATTTCGTCATTACAGCCAGACTGGGCAGAACAGGATCCCGAAATGTGGTGGCAATACATTTGTACAGCAACGAAAAGAGCAATAAAGGAAGCTAATATTGACGCTTCTAAAATTCAGGGAATTGGTATTTCTTATCAAATGCACGGACTGGTTATTGTAGACAAAGACGGCAAATCCCTGCGTAACTCTATCATCTGGTGTGACAGCCGCGCTGTTGAAATAGGAAACAAAGCTTATACTGAAATCGGAGCTGAAAAATGTGCTGAACATTTGTTGAATTCGCCAGGGAATTTTACTGCTTCAAAATTGAAATGGGTTAAAGAAAATGAACCTCAGGTTTACAGTAAAATTGCTAAATACATGCTTCCTGGAGATTACATCGCTTTGAAATTAACCGGCGAGGTAACAACAACTAAAAATGGGTTGTCTGAAGGAATGCTTTGGGATTACAAAGAAAATAAAGTAGCGGACTGGCTTTTGGATTATTACGAAATCGATCCATCACTTACGCCAAATATTGTAGAAAATTTTACAAATCAGGGCATAGTTACCGAAAAAGGTTCACAGGAATCAGGTCTTCCTGCCGGAATTCCAATTGTTTACAGAGCAGGAGATCAGCCTAACAATGCATTATCACTTAATGTATTGCGTCCTGGAGAAGTCGCGGCAACAGGAGGTACATCTGGTGTTTTTTATGCTGTTACTGAAACCAATTCTGGTAAAAGTACTCGTGTGAACAACTTCGTTCATGTTAATTATGCTGAATCAAATCCGAGAGTTGGAAAATTGCTGAATATAAACGGAGCCGGAATCCAATACAGATGGATGCGTAACAACATAGGAAGTGAGTCATATGAAGAGATGAATGAAAAAGCATCTCAGGTAAATGTGGGTTCACAAGGATTAGTTGTTATTCCGTTTGGAAATGGTGCCGAAAGAATGTTCAACAATAAAAATATCGGATCTCATATTTTGAATCTGAATTTTAATATCCATACCAACGCTCACTTATACAGAGCATCTTTAGAAGCAATTGCGTTTTCGTTTGTGTATGGAATGGAATGCTTGAAAGATGATAATGCGAAAATCAATGTAATCAGAGCCGGGAATGATAATTTATTCCGTTCAGAAATTTTCTCTAACACAGTTGCAACATTAATCGGACACGAAATAGAAATTTACAATACTACCGGAGCTGTTGGAGCTGCCAGAGCTGTAGGTTTAACTGATGGGGACTTCGAAAAGTTTGGTTCAGCAATTACAACCAATGATCACGTAATGACCTTTTTACCTTTAAAAAACAAAGAGGAATATGAAAAGGCATATCAAAACTGGAAAAAAGAATTAGAATTAATATTAACAAATAAATAAAAAAAATAAAATGATAACTTTAGGAAATAAAGAATACTACAAAGGTATTGGTGAAATTAAATTTGAAGGAAAAGAATCAGATAATCCTTTAGCATTTAAATATTACAACCCGGATCAGGTTGTAGCCGGAAAAACAATGCGTGAGCACTTTAGATTTGCAATCGCTTACTGGCATACATTCTGTGGACAAGGTAGCGATCCATTCGGACCAGGGACACAAAATTTTGCATGGGACCAATCTTCAGACCCTTATCAGGCTGCAAAGGATAAAGCAGATGCAGCTTTTGAATTTATCAGCAAAATGGGATTCGATTATTTCTGTTTCCACGATTACGATTTGATTGCTGAAGGAGCAACTTTCGCAGAATCAGAAAAACGCTTAGCATTCATTACAGAATACTTAAAAGAGAAAAAAGCAGCATCAGGGATTAAATTGCTTTGGGGAACTTCAAACTGTTTCTCTAATCCAAGATTCATGAACGGAGCGGCTACAAACCCAGATTTTAATGTTGTGGCAAGAGCTGGTGGACAAGTAAAATTAGCTTTGGATGCTACAATCGCTCTTGATGGTGAAAATTATGTATTCTGGGGAGGTAGAGAAGGTTATATGTCTTTATTGAATACAGATATGGGAAGGGAATTAGACCACATGGCACAATTCTTAACAATGTCAAGAGATTACGCAAGAGCACAAGGTTTTAAAGGAACTTTCTTTATTGAGCCAAAACCAATGGAACCATCTAAACACCAATACGATTTTGACTCTGCAACAGCAATTGGATTCTTAAAAGAGTACGGCTTAGACAAAGATTTTAAAATCAACATTGAAGTAAATCACGCTACATTGGCTCAGCACACTTTCCAACATGAAATTGAAGTTGCGGCAAAAGCAGGAATGTTAGGAAGTATTGATGCAAACAGAGGTGATTACCAAAATGGTTGGGATACCGACCAATTTCCAAATAACATTCAGGAAACTACTGAAGCGATGTTGGTATTCTTAAAAGCTGGCGGATTACAAGGTGGTGGAGTTAATTTTGATGCTAAAATCAGAAGAAACTCTACAGATTTAGAAGATGTTTTCTTAGCACACATTGGCGGAGCAGATACTTTTGCAAGAGCATTACTGACAGCTGATAAAATCATCACTTCTTCTCCTTACGAGAAATTAAGAAAAGAAAGATACAGCTCATTCGATTCAGGAAAAGGTAAAGATTTTGCTGATGGAAAATTAAACCTTAAAGATTTATACGATATCGCAAACCAAAATGGAGAACTAACGCTTCAAAGCGGTAAACAGGAATTGTTTGAAAACATCATCAATCAATACATTTAATTGATTTGATTAAAGAAACTTTTCGGTTATCAAAAACCGAAATCATGATTGTTTTGTAGTTTTTTATCTCTGGCAAATATTTTTGGTTAGTGTATTTGCCGGAGAAAATTCAGTGGATTACTTAGTAATTTTTGGCCGTTGATGTTAAATAATCAACGGTCATATCATTGGATTTTACAAAAAAATGGCTGAAACAAGTTTTTACGGTGATTTTCTTCACCATCTTTCGTAATACATAAAATTTATTTATTTCCAGTTCATTTATTGAATGAGGATTAAATACTATTAATAATCAAAAAAAAATAAACCACAACTAATGAAATTTTTTATAGACACCGCAAATTTAGAAGATATTAAAGAAGCCCAGACTATGGGAGTTTTAGACGGAGTTACAACAAATCCTTCATTGATGGCCAAAGAAGGCATTACAGGAAAAGATAATATTTTGAAGCATTATCTTGATATTTGCAATATTGTTGATGGAGATGTTTCTGCAGAAGTTATTTCTACAGATTATGAAGGAATGGTTAGGGAAGGAGAAGAACTGGCAGCTTTACATAAACAGATTGTTGTAAAACTACCTATGATTGGCGATGGCGTAAAAGCCTGCAAATATTTTTCTTCAAAAGGAATCAGAACGAATGTAACTTTGGTATTCTCGGCAGGTCAGGCGTTATTAGCTGCAAAAGCAGGGGCTACTTATGTTTCTCCTTTTTTAGGAAGATTGGATGATGTTTCTACAGATGGAATGAATCTAATTGCCGAAATCAGACAGATTTACGACAATTATAATTATGAAACACAGATACTTTCTGCCTCTGTAAGGCATACCATGCATATTGTAAATTGTGCCAAAATCGGATCAGATGTGATGACCGGACCTTTGTCTGCAATTAAAGGTTTATTAAAACATCCACTTACAGATATTGGTTTAAAGCAATTTGTTGAAGATGCAAAAAAAATGAATCTTTAAAAGTTTTAATTGTATTTTACTAAATCAAGTTGTTTGATAAAAAGGTAAAGGCAATTTCATAATTCTTATGTATAAAAAGTTTACACAAGATTTTAGATAAACTTTCTTTTAATTTTTTTAATGAAACCATATTAAATCTCAATTTCATGTGAGGTTTGATATGGTTTTTTTATTTTTAGTATAGTATATAGACTTAAATAGCTGAAAAAGCTTCAGCATTTTAACATTAAGAATAACTTCCTTTAATATAATTAAATAGGCTAATAATCCTGATAATATTCCCAAACAAAATTATCAATTTACCCTAACAGCTTCTTCATAACTAAGGGTGATTTTTAATCAATAGATTAACAATTATTTTCAATTTGAAGCAATGGATAATATGTCCATAGTTTTGAATAATGCGTCCATTTCTTAGATATTCTTTCAGAGTAATTTTATCATTAATTAATCATTGTGGTTGAAGATTAGTGTTTTCATGTCAATATTTTTAAAATATTGAACTTAAATTTTGTGTTAGTTTTTAAGTTGATTTGAGGGGAGATTAATTGATTTTAATCTCCCTATTTTTTATGTGTATGCTTTTAATAAAATAAATTGTGTTAATCTATAAATAGATATCTGTATGAAAAGTGATTGTTTAGAATTCAAAAACTATAATTCCTTAATAAAGGATAGTATACTGGTTTTTGTAATGTTATTTCTGTTGGGGACTAAAGTGTATTGTCAAAGTGCAGATAATACCAAAAGTGCTTTAGCGGTGATGGAAAGACTGATAGGTAATAGGGTCAAAGAATTTGATCTGCATCTTATCGAAAATAAAAGCCAAAATGCGGATTGGTCTGAAGTTGAAGTAACAGGAAACAGGGTAAAAATTACCGGAACATCCAATACATCTGTTTGCTATGCCGCTTATACATTTCTTAGGGATATTGGAGCTGCTTCGGTTAGCTGGGAAGGCAATAGAATCAGCTTACCTAAAAAGTGGCCAGCATATTCAAAAAAACTTGCTACGCCTTTTAAATACAGAAAATATCTAAATGCCTGTACTTTTGGATACACAACACCCTGGTGGGACTGGAAACGCTGGGAACAGGAAATTGACTGGATGGCACTCCACGGAATTAATCTGCCTACAGCATTAGAAGGACAGGAGGCTGTATGGCAGGAATTATGGAAAGGATACGGATTGACAGACGGCCAATTGCAGGCTCATTTTGCAGGGCCGGCATTTTTGCCATGGCAGCGAATGGGGAATATAAATAGCCTTGATGGACCTTTACCTCAGGAATTTATTAATAAAAAGAAAGAAGTTCAGAAACAGATTTTACAAAAGATGAGAACTTTAGGCATGCATCCGGTTGTGCCTGCTTTTAGCGGGTATGTGCCTAAGGCCTTTGCAGACTCGCATCCTAATTCAAAAATAAAGGAATTAAAATCATGGTCAGGAGGAGGGTTTGAAAGCACTTACCTTTTGGATCCTAATGATCCTTTGTTTAAAGAAATTGGAAAACGTTTTATAGAAATTTACACTAAAACATACGGACAGTCTGAATTTTATCTGGCAGATTCTTTTAACGAAATAACACCGCCGGTTTCTGAAGAACACAAGTATGAGGAACTGGCAGATTACGGCAAAACCATTTTTGAAACTATCAATGAAGCTTCTCCAAAAGCGACCTGGGTAATGCAGGGATGGCTTTTTGGCGATAATAAAGAATTTTGGACTAAAGAAGCTACCAAAGCTTTTTTAAGTAAAGTACCCAATGACAGAATGATAGTTCAGGATTATGCCAATGACAGATACAAAGTATGGGAGAATCAGGAAGCTTTTTATGGTAAGCAATGGTCTTACGGCTATGTACATAATTATGGAGGATCAAACCCGGTTTACGGAGATTTAAATTTTTACAAAAAGGAACTTACCAGTTTACTACAAAACCCTAACAGAGGGAATATCGTAGGTTATGGTGTAATGCCTGAAGGATTGAATAACAATTCAATAGTTTACGAATACATTTATGATCTTCCGTGGACACAGGGAAAAGAACCTGTAGAGGAATGGTTAAAGAAACATTTGAATGCCAGATACGGAAAAACTTCAGCTACTGTTATTGAAGCATGGCAATTGCTGACAGAATCGGTGTACAGCACAAAATATTGGGAAACACGGTGGTGGAATGACTGGGCTGGAGCTTATTTGTTTTTTAAGAGGCCTACATTAAAAGTAACAGAATTTAAAGGTAACCCGGGAGACAAGGAAAAACTAAAACAAGCTATTGATCTCTTAAAAAAAGAAGCTAAAAATTTCAATAAAAATAACCTTTATAATTATGATTTAATTGATGTTTCGAGACATTATTATTCATTACGAATTGATGATTTACTAATGGAATGTGTTGCAGCTTATCAATCTAAAGACATCAAAAAAGGAGACGATTTATTTAAAGAAATAGAAAAAACAGCTTTTGATATTGACAGGATGATGTCAGGTCAGCCGTTGAATAATCTGAATTACTGGCTAAAATCAGCTTGGGATTATGGAGATTCTCCTGATGCATCTAAGATATATTTAAAAAATGCCAAAGCATTAATAACATTATGGGGAGGAGAAGGCCATCTAAACGATTATGCATCAAGAGCATGGAAAGGCATGTATAAAGATTTTTACTGGCCAAGATGGAAAATGTTTTTACAGGCTCAAAGAGAATCTGCTGTCAGCAACGCACCATTTGAAGAAGCCAAAGTAAGGGCATCAATCAAACAGTGGGAAGAAAAATGGTGTGAAAGCAAAGAAATGTATTAGAAAATTATATACTAACCAAAAAATAAAAGAAATGTTAAAAAGCAGTATAGACAAAGCGACAAGCTTTGAAAAGCGATTTGAGAATATTGGTACTGTGGTTTATGAAAATTCAGTGATAGCCTCTAAATCAGTAGCCAATGAAATAGCGAATTTGATTAGAGAAAAGCAGGCTCAAAAACAGTTCTGTGTATTGGGTTTAGCAACAGGATCGAGTCCTAAAAGTTTGTATGCGGAACTGGTAAGACTACATAAAGAGGAAGGATTGAGTTTTAAAAATGTAGTATCATTCAACCTGGATGAATATTATCCAATGGAACCCGATTCGATAAACAGCTACGTTCGTTTTATGAAAGAATTATTATTCAATCATGTCGATATTTTACCTGAAAACATTCATATACCAGATGGGACTTTATCAAAAGAAGCTATTGGGGATTATTGTGCAGAATATGAAAGCAAAATCGAAGCACTGGGCGGTATTGATTTGCAGGTATTGGGAATTGGAGGAAATGGTCACATCGGATTTAATGAATCTGGTTCGCTTCAAAATTCTAAGACCCGCTTGGTAGCTTTAGATCACATTACGCGTGTAGCGGCAAGTAACGATTTTTCGGGTTTAAATAATACGCCAAGAACCGCTATTACCCTGGGTGTAAAGAAAATTATGGAAGCTAAAAGAGTGATTTTACTGGCTTGGGGCGAAGGAAAATCAAACATTATTAAAGCTTCGGTAGAGGGAACAGTAACTAATTTAGTTCCGGCTTCTTTTTTACAAGAGCATAGCAACACCACATTTGTACTGGATAAAGCTGCTGCTTCAAAATTAACACGTATCAATACGCCATGGCTGGTTGAAAATGTCATCTGGACAGATAATCTTATTCGAAAAGCAGTTTTAGGTTTGGCTTTACACCTAAAAAAACCAATCCTGATGCTGACAGATGCCGATTATATTGAAAACGGAATGAGCGATTTGCTTGCCGATTTAGGTCCTGCTTATGATATCAATATTAAAATTTTTAATAAACTTCAGAGTACCATTACAGGATGGCCGGGCGGAAAACCAAATGCAGATGACAGTAAAAGGCCGGAAAGGGCAGAACCTGCAAAAAAACGCGTCCTTATTTTTAGTCCGCATCCTGATGATGATATTATAAGTATGGGAGGAACCTTCAAACGTTTGCAAGAGCAGGGGCACGAAGTGCATGTTGGATACCAGACTTCCGGAAATATTGCAGTAGCAGATGATGAAGCCTTACGATTTGCAAGTTTTGTTTGCGACTATAATGAGAGATTCGGAATTAAAAGTGCTGAAGCAGATACTATTTATAAAAAGTCACTGGAATTTCTTCAAAATAAAAAGAACAGTGAAATTGATATTCCCGAAGTGCGAAATATTAAAGGATTGATTCGAAAAGGTGAAGCACAATCTACCTGTTATTTTGTAGGATTGCCAGATAACCAGATTCATTTTATGGAACTTCCTTTTTATGAAACCGGCACCATAGAGAAAAAACCTTTAGAAGAAGCAGATATTCAAATTACAATGGATTTGATTGAGAAAATAAAACCGCACCAAATATATGCTGCGGGAGATCTGGCAGATCCGCATGGTACACATAAAGTTTGTCTTGACGCCATTTTTGAAGCTGTAAATCGTTTAAAGACCAAAGATTTTATGAAAGACTGCTGGGTGTGGCTGTACAGAGGCGCATGGCAGGAATGGGGAATTGATGAAATTGAAATGGCTGTACCAATGGGACCCGATCAGGTTATGGAAAAGAGAAAAGGAATTTTCAAACATCAGTCACAAAAAGACGGAGTCGTTTTTCAGGGTTCTGACAGCAGGGAATTTTGGCAAAGAGCCGAAGACCGAAATAAAGAAACGGCAGATCTGTACCATGAACTCGGATTAGCCCATTATGCAGCAATGGAAGCTTTCGTAAGATGGATGTATTAATAAGAGTTTAGTTATATATTTTAAAAAACAAAAACCTGTCAGGCCTCGATTTTACTGGGTTTATCAAAAAAGTCCATGTTTCTGAATAACCTGTCCATTTCTTAACAATTCTTTAATACTAATTTTGAATAAACTTTTTTAACCAATTAACTAAATACTGAGTATGGAAAAACTTAAACTTTTATTGTTAGCCTTCTTTTTAGGTCTTTCAATTAATTCATGGGCACAAAAAACCGAAGTGTCCGGTGTAATTTTAGATGACAAGAATTTGCCATTGCCCGCAGCAAACATTCTTGAAAAAGGTACTACTCGTAGTGTAGTAACAGATTTTGATGGTAAATTCAAAATTTCAGTTTCAAATCCTAATGCTGTACTAGTTGTATCCTTTCTTGGATTTACAGACCAGACTGTTAAATTAGACGGAACCAAAACAAATTTAACAATTAAACTAGCTTCGGCTACTAATGCTTTAGAGCAGGTAGTTGTAGTAGGTTACGGAAAAGGTTCGCGTAAAAACCTGACAACTTCTGTAACTTCTATTAAATCAGAAGAACTGAATAGAGGAGCTCTTACTGATGTTGGACAATTGTTACAAGGTAAAGTATCAGGTCTTAATATCTCATCAAGTGGAGATCCAACAAGAACTGCTTCTGTTGTTTTGCGTGGAGTTTCTACATTAAATAGTTCTCAGGGACCTTTTTATGTTATCGATGGTGTTCCCGGTGTAGATATTTCAATGATTTCACCTGATGATATCGCTACTATTGATGTATTAAAAGATGCTGCTGCAACTGCAATTTATGGTAACCGTGCCGCTAATGGGGTTATCATGGTTACTACAAAAAAAGGAAGCAAAGACAGAACTCAAATTGCTTATAACGGATATGTTGGCTGGGAAGAAGTTTCAAATCAGCTGGACATGATGGATGCAAATCAATTAAGAGCATTTACCACAAAAAACAACCTGAATTTTACTCCTGAAAATGACAAAGGGGCTAATACTAACTGGCAGAAAGAAATTTTAAGATCAGAAAAAGCAAAGTCAAGCAGCCACAATTTATCAATGAGTGGAGGCGGTAAGAACGGTAGTTATACAGCGAGTATTACTTCTCTTAATAAAGAGGGTGTTCTTTTAAAAAGTGATTTCTCACGTGTAATAGCACGTTTAGCGGTAGAGCAATTTGCTTTTGATGATAAAGTTAAATTTGGATTGAATGTAACTAATTCTAATAGTAAATATGTAAATGTACCACAGCGTAATACGGTACTTTTACAAGCAGCAAGTTATCTTCCGGTTTCACCTGTAAGAAATGCTGACGGTACTTTTTTTGAAAATTTCACCAGTACCGGTTATTTTAATCCTGTAGCCTTAATCGAACACGGAACAGACGAAACAAAAACAAACAACCTTGTTGGTAACCTGACTGCAGAGGTAAAACTTCCTTTTGGATTTACCTATAATTTAAGTATTGCGCACCAAAAGCTGACTACTTCTCATGGTGAGTTTTACGATAGTTATTATCAAAAATATAATAGTGCGAATTTCTACAATAACCCAGATCCACCACAAAATAAATCACTTGTTAATTTTGGCCAAAATGGTTCAGCATTGAGAAACAGTTATGAGAATACGAATAATATCATTGAAAGTTTCTTAACGTGGGACAAAACCCTTGGAGCTCATAAAATAAAAGCTGTTTTAGGATATTCATGGCAGGAAAATACGCTGGGAGACGGATTTCAGGCAACAGCTACGAATTTCCCTGTAGATAATGTAGGATATAACAATCTTGCTTTAAGCAACTACACATCAGTAAATGGTTATGTTGTGAATTTCGGAGACAGCAAAGCATATCAAAAAACACGTTTGATTGGAGAATTTGCACGTTTAAACTACAATTTCGGTGACAGATATCTTTTACAGGGAACTATAAGAAGAGACGGTGGTTCTGTTTTTGGAGTTAATAACAGATGGGGTTATTTTCCTTCTGTAGGAGGAGCCTGGAGAGTGGACAAAGAAAGTTTCATGCAAGGACAAAAAGTTTTTAGTGACTTGAAATTTCGTGCAAGTTATGGTGTTACAGGAAACTCTTCCGGATTTAATGCTTACACCGCTCAGTTTATTTCAGGAAGTTTAGGAACTTTTTATTACAATGGACAGCAAATTGGTGCTTACGGACCAAATCAGGCTGCAAACCCTGATTTGAAATGGGAAAAAACAGCTACCACAAACATTGGACTTGATTTTGGATTGTTTAATGGAAAAGTTACAGGTTCTGTTGATTTGTACGATAAGAAAACAACAGATATGATTTTTAATTATTCCGTAAATCCGGTTCTTGTACCAGTAGGAACAATTGTAGCAAACGGTGGAACGATGTCTAATAAAGGTATCGAGTTGAGTTTAGCAGCTACTCCTGTTAAAACAGCAAACTTTACCTGGTCAACAAATTTGAACCTTGCAAGCAATAAAAATAAAATTGTTAAATTAACAAATCCATTTTTTATTGGAGGAGATTCAATCCGCAGAGTTCAGCCTGACGGAGGAGGACAAACAGGAAGTACTTTGCAGATATTTAAAGAAGGAAAACCTCTGGGACAATTTTTTACTCTTCTATATGCAGGTAAAAATTCAGCAGGTGTATCTCAATATGTTGCCAAAGATGGCAGTTTAACTACAACTCCTGCTATTGGTGTAGATTATCATTACGTAGGAAGTGCTCAGCCAAAAGTATTAATGGGATGGGGTAATAATTTCCAGTACAAGAAATTTGATTTAAGTGTTTTCTTCAGAGGTGTTTTCGGAAACAAAATTTTTAATGCTACCAGAGCTGATTTGTTCAGACCAAGTACTGCGATGACTACTAATATCTTAGCAGATGCTGCTGATGAATCACCAAATGATCTTAATGCTTACAGATATTCATCACGTTTTATAGAAGACGGAAGTTATATCAGATTAGACAATATGACTTTAGGATATAATTTTGGAAAAGTAAGTAAATTCATTCAGAGTGTACGTGTATATCAAACTATTAATAATCTGTTTGTTATTACCAAGTATTCAGGAATTGATCCGGAAGTAGAACAAGGAGGAACAGCTCCAGGTGTAGATTCAAATAACTTCTATCCAAAAACCAGAACATTTATGTTTGGCTTAAACGTGATATTCTAAAATTAAACTCTAAAAATTATGAAAAAGATATTAAAATATTTGGGACTTCCGGTACTTATGGTTGGTTTATTCTGGTCTTGTGAAGATCTGGATGTGCCCATTACCACACAATTGACTCCGGATGTATTTCCTCAGAATTCAACTCAATACATTCAAACGACAGGCCCTGTCTATTCAGCATTCCGTGGTGAGTTTTCATTTGCCTGGTGGTGGTCACAATCATTGAGTACAGATGAAGCAATTTTACCGGCTAGAGGAGGAAACTGGTTTGATAACAGAAACTACATTGCCATGCATTTTCATGACTGGACAGCTGATAATGGTATCATAGGAAGTCTTTGGGACTGGTCGTCTAAAGTGATAGGAATCAGTAATCAGACTATTTCAATCCTAAATCAGGCAATGCCGGCAGGTGCAGAAAAAAACACTTTAATTTCTGAAGTAAAAACAATGCGTGCCATTTCTTATTATATGTTAATGGACAGTTACGGAGATGTACCATTGGATACCGTTTATGGAGATTTTAGTTCTCGTCCGAAATCCAGCCGAACTGAAGTATTTAATTTTATTGAAAAAGAATTAAAAAAAGCAGTACCTTATTTAAATACGGCATCAGGAGTTACAACTTATGGAAGACCTAATAAACAAACAGCAAATGCAATGTTAGCTAAATTGTATCTGAACGCTCAGGTATATACAGGCACATCACGTTATAATGAGTGTATTGCAGCTTGTGATGAAGTTATTAAATCAGGATTGTATAATGTTGAGCCTAGAGCGACTTATCTTCAAATGTTTTACCCAAGTAATGGGCCACAAATGAAGGAGTTTATTTTCGCGGTTCCTTATGATCCTGTAGCAACTACAGTTGGTTTTAATGGTCAGATGTATCACGCCCGTTATGATGTGCCAAGGTCTGAAAGAACTAAATTTGGTCTTCCGTTTACACCAAGTGCAGCCAGAAGTACACTTCCTGAATTTTATGCTCATTTTAATGATGTTAATGATATTCGTAACAAACAATGGCTAACAGGGTTACAATATTTAAATGACGGTGTAACTCCTGTAATGGTTACTACAACAAAAAAAGGATATGACCAGTTTTACACTGGAGCAGATGGCGGTGCTGAATACAAGTATCAGGTTGATCTGACACCAAACATTGTACCTCGCCAAAACGTTACATTGTTTGATTTAGGAAATGATGAAATTGCGTGGAATATGGGATATAGAAATATCAAATTTTATCCTGACAATACTTCTACCAGCCGTAATCAAAATAATGACGTACCGTTTTTACGCTACTCAGATGTATTATTAATGAAAGCTGAAGCAATTTTACGTGGAGGTGCTGAAACTTTAGGACAAAATCCTTTAGCACTTGTTAATATGGTGCGTTCAAACCGTACTACTTCTGCTGCATGGAGCAGTGTAACCCTTGAAGATCTTTACAAAGAAAGATCTCGTGAATTTGCTTGGGAAGCATGGCATAGAAATGATATGATCCGTTTTGGAAAATATGAAGGACAATGGGGATATAAAACAAACGCAGATACGTATCGTCGTGTTTTCCCAATTCCAACAAATGCAAGAGTTTTAAATCCGGCTTTAACTCAAAATGATGGATATCCTAATTAATGCATAATACCAAAAACTAAATTTTAATTCATAAAAGGAGAAGAGACTTAATTCTTCTCCTTTTTATTAAAATTTTAATTCAACTGTTTAAAAACATCCCTTAAACACTTTTTTTATTTATAGAAAGAATCGTGTTTTTTTTACTTGTTAAAAAATTATAGAATGTTTTACTAATATATAATGCCTGAAGACCAAAGTAAAATAAGCATATAATGACCAGCCAATATCTTATAATAAATGATAATCAATAAAATTTATACATTAAGACGCTTCGGAATAAGTTTACTACTTATTTTTTTAATTTCATGCAAAGCTGAAAAAATCTCTTCTGCAAAAAAAGGAGAATTAGTAAACATGGTTTATCCGTTGCTTGATACAGAAAATTCAAGATGGTTTTTCTTTTCATCTGCAAGCCGTCCGTTTGGCATGGTAAATTTAAACCCGGATACCGAAATAAAAGGGGATTGGGGAGGCGGTTACAAATATACAACCGATACAATAAAAGGTTTTAGCCACGTTCATGAATGGCAAATGTCTGCACTTTCAGTAATCCCTGTAACGATTAGTAATGGAAATAGTGCAAATATCTTTTCAGATTTTTATTCTAAATTTAGTCATGAGTCTGAAAAAATATTTCCAGGTTATCACTCCGTTACACTCGACAGGTACCAAATAAAAGCAGAACTGACCAGTACCAAAAGAGTTGGCTTTCATAAATATACATTCCCAAAAAATAGCCAAAGAGGAATTCTTTTCAATCTGAACACCATTTTAGGACCTTGTGAAAATACAAACGGAACGCTTGAAAAAAATAATGATTATGAACTTTCAGGATCGTTGGTTTTAAGTACCAATTTCAGACGTCCGAAACCTTTAACAGTATATTTCAAAATTAAATTTAATGAGCCTGTTTCTTCAATTGAACGAAATGCAGCTACAGGTAATTATTTAGTAAATTTTAGCAAAGCCAAAGAAGAAATCCTGATGAAAGCAGCTATTTCTTATACTTCTGTAGAAAATGCTACTAACAATATGCAGTTGGAACTACCGCATTGGGATTTTGATAAAGCAGTCTCTGATTCAAAAAATGAATGGAATAGTTTATTGGGCAGAATAAAAGTGGAAGGAGGTAGTGAAATTGATCAAAGACGATTTTATACTGATCTCTGGCATGCCTTGCAGGGACGAAAAATTATCAGTGATGCAAACGGTGCCTATCCAGATAATACCGGAGAAAAATTCAGAATTGGGCAATTGCCTCTTGATGCAAACGGAAAACCAAAGTTCAATCATTACAATTCTGATGCATTTTGGGGAGCCCAATGGACAATCAATACGCTTTGGGGACTCGTTTATCCTGAAATTATGGATGAATTTGTACATTCTTTAATGCAATATTATAAAGATGGAGGTATGATTCCGCGTGGTCCTTCGGGAGGAAATGATACCTATGTAATGACAGGCGCTTCTACGACACCTTTTATAGTGACCGCCATTCAAAAAGGAATTGTAAAAGACGATTTAGAAGCCATATACATTGCCCTGAAGAAAAACCACATGTTAAACGGCATCATGGGAAAAGCAGGATACGAACATAACACGGATGTTGGTGGGGGATTGAAATATTATATCGAAAAAGGTTTTGTTCCGTATCCGCTACCTGAAGGCAATTTTGGAAGTCATCAGGACGGAGCCAGTCAGACATTGGAATATGCTTATCAGGACTGGACACTGGCACAATTGGCTAAGAAATTAAACCATAAGGAAGATTATGATTATTTCATGACTAGGTCTAAAAACTACCAGAATGTTTTTGATAAAACTTCCGGATGGATGCGTCCTAAAAATGTAGAAGGAAAGTGGCGCGAAAATTATGATCCGTATGAATATGAAAACGGTTTTATAGAGTCAAACGGAGCACAGTCAACCTGGTTTGTACCGCATGATATTGAAGGGTTAGCAGAATTGATGGGAGGAAAGCAAAAAGCGGTTGAAAAACTGAATAAGCAATTTGAAACGGCAAAAGAGTTAAAATTTACTTCAGGAACTTCACATGATGCCGAATTGCATCCGGAGTTCAGCCGTATTCCAATTAATTTTGGTAACCAGCCTTCCATTCAGACATCCTTTATTTTTAATGCATTAGGAAGGCCAGATTTGACACAATACTGGACCAGAAACGTTGTGAAAGAAACCTTCAGCGGATTATCTCCGGTTACAGGTTACAACGGAGATGAAGATCAGGGTTTAATGGGAAGTTTGAATGTTTTGCTTAAAATTGGCTTATTTCAGCTGAATGGAGGAACAGATGAGGAGGCTCAATATCAGATAGGAAGTCCAACTTTTTCTAAAGTATCCATTCAGCTAAATCCTAACTATTATAAAGGCAAAAATTTTATAATTGAAGCTCCTCAAAACAGTATGGAAAACCTCTATATCAACAAAATAAAATACAACAGTGCAGCTGTAGAAAATTATACAATTTCACACAATGCTATTACAAACGGAGGAAAATTGATTTTAGAAATGTCTAATAAAGCAAAGCAGGAATAGGCGATACAATTTTATCTTGATTTTAAAGCTTTTAAACGCAGCGACTAATTATAACCGAAAGAAAAATAACAATGAAGACAGGGACTAAAGCGATCATTTTTTTAGGAATATCATTATTCTTCACATCAGTAAATCATGCCCAGACCAAAGTACACAATTATGTCGATCCGATGATTGGTTCAGAAGGAGTAGGACGTGTTTTTATCGGTCCTTCATGCCCGTACGGAATGGTAAAGCCAAGTCCGGATTGTACTGTAAGCCCGAATAGCGGATGGCTACCCATGCCAAAAGAAGTAACTGGTTTTAGCCAGGTACATGTGAGCGGAACTGGTGGTGGCCCTAAATACGGGAATATTCAGATCATGCCTTTTTCAGGAGCTTTGGATAAACTAGATCAAAGTTCTCACAGAACAGAGGAAAATGTAAGACTAGGGTATTATGAAACGGTTTTTAAAGAAAATCAGATTAAAACTGAAATCACAACTGCTGAAAAAGTTTCATTTTACAAAATAACATACCCAAAAAACGCAACAAAAGATTTAAAAATCGACCCTGGTTTTTTTCTTGGGGAATCTCCTGAACCGAATGCCAGGGAAGCCCAACAATTTGTTGGCTCTCAAATTGAGATTGTTTCAGATACTGAAGTGAGAGGATACAGCAGGATCAGAGGCGGATGGAATAACGGACGTGCTTATACGGTTTATTTTTGGGCGGCTTTTGACCAGCCCATTGCAAAATATGTTACCTGGAAAGACGGTAAATTTTATAGCAACCAAACGTCTCAGTTTGATTCGGGTAAAAAAACGGGAGCTTTAGTTTCCTTTGGAGCAGCCGGAAAACAGGAACTTAATGTAAAAATCGGAATCTCTTTTTTAAGCGAATTAAAAGCAAAAAACAACATAGAAGCCGAAATCCCGCATTGGAATTTCAATACTGTTTTAACATCATTAGAAAACAAATGGGAACAGTTATTAAATCGCATACAGCTCTCTCCTGATACTTCTGAAGATTATAAAAAGATGTTTTATACAGGTTTGTATCACACGATGATTATGCCTGTTGACCGTACAGGAGAAAATCCTTTATGGACGAATAACGAACCCTATTATGATGACTTTTATTGTATTTGGGATACATTCAGAACTTCCAGTCCATTAATTACGCTTATTGATCCAAAGCGCCAGGTAGAAATTATCAATGCGATGCTTAATATTTACAAACATGACGGCTACTTGCCAGAAGGAAGAAGCGGAAATGATAATGGACGTACTCAGGGAGGTTCAAATGCTGAAACAGTACTTGCAGATGCTTTTGTAAAAAACTTAAAAGGAATAGATTATGAGCTAGCATTGAAAGCAATGCTTAAAGATGCTACAATACCGCCCGGTGGGAATGAAGAACGTGAAGGAAGGGGCGGTTTATTAGATTATTTACGCCTGGGTTATGTACCGTTTGGTACAGATCGTGCCGGTAACCGTACTATAGATTATGCTTACAACGACTATAATATTGCTACTGTTGCCAAAGGTTTAAATTATAACGAAATCTATAATCAATACATCAAACAGGCAGATAACTGGCAAAATTTATGGCGTTCTGATTATGAAAATAACGGCTCAAAAGGTTTCATAATGCCTAAAGATGCTTCCGGAAACTGGCTGGACGAAGTTGTTTTTGGAGAATCAAAAATTCAGAAGCCAACCTATAAATATACACCCGTAATTACAGAATCCCCTTGGTATGTTTGCCATTGGTGTGTGTTTTTTTACGAAGGGACTTCCTGGGAATATTCTTTAAGTATTCCGCATGACCTTCCTGAAGTGATTCGCAGGTCAGGCGGCGATCTGGCTTTCAAAAACAGACTGGATACTTTTTTTGATACAAAATTGTATGATGTATCAAATGAACCTTCCTTTTTAGCGCCTACCATGTATCACTGGATTGGCAAACCACATTTGAGCAGTGACCGAATCAGAACGATTATAAAAGAAAATTTCAATACCTCTCATGAAGGTTTGCCGGGTAATGACGATTCTGGTGCCATGTCTTCCTGGCTGGCTTTTCACATTATGGGATTGTATCCAAACGCAGGCCAGCCTTATTATTTATTGAATACACCGTTAATTAAGGAAATCACTTTGCAGCTGGAAGAAGGTAAAACCTTTAAGATAACTACAAAAAAAATGAGTGAAAAGAATAAATATATCAAAACCGCTTCTTTAAACGGAAAACCTTATAACAAAGCCTGGATTTCACACGAAGATATTGCTAATGGAGGCGAATTGATTTTCGAAATGGATTCGAAGCCTTCTGCATGGGGAACTACTATTTTGCCACCAAAAAAATAAGCTATCATGAAAAATACAATCTTAACCGCCTTTTTTTGCGGGCTATTTCAACTGATGTCAGCACAAAGTTTTGTTCCTACAATCAAAAATAATGCTGTGTTGCATTACATCTGCAAACTGCATGGCCAGACCCGGACTTTGACACTCACTTCTAAAATAACAGCTGATGCTCTTACATTTAATTTGGACACGAGAGATGTAAACAGCAATATTGTGACTACTTCAGAAGGACTTAAAAATGGGAACGCTTTAAGTTATAATCAGGGCGAATATGAACCAGTTTTGAATTTAAAGCCAAATGAAACTTTTTTTATGATTTCACAGTCCGCTTATCAGGATTTAGTAAAAAACAGCAAATTCATTTACAATAATACCACTTATGTTTTAGATCAGAATACAGATAAAAACACTGTTGAAATCGAAGGAAAATCAGTAGATGCTTTGCATGTAATCGCACAGATTGATGAAACGGAAATGTGGATCGTAAAAAATCCGGAATTTCCGTTAATCTGCAAGCTAACTAAAAATCCGTTGGGCATCAACTGGACATTAGTGAAAGTAACCGATAAATAATTACGCTGTTGGTTCAGATAAATCTGCTTTTGCAATTCGAAAAATAACTTAAATAAAACACTTACCACAAATAAAATGGAAAAAAAATATGCTATCGGTATGGATGTCGGAGGAACACATATTACCTCTGCCGTTATTGATGTAACAAATATGAAAGTTTTGGATTCTTCTGTACATAAAGAAAGTTTTAATTCTAATTTGCCTGTAAATCAGGTTATGGATTTTTGGGAAAAATCGATTAAAACTTCTTTAGAAAATTCAGCAATAAAAAATATCAGCGGAATTACAGTTTGCATACCCGGACCATTTGATTATGAAAAAGGGATTTCAATGATTAAAGGCCAGGCAAAATATGAAAATTTTTACGGATTAAATATTGGCGATTTAATTAGGGAGCGTCTTAATCTTGCTTATGATTTTAATATTTTTTTTGAAAACGATGCAGCTTGTTTTGGTAAGGGGGAAGTGTATCAATACATGGGCAATCTTTCAAAAAAAGTTATGGCAGTTACTTTGGGAACAGGTTTAGGCTCTTGTTTTATAGATAAAGGAAAATCAATAACTTATGGAAATGAAGTACCTGCCGATGGTGAAATATGGAATTTGCCTTTTCAAAACGGAATAGCAGAAGATTATGTGTCATTGAGAGGACTTTTGTCAAAATATTTTATGTTAAGTAAAATTCAGCTTGAAAACGGATTAGAACTTTACAATCGCGCCATTGCTGGTGATAAAAATGCCCTGCAGGCTTTTGAGCAAATGGGAGAAGATCTGGCTGAAATAGTGACTCCGTGGTTTAAAAAGTTTTCAGTTGAACATTTTATCATTGGAGGAAAAATTGCAGATGCAAGCGATCTGTTTCTGTCTGCCTTTAACAGAAAAATTGAAGAAGCAGGTTGTAAAATCAGCATTCAGATTTCTACTGACAATGAAAATGCAGCATTGTTGGGCGCTGCGAGCAGTATTTATAATTTAGATAAAGCCACTGTGTAATTGGCTTAAATTAAAGAAAAGTACCAGTAAAAATCAACAGCATGAAAAACCAAATGAGCCGTGGGGAATTTATAAGATTGGGAGGTCTTTCAGTTGCTGGCGCTTTAGTTAGCGATGTTATTTTTGCAAATGATTTTCTTTCTGAAAACAAAAAAACGAAAGAGGATACAGAATTGATGAAAAAGCTCATTTTGAATAATGATGCAAAAGTTACCTCTATATTGAATAAGCCGTATGATCCAGCCATCAGACTTAATAGTTTTCGTACTGTAGCAAGTTCAATAACCGTTATGGCTGCTTCAATGTGTAATTCAGAATCAGGGTTTTATAAGTCTGAAATTCTGGTTGAAAAAATCAATGAAGCAACAGAAATTTTGTTGAAAGCTCAATACAGTGATGGCACTTTAGATGCCGGAGGGAACAGACAATCACCGCCTGACACTGCTTTTATTCTGGAATATATTTGTCCGGCAGCCGCTATTTTAAAAAACAGTAAACAAAAAGGTTTAGACGAATTAAAAGACAAACTCAAAAAGTTTATTCTCAATGCAGGAGAAGCCATGATTACAGGCGGTATTCACACGCCAAACCACAGATGGGTCATTTGTGCAGCTTTGGCCAATATTAACTCGCTGTTTCCTGATACCAGATATATCCGAAGAATTGACCAATGGCTGGCCGAAAGAATTTATATGAATGAAGACGGGCATTATGCCGAACGAAGCGGAATTTATTCTGCTGTTATTGATAAAGCACTCATAACAATGGCGAGGTTGCTAAACAGGCCTCAATTGCTTGATATTGTAAATAAAAACCTGACGACTTATTTTTATTATACTGAACCTAACGGAGATCTGGTGACGGTGGATTCGAAAAGGCAGGATCAGTTTATGGATTTAAAAGTGACGAATTTTTACCTCCAGTATCGTTATATGGCAATCCGGACAAAAAATCCGATGTTTATTCAGATGGTTGAAATGATTGAAGGCCTTTCAAATTTTGCTGCTGATATTTTGTCGGGTTCACTTGCTTTTTTTATGGAAAATGAAGAACTGAGAAAACAAATTCCTGCTGAAGGGGCAATTGCAAATGATTTTGAGAAATTTTTTGCGCTTTCAAATTTGGCAAGAATTAGGCGCGGCAAAGTTTCTCTAACTTTATTTGGAGGAAATGACAAGCCGGTAATGATTGTTTCGGGAAGATCTTCGAACCCTAATTTTTTGATGTATAGAAAAGGAGAAGCAATATTAAAATACATGCGCCTTTCTACATCATTTTTCCGTATGGGGTATTTCAGTAGTGAAGGAATTGAAAAAGAAGGAAATAAATACATCTTAAAAGAAACCAAAGAAGCAGATTACTATCAGCCGCTTGCGGAAGAATTTCGTAAAAATGACGGCGATTATAAGTTATCAGAGTCACCGGACGGGCGTTTTTGGAATAAAATGGACTTTGATTCCCGGGTTAAAAGCAATGTGAAAAAGCAAACAACTACAATTGAAATTACCGAAGATAACGGAATCCTGAATCTGGATTTTAAAGTCGGAGGTCCTCCAAATGTAGAAGTAACAATAGAACTGTGTTTTAAAGAAGGAAGCAATGTGACAGGTGCAGTATTGGATGAAAAGCAAAATTATTTCCTGAAATCCGGAAATGGTGAACTCTCAATGGGTGCAGATACCATACAGTTTGGTCCTGGAAAATGTGAACATTTAAATGTAGAAAACCTGGATAGTGAAGCATATACGTATCATCAGGGAAGCCTGCGTACAAAAGGAGAACATGTTTACATTACAGGATTTACGCCGTTTCATCATAAAATGGTCATTTCTTGATAAGCATGTAAATGAATTTAATAATATGAACACGATTACACTAGTTTTCAGCAAGTTTTAATCCATTTTAAAAAAATCAATTTGAAGAATAAATATCATATTTAAAAGAATTAGTGCAATTAAAAACACATTGATTTTTGTGGTAATATGTGAAATCTGTGTTTGAATTTTTAAACGATAATTTCTTAATATTATAAAAAATGTTGCTGTATTATTGAAAGGTTGTTTTATTTTTACGGAAATTAAATTAATCCTATAAATAATAGAAATTATGAAATTATCATTTTTACCTGCTTTGTTTTTTTGCTGCATTGGTTTTGCACAAAATAATACAGACACGAGTTTGTATATGAAGTCTGATAAAATAACGTATTTGACAGATATTGGCTCAGAATCAGGTGATTTGTACAAAACAATAGGGCATCACGGACCGGCAATTGAAAACGAGTGGATGGCATTGCGAATCTATTTTAGTGATAAAGTAGCTATCGATGTGTATAATAAAGCAAAAAAAGGATTAGAGTTAAAAAAGGCAAATTGGTATCCAACTCCTGAACAGCAAAAAGAAGGCTGGGGAGCTGATTATTATAAAGTGGCAGCAACAAGTGGTTTGGGTGGTGTAAAATTGTGGGATGGTGAAAAAGTAGTACCCCTGAATCCTGTTACAAACCGTTTGGCCCGCGTTGGAAAAACGGACACGACTTCATGGATGGAAATGATTTCAAGAGGAGTGCCTTACAAAGGAAAAAAAGTAGATATTTTAGTTCGTGTAACTGTATTTTCAGGAAAAAGAGAGGCCAAAGTGGAAGCTTCTAGCTTAAATGGAGAAAAAGTACAATTTGTTACCGGAATAAATTACTTTAAAGATTTTCAAACTAAAAAAGGAAAGAATTACATTGCCGTTTGGGGAAAACATCCTGAAGATGTAGCAGCCGAAATTGTTGAAGTTGGCGCTGCTATCTTATACAATCCTAAAGATTATGTAAAAACGAATGACGATGGAACACAATATTTGTTAATTTCTAAACCAGCAAAATACTTAGAAACAAAAATTATATCCTCTTGCGCAAGAGAGACAGAACTTAACACTTTAGATAAATTAGAAGCTTACATTAACCAGTAAGATTTCTGTATAATTTGTTGCAGGCAGTTTTAGTTTAATTTTTTGTTTGAAAGTATTTAAATACAAAAAGAATAATAATGTCAAAAATTAAACTAAAACTGTTTTTTATTGCCCTGCTAATCAATCTTTTTTCATTTGGTTTTGAATCAAATGCGCAAAAAACTCAAAAAGATTTTTTAATAACCAGTTACGGTGCAAAATCGGACGGAAAAACGATTAATACCATTGCAATCCAAAAAGCAGTTGATGCCGCTTTTAAAAATAAAGGTGGACGTGTAATTTTTCCAAAAGGGAATTTTTTATCAGGAAGTATTATCTTAAAAAGCAATGTGACCCTGTATTTTGAAGAAGGATCCGTCCTGCTTGGAAGCACAAATCCAAAAGATTATCCCAATATGACTTTTGAAGGAAGACCAGATTCTCCTAAAAAAGACGACAACTCCCAAATGGCTTTGATTATCGCCCATAAAGCCAAAAACATTGCACTTAAAGGAAAAGGAACTATTGATGGTCAGGGACTACAACTGGCATTAAATATCGACAGTCTTCATCATGCTGGTATTGCAGTAGATCCAAAATACAGCCTTCGCAGGAACAGGCCAAGTGAAACCATGCGTCCAAAATTATTTCGTTTTTCACAATGTGAATCTATTCGAATCGAAGGACTTAAAGCGGGCGAAGCTTCCTGTTGGGGATTATCGTTCGAATTATGCCATAACCTTGTTTTGGATAACCTTAAAATTGTAAACCGTTCGTACTGGAACAATGACGGAATCGATATTACAGATTGTAAAAACGTCAGGGTAACCAATTGCGATATAGACGCTGCAGATGACGGAATTTGTCTAAAATCATATTATCCCGGATTTTATAATGATTCGGTTTACATTGCCAATAACACCATTAGATCCAGCGCCAGTGCTGTAAAATTCGGAAGTGCATCTTTTGGCGGATTCAAAAATGTAATTATTAAAGACATTAAAGTTTATGATACATTTCGGTCTGCCATTGCGATAGAATCTGTTGATGGTGCTTTTATAGAAAATATTGACGTATCAAATATAAACGCTGTCAATACAGGTAATGCTGTTTTTATACGTTTAGGAAATCGAACCGGAGATAAACCAGGAAGTGTCAAAAATGTTAGCATAAAAAACATAAAAGTACAGGTCCCTTTTGATCGTCCGGACATTAATTATGACCTGAGAGGTCCGGAAGTTGATTTCTTTCATAATCCTTTTCCGTCCTCTATTGTGGGACTGAAAGGATATAATATCGAAAATGTAGTTTTAGAAAATATCGAAATCAATTATCCCGGAAGATCCTCTAAAGGAATGGCGTATATTCCGCTAAACCGATTGCATCAGGTTCCGGAAGCAGCTAAGGATTATCCTGAATTTTCTATGTTTGGAGAACTGCCGGCTTATGGATTGTATGTAAGGCATGCCAACGGAATAAGTCTGAAAAATATCAAACTGACACTAGATGATGCTGATTTCAGGCCTGCATTTGTGTTTGATGATGTTCAGAATATCAATATGCAGGAAATAAATTTTCCGGAGGCACAACACAAACAGATTGTTTTGAAAAATGTAACTTCAGCAACGCTGGAAAATCAGCTATTACAACAAACTACAGAAGTTAAATAATATGTCTAAAATATTCATTTTTATACTGTTTTTTCTATCATTGTCAGCTTGTAAATCACAACAGACAAAAACAAAAGATGTACAGATTGCTTTCATAGCCGATGCACATTTACAGGATATTTTTGCAAAATTTGAAGACAATAATTATCAGGGAATCCAAAATCCTGAAACGGGAGAATATGCCAATATCAGGACGATGAATTCTCAATTGCATTCAACCCGAATATTCAACGAGAATTATTTCGCTTTTCTGCAAGCCTTAAATGACATTGCAAAAAGAGGTATTAAACAGGTTGCCCTTCCTGGAGATTTCAGTGATGATGGTCAGCCCGTACATGTAAGAGGACTGCGAAAAATTTTAGACGAATATTCCAAAAAATACGGCATATCTTTTTTTATAACTACCGGAAATCATGATGTTGTAAAACCTTTTGCTCAGGATGCCATTAAAACTGATTTTTTAGGAAAAGACGGTAAAGAACAAATTATCAGCAGTTCAAAAAACAACCTGCCTAAATATGAGCTGGAACCAATCATTACGGCTGATATTAAAAACTGGGGATATAAGGAAACCATAAGTGAAATGCAGGCTTTCGGGTTTTTTCCACAAAAAAACTATTTGTATTGGGAAACTCCTTTTTCAGATTATAACTATGAAGATTATAGTTATGAAAAAGCTTTGGCTGAATCAGATTTACAAAAAAGAAAGTATCCTGTAAAAAACACTAATTTATTTCTTACTGATGCGAGTTATCTCGTTGAACCTGTAAAAGGAGTATGGCTTCTGGCAATTGATGCCAATGCTTATGTTCCGAATGAGAAGCTTTCCGGTCTGCCAGATGATCCGCATGATTTTTCCGGTGCCAATATCGGGTACAACAATGTACTCATTTATAAAAATCATTTGATTGAATGGATAAAAAAGGTTGCTGCTGAAGCAAAACAAAAAGGAAAAACCCTGATTGCCTTCAGCCATTATCCGATGATTGATTTTAACGATGATGCATCTCCCGAATTAAAATCGCTATTTGGCTCCAATAAAATGCAGTTATCAAGGGTTCCAAATGAAGAAGTAGCCCAGATATTTGCCGATGCAGGAATTCAGGTTCATTTTGGCGGACATATGCACATCAATGACACAGGAATCCGGACTACTGCAAAAGGGAATACATTATTCAATATCCAGACTCCTTCTTTGGCTGCTTATATGCCAGGCTATAAAATACTTACAATACATCCGGATGCTGTTCTTGAAATAGAAACTGTGGTAATCAACAAAGTTTCAAAATTTAATAGTTTGTTTCCTTTATATAAACAGGAATATGCACATTTAGGGCAGATAAAAAAAACTGCTATTTGGAACAAAGAAATACTTAACACAAAAGATTATGAGGAATTTACAAAATGGCATTTAAAGGAATTAGTTAGGTTAAGATTTTTACCTGAAGATTTTCCTGTTGAATTTTCTACATCACTTTTAAAACTTTCAGGAGTGGATTTAGCGTATATAAATAAAAACAATGCTGAAGTTGAGGCAGCAATGAAAGCAAATTCTTTAAAAACAAAAGATTTTGAATCCTGGACAGGCTTTGATATGATTTTTGATTTCTACCGATTAAAAAATGCCGATGAGTTAGCCATTCCTGAGATAGGGGCCAATCGACTGAAACAATACAAAATAGTCTGCGCACAATTAGAAAAATCTAATGATGAAAAACTGGTTTTATGGGCAAAAATATTTCTGAAAACTATGAATGGGAAACCATCAAATCATTTTAAGATTAGCTTAAAAACCAATCAGATTGAACGCATATATCCTTAAATTTATTAACTTTATCTTAACCGAAACATAAGCAGTATTTATAATTCATTATATGAGAAAAAATTCTTTCATACTACTTCTCAGCTTCCTCTTTTTTTATAATGCAAATTCGCAGAATATAAAATTCACACATTATAATGACAACAATGGATTGTCTCATAATTCTGTTCGGCATATAGTACAGGATAAAAAAGGCTTTTTGTGGTTTGGAACTTTTTTTGGGTTAAACCGATTCGATGGTTATCAGTTCAAAAACTACTTGAGTTCCTCACCCGGCAATAACAGATTGTATAATGACGACATAACGGCACTAAGATTAGATGAATCTTCAAATCATTTATGGATCGGAACCAGAAAAGGGCTTACGCTTTTTAAAATGGATACGCATGCTTTTGTGACTTTCCTCCCTAAAAAAAATGACCCGAACAGTATTCCAGAAGGCGAAATCAGGTCTGTGTATGTTGATAAGTTCAAAAGAGTGTGGGTAGGGACTAAAAATCAGGGACTCTATATGTTCTTTTTGAAAGAAAACAGATTTGAAAAAATCCCAATTAAAGGTTTTGACTACGTAAAAGAAATATTTGAAGACAAAAAGGGAAATATCTGGGTTGGAAGTTATGATAAAGGGTCTGTTGCCAAAATTACTTTAGACAGCAAAGGGGCTATTATAAGAATGAACAACTACACACTTTTGGTACCTCATTCAAATGAGAAAAACCCGTACATCAATTTTATTTATGAAGATGCCAAAGCAGACATATTTGTCGGAACACGAAGAGGGCTTTATAAATTAAATAAGATGAACGATGAATTTGTAAATCTATATATTGAGAATAAAGAAATCAGAGGGAGTTTAGGACCTTATTTTTTATCAGTTGCCAAAGCTCCGGATGGTAAATATTGGGTGGGGACGCTTGGCGGATTATTAGTTTGCAAACAATTAGAAGACATTCAGAAAGGCGATTATAAATGGTATTATTCTATATTGTCTGATGATACTTCCATCGTGGATAATTTGGTTTCGGCCCTGTATTTTGATCGCTCAGGAGTTTTGTGGATTGGTACTGAAGATGGTCTTGACAAATTTGATCCGTATGAAAATCAATTTACACTCAATAAGGATATTTCCCGTTACATCGGCAATCAGGCGCCCCGCATACGAGGTTTTTCCAAAACGTATGATGGAAAAGTAATTGTGGCGACGAGTCATAACGGGCTTTTTATTTCAAATGCTAAAGGTTTTGTACCCTTATACAACAAATCGATTGATATATCCAGCATTTATTCTGAAGATGGCAAAACTTTTTATTGCGGACTCTGGGATGGCAGATTGATGGTGTATAATTACACTGCCAATGCATCACAAGAGGTGAATCTTGGTTTTGATACTTCGCCAATATTTGCTTTTGGAAAAATTGGAGCAGAATCTTTGATGATAGGTTCATTTGGTGAAGGAGCAGTTATATTAAATACAAAAACGCTTCAGGTTCAGACTTCAAAAGGAAAATTATTGCCTGGTTACCAAATCAACTCGATTGAAAAAGATCCTCAAAATAACGTATGGTTTGCTACAGAAACGGGTGTTGTAAAATACAATCCTGTTTCAGGTAAATTAGAAACCTACAAATCCCTTTCTAAAAGAGAAAATAGTATGACTAACGAAGATAACGTTAGTGATATTATGATTGACAAGAAAGGTAAAATATGGGCCTCAACACGTTTTGGATTGTGTATCTATGATGCTAAAAAGAACACATTTGCAACTATAAAAAACTTTAAAGAAACCTCAGGTATATGGATCACAGATATGTTATCTGATGCAAACGGAAATTTATGGCTCAATATCAACAATAATAGTATTGCCTGGGTGAAATCTGACCTGAAAGACATCAATATTTATCATGTAAACAGTGGTAACAGGCTGGATGTTTTTAGTTCAAGCGGCTTTTTCAATTTTAATGATTCTACAATTTTTCTTGGCGGTAAAAATGGTATCATAACATTTTCTACAAAAACCATGAAGAGAAATAACTGGTCACCAGAACCTGTTATCAGCGAATTCAAGATTCAGAACGAAGAGATTCTTCCTGAAATGGAAATTAATGGAGACATTCCGCTTTCACAGGATTTAAATTATGCCAAAAAAGTAGAACTGAGTTACAAAAACCGTAACTTCTCTCTTCAGTTTTCGACACCTTCGTTTGCCAATGAAAAACTAAATAAATTTCAGTATATGCTGGAAGGTTTTGACAAGCAATGGATTACGGCAAACAGTAACTCAAGAACAGTTCAATATACCAATCTCTATCCCGGGAAATATATTTTCAAAATAAAATCCAGTAACAGCGATGGTCATTGGAGCAAAGAAGTTTCCTATGAGATCAGGATACTGCCGCCGTTTTGGTTAACGCCAATATCTTTCTTACTGATTTTTATAGCACTGTTTTCCATTTTTTATTTTATAAGAAAAGAAATTAAAAACCGTATCCGTCTGAAACAGGAACTGCTTACCGAAAAAGTAAACAGGGAACATGATATTAAACTGAATAACGAAAAGCTTCGATTTTTTACCAACATTTCGCATGAGCTAAGAACGCCGTTAACGCTTATTTTAGGTCCGGCTAAGCAATTACTGGACGAAAACACTAATGCCAGCGATTATGAAAAAAGCAGGTACAATCTTATTTATCAAAATGCCAGCAGGCTTTTAAATCTGGTAAATCAGGTTCTTGATTTTAGGAAAGCACAGTCTGGCGAATTAAAGCTTAAGGTTACAAAAACGGATATTTTAAGCTACTCGAAAAACATTTTTGATTCTTTCAAGGAAATGGCTTTCAACAAAAAAATCAAGTTGAATTTTATTGCCGAAGCAGAATCTATTGAAGGCTGGATTGACAATGACAAGTATGATAAAATCCTGTACAATCTGTTATCCAATGCTTTGAAGTTTACCAATAAATACGGAAACGTAGATTTATTCATCAGGCTAAAAAAAAATACCGATGAAATTCTGGTTATTGAAGTGATAGATGATGGTATCGGAATCCCGCCGAAAAGCCAGGAAAAAATCTTCAAACGATTTTATCAGGCTTCTAATAGTAAGGCACATAATACGGGATCTGGTATTGGATTGTCATTGGTAAAATCATTAGTAGCCATTCATAAAGGATCTATTAGTGTAGAAAGTGCACTCGGAAAAGGAAGTACATTCAGGGTTGAAATTCCGATTGACCGGGTTTCTTATGAAACTAAGGAAGTGTTTGAATATGCTTTGAAAAATGATAATCTAAGCATGCTGATTCCGGAAAAAGCAGCAAAGAAAACAATTCAGAATACAGAACTGAAACAAAAAATACTGGTGATTGAGGATAATACAGAACTTAGAAAGTATCTGGTAGACTTTTTATCCGATTACTACAAAGTGTATGATGCCGAAAATGGAGAGGAAGGTCTTAAAATTTGCCGGCAAATTAAACCAATCTTATGCGTTGCCGATGTAATGATGCCGGTTATGGACGGACTCGAATTTTGTAAAGAGCTGAAGAATGACGAGTTTATCAGCCATATTCCGGTTGTACTGCTTACCGCACTTGGTGAAAATGTTGATAAGGTTAAAGGATACGAAATAGGCGCTGATGGGTATCTGGTAAAGCCTTTTGAACCTACATTATTGAAATCGGTTATAGAAAATGTTATTAAATCACGACTAGACCTTAAAGCAAAATTTTCCGGAGAAGTAGAAAGCAAAGTAAGCTTACTTACCCATTCACCAATTGACGAAGAATTTATGGAAAAAATCACTGCTTTAATCAATGAGAATCTCAGTGAATTAGATTTGTCAACGGAATTTTTGTGTGACAAACTGAGCGTAAGTTCGTCTAAATTATATCGAAAAATCAAAGAACTGACTGATCTCGCACCAAATGAATTTATTCGTACCATCCGTTTAAAAAAATCGGCCGAACTTTTAAAAACGAAAAAATATAATGTTTCTGAAGTCACGAATATGGTGGGATTTAATGATCCGTTATATTTCAGCAGATGCTTTAAAAAACAGTTTGGTTTTCCTCCAAGTAAACTTATCAATTAATATAAATTTCAATTTTTTAAATTCCAAATTCCAACTTAGTGTGCAGTTGGAATTTGGAATTTATTTTTTAAATACTCTGAAAATGAGAATTTGGAATTTCAGTAAAGGAATTTTGATTTTTTCGAAATTACATATGTATTATTCTTACATATTTAAATTCTATCCATGTTTTTGATGTATTAGTCCATTTTGAAATCTATAGGTAATTCTATTTTTGTCTTATAACTTTTAATTTATAATCGCATGAAAAAGCATATAGACACAGATAATCCGTTGCATAATTTAGATGAATGGGAAGATGATTTGTTATTACGCTATCCGGATCCATCTGAACCTGTAAAAGAAAAAGAGGAGTTTAGAAATTATGTAGATTCTGAAAGGGTAGAAACGGTTAGGGAATTTTACAGAATAAATCATACGTATCAGACTTACGATTTTGTTTGCAGCAAAGAGCAGGAATTTTTACAGTTCAATAAAAAACAAATGTCCATTTGGGAAGCAGTAGATTTTTTAAACACACTTGTTGACGATAGCGACCCGGATATTGATTTGGACCAGACGCAGCATCTATTGCAGACTTCAGAAGCAATTAGGGCTGATGGTCATCCGGACTGGTTTGTACTTACCGGATTTATACATGATTTGGGTAAAATTTTATGTTTATTCGGAGAACCACAATGGGCTGTAGTAGGGGATACTTTTCCTGTAGGTTGTGCCTATTCAGATAAAATTGTGTATTCTGAGTTTTTCAAAGACAATCCTGATTATACAGATGAAAGGTTTAATACTAAATTTGGGGTTTATACTGAAAATTGCGGACTGGATAATGTAAAAATGAGCTGGGGGCATGATGAATATTTGTACCAGATCATGAAAGATTATTTGCCTGAGCCTGCTTTGTATATGATTCGCTACCATTCTTTTTATTCGCAGCATAAAGAAAATGCTTATGCACATTTAATGAATGAAAAAGATATCGAAATGTTTGACTGGGTAAGAAAATTTAATCCATACGATTTATACACAAAAGCGCCAGTTAAACCGGACGTAAAAGCATTATTGCCATATTACAAAGAATTAGTAGCTAAATATTTGCCGGAAAAATTAAATTTTTAAAGTAGATACTTAACCATTTGGGAGTAATTAGTTTTTCTCTACACAAAAAACACTCGAACTGACGTTTTTAATAGTTACACCCAACTGCTTAGGTACTTAATATTTTGTTATTCTTTCAACGGAAGTTTTAAAATTAATTAAATGCAAAAAATCAAAACGAAAATATTTTTGTTTGGTCTGTTAGTGATTTTTGTTTCAGGTGCTGTAGGACAGGAAAAAGACAGAAATGACTGGGAGAATCCAGAGGTGTTTCAGATTAACAGAGAACCGGCACGAGCGTCTTTTCTCCCTTATGCAGACGAACCATCTGCCATAAGCGATAAATATGAAAATTCACCATGGTATTTTTCCCTGAATGGTAAATGGAAATTTTCCTGGTCCCCAACACCCGATCAAAGACCAAAAGACTTTTACAAAACAGATTTCAGCACGCTGCACTGGAACGAGCTTCAGGTGCCGTCGAACTGGGAACTGCACGGTTATGGTGTACCAATTTATACCAATATTACCTATCCTTTCGAAAAAAATCCGCCATTTATCAATCATTGGGATAATCCGGTAGGTTCTTATAAAAGAGGTTTTATACTTCCTGATAACTGGAAAGGAAGACATGTATATCTTCATTTTGAAGCAGGAACGTCAGCAATGTACATTTGGGTAAACGGTGAAAAAGTAGGATATACGGAAAACACTAAAAGTCCGGCTGAATTTGATATTTCGAAATACCTGAAACCAGGCAAAAATGATCTTGCTGTAGAAGTTTACAGATGGAGTGATGGTTCTTATCTGGAAGATCAGGATATGTGGCGACTTTCTGGTATAGACAGAAATGTGTATTTGTATAGTACCAATGATATTCGAATTGCTGATTTTTTTGCAAAACCTGATTTGGATTCCAATTACAAAAACGGAAGCCTGAGTGTTGAAGTAAGTTTAAAAAATCTGACTTCTTCGGCTGTAAACAATCAAAAATTAATAGCTAAACTGGTTGATGCATCAGGCATAACTGTTTTCGTTAAAGAATTGCCGATAAATTTTGCTGCGAATAAAACACAAACAATTAATTTTTCTCAAAAAGTTTCAGCTCCAAAATTATGGAGCAGTGAAAATCCTAATTTGTATACTTTAGTTTTGACGCTTAAAAATGCAAAAGGCAATATTATAGAGACAACTTCTACCCAGATTGGCTTTAGAAAAGTAGAATTAAAAGGAGGACAATTATTGGTTAACGGAGTCAGATTAATGGTTCATGGAGTTAACATTCATGAGCACAATCCTGAAACCGGACATTATCAGGATGAAGCGACTATGATGAAAGATATTAAGATGATGAAACAGCTTAATATTAATTCTGTTCGCTGCAGCCATTATCCGAATAATATTTTATGGGTAAAACTTTGTAACAAATACGGCTTATTTCTGGTGGATGAAGCCAATATCGAAAGCCACGGAATGGGAGTTGAGGGACAGCCTCTAAAGTGGATGAACCCAAAAACGAATCCGGGTTATCTTCCGGAATGGAGAGAAGCGCATCTGGACAGAATTTATAGTCTGGTAGAAAGAGATAAGAATGCACCATCAGTAATTATCTGGTCATTAGGTAACGAAAGTGCGAACGGACCTGTATTTCACGAAGCATACAAATGGATAAAAAAGAGAGACAATACCCGTTTGGTTCAGTTTGAGCAGGCTAAAGAAAACGAAAATACCGATATCGTGTGTCCAATGTATCCGACAATAGAACACATGAAGGAATATGCGGCACGTAAAGAAGTTACACGCCCGTATATCATGTGTGAGTATTCGCATGCAATGGGTAACAGCAGCGGAAATTTTCAGGAATACTGGGATATTATCCGCGGAAGCAAAAACATGCAGGGCGGTTTTATCTGGGACTGGGTAGATCAGGGCTTTAAGAGAGAAGATGAAGCTGGCCGGGAATACTGGGCTTATGGAGGAGACATGGGCAGTCAGAATTATCTTAATGACGAAAATTTCTGCCACAATGGATTGGTTTATGCAGACAGAAAGCCGCATCCCGGAGCTTTTGAAGTAAAAAAAGTATATCAGGATATTTTATTTAAAGCCGTTGATATCAAAAACGGAATCATTGAAATTAATAACGACTTCGGATTTACAAACCTTAATAAATACAACTTTAGATATGAAGTTTTAGAAAACGGAAAAGTAATTAAAGAAGGAAATTTTAATGTCGCTTTAGATCCTAAAACGAAAAAACAATTTAAAATTGATTTACCAAAATTTGAATCAAAAGAAGGAACTGAATATTTATTGAATGTTTTTGCTACAACAAAAACAGGTTCAGAATTACTGCCAGAGAATTTTGAAATTGCCAAAGAGCAATTTGTTATCGAAGACGGGAAATACTTTACAAATTCTGAAAAAGTAAATACGGCAAAAGTTCAGGATGAAAAAGATGAGTTTGTTTTGACGTCAGATGATACTACAGTTAAAATCAGCAACAAAACCGGATTGATTTCGTATTACAGTATAAAAGGTGAGGAATATTTTAAAGAATATCCGGAACCAAATTTCTGGAGAGCACCGACGGATAATGATATCGGAAATAAAATGCAGATTCGAACGAATGTCTGGAGAACTGCCGGAAAAAATACCTCATTAGAAAGTATTCAGCAAATTGAAGAAGCCGGAAAAAAATATATCGTTGCGAAATTAAAACTAAACGATGTTGCATCAGATTACACGATCAAATATGCATTAAGGATTGATGGTGCTTTGGAAATTCAGGCGGCTTATAAAAAAGGTAATAATCCGGTTCCGGAGTTGCCACGTTTTGGTATGATTTTCACTTTGAAAAATACATTAGAAAACCTGAATTATTACGGAAGGGGACCTTTAGAAAATTATCCTGACAGAAAAACAGCATCACTAAAAGGAATTTACACTAGTAAAGTTGCAGATCAATACGTGCCTTACACACGCCCTCAGGAAAATGGATATAAAACAGATGTTCGCTGGTTTTCACTTTTAGACAATAGAGGAAAAGGCCTCGAAATAAAAGGGCTTCAGCCTTTAGGAATCAGTACACTGAATAATTATCCGGCTGATTTTGATGGTGGAATTTCTAAAAAAAATATTCACTCCAGTGATATTACGCCAAGAGATGAAGTTGTGGTTTGCGTTGACTTAACCCAAAGAGGGTTAGGAGGTGACAACAGCTGGGGATTGCCACCGCATCCACAATATCAACTGACACAAAATGAATATAGTTACGGTTTTGTTATTAAACCAATAAAATAATAACCGAAATAATTTAAGTACATTAAATCTTTGCCCCGTTTAATGCTTAAATATTTCACTTTACATTCGATCACGTTCGTTTTATATGAACGTGGTTGTTGTAAAAAAAAGACTTCTATGCTTTTGTAAAGAATGTTATAAACCAATAATTACACATAAAAAAGAACAATAAGTTGGTCCTCACCGAAGGAATCAGCAGGTAAAATATGCTTTAAAAATAAATCCGGTATGAACAAAATTACTACAAATAACAGATTAATTTCTTTAGACGTTCTAAGAGGATTTGTTATGTTTTGGATTATGAGCGGCGAACACATTATTCACGCTTTGGCCAAAGCTGCCCCAATCCCGGTTTTTGTATGGATGTCCTCACAAATGCATCATACAGACTGGGATGGTATTACATTTTATGATATGATCTTCCCTGTTTTTTTATTCGTTGCAGGGGTTTCAATGCCGTATTCCTTCGATAAAAAAATCAAGCTGGCAGGAGTGACGGAACCAAGTGAACTTCCATCAAAAGAAAAGAAAAAAATATACCTTTCCATGCTAAAAAGGACTTGCATCCTGATATTCCTTGGATTTGTAGTCAACGGATTATTGCGTTTTGACGGATATGAACAAACGCGTTTTGCCAGTGTATTAGGGCGTATCGGGATCGCCTGGTTTTTTGCAGGACTGATTTATTTAAACTTTGATTTGAAGAAACAAATCATCTGGTTTACAGGAATTCTGATTGGTTATTATTTAGCCATGAAATTAATACCAGTCCCGGGCTTTGGAGCAGGCAATTTAACAGCAGAGGGTTCACTGGAAGGATACATTGACCGACTTTTTCTTCCGGGAAGACTCCATAGTATAGTATATGACCCTGAAGGGATATTCTCGACAATACCGGCTGTTTCAACAGCTTTGTTGGGAGTATTTTTAGGGACATTTTTAAAATCAGAACACGCTTATTATACCATAAAAAACAAAATAGTAATTATGACCGGTTCAGCTATTGTGCTGATTATAATAGGCCTTCTTTGGGATTTTGATTTCCCAATTAACAAGCACTTATGGACAAGTTCGTTTGTTTGTTTTGTTGGTGGCTTCAGTATTTTGTTTTTCCTGTTTTTTTATATATTAATAGATGTATTAGGCTTTAAAAAGTGGGCATTTCCACTCATTTTAATTGGTTCAAATTCTATTTTAATTTATATGGCTTCTGAAGGTCTGGTTAATTTTAAGCACACCGCAGATTATGTATTTGGGGGACTTATTAAATTTGGGCCACTTGTATGGCAGCCCGTATTTGTAACCATATCAGTAACATTTGTACAGCTCATTTTACTTTACTTTTTATATAAGAAAAAATGGTTTTTAAAAATCTAAACCAAATCATTACCAAAAACTAACAACCACTAACTATCAACCAAAAAAACTTCATTATGAATACTTTACAAAGTGCAGACTATATTGTTTTTCTTATCTATTTTGTAATTGTCACTTCCTACGGGATGTACATTTACAGAAGCAAGAAAAATGCTACGACCAGTTCCAATGATTATTTTCTGGCTGAAGGCTCGCTTACCTGGTGGGCTATTGGGGCTTCATTAATTGCCTCTAATATTTCGGCTGAACATTTTATCGGAATGAGTGGTTCGGGTTTTGCCATCGGACTGGCGATTGCTTCTTACGAATGGATGTCGGCTGCAACGTTGATTGTAGTTGCTATGTTTATTTTACCAGTTTATCTTAAAAATAAGATATTTACGATGCCACAGTTTTTGGCAAAAAGATACAATGGGACCGTGAGTACCATAATGGCTATAATCTGGCTGTTGATATATGTATTCGTAAACCTGACTTCTATAATTTACTTAGGCGCTTTAGCCATTTCATCTATAGCACCTGTAAGTTTTCAGTTTTGTGTGATTGCATTAAGTTTATTCTCAATCATCGTAACTTTAGGCGGAATGAAAGTAATTGGATATACGGATATGTTTCAGGTAATAGTATTGATTCTGGGCGGTTTGGTAACAACTTATTTAGCATTAACCTTATTATCAGAGCAGTTTGGTTATGGAAAAGATATTCTAAAAGGACTTTCAGTTATAGCCGACGAGGCTCCGGGACATTTACACATGATTCTGGACAAATCAAACCCACACTATGCTGAATTACCAGGAATGTCTGTGTTGGTTGGAGGAATGCTGATCAATAATCTGGCGTATTGGGGCTGTAATCAGTACATCGTTCAGAGGGCTTTGGGAGCCGATTTAAAAACAGCACGAAAAGGAATTTTATTTGCCGCTTTTTTAAAACTATTAGTGCCTATTATTGCCGTTTTGCCTGGCATTGCCATGTATGTAATGCATCAAAACGGAATGTTTCAGCATGAAATGGTAGATGCAACCGGAGTTTTAAAACCGGATCACGCATACCCAACCTTAATGAATTTATTGCCGGCCGGATTAAAAGGAGTAGCACTGGCCGCTTTAACAGCAGCAATTGTAGCATCTTTGGCTGGTAAAGCCAATAGTATTTCGACCATTTTTTCTTTAGATATTTATAAAAAATATTTTAACCGTGAAGCATCAGAAAAAAAATTGGTGCTTACAGGAAGAGGCTCTGTAGTGGTTTGTATGATAATTGCAGCTGTTGTAGCACCTCAGTTAAAATCATTAGATCAGGCATATCAGTTTATACAGGAATATGTTGGTTTCTTCTCGCCTGGTGTTTTGGCGATCTTTTTATTGGGAATGTTCTGGAAGAAAACCACACCAGCAGCAGGACTTGCCGGGGCATTATTTACAGTGCCTATTGCCGCAGTATTAAAATTTCTGCCAATGTGGACAAACGGTGCTTTTCCGGATTACCCATTTTTAGACAGAATGACAATTTCTTTCTTCGCCATAGTACTATTGATGGTAACAATCAGTCTTTTAAAACCGTCATCAGAAGAGCAGCAGAAATCTCATAATATAGAGGTAGATACAGCAATGTTCAAAGTATCTTCTGAATTCATCATCGGTTCGTTTATTATTAGCGGAATTCTGGTAGCATTATACACCGTATTTTGGTAATAATTTGCAAACAAAAATTTATCATAATTTAAAACACAAAAGAGTGAGTACAGTTTTTTCATTACAGGGAAAAGTAATTATAGTAACCGGCGCCACCGGAATATTAGGTGAAGCTTTTATTAACAAAATAGCCGATGCAGGCGGAATTGTAGGTGTGTTAGGCCGAAATGAAAAAGTGGCCCATGAAAGAGTTGATAACATTATAAAAAATGGAGGTGAAGCCATCGCCTTGATCGCCGATGTTACCAATGAGCAGGATCTTATAAAGGCGCGTGAAATGATGCTTGCCAAATACGGAAAAATAGACGGACTGGTAAACGCAGCCGGCGGAAATATGCCTGATGCAGTTGTGCAGCCAGGACAAGATGTTTTTCAGTTAAATATTGAGGCACTCCAGCAGGTAATGAACCTGAATCTGTTTGGAACTATTTTGCCGACTCAGGTTTTTGGCGAGGCGATAAAAAATACGGGGAACGGAAGCGTTGTAAACATTTCATCTGTTTCATCAGATCATGCTTTGACAAGAGTTTTGGGCTATAGTCTGGCTAAATCGGCTATTGATTCTTATACCAGATGGTTTTCGGTTGAACTAGCCAATAGATTTGGAGATAAAATACGTATGAATTCTATTGTTCCAGGCTTTTTCTTAACGGAACAAAACAGAAGGCTTTTGGCCAATGAAGACGGAAGCCTTACCGAAAGAGGCAATCTGATTATTCAAAACACACCTTTCAGTCGTTTTGGAAATCCTGACGAATTGATTGGAGCTCTGATTTGGCTGTTAAGTGATGCTTCAAAATTTGTTACAGGATCAAAAGTAACTTTAGATGGAGGATTTTCTGCTTTTAGCGGAGTTTAAAAAAAGATTTATTTATGAAAATGACACAAACCTGGAGATGGTTCGGACCGAATGATCCGGTTACATTGCAAGATATAAAACAGACAGGAGCTGTTGGAATTGTTACGGCGCTTCATCATATTCCGAATGGAGAAGTCTGGACTGTGGACGAAATCAGTAAACGAAAAAGTGAAATTGAAAACAGCGGATTAATCTGGTCTGTTGTAGAATCTGTGCCGGTTCATGAAAATATCAAAACCCAGACAGGCAATTATAAAGTTTACATCGAAAATTACAAGCAAAGCATCCGGAATCTGGCAAGCTGCGGCATTTCGGTGGTGTGTTATAATTTCATGCCAGTTTTAGACTGGACAAGGACTGATTTGGCTTTTGAAGTAGAAGATGGTTCAAAAGCATTACGTTTTGATACAGCTGCTTTTGCTGCTTTCGATCTTTATTTACTGAAAAGACCAAATGCAGAAAATGACTATTCTGAAATACAAAAAAATAAAGCCAAAGACTATTTGGACAAATTGGCTGATGAAGAAAAAACAAAGCTCATAAAAAACATCATTGCCGGTCTGCCTGGAGCAGAAGAAGGTTATACGCTGGAACAATTTCAAAAAACTTTAGACACTTACGAAGGTATTGATGCTGTAAAGTTAAAAGAACATTTGGTTTCTTTCTTAAAGGAAATCATACCTGTTGCTGAGGAAAATAAGGTTTTAATGTGTATTCATCCTGATGATCCGCCTTACCAGATATTAGGTTTGCCAAGAGTGGTTAGTACTGAAGCTGATTTTGATTATTTATCAAAAGAAGTTCCCAGCAGAAATAACGGAATCACATTTTGTACCGGTTCACTTGGTGTCATTCCGGAAAACAATCTGGAACAAATGTTCAGGAAATTTGCTGACAGAGTACACTTTATACATTTAAGAAGTACACAAAGAGATGATGAAGGTAATTTTTATGAAGCCAATCATCTGGAAGGTAATGTAGATATGTTTGCCGTGGTTAAAGAAATATTGATTGAGCAAAAAAGAAGACTGGCAGAAGGAAGAAAAGATACAGCAATTCCGATGAGACCGGATCACGGACATCAGATGCTGGATGATTTACATAAAAAAACAAATCCAGGCTATTCTGCTATCGGAAGATTAAGAGGATTGGCTGAATTACGTGGACTGGAAGAAGGAATTATTCGTTCGATGTAATACGCATTTTGTCATTCCGTAGGAATCTCAAGATTAAATAGAATAAAATTTTAGATTCCTACGGAATGACAAACATTTTTTGATAGTTATAAAAAATAAAACCAATGAAAAAAAAATCAATAATCACCGTAATCATTTTTTGTGTTTCACTAACTGCAATCGCGCAAAAAGTCTATGATGTTAAAAAATATGGAGCAAAAGGAGATGGTAAAACGAATGATGCTGCTGCCATTCAAAAAGCTATTGATGCCTGCAGCAAAACCGGAGGACGGGTTTTGATGCCGGCTCCTTTTACATTCCTGACCGGGCCTTTTAATGTAAAATCCAATGTGGATCTGCATATTGAAGGAGGTGCTAAAATTTTGGCAAGTCCTGATGAAAAATTATATACGGAAAGCGCCTTCCGCGAAAACAAAGGCGAGGGAACTATTTGGATTGGCGGGAAAAATATTGAGAATTTTAGCATTAGCGGAAGCGGTAAAATTGATGGAAACGGAATCTCTTTTATGGGAGCGGAGGAAGATGATGCTTATATACTAAAACCTTTCAATATCCTCGATCCACGTCCTCATGTTTTGACTATTATAGGGGGGAAGAATATCAGAATTAAAGATGCTCACATCGGTAATTCTGCTTACTGGACAATTCATTTGGTAGGTTGTAATGATGTGGTCATTAGCGGTATTACGTTGTTGAACAGTTTGAAAGTCCGAAATAGCGATGGCATCGATTTAGACCATTGCAAAAATGTACGTATTAGTGATTGTTATATAGAAAGCGGCGATGATTGTATTTGTTTGAAAAATAGAAGGGAATTTGAAGAATTTGGAGCTTGCGAAAACATAACGGTTACCAATTGCACGATGACGAGCAGCAGTTGTGCGATTAAAATTGGTTCAGAAAACATGGATGCCATCAGACAGGTGGTTTTCAATAATTGCATTATCAAAAAAAGTAATCGTGGAGTCGGGATTCAGAATCGCGATGAAGGAACCGTAAGTGATGTTATTTTTTCAAATATGATTATCGAAGGCCAGCTCACTACTGATACCTGGTGGGGAAAAGCTGAACCTATTTATGTAACAGCGTACAGTCGCGCAAACGGAAACCATAAAGATGCCAACTGGCGTTTTCCAAAAGGAGCGACGGAAGGGAAAGTAGGTGCAATTAGCAATATTTATTTCACCAATATTCAGTGTTTTGGAGAAAACGGGGTGTATGTAAGCGGAGAAACAAAGGACAAAATTAAAAACATTGTTTTTGAAGGAGTGAATGTTTTTATTGATAAAACATCAAATTTCCCTGGAGGGATTTACGATCGTCGTCCATCAAAAATGGATGGTTTCATAAAAGGCAGTACATCAGGATTTTATTTTGATACGGCTGAAAACATAAAAGTTCAGAATTGCGCTGTCAACTGGGGCAAAAACAAACCGGATTATTTTAAATATGCCATCGAAAGCAAAAATGTTGATATTTTAAAGGTGAATAATTTAGATGGTGAAGCTGCTTTTCCTCAGAAATATGAGGCCGTAAAAAAATAATAATTCAAATTATTGCTTCAAAACCGGGGTTTTAAAAGAAACTTTAAATAAATTAGCAAGACTAAATTATCAACTATCATAGAAAATGAAAAATAATATCATAACCAAAATAATCATTGGCGGTTTGCTGTTCAATGGTATTTGCTTACACGCCCAAAAAACAATTTTAGAAGTTGACGTTGCTAAAACCGTTACCAAAATTCAGCCTACTATGTTCGGTTTGTTTTTTGAGGATATCAATTTCGCAGCAGACGGCGGATTATATGCCGAAATGATTAAAAACCGGTCTTTTGAATTTGAAAAACCTTTGATGGGTTGGGATCAGCCTAATACTAAAAGGTCTTCTCTAAATATGAATTCGGGTGTTGCCACACCCATAAAGGTCGTAGAAAATGAAACCAATCCTAATTTCTGCCGTGTCCTGATTAATGATGATAAAGGATATGCCTTAATTAATGAAGGTTTTAGAGGGATGGGAGTGAAAAAGGATGCAAAATATAATCTTTCTTTAAAGGCAGCCAATCACGACGGAGCGATCAAAAAAATAATTGTTCAGCTTATTGATAAGGATAAAAAAGTAATTGGAGAAACCAGTATTATTCCAACATCAAAAGAATGGGAGACCTATTTGGCACAATTTAAAGCAACTCAGACTGAAGCTAAAGCCAAATTAAAAATAACTTTTGAAGGAACAGGGACAATTGATCTTGATATGATTTCATTATTTCCTGAAGATACTTGGAAGAACAGAAAAAATGGTTTACGAAAAGATCTTGTTCAGCTTTTGTATGATATGAAACCTGGATTTTTAAGATTTCCTGGCGGCTGTATTGTCGAAGGAAGAACCTTATCTGACCGTTATCAATGGAAAAAATCAGTTGGCGATGTTGAAGACAGAAAAACGATGATGAATCGATGGAATGTAGAATTCAGTCACAAACAGACCCCTGATTATTTTCAAAGTTTTGGACTTGGATTTTATGAGTATTTTCAGCTTTCTGAAGATATTGGTGCGACTCCATTGCCAATTTTGAGTTGTGGAATGGCCTGTCAGTATAATACGGGAGAATTAGCTCCAATCGAAGAATTAGATCCCTACATACAGGATGCTTTAGATTTAATTGAATTTGCCAATGGTTCAGAAGAAACCAGATGGGGAATTCTTCGTTCAGATATGGGGCATCCTAAACCATTCAATCTAAAATATATTGGTGTTGGAAATGAACAATGGGGGCCGGATTATATTGAGCGTTTCAAAATTTTTGAAAAAGCAATAAAAGCCAAATATCCAGATATTATTATCGTTTCAGGAAGCGGTCCATCACCGGATGGTGAACATTTTGATTTTGCAATGGCAGAACTTAAAAAACTCAATGCTGAACTTATAGATGAACATTATTACCAAAGCCCGAAGTGGTTTAGGGAAAATGCTTCACGTTATGATCATTATGACCGCAAAGGCCCAAAAATATTTGCGGGTGAATATGCTGCGCAAAGTGTTTCAGGAGCAAACCCGAATAACAGAAATAACTGGGAATGTGCTTTTTCTGAAGCCGCTTTCATGACTGGATTAGAAAGAAATGCTGAAGTAGTCAATATGACTTCTTATGCGCCGCTGATGGCACATGAAGATGCATGGCAATGGACACCAGACATGATCTGGTTCAATAATTTAGAATCTTACGGTTCTGCTAATTATTATGTTCAAAAATTATTCTCCACCAATAAAGGAACCGATTTGCTAAACATAACTAAAGATGCAAAACCTTTAACCGGGCAAAACGACCTTTATGCATCTGCTGTAAAAGATGTGAATGCAAAAGAAATAATTGTAAAACTGGTAAATACTGCAGCGGCTTCCCAAGAAGTTACAATTGATTTAAAAGGAGGTAAATTTGCTTCTAAAGGCACATTGATAACGCTTTCAAGTCCGAATTTAGAAGATGAAAATACTTTTGGAGAGCCTAAAAAAATTAGCCCAAAAGAAAGTAGTTATAATTTAAAAGGTGTAAAAGCATCTTTAAATTTACCCGCTTATTCAGTAACCGTATTGAAGTTAAAAAGTAAATAAGCACTAGTTTATACTTGTATAAAACCTCCAAAGTCATTTGATTTTGGAGGTTTTCTTTTTTAGACCATTGTGATATTTTTGTCATAGTTTGATATAATTTGGAACAATAAAAACAAATATATTGTTATGTATAATAACTAATTTTATTGTTGTAAATATTTCAAAAACGATAAAAACAAAAATCCTGATGGTAAATGATAGAGTGATGGAGAAGCTGGAAATATTGGCAGATGCTGCAAAATATGATGTTTCCTGTTCGTCGGCCTTAAGTAAACGAGAGAATAAAAATAAAGGTTTGGGAAATGCTAAAGGTTATGGTATTTGTCACGCTTTCACCGAAGATGGTCGCTGTGTGTCGCTGCTAAAAATCTTGCTCACAAACCATTGCATTTTTGATTGTGCCTATTGTGTAAGCAGAAAAAGCAATGATATTAAACGAGCAGCCTTTACAGTACAAGAGGTTGTTGACCTTACAATTGGCTTTTACAGGAGAAACTATATTGAAGGACTTTTTTTAAGTTCGGGTATTTTTGATAACGCTGATTTCACTATGGAGCGTTTGGTGAGAATTGCTAAAAAATTACGTACTGAACATAAGTTTAATGGCTACATCCATTTGAAGGCGATTCCGGGAGCCAGTGATGAATTGCTGAAGGAAGCAGGTCTATACGCTGACCGTTTAAGTGTAAATGTCGAAATGCCAACAGAAAAAAGCCTTAAATTATTAGCACCAGATAAAAATCATATTGATGTGATTAGTCCTATGAAATATCTTAAAAATGAAATTATTGGGTATAAAGAAGAAAAAAAATCAAATTATAAAACGCCTCTTTTTGCTCCCGCCGGGCAAAGCACCCAAATGGTAATTGGGGCAACACAAGAAAATGACCTTGAGATTCTTGGAATGGCAAATTATTTTTATCAGCAAATGAATATGAAACGGGTGTATTATTCGGGTTATGTTCCCATTAGTTATGACAATCGCCTGCCTGCCATTGGAACACCTGTTCCTGTGATACGTGAAAACCGTTTGTATCAGGCAGACTGGCTCATTCGCTATTATGGATTTGATGTAAATGAAATTGTCGGGTTCAATCAGCCTAATCTTGATCTTGATATCGATCCGAAGCTTGGATGGGCTTTGCGTAACCTGAATCAATTTCCTGTTGATATCAATACGGCCGATTTGGAAATAATAAAACGCATTCCCGGAATTGGATATTTAAGTGCGCAAAAAATTGTAGCAGCAAGGAAGTTTAAAAAACTGCTTCCACAGGATTTACAAAAAATGGGAATTGCATATTCACGTTCCAAATATTTCCTGGCTTTTGCAACGCCATTTCAACTTCAAAAAGATTTAACATCGATTCAAATCAAGGATCATATCTTAAATTTCCAAAAAAGTAAATATAAAAACGATTTTTCTAATCAACTTGCTTTATTTTAATCAAAATGACAGAAGTAATTTACGACGGAACTTATGAAGGATGGCTTACGGCTATATTTGAAGTTTATGAGTTTAAACTTTCTGATATTGTATTTGCAAAAAATGAAACTTCTGGAACATTGCTTTTTGCAACTTCTCATTTAGTGGTAACGGATATCTCAAAAGCAAAACGTGTTTTAGACGGATTGAAGCTACGACTTTCGACAGAAGGTTTTTCAGATATGTATAAGGCATTTTTGTCTGAACTTCCAGACATAGAAGAAACAATGTTTCAGTTTGTAGAGCATGTATTTGCTAATACAAAAAATGTAGAAGAAGATTTTAGTAATAATGCCGTTTGGGATCTTAGAAAAGCAATACGTCTGACGAGAAAAGAGGCACATCGAATGGAAGCATTTGTTCGTTTTAAACTAACGAAAGATCAATTGTATTATGCTATCATTGAGCCAGACTGTGATGTTATACCTCTAATAGAAAGTCATTTTAAAAACCGTTATGCAGATCAGCGCTGGTTAATCTATGATGCAAAACGCAAATATGGTATTTATTATGATCTTGAAAATGTTTCAACTATAGAATTACAGTTTAATATGAAAGTTACATCCTCTAAATATTTAAACGAAATCTGTGATGAGCAGGAAGAGTTTTTTCAAAATCTGTGGCGGCGTTATTTTAGCAGCGTAACTATCGAATCACGAAAAAACATGAAACTCCATATTCAGCATATGCCAAAACGCTATTGGAAAAATTTAATTGAAAAAATTCCAAATGTGAATTGATTTTTAAAAAATCGCATATTATTAATTTTAGCTATTGAATAATTATTTTTAATAAATATAATTGATTAAAAAAGGCTTTAATATCTCTTATTAAAACAATTATTTTCTAATATGCATACTACTTTGTCATTTTTATAAAAAAAACATCATAAAATAGCTTATTTGGATTTTAGCTATTTTTAAGCCTTATTTAAAGTAAAAAATCCCATTGATTAAGATGGGATTTATGATTCTACATTTAAATCTTATTATTATTTACTCTTCTTTAAAGCATCTAATAATTCTACCATATCAACTACAGCATAAGTTGATGAATAATCTGATACGGCATAAGGCAATATCAGACTATTGTTATGAATAATGGCTCCACAAGAATAAACAACATTAGGTACATACCCTTCCCGTTCGTCTTCAAGTGGTGATAACAATGGTTCTGTAAGTCTTCCAATTTCTTTAGAAGGATCATCAAGATCAAACAGGGAAGCGCCAATGCAATAACGTCTCATAGTTCCTACTCCATGCGTAATAACAAGCCAGCCTTCTTCTGTCCACAATGGAGATCCGCAGTTTCCAATTTGTGTAAACTCCCAGGTATAACGAGGTTCCTGAAGAAGAATAGGGGTATTCCATTGTGTAACTCTGTCAGAATACATGATATAATTATTAACACCATCTATTCTGGCAAGCATCGCATATTTGCCTTTTATTTTTCTTGGAAACAAGGCCAGATTTTTATTCTGTGCTCCGGCACCATGCAAAGGCATTACCCTAAAAGTATAAAAATCTTCAGTAGAAATTAGTTTTGGTAAAATGGTGTGGCCGTTATAAGCTGTATAGGTAGCCATTACGCGGGAAGAGCCGTCATCATCTGTAAAACGGACAAAGCGGGCATCTTCTATACCACGACTTTCAGAATCGGATATAGGAAATATAACCCTCTCTGTAAGATCAGAATCATGCTTGAACTCAACATCATAAAATGATTTTGCGAGCCAGAATATTTCGTTTAATGCAGTTCTCCTTTCTTCACGAATCGATGGGTCACTCAAAGCAGTATTTATAACATCTTTTAGTACTGCATATTCAAACTCGTCAGGTAAATCCTGCATAATCTGGGTTATGTACTTGTCTTGTGTATGCATTTCAGATAATTTCAACAAAAATCGCTCCTTATTGAAAAAACTTTTGTGTATAATTTCAGCTTTATCAATATTATGTCCAATTTTCATAACCTGCAGGTTATTATCCCTGTCAAGAATTCCTCTTCTGAAAACAATTGATGAGATATGGCCTTCACCTGTTGCCCGAAAAGAAATAATAACCCTTTTTTCTCCTGCTTCGAGACCACTCTGGTCAAAATCTTCTATAATAGACGGATTGAAAATAGCGGCAGATTCTATTGCATACTCCATTGTACAAAAAGAACCAATTAGCATTTTTCGGTCAAGAGACAAAGCTTCATAATCAATCTGCATGCTTTCAATAACATCACGCACTTTTTCGCAGTGTCTTAGAAATATAGCAGAAATATTTCGGTGACGTCTGGCAAATTCACGAAGTGTTTGTTCCAGGGTTTCTAACACTTGTTTGTCGTTTAGTGTCATTATGCGAAGTACCATTTGTTTAGTCCGCTCATCACCATTGACAAAATATCGTGCTACAACTCTTTTTGAATCTGGTGTAAATTTTATATTTTTTCGTATGACTGATACACGCATAATTTGTTTTTTAAAATAGAAAAATACTTTTTTATTTATTGAAGTTAGGAAAATATGTTAATAAAAAACTTTAAATTATGTTAAAAAATGGTCATTTTACCGCCTTTATCAAAGCAGATATCTTAATTTATTCAATTAGATAAAGTTTAAATAGTTTTAAATAATTAAAATACAAGTTGTTATTTTTCATATCGAGAGCTTCCTAAAAAACAAATTAGAAATTAAATTATAATAGTTATAAGCTTTTAGAAGCACTACTAAATAATAAAGTTATAAAAAAAAACTTTAATACTACTGTTTTACAGGAAGGGTAAATTTAAAAGAACTGCCTTTTCCCTTATGACTTTCCACCCATATTTTACCTTTATGCATACTTATAAATTCGCTGCAGAGTAATAAACCTAACCCGCTTCCGGCTTCATTTTCTGTTCCCCTTTGAATTACTTTTCTGTTAATTTTAAATAATTTGTCTTTAATTTCATCAGGAATTCCAATCCCGTTATCAATGACAGCTATTTCAACCTTTCGATCTTTTTTTATGAGTTTTATTTCAACTTTACCATTTTTGTTTGTAAATTTAATTGCATTGTTCAGCAAATTCCGTAAAACAGTATCAATCATATGTTTATCTGCTTCAACTTCAAAAACATCATCTGGTTCAAATAAAAGATATATATTTTTATTTAATGCGGCATTTTTATTTAGTTCAATATTTTCTTCAATCAGTGTATTTAAGATTATCTTTTTAGGGCTTAATGTAATCATTCCGGTTTGTACTCTCGACCATTCTAAAAGGTTTTCCAGTAATTTGTAACTATTTTTATTTGATTGGTATAACATTTCCGAAATCTCTCTGATTTCTTCACGGCTGTATTTTTCTATGTCTTCAGCCAATAATTCAGAAAGGGATGCTGATGCGCCTACCGGTCCCCTCAAATCATGCGATATAATGGAAAAGAATTGGTTTTTGTCATCCAAAAGTTTCTGTATTTTATGATCCTGTTTTTCCTTAACCAGAAGCAAAAAACCTATAATTCCAACAAGGGCTACCAGAAACAAGCTAATACTATAAAGACTGTCCAGTGTATTGTGGGAAAAAAAAAGATTTTGCGGATAGATATACCTGTAAATAGCGCGTACCATGATCAGAATCTCAAATAAAACATAACAAAGTACATAAAAGGTTCTGAAAAAATTTTTCTTCCTTTTTTCAGTAAAATAATGAATCGTTGGCGGTAAATAAATGGCAAATATCCCAATTGCCCCAATTAAAACACGGGTATTTATTGTACATCCTAAAAAAGTTCCGATATTAAAAATTATTATCGCTGCTAACGTAATTGCAAGCTGTAATCTGAAACGTTTTTTGGTGTTAGTTTTAAGAAGCGATAACATTGCTGCTGTTTCATAACAACAGGCACAAAAAACCATAGAATTAGCCAGATTGATGGATAGAAAATCATCTATAATATTTCTTAAAATAATCAGTACCCAGGCAATGGTCAATAATAATTTTCCTAAGCCAAACCATTTTAAAGTTTTTCTGTTATCAATGGTTGCATACGAAAATGAATAACTGAAAATAAGAATGCAGGTAAAAAAATTGCCCCAAAAATAAAGTAAAAAAATGGTTTTTGGATCTATAAGTATAACTTCGGGCATTACTGGTTTTGGCTTTTAAGAAATAGGGTATGCAAAGATACAAATTAAGCTTTAACATTTCATAAAAAACCCTGATTACCAAACTATTTAGAAGAGTATCAGACGAAAAATCACAAACTGTTTATTCAAGGTGAAAAATCCGTATTTTTTTAAAGTTTTTCCTTTTTGGTAACATTTTTAATCCGGCTAACCTCCAGAAGCTATTTTTATTAATGCCTTTTTTATTGAAATATAAAATGTTAGATATGGGGTATATTACGGTTTTATCTTCACATTCGTTTTTGTATTGTATCATATCATAAAACAAACATTCTTTTTTATTAGAATATATAATCCGCCCATTATCCCACCTCATTTTATTATTCATTCTTTTATACATAAAAGACTCGAAAAGAGCCTTTATTCTTTGTTCTTTATGCGCTTTGCAAACTACATGAGTCATGCTTCTGTGATCAGGAAAGTCGAAAACTGTTATACCGGGTGTCTGTAATTCATCAAATAAAAAATCACATTCATCAAATCCCGAATATTCCGTAGAAGAAAAAACTTTTTGATAATCAGGACTTTCCATGAATAAAGTCCTCATCAGAGTATTATTACGATACAAACAAAATGTTCCTGTTATAAAGTCCTTGTGTGCACTTATAAGATCATATTGGTTTAAAATACAGGGTGTGATAAAACTCCTGATGTTCCCATACATCATATCAATATCACCATGTCCCCAATAGTCATATTTCTCAAAAATATCCTGAAACAGTAAACCATAAGCAGGCTTAAAGTCACATATTTTATAAGGGCTGTCGAAATTCACTTCAAAACCAAATTTTGTAGCTGCTATAACTTTGAAGTCATTCAATGATTTATGAATTATAATAACATTTGAGGGTTTATTCGGGATTTCTTGAGTATTGCCAGTTACGATTATAAAGTCAATTGTTGGATTGTCGGTACAAGATTTGATAAAATAGGGAAAATACCATGGGTAATCTCCATACCAACAGGTTAACAGGGCTATAGAATACTTTTGTTCCATTTATTTTAATTTAAATTAACTGAACATTTTAATAGTAACATTTTTGCCAGTATATACTATAAGGAAATCAGACTGTTTTGCTTCTTTTTTTCCATCCATCAATAATACCACTGTAATGAGTCACTCAAAAATCAAAATTATTGTAATCAGGATAAGAAGTTTTCATCATTTATAATGATTTTACGCTTTAATTAGAAGTTTTTCGATTGTTAAAATAAATTTTAAATGAGTTTTATTAGAATATTTAATGTTTTAGGGAATTATTTACTTAAATTATTTTTAAATATTAAGCGCAGTTATAAAAAAAATGCCTTTTTTTGTAAGTGTTGATTATACAATTATTATAAATGTATAATTATCAGTGAAGTTTTTGTTTTGAGTTTTTAGTAACACAATTCGGACTAGAAACAAATTGATGAAACTAGCTCACAATACAACTTTACAACTAACCACATATAAACCATCGTATGCGAAAATTATTAAAGTATTGCCTGACTGTAGTTTTTTTCCAATCCTTTGCAATTTCTGTTTATGCACAAAGTCCTGAAATCAGAGTTGACCTTAAACAGGAAATTGCGCCAATGGCGCCTGTATGGGCATGGTTTGGATATGATGAACCCAATTACACTTACATGAAAGACGGAAAAAAACTGCTTAGTGAATTAGCGGCTTTAAGTCCTGTTCCGGTTTACGTACGTACCCACAGTCTGCTTGTATCGGGTGATGGAAAAGCAGCTCTTAAATGGGGTTCAACCAATGCCTACACAGAAGACCGTAACGGAAACCCGATATATAACTGGAAAATCATCGACAGTATTTTTGATACGTATGTTTCGCGTGGCATGAAACCTTTGGCGCAAATAGGTTTTATGCCCGAAGCGTTGTCTACGCACCCTGCTCCATACAGACATTACTGGAAACCCGGAGATCCATACACAGATATTATTACAGGATGGGCTTATCCACCAAAAGATTATGATAAATGGAGAAAACTTGTTTATGAATGGGTCAGGCATTCGGTTGAAAGATACGGACAAAAAGAAGTAGAAAGCTGGTATTGGGAAGTATGGAATGAACCTAATGGACATTACTGGAAAGGTACTCGTGAAGAATTTTTCAAAATGTATGATTATGCAGCTGACGGACTAAAAACAGCGCTGCCTACTGCAAAAATTGGTGGTATCAATATTGCAGGAACAAGGGGCAAGGGAGCCCAGGAATGGACAAACGATTTCATAAAACATTGCATCAGCGGTGTTAATTACGCTACTGGCAAAACAGGATCTCCTATGGATGCTATTCTATTCCATGCAAAAGGCTGGCCTAAACTGGTAGATGGTGCGGTACGAATGGATATGGCACCACAATTAAATGATATCCAGACCGGATTCAAACTAACTATGTCATATCCGGAAACAAAAAATCTTCCTGTTATTGTTGGTGAATCTGATCCGGAAGGCTGCGCTGCCTGCGGAATGGCAACCAACCCTGAAAATGCGTATCGAAACGGAACGATGTATTCGAGTTATACTGCGGCTTCTTTTGCGCGAAAATATATCCTGGCAGATCAGACAAAAGCCAACTTTTTAGGAGCTGTTTCCTGGTCATTTGAGTTTGAAGATCAGCCTTGGTTTTATGGTTTCCGGGATCTGGCTACTAATGGAGTAGATAAACCGGTGCTGAACGTTTTCAGGATGTTTGGAATGATGTCAGGTAAACGTTTAAACGTTACAGCTAATCGTATGTATCCTATAGAAGAGGTTCTGAAATCTAGTGTACGCGGTGAACAGTCCGATATAGGTGCTTTAGCCAGCAAAGACAAAAAATCAGCAGCAATTATGGTGTGGAATTATCATGATGTTGACAAGACAGGATTATCAGAAAATGTAAATGTTGCTATTGAAAATATTCCTGTAAAAAAAGCTACTCTTACTCTTTACATGATTGATAAAGAAAATAGCAATTCTTATGAAGAGTGGAAAAAAATGGGGTCACCACAAAATCCGACACCACAACAGATTCTAACATTAGAAAAATCAGGCAAATTAAAATCTGTCTCCACAAAGAAAATAAAAATAGCAGATAATAAAACAACAGTACAGTTAAAAATGGAACGTCAGGCGGTAGCCTTGATAAAGCTGGATTGGTAATATAAAAAAAGACCTATTTGTCTAATAACATTTGCTTAAGAAATAAATTAACCCGTTGAGTGTAATATTAAAAAACTAATTATACCTACAGTTTAAATTCAGATAAGATACTTTAAATAAAACAATAACAGTATTTTACAAATAACCTTTTACAACTTACAAATAAATAAACATGAAATTAGTTCGAATTTTCATTTTGACAATAATAGCCATAATCAACCCATTTCAGGGTAATTCACAATCGATTACATTTAATAATCCAATTGCAGAGCAGCGAGCTGATCCATGGGTATATAAAGCAGATAATGGTGACTATTATTTAATTGCAACAGTGCCTGAATATGATCGTATTGTATTACGAAAAGCCAATAGTATTAACGGATTAAAAGAAGCGAAAGAAAAAGAAATCTGGCACAAGCATGAAAAAGGAGTAATGGGCAGCCATATCTGGGCGCCTGAACTGCATAGAATAAACGGCAAATGGTATATCTATTTTGCTGCAGGTGAGTCCGAAAATATCTGGAATATAAGGATGTGGGTCTTGTCAAACCCCTCTGCAAATCCGATGGAAGGTAAATGGACAGAAGAAGGTCAGTTGAAAACACAAAAAGAATCATTTTCTTTAGATGCAACCACTTTTGAGCATAAAGGCAAAAGATATCTTATATGGGCACAAAATGTAAGGGGTGGGGATCATGGAACTGCTTTGGTTTTATCTGAAATGAAAAATCCGACCACTCTTACAGGACCTGAAATTATTTTAACTGAACCTGAATTCAGCTGGGAAAGGGAAAAATACAATGTAAACGAAGGCCCGGCCGTAATCAAAAAGAACGGAAAAATATTTGTAACCTATTCAGCCAGTGCCACAAACCATAACTATTGCATGGGTTTGTTATGGATTGATCAAAATACTGATTTACTGAATACTGCGAATTGGCATAAAGCTCCTTCAACTGTATTCTATACAAATGAAGAATTAAAAAGATTTGGACCCGGACATAATTCATTTACTACAAGTGAAGACGGAAAATCAACTATAATGATTTATCATGCAAGGGATTATAAAGAAATTCAGGGGCATGAATTGTCTGATAAAAATCGTGCGACGCGTGCAAGAGTGGTGGAATGGACAAAAAGCGGTTTCCCGGATTTTATGCAGAATAAAAATGATTAAAATCTGTAATGGTGTGTCACGATAATTAAAATAAATGTTCATGAAGTCAATTAAATTCTTTTTTTATTTCGTTTTTAGTATTCCGATGTGTTTTTGGGCACAAAATAAGGCAACTATTACTATCGAAAACAATTCGGCTTTAGATCGCAAAGAGGTAGTTGTAGCCATAAGCTGGAAAAACATTTTAGAACGTTATCCCGAAATCGATACTTCAAATTTTGTTGTAATTAATCCAAAAACGAAGAAACAGGTTATTTTTCAGTTAGAACACCGAATGTTTTCTGTTATTCAGAATTTGCTGGTTCAGGTAGATCTAAAAGCAAAATCAAAACTGCCCCTTTTTGTTCAGAAAGGAAAGCCCGATGTATTTACAATAAAGACCTATGCGAGGTATGTTCCGGAACGCAAAGATGATTTTGCATGGGAGAACGATCATATTGCTTTTCGTACGTATGGTAAAGCAATTGAAGGGTCAAATGAAGATGCTTATGGTTTTGATGTATGGGTAAAACGTACCAATAAAATGGTGATTAATGAACGTTATAAACGGGCAGATTACCATACCGATCACGGAGATGGTTTGGATTATTATCAGGTTGGGCATACATTAGGTGCAGGAAATATGGCACCTTATGTAAAAGATACCATTCGCTATTCAGCTAATTATCATCGTTGGAAAATGCTCGACAATGGCCCGTTACGATCCACTTTTCAATTGATTTATGACTCCTGGAATGCTGGCGGAATAAAAATCGGTGTTATAAAAACCATCTCACTGGATGCCGGTTCACAACTCAGCCGCATCGAGAATAGCTACACTTTTAATGAAACACAAGCATTGCCGGTTGTCGCAGGAATCAGCAAAAGAGCTAATCCCGGAAAGATTTTACTCAATGAACAGCAGGGAATTATGGCATATTGGGAGCCAGCTTCTGATAAAAATGGCACAACAGCTACAGGAGTCATATTGACCACACCTGTCAGCAATATGTGGGCAGACAAAATACAGCTCTTAGCAAAAACTACAGTTCAAAATAATGATTCTATCATTTACTATGCAGGTGCTGCATGGGATAAAGCAGGAAAATTTACTGATGCTAAGAAATGGTTTGACTATCTGGAAAATTTTTATCATGAAATAAATAACCCTCTGGTTATAAGTGTACAATAGTTCTGTTTCCACAGAAAAACACTTGAACTAACGACTTTAATAATTTTTACCCAATGGTTACAAGTAGATTCATTAAAATATTTTTACAACAATGAACACAAAAAGAATCACGATATACGACTTAGCAAAAGAACTTGGACTTTCGGTGTCTTATGTTTCCAAAGCCCTGAATGGTAAGCCCGGTGTAAAGGAAGAAGTGAGACAGGTGGTTTTAAAAAAAGCCGCCGAAATTAATTTCAAACACAATACACAGGCAGCAAACTTAAGACGTGGTTCGTCCATGACCCTTGGTGTAATTGTACCTCAGATCAATCAGAATTTCTTTTCGGATGCTATTTCCGGAATTGAGAAAGCATGTACTGAAAACAAACATAATCTGATTATTTGCCAGTCTCATGAAAAATCAGATGTTGAAAAAACAGCTATCGAAACTCTTATTCACCAAAATGTCGACTGCATTTTGATCTCTCTTTCTAAAGAAACACAGTCTGCTAAAATTCTCGAGCAGGTTTTAGAACATAAAATCAATGTCATTCAATTTGACCGCTGTGATGAAAATTTTCCGGGTCACAGAGTTATAAACGACAATAAAGATGCAACTTATAAAGCTGCAAAAAGCATGATTGAAGAAGGTTATCAGCGGCTTGCATTTATTGGTGGCCCGCTGCATATGGATTTATACATGAACAGGAAAGAAGGTTTCATCAGAGCGATTAATGAAGCCGGAATGTATGTTCCGGATCATTTTATTGTTGATGATAATATCAGTAAAGAAAATGCTTTTCAGACTGCCCTTAAGCTTCTTGCATTACCAGAACCTCCTGACGCATTCCTGGCTATATCAGATATTCAGGCTTTGGGAATTATGCTGGCCATTTCGCAATCTGGACTTAAAATACCTGAGGATATTGGTATTTTTGGATATGCTAATGAGCCTTTTACAGAAATCATTACACCATCTATATCTTCCGTAGATCAAAATAGTGAAAGACTGGGGTATCAGGCAGCCATGGTTTACTTTGATCATATTTTGAAGAATAAGGAAAGTAACGAAGTGATAACTAAAATAATTGAATCAGACCTTATTATCAGGAGCAGTTCTAAAAGAAAGAATGTTGCTGTTGTTTTGTAATTTGATGTTTTAGGAACTATAACCTTTTAAATATTTATAGCTAACCAATATTTAAGCTACAGGTTTACACTGTTTTTTATTTTAAAAATAAAGAGGGACATATAAAATCCCTCTTTTAGAAAAAGCAGTATTGTACTGCTTTTATTCCTCCTCATCTTCTTCAGGTTCAGCCTGATCGGCTTTATATTCATCTAAAGTTCGTCTGTCAGGATCATTATCCTTTTTCAGGTCCTCATCTAAATCTTGAGCTATATCACTATTCTTTTGAAAGTAAGGATCAAAATTTTCTTCTTTATCCGATTCCCTATCATCAAAATTATGATCGGTATTATAACGATCGCCTGAAGAATCAGTCTGATGCTGATTTATTGCCGGATCTTTTGTCTCCATTGTTTCAGAAATGATACCTTCATTATCTGATCTGCTGTTTCTATGAGTATTCATGATAATTTATTTTTAATAGTTAATATATACAAATCTATTTATAGACAAAGGCAAAAACTTATACATTTATTTTCTTTAATTACATTATTATCAGATTCTTGTGTATGGAGATGTTACAATTATTAAACAAGAAAGTGAAACTATTTAAAATTAAATTTTGGTTCATTTATATAAAATATTTCTATCACTTAAAAAGGGTTTATTATGAAAATATCAAAAGAAATAATCAACGGATTTTTTATTTTCCTTGGCATTGCAATATTCTTCTTATTACTGGAAGTTTTAAATCTGGCCCATTTATATTACTTGCGTCTGCTAAATGTGCTGTTCATTTTTTATGGTGTAAACAGGACTTTAAAACAGAATCTTGCAGAAGGTCAGACTAGTTTCCTGCCAAATGCCATTTCAGCTATGGTTACTTCGTTTACCGGAGTTGTTTTAAGTATTTTGGCACTCCTTATTTACAGTTATGCCAGAGGTGGAGATGCATATGTAAAATCATTATCAGAAGCATTTATGTTTGGAGGGGATCCTTCAGTGCCTGTATACACTCTATGCCTGCTTTTTGAAGGGAGCGCATCCTGCATAATTGTGACTTTACTATTAATGCTGTATTGGAATAATAAATACAGGGCTGACTGATATTTTAAAAAATAATAAATTTATAACACCTTAATATTTAATATATTAATACTGGTATTCTATAAAAATTAATAATAATTATGTAAGAATTTAATGTATTGAACATCTAAATTTGAAATTATTCAATATTAATAAAAAGATGTTATTATGAAAACACGTATCAAAACCAAAATTGCCTTGTTAGTTCTTGTAGCCGGACTGTCTTTTTCTTGTAAAAAAGCAGATACTGTTCCTGCAGATGCTACTTACGACTCAACGGCAGTAGCTGTTGATTCTACTGCCATAGATACTACAAATGTCCCTCAGGATACTACTACGGTAATTACAGACACGACAGCTGTTCCAAAACAGTAGTGCAATGAGATTAAAAGAATAGGTAGGGATTCTATCTATTATGATTCATTACTTTATAACACTAGTTATTGATTCAGAAGCCTGCAGTATTTATTATTGCAGGTTTTTCTATTATCTGATCTTTTAATGGATAGTTTTTACTTTATATCATTGAGTTCAATCCAAACCGGTGCATGATCGCTGGTTTTTTCCCAGCCCCTGACATGACGGTCAACACCGCCAGCAATTAATTTTTTAGCTAATTGCGGACTTAATAAAAAGTGATCAATTCGAAGACCGGCATCTCTTTCGTAAGCTTTTCTGAAATAATCCCAAAAAGTATAGATTTTTTCATTCGGATGTAAAGTACGGATGGCATCTGTCCATCCCTGCGTCACAATATTGGCATAAGCTTTCCTGACTTCGGGCCTGAAGAGGGCATCTTTTACCCATTTTTCGGGTTTATAAACATCTAATTCAGTAGGCATAACATTGAAATCACCTATCAGAATTACAGGAGTTTCAAGGTCAAGTAATATTTCAGCACGATGCGAAAGCCTTTGGAACCATTTTAACTTATATTCGAATTTAGGTCCCGGTGCCGGATTGCCATTCGGAAGATAAAGACACGCAATAACAACACCACCAATAAGTGCTTCTATGTAACGACTTTGAACATCTTCTTCATCTCCGGGAAGTGTCCGGGTAATTTCTTCAATTTCAATATTGCGGGCCAGAATAGCAACTCCGTTCCATTGCTTTTGTCCATGCCATATCGCATTATAACCCGCATCCTGTATTGCTTTAATCGGAAATTTATCCTGAGGTGCTTTTAACTCCTGAAGGCAAACAATATCGGGTTGAGCTTCTTCAAGCCAGCGAATGAGGACATGTAAACGGCCGTTAACACCATTTACATTATAAGTAGCTATTTTCATTTGGAACCCTTCTTAGTCCAATTGAATTTATTTCGCTGTTTTTTCCAGGGCAATCAAGGGTTGTAGTGGTAGTATCAGGTAAGTCATCCCAATGTCCCCAGTCTCCTCTGTAGGCTTTTCGATAAATAAAATCGATATTATCGGCTAAACAAATCTGGCTGTGTAGAGATTCTGTACTGTAGGCTGTGCTGTTGTATGTGTTTGAGTTTTCCATGATTTGAGTGTTTTGATAAGTACAAAAATACACCACCACTAGCTTTTTTGACTTATATAAAAATCATGAAGTGTTATGTAATTCACATATTTACAATACAATAACGGGATTATGCTATAAGCCGTGAATAAAATCAGCTTCATCTAATGATATGGAGATGTTTTTAAGATTCTTTTTTGGAAGTCTTCCCTTAAAAACTTTTCCAGGATATTTCTGGGCGTAACTATTAATAAGATGCATAATATACTGATTGCTTATATAAGGTGTTACATAATCCTTTACCTCAGACGGATCCGCAAATCCAATATCGGATGCAACATAGCCCATACCATAAAAATGCCCGTTTTCAACCCAGATACAACTGCGTTCGGTTGCAGAACGGCCTTTATCAAGAATAGCAAAGCTGGATCTGCTGCTTAGCAAATAATCAATTGCACTTTCTATTTTTTCATTATGTGTCTGCACTTCGGGCAAAGGCGTACTATTGTCCGGAAAAATTTCTCCAGCAGTAGTGATGCCGTACTTGCAAAACCGATTATCAATTTCAAACTCCTGTTTCAGGCTCATAAGCATATTTATGCCTTCATGAACGGTATTGAAATGTTCAATGCAGGTTTGAAACTTGCTGAGTTTTCCGGTAACTAAATATTTATAACCGCTTCGGGCTTCATACTCATACAATCCGTATTTGGGTTCGAAACGCTTTAATGCCCTGTTGTAAACCGGCCAGAGCTTTTTTATTTCAGTACATTCGAGCAATAAAGCCATAAGCTCCGTAGCACAGACTTCAAAAGATATGGCATGAATATCCCGAAGAAAATGCTGTCGCTGGGGCGTGATTTTATGACCGCTGAAATGTGACGCAACACGCTTTTTTAAATTGATTGCTTTTCCAACATAGATTACCTTGTTTACCTGATTATAAAAATAGTAAACACCTGGTTTTTCTGGTAAAGCGTCAAAATCTTCAGGAGGCAGGTTAGGAGGTAAGCGCTGGTCCAGTGCTGTGTTTTTAATCATTTTTTGCAGATGACCATCAGCATCCCATTCTAATAACCGGGAGAATAGTATGGCTGTAGCATCTGCGTCTCCGCCGGCACGGTGCTGGTTTTGTAACGGAATATCCAATGACTTGCAAAGATTTCCAAGACTGTACGATTTATATCCCGGGCGGATTTTTCCGGCTGCACGAACGGTACATAATTTTCTTGCTTTCCATTTAAATCCCGATTTTTCCAGTTCATGACGAACAAAAGTATAATCAAAATTCACATTATGGGCAACAAAAATACGGTCTGTAAGGAGCTCAATCACTTTCTCAGCAATATCATCAAAAACGGGCGCACTCCGTACCATTTCGTTATTAATTCCGGTCAAAGCAAAAATAGGAGCCGGGATTTCCTTTTGAGGATTGACCAGTGTCTCAAAACGATTAATAATATTTTTACCATTATGGATAATAATAGCAATTTCTGTAATTCGGCTGCCACTGGCATTCCCGCCTGTGGTTTCAATATCTACGATGGCATATTCTGTCTCTTTCATCTTCTGTCACAACCGGAAGCCTGATCTGTCCGGGGAATGCAAAATTAAGTCAGAAGAGACTAATTTTGATGCAGTTGTAGTTCTAAATTGTAACAAAAGTCATTTTTCTTATAATGTAAATAGGTAAGCAGAAAGCATAGAAGTCTTTTGTGCCATAAGGTAAATTTCATTTATTCACAATAAAAAGGTAAAGATTTGAATAGTGTAAGTATTTAAAAAATTTCTGTAAAGTAAATTCAGTAGGTACAGGTAAATTTGGATATACTTAAAAATTAATTATTATGAAAACCGCAGAAAAAAATACCACAGCTACAAAAGCTAAAACTACAGCAGCAAAGAAAACTACGGCTACAAAAGCCAAGAAAGCTGCTTCAAAAAGTAAATCAGCAACAGCATCAAAAACAAATGCCGCAGGAGTTGTAAAAGCAAAATCATCTGCAGCAGATGGATTAAGAGAATTGTTTATAGATTCGCTTAAAGATATTTACTGGGCAGAAAAAGCGTTGATCAAAGCATTGCCTAAAATGGCAAAAAATGCTACTTCTGAAAATCTGATTAAAGCGGTTAACGAGCATTTAGCGGTAACCGAGGAACAAAAGGAAAGACTGGAAAAAGTATTTTCATTAGTTGGGGAAAAACCGGTTGCTAAAAAATGTGATGCGATGGAAGGTCTTATTAAAGAAGGCGAAAGCATCATGGAAGAAACCGAAAAAGGGCCTGTTCGTGACGCCGGAATTATTGCTGCTTCCCAGAAAATAGAGCATTATGAAATTGCTACTTACGGAACATTAGCTGCTTTTGGCGTTACTTTAGGTGAAGATGACGCAGTACTTTTACTGGAAAAAACACTGGCAGAAGAAAAAGAAGCCGATACGCTATTGACTGAGGCTGCCTACAACACAATCAACTTTGATGCTGCCGAAGAGGACGAGAAATAATAATCTCTGACATCAAAATCATTTAAAACCTGTATTATGTAATGATACAGGTTTTTTTCACTTAATACAGAGATAGAAGATTAAGACAGCACCTAACATGGAAAAAACACTACAATCCAAAACATCATTTTACGGGTATCAGGAAAGGGATATTGATGCTATTTTTGAGGAAATTGCCACTACATCAAGAAACAGGCTTTTATACCAATTGCCAACTGGCGGCGGAAAAACCGTTGTATTTTCAGAAATAGCCAGAAGATTTATAGAACAGTTCAATAAGACCGTTGTGATCCTGACACACCGAAAAGAATTATGCACCCAAACTTCGGCTACACTCAAAAAGACAGGAGTCGAAAACCGAATCATCAGCAGTATAAGCAGTAATTTCAAGACAGACTGCAATTGTTATGTGGCGATGGTAGAAACATTGCGAAACAGAATTAAATCCAAAAAAGTAAAGGTTCAGGATGTGGGTCTTGTGATTATTGACGAAGCGCATCATAATTCTTTCCGGAAATTAATGGGCAGTTTTAAAAAGGCTTTTATAATTGGAGTAACGGCAACTCCTTTTAGTTCTGATGTTTCAAAACCAATGAAAAAACAGTACAACTCACTGATAACAGGAGAAGATATCGCGTCCCTGATTGCGAATGGTTTTCTGGCACAGCCACAATCTGTTGCTTATGAGGTAGAACTGAACACCTTAAAAACCGGAATTCATGGGGATTATACAGTAAGTTCTTCAAACGAATTGTACAGTTCACCTGCTATGCTTGATTTATTGCTTCAGGCTTATACAGAAAATGCTAAAGGCAAAAAAACACTCATTTTCAATAATGGTATTGAAACTTCTCTAAAAGTATGCGAAGTTTTTACAGCTTCGGGTATTGCCATCAAGCATCTGGACAATAAAACGCCGAATCAGGAGCGGAAAGAAATTTTGCAATGGTTCAAAAGAACAAAAAATGCTGTACTGACTTCGGTTTCGATTCTTACCACAGGTTTCGATGAGCCTGGGATACGGAATGTCATACTCAACAGGGCAACAACATCCATAACCCTTTACCATCAAATGATTGGACGCGGATCCCGAAAGCTTGCTTCAAAAAAAGCGTTTAACATTATTGATCTGGGTAATAATATCCAGCGATTTGGTGAATGGCAGGAGCCGGTGGACTGGAAATTTGCCTTCGAACATCCTGAAGCTTTTGCAAAACAAATGCAGTACCAGCCGCTTTCCGGATCTTCGGTACAATCTCATGCGCTTTCAGCCGAATTAAGAGCGATGTTTCCTAAAACACTTGAAATGACGTTTGATATCGAAAGCTATTATCAGGAAGCTATTGATACCGATAAGAAACCGAAAACAGTCATTCAGCAATCCGTGCGCCAGCAGGCTAAGATGTGTCTGGAGAATGCCGAAACACTGACTCAGGCAATTTCCCTTGCTGAAGCATTAAAGCCTGAAATCGAATGGCGCGTAAAACAATATGTAAAATGTCTGGATAACGCCAGTAAAAATTATAAGGAATGGCTGACGGAAGATTACCAAAACCGGCTGAAAGGGCTGATTATAAAATTATATCCAAAATGGCATTCTGAGTAAATCAAAGTAGGCAGTACTTAATTATCTTTATACTCCCTTATAATCAGGGTATTTCTATTTTTATACTGCTTTTTAATAATTAACTTCCACCCTGAATTTTCCAAAATAAGGATTTTCAGCCATTTGCGAATGCCCAATTATTAAAACGTGGTTTCCTTTTTGCTTGAGCGGAATTTTTAAATCGATTCCAAACGGACCGTCTGAGGTTTGATCGGGAAAAATAATCTGGCTGAAACGGATGTTCCCTTTGCCTGATGGTGTAATTATTTTTGCATTCAGTTCACCTGGATTTTCATTTTCAAAAACAACATATATTTTCTGATGAATGGAATCTAAAACGCCTTCAGCTGAAAAGAAACCTTTTTCATTTTTGTTTTGCATGTAAATTGTATCACCATTTTGATTATTCTCCTGATCTTTTTTTTCTGCTGTGATTTCATTTGTAGAAACAGGATCCGAAGGATAAACAGTATCTTTTTTATTTTCTTTTTCCTGACATGAACAGAAGAAAACAGCTAATATAGTAAGTAGTGAAACTTTCATAACATTTTTTTTTAGTAAGCCTCTCAAAATGTAGTGTTTTGAGAGGCTTTATTAAATAATAATTTGAATTTAAGATGGTGTGAATTTTCAATTTGATACTTATAAAACTAATCTATTTTATAACCGTCATCAGCAAATGTATCGGGTTCGGTAATTTCTTCCTGATCGTAATTTTCCTCTTCTTCATTTTCATTTGGATCTTCCTCTTGTTCATCATTTTCATGAAAATCATTTTCAAAATCATCAAGATCAAGTGAGTTCGAGAATGCCGTATCCAGATTTTCATTTTCGGCAGGTTCAGTAGCTTCTTCTTCGCTATTTTCCTGTTCGTATTGATCAATATAGCTTTGATTGTCGGGGTTGAAATTATAATCGTCCTGATTGTAATTTATTTCGTTATCTGTTGTCATAATCGTATGTTTTAAGGGTTAATTTATTTTAAGTATTGCTTTTTTTAAGCCTAGCAATTTTCTAAAATTAACAACAAGCGTACTGTATTTCTTTATACGATTCTTTGAATTGCTTACTTAATTATCATTTATATTTTAGCTGTGCTTTATGCCGTATTTATTGCCAATTAGTAAAAAATAGGTTATCTTACAGTAATATAATATTCAATTCTTGAATCCTGGTTTATGCAGTACTTTTTCTTTGTCCTTTCTATTATATTGGTAATTATTACTTTTATTCCACTCATTAAAAATGAATACTGGATCTTTCGGGTTTGCGATTATCCAAGACTTCAGAAACTGGTTCTTACGACTATCTGCATTGTATTTCTTGCATTTTACAGTAGAGGAAAGGAGTATGATTTTAATGATCTGCTTTTGCTTATCATGGTTGTAAATGCGTGCTATCTTTTAAGACAAATACTGCCTTTTACAGGACTGGGAAAAAAACACGTGCAGCGCATTACAACTGAAATACCCGAAAACGGATTCAGTGTCATGATTAGCAATGTGTATCAGTTTAATACCAATTATAAAGGCTGTCTGGAAGAAATCCACAAAGCAAATCCGGATGTCGTGCTTTTGCTGGAAACCCACGCTGTCTGGGAAAAAGAAACGAACGCACTCGAAGAACATTTTCCGTTTTATAAAAAAGTGCCTTTGGAAAATACGTATGGCATGTTGTTGTATTCTAAATTAGAACTTCTAAATACCGAAGTAAAATACCTGGTCGAAAACGATATTCCTTCTATCCATACCCAAATTATTTTGCCTGGCGGACAAGCTGTTCAAATGTATGCCGTGCATCCTGAACCGCCAGTTCCTATGGAAAATCCAACTTCAAAAGAACGGGATAAGGAACTTTTATTAGTTGCCGATTTGGCCAAAGATTCAGACTTGCCGGTAATTGTGATTGGTGATCTGAATGATGTGGCATGGAGTTACACCACCGAACTTTTCCTGAAAATGAGCGGACTTCTCGATCCAAGAAGAGGGAGAGGCTTCTACAATTCTTTTCATGCGCATTATCCTTTTCTGAGGTTTCCTTTGGATCATGCTTTTATTTCTACGCATTTAAAGATCAGGGAAATGAAAAGGCTTGACAATTTTGGCTCGGATCATTTTCCTATTTTCATCAGCCTGCAATATGAAACGGCAGCCGAATTAGAACAAGACGAAATGCAGCCGGATAGCGAGGATATAGCTATCGCAGAAGAGAAGAAAGCTGCAGATTAAACCCTAAAATACCTGGTATAAAACAATAAAATCTTCCTAAGAAGATCTTATTGTCTTTTCTACCTGTGTAAGCGTATCGTTTTCTTACATTTTTAGTAAGTCTAAATTGCTATGCAATATTAAAATTTAGATTTACTAGCTATTGGTAGCAGCACTTCCGGAACTTCCAGCGCCTCCTGAATTATTATTGCCACCTTCTTCCTCATAACGGTTCGGATCTGTTCCGTCTTCATCGCGCTGGTCTTCCCAGTCTCCGGTGTTGGCTTCTTCGCGATCGTCATTGTTTTGTTCCTGGGAAAGTTGTGCGTGATAAGGGCATTTTGCTAGTTCTTCACTGGTGTAATTATTCGAGTTTTCCATGATTTAAATTTTTAAGTTATTAATAATCTTAAAAATAGTTGAACGGAGCTTTTCTATTTTATATCAAATGATGGATTTCTTACTAAATTAGCACTAATAAACTTTTCGGTATTCGTCAGTTCGAGTTTTTTTGTGTATAGCAATGGAACAAAAATGTATTGAGAACCGCTTTTAGGATAATTTTCTATTCTCAATACAATCATGATTAATAATTGAGATTCCCCGAACTGACGAAAATTAACCTTCAATAACCAGTTGATTTAAAATCGATATTTATAATTCAAATTGATCTTTATAAAATAAAATTATAATCAATACTATTCAGCAGTTAAAATGTAACTCTAGTCCAGGAATACCACTTTGTATGGCAGCAGAAGAAGGATAGAAGCTGTGTGAAATGTTTAATTCTTCTGTAAACATTTAAAAAGATAAGCAATCGACATATTCATAAATGCTTTATTTTTGCTTTAAACAGATGAGCTAATCCATCTATTATTCGCAAACCTTCTTGTATGCACGAAAAATTAAGGCAACATATAGAAAAAACAGTACCTCTTACAGATGATGAGTTTGCTTTTGTAAGTACTCATTTTACTCCTAAAAAATTTAAAAAACACCAATTTATTATACAGGACGGTAATACAGTAAAGTATTCTTATTTTGTAATTTCCGGACTTTTAAAACTCGTTCATACAGATAAAGGGGGAAAGCCGCACATTGTTTCTTTTGCGATGGAAGAGTGGTGGGAAAGTGATTTTTACGCTTTTTTTACGCAGACCGAAGCCACATTATCTTTAGAATGTTTAGAAGATACGGAGGTTTTGTGCTGTACGCTCGAGGATTATAACAAACTATGTGACGGTCTGCAAAAAATGCAGCGTTTCTTTCTCGAAAAAGCCAATTTTGGTTTTCTGGGTTCTCAACGCCGAATCATTTCATGGCTTACTTCCAACTCCAAAGAGCGTTACGAACAACTGATCAAACAATATCCGTCCCTGATGCAGCGCGTTCCCAAAAGTCTGATCGCTTCTTATTTAGGTGTTTCGCGCGAAACCTTAAGCCGTTTATCCGCTTAGTGTGATATAAATCACTTGATATTCGTGATGTATGTCAAGTGTGGATTTATGGATAATGGAGAACTTTGCTTTGTCAATTTTAAATAGCAGTTATGAAAAAAATCACGACGATTTTAGCTGTCATAGTATTCACAATGGTGCCCGGAAGGGCACAAAATAAAAAAGCAAAGCAAATGGAAAAACACATCACAAATCCGTGGAAATGGCAGGATGAACGCAGTTATGTTCAGGCTGTCGAAGTAAAACAGCCGGCAGGAACTTTATATGTTTCTGGTCAGGCAGCAGTCAATGCTGATGGAACTTCAAGTACCGGGGACATGAAATCTCAAATTGTTCTGGCGCTGGAAAATCTGGAAAAGGTAATTACGCAGGCAGGTTACGAACTCAATGGAATCGTCAGACTCAATATTTATACGACTTCGGCAGCGGAACTTTGGCCTCATTTTTCTCTTTTTCAGGACTGGACTTCCAGGCACGGCATCAAACAAGCCTCAACTTTAATAGAAGTTCAAAGTCTTTTTGAAACGCTAAAAATCGAATTTGAAGCTACGGTTGTAAAATAATGTAACGCGTTGGGTATGATTATTAAAAACGTCAGTTCGTGTTTTTTTGTGCAGAAAAACGGAACAAAAAAAATGTATCGAGAACCATTGTTAATGATGAATTTCTGTTCTCGATATGATCCAATGAAAAATCAGAATCGATTAACTTACCAAAATTATCATCAAAAACTAATTATACCCAACGGATTATTCCATTATAAATCAAGAACGTGGCTTAGGCAAATTCCGGTCGTACATCACAATGGTTCCTGCCACTGCGACGTTTAAGCTTTTCTCAGATTTGAATTTCACCAGATGATGGCATTTTTCCATTGTTTTTTTTGGTAAACCATGATCTTCAGCCCCTAAAAGGTATACACAGCGTCTGGGATGTTCAAAGATTTCTAAGTCTGAAGCGTTTTCATGTAATTCCACACCAACCAATCGCGCTCCTTTGGGTAAGTTTTCAAAAAAAGCTTCGAAATTCTCATAGTGAAAATACGGAATCGCTTTTACTGCATCATGGGTATCACAGGCTTGTTTGGCATATCGATTTCCTATGGTAAATATAAAAGTAGCCCCTAAGTTTTGAGCCGACCGCCACAAAACACCTAAATTCTCAGGTGTTTTACCGTTGTGAATTCCGATGCCAAAGTATTCATTTGTAAAATTATCATTCATGGGGCAAAAGTACAAAGTGTTAGTGTCTTTGGCAATTTTTTATTAGGACGGCACAGGAAGTAATCAGCTCCTAAAAAACGAGATTTTTTCTTTCGGAAAAATCTCGTTTTCATATTATTTTTAATCTGAAATTATGCTCAGAATTGTTTTTGGAATCTCTTCAAAAGCCTCGAAAGAGTAGGGCTTTATGAGATACGCTTTAACGCCCAGTACGTCGCATTTTTGTTTGTAAGATGGGTTTATGCTGGTGGAATAGACAAAGCAGGGAATATTTTTAAGTTCGTGATGGTTTAAAATTTCCTGCAGGGCTTCTATACCGTTGCGTATGGGCATGTTGATATCGGTCAGGATAACATCTGGTGTTTCGTTGGTAGTATCTTTCAGAAAATTAAGCAATTCTTCGCCATTGGCTACGAGGCTTACTTTTCCAAAGTCCGGATTGTTGTTAAAAGTTTCGAAGATTACATCTGCATCATCATTATCATCTTCTGCAATTATGATATGTAAGTTTTTTTGAGGCATTATATTAAATTGGAAAATAAATGGTAAATGTTGTCCCTTCATTCAGTTTGCTTTCGACAGTGATTGTCCCGGAATGGTTTTCCATAATTTTTTTACAAATTGCCAGGCCTATACCGTTTCCTGAATATTCGTTTCGGGCATGGAGTCGCTGGAAAATAGTAAAAATCTTAAGCAAATGACCCGAATCCATTCCGATTCCGTTGTCTTTAATCTGAATCCTTACAAATTTAGGGTTTTGATTTGGTATTTCCTCATCTAAATCATCAACCTGATAAATTTGTATCTCCGGCGGAATAGCTGCTTTGGAATATTTAATGGCATTGGAAATCAGATTCGCAAAAAGCTGTCGCATCTGAACTGCGGAAACTTTTAATACCGGCAGTTTTCCGATTTCGATATGGGCATTTTTGTCGGTCATACTTACTTCCAAATCTTCTAAAACTTCAGAAATGATGGTCTTTAAATCAACTTCTGTATGCTCTTCGTGTTTGGTATGCGATGAGTACTTAACCAAATCATCCACCAGTGAATTAAGACGTAAAACGGATAATTTGATCACATCCATTGATTTTGCATCAATTTCTGTTAAGTAACTTCCGTCTATTTTACTGTTGTGCATGAGGATTTTGCGCAGCGGCTCTTTTAAATCGTGCGAAATCACGTGAATAAATTCTTCGAGATTACTATTGATCCGGTTGAGTTCTTTGATTTTTCCTTGGAGCGTCTCCTGATTTTTGATGAGTGTTTCTTCGTGATTTTTCTTTTCGGTCAGATCGATTACCACGATACCAATGGCTTCAACAGAAGGCTCCAGATCTGTCATGGAAATATAAGACGGAAATGTAGCAGGGTGGCTGTTGGTTTTAAAAAGAATTTCATGTGTACTGACCCCATATTTTAAAGCTTCAATAAGCGTGGCAAACAGCCCGCTATTCTCAAAATATTCCTGAATATAATTTCCTATGATCTGCTCCGAAGGAATATTTACCAGTTGGGCAAAATAATCGTTGCAATATAAGATCAGTCCGTTTTTGGTAATACTCAGCGCGCCCTGTCTGAATTTTTCGACCAGGAGTCTGTAGGTGTAATCCGCTGTTTCAAGCGAATAAAGCTGCGGAATCCCATTATTGTTGACCACGAGCGCATCAACGCCACCTTCTCTTATAGCTTCAATAATGCTATTTGATTCATCAAGTCTTTCTTTTAATGACTCAATTTCTGCTAATAAGGAATTTATATTTTTATCTTCTGTTATCAATTCTATTCCCTTAAATTAAGTATTTTCAAAACCTTGTCCTCGTCTGACAAATCACCGAGAATAATTCGTCTTGGGGCAGGATGTGTTTTTATTAAAGTTGGTATCGCTACAATCTGATGTATGACTGCCTTTTCTGTATCCCGGCTGATATCTACAATCTCCAGTTCATAATCATTCTGAAGATATTGGTCACATATCCGGCGTAAATTTTCAATTGCATGTCCTGATTTAACAGACATACCCGAAACAAAAAGTAGGAACTTATGTCTGGATGAAGCGGTTTCATCAGTTGAATTGTCCATTTTTTAAACTTTTAGGGGTTTGATATTAAGCCCTACAAGTACTCTTTCTTCATTAGAAAGATCGCCAATAATCTTGCGAATAGGTTCCGGAAATTTTCTTACCAGTGTGGGCACAGCCAAAATCTGATCGCCTTCTGCCAATTGCGGATTTTTAAGCAAATCGATAATTTCGATGCTGTATTTCCCTGCCAGATATTCTTCGGCATACTTTTTTATATTCTCTAATGCCTTGATCGATTTTGGCGTCTGACCCGCAACATAAAGCAATAACTGCCATTCGGCTACTTCTTTTTTCATACTTATTCCTTTTTTTTCTTCGAAGTCAGTTTTTCATATAACTCTTCCGTTGCTCTCAGAACACTTAATTCCTCCTGAGCCGATTCAAATTCGTTTCTAAGTGCTTCGATATTGGCTTCCAGTACTTTGCGCTTACGTTCAATTTCCCTGTCTTTCCTGCTAATTTCATTCTGATGCTTCAGATCAGACAGTGTTTTCTTCATTTTATGCGATTGTCTTTCACTGCCGGTAAGAATTCCTTTTGGACCTAATTCGACATCCAGCAATTCGATTCCTTCATTTGTAATTACAAATTCCCTTACCTTATTAGAATGCCCCATCCCTCTGGCTTTAACGATAAAAATGCCGCGGTTTCTTTCCCCAATTCCTTCCATATCCCTAACCGTAATCCAGATATCAACTAACGAAGATACAGATTCTTCGGCAAGATCAGGCCTAAACTCATCAGTTCGTTTATTTAAAGACGTAAAAAGTGCCGTAATATTGTGCGCTTTGAGCATATCGATCAGTCTTACTAACATCGAACGCACTTCATCCTGGCTTCCAACAGTTATCAAATTACTGATAGGGTCAATAATGATAGTGGTAGGTACATACTCCTTAATTAATTTTCTAAGGGTAAGTAAATGCAGTTCCAGTCCGTTAAGCGAAGGACGTGATGAATGAATTTGTAAAGTGCCCTTTTTGATATGCTTTTGAAGATCTATCCCTATTGATTTCATGTTCCGAATGAGTTGCTGCGGAGATTCTTCAAACGCAAAATAGATCGTTTTTTCGTTCTTTTCGCATTGTTCATTTGCAAAGTAAGAGGCTATAGTGGTTTTAGCAGTTCCGGCTGTACCGGATACTAATATATTACTGCCACGATAAAATCCGCCGCCTTTAAACATTTCGTTTAACCCGGGAACTCCTGTTGAAACCACGTCAGAACTAACTTCATTATCCAGTTTTAAAGAAGTGATAGGAAGTACTGAAATGCCATCTGTATCTATCAAAAACGGATATTCATTCGTACCATGTGTAGAACCCCTGTATTTTACAATTCGGAGTCTTCTGGTAGAAACCTGATCAATTACACGATGATCCAGAACGATTACACAGTCTGAAACGTATTCCTCCAGTCCCTGGCGTGTCAGCGTTGCTTCTCCGCGTTCTCCGGTAACTATCGCAGTTACCCCTTTGGCTTTAAGCCAATGAAATAAACGTCTCAATTCGGCACGAAGAATAGCCTGATTATCAAGACCGCCAAATAAAGACTCTACAGTATCCAGAACTACTCTTGTCGCCTTAATAGAATCGATAGCGTGACCAAGTCTGATAAATAAGCCATCCAGATCGTATTCGCCTGCTTCTTCAATTTCTGATCTTTCGACCCGAACATGATCTACTATCAGTTTTTTATCTGCTTTAAGTTTCTCAATATCAAATCCTAAAGACTTCACATTTAAAGTAAGATCATCAGAAGGTTCTTCAAAAGACATAAAAACCCCTGGTTCGTTATATTCGGTAATTCCTTTAATTAGGAACTGCATTGATAATAATGTTTTTCCACAGCCCGCGCCGCCACAGATCAGGGTCGGGCGGCCTTTAGGAAAACCACCGTTCGTAATATCGTCTAATCCGTCAATCCCTGTAGGGGATTTAGGAAATATAAATTGCTGTGATTTTGCTTTTTTGTATGCCATACTAATTCTATTTTCTCAAATATACGTTTTCTTACAGAATTATCAATTAATTATTATTAAAGATTTAACAGCTACAGGGTGAAAATATGAGTTTTTTTATTAAATTTAACATATAAAGCGATAAATTGATTAATAATTACCTCATAATCCTAGGTAATTTAGCATTCTTTTTATAAAAAAAATAATAGTGAAGTAAATCCGGAAAATCAGGAGGGGTTTTGTTTCTTACATTTTATAAATAAAAAAACGGGATTATTCTTTTGTAGAACAATCCCGTTTAGTAAACCTAAAATCAGAATATAATTATCCGTGTGCTGCTACAGAAACATCAGCCCATTCTTCCCATGTGGCCAGTTTTTGTTCATAGGTTTGTTTAGCGAATGGTAAAGCTACTTTTCCTAAAAACAGGCGTAGGGGAGGGTTTTGAGCTTCAACCAGTTTAAGGATAGCCGGAACAGTAGCACTTGTTTTTCCGAAAGAGTCAGGATTATGTCCCTCTGCAATAGCTTTTTTCAGTCCGTCATATGCTTCGATACTTTTACTGTTAAATCCTTGTCCCCAGATATCAGTAGCATAACCATTTGGTTCAACCAAAGTCACGTTGATACCGAATTGTTTTACTTCAGATGCCAGCGTTTCAGTAAGACCTTCAACTGCAAATTTAGATGCATTATAAATTCCTAAATTGGGTAGGGCAGCAATTCCTAAAATAGACGAAACCTGAATAATATGACCACTTTTTTGATTTCTCATAATCGGCAAAACTGCCTGAGTCAGCCATAATGTTCCAAAAAAATTGGTTTCGAATTGCGCTCTGGCTTCACTTTCTGAAGCTTCTTCCACAGCTCCGTTTAAAGCATATCCCGCATTGTTAATCAGAATATCTATTTTTCCGAAATGCTGATGTACTTGCTGAACAATAGCAAACGAATCTTCACGATTGTTGACATCGAGTTTGAGAGGTAAAATTGCGTCTCCGTATTGTGTTTTTAAGTCGGCTAGGGCATTAATATTTCTGGCTGTTGCCGCTACGTTGTATCCTTTTGCTAAAAATGCTTCTGTCCAGGCTCTTCCGAATCCTTTTGATGCTCCTGAAATTAAAATTGTTTTTGACATGATGTTTATTGTTAAATGTTTTTTGTGATAAGTGAAATGTTATTTATTGTTAATATCGATGTTATAAAAATGACCTTTCGGTCATTTTTTTGATAAAAAAAATTAGAGGGTGTTTTCCTCAATTATTGATTTTAAAGTTTTTATGATGATTTGCATTTTATCTTTTTTACCTGACATTCTTGCCATTAAATGACCGCCTTCCATCATGGCGAAACAAATGGTTCCAAAATCTGAGGCATTCCAGGTAAGTTTAAATTCTTTGTTGGCAATTCCTTTATTAACAATACTTTCGACTAATTGCTGATTGAATTTGATTCCACCGTTTACCTTTTCTTTTACAATAGGGTTGGTGTCGTCAGCTTCAGTTCCGAAATTCAACAACGGACAACCGCCAATAACAGGTGGTTCAACCGGATTGTTGAAGAAATCAATATAAGCAAATAGCTGTTCTCTTGCTGTTTTTGCCTTACTGATTGCTGCCATCAATTTATCTCCCAGAACTTTCATGTTGTAGTCAACCGCAGCACAGGCGAGGACTTCTTTATTTTCAAAATGAACGTACATACTTCCTTTAGACAATTTGGTAGCTTCCATAATATCACTCATAGCAGTTGCTGCAATCCCTTTTGTATTAAAGATCGGAGCTGCCTTTTCTATAATAAATTGTCTGGTTTCTTCGCCTTTTGTTGCCATGATAATTGTCTGTTGCTTGTATGTTCAGATGAATTACAATGCAAATATATGACCAATCGGTCATATATTTGCATAATTTATGATTTATTTTTGAAAATATTTTTTTAGCTCTTTACCAAATGTATCCTTAACCCAAATAAATACTGCGATTTACAGCAATGTGATCTAAAAATAAGTCATCATGTGAAACTACAATCAATGTCCCTTGATATTCATTTAAAGCATCGGTTAATATTTCTATATTCTGTATGTCCAGATTGTTTGTAGGTTCATCTAAAATGATTACATCAGGTGCCTGATTTGCAATCGTTAAGCCGCAAAGCATCAGGCGCATTCTCTCCCCGCCGCTTAAATAACTGCACGGCTTGTTCCAGTCTGACCGGGTAAATAAAAACCGATTCAGCCTCATTTTGATGTCGTGTTCTTCTAAACCAGAATTATTGCTTTGTTGTGCCTGTTCGTAAACAGTTAAATGTGTATTGATTAAAGAATAATCCTGATCGATATAAATCATTTCGGAGTCGGCTGTTTTTAGAATCCCTTTTGTGGACTGAAGTTCTTTTAAAATCAGCTTTATCAGCGTTGTTTTTCCTGAACCGTTATTTCCTTTTACAGCAATCCGTTCACTACTAATAATTTGAAAATTTAAATCTGTTCTCCAAATCCACTCTTCATTATAACTGTAATTAACTGATTCGGCTGTCACAAGAATCTTTCCTTTGTGTAATTGTGAATGGTTCAGACCAAATTTCATTTTATCCAGACTTGAAACTTCATCACGCAATTCACGCAATTCCTGTGAGATACCGCCAATTTTTTCAGCATGCACACTTTTGGTCCTGGAAGTGCTGTTTTCGGCTTTATTCTTTAAAGTATTCATCATAATTCGGGCGACTCCGGCTTTTTCCTGTTTCTTTTTCCCTTTCGAATCAGACTTTTGTTGTCTCTCCAAGGTTTCCCGTTGTTTTTCTTTGGCTTTCTGAAGCGCTTTTTCTTTCGAATGAATATCATGGGCTAATGCCTCTTTTTCAATATACTTGTGTTTTTGGTAAAAATCGTAATTGCCTCCGTAGGTTTTGACTCCGTTTGCTTTTAATTCATAGGTAACATCAAGCAGATTCAATAGTTTCCGGTCATGGCTTACAATAAGCATTGCAGCTGAAGAATCTTTTATAAACTGATATAATAATGTTCTTCCTTCAATATCCAAATGATTGCTGGGTTCATCCAGTAGTATTAGTTTTGGCTGATGAATCATAATACCGGCCAGAAAAACTTTCGTTTTTTCACCACCACTCAAAAATTCAAGCTTTTGAGTTAGCTCTAAATCATTTAGATGCCAATACTTCAAGGCTTCATTGCAGCGCTCTTCGATAGTCCAGTCGTCATTCAGTACGTTTAAATTTGATTCATTTACACTGCCTTCCAGGATTTCATGCAAAGCAGTAAGTTTTGCATCAATCTGTAAAGCTTCTGAAATGGTCAGATGATTGTATTGCCCAAAAATCTGCGGGACATAATAAGGTTCTGTATCGACTTCCATTATTCCGCCTGAAGGAAATAATTCATTTGCGATAATCTTTAGTAATGTTGATTTTCCGGAACCGTTGTGGCCAACTAAGGCTATTTTGTTTCCGCTATTTACTGTTAAACCGATGTTGCTAAACAGCAATTCTCTATTAGAATGTGTATATGAAATGTTTTGCAGAATAAGCATAATTTCTTTCTTAAGCATTAATAAAATGGCAAAAACCAAAAGTCTGGCTTGCCGTCTTTATATCTGAAAGAAATTATTTATTCACATTTATGAAGTCTTTTATTTGAAAGCGCAAATATAGTGATTAAGTTAAAAAGTCGAAAGTCCAAAGTCAGAAAGTATAGCTTACGTTCGACTTTAACTTAATTAGTTATGACGTAATGCATTAATCAATTGCTCTTTAGTCATGTTGGATCTTCCTTTAATCCCAACTTTTACAGCTTCTTTGTACAGATCTTGTTTTGTCCTGTCATTGTAATCGCCAGCTTTGCCGCCTCTTTTTTCGGCTCCCTGACTATTGGCTATCCGCGCAGATTTTTGTTTGCTGTAACCTTTATCGTGTAATGCTTCGTATTGGTCCTTATCTTTAACTTGCGGACCTGGATTTTTTCCCGGCATAATCATCAGTTTTAAGTTATTTTTTCATCAGTACAGATTTTCTTGTTCCTATATTTGATTTCTCATTCGTTCTGGATGAAGTCGATTTGGTTCCCGCTTCTTTATTGGATGTTCTGGCGCTTTCTTCGACATTGGCTTTATGATGTGAAATATTCATAACTTGACATTTAAGTTAGATCACAAATCTAAGTCTGTTGAAAAGTAAAAGATTATACTATTGTTGTTTTTAATTATATTATTATTATTATTATTATTATTAGGATTTTATAATAAAAAAAATGTTTTCATCAGTTTAAAAACAACTCATTCAATAAGTTCTTTAGAACGATGTCAAATAACATCCTTCATTTATAATGTATGATTTTTTCGTAAATTAGGAAACGAAAAAAGACCACTTAAAAAAATAGACTTTACTATGATACAACTAACTGTAAATGGCAAAACCGAAAATCTGGATGTCAGCCCCGACATGCCGCTCCTTTGGGCCATCCGTGATACTTTGGGACTAACGGGAACAAAATTTGGCTGCGGTGTCGCACAATGCGGAGCCTGTGTAGTGCATCTCGATGGTGAAGCAGTTCGTTCCTGTGTGACCAAAATGAGCCGTGCCAAAGGAAAAAATGTAGTGACTATAGAAGGATTATCTCAAAACAATGACCATCCGGCACAAAAAGCCTGGCAGGAAATCGACGTACCCCAATGTGGCTATTGCCATTCCGGACAAATCATGTCAGCAGCAATACTTTTACGGGAAAATCCAAATCCTACAGATCAGGATATAGACGATGCCATGGCAGGTAACATCTGCAGATGCGGTACTTATCCGCGAATTCGTAAAGCCATTCACCTGGCTTCAGAATTGCAGAAAAAAAACAAAATCTGATAAGCAGTAATCAAAAAACTATGTCTACAAAAATTAAATTTATATGGATAGCCATAATGCTGGCCTCAGGTATCGGACTGGCATTTACTGTTTCGCAGAATCGGATTATTGAAAAAGAATACGTTTCTATTGTACCGGTAAAAAAAGACAGCATAGCGTCAGTTGCGGCATTTAAACTGGTCTATAAAGTTCTAATGAGTCCGCGTTGTGTCAATTGTCATCCAAAAGGGGATATTCCGCTTCAGGGAGATAATAGTGTTGTACACAGTATGCAACCCAAACGAGGCAAAGACGGAAAAGGTATGTATGCGATGAAGTGTGCCAACTGCCATCAGCCATCAAACAGCCACGGACTGCATACACCACCAGGAAACCCCGAATGGCATTTACCTCCTGCTGATATGAAAATGGTATTTGAAGGAAAAACTGCTCACGAACTAGCCAAACAACTCGTGAACCCAAAACTTAATGGAAATAAGGATTTACAGAAACTTATTGAGCATGCCGACGATGGTTTGGTAAAAGCAGGCTGGAACATGGGAAAAGGAAGAACCGCTCCGCCTTTAACGCATGCCGAATTTAAAAAAGCATGGATTACGTGGCTAAAAACGGGTGCTTATGCTCCTGCAAAATAACATTATCTTAATTTTAATGATTATCCGATGACTCAAAATAATAACATAGATACTACAAGAAGAAATTTCCTGAAACTTACCGGATTAGGAGGTGCTGCATTGTGTCTTGGATTTTACTTCCCGACAAATGGTGCACCGGTACTAGTAAGGCCTTCTGAATTAAGTGATTCAGAAATAGAATTATGTCCCTGGATTATTATCAATCCGTCAGGAAAAGTGACTATTGTAAATCACAGGGCAGAAATGGGACAGGGCTCTTATCAGTCGGTACCGCAAATTGTGGCTGAGGAACTTGAAGTTGACATGAAAGATATCAATGTCATCTTTGCTATTGGTAACGAAAAAAAATACGGCGGACAAATTACCGGAGGAAGTTCAACGATTCGTTCTGCATATAAAAAACTGCTCAAATTAAGTGCTGGTGCACGTGAAATGCTTATTACTGCAGCAGCCACAAAATGGAATGTTGCTAGTACTGACTGCTATGCAGAATCAGGACAGGTAATCCATAAACCATCAGGAAAAAAATTACATTATGGAGAACTTGCTGAGGCAGCTTCAAAACTTGAAGTTCCAAAAGAACCAAAACTGAAGAAAATTTCTGAATATAAACTGATTAGAAAACCTCTTCGAAGAATTGACACACCTCTTAAAACTAATGGTGAATTAATTTTCGGACTTGACAAGAGAATTCCGGGAATGCTATTTGCCTCTGTAGAACGTGATCCACGCTATCTTGGAAAAGTCAAAAGTTTTGATGCAACCGCTGCATTAAAAATTCCGGGTGTGAAACGCGTTTTTAAAGTTAACATGGGTTATTACGAGCATATCCGTGAAGGTATTGCGGTAGTGGCTACTTCAACCTGGGCTGCTCTTGAAGGCAGAAAACAGTTGAAAGTAGAGTGGGACAGTAGTGGTTTTAAACACTGGAGTACGCCTGAAATATTCGAAACCCAACATAATCTTCTTAAAACAGAAGAAGGAATGCCGCTTAAAACACATGGAAATCCAACCGAAGTATTATCTAAAACAGATAGGAAATTAGACGTTGTTTATCAAACTCCCTATCAGTCACACGTTGCGATGGAGCCAGTAAATTGCATTGCGCATCACAAAGGGGATTCAATTGAAATTTGGGGGCCAATACAAGCTCCAGGCTGGGTCCAGGATTATATAAGTAAAAAGTTTGCAATAGATAAAGAAAAAGTAATTGTAAATATGACTTTTCTGGGCGGTGGCTTTGGCCGTAAAGCTATGAACGACTATCCGTATGAGGCCGTAGCGGTTTCAAAGGAAATTGGCGGTCCGGTTCAGGTTGTCTGGACACGGGAAGATGATGCTACTTTAGGCCCTTTTCGTCCCGGAATTTCCTACCGCTGTGAAGGAACTGTTTCGAATGGAAAAATGGAAGCTTTAAAGTTTCGAATGGCGGGTCAAAACAATGGACACTGGAGTGGAGCCCCAAAGAACAAGCCTAATGGAAGTACCAGTGAAGGATTTTTAAAACCTTATTATGAAAGCGTAAAAAACGTAAGCTTTTCAGATGTTCTTTTTGAAACCAGTATTCCAACAAGTTTCTGGAGATCAGTATACGCTTCTACAAACGGATTTGCCTATGAAAGTTTCATTGATGAAATGGCACACGAAGCTGGAAAAGATCCGTTAAGTTTTCGTCGGGAGCATTTACAGGAAGGGCGCTGTCAAAAATTAATTGATAAAATGGAAGAAGTTTCAGGCTGGAAAAACCGTAAAAAAAATGAAGGATATGGCGTTGCTATTACAGAATGCTTCAATTCAACAGTTGGACAGGTTGTAAAAGTTTCCAAAAATCCTGCTGGAGGTGTTAGAATTGATAAAGTCTGGGCTGTCATGGATTGTGGCTGGTATGTAAATCCGGATATCATTCACGCACAGATTGAAGGTTCTATTGTCATGGGACTAGGTGCTGCGACAACACATCAGATTACATTCAAAGAAAATATCGTGGAACAGCATAATTTTTATGATTATCCAATGCCCCGTATTAATGAAATTCCTTCGATAGAAGTACACATTATGGAAAATGAAGAAGATGCAGGAGGAGTGGGTGAACCGGCACTTCCGCCTTTTGCGCCGGCATTAACCAATGCCATATTTGATTTGACAGGAAAACGAATCAGAACTTTGCCTTTCAGCCTTGAAAAAGTTTAATCAATTAGTAAATATTCAAATGCTGAGGGAAAAATTATTTCAAAAAAGGATTAAAGTATGATGCACGAATTATTAAAATTAAAAGAATCATACATTTTAGCACAGACAATCGGACTTAAAAGTGTTATGGCTACGGTTGTGGCTATTGAAGGCTCGTCTTACAGAAGACCGGGAGTTCGTATGCTGATTTTTGAAAATAATTCAATGACTGGAGCTGTAAGCGGAGGCTGTGTTGAAAATGAAATCCTCAAACTATCTCAGTCTGTATTTTTGGATCACAAAGCAAAAATCATGGTTTATGATGGAAGGTACCGAATGGGATGCGAAGGTATTCTCTATATTCTTTTAGAATCCTTTTCTCCTGATAAAGCTGTTTTAGATGCTTTAGAGGGTGTTGTGAAGAAAAGACAAACTCTGGAAATTGAATCTTTTTACACCAAAACAGAGGGAATTCAGCCGGGTTTGGGTTCCGAATTTCATTTCGAAGGAAAAAAAATTACCTTTTCCAATACTCAATTAGATAAAACATTACCTGTTTACAAACAAATTCTTCAGCCGCGCTTTCATTTAATTATCATTGGATCAGAACATGATGCTGTCCAATTATGTCATTTTGCCTCTTTAACAGGCTGGGAAGTAACAATTGTAGCATCTGTAAAAGATCCTAAGACGATTGCTAATTTTCCGGGTGCAAATCAGGTTTTACATTTGCTGCCTGAAGAAATTAGCACACTTTCCATTGATAGCGAAACGGCAGTTATTTTAATGACACACAGTTATTCAACCGATTTAAAGTTCCTCATCGGATTAAAAAATGCACAGCCCGCTTATCTGGGACTTCTGGGGCCGGTTAAGAGAAGAAATCAAATCTTAAACGATTTTTTTGAATTTACAGATTCTTATAATGAAAGTCTGTTGGATGTAACATATGGCCCATCGGGCATTAGCATTGGAGCAGAAACGCCTCAGGAAATTGCCGTCAGTATTATTGCTGAAATACTTTCGGTCGTAAGGAAAGAAGAGCCAATATCCTTAAAGTATAAAATTAATGCGATTCATTCTTAACTCATAACAGGAAAGTAATGAATCAAACTGCCATAGTAGTATTAGCCGCCGGTAATTCTAAAAGAATGGGACAATCGAAGCAGTTGCTGCCATGGAAAAATTCAACTTTATTAGGCAGTGTTATCGAAAATACATGTTTAGTTGAGGCAGTTGAAGTGTTTGTCGTCCTGGGCGCTTATACAAATGAAATTAAAGAAAAAATAGATTTATCGCGAGCCAATATTCTAATCAATGAAAACTGGCAACAAGGATTGGGGAGCTCTATAGCATTAGCAACAGCTGAAATAAATAAAAAATATCCGGATATTAATGCCATTTTATTTGTTTTGGCAGATCAGCCATTTATTAGCATTCATCATTTAAATACACTATTAGCACTTCATAAAAAAGAAAAAGAAGCCATTGTCATAACCCGAAAAGAAGATTACAGAGGAGTGCCGGTTCTTTTTCCAGGAAAATTTTTCTCAGAACTTACATTATTAATAAATGATGAAGGAGCTAAGCAAATTATCAACAGAAATAAAAGTGAGGTTAAGGAAGTTATTACGCAAGATAATATAGCTGATATAGATACATTTGAATCTTACAGTGAACTTTACAGAGTTAATTAAACTCAAATATATCTTAATTTTTCTTCTTCAATATCCAGATAATGCATTTGTCGCCTAATTATTGATTCGTCTAAAGTCTGATCCTCTTTATTTTTATTCACCAGCCATTCTCTCTGCTTATGTAACAAATCGAGGTAAATAACCTTGAGATCGGTGCCAATAGATTCATCATCAATTCCATTACTGTGCTGTTCCCATCTCTTGATAAGATATTTCAAAGGAGTGTTAGAGTCTAACTGATCGTTGTAATTCGTTTTTAAATAATGCAGCGCATATTGGGCCAATTCTTGTCGCAATTGATTGTAAGCTTCATCGCGGGGTGTCGGATCGTAAATATCTGTAAGCTTTATTTTTTTAATAAAATAAGGCAATGTCAATCCCTGAATTAATAAAGTCAAAAGAATTACGACGAAGGTGATAAACAAGATCAGGTTTCGCTGTGGAAAACCATTACCATTATTCAAATAAACAGGTATTGATAAGGCTGCAGCCAGTGAAACAACGCCTCTCATACCGGTCCAGCCGAGGATAAAAGGTACTTTCATGCCAGGATTTCTTGTATCGGCCACAGTAATAAAGTTGCGTGCAATTAAAGTTACAACTACAGCGCCGTAAGAGGAAAGTATCCGACTGACGATCAAAACGAGTGTTATTAATACACCATAACCAATTGCTGAAGGCAGGCTGACTTCTTCAAGGCCATTTGTAATCTGGGGCAAATCTAAACCGATTAGCATAAAGACGAATCCGTTCAGAATAAAACAGAAACTTTCCCAAACATTCACACCACGAAGGCGGGATTTGCTGTTAAGAAAACGATGTCTGTTGTTAGACAAAAGCAAACCTCCGCTTACTACAGCCAAAACACCTGAACAATGTACTTCTTCAGCAGCGAGATATATAATGTAAGGTGTCAGTAAAGATAAAACGATATCAGAATTGGCATCTGTAGGCAAATATTTATGAGCCTTCATAAAAAGCCATCCAATAAACAGGCCAATCGACACACCACCAATGATCATCCAGCTAAAAGTTGTCGCTGCTTTAGAAAATATAAATTGCTCCGTTGCCACAGCAATCATTGCGAATCTGAAAATTATCAAAGAAGAAGCGTCATTCAATAAACTTTCACCTTCCAAAATAGAGGATAAGGTTTTTGGTACTTTAACGAATTTTAAAATGGCACCGGCGCTTACGGCATCTGGCGGCGATACAATTCCACCCAAAACAAAACCCAATGCCATTGAAAATCCCGGAATAAAATAATTGGCAACTAACGCTACTGAAAGTGCTGACAGAAAGACCACTACAAAAGCAAAACTTGTAATAATTCTCCTCCAGCGCCACATTTCTTTCCACGAAACCGTCCAGGCCGCTTCGTATAACAAAGGGGGCAAAAAAATAAAAAAAATAAGTTCCGGATCTATCTTTATAAGAGGCACACCCGGAATAAAACTGATCACCAATCCGGCTAATACCAATAAAATTGGATATGCTACTTTTATTTTATTAGCCAGCATAATCAGTAATAAAATGACGATTAGCAGGCCCAGATAAAAAGGAAAATTCTCAAGCATTTTTTAGTTTCTATTCAGTTAAAAAAAACATTTTTTATTTAAAACTAATATTTAAATTTAGCTAATTCAAACAATAGTGACTATTTTTTCAAATCTACCATGATTGCTAACTGACACATTTTTAATTGGTTTACTACCGTTACTTAAATAAGGAATTCCATATTGATCTTTAAATATTCCTGTTTTTTTAATTTCAATTACATTGTTTAAATCACCATAGCGTCTAACTGCAATCGTATGTATACTGTCATCTACAATCGTGGATTTTGTATGATAAATATTTTCGCCACAATTCACCTCACCTGTAATGTAATCCCTGTCATCCGATAGAATTTTACAAATCAGTTTCTTAGGAATATACTCTCTTCGTTTTGTCTCGCGGTTATAGATTTTATATGCCGCTTCTTTCATACTCCAAAACAGCCATACCATAATTTCCGGATTAGAATCCTGTTGTATAAAAAACTGTTCTTCTGCGGTGAACAGTTTTTCCAGAAATCCTTTGCGCTGCCAGTTACTTTCCTGACGTGATTGCAATATATCTACCACGTCATTGCCAATCATTTTGCCGCTAATTTAGTTTCAATTATTTCGACTGCCGTTTTCACATCCAGCATTCTTTCCATGTCTGTATTATCAATGACAACGTCGAAATTTTCTTCAATATCAAGTACAATATCGACTAGATTAGCCGAATTGATTTCGAGATCTTTTATAAAATCTGTATTCTCAGTAAGATTATCATAAGCTTCATTATTAGCCGTATAAGGCTTAATAATAACTTTTAATTTGGCAATAAGTTCTTCTTTATTCATATTAATTTTTATATTTTTTAAATAGTACACAAGCATTTACATCACCAAAACCAAAACTGGCTTTCGCTACAATATTCAGATCAATATCAAATGTTTTATAAAGCACTTTTGAGGGGTCAATAAGCTTCTCAATATCAGGGTGAAGATCTTCACAATTGGTATTTCCAAATAAAAAACCTTCATAAAGCTGTAGTACGGAAGCGACACTTTCAATACTTCCTGCAGCACTCAGGCAATGGCCGGTCATGCTTTTTAGGGAATTTATATACGGGAAATTATCTCCTTTTCGGTTTAGTGCTTTTGTCCAGTTTTCTATTTCAAGACTGTCTTTTGTAGTAGCGGTGAGATGACCATTTATAGCATCAATACCGGCTGATGAAATTTCCGCATTCTGTATAGCTTCTGTAATACATCGCTGTACTGCAGTGCTGTTTGGAGCCGTCATACTTCCGTTTCCACGCTGACCACCTGAGTTTACATTTCCACCTAAAATTTCAGCATAAATAGTGGCACCACGTTCTAAAGCAGTATCCAAATCTTCAATAAGCAAAGCGCCTGCGCCGCTTCCGGGTACAAATCCTGCTGCTGTTGCACTCATAGGGCGTGAGCCAAGTTCCGGATTCTCATTGTATTTTGAACTGCATACGCGAAGTGCATCAAATCCAGCCCAAATATACGGGCCGCTGTCACCTGTACTTCCTGCTAATATGCGTTTTGCCTTTCCTGATTTTATTCGGTCATAAGCCATTATTATCGCTTCGGTTCCGGTTGAACAGGCTGATGAATTTGTGGTTACCTGATTTCCTAAACCGAGTTTGCCGCCAAGATAAGCACTTATGCCGCTGTTCATAGTCTGAGCCACGACGGTACTCCCTAATTTTCGGGTCTGCAATTCGTCTATTTTATAAATGCTTTCGCGAAATTTATCAATTCCGGAAGTTCCGGATCCAAAAATAGTTCCGCTATCCCAATCCGGCTCGTCATTAATTTCTACTGGTAATCCCGCATTTTTCCAGGCTTCCATACCTGCAACAACACCATACAAAATCCCGGTACTGTTAAACCCGCGCAGTTCAAGATCGGTGAAATATTGCGATTTGAGTTCTTCGGTTATTTCAGGCTTGCCTGCAATCTGACACGAAAATTGAAGTTCCTGCAATTGCGCATCATGCCTTATACCCGATACCCCATTTTTAATAGCAGAGGTAAACGCAGGAATTCCAACACCATTTGGAGCTGCTACACCAAGACCTGTTATTACAACCCGTTTACTCATAATTTTGTCGTTATCATTCCGGCCAAAATTCCTTTACAGACTTCCTGTCCGGCTTCATTTTTCATTACTGCTTCACATTTTAATTTTCCAAACCTGAAAAATGTTTTTTGAGCTGTTACAGTAACTTTTTCATTAGGATAAACCGCTTTTAAAAACTGCATATCGGCAGAAGTGAAAGCAATGACTGTTTCTTTGTTAAAGGCATCACCTAACAGATAGATTCCAAGGCAAACCATGCCTATCTGGGCCATCGTTTCTGTCAGGATTACACCAGGGGTTACAGGATTTCCTTTAAAATGACCTTTATAAAAGTCCAGGTCTTCTTTAAAAGTATAAGTTCCTGAAATACTGTTTTCATCGACATGAAGCAGTTCATCTACAAACAGAAAAGGTTCTGTGTAAGGTAATTTTTCTATAATTTCGTTCAGGTTCATCATTTTATTTTTATCTGATAATTTTTACCATTGCAACAATACTCTTTGAGCAGAAAATCCAGGACCAAAGCTAAGCATTAGTCCTTTTTCTCCGGGTTTTGGATTACTATTCATAATTCTTTCCAAAACATAAAGAACAGTAGCACTCGACATGTTTCCGTATTGTTTTAATACTTCTTTTGTGTCATCAATATTTTTATCCAGGTCTGCAAAAAGAGATTCAACTGTATTGACAATTTTTTTTCCTCCGGGATGAAATATCATATGATCAATATTTTTTATTTCTAAATTATTTTTCTTCAGAAACGGATGGATAATATCTCCAAAGTGAGCCGCAATTGTATCCGGGACTTCAATATCCAATACCATTTGCAAACCGGTATTGGTAAGTTTAAAACCCATCATATGTTCCGCATCATAAAAATGATACATTTGCTCATCCAGTATTTCAGGCCCTTGATCTTCTTCATACGATGATAAAAGACAGCATGCCACGCCATCACCAAAAATAGCAGCACTTACAATATTCGGCATCGAAAAATCATTAAGCTGGAATGTTGCAGTAGGAGACTCTGCTGCTATCACTACAGCACGTTTTCCCGGATTGGCTTTCAGAAAGTTTTTGGCATATATAATACCAGAAATTCCTGCAGCGCAACCCATTTCTGTAACAGGCAAACGCACGATGTCCTGCCTGAGATTCATCTTATTGATCAGATACGCATCTAAAGAAGGAATCATGATACCAGTGCAGCTTACAGTAATAATATAGTCAACGCTTTGCGGATCCCAGCTTGCCTTAGCGAGCGCTTTTTCTAAAACTTTTTCGCCCAAAACAATCATTTCCCGACTGTAAATATCATTTTTATCTTCAAAAGAGGTAGCTGTAAAAACCTCCAGCGGATCCATTATTGAATAACGTTTGCTTACCGCAGCACCTTCAAATATTTTTTTTACTTTTTTTATAAAACGTTCTTCCTGACCCGTCAGCCAGCCATCCAAAAGCGGAAGTATTTCTTCTGTTGTTCTTGAATATTGCGGGAGTTGTTTAACAACAGTTATTATTTTGACACTCATATTTTTGTAATTATCCATTGGTAGCGGAAAGCCCATTTCCAATTTATGGTATAGTTTTTTAAATTCAGTTTTTTTGAAAACTCTTCCAGTTCCTTTTTTCGAAATCCTCTTAAAATAGATACAAGACCATCTTCACGCGACATTTTGCCCAGACTAAAAACGATACAAATCAATTTAAATAGCCTGTAAGCCAATTTACTGCGATGCAAATCATTGATAACAATACCAATGCCTGCGTTATTATTAAAGGTAGTAATTATATTTAATATTTGTTCATCCGTAAAATGGTGCAGCGTGAGGGTGCATAGTACAATATCATAGTTAATTGTAGAAAATTCTTCGCTAAAAATGTCCAGACACAAATACTCAATATTAGAGTAATCGTTAGATAATGTTTGGGCATAATTTACAGTAAAGGCATTAGCATCAATTCCGATAAGCTTAAATTTAAGATTGTTTTTTAATCCAAAATCGGCCAGCATTCTCAGCATATCGCCGTTACCGCAGCCTACATCAGCAATTACGATTGTCTGGGAAACATTAATTTTTTTTATTATTTTTTTTATTCCGTGAAGTGTAACCTGATTGCCTCCAAGCAATTGATTAATACGGGCAATCTGATCAAGAGCAATACGGAGTTCTCTTCCCTGAAGTGAAAAATCGTCCATTATTTCGGCTTCCTGTGTTCTGTATTTTGTGTTTATTGCCATTTAACTTATTGGTTTACCGTGTGTCTGTTTGATTATTTGGGATAATAATGCTGGCATTGAGGCAACGACCGACACAAATATGTTTGTTATTGTTTTATTGGTTAAGACACTTGCCAAAATCCTTCCCATTGCTAATCTCCTGCCGAAATTTTTCTGCCATTGTGCCGCATATTTTTTTTCTAAAATAGCTCTTGAAGTTATTGTTCCTGTATGATATTCAAGTATTAATTCTGATGCTATTTTTGCGCTGTGTATCGCCATCGCCATTCCATTACCACACATTGGATGAATAAGTCCGGCAGCATCGCCAATCATCAAAACATGGTCTTCTACAGGCTGTTTTTTATCAAAAGAAATCTGGCTGATAGTAAGCGGCTTATCAAACAAGAGTGTACTGTTTTCAAAAATAGATTTAAGGTGCTTGTTTTTGTAAAGGACATTTTTTTGATAATCCTCTATATTTTTATATTTTTTGAAAGAAGTATAATCTGCAAGATAACAGATGTTTATGATATCGTTTTCAACCTTTGAAACACCACAGTAACCTCCGTTAAAATTATGAAGTGCTACCTGGTCATTAGCAACATTCCCAGAATAGTGCGCTTTAACCGCCAGCCATGGTGATTTTTTCATTATAAAATCGCGTGCTAAAAACTGATCAATGTTAGAGCGTTTTCCAAAGGCTCCTAAAACTAGTTTTGAATGTATTGTTTGATTTGGTATTGTAACTGAAAATTCATCATTTTCAAAAGAAATATCTGTAACCGTTTCTTTTAAAATAATGCAGCCATTTGATACTGCTTTTTCATATAAAATAGTATCCAGCATGTATCGGCTAATACCAAATCCGCCAAGAGGAAGTTTTGTTCGAGCAATTTTGCCATTTTGAGTTGTAAATTCAAAAAACGAAATCTGTTGGGGATTCGATTGTAAAATATCTATATCAAGCCAAAGAAGATAGGGCAGGACTTCATTAGAAATATATTCTCCGCATACCTTATGCCGCGGATACTCTGATTTTTCGATTAAGATTACCTTTAATCCTTTTTTAGAAAGATGTATAGCTGCTGTCAAACCTGCCAGACCGCCGCCAATGATTATTACATCTGGTTTTGTTTTCATACATCTAATTTAGCAAATAAAGCGCATATAATCTACCTCTTTTGAATTACAGGATTTCACAGAAATAGAAAAACGCCTCAAAATATTGTTATTGAGACGTTTTAATTTTTATTTTTTTTCTTCATTATTCAGTTTATCATCAAACTCAGGTTCTTTTCCTTTGAATTTTTGAGTTTCGGGATCATAATTTTTATCGTTTGTTAAGACTTCATCATGATCTTTATACTGATGTTTTCTTGTATCTACACGGTGATCGGAACTACCGTTTTTAGTGTTTTTCGGATTTTGATTATTTGTGTTCATATCTCTTAACTTTTAAATTTTTTATAAAATTATCTGAAATAAAACAGGTTAACTTATATAATCATTTTGAAAAGTTATAAAATCCCTTTATAATTTATTATGAATCAGTATAGATACGATTTTTTAGTTCCTGAATAATTTCTAAATATCTGTTTTCAAAAATGGACTGATTGACAGGAATTACAACAGATTGAAATAATTTCATTAAATCATCAGAATGATTTGCTACTTTTTTTGCCTGAATATTATAATGAATAAACTTTATCCAGAGGACAGCTTTTAATTCTGTTTCATCTTCATTCCACATTTTCATTTCAACCAGAAGAAGGTTTTCAGTATACTGAATCAATTGAGATTCTATTACTACTATTTCCATGGTGAAGGCTGGTCTTACATAACTTATCTGATTGGAGGCAACAACCCAGCTAAGCCCTGTTGTTTTCATATATTTAAAAATATCCAGATCATAATTTTCTGCAATCTGGTCTTCACGGACATTAATAAAATATTCGAGGTATTTTGAATTGTTTAAATGATTAAAAGGATCACAGTCCTGAAATCTGATTTTTCTTTTTGTTTTTAATATTTTATTCATTTTCGAAATAAATTACACAAATACCAATCGGTATCTGTAAGGTTAAATTTTTTTTATTCTTTTTTAATACTCGCAATCAATATAGTATCAACATGATTCATAGAATTTACTATATAAGACGAATCATCGTGAGTAAATGCCAGAAGTGAGCTGCCTTCCATTAACGATAAAATGATTTGGGCATATTGAAGCGGATTAGTATCTTTTTTGATTTCATTAGTATCAATGCCTTCCTGTATAATATTTACCAATCCGGTAGTAAATCTCAGGGATAATTTTTGAGCTTCTTCAAACAGTAGGGGATTAATAAACTTTGTATCTACACCTACACGCAGCATAGGACATCCGCCACGATCTTTGACTAAATCATAATAACTTCGATGGTAATTTGTTATGGCTTGTAGTTTATTCAAACTGCCTTGCATATTGGCAATTATCCTGAATAGTGGTTTTATGGCCAGATTTACATTTAACTGAAAAGATTTTAATGCTAAATCCTCCTTATTTAAAAAATTGCAATAAATAGCTCCTTTTGTAAGTCCGGTAGCATTAGTTATATCTGAAAGACTAGTTCCAACATAACCTTGCTTATTAAAAATAGGTGCTACTTTATCTAATATAAATTCGGATGTATTCATAATGTTCAAACAGAATAAATTTTGAACAAATATAACAAAAATACCGATCGGTATATGATAACACAAAATTATTAATCACTAGAAAACTAAGTTGTTTTTTAGACTTCTCTTGGATCTCCTTTTAAATAGTTTTTACTGAATTTAAAATATTCTGTAGAAGTTCTTTCGCCTGCCTTACCATCAACTCTTAGTATGCATCCGGCTCTGTTTAAAAGTGTTTGTAATTCTTTGGCTTCATTGGTAACGGTACCGGAGTAGTATAGTGTTTTGTTTCCCAATTCAAGGATTTGTTCCAGTAAGTTCCCATTTGGCAATGTTATGAGCTTTTGTTCGCTCATGCGACGTAACAATACCGCTGCACCGCATTGCTTAGAAATAGCGGTGGGATCATATCGTCCATCCTGGACATATTTTCCTTTTGTATAATGATTAGAATAGCTCCACAAATAAGGCGAATTAATGCCTTGTCTGTAATAACCTAATCCATTATACAATTCAAATTTATAAAGAATTCCGGCAATGCTCCAGTCTGTCCATGTATTAAGTCTGTCATAGATTAAAGCATCTTTGGCGCTTTCTTCCCATGTAAATGGCGGGTTTCCCATTTTTGGACGCCCTACAGGAACTTGTACTGTACGCTCTTTAAGAGGATCACCATTATGTAAATGGGTATCAAATCTTAAACTAGCTTCCATACAATGTATAATTGAAATGACAAACCATGGGATATTTAATCGGTCGCCCACAGATTCATATCTGGCTTTGTTCAAAACCATTTTAGCTATCATTTTGTCAATTTCAGGGTATTTACTATCTCTTATGATACAGGAAGCAAATAATTTTTCGTAATTACTCTTTTTGTCCGGAGGTACTGTTGCCATTGCAGTTGAATTAAATTGATACTATTTTTTAAAATAAGCAGGTTGGCTTATACAGTAGTGGAGCAAATCAAATTTAATAAATAAAATACTGATTTTCAGAAACTTAGTTTGTTTTTAATTAAAAAAAAATAAAAAAACAGTATTTACAGGTGTTATTAACATTAAAAATTATCTTCTGTCAGATAATCATATTAACAAAAATAAGCCCTGTCAATTTGTAACAGGGCATTTATTGCTATTTATGTATGTTTACTTTAATCTTTAAAAAATTTAAGTGTTTTTATTTCCTCTTCATTTTCATTAAATACCTTAATTAGGTAAACTCCTCCAACCAAAGACTGAACATTTACTTCGTGACCACCATTTAATATTTTTTCAAGCACTTTCCCTCCATTAATCTCAAAAACAGCAATTTTACTAATTTTATTTTCAGCATTAAAATACAAAAAATCTTTTACCGGATTTGGGTACAGGGTTAGTGCTACATCAGATTTTATATTATCATCAACAGACAAGAGGGGATTATATGCCTTAATTGCTAAAGAAGTACGAGATTCACAACCACCAATGGATTGGGTTGCATAGTACGTTGTGTTATTCATGAGTAAAGAATTTGAAGGTAATTGATTCGTATAATTGGCTGCGTCCTGAGCAGTGGCATACCATTTAATATTTTGTCCATTCACAGCTAATATCCCTAAATTATCCCCTGCGTTAAAACTTTGTATAGAAACTCCTGTTGGAGAGCTAACTGCATTTGGCTGTGTAATAGTTACGGAACCAGATTTGGTACAGCCATTAGCATCGGTTATTTTTACTTCATATGTACCTGCACTAATATTCATCCTATCTTCAGTAGTTATACCGTCATTCCAGATGGTTGTGTATGGAGCAGTTCCTCCCATTGGAGTTAAATTTATGGCTGAGTCAGATTTTCCATTACAACTAACATTTCTAAAAGACATAATAAAACTAATTCTTTGAGCAAATGACACAAGATTGGTTATTACTTGTGAACCACAATTTCCTGAAGCTACTAATCTATATATGTAATCAGTACTTAATGTTGATGTATCGCTAATAGTCAGCGTTGGTGTATTTGCTCCTGAGTATGGTGGAATGTTCGATATATTAATGTAAGATGACCCACCCATATATACCTGCCACTGATAATTTGTCGCATTACTTACATTAGCAGTAAATGAGATAGCTTCATTAGAGCAAACTTGGCTTGAAAAAGGTTGATTCACAATCTTCGGTGAAGGATTTACAGTAATAGTAAATGTTTTAGGAGTACCTTGACCAGAGGCACCTCCATAGGTTGGTGTAACTGTTATCGTGGAGGTAACTGGCACATTGCTATTATTAATACCTTTAAACGAAGGGATGTTACCTGTGCCAGATGCAGCAAGGCCAATAGAGGTATTGTCATTCGTCCAGTTGTAGGTAACCGGAGGGGGGGTATAAATCAATTGTACCTTTAGTTTTTTTGTTACACCATTACAAGGGTCTCCAAAATTGTCATTCGAAGCAGCAAGACTAAATGAATTTTTTCCTATGGCAGCCGCTTCTACTACGCTTTCACTATTTGCTGAATGGCAGAAACCCCGAAATAAAGTAGTACAGCTACCTGTAGGATTTCCATAACTGGCAAAATATAAATCAGTAAATATAGCACCAAATGGAGCAGATAGGGTTAGATTACTGCCTTCATTTGCCTCTCCGCAAAGCACCCCCAGGTTAACAGGACTACTAAAATTAATTGCACTTACTGAAGAACCATTACAGACTGTTTGATTGTTAATAGTATTAACGTCTGGCTGTGCGTATATTTTAATAAAACAAAAAGTGAAAAATACGACTAGTAAATAAGTATTTTTTTTCATACAAATAGGATTTATCATGTATCTATTAATTATTAATTTTAAGATGTTTATCTTTCTTCTAATTCATAAATTTCATTGCTGCCATTTTCTTTAGATAATTGAGAAGCTCTCTTAGTCATGTATTTTAAATTACCTAAATTTTGAATATAATACCGATTTACAGTTCCTTCAACTTTGATTAGTCTCCATTTTTCATTAATACTTTTTACTTCACTTTTCATAATGGTAATATGATCAGAAAAATATTTATTATTCTTTTTGTTCTTTATAGCGAAAATATCATTCCCGTCATATTGGCTTTCAAAATAAAAATCACAATTTGTTTTTTTATAATCTTTGCTCATTTTTGTTGCATGATCAGTTCTGTACTCCTTATTAGCAATATTTTTCATTGATTTAAGTTTAGAAGGTGGAAGTGGAGACAGATTTACCCTTTTTTTAAGATAAGGATATCTTTCATTGCTTACATATGCCCATTTATGGTTTTTAATTTTATCTGTAGCAATTGCGCTAAATGTACAATTCAGTGCTTTTTCCCAAAGATCTGCATCATTCACTTTATATACACGGGTAATTAAATTTTTTGTGCTATAATTTTTTATAAACTCATTCCATTTATCTTTCTTTTTTGTATCAAAATTGAAAAATACTCTATTTCCTTTTGTCGGAGGAGTCTCGTATTGGGCTCCATCATCACTAAAGCAGAGTCTTGAAGTTAGCAAATCTGGTGAATCAGCGTATTCTTTTTTCCAATCTGGATTCCCTGTTAGACAAAAGATAATTTTCCCTAGCATCTGATCAATTCGAGGCCAGCCTTTCTGAACCACAAATGAACATAAGTCATTATAAGTGTCATTATTTTCTTTTTGTACAGATAAATATAATTTACCAGGTGTATAAATTATTGATTCATCAAAATATTTCTTCAAATATTGATCTATTCTGTCACCAAAATCCAAATAACCACCTTCACTACTTTTAATATCAATATAAACAACTACAGGTAAATGTGTTGGATTGTTATTATGCCAGCCAAAAATATACCCTAACCATTCGTCAAGATGGGATGCAGTAGTGTTGCCTGGGGTATGTGACACTTTAAAATAGCCGCTGGTTATTTCTCCGTTTTTATAATCTTTAGATTGCCTGATTATATCAAGTTCAATGGCCATACAGCCATTTTGATAAGGTGTTGTAGGATCAAATTCTAATTGTTCAGAAATTGTTTCACTACGCTCATAAGAGTTATGTGAAGCTTTAAATGAAATATCACCAAATGTTAAGGAAGTAGAATTTTTCATAAGTCTTAGTTTAGTTTTATTTGTAAGTTTAAAACTAATAACTTCTGATCTAATCTTTTAAAAAATGTTCTGAAACCTCATTTCTTTGTTCTAAAACATCGCTTAAAACTTTTTGGATATTTTAAAAATCTTGTCTTCTATAAACAGCTTATCATTTACAATTTTTGAAATATGATACGGATTTACACCCACACTGCGGTTAATTCTTTTGAAATGTTTAGAAGGAAAAACTTCCTCCAGATAGGTCATTGTTGTTCGTAGAATCTGGTTTTTACCTGACTTTAAATGTATTTCAACATACACATGATCTGCTTCAGCAAAGAGAAAATCTTTAGACTGAAAATAATAGATCTGTTTCCCAAGTTCAATTTTAAAAATTATATCGTCATTTGTTAAAGCAAGCTTTATCGCAGTAATCAGGTTAACACTGTCAACTGGTTTAGAAAGATAGGCTGATGGCTTGAGATTCGTTATTTTTTCAAGAGTACCGGGATCAGTCAGTGCGGTAGTAAAAATAAAAGGAATAGAAATATTATTATTAATAAAATTTGCTAAATCAAGGCCCGTTTTGTCTCCTGAAAGGGAAATATCTATGAGAACCAGATCAAACGGTTTATGTGACAAGAGCATTTTAGCTTCTTCAAAGTCATGGACAATTTCGGAAATGAAATCTTTATCCAGCATTTTCTTTAATGAGAATGCTATTAAAACTTCGTCTTCTACAATTAATATTCTGCATTTATACTCTGACATAGGGAAATACTATTTTATAATTTGCATTTTCTCTTGTATAATTTCCTTTTAACTGTTTCACCATCCCTTCAATAATTAAAAGCCCTAAAGAGCTGTGGTTGTTCTCAAAGCAGAAAACTGCTCCATTATCTGAATAGTTTAATTCAATTTCATTGTTTGTTTTTACAAGCTCAAGATGTATAACAAGCTGTTCATGTCCTGATTGAGCATGTTTTATAGAATTTGTAACTAATTCATTCAAGAGCAATCCAAGAGAGAGAATTTTATCAACATTAAAATAAACCGGTTGGATATCATTACTATAAATGAAAGGTCTTAATGCACTATTTTGATGTGATTCAATAATTTTATTGATGTAATCTGATGCTTCAATCAGATCATTATCTTTATGATTCACACTATACGAATAAAATTCGTGAGCAATAGTTATTGTTTTAATACGCTGGTGCAGATCGTCAAATATTGTTTTGTAATTTTTATTTTTTGACTGATCTTTCTGGAAATCAATCAGACTTAAAATCACTGCAAGGTTATTTTTTACGCGGTGATTCAATTCCTGAACAAGAAATTGTTTCTCTTCTACATTAGCTTTTAAAGCAACATTGTTTTCAGATATTTTTTGTTTCTGGATTTCGATTTTTCTTTCATTTTTCTTAATCTTCCAGGTAAAAAAAGCTAAAACAAGAATCGAAATAAAAAGTGTTGTATTTAGTATTCTTGTACTTTTGATATCTTTTTGAAGCAATTGCTTTTCAGACTTCTCTTTAGCAAAATTATATGCTGTTTCAAGTTCTTTGATTTTAATATCACGTTGTTCGTTATTATATTTTTTGTACAATTCTGAAGCAATTTTATAATAATATAAAGCTGAATCAGCATTGTTTTGCTTTTCCAGAATTTCGCTCTTGGTTTTAAAAACATTGGCTTTATAATCTAAAACATTTGATTTTGATGAGATTACAATAGCAGAATCTATATATATAGTAGCTTTTTTGTAATCATGTCGCACAAAATAAAAACGACTCAAATTGCTATACATTGAAATAATCGCCTCATAATGATTTAATTGCTTGTACAAATAAAGCGCACGATTGTAATGCATTAATTCTGCTTCAGGATTTTTTTTTCGGTTACCAAGTCCCAAGATGAGTTCCACAACAGGCATGTTTACTTTATCGTGGATAGATTCAGCATATTTTTTTGCCTGAAGTGCAAGTCCATATGCTTTTTTTGAAAAACCATTGACCCTGTAATAAGAAGATTTTCGGATAAGGAAATTAGTGTAGTTTTTAACTTTAAATTCAGGGTGTTTTAAAAGTATTTCTTCCGCTTTTTTTAATTCTGACAAACAGGATTTGCCAGCATCATTAATTTCGTAAATAAGCGCCCTTTCGACATGAATTTTTAGTTTTTGCTCTTCTGTAATTTCAGAATCAGCTAAAAGATTTTGAGAAAGTTTAAAGGCTTCATCATAAAGGCCAAATTCTGTCAGGATTTTTGTTTTTATGACATCGAGCTCATTTTTTTCCAAATCACTAAAATATTCTCTATTGTTGTTTATGATGGCTAATGCATTTTTGAAATCAGAATACACTATTTTCTGCTCAAGATCCTGTTTCAGTGACTGAAAAGAATTTTGACCAAAACAAAAAAAGCATAAACAAATCAGAAAAATGCTGTAATAAAATCTCACCGATTAACAAATTTAGAAAAATGAATTATTGTTCTACCATTCAAATATAGGAGTTTCACTAATCTCCATGCTACAAATGTTCTGAATTGTTCATAGTTTGTTCTAAATCGTTATATCGATCAGCCATAAATAAGCTTTCATTGTTTAAATAAAAACATCTAACTGATTAACAATTAATTACAAATGCACATTTTGTAATCAAAGAGTAAAATTCTGTAAAAAGAAAGAGAGTTTGAATTCTAAATTTGGAAATATTAATCTCAAAAAAATAATATTATGAAAACTACAGAAACAAAAAAACCAAGTACAAAAAAAACACCTGCAAAACAAACCGAGTCGAAAGGCAGAACGATAAAAGCTAAATCTGATGCTGCAGAAGGATTAAGAGAATTATTTATAGATTCATTAAAAGATATTTACTGGGCTGAGAAAGCTTTAACAAAAGCACTTCCAAAAATGGCTAAAAATGCTACTTCAGAAAATCTTATTACAGCTATAAATGAACACTTAACTGTTACTGAAGGACAAGTTGAAAGACTGGAGCAGGTTTTTGAAATTTTAGGAGAAAAAGCCTCCGCAAAAAAATGTGATGCGATGGAAGGTCTGATAAAAGAGGGTGAAAGTATAATGGAGGAAACACAAGAAGGAGCGGTTCGCGATGCAGGAATCATCAGTGCTTCGCAAAAAATCGAACATTATGAAATTGCTTCTTACGGCACTCTTGCCGCATTTGCTTTGACATTAAATGAAGAAGAAGCCGCAGCTTTATTACAACAGACATTAGAAGAAGAAAAAGATGCAGATACAATTCTGACAGAGGCTGCTTACAATACCATTAATTTTGATGCTTCAGAGGATGAAGATATAAAAGGCGAAGAATAATCTGTCTGCTCAACAGAATGTCTGAAATGATAAAACCTGTAAATCTCAATGACTTACAGGTTTTATCATTTTTTTATATAGATAGTTGTCTTTTTTCAAAAAAACATAAAGTCTATCTGCTTTAACTTAACATCCCGTTTATGTTTAAATAAAGTTACGGTTGTATCCTTGCGAGTTAAAAAACAAATTAATGATCCGGACACAATTTTTATTTTACATTTTCACAGCATATTCATTTGGACAACACATAAAATTTCAAAATTCTACCACAAATCAGGGCTTATCTAATAATTCAATACTTATTATCGAAAGTGATAAAGAGGGCGGATCCTGGATTGCTGCCGAAGCATTTTCCCAGTCTGTATTATTTTATATCCTGTTCTCAGGATTTATAGTGCTAATCTGTATGGTCATCGTTTATTTAAAAAATAAAATGATCCTTAGCCAGCAAAAATACCTTGAGGAACTTGTAAAAGTACGTACACATGTGATTGAAAAGCAGAAAAAAAACCTTCAAGAAATTAATGCTGAACTTGATCAGAAAAACAGAGAGATAATAGAGCAAAAAGAAAAACTCCTGATTCTTCACAGCAATTTTAAAAACCAGAATTTTGAAATTGAAAAGTTCAAGACTTATATGCTGGCCGAATTTCAGGAACCAATAACAAAAATAATTGAAATTTCCAGTTCTTTTAAGCAGGATAATGGACTCCAAAAGGATTTACTTTTTCAATCAGGAAAACTGGTGAACCTGATATCTGAATGGAATTACCTTGAACATATTAAAGATCTTGGCCCAATAAAAAAAACAGTCATTGATCTTTTTCCTGTCTTAAAAAACAATGTTGAAAAACTAAAAAAGGATCTGCAGGAAAATCAGGTAAATTTTAATTGCGAAATAGAAAATACTACTTTCTTCGCTGAAACAGATGTACTAAGGTTAAAATTGTCATTACAGTATTTTTTTAATGATTTCTGTAAATATTCGGATCAGAACAGCGCCTTGCGTGTTGTTATTGCTTTGAGTGATAATTTATTGAAAATTAAGGTTGCTTCAGATAGTATTATACTGAAAAACAATTGGAACAACATTTTGAGTTACAGTCCGTATTTTAACGCTTTACAGGTTTTATTGCAGGACCTGAAAGGCGAACTTATTCCTTCTTCAGAAGAACAATTTCAAATAGCATTGCACATTCCGGTAGAAGTTATTGATTCAGGAATGAGTATAAAAGAAACAATTTCATGGAAAAATTTTAATTATCAGGATTTTTCTTCTGATAAAAAGTATCTTTTGGTTTTTGGGGATTCGTATAATAATCCCGCAGCCAATCAGGTATTGGAAAACGAAAACTACAACCTGATTTTTGAAAATTCTGTTTCTAATTTGAATGCGGTACTAAAACAAATAGATATTTCAGCTCTGGTTTTCTATCAGGCTGCATTTACGAAAGAACTTATTAGTTTTTTAAAACAAAAACCGAATATAAAAATTCCCATTATTTATATCTCAGAGCATATCAATTATGAAATGGATGAGCAGTTACTGGAAATGGGCATAGAAACCCATATAAAATTACCTGCGGGTTCGTCCTTTATTAGAAAGAAGATTGACAGTCTCATTAATCAAAATAAAGAACCTTTCAGAGAATACAAAATGCAGGAAAAAATATTTGAAATCCTGACAGAAGACAGTGACCATGTTACTTCAAATGAAAAACTTTTAAAAAGAGCGTTAGATATTATTAAAGCAGAATTACAGAACCCTTCATTTAATGTAGAAATGCTTGTAGATCAATTGGGAATTTCGAGAGTTAAATGCTATCGCCTGTTTAAAGAAACCCTGAATCAGTCGCCTTCTGATATGCTAATGTCACTTCGATTACAAAAAGCCGAATTTTTACTAAAAACAAAGAAATTGAATATCTCCGAAGTGAGTTTTGAGTGCGGTTATAACGATCCAAAATACTTTGGACGCTCTTTCAAAAAATATTTTGGTAAAAGTCCGAAGGAGTATAAAGAATATTCTGCTTAGTAGTATTGTTAGGGCTGGATTTGTAAAAAGTTAGCCCAGTGTTAAGAAACAATAATACCCTTTTTTGCTGTTAATTCTGCACTAATTTGAACCAAAAGTCCGCTTTTAGAAAACAAAAATCCTCCTGTTAGCAAGATCGTTCCGATACTTTTGGCAAAACATAAAATAACTTAATTAAATGAAAAAAATTTATGCATTATTAATTCTTGCCTTAGGATGCATGTCGCATACCTATTCGCAGGAATCAGTATCAGGAATTGTCGTTTCTGATCTTGAAAAGAACCCTGTTCCGGGAGTCTCTGTGTATATTAAAGGAGAACCAAAAGGAGCCGTTACAACAGATTTTGACGGAAACTTTAAAATTAAAGTACAGCAAAATGAAGGTATTTTAGTTTTTTCTTATGTTGGGTTTAAAACCAAAGAAGTTGCCTATTCAGGCACTCAAAAACTAACTGTATCCATGACAGAAGAAGTTAGTGCTTTAAACGAAGTAGTAGTGGTAGGATATGGCTCTCAGAAAAGATCTGATGTTACAGGGGCAATTTCTTCTCTAAAAAGTGAAAACTTCAATAAAGGGGTAATAGCCAATACAGGACAATTGCTTCAGGGTAAAGTTGCCGGTGTAAACGTTACTGCAGCTAGTGGCGAGCCGGGCGCTAACCAGGATATTATTATTCGCGGAGTTGGAAGTTTACGCTCAGGAACAACGCCGCTTTATGTCGTGGATGGATTTGCCTTAGATAATACGAATAATGGTGTGGCTTCAAATCCGTTGAATTTCATCAATTCTCAGGATATCGAAAGTATTGATGTTCTTAAAGACGCATCTGCGGCGGCTATTTACGGTTCAAGAGCTGCAAATGGTGTAATTGTAATTACAACTAAAAAAGGTGCGAAAGGTAATGCTAAAATTAACCTTTCGATGACCACAGGATTTTCAACGTTGGCTAATAAAGTAGATGTATTTAGTGCTGATGAGTTTAGAAAACAGGTTGCTGCAGTAAACGGAACACTAAAAGACGGTGGAGCAAATACAGACTGGCAGGATCAATTAACCAGAACAGGAGTGTCTCAAAACCTAAATTTATCGATGAGTGGAGGAACCGACAAGTCAACCTATTCAGCATCTGTTGGTATAGATAATCAAGAGGGAATATTTGAAAACAGTGATTTGAAACGTTATTCAGGACGTTTGAACTTAAATCAAAAGGCTTTTAATGATAAGCTTAATATTGCTTTTAATATGACTGCCACTAAACTTGAAAATTCAAGACCGGATACCAGAACCATAGTAGGCAATATGCTGACAATGAATCCTACAGATGCGATTACTATTGATGGAGAACCTAATGTTAATTTAAGTAACAATGTTTTGAATCCTTTAATCAGTCAGAGAATTTACTCTGATGAGACGAACAACAATCGTATTTTAGCGAATATTGCTCCCTCTTACGAATTCATAAAAGGATTAACTTATAAATTCAATCTTGGAGTTGATTATTCCATGTCTGAAAGAGACATTCAACAAATACCATACGCACTGTATGCTGATAAAGAAAATGGTACTTTGAACAATATCAATACCACTAACAATAATATTTTATATGAAAATACTTTAACCTATAATTTCAACGTAAAGGCTCACAGTTTTACCATTTTAGCCGGGCAGTCCTACCAGAAAGTACAGGTAAATCAAAAGAACTATAATTTTGAAGGATTTGCCGATAATGGAATAGAACCAAAAAATCAGCTAGAGACAATTGTCAAATCTACAGGTCATAATTCATCTGCAGTAGAAAATGAGCTTCAGTCTTTCTTCGGAAGAGTAAATTATGGCTATGAAAATAAATATATGCTTACAGCCACGATGCGTGCTGACGGATCTTCTAAATTTGGTAAAAACAACAGATACGGTTACTTCCCTTCTGTTGCATTAGGATGGAACATTACAAATGAAGATTTTTTAAAAGGATCTGAAGTTGTTAATAACCTAAAACTAAGATCAAGCTGGGGTCAGACTGGAGTCCAGGAAATTCCTTCTAAAATAACCAAAGCAAGTTATACAGAAAGTAACTCTGGAAACAATACCTATCCTTTAGATCCTTCTGCAACAGATTTAGGTGGATATCCTTATGGTTCAGTTTTTACCCGTCTGGCTAATCCGAATATTCAGTGGGAGGTTTCAACACAAACCAATGTAGGTCTGGATTTTAGTTTGTTCAATAACAGATTATCAGGTACTATTGACTATTTTAACAAGATTTCGGAAAGTATTTTATTAGAAGTGACACCTGTAGATCCTATTCAGCCTGCAAAAACGTATTGGACTAACATTCCTAATATGGAGATCAAAAATAGTGGTATTGAATTAGCTTTGGATTATAGTAGTGACAAAACTAAAGATTTCTCCTATAGTATTGGTGGAAATATATCATTTACCGATAACAAAGTAGAAAATTCCCCTTATAAAATATTAACAACAGGAGGAGCACAGGGAGGTGGTCAATCCGGAGCAACAATAAACGGAGCGCTTAATGGATATTCTATTGGTTCTTTTTATATGCAAAAATTCATAGGAATCGGTGCTGATGGTCGTAGCCAATATCAAGATACAAATCCAGACGGAGAGATTAAGGATGATGATCGTATCGTGGCAGGAAGTGCATTACCAGATTATATTTATGCTTTTTATCTAAACTTTAAATATAAAAATTTTGATTTAGGTTTAAATTTTAATGGTGCTGGTGGAAATAAAATTTACAACCACGTTGCAATGACTTCGTTCAATAGAGGTCAGCTTGCAAATTCTTTTAACACTACAGACAGGGCATCGGAATTTTCTGATGAAGCTACAATTAATTCGAATACTGTTTCTACCAGATATTTGGAAGATGGAAGTTTTTTAAGATTAAATAATGCAACCCTTGGATATAATTTAAATCCAAAAATGATTGGACTGGATAATGTAATGGATAACATACGTCTTTCAGTAACAGGACAAAACTTATTTGTGATTACAAAGTACAGTGGATATGACCCTGAAATAAACACTGGGACTTCAGTGAACGAAATTCAGTCTTTTGGAATTGATTACTTCAGCTATCCTAGAAGCAGAACCATTTCATTTGGTCTAAATGCAGCATTTTAATCAAAAATAACATAACATGAAAAATAAAATAATAATAGCAGCTCTTGTATTCAGTACATTGCTTAACTGGAGCTGTACTGACTTAGAAGAAAAAGTATTGGATGAAAATTTAACAGGAACTGGACAGGCAGAAGCAATTAGCGGTGCAATTGCTCCGGCTTATGGTCAATTAAAAGCCACCTGGATCCATACTAATAATTTTGGTTTACAATTGATTGCCAGTGACGAAGGAATTTTACCTTATAGAGGAGGAACAGACTGGTACGACGGAGGTAAATATTTAACTGTACATGCACATACAACTACTCCTACCAATGATTTGGTTAAAAGTACATGGAGTGAGCTTACTATAAATATTTCCAGAACATTAACTGCTATTGAAGTTTTAACACCTCTTGCGGCAGCGGGAAATAAAGAAGCAGAGGGAGCACTTTATGAAATGAAAGCACTTAGGGCTTATTTAAATATGATGACATTAGACAGCTGGGGACTTGTGTTTAAAAAGGAGTCATCAGCCAGTATTTCGGAAATACTCCGTGGACAGGATGCTGTTGCTTATATCGAAAGTGAGTTACTGTCTGTTGCAGATGTTATTAATAATGATAAAGGACCGGGAAGAATGACTCAGGCTGCAGTCTGGGGACTTCTTTCAAGATTATACCTAAATGCTGCCGTTTATCGTGATCCTTATGGAACGCCTCAGTTTGCAACAGCAGATATGGATAAGGTCATTAAATACACAGACAACATCATAAACTCAGGCAAATTCACCCTGTCTCCTGAATATTTTGATTTATTCGATGACAATAATAACTCCAATAAAGAATTAATTTTTGCCTTGGATCAGCGTGGTGTTTTGAGAGATGAAAACAATCGTTGGGCTTATTGGTCAATACCTGGATCTATGTTTCCAAGACCGGAATCCATCAATGCAGACGGAACAGATGGTCCGGCTATCACATCAGATTTTTACCAAACATGGGTAAGTGCTTATGGTTCTGTAGATCCTGCCGATGCTGATTCAAGATTTTATAAAAACAATGCTAAGGTACCTGAACATTTGAAAGACCTAACCGGACTTTCACCGGCAAACGATCAAAATCATTACTATTGTGTAAAAGCAGAAGACTTTGAAATTGACAGAGGAATTATGAGAGGTATTCCGTGGGCGGCAAGAAAAGACGCTAATGGGGCTTTCTTTAAATGTGATGGAGGATACAGAATTTATCCGGTTAAACAAATTAAAGGAAACGGACCAGATTTAAATGTGGGTTATGTCAACCTTACAGAAAAAGTAGATTTTACAGCAGAAGGCAGTAGGCATGCTGCTGGATACAGAGTGTCAAAATATCAATTCAGCCATACTTCACCTGATGGGAATTATTTCAGTAGCGTAGATATGGTATTGCTTAGATATGCAGAAATTTTTATGATGCGTGCTGAAGCTAAATTAAGAAAAGGAGATAATGCAGGTGCTTTGACTGATATGAATAAAGTAAGAACTTCAAGAACTGCCCGTGCTCCAATTCCGGCAGCGCTTCCGGCAATCAACCTGGATATTTTATACAGAGAATACGGTTTTGAGTTTTACTGGGAGGGTTTAAGAAGAACGACTCAGATTCGTTTTGGTCACTACGAAGACAAATGGACTGAAAAAACAGATACTGATGTAAGACACAGATTGTTTCCAATTCCTCAGACAGCAATTGACGGTGCATCAAATGTTCCTGGATATTTAATACAAAATGACGGATACTAATTCGGTTAATGATATTTGGAGGTTGCAATTTTAAGCAGCCTTCAATTTCAAATTATTAAATAATGAAAATGCAAGCATTACAAAAAAACAGAGTACTACTTTTTATCTGTACGCTTTCCTTACATTTATCTGTTGCCCAAACAACAGATAACAGTGTAAAAAAATATCCTAATGCGCTAAACTTTATTGTGATGGGAGACTGGGGAAGATTTGGCGAAGACCATCAGATTCCGGTAGCAAAACAAATGGGCAAAACGGCAACAGCCATAAACCGTGATTTTATAATTTCCACAGGTGATAATTTTTATCCGGTAGGAGTAGCCAGTGAACATGATCCGCAGTGGAAATCTTCTTTTGAAGATATTTATACCGACTTTTCATTACACTGGAACTGGTATCCGGTATTAGGAAATCACGATTATGCCGGAAATGCAGATGCACAGGTTGCCTATTCAAAAATAAGCCGCCGGTGGAACATGCCTGCCCGTTATTACAGCAAGACCTTTAATATAAACGGAGATGCTGACCAGCAGGTATTAATTGCGTTTATAGATACCAATGCCTTAATTCCTGAATTTTACAAGAATGAACAATATTCAAAAAATCTCACTTCAAAAGATTCGACTGCACAAAAAAAATGGCTAATCAAAACCCTGACTGATGCTCCTAAAAGTGTGAAATGGAAATTAGTTGTCGGGCATCATCCCTTATTTACGGCAACCCTGAAAAGGAGGGAAAGCTACGATACCAAAGCTGTACGAAAATCACTGAAATCACTTTTTGATAAATATCAGGTAGATGCCTACATCGCAGGGCATGATCATGATTTACAGCATATGCTTCCAGAAGGAAAGACACATTATTTCGTTTCAGGATCGGCTTCAGAAGTTACTCCAATCGATCGTTTGCCTTTTAGCAAACTTGCTGCTTCCGAATATGGATTTATGGTCTTTTCCGTCTTAGCCGACACGTTGTATGTACAGGCTGTCAATGAAAATGGTGAGGTCATCTATAATACCGAAATAAAAAAGTGAAGTATCTGTGAAAATAAATAAATCATTTTATTGCTGAGTAAATTTTTCCCCAATCTATTCAAAACAGTTTTATAAAATATTTTAAAAACCAGTGAAGTCAAATTACTGTGCAGACTGGTAATCGTTAGTTTAGTGTTGTTTTTTTATTTTTTATTTCTACACTGCAGACTTCCCCCAGAGTTTGCAGCTGTAGAATATAAATAGTTACAACCATACATTGAACTGCAAATAGTAAATAATAAAAATTCTATGTATGGTCACCTACGGCCATGCCATGAATAATTTCAATTTTAATGAGAAAAACAATAACCCTTTTTTGCCTTCAAATCTTCCTGTTTGCACAAGCACAGGAATACAATTCTACAAATATTCATTCTCATAATGATTATGCCGGATCATTGCCTTTTTATGGAGCCTATTCCAATGAAGCCGGTGTTATTGAAGCAGATGTTTTTTTAGTAAATAATGAACTTTTTGTTGCTCACACTTCAAAAGAAATTAAGTTGCAAAACACCTTAAAAAGTTTATATCTCGAACCGTTTTTTTCTAAAATTAAAGACTTAGAAGGCAAAATCTATCCTGAAAATAAATCTTTGATTTTGATGATAGATATTAAATCTGATGCCGATGCAACTTTAAAAGCAATAGTGCAGCAGTTAAATACATTTCCGGCTATCATCTCTAATAAGAATGTTAAAATTGTTATTTCAGGAAACAGACCCTTACAGTCACAGTGGACAAATTATCCTCAATTTATTTATTTTGACGGAAGACTGAATGAAAATTACAATACTGAAGAGTTGTCCCGCATTGAAATGATCAGTACCGACTTAAAAGAGATTACTTTATGGAATGGCAAAGGTGTTCTGAAACAGGCAGATCTGCACAAAATGCAATCGGCAATTAAAAAAGTACATGATCTGAATAAAAAAATCAGATTTTGGGGCACACAGGATAATGTCAATACCTGGATGACCCTGATGAATTTAAAAGTGGATTTTATTGGTACTGATAATGTTGCCAAATTAGCCGAATTCATAACTAAAATTAAAGCAAACTTTTATCAGAATACAGTATTTCATAACGCTTATATTCCCAAAAACCAGAAGTCTTTCGCTAAGATAAAACCAAAAAATGTAATTCTCCTTATTGGTGACGGAATGGGGCTTGCTCAGATTTATGCAGGTTATACAGCCAATAAAGGCCAGTTAAGTCTTTTTAACATTCCAACGCAGGGACTTTCTATTACTAAATCATCAGACAGTTATATTACAGATTCAGCTGCAGGAGCAACTGCAATGGCAACCGGAAGTAAAACAAACAACCGGTTTATTAGTGTCGATGAAAACGAAAAGCCTTTAGAGGCAATTACGCAGCAGTTAGCAAAGAAAAATTTTAAAACGGCTATTATTTCTGCAGGAAATAGTACAGATGCAACACCGGCCGCTTTTTACGCCCATCAGCCAGAAAGAAGTTACAACGAACCAATAGCCTATGATTTTTTAAGCAACAGCTGTGATATCTTAATTGGTGGCGGACTGAAAGAATTTAAAAACCGAAAAGACTGCAAAGATTTATCTAAAATGCTGATTGAAAAAGGCTATTCTTTTTCGGATAAATTCGGCAGTCTGGATACTATTAAAAACAATAAAATAGTAGTTTTGGATGATTCGGCAGTAGTTTCTGTTAAAGATGGGAGAGGACATTTTTTAGTAAAATCGTTCATCAAAGCCACTAACACTTTTGCAAAAACAAAGAATCCGTTTTTTATTATGGCGGAAGGTGCCCAGATTGATTACGGAGGACATCAGAATAATGTAGAATATGTTGTTCGTGAAATGCTTGATTTTGATCAGTTAGTTGGAAAAGCAATGGAATATGTCGATAAAAATCCGGAAACATTGCTGATTGTCACAGCTGATCACGAAACAGGCGGTTTATCTTTAATTGATGGAAATATTGAAAAAGGATATGTTCATGGAAATTTCAGTACTAATGATCACACGGCAATACCTGTTCCTGTTTTTGCGTATGGCCCCGGCGCTGATAATTTTAAAGGAGTGTATCAAAATACGGCCATTTATGATAAGATCATGGAGTTGCTTGGTCAAAATAATTTGAATAGTAAATTGGATTAAATGAATCAACAACTCAAATAGCTTTTTCTAACTTGCTGTTAATTTATAAATTATCCTGAAATTTTAAACTGCCCCAAATAGTCTTTACCTTTTTGGGGGCAGTATATTAAAGTGAGTCGGCTTTAAAAGAAACCTTTTTAAATATTTTGATAAAAAGTCTTCATTAATAAACTAATAATCAATTAATTCCACCTCCCAAGGCTTTATACAATAAAACCTGAGATTCGGCATTTTTTAATTGAATGTTCACAAAATCAAGTTCTGCCTGCAGTTTGTTTTGCTGAGCATTAATGATTTCCAGATAATTGGCATAACCACTCAGATACAAATCGTTTGAAACATTTACTGCAATTTCTAAGTGATCTATTTCTTTCAATTTGTATTTCAAAACATCTTGATAGGCTTCGTTTCGGTGTAATAAAGCGCTTAACTCGTTAAAAGCTGTTGTAACTGTTTTTTGATATTCAAGAAACGAAATTTCCTGCCTTCTGTTTGAAACAAAAAAATCCTGTTTAATCTGACCTTTATTGAAAACTGGAGCTGTCAAACCGCCTAACAATTGCCATGCGAAAGAGCCAGCATCAAAAAGCGTATTAAAAGAAAATGAATTAAAACCTGCATAGCCTCCCAGATTTACAGTTGGAAAAAAAGCCGCACGAGCCGATTTTGCATCTGCATTACTGGCTAATAATTCGAAGTAAGCCTCTGAAACATCAGGTCTTTTGTGAATGATAGAATCCACGCTTATTTTTTGATTTAAAACGTCTAAATGCCCAGATAAGAAATCGCTGCTTCTTTCTATTTTTCCACCATATTCACCCAAAAGAGTCAATAATGCTTTTTCAGTCTGATCTATGCTCAATTTCAATTCAGAAGCTTCGGCGTGAATGTTATTGTTTTGTGCATTAAACTGTTGTACAGCAAGTTCTGTTGCTTTACCAACCGATCTTTGTGCGGAAACAATATCAAGCGCTCTTTCCTGCGTTTTTAAGTTTTTATCGTAAATCACCGCTTGTTTGTCTAAAGCAATCAGCTTAAAATATAAGTCGGCTATATCACCTAAAAGACGTGTTTGCAGCAAACGAACCCCTTGCTGAGAAGCAAAATATCTTTGCTGTGCTGCTTTTTTTCGATTACTCAGTTTTCCCCAAATATCAGCTTCCCAGGAAACTCTTCCTCCTAAAAAATAGTTTGGTGAAAGCTTTTCATTTATTTTTTGTTTTTCGGTAATATTCTGAGAAAAATTGGTATCAAAGTTTCCAACACCTTCCATGGTAAATTTTCCGAAATGCGTTCCGGAAACATCTGCTACAAGATCTAAAGAGGGTAGAAGTGCAAGTTTTGCCACTTTTAAATGCGAATTGGCAATTAAAATTCGTTCCTGCATAATTAAATAATCAGGATTTTTTGCAATAGCTTTTTTTAGTAATTGCTCTAGTTTTGGATCTTTAAAAAATGTTTCTGTTTTTAACGGAATAAAATCAGCCTTAGCCACTTCTTTTCGCTGTGCATCAAAATTTTCAGGAAGTTTTGCTGCGTCTAATTTAGTGCTCACTTTTGGTGCAGCACAAGCTGTCAAAAGTAAAATACCTGTTATTACAACAGCACTTTTAGTTGTCCTTAGAAACTGCACATCAGCATTTTTATATTGATTTAATATCTCTTTCATTGTTTAATTTATTTGTTCAATCTTTTGTCTAAATTTTTATTTTAACAAATAGAAACATAGATTTTTCTTTTTCGAAATGGAAATGGAAAGAAACTATTTTCTAACACATAGCCATGTGAATTTTAGAAAAGTGAAACGCCTTTTAAGTTTCCTAAATTCTATCCCCGATAGCTATCGGGGCTATGTGTTTAAAAAAAACATTAAGATTTACTTATTCTTTTTTCCAATTTTGCAAACAGTATATAAAGTCCTGGAATAATTAAAAGACCAAATACAGTTCCGATTAACATTCCGCCCGCAGCTGCTGTACCAATGGAACGGTTACCAATTGCACCGGCACCAGAAGCGATACACAGCGGAATCAATCCTGAAATAAAAGCGAAAGAAGTCATCAAAATAGGACGGAAACGAAGTCTGGCGCCTTCAATTGCTGCTTCAACAATGTCTCGTCCGAGTTTGTTCTGTGCCATAGCGAATTCAACAATCAGAATGGCGTTCTTGGCAAGCAAACCAATCAGCATGACGAGTGCTACCTGGGCATAAATGTTATTGTCCAATCCGACCATTAAAAGCGCAATGTATGAACCGAAAACTCCAACAGGAAGACTCAATAATACAGGAAACGGAAGCAATAAACTTTCGTATTGTGCCGCCAATAATAAGTAAACGAAAAGAATACAAAGCGCAAAAATGTATATCGTTTGGTTACCCGAAAGAATCTCTTCACGTGTCATACCAGACCATTCTAATTCAAAACGGCTTGGCAGTTTTTCTGCAGCGATTCTTTCAACGGCAGCAATGGCATCTCCAGAACTATAACCTTCAGCAGGTTCTCCGTTAATCATTGCCGACATGTACATGTTGTAACGCGTTAAAACTTCTGGTCCGTAAACGCGTTCTAATTTGATGAAAGTAGAAAACGGAACCATTTCGCCTGCGTCATTCTTCAAATACATATCCAAAATGCTTTCCGGATTTTGGCGGAATTGCGGACTTGCCTGAACCATTACTTTGTACATTTGAGAGAAACGGATAAAATTAGTGGCATAAAAAGATCCTAACATCGTCTGTAAAGTGCTCATGGCATTGTCAACCGAAATTCCTTTTTTGGCTGCTAAATCGTAATCAATATGAATTAAGTATTGCGGGAAAGTGGCGTCAAAACTTGAAAAGGAGTTCTGAATTTCTGGCGAAGCATTCAATTCTTTGATAAATTCTTTGGTGACTTTGTCTGTGTTTGTAATACTTCCACCAGATTTATCCAGCAAACGAAGCTCAAAACCACTCGTGTTACCAAAACCAGGAACAGTTGGTGGTGCAAAAATCTCGATTTGTGCGTCGGTAATGTTTTTTGTTTTTTCTGTCAATTCTGCCATAAAATCGGTAACCGAAATATCACGTTCGCTCCAGTCTTTCAGGTTGATCATTCCCATTCCGTACGAAGCTCCGGCAATTTCAGTTACAATACTGTATCCTGCAAGAGTAGTCACGTTATCAACACCTTTAATTTGTTTAGCGATTCTGGTTACTTCGTCGAGCGCTTTTTCAGTACGTTCCACAGTTGCTCCTTGTGGTGTTGTAACACTTACGTAAACCATTCCCTGATCTTCTGTCGGAATAAATCCTGACGCTAAGAATTTGGTTGTTCCCCATGTTAATACACAAAACAGTACTAATAAGCCAACTGTAACCGTATTACGATCAGCAAATTTTACTAATACTTTTATATATTTTAACGTAATAGAATCAAACCAATTATTGAATCTGTAAAAGAAACGATCTAAAAGTGATTTTTTCTGTTTATTTGGATCGTGTGGTTTCAGCATAATGGCGCAAAGGGCAGGAGTAAGCGTAAGCGCGTTAATTCCGGAAATCACAATACTAATGGCCATTGTTAACGAGAACTGCCTATAGAAAACGCCAACGGGACCACTCAGGAAAGCAACTGGAATAAATACGGCAGCCATTACAATGGTAATCGCAATTACGGCACCTGTAATTTCTTTCATCGCACTAATGGTTGCTTCCATAGGTGCCATATGTTCTTCTGAAATTTTTACGTGAACAGCTTCGACTACGACAATGGCGTTATCAACCACGATTCCGATGGAAAGAACTAAAGCGAAAAGTGTCAATAAATTGATAGAGAATCCCATCATCGACATAAAAGTAAATGCACCAATAAGTGCAACAGGAACAGCTAATACCGGAATTAAAGTTGATCTCCAGTCCTGAAGAAAAAGGAAAACCACAAAAGCCACTAAAATAAATGCTTCAATCAAAGTTCTTAATACTTCGTCAATAGAGGCATCAAGGAAACGTGAAACGTCATAAGCAATATTAAATTCCATTCCCGGAGGAAAAGAAGATCCTTTTAATTCTGCCATTTTTTCTTTTACACTCGCAATTACTTCAGAGGCATTGGAACCCGGACGCTGTTTTAGCATGATTGATGCAGAAGGTTTTCCGTCGGTTTTAGAAACCATTCCGTAGCTCATTGCACCAAATTCGATTTTCGAAATGTCTTTTAATCTTAAAATAGTTCCGTCTGAATTGGCCCTTAACGGAATTTCTTCGTACTGATTTGGTTCAAAGAATTTTCCGCCATACTTAATTACGTATTGTAATTGATTATTCATTTGTCCTGAACCTTCACCAACTTTACCCGGAGCGGCAGAAATGTTTTGTTTTTGAAGCGAATTAATCACCTCATTTGCCGAAATATTATACGAAAGCATTTTTTCCGGATCTAACCAGACACGCATCGAATATTCTTTCTGACCCATGATTTCGGCTCGACCGACACCATCAATACGCTTTAATTCCTGAAGAATATTAATATCTGTAAAATTGAAGATAAACTGCTCATCCTGAGTTTTGTCGGTACTCGTAATGTTCAGGTACATCAACATACTGTTTACCTCTTTTTCGGTCGTAACTCCGGCACGAATTACCTCTTCCGGAAGTTCATCCAGAATTGTTGTAACCCTGTTCTGCACGTTTACGGCAGCCAAATCGGGATCGGTTCCTACTTCAAAGAAAACCTGAATTAAAGTTAAACCATCATTGGAAGTTACGGTTGACATATAAGTCATCCCCGGAACTCCATTTATGGCTCTTTCTAGCGGAAGGGCGACAGCATTGGCAGAAACCTCCGCATTTGCTCCTGTATATTTTGCTGTAACGGTTACAGACGGTGGTACAATATCCGGGAATTGGGTAATGGGAAGCTGAAACAACGCCAGCAATCCCAGAAGGACTATCATAACCGAGATGATTAATGACAATATTTTCCTTCTGATAAATAGCTCTATCATTTTATTTTTTTTAGATAAATAATTAAATAACTGTTTTACAGATCAATAAAACTACATTTGTTTCATGTTGATTTTATCGCCGTCTCTTAATGATTGTGTACCTTCCTGTACAATCAGGTCATCACTTTTTAGTCCATCGTTTAAGATGTAAACATCATCAAGAGTGGTTTCAATTGTAACATTTGTCATTTTAACTACTCCATCTTTGTTCACGCGGAAAACGTATTGTTTATCCTGAATAGAAAAAACAGCTTTCTGCGGAATTAAAATTGCATTGGTTTTGGGTTCTGATATAATCAGTTTTCCAGAAGTTCCGTGTTTGATAAATCCCTGCGGATTATGAAATTTTGCTTTGTATTGGATAGAACCTGTCTGTCTGTCGATTTCACCGTCAGCGGTTCTTAGTTCTCCTTTTTGCCCATAAACCATTCCGTTTGGCAATATAAGTTTGATATCACCCTGTGTGTTTAAGGTTTTGTCTTCCATCATTTGGAAATAGGTATTTTCCGGAATTGAGAAGTAAGCATAAACATCATCTAATTGAGAAACAGTGGTCAATAATGAGCCATTTTCAACTAAACTTCCTTCTTTCAAAGGAATACGGTCAATAGTTCCGTTGAAAGGGGCACAGATTGTAGTAAAACTGATTTGCTGTGTAATCGCTTTTTTTTCTGCTACAGCATGTGCTACTTTCGCAGAAGCTGCTTCGTATTTTGCTTTAGATAATTCCAGTTCCTTATCCGCAATTACTTTTTTATTGAAAAGGGTTTGGGCTTGCTCCAATTCAACAGTTGCGATTCGTAGATCGGCTTTTGCACTTTTGAAAACAGCCTCTGCTTTTAAAAGCTGAATCTGAAGTTCCATGTCGCTAATTTTAAAAAGTATTTGTCCTTTTTTTACTTTTTGACCTTCACTTACGTACACTTTATCCAGTAAACCCGGAATACGGGCATGAATTTCTACATTGTTTTTTGCCTGTACATCGGCAACAAATTTGCTCGAAACTATAGTGTCTTTTAAGGTAATTTTATAGACCGGAACTGTTTTTATTTTGTCTGAGTTTTTTCTGGCTTTATCGCCGCACGAGACCAGGACAAAAAGCGATAATATTACGATGAAAAATGAATTGTTTTTGGTGTTCATGATTATTATTTTATGATATAAATAGATTTTCTCCCTTATAAATTGCTACAGGAAGTTATGATTCGTTTTAGAAAAAATGGAAATGCTCCGAATATAGCTTAGCCGTTTCGGATTGTATACTACAGTTTTATAAACAAAAAATTGCTCTTTACATCTGGCTACAGATACACAAAGAGAGGTGAATTAAATTGTATTTATAAAAATGCGAAACTTTATTCTATGAACTAGAATAATTGATAGAGGTGGAGATAAGTATGGCGCTGGATTTGGTATATAGAGGCAATACCATAAATTAGGCTTTTCTTATAATTTCTGAATTTTATCAGATTGCTGTAATAAGGAGACCTTAAAGTGGTGTATTCTGAAGTAGTGGCACGAAACTTAATTTTCTTCTTTACAGCATAATGGATATGGATTTCTTTATTCAGTAAATCCGAAGATAAAAACTGCGGAATATCAGCAATTGAAAGATCACAAAGATTTTCATGAAGATTTCGTTCAGCTTTATATCTATTAGATTCCGTACTCCCGATAAAGAGAAGCAGAAATAGTAAAATGATACAAGTGAACTTAGTATTTTTCATCGTTTAATTCGAAAACTAAAATTGTTTTGTTTGGAAATCTTAAAATTGATGGCCAAATATACTAATTTGTCAACTAAACGCTTCTTAATGTTTTCTAAAAAGATGAAGGAAAAAAGGATAGGAGTGATTTTGAATTTAAGTAATTATTTTTTGAATTAAATGTAATTACTATACCTGCTTTAACAAAAAAATACTCTATAAACTTAAACATATTCAATTTTTAAAAACTAAACGGTAAAAAAACTTTGCAATACATTAGAGAATATAAAGGTTTTATTACGATTAAATGAAAATTTCGTATTTTGGGAATAGTTTCTATTATCTTCTATAGTTTTACTTGCAAAACGCATAATCTGAAATGCAACCGGTTGTTTTTGAATCTGTTTTTTTTATATTTGCTAAATAGGAAATTAAATTTATATGAAGCTTCATGTAAGATAATATCTTTTAAGGATTTACATCATGCTCATTTTTTATTAACAATCAATATAAATCCCTTTCTATATACTCGCTTAATCTTTGATGAAACCTAAGTATTATACCTATTAACCAAAACGTAGTAAAATGAATATTAATAAATTAAAAGCTATATTTCTTATTTTGGGGATTATGCTTTTGAACCCATTTCAAGTCACCGCTGCTGCTAAAACTGATTACAAAACGCCTGCACAATATATTGAGCACAAAGTTTCAAAAAATGCTTTTTCTATTGTTGCTAATGGAAAGTCAGCCTCAATCTATCTTGATGATTCAGACTGGAAAGGGGTGATCCGTGCCGCTAATGACTTAGCTGATGATGTGCGAAAGGTTTCAGGAGTTAAACCAGAAGTTGTCGAGAAATTGGGATATCCTGCCAAAGGCGCAATTTTAATTGGAACAATAGGCAAAAGCAAAATAATTGACCAATTAATTGCTGATAAAAAAATAGACGTTTCAGAGATAAAAGGACAATGGGAATCTTTTATTATTCAAACTGTGGATGGTAATTTAATTGTGGCCGGAAGCGATAAACGCGGAACGATTTATGGAATTTATGATATTTCTGAAAAAATAGGGGTTTCTCCCTGGTATTTTTGGGCCGATGTTCCTGCTAAAAAAAGCAATCAGTTATATGTAAAAGCAGGTCGCTATGTACAAGAATCTCCTAAAGTGAAGTACCGTGGAATTTTCATTAATGATGAATGGCCTTCTTTCGGTGGTTGGGCTAGCACTAAATTTGGAGGAATCAATTCCAAAATGTATGTCAATATGTTTGAATTGCTTTTGCGTTTGAAAGCCAATTATATGTGGCCGGCTATGTGGAGTAGTGCTTTTAATGAAGATGATCCTATGAGTCCGGCTTTGGCTGACGAATACGGAATTGTAATGGGAACTTCTCATCATGAACCAATGATGCGTTCGCAAAAAGAATATACAAAGCGCAAGGAGGAGATAGGGGCTTGGGACTTTGTTAAGAATAGTACCAACCTGGAGAAATTTTGGTTTGAAGGACTTAATCGCAATAAAAATTATGACAACCTCATTACAATGAGTATGCGTGGTGATGGAGATGTTGCAATGGGCAAAGGAAATGATCTTGATAATATTAAAACTTTAGAAAATGTAATAAAAAGTCAGCGGGATATCATTCAGAAAGTCTATAATGATGATCCTGCCAATCATCCGCAATTATGGGCAATTTTTACTGAAGTACAGCGATATTACGATGCAGGATTCAATGTCCCTGATGATATTACGTTATTATTTTGTGATAATAATTGGGGGTACATCCGACGTATTGCGCCGCCAAAAGAAAAAAACAGAAAAGGGGGAAGCGGTCTGTATTATCATATTGATATGAATGGAGGGCCAAATAACGATCGATGGGTCAATACTACCACAATTCCTAAGCTTCAGGAGCAATTCAATTTAGCTTACCAAAGCGGGCTCGACCGAATCTGGATAGTTAATGTGGGAGATTTGAAGCCTAAAGAACTTCCTATTGATTTCATTATGCATTTCGCCTGGAATCCTGATGCTTATCCTGCAAGCAAAACAATGGATTATACGATTAACTGGGCTAAAGGCATTTTTGGAAAGGAACATGCAGAAGAAATCGCTGATATTGTTTCTAAATATTCGAAATACAATCTTTTAAGGAAGGCAGAAGTCCAGACACCTCAAATTTTTAGTTATGTGAATCATAATGAAGCAGACCGCATGCTTCAACTTTGGAAAGATGTTGCCGCTAAAGCCGAAGCATTGGAAGCAAAAATTGCACCAGAACTAAAAGACACTTATTATCAGTTAGTACTGTACCCAACCAAGGCTTCTGCAGGTGTTGCCGAAATTTATCTTTCCGCAGGTAAAAACCAGCTCTATGCGAAACAAGGAAGAGTAAGTGCCAATGATTATGCCCAACGCACAAAAGATCTTTTCGCTCTTGATAAAAAATTGAGTGATTATTACAATGGTCCGATGTCAAATGGGAAGTGGAAAAATATGATGTCAGATATTCATATCGGCTACACTACCTGGCAAATGCCAAAAGAAAATAAATTACCCGAGTTAAAGGAAGTAACCCCGCTTGCAGAACCTACAATGGGAATCGCTGTCGAAGGTTCAGAAGCTGCCTGGCCAGCAAATCAGGAAAAACTTCAGCTTCCGGTTTTTGATATACTCAAAAAACAATCTTATTATATAGAGGTTTTCAATCGTGGTACAGGTTCTTTTGAGTTTGAAGCTAAAGCAAATCAGCCTTGGATTAAATTAAGTAGTAACAAAGGAAAAGTAGAAAAAGATGTTCGGATTTTGGTAGATGTTGACTGGAAAAAATTGTCCGACGGAGAATCAAATGGTATTGTCGAAATACAACAAGGGAATGAAATTATAGCGGTTTCGGTGAATGCCGTTAAAGCAGCCCTGCCAAAACTAAAGGAATCTTTTTTTGGAAATTTCACAGGTGAGTTTACCATTCCTGCCGATCAATTCAATGCTAATAAACCAGGGAAAAATGCAAAATGGATTGTCCTGCCAGATTTAGGAAAAGGCAAAGCCAATATGGGAATATCCCCTGTAACAGCTCCGAGTACTACAGTAGAAGATGGAGCAACACTAGAGTACAAAGTATTTATTTCAAAGGAGGGAAAAACTACAGTTTGTTTAGGTATCCTTCCCACTCAGGATGTTTATCCTCAGCGTGGATTGAGAATTGCTGTGACACTGGATAATCAAACGCCTCAGGTATTGGATGCTAGAAAAGGTTTTTACGATGAATTCAAAGAATATACCCCTGAAATTTTAGCCAGATCATCCGTTTTGAAACCTTACCCGGCAATCAATAAAAATATCGCTCTTATAGGTGCAGGACAATTCCGCAGAAATGAGATTTTTGATAATATGCGTTGGCTTGACTTTGAAATAGGTGTAAAAGAACCAGGAATTCATACACTGAAAATAATTATGATCGATCCTGAAATCGTGGTTGAAAAAATCGTGGTCAATCCAGATAATAATTATCCAAGTTATTTTGGAGCCCCTCCAGTTTTACATAACTCAAAGTAACTTAATAACCTAAAAAACACGTTTTTAAACAAAAAAATCATGATAAGAAAATATTATCACTTGTTATTACTTTTACCTTCTTTCATATGGGCTATTGGAGGCAAAAGTTATATTTCAACCTCTAAAGGGAAAGACAATTTCACATTATCCGCAGCAGGAAAATCAACACCATTATTTATTGATTCTAATGATTATGTGGGAGTGATTCGGGCATTAAAAGATTTAAAAACAGATATCGGCAAGGTAACCAGCGCAGAACCATCAATATTTTATGATAAGTTGCCATCCCAAAAACAGATTGTGATTGTGGGAACATTGGGAAAAAGTCCTGTAATAGATCAATTGATAAAAAAAGGAAAACTCGATGTAAAAGGAATCAAAGGAAAATGGGAAAACTTTTTGATTCAGGTAATTGATAAACCATTACCTGGTATAGATAAAGCACTAGTTATCGTTGGAAGTGATAAAAGAGGAACAATTTACGGTATTTATGATGTGTCAGAACAAATAGGTGTTTCTCCCTGGCATTTTTGGGCCGATGTTCCAGCAAATCACAAAGAAGCTTTATATGTAAAACCAATTCGAAATATAGAAGGCCCAAGTGTTAAATACAGAGGTGTTTTTATTAACGATGAAGCTCCAGCTCTTACCGGCTGGATCAAAGAAAAATATGGAATGGCAAAACCGAGCCAAAATCCACCTGTGGGAAAAAATGTAGTGAATTATGGCCGTGAGTTTTACGCAACCGTTTTTGAACTTTTACTTCGAATGAAGGCGAACTACTTATGGCCTGCAATGTGGAGTAACGCTTTCAATGAAGATGACCCTGAAAATCCACGTTTGGCTAATGAATATGGTATTGTCATGGGAACTTCCCATCAGGAACCAATGGTACGTTCGCAACAGGAGTGGGACCGCCGTTATATAAGAACCCTTGGAAACTGGGATTACAGAAAGCATGCTGATACACTAGAAAGTTTCTGGAGAAAGGGAATCCGCAGAAATAAAAATTACGAAAGTATCGTAACAATGGGGCTTCGTGGTGCCAATGATTCTGAAATGAAAGGGGAGATGAAAGATAATATTGCAATGGTAGAAAAAATTGTTAGAAACCAGCAAAAAATTATCAGTGAGGAAATGAATACCAATATTAGCGAAGTACCTCAGGCATGGTGCCTCTACAAAGAAATAATGGAATATTACGATCACGGTTTACGTGTACCTGATAATATTACACTGCTTTGGACAGATGATAACTGGGGAAACATTCGCAGACTACCTAACGAAGCCGAACGCAAACGTAGTGGAGGTGCCGGTGTTTATTATCATTTTGATTATCACGGTGATCCAAGAAGTTACGAATGGATTAATACCAATCCTCTTCCAAAAATCTGGGATCAAATGGCTCTTGCCAAACAGTATGGCGCCGACAGGATTTGGGTAGTAAACGTTGGCCACTTCAAAGGGTATGAATTGCCAATGGAATATTTCATGAGTTTGGGTTGGAATACCGATCGCTGGAACAATTCTAATATAAACGAGTTTACACAATTATGGGCGACAAGAGAATTTGGAGAACAATATGGTGCTGAAATTGCCGATATTCTCTCCAAATATGGAAAGTTTAATGGTCGCTGCAAACCAGAATCTTTAAATGCATCAACTTATAGCCTTATAAATTATAACGAATTTGAAACGGTTGTGGCTGATTATAATACCATAAAAGATAGAGCAGAAGCCATCTATGATAAATTACCGAAAGAAAAGCGTGATGCGTTTTATCAGATTGTATTATTTCCGGTAAAAGCTTGTGCAATAGTCAATGAATTATATTTATCGGCCGCAAAAAACCAATTACACGCTAGTCAAAAACGCTCTAGTACGAATAATATGGCTTTAAAAACAAGAAGATTATTTGAGGCGGACACTACATTGATGTCGCATTACAATCACATCTATGCCGATGGGAAATGGAATCATTTTATGGACCAGACGCATCTTGGTTACACCGATTGGATGCCACCAAGAAAAAACAGTCTTAACGCAATTAAACTTGATGAAATTCAAATCCCTGAAGAAGCTTCAATGGGAATTGCATTAGAATCAAGTGAAGGGAGCTGGCCAGATTCAAATTCAAAGGCTACACTACCTCAATTTAATGTTTTCAATAATCAACAACATTATATAGAAGTCTTCAATAAGGGGAGCAAGCCTTTCGATTATACGATAACTACCGATGTACCCTGGCTAACCATAAGCGATTCACAAGGCATTATTCACGATACAGACAAACGGGTTTGGTTTAAGCTGAATCAGCAGACACTACCAAAAGGTATTACCGAAGGAACTGTGAAAATTACCGGGGGAGGAAGAGAAGTTTTAGTACATATAAATGCTTTTAATCCTAGTGAAGACAGAAATAAAATAAAAGGTTTTGTTGAAAGCGGAGGCTTCATTGCTATTGAAGCGGAACATTTTTCAGCAAACAACAATAAAGGAGACCGTAAGTGGATTAGGGTCGAAGATTATGGGTTGACATTGTCAGGAATGAGAGCAACAGCCCCGGCGAATACCTTAGCCGCTGTTCCGGGAAAAGATGCCCCGTATATGGAATATCCCGTGTATCTGTTTTCAAAAGATAGTGTAGAAATTACATTGGTAACTTCACCTTTATTAAATTATATGCCTGACAGGGATATTAAAATTGCCGTGTCATTTGATGATGAAGCGCCTACTTACATTACCAATGTTCCTGACAAGTTTAAAGTACACTGGTCAAATCCAGCCTGGGCAAAAACAGTAGTGAAACAGGCCAGACAAAATAAAGCAACTCTTAAAATACCAAGCCCGGGAGCTCACAAATTAAAAGTCTGGATGATTGATCCCGGAGTAGTTGTTCAAAAAATTATAATAGACACAGGAGGACTCAGGCAATCACATCTTGGCCCTAACGAAAGTATGTTCCTGAAATAATAAAAGCTTTAGATTTTATCAAATTATTGTATAAACAATAAATTCATTTTCAAAATCAAATTAGACATGAAAAAAATATTAGTTTTTTTAATTTTAACACTTACAATATTTAATCTTCATGCTGAGGACGGTCACCTTCTTTGGCTTCGTGGAAAAAATACTGGAAAAGTAACTGTTGTCTGCAGTAGTAAATCTTCAACTATTGCTATTGCCAAACAAGAGCTGGAACAAGCCTGGCAGGGTAAAAACGGGGCTAAACTACTTTTGACCCTGAAAAAAAATAAAACAATAAAGAACGATGGATTCAAACTTTCTGAAAATGAGATTCAGGCCAATACAGAACTTGGAATCTTGTATGGTGCTTACGAACTTTTGCGTCGTCAGCAAACCGGAGAAGCAATTCAAAATGAAATATGCAATCCTTCCTACGAGCGAAGAATCTTAAACCATTGGGACAACCTGGATGGCTCAGTAGAACGTGGTTATGCAGGCAAATCAATATTCTGGCATGATATGGAAAAAGGATATGCAGTAACCGATAAGGACAGGATATTATGGAAAGAATATGCACGTGCCAACGCTTCTATCGGGATTAATGGTGCAGTTTTAAATAATGTCAATTCTTCAAAATTGATGCTAACTGCTGAATGTCTTCAGAAAGTAAAGGCAATTGCCGAAGTTGTACGCCCTTATGGCATAAAGACTTATCTTTCAGTTAAATTTTCATCACCAACTTTAATTGGCGGATTAAAAACCTCTGACCCTTTAAATCCTGAAGTGATTCAATGGTGGAAAAATAAAGCAAAAGAAATTTACAAAATTATACCTGATTTTGGAGGTTTTTTAATAAAAGCCAATAGTGAAGGTGAACCTGGGCCACAAGATTTTGGACGTAGTCATGCTGATGGAGCAAATATGCTTGCTGATGTAGTTAGACCTTACGGAGGTATTATCATGTGGCGTGCTTTTGTCTATGAGGTTAACAGCAAGGACAGGGCAGCTCAGGCATATAATGAGTTTATGCCACTTGATGGTCAGTTTCGTGACAATGTAATTATTCAGGTAAAAAACGGACCTGTTGATTTTCAGCCACGCGAACCATTCAATCCGCTCTTTGGAGCAATGAAAAGAACTTCTGTAATGCCTGAATTACAAATTACTCAGGAATACCTTGGGCATTCTGAACAATTAGTCTATTTGGCAAAGATGTGGGAAGAGTTCCTGAAAAGTGATACTCATCAGGAGGGTGCGGGAAGTACTGTTGCCCGTACTACAGATGGAAGTATTTTTCCTCAAAAATATACAGCAATTGCAGGCGTAGCTAATATTGGTTTAGACACCAATTGGTGCGGTCATCATTTTGCCCAGTCAAACTGGTATGCGTTTGGACGAATGGCGTGGAATAACCAAATTACAAGTGAGAAAATGGCAGATGAATGGTTAAAATTAACTTTTTTTCCAATCGAAGAAAAAGATAGTAAAGTATCCGATTGGAAAAAAAACTTTCTTGAACCTGTAAAGCAACTGATGTTAGAAAGTCATGAGGCAGCTGTAAATTATTCAATGCCACTTGGACTTCATCATATTTTTGCAGGTTTAAACAATACCCATTATGGTCCTGGGCCGTGGTTTGGGCCTAAAGGCATCCGTAGCGATTGGACTGCTGCTTATTATCATAAAGCAGATGCTTCCGGAATTGGCTTTGACAGAACAGCAAAAGGTTCCGGAGCTGTAAATCAATACCATGAGCCACTAAAAAGTCAGTTTGAAAATATTGAAACATGTCCTGAAATCTATTTATTATGGTTTCATCATTTACCATGGGATTATAAGATGAAAAATGGACGTATTCTGTGGGATGAACTTTGTTATACTTACGATAAAGGTGTAAAAGAAGTGCGTGAGTTTCAAAAAACCTGGGATAAAGTCCAAGCGTATGTTGATGAACAGCGATTTTCCGAAGTGCAAAGTAAACTTCGTCGTCAGAGCAGGGATGCTCAAATATGGAAAGATGGCTGCTTACTCTATTTCCAACAGTATAGCAAAAAGCCTATTCCATTTGATATTGAACGTCCTGTATATGATTTAGATTATTTATTAAAAAATGATTTGACAATTATTTTAAACTAGACGATATGGAATCAATAAACCAACAATAAATAAACCACAACTTAATTAATAAAAAGATTATAACTATTGCAAGCAACTATTTAATAATTAACTAACCAAAAAGAAAAAACATGAAAAAAACAACTTTTTTAAATCTTTTGATTTTTCTTTGTCTGACCGTAAATTTTAGTTATGCAGCTACACTGTATGTCTCAACTACGGGTGATGATGTCTCAGGAAATGGTTCTATCTCTAGTCCTTATAAAACCATAACAAAAGCAGCTTCAATGGTTAATTCCGGTGACACTGTCCTTGTTTCCGGTGGAATTTACATTGAGAAGAATATAATTCCAAAATCTTCCGGAACCCTGAATGCATTAATCGTTTTTAAACCGAATCCCGGTACAGGAACAGTGACTATACAGCATCCTGGTGTATCAGTTTCAGATAATACAGATATTTTTAATTTAAGTAATAGAAATTACATTTGGATTGAAGGTTTTTTGTTCAAAGATTTTAAGTACGGCAGGTCAAGTATTTATATAGCAGGTGGAGTAAGAGGAAATGTTGTTATTAGTAACCAGTTCATAAATTTAGGAAACGCTGAAGTTGGGAGTTGGGAATCAAATCAGGTCGTTAGGATTTATAAATCGACTAACAATGTGGTACGTAATAACTATTTTAGCAATATTATCGGTGATGGTATTGCTGTGAATGGGGAGGGAGCAACAGGGAATCTCATCTCTGAGAATACATTTATAGGCTTCAAAGGAAAATTAAGAAGCTGGGGAGGTTCCTACTTATTCTCCAGAACTGTTGATATTCAAGATATGACAGATGGAAATAATGTTTTTTCGTTCAATTATTCTCAAGATGTTGTAGACGGTTTATGGCTTGACAGAAATGGGAGCAGCAACATTTTAATTAGGAATGTCGGTAAAAACGGTTCAACATTTATATTTAATGAATCCAGATGTGTAAAAAATGTAATTCAGGAAAACATTGCCTACGGTATGATAAATGGATTTAAATCAGCATATTACCCTGAAACAGGCTGGACACAGGATGCAAGATGGATAAATAATGTGGTTTATAATAGTCAGGTAGGATTTCAGATCCATAAATCAATCAGAAATGAGTTTAGAAACAATATTTCATTTAACAACACTCAGTCAAATATTATATTTTCTGACACAGCTTATGTTTATGGTCCTCATCTATTCAGAAATAATTTATGGTATTCGCAAAACATCACAAATTCTATTCAGTTCAAAGGAGTTAATATTACACCTCAAAATTTTCAGGCAGGAGTTAGGGAAACAGGAGGTTTAGCTGTAAACCCAGGTTTTAATAACCTTACATCCGGACAGGAAGACTTTACCCTTAGTGCATCAAGTCCTGCAAAATCTGCAGGCGAAGAAGGCGTAAATATGGGAGCATATGCAGTTTATGGTCCTACTGCTGTTGGATGGAATTCTAATCTACAAACTTCAGGTCCCAAAGTTTCTTTTCAACAAATTATTTCGAAAGTAGACAGAGGAGGCCAGATTCAATTGGATTTAAAACTCGATAAATCTACATCAGTCCCTGTAACAGTTGACATCGTAGCTATCGCAGGAGATGCAGAGAATGTAAAAGACTATACATTATCAAATACAACAGTTACTTTCCAACCTGGTGAAACTGATAAAACAATCTATTTGAACACTGTAGGAAACTCCAGAAACAGTGAAGCCGTGGTTTTTGCTCTTAAAAATTTAGTAAATGCACAGGCAGGCTCTGTCAATACTAGTGTATTGCGTATAAATGTAAATACAATTGAAGCAGAAAAAGCTTGTTCATATACAGGGACTGTTGAAAGCGTAAATAATGGTTTTTCAGGCAGCGGTTATATCAAAGGAAATACCGATAAAGCGGCCTTAATGGGCTGGAAGATAAACTCAGATGTGGCTAATCTTTCAAATGTAGGTTTTAACTATGCTAACGGAACTACGGCAGCTATTGATGCCGAAATATATATCAATGGAAGCAATGCCGGAACTATTTCTTTATTACCTACTGGTTCATGGTCAAACTGGTCAATAGCTAAAGTAAATTTAAATTTTAACGCAGGGCTAAATATTTTAGAATTAAGAGCGAAATCTTCAGCTGGACTTCCTAACGTTGATGCGTTATACACTTCTTCGGCATTAAGTGCTGGTATCTGCGGTAGTCTTGAGACAACAGTCACATCACTGGAAGTAAACTATATTCAAAATAGTACTGTAACATTTGGTGTGATTTCAGACTTAAATTGGACTGTAAGCAGTGACCAGAGCTGGTTGTCGTCTAATATTCAGAATGGTACAAATAATGGGACTATTGTTTTAACTGCACAGAAAAATCCGACAACACAAATCAGAAAAGCAACAATAACAGTCTTTGCAAAAGGTGTCGAATCAAAAAAAATAATTGTAACTCAAAAGGCAAATACTGAAATTAACCAATTGGCATTAAAAGTAGATTTTAAATCTAATGCCACACAGACAACAGAAACAGCCTGGAAAACTTTAGTGGTTGGAGATAAATCATCCCCTTCAATTTCACCATCGACATATAATGCATTTTATAACAGCGTTAAGGTACAGCCAGTATGGCTAGACTCACCGGTAGCAAATAATGTAAGGTCAGTTCTTAGATCCAGTGGAACATATTTAACTGGTCTTCTTGCTCCTGTGCTTGAAAATTTTATTGCAGTTGATTCCAAGTACGCAAATAACTGTACTAGTCTGGCAATAAAACTTTCAGGACTTCCTAAAGGAGAATATTATTGGAAATCATACCATCATGATTTCAACAATCAAAGTGGTGCTTTTAAGGTAACTGTAACAAGTAATCTTGAGTCCCAGTCTGATGATACAGTTTATACGGTTTCCAGTGGTATTCCTTCCACAAATACTTTAAGTGGTGTTACTCAGGTAATCAAACAATTTAAATCTGATGGAGAAACCGATGTAATTACCATAAAATTTGAAAATACTCTGGGATTTTCTGCATCGATGGCTGATGTTAAAAAGTTTGTTTTAATCAATGGTTTTGAACTTGTTAATCTCACAGAGATTAATGATCCAACTTTGAAGCAATTAGGCATTGTTAATGTTAATGCTAAGAACAATCTGGATATTTTTGCCGCTCCTAATCCTACAAATGGCCCTTTTGATATTTATGTACCAATAAATGAAAGCACAGCTGAAATAGAAATTTATAATTCAAATGGAATATTAATCTCTAAATCGGTTTACCTTATCGAAGATAGAAAAGCACATTTGGATTTAGGAAAAGAACCGACAGGAATTTATTTTATAAAATTAAAATCAAATCCGTTAGAAACAATTAAAATTATTAAAAAATAAATGAGATAAAAAAGAAAAAATATAGCGTTTATAGTATTATTATTCTTGCAACAGTAGTGGAGGGCGGACATATCCAAACTCCATCTGCTATTGCAAATTTATCTTTTATAACACAAAGTCTAATCTATTGAATTTAAAAAGCGACTTTAGGTAAACAAAAGTTTTTTAAAAGATTACTTCAAAAACTAACAAAAGAAATTATACCTGGTATTTTTACTTTTTACTGAAAATTCTCCATAGTATTTCACTCTATCGTAAATCCGTAAATCTTTCGGATTCACATAACTAATTAATATCAAATACCATTAGCAGCCTTAAAACGTTCTGTAGCAGCATGAAGAAGAGCTTCTTTCTTATATAAAGCATTATAAAGCATCTTTTTTTGTCGTGCCAGTTCCATACGCTTATTTAGGGCATTGTCTAATTCATCTTTCTTTAATGTTTTCAGAATTGCCTGTTGCTCTATTTGTTTTTTATCGAATATATGAAGTTCTTTAAGTGATTCATAATATTCCAGGGAGGCAGTTTTTAGCGACTGACCTTCCGGAATATCATTAGTAGATAACTTGCTTATATCTGCTATAATAATATCAAAATCTATTGCCTGCTGATTCACTGCCTTTATAGCATTTTTATAATCTTCTTTTTCGAGATATTCCAGCTTTTTTTCTCCTGAGCCTTTTTTTCCAACAATAATATCAAAGGCTTTGCGCTCCGATTTATCAAGCGACTCCTTAAAATCAGTTGCGTTTGATGAATTGCAGGAACTCATTGTTATAAATAAAAATACGGTTAGAAAAATACTATATCTCATTATCATGTGGTCTTAATTAGGGTTAATTTAAAAGTAAAAAATATTTCTTATACAGTAAAATTAAACTTTTAAAATGATCTTAATTAATCTAATTGAAATTGTATTACTTTAAATTTTAATAACACAATCGTTTTAATTGTTGTAATGCTATTGTCAAACAATTTTATTGTAATTCTAATGAAATCAGTCAAATGTAGGGTATAATCCAACATCAGGAAATAATAGAAATATAAATGGTTTGTATAGCACTGAAAAAATGCCAAAATCACACAAGTAGCATTTGGTTTGACATTAGAATGGAATTTTAAATAATTTTTATTCCTAAAATGAAAGATAAAAATTTGACTTTCATATATTTTTCTTAGGTTCAAAATAGCCTGAAAAGATCAATTTAAAAACCTGACTTATTTAGCTGTTTTAATTTTAGTTTCTTTAGTTTGATTTGCTTAATTGAACCTCTATAAAAAATAATAATGTGCTGAGATGCATAAAACATATTTACCAATAACGCACTAGTAGATAGTTATATAAGATTAGTCGTGGGTTTATTAATATTAGTCTAATAGTTTAATGATTTATTCTATAATAGAGTAGTTTTACTTTAATAAATGAATTTATTTTGAACAGTAAAGGTTTTTATCTATTTCTCAGCTTTCTTTTTTTAATACCTAAATTACAGGCACAATTATGCACAGGAAGTTTGGGTGATCCGGTTGTTAAAATCGATTTTGGTTCAGGGGTGGGACGTGGTCCTGCTTTGGGCTCATCAGTAACTGCTTACAATTATGCTTCTTCCGGTGAATTGGGAGAAGGCCAATATACCATTGCAAGCTCGACTTCAGGCTTGAAAGGAAGTGCTTGGCATATTACATCCGACCATACAGGAGATGCCAATGGTTACATGATGGTTACCAACTGCGCAACTCTTGCGGAAGAAGGCATATTTTATACAAGAAAAATTTTGGGACTATGTGCAGGCACGACGTATGAGTTTTCAGCTTGGATTATGAATATTATGAAAATGTCTTCACCGAATCCCAACGTTACTTTTAGAATCAGCAGTACTAATGGAACATTATTAGGCTCTTATAATACGGGAGAGATCGGAGTTACTTCCACTGCCAAATGGATACAATATGGGCTTTATTTTACAACCGGTTCTGAGACAGAGGTTGTGGTTACGATCTTGAACTCGGCCCCTAGTGCAATACCTGGCAATGATTTAGCTCTTGACGATATTACTTTTAGAGCCTGTGGCCCAACGGTTACTTCGTCAATAGTAAACGAATCTGTGACCAACCTTGAAGTTTGTGAAGGCGAATCAAGGTCAATTACGTTAAGCGGTTCTGTCTCGTCTTCCGCTTATACAACAGCTGGTTATCAATGGCAAAATAGTGTTGATGGAGGAACAACCTGGACGGATGTTTCGGGAGCAAACGCTGCTACCTATACTTTTATTTCAGGTGCTGCTGGGACTTATAAATACCGGCTGGCAACTGCTGACAGTTCTAATATTAGTTCAACGAATTGTCGTGTCTTTTCCAACGAAATAACCATAAATGTAAAATCCGGACCTGTAAAAGCGACAATAAAAACCACACAACCCAATTGTGATGTGCCTTACGGGACTATTACAGTAACAGCTCCGACAGGTCTTTTGTATAGTGTAGACGGTGTGAATTATCAGTCGTCTATGTGTTGCATTCAATCTAACCTGTGTAATCTTACCCTGAAACTCTTCACCCTGAAAAGCATCTACCGTAAAAGTTACGCGCTGTCCTTGTTTCACCTGACCAATATCAGCTTCATCAACATTGGCTTCAACCTGCATTTCAGTCAGGTTTTTTGCAATTGTAAAAAGGGTAGGAGTGCTGTAACTTGCTGCTACGGTTTGTCCTTCATCAACCGCTTTAGACAATATTACGCCGTCAATTGGGGAATAAATGTTCGCATAACTTAAATTGGTCTGCGCTTTCTGCAAATCTGATGAACGCTGAATTACAGTGCTTTTTGCATTGTTTAAATTGTATTGCGCTTCATCATAATCAGATCTGCTGATTACTTTACTGTCGTATAAAGTCTTTTGTCTGTTAAAAATACTTTGCAAATAGCGCTGCTCATTTAAAGCGCTGTTGTATAAAGCTTTCGCCTGCACCAATGCCGATTGTAAATTCGTTTTGTCTAATTCGGCCAAAAGCTGCCCTTTTTTAACAACGCTGTTATAATCTACATAAATTTTTTCTACAACTCCCGAAACCTGAGTTCCTACTTCAACTTCATTGATGGGCTGAACGGTTCCTGTAGCGGTTACTGTTGTTTTAATATCTGCAATTTTAGCTTTTAGTAATTCTACTTTTATCAGACCTTCTTTAGATCCCGGTAAAAAGGAAAAACAAATAGCTACAAGTAAAAAGCCTACGGCAGATAATACAATAATTTTGTTCTTTTTATTTTTCATCGTTTTTAGATTTTAATGTCATTCCCCTGATAAAAGGATAATAATTGTGTGTATAGAATGTTGAGGTATTTTGCCTGAATATAATTTTGAGCTGAATTGGTGTAGGTATTTTGGCTGATTACCCAATCGGTAGTACTCAAAGCACCTAATTCATATTTCTTTTGGGCCAATGCATATGATTCTTCTGCAGCTTCTTTTGCCGATTGGGCAGAAATCATTTGCTCGCTTGAAGCAGTGGCATTTTCCCAAGCGGTCTGAATCTTTTTGTACAAATCTTTTTGAGCAGTCTGTAGCGTAATTTCAGCTTTGTCAATACTTATTTTAGCATTTTGAACCTGCGCTTTCGTTTGATTTCTGTTAAAAATCGGAATGTTCAAAGACAAGCCAACACGTTGATTAAAATTCAGATTCAACTGGTCTGAAAAACTTAATTCCTGCGTATTGGTATAACCTGAACCCAAACTGCCAGAAAGCGACAAGGTTGGAAGATAACCTCCTTTTGCAATGTCTAATTCTTTTTGAGAAACGGCTACATTCAGTTGAGAAGATTTAATTTCAGGCATGATAGAAACGGCTTTATTGTAAACCTCAATCTTACCCGGAATCGTTTCTGCTGTTTTACTTTCTAACGGAAAAGCAATTTCAAAATCTTCTTCAGGACCTAATTCCAGTAATTGTTTCAGGACTAAGATTTGTTTTGAAAGAGCATTTTGAGCAGCAATAAGATTGTATTTATTGGTTGCTGCCTGCGAAAGTGCATCCGTATAATCTTTTCTGGCAACACTTCCAGCGTCAAGTCTTAATTTGGCTCTTTGTACTTCTTTTTCACTAGCTTTCAAATTATTTTCGGCGATTCGAATTCCTTCGTTGTTGTATAAGATTTGAACATAAGCTTCAGTAATGCTTAAGATAACACTGTTTTCAGCTTCTTCAATAAAAGCCGAATTTTGGTCAACCAGTAATTTATTTTGTTTGATTTGGTTCGAAATCTGATTTCCCTGAAACAAAGTAAGTGACGAGTTGATTCCAACACTTGTAGAATTGATTTTTTGGCTCACATAATCACTCGTTATCGGATCGATTGAATTTCCAAAAGATAAATTTTGCGACACAGAACCCGTTAAACTGGGTAATCTTGATGATTTTGACTGATAGTAATCTATTTCAGCAGCATTTTTGCTCAGTACAGATGTTTTAATGCTAATGTTTTTTTCTTTAGCGTAAGCAAAACAATCTTCGAGCGTCCATTGCTTTTTAGTATTTGATGCTCCCTGCCCATAACCGAACAAGGAGCATAGTATAAAACTTAATATTACAGCGGCTTTCATTTGTTCCTTTTTTAATTTGAATCAAAATTCAGGACTATTTGTAAACTATGGTAATGCAATAGACAGAAAGTAAAGTCAAATAGATAGAAAGTCTTTTTGTATAGATGGAGAATATAGAAATCTTAGAATATGATGAAATGTAATCATTCTTAATAGTTAGTTGCAGTAAAGATTCAATCCTCAATAACTTCAATTAAAACTATATAATTCAAAATTATGACAATCATTTAAATTGATTAATGTTGATTGACCATTCAGAAACTATTTCAAATTATGCCGAAAGTATGATTTGAGCCACCATATTCCTTATAATGCAGACATCAAGATAGAAAATAGTACTATCGGGACTTAAGAACTGAAGATCTAGTTCTTGATTTTTAAGCTCGGATAATTAAAAAAGCCTAGATAAATATAGAATTCTTCCTTTTTAGGCTAACAAATATTTATACTTAATTTTTCAATCCTACAGGTTTTCGTATTGATTCCGTACTTTTATAAAAATTGAAAATGCCGTAAAATCAAAAAATCCTGCGAATCTTACGATTCGCAGGATTTACCACTTTTTTTATGGGTTTTTGAAAAGATTGAAAAACTTTCGTTTTATTGTCTTTAACCCTTTTGGTGGGGAGAGCAGGATTCGAACCTGCGAAGTTCACACAGCAGATTTACAGTCTGCCCTCGTTGGCCGCTTGAGTATCTCCCCGATCTCAGCATTCTTGCGCTTTGTTGTTCTAAGCGGTTGCAAATATAGGAACGTTTTTGATGTTTGCAAACAAAAATTGAACTTAATTTTAAGTTATTTTTTAATTCATTGGTAGTGAATAAAATAAAAACTAATATTTTTTACTTTCTTAAAATAAGTCAGGTGCAGAAACATTTTCTCAGGTTCAAATGCTAAGTAGCAATATTCAGATATAAATATAAACCGTCTTACAGAAAATGCTTATTTATTAAAAATTTACCAGCTAAAAAATATAGCTAAACCCTTAAAAATATTTCATAGTAACAAGAAAGGCTATCCTTTACGAATAGCCTTCCTCTTTTTATTCTAGTTTTAAAAAATTGTAATTAAAAAAAAACAGAAATAAAATAATTTTAATGAATTTTAAAAAGTAAAAATTTTACGAATTTTAAGATTTACTTTTTTAACGTATGTCTTTTAAACAATTGATTCATCTATTCAACAACAATCAATCAATTTCACGGCTTACCCTTTGGTTTTTTAATATATTTTTAGAAAGTTTTCAATTTTAATTCGCATCTATCGTAATCTCTTTGATAAATTGAAATAACAATTCTACTATTTAACCTTTGGTGTTACTATTTTTTTCTTGAAGTTGAAACATATGAATAAATCATTTGCTCATTGTTTTTAGTATTGTAATTAAAAACCATAAAAAAATGAGCGACAATTTTTTTAATTTTTCTCAAAAAAAGTCATTTTTTAGGTTAATAAATCAGTGAAAAGAAATCATTCTATAAATCAATAAAAAAAATGTATCTTATTGATTTCTAGGTTGTAAAATTAATTATTTTTTTCAAAAGTAAGTGTTAAAAAGTGTTATTTTTATTTTAGTACTATTAAAATGTCCTGAAATAATGTTCAAAAAAAGTACTAGCAAAGAATTGAGTAGGTAAAGATGTAAAAATGATTTATTTTTACACTATAAATATTTAAAACAAAACAAACATAAAATGGATTGGATAACTGCCAGAGAATTCGAAGATATCACCTATAAAAAATGTAACGGAGTTGCACGAATAGCTTTTAACAGACCGAATGTAAGGAATGCTTTTCGACCAAAAACAACATCAGAGTTATACCAGGCTTTTTACGATGCACAGGAAGATACTTCAATAGGAGTAGTTTTGCTATCTGCCGAAGGACCATCAACAAAAGACGGCGTCTATTCTTTTTGCAGTGGAGGAGATCAAAATGCACGCGGCCACCAGGGCTATGTGGGAGATGATGGGCAACACCGTTTAAATATCCTTGAAGTGCAGCGATTAATTCGTTTTATGCCAAAAGTTGTAATTGCAGTTGTGCCAGGCTGGGCAGTTGGAGGAGGACATAGCTTACATGTGGTCTGCGACATGACACTGGCAAGTAAAGAACACGCTATTTTCAAGCAAACAGATGCTGATGTAACCAGTTTTGATGGTGGATACGGGTCTGCTTATCTGGCTAAAATGGTTGGTCAGAAAAAGGCACGTGAAATCTTCTTTTTAGGAAGAAATTATTCTGCTCAGGAAGCTTTCGAAATGGGAATGGTAAATGCTGTCATTCCTCATGATGAACTCGAAGCAACAGCATACGAATGGGCACAGGAAATTCTTCAAAAATCCCCAACTTCTATAAAAATGCTAAAATTCGCCATGAACCTGACAGATGATGGAATGGTTGGACAGCAGGTATTTGCAGGCGAAGCAACTCGCCTGGCTTATATGACAGAAGAAGCAAAAGAGGGAAGAAATGCATTTTTAGAAAAAAGAAAGCCAAATTTTGGTAAAAATAAGTGGCTTCCATAAATTGAAAAACTGTTTCATGTTCCAAATTTAATATTACACGTTCTGTAAAAAAACTTGAAACCTGAAACCTGAAGCCTGAAACCTGAAACTAAATAAACTAAAAAAACAGAATGAAACATTGGATTGAAGCCGCCAGATTGCGCACATTACCTTTATCGGTTTCCGGAATTATAGTAGGAAGCATCTATGCTTTATCTAACCCAACAGAAACTGTAAATACACCTACTGAAGTTTTCAGCTGGAAAGTTTTTGGCTTTGCCCTCTTAACAACACTGGGACTCCAGGTTTTATCCAACTTTGCAAATGATTATGGTGATGGGGTAAAAGGAACTGATAATGCTGACAGAGTTGGTCCACAAAGAGCTATCCAGAGTGGCGTAATTACACCACAGGCAATGAAAAAAGCAATTATAATAACTTCATTATTAACACTTTTATCTGCCATTATTCTGATATATTTTGCTTTTGGAGAAAATAATTTTGCCTACTCAATCTTTTTCTTACTGCTGGGAGTCGCAGCAATTGCTTCAGCAATTCGTTACACAGTTGGTAATTCTGCTTACGGATACAAAGGGTTTGGAGATGTATTTGTTTTTATTTTCTTCGGACTGGTAAGTACTTTGGGAGTGAATTTTTTACATACAAAAGAAATTGACCCACTTTTAATTTTACCCGCTATTTCAATTGGTTTATTAAGTGTTGGGGTTTTAAACCTGAACAACATGCGTGATGAAGAGTCAGACAGAAAATCAGGGAAAAATACAATTGTAGTTCAGATTGGTGGCGCAAAAGCCAAAATTTACCATTTTTCATTGATTATTACCGCAATGATTTTAGTGGTTATTTTTGCTGTTTTAAGCGATTACAGATTTGATCAGTATCTGTTTTTATTGGCTTACATTCCTTTAACTAAACATTTAATTACCGTTTATAAAAATCAGAATCCTAAGCTCTTAGATCCGGAATTAAAAAAGCTTGCACTGAGTACTTTTTTACTTTCCATCTTATTAACAGTTTGTATGATTTCATTGATTTCAGACATTATTGTAAATCTATTTTTAGGAGGAAGATAATTGTTTCACTTTAAAATTTTATAAAAATGAAAATCACATATTTTGGTCACGCATCTTTAGGAATTGAAGTAGGAGGAAAGCATATAATCGTTGACCCTTTTATTACAGGAAATCCATTAGCATCTGCAATTGATATAAATACATTAAAAGCAGATTATATTTTGCTTACCCATGCGCATGGCGATCACGTTCTGGATGTTGAAGCTATTGCAAATCGAACAGAAGCGATCATCGTTTCAAATGCCGAAATCGCAAGTTATTATGCAAAATTAGGTTTAAAAGCACATCCTATGAACCATGGAGGAAGCTGGAAATTCGATTTTGGAAAGGTGAAATATGTTAGTGCTATTCACTCAAGTTCCTTTCCTGATGGTACGTATGGAGGAAATCCCGGAGGTTTTATAATTGAAAGCGAACATAAAAACATCTACATCGCCGGAGATACAGCACTAACAATGGACATGAAACTGATTCCTTTGAGAACAAAACTGGATTTGGCCATTTTGCCAGTCGGAGATAATTTTACAATGGATATTGATGATGCTATTATCGCTTCTGATTTTATAGAATGCGACAAAATTCTCGGCTATCACTACGATACATTTGGTTACATCGAAATCAATCACGAAGAATCGATCCGTAAATTCTTCGATAAAGGAAAAGATTTGATGCTTCTCAAAATCGGGGAATCAATCCAACTTTAAAATTATATTTCATTTAATAAGAAGCTCTTTCCTGCTGTACACTATATCTTTTATGCCAAACCCCGGCATAAAAGGATGCCGTTTCCATCAGGGCTAGGGCTTTAGTTTTCATAAGAAACTTTTAAATTATAGTTTCATTATCCGTTTTATACAAAACCGGAAATTTAAAATCTAAAACAAAAAAGAATGTCTAAGCAATTTGCATCAATAGGAATTTCAGAACCAATTTTAAAAGCTTTAACCGAACTGAACATTGTTGAGCCAACCGAAATTCAGCAAAAAACAATTCCGTTACTTTTATCTGAAACACATGATCTGGTTGGCTTAGCCAAAACAGGAACTGGAAAAACAGCTGCTTTCGGATTGCCAATATTACAATCAGTAAATACTGAATCCCCTGCTGTTCAGGCTGTTATTTTAGCACCAACCAGAGAACTTGGACAGCAGATTTTCAAGAATCTGGAAGATTTCGCAAAATACATTCCAACTATTTCTATTGCATCTGTTTGTGGTGGAATTCCAATAAAACCTCAAATCGAACGACTTAAAAATTCAACACATGTTGTTGTGGCAACTCCGGGACGTTTAATAGATTTAATTCAGCGAAAGGCAATCGACTTACGACAAACCCAATATTTGATTTTAGATGAAGCAGACGAAATGGTCGCGATTCTAAAAGAAAGTTTAGACGAAATCATTGCTGAACTTCCAAAAAAACACCGCACTATATTGTTTTCCGCAACTTTACCGGGAACTATCAAACAGCTAATTCAGAGTTACTTAAATAAAAATGTAGTTCAGATTAGTGCCGATATGGAAACAGTTGGCAACCAGGGAATAGATCACGAATATATTGTAGTTGATCCTATTGAAAAATTAGATGTTTTAATGCATTTTTTAAACTCAAAAGAAGGAGAACGCGGAATCATTTTCTGTAAAACCAAAGCTGCTGTAAACAAACTGGCTAAAAATCTGGCTATAAACCGTTTTTCTTCAGGAGCACTTCACGGTAATTTGTCACAGGGAATCCGTGACAGAATTATGGAGCAGTTTCGTGAAGGACATATCAATATTTTAGTAGCAACGGATTTGGCTGCCAGAGGAATAGATGTAAAAGAAATCTCATATGTAGTAAATTATCATTTGCCTGACACTTACGAAAACTATGTCCACAGAAGCGGAAGAACAGCAAGGGCAGGAGCAAAAGGACTTTCGTTAACTGTTTTGCAACAGGAAGAAGTTGTTGAAATTGCAGATTTCGAAAGAGAATTAGGCTTGAAATTTAATGAATTCAAAAAACCTTCAGCCATTAGCCTTGAAGAAAACAATACTTTGCTTTGGGCAAAACAAATTTTTAAAACAAAACCAAATCACGATATTTCAAGTGAATTAAAAACAAAGGTCAAAACTGTTTTTCATCATCTTACCAAAGAGGAACTAATTGAAAAATTACTGGCAAACTACATTTTACAAAACAAAGTTGAATTAACTGAAAAACCAGCCAGGAAGTTCAAGAAATAAATCAACTCTAAAAGTTAGTGATGAGCAATATTGAAATAAAAAAAATTTCACTGAAAGAAATTAATCAGCTTCAGGAAATCAGCAAACAGACTTTTCGGGAAACATTTTCAGAATCAAATTCTGAGGAAAACATGAAAAATTATCTTGAAAAAGCATTTTCTAACGAAAAAATAACAACAGAACTTATAAATGAAAACTCTGAATTCTATTTTGCAATTTTAGAAAACAAAGTAATTGGTTACTTAAAAATAAACTTTGGAGAGGCACAAACCGAATTGAAAGATAGCAATGCCCTCGAAATTGAACGCATTTATGTCACAAAAGAATTTCATGGAAAAAATGTGGGTCAATTACTTTATGAAAAAGCTATAGAAAGAGCCAGACAACAAAATTTAAAATACGTATGGCTGGGCGTTTGGGAAGAAAATAAAAAAGCAATACGTTTTTACACAAAGAATGGCTTTATAGAATTTGACAAACATATTTTTAAACTAGGGAATGACGTTCAGACGGATATTATGATGAAGTTGCAATTAAACAATTAGAACAAAAATTAATACGATTACTTTGTAGCAATTATTCAAAATAAATTTCGAAGATGAGTTTGTACTTGAAATTATTTAGTGTTAAATTTATAAAGTAATGCAAACAAATAGTTTTTTACACAAAAGTCTTAAATACAAAACATTATGAATATAGTCATCATAGGAGGGGGCTTTGCAGGATTAAATCTGGCAAAAGAACTTCTGAATCATCCTCAAATACAGGTAACACTTGTAGATAAGAATAATTATAATTTTTTTCCGCCACTTATATATCAGGTTGCTACGGCTTTTTTAGAACCTTCCAGTATCAGTTATCCGTTTAGGAAATTTTTTGCCGGAAAAAAGAATCTCCAATTCCGTTTAGGGGAATTACTATCAGTCGTTCCAGCTGAAAATAAGGTAGTTTTGAACAATGGCGAATTATCATATGATCATCTGGTTTTTGCTACAGGTGCTGAAACCAGCTATTTTGGTATGGAGAATGTTATGAAAAATGCTATTCCGATGAAAACCTTAAACGATGCCATCGTAATGCGAAATACATTGCTTAAAAATCTCGAAAAAGCAGCTATTTGCAAAGAAATCCGTAAACGACGCAAATTACTAACAATTGTTGTAGCCGGTGGGGGACCAACAGGAGTAGAGGTTTCAGGTATGTTTGCAGAAATGCGAAAAAACATTTTATTAAAAGAGTATCCGGAATTAGATACCACTGCCAGTAATGTTTATTTAGTTGATGGTGGAGACGCACTGCTTGCACCAATGAGCGAAGCTTCTCAAAAAGATACCTTAGAAGCACTTACAAAATTAGGTGTCGTTGTTAAACTGAACAGTAAGGTAACAGATTATGTAGATGACACCGTATATTTTGAAAATGGAGAAACCATCAAAACTAAAAACTTAATATGGGCGGCAGGTGTTACTGCTAAGATTTTTGAAGGAATGCCGGCCGAAAGTTACGGTCGTGGAAGAAGAATGGCAACAGATGCATTTAATAAAGTAAATGGTACGGAAAATATATATGCAATTGGTGATACCGCTATTTTAACTACTGATAAAAACTTTCCGAATGGACATCCTCAGGTTGCACAGGTTGCCATACAACAAGGAATTAACCTTGCTAAAAATTTTAAAGCTACTCTTGAGAACAAACCACTTAAACCGTTTATTTACAAAGATAAAGGATCAATGGCAATCATTGGAAAAAACAAAGCCGTGGTTGATTTACCAAAACCTAAATGGCATTTTAAAGGATTCTTTGCCTGGTTTATTTGGCTATTTGTTCATTTAATTTCATTAATCACTTACAGGAACAGAATAAATACTTTTTACAATTGGATGGTCGCTTATTTTGCAAGAGATCAATCACTTAGAATGATCATCAGACCAGATAAAAAACAGCCATAAAAAAAACCGGAATTCTAATAGAATTCCGGTTTTTTCATATATGATTTCATTCGATAATTAATGACCAATGGTAATTTCATCTTCAGAGGATGCTTCTATTTTTTCTTTGATGAAGCGTTTCCCTATATTTAGAATAATGAATGCTAAAATAGTAGTCGATGTCATAATTACTACCATTGGAACAACAGAATCTTTCACAAAACTACCCACAGCAAAAGAAGCCAGAGCTCCTAAACCAAGCTGAATAGCTCCCATCAACGCAGAGGCGCTTCCGGCATTTTTAGCAAAAGGAGCTAGTGTAAGTCCGGCAGTATTAGGATTAGAAATTCCCAGACATCCTAAAAATAAAAACAACATTCCAATAGTTCCATATAATCCTATAAGATTATTCCAGGAAAGAATCAGAAAAACAATACTTATTAATGACTGTGCAATTAGGGCACTGAATATCATCTGTTCACTGGAAAATTTCTTTAATAAAACCGAATTAAACTGACTGGAACCAATAAAACTTACTGACATAAAAGCAAAAATCCATCCATATGTCTTAGCATCGACGTGATAGATATCCATAAAAATAATCGGGGAGGCCGCCACGTATGAAAATAATCCTGAAAAAGCTATTGCACCTGTAAAAGCATAAGTAAAAAACTGTGGGTTTTTGACTACTTTTAAAAAATTTAAAATAATTGGTTTTGGTTTTAATGAAATCGAAGTATCAGGTTTGTAAGTGTTTGGAAGACCAATTTGTGAAGCTATAAGAATAGCAATTCCCATACACATTAAAATCAAAAATACGATATGCCAGCCGTAGTCTTCAGTTATGTAACCACCAATAGTTGGCGCCAGCATTGGCGAAAGACCAAGGACAAGCATTAGTAGAGAAAAAACTTTCGGAATATCCTTTAAAGGAAATAAATCCCTGACCATAGCAACAGAAGCAACCGTTGCGGCACAACTTCCAACTGCCTGAATAAATCGCAGAAATATGAAAGTATCAATATTTGCCACATATACACATCCTAAAGAAGCTAAAATATAAACGAGCAAACCAAAAAATAAAGGTTTTTTTCTCCCAAAACGATCTAACAAAGGCCCATAAAGCAATTGACCTGCAGAAATACCAATAAAATAACTTGACAGACTCATTGAAACTTTTGCTACACTAGTATGTAAATCTGCGGCAATTCCTGAAAACCCTGGGAGATACATATCTATTGAAAAAGGACCAAGTGCAGTCATAGATCCAAGAATAAGTATGAGTTGTACGTATTTTTTTGTTGTCATTTTATTAAAATTTCGCTTATAATTTCCGGCAAAGATAAATATTTAGTAACTTAATAACTCAAATAATAACCTTTATCGCAAAAATGGGAATTATGTAAAATAGAAAAAACATTGTCACACTAATTAAAAAAATTAAATCATGAAAAAAATCACTTTATTATTGGCTTTTATTTTTAGCACAATTTCATTTGCACAGACCATTTCATCAAAAATTGAAGAAGTGAGTGCATCACAATACGAACTTCTTAAAAAGGTAAATGAATATTATCCGGATATTACGCTTAACAAGTCTATCACAAATTTTTATGCTGACGGAAAAATCATTGATTCACAACAACAATTCGATTTAAAAGGCACTAAATTTTCAACCTATAAATTAGGAATTGAGCCTGACAATAAAAAATTATTATTCGAATATGTATCATCGGAAACGGGAAAGATTTATGGTGATGTTTCAGTTTTTAAAGGAAATGTTTTAAGAACGACTTTCAACGAACAAAAAAATGAAATTGAAGTTTCATTGAATGGTAAAGCAGTTTATTCAAAAAAACTTTAAAACTACTAATATCATGAGGATTAACTTTATTAGTAAAGTTAATCCTTTTTAATTGGCATGTATTTTGAACTATAATTTATAGTATGTTTTGTAGAATGAGTATTTTTATTTATATTTGTCATAGATTTTTATCAATGAGAGCCGAGCTACTGCAAATAGCGTTTGAGGCTCTTTTTTTTATGCATTAAATTTTTCGTGTCCTGGTTTTAGAGGTCTCTAAATTACCAACCTTGTTTAATCCTTCCACGTGTTGTAAAATTTGGCTTGGAATCAATGAAATCACCGTTTTTGTAATAACATAATACTTCACGTGTGCGCCTAACATAAACAAGAATATAATCCCATGTAATAGACTGTTTTTTTAGCCAGTCTGTGTATTGATATACAGAGTTTACGTATTCTGTAAAAAGTCTTTTCTGATTATTGTAATATACGGTTACTGAATAATCGTTTTTATTCTTAAAAGCATCCATAAAAAATAAGGGTAAGAGATAAAAAAAAAAATTCAGTTTTAGCGAAAAAAGATAGTACCGAAAGTACGGCACTATCTTTTATATTTAAAGATGATTGTTTCATGTATTGGATTTTTATCGCCGAGAGCAGTACTGCAAATACTTTTAATCCCTCCTTGAAGTTTCGCCAAATATACATATATTTTTGAATTTAAATGTTAAAATTTTAAGGAACTACATAATAATTTGAGTTTGCCCAAGTTAATTCCTCATCATAGATAAATATAGCATCACCGGATTGCGGATAACCTCCAACATGTATATTCACATCATTCGACATAATTGATGTAGAAGAATGTATATTAGCATTTCTTTTAACGACTACATTTAAAGGTTTAGGATTTGCAATTAACTCCGGTCTCATTTCGAAACTTAAATAATCGTTTAAAATTCCGGTTATTTTTGCACAAGGAATCACAGCAGTTAAACTCATTTCGTTAGAATATTGACCTGTTTGAGTGTTTAAAAGCTTACAGTATTCAAATCGTTTTGTTTCTCCAGTTTCATCTTGTAAAACAGGTATTCTAAAATAAGCAAATGAATAAAATCCATCTTCCATAAGCATAAGAACCTGATAACCGGAAAACTCGGGTCTTTCAATTAAATAATAATTAAGTGTTTCAGTTAAATGTTCTACGCCATCAAGATAAAACGCAATTTTCAATTTATTTAAGGGTAGTTTTCCACCGAAACCATGAAAACGTATTCTTTCGTCACCCTCATCGCTTACAACTGATAAACCAAAGTTAAAGCCACTTAAATCGCCATAATATGGCTGATCGAAATCAACTTGACAACGTATGTCTAAGTATGTGTTTTGCTTTCTAAAATCTGATTCTTTTAGTAAGTCCATATCTGTAAACTCTGAATTAATAATTAATCTTTCAATATCAGTAAATTCAATACAGTCACTCGGCTCTTTTTCGAATTTAACACCGAAACGGACGTTACAAAAAATTAAATCCTCTGGAATCAAAACAGGTTCATTAATGTTTACGACCTTCATAACGCCCATTTGTTTATTCTTATTTAAATAATATAGTGTTGTCATATTTATTTGATTTTAAAGCCAGTTATAGCCTTTAGATTTATAAAATTTTGCCATTTCCTGATATTGAGAATTTGATAAATATTTTAAAATATCATTTCTCAAATTCTTTGATTTAGTAGCTGTCTTATAGTAAATTTCCTCTAAGATTGGGAATGTACCAGTATGTTTTTTTAATGCAGACATTGCAGCAGCTTCGTCCTCTGTCCAAGCAGAAACATTGTATAAATCTATTGTGCCACCTAACAAGACATGATTGTCATCTACATTTGTACCGAAAGCTTTAGCGATTTTAAAAGCTGATGCAGTAATTGTGTCCATAGTCTTTTTTGAAATTGTTGGATAATTACGCTTTATCTGCTCTAATTTATTTTTAATTATAGCCGGATCAGCTTTTGCGTTTTCGTTCGAATTTTGCTCTTTTTTAGCTTCCAGATTACTATCTCTTACTATTTCAATACCACGCTTTAAATACTTGTAAGCGTAAGGAAATACTAAAAAGAGTACTATTAAAAAAATCCCATACCGTTTAAGAAATGGGATTAATTTAGTATCTAAGAAGCTAGGTTTTTTCCTAGTGTTTCTCATTATTTTTGATTTTGTTTGATTTTATTGTAAATAAAATACGTTAATAAAAGACCAGCGACAATTAAGATTGCCTTAGTGTTTTCCTGCCAAAATTGTTTTAATTTTTCCATCTGGATTTTTGTTTTAGATTGTTATTGTTGCGTAAGTATAAAAAAAAAGACCGATTGTGATTAACACAGGCAAAATGTACTGCTTTGCCAAAGCGAGTTTATCGATTTTAACCTTTAAATTAGAGGTTGAAACATCACCAAGCATTGTAATTGATTTAACAATATCTGCATCGGTTAATTGTGTATGTGCGTTCCCTAATTCGACTTTAAGGATTGCTCTACCGAGTTTTAATAAAAAATTCGTATTAATTTCTGAAAGCCTTTGCGTAGGAGAGACCCCAAGTGTTCGAGCCACAGAATTAATATAAGCATTTGTATCGTTCTCATTTGGCGGTGCATATTCTGAAATTAAAAGTTTAACAGTATTTTTGCCTTTATTGATATCATTAATCAAGTCCTTAAACATGGCTCTTAAACCAAAATAGACATTTTCGAATTGCTCAAAATTTTTATCAGGATTTTTTGAGTGCTCAATTTTACCTTGCCATGCTATATTGGTTTTTATCAAATTGCCGGGGTTGTTGTTTCGCAACCCTCTGACCTTATGATTATTCAGATACGACTTCGCCATCTTTTTTTGCTTTTGGTTGTTCCTGCTCTTCTAAAACTTTACTGAACTCATCATGAGCATATTGCACAACTTTAACAGCTACAGCAATTAAAGCACCATATTTCACAATAATTTTAAGAACGTTCATAACCGTTGAAATACCTTTCATAATATTTTTTTTAAGTGGTTAATAATTACATTGAACTGTGTGAAGGTTGTTTTTTCACCTGTGTAACCTTAACCCACATTTCTACACCTTCTTTTGATGCGGGAGACGGTTCAAGCTTGTAAAGTTTACCGCCTAACTCTATGTATCCGGCACAAAAACCGCTACCTTTTTTGTCTTTACAACCGATTACCTGATAAGGATTTCCAAAACGGTCTGTACTAATTCTTTTACCTCTACTTTGTGACATGTTTTTAATTTATTAAGTGTTTTACAATTGCGATTAAATCGCCTAATTTTTTTAATAGAAGTATTACCGTATCTATCAGGAAAATCAAACCGTAGATTCGATAATACTTCGTCTTTAGTTTATTTTCTTCGTCTGCCACGGTAGCCGGCGTTTTTGTTATCAAAGTGCTTTTTAACCAAATAAATTGCACCTAAAACGCTTGCACCGATTAAAATGTGCTTCCAGTGATTTTTAAACCACGCTTTAATGGTAGAATCTGCAACTTGCGCACCTACAGTACCCAAACCGGCTTTTACACCTGCAGAAGCTCCATCGTAAACACCTTCCGTCACTCCCTGAGTAAACATTTTAGCGGTTGCACCTGCAATTGCACCAACATTTTGACCTGCATAAGCCAAAGTTTGCTGTTGTAGTTGCTGTGCATTTGCTTCAGAAACTTGTTTATCGTACTCATTTTGTGCGTTTTGAGCATCTTTTTTAGCTTGGTGAGAAGCTTGCAAGCCTTCTGAAACGTTTTGAAGCGTACCGCCTACAAGCGGAATTGCCCCCATGATTGGCGTAGCAATCTTTACTAAGTTTTTGAAAGACACGTTTTTTTTAATTGCCTTTCCAATTTTTTTAAAAAATCCCATGATTACAAATGATTTCTAAGGGTTAAATTCAAAAGTGTTCCTTGTTTTTTTCTGATGTTTACATTAACAACAGCAAAAAGAGGTAACTGTATTTTGTCTGAAAAATCACTTTGAACAGTACCGGCAGTTTTTACGTACGCTACTGGGTCAATTGATTTACTCATACACTCCAATTCAAAAAGAGAATACTTAACAACCTGCCCGTTACTAAAAGTGTAGTTAATCTCGTCGATATCAGCAGATTTATCCAACACTAAAACGTCATAGCCTGAAACGTTGAAATCTTTGTTTGTATCCTCTGGCGACATACTTTTTCTTTCGAAAGAATAAACTTCTGTACTGGTTTGAGGCTCTTCAAGTCCGTTAATGACATAAGTTTTTGTCGGGTCAAGACCTTTCATCTCAATTTTAATTACATCTTTTTCGAATAAGTGAATAGAACCCTCGTTACAGATTTCACAAACGGCAATTAATGCTAAATTTCTGGATGAATCACTAATTAAAGCATCTTCACCATAAGTGTTTGCTAAAATGAAATCTTTCAAAGGAATTGCACCCTTTGTAATTTCAAAGTTTGTTCCGTTGGCTCTCTCAATCTCAACTTTGAATGTTTCATCAGCTAAAAAAGAGTACGCAGTCTCACAGCCAATAATTAAAGTACTGATACTTTTTGTAACGTTTATAATACCTGTTTCGGTTTTTCCTGTTCCTTTGTAGATTTCCATCTGTCTAATTTTTAGGTCGGTATTTATCCGACAATTAATATTTTTTACATGTCAAATTTGAGAATAAAAAAACCCTCATTTTGAGGGCTGATAGGAATTGATAGTTTTTGATAGTTTTTACTTACTTTTGGCACTAATTTTGAAATAACTATTCACGTGTTGACCTAACACAATTTTAATTTTGTACTCTTCTTTGATATCTTTTAAATACCTGTTTGCGGTAGCTATAGAAATACCCATTGTTTCAGCCATTTCTTTGGCAGTAATTACTTTTAATGTTTCCATGTTATTAGGTTTTGGGTTGTTGATAGGAGGGGAGTGGATTCCCCTCTTATTTTTTAAAATTATCCTTATATTCATATATAAAAAAAATGATGTAAGGAATAAGACATATAATAAAAATTGTAAAAATCATAATTTTGGTTTTCTGTTTTGTATATATAGCGTTACATAAAGTGCGAAAACATACCAACCGAGTAAAAATAGTTTCATGAAAATAGATTTAATTGGTTAGGTTCTTTTAATTCAAGTTTCAATTGATTAGCACGCTTATTACGTTTGTGATAATCAGATTTGTTTAACGTTGGTTTTAAATTGGCTAAGTCCTCATAATACGTATGTTTCTTAGAAGTCCAACAGGAAATATTTTTCTCCTCTAATGGCACGTTTTGAAAAAAACGCATACAAAAGCCGTTGTTTTCATTGTCTGAATCCTCTTTGTGAAAATTCAACTCACAGTTGCCACAACTGTAACACTGGAAAGTGGGAATTGTTTTCATATTAGTACTGGTATTTGTTCTTTATCAATTTCAATTTCTAAATCTTTAAAATCACGGAAGTATGTAAGCAGATTGTAAACGCCCTCCAAATTGTTTTCTTTGTACTTAATCAAAACCAGAGGTTGCAAATCGTTTTTGCAAATGAGTTTCCAGATCGGAACTGATATTTTTAAAAGGACTTCATCTATTGTGACCTCGTTTACAATTTCATCATCTGTCTTGTCTAACTTTTCAATAAATTCAGCATATTCTTTACGCAATGAGTTTGAGATATTTACAAAGTGTTTTCCCTGAGTTTCTTCAACATAGCGAGTATAAATACCATAAAGCCTGTGTTTTTCCATGTGGTCAGCATAATCACCGCATGCAATTTTTGCCAAAGCTGTAAAAGGGGTCAAACCTTTCGAAGATTTAATTTGCCCTTTTGTCATTTCGCTACAGATATCGTACTTTGCTATATAGTCAGATATATCAGAAGTCAATATTTTTTGATTTTGAGCCTTTATAGTTGCGTTATTGTCTTTATAATCTGCCCATTTTGATATAAATAACTTTTGAAATTTTTCTATTTCCTTCACATTAGAATTGTTATAAAAAAATAATATGTGCAAATGCGGATGCCAGCCGTTTACATCTGAGTAAGTTATTTCAAGGGTTTTAACTTGTCCGATTATACCGTTATCAGTTTTTGCAAAAAATCGACCTTTACGGAAAGTCCTGTAATTATCAGTAAGCTTATTTAAGGACTTTTTTAGAGTATCAAATTTTGAGTGTCTAACTGTGAGCGTAAGAAATCCAATCGAAAAGCCTTTCGATTGGTGCGCACCGATTAAAGCGCTCAAAAGTTCTTTTTTATTTTCTGATATTTTGAGCGCACAAACCGGACAACGCCAATAACCGCCACAATTAGCAACGCCATTAAAGAATAATCCGCCTTTGTCATTTTTGGCTAATTTAACCGGCTGATTAAGATTAGCGTTTACGGCGTAGCCACAATATTGGATGCGTGGTTTTCTTTTTTCCTTTGTTTCTTTTAAAGTGTAATTCTTTTTTGCAATGTTTCTCATGCGGTGAAGTTGTGTTTTTAGAACCGAAGATATATCTTCAGGGTGACTTATGTGGCTTCCCAAAACCGTATCATTATCAAGGGGCTTCGCCAGTTTGTAACGGTCACTTCTAAAATACTGATTATCAAATATTTGTGCCAATTCTTTTGCACTATAATTTATATTATGTAAAATAGAAAATTTTATTTACTTTGTTTATATCCTATTTTAAATTTGCATAACAAGATCAATTATTACAAAAATAAAAGATTCAACGAATATTTATAAATAAAAGATAATCAAATAAATACAATAAAAAATTCACTCATTTAATCAAAAAAAATATAAAAAATCAATAATTATTTAAATCCTCCGTTTAGTTGTAAGAATATCATAAAGTGATTTATTATTTTATTATTTTTACAATCGACTATATTAAACTTACTATGAATACAATTGCTGAACATATAGCGGATTTTTTAAAAGAATATCCGCCATTTAATAATTTGACATTTCAGGAACTTTTTAATATTGCTACCAATATACGTGTAATAAATTTAGAAAAACACGCTGTTTTATTTCAAAACAATGATGTGCTCCATGACAGCTTTTATGTTGTATCATCTGGAATTATTAATCTTACAACCATTGCTGATGCTGAAGAAACCATCATAAACAAATGTCATGAGGGTGATATTTTTGGTTTACGCCCTTTTTTTGCAAAAAACAATTATATGATGACTGCCAAAGCACGTGAGGAAAGTATTGTTTATGCAATTCCTATTGCTGTGTTCAGACCATTCGTAGCAAACAATTCAGATGTTTTAAACTTCTTATTAGAAAGTTTTGCAATTAATTCACGTCATACGAAAGACAATGTGAATTCTTCAAACAAATTAATGCCCGACAACGGATTTTATTCAGATACACAATCAGAACTGCAATATATCCAGTCACTTACTTATAATAATTCACCACTCACAACCACAGCTGACAAAATCGTAAAAGATGTTGCTATTTTAATGACTGATTCAATGGTTGATAATATTGTTGTTTGCGAAAACAACAATCCTATAGGTATTTTGACCGATTCTGATTTATCCTCAAAAATAGCCACAGGACGTTATCCAATTACAGAAACGATAGACAAAATTATGTCTTCTCCTGTTGTAACCGTTATTGAAAATGTATCCTTAGCAGAAGCGCAATTATTAATGCTAAAGCATAATGTAACGCATTTATGTGTTACTAAAGACGGGACTAATAAATCGGTTGTTAAAGGAATCATTTCTGAACATGATTTAGTGGTTGCCCAGGCCAGCAATCCTGGAGTTTTGATTAAAGAAATCAAGAGATCACAATTACCAAAAGATTTAAAACAGATCAGAGACAGATTATCTGATTTAATTCAGAATTCAATTCAAAAAAACATTCCCATTTCACACGTGTGCAATATCGCTAATGAAATTAATCTGGCATTAATAAAGCGTGCAGTTGAATTAACGATTTTAGATCTGGGCTCCCCTCCTGCCCGTTTTGCATGGCTAAGCATAGGAAGTCAGGGAAGGAAAGAACAGCTTTTGCTTACAGATCAGGACAGTATCTTAATTTTTGAAGATGTCACACCGGAGAAATACAGAGAGGTAAAGGATTACTTTTTAAGATTAGCTAAAAGAACTACCTCTTTACTTGAAAAAGTGGGTTATGAATTTTGTCCAAATGGCCATATGGGAAGCAATATGCTTTGGTGTAAATCATTGACAGACTGGATAAAACAATATAACAGCTGGATGAATACTCCAGGTGAAAACAGCAATGATTTGAGTAGTATTTTCTTTGATTATGAAATTGTTTTTGGTGAGCCAAAAATTGAAGAAGCGATTGAAAATGTCATTTTTAAAAATGCAATCAACAATACGTTATTTTTCGACTTTTTAGGAAACGATGCTTTAAAAAAGAATTCCCCATTAAGTTTTTTCAAAAAGTTCATATTAGAAGAAGAAGGTCCTCATAAAATGAAATTTGACATTAAAACAAGAGCATTAATGCCTCTAATCGATTCTGCAAGACTCTTAATTCTAAGTTCCAATATTAAGGGAATAAACAATACTTACTTAAGATTTAAACAACTTGCTATTTCGGATTCTAAAAATGCTGAAATATATCTTAGCTGTGCCGAAGCTTTTTTGACATTATTAAAATTCAGAACAATTGAAGGGTTAAAAAATGATGACTCTGGTCAATATATAAATATAAAAGAATTATCTAAGACGGATAGAGAAAAATTAAAGAATGCATTAGCTCCAATGCGTGATTTGGAGGAATTAATTAAAAGTAAATTTCAACTTACACAATTTTCATAATATGCTGGACTGGCTGAAAAATATTAATAAAGAATATCCTGATTTTTGGAAAAACTACCTTGGTAAATTCGAAACTAAACCCAATAGATTTGTAGTTATATCAACAGAAACTTCAGGACTTAATCCCGTAAAAGATGTTATTTTGTCACTAGGGGCTTTTGCAATTGTTGATGACAGTATCATAATTAAAGATAATTTCGAAGCGGTTTTGCTGCAATATAAATATTTACATGATAATGGCTTATCCAACGAATTTATAATTGAAAGTAAAATGACTAAACTTCAGGAAAATGATGCACTAGAAACCTTTATAGATTATCTGGGGAATTCGGTTTTAGTTGGTCATCATGTTAACTTTGATATTGAAATGATAAATGCAGCATTGGAAAGACTGGGTTGTGGAAGATTAAAAAACGAGGCACTGGATATTGATGTTATGTATAGAAAATTGCATGATATTAATGATAAGAAATTTTCTCTTGATGATTTGTGTGAAATATATAAGATTCCAAAAAGCGACAGAAATTCTTCATCGGAAGATGCATATAAAATCTCCCTACTGTTTTTAAAGCTAAAATCCAGATTAGGAATTAGACAAGTCAGTCCTTAAAAATTTAATCGGTAGAATTAATTAATAGTTAACCCGTTGGGTGAAATTATTTTTTTTCAATTCTATCTATCAGCTTAGATATAAATCTGTGTAAATCTGCGTGAAAAATTAATATGCAAAAGTATTTCACGCAGATTTTAAAGGATTTTTGCAGATCAAATTAGATTTTAATTCTTGAATGAAGCTATTTTATTCTATTTCACCCAACGAGTAATAGTTAATAGCAGTAAATATGGGATATGCTTTTATCATAACTCTTTCGTTAAGAAAATCAATTTTCTGTTCACTTAAAGAATTTGGTAAAACTCTAAGACAATATTCTCTAACCAGAGGATAAAATTCCTTATTTAGGAAATCCCTGAATATCAAATATATAATTTTATAAGTTCATTTTTTTTTATTTTTGTGTGTTTTTTTGCTTGTATATCTAACATTTATCCCTATATTTGCACCCGCAAACAACGCTCATCAAAGCAGCAAAAAAATAAGCTTACTGAGAAACATTAGGCCTCGTGGCGCAACTGAATAGCGCATCTGATTACGGCTCAGAAGGTTACTGGTTTGAATCCAGTCGAGGTCACTTCTCGGGACAAAAGATAAAAATCATCTTTTGTCCCGTTTTTTTTTGCTTTTAACTGTTTATTAATGAGGTAAATAGACTCCACTATTTTGTTCACTCTAGCGGTTTGTACTTTATTTTCGTGAATTGTAAAATTTTCGGGGTAAACTAAACCAATTAGGCTTCTTGCATCAGATAAATCCCTTTTCAAATATGAATCACTAAGTTTGATAAGGTTGTCAACCCCCTTTACCAGTAGCTCTTCAATACTATGCTTATCTTTAGTGACTGTTGATAGCTCACGTTCAAGGTTTGCAATTCGTGCACCATAGTCATCTTTCATTAGCTTATAATCATCAGCTTCAATTTTTGATGTAAGAAGAAGATCTCTTGCATTGCTTAATCTGAGTTCATAATCTTTTATCTGTTCTACAAGTCTTCTTTTCTGTTCGCCGGCATTATTTGCGAGATCACGATGTGTTTCATATAAAATCGAGCTGTATAATTTCTTAACTTCAGCTATTGGCTGATACTTACTGAGATCTTCAATAAAAAGTTCATTAGCGATTTCAGAGTTAATTCTAAACTTACATTGCGCTTCACAGTGGTAATAATGATAGTATTTGTGTCTTCCTTTACATTTACTTCCTTGCAGCTTCTTTTGGCACTTTGGACAGATAAAAAAGCCTCTTAACGGGAAATCAACGACAGTTTTAATTTTAGGTCTGTAAAGGCGTGATTTTCCATCTAAGATATCTTGTACATTATAAAAAAGGCCTTCAGAAATAAGTGGCTCATGCTGCCCTGTAACAAATCTGCTTTCTTCATCTTTATATTTTGGTATAAATATTTTACCACAATAAACAGGATTTCTTATTAGGCCCCACATGTTATTTTTAGTTCTTTTAAATCCTCTTCTGCAAGCCATATGATATATTTGCTCTGTATTGAATATTCCTTTAGCCAATTCTTCAAATATCCAGCGCATAACAGAAGCGGCAGGTTCTACAAGTGCAATATATTTACTTCCGTCTTCTTTGGATTTATTAGCATATCCAAACGGTGCAATACCCATATATCTACCTTCTTTTTTCGCCCTTCTCATTCCATGAAAGGTATTTAAAGCCCTACGATCGTTTTCAACTTCAGGAGCCGCTAAGTAAAAAGCCAGCATCATTTTATTTTCTGGAATTGCCAAATCAAGAGGTTGCTCAATCGCTTGAGGCTCTACACCTAACTTTCTTAGTAAACTTATCATCTGATAGGCATCTCCGGCGTTTCTGCTGAAACGATCCCATTTGGTAAACAAGACCAGATCAGTTGTGTTTTTCTGTTTTTTCAGATTCAGTAAAAGTTTATTCCATTGTGGTCTATTAAATGTCTTAGCGGAATGATCCTCATAAATAACGTTACGCACTTCAATATAATTTATTGAGCAATATTTCCTTAAAACTTCTTCCTGATTTCTTTGCGAATAACCTTTTTCTGCTTGTTCGTCCGTGCTTACACGTATGTATAAATCTGCTATAATACTCATGACTCCAAAAATTTAGATACGGCTACATGAGCCATTTTTCGTAAAAATAGCAAAATTTCAGTTGCTTCTTCGATTGTAACATTCATACCCTCAGAGTTTAACATATTCATAGCTTTCTCTGGGGTTATTTTCCCTCTTGTGTTTTCCTCTTCATCTTCCATCTCTAAAAATATTTTATATAAAAAAAGCCCTTATAAGGGCTTTAGTTTTTTATTAATACATTACTCAAAAAAAATAAATCTTACTCCCTTGTGTTTTCTTAAACGACCGCTCGTACTTTATATATCCATAACTACTCAATTCCTGAATACATTTATGATAAGTGTAAGCTGAAGAAATTTTTGCCAAAGGAGTTATTTCATGTCTATAGACCTGTATAGGATTCACAAAACCTTTTTCAACTCTATACTTTAGCAGTGCGGCATAAATTGCAATATGAGTGGAACTAATTCGAAAATCATTTTCAATTGCAGAAAAGAAGTCCAGTAAGCTTTTCAGATTTTCCATAGCCTTTATTTTATATTTTTCTGCATTTACTTTTGACTTTGTTATCTTGACTTTTTAAACTTGATTGTAATTTCAAAGGGACGTCCCTTTTAACTCTAAACAAACTTTCAATTGTTACCTTCCTTAAATTTTCATTGTAAATATTCAGACACTTATTTTGAGGATTAGCTTCGATATAGACCTTACATTCCTTTCCTTCTTTGGTTAAAGTCACTGCTTCTCTTCTGCCTTCTTTAAGAGAATCTATTAAAGAATTGATTTCCGATTGATCCGAAGTCTTCAGAAATAATTCAGATACACTTTTTTCAATGTTGAAGCCATATGATTCATGAAATTCTTTTAATTGATAATTACTATCAACTCCTTTTTGATTAAAGTCTAATTGTTTCCAAGTCCCTGCTGTTAAAACTGCTCTACCTGATAGTAATTCGTAAGCCTGCTCTGAATTAAAAGCTTTTACCTCGTCAACATTAAAATAGTATTGCCTATTCTCGTTATTAGCATTCTGATGATGGAGATTAGAGTTAAAACCTTTAAAATCATAATGTCCCTGCTCATTTTTTATAAAATGAAGAGAATGATTCATCTGGTCGTGCTCATTAAGATAATAAGATATTGGAACAGTAAATTTATCCTGCCCCAGCCTCATATACCTATCAACTTTATTGTATGCATCTTTAAAACCAGCACGTTCCAGATTATCTGCAAGCAACTGATTGCTTTTTAGCTCCTCTCTGCTTTCTTTTTGAGCATTGATTCTTTCTACAACAAATTTGCTCAGTAGTTTATAGAAATACTGTCGAAACCTGTCCGGATAAATTTTCTTAATTAAAGTGTTTCGTTCGTTTCTTATAATCTGCAATGCAGTACGTTCATCTAATTGATTTGTATTCTTGTACTTCAATAAAATACTTTCATAGAACCTTAGTTTCTCTTTTAATAGAGAATTTTCTAACGATGAACTTGATTTAAAAAGTTTCTTCAGTCGGTCTTCTTTTGAATTCCACCCAGCAATCTCTGACTCCAGTCTATTTGTATGAACCTCATTATTCATAATTTTAAACTTTAGAGGTTAAGAATTTCTATACAGATTTACCTGCCTTTCTTTTATGGGCAGCAGTTTTCTTTTCCCTCTGATCAGTTTCATCATCACTATCCTGCTTCTGGGATTGTTCTTTCGAAGCTGACTTTTCTTTTGATTCCGCCTGCTTTTGGTCCTTGCTCTCGCGATGATTAATCCTTTGTAAATTATCGTCGTAAACATTTACAGTTTTAAATTGTGGATTTGCCTCTACATACTGTTTGCTTTCTACTCCACTAACAACAAAAGTTACGGACTGAAGATTACCTTTTTTAAGTGAATTTAAAAGATCTTCTTTGTATTTAGGTGTTTCAAGTTCCTTTATAGAATGTTTTGCTAAACTTGCTTCCAAATCGTACCCATAATTTTGATGGTAATGATTTATTTTAAAGTTTCCATTGCTCTCGGATTCCTTAAAGTCAATTTTTAGCCAGGAATTATACACTTCACCTTCCTTCGTTTTAAGATCTTTATTTACAGAACGACCTTCCATCAAATTATAAGCTTCTTTAAGGGTAATATTACTGCTGTTGCTATTAATATAAAAAGTCTGTTCTAATCCTTCTTTTGATTCTTCTTTTTTAAGATTCACATGATAAGAATTAAAAAAGTACAGATCACTTTGGTCGGATTTTTTAAAATTCAGTTCGGCAGTCATTGCATCTTTTCCATAAACACCTTCTTTTATAATCTTAAACTCTGTCTCTCCTTTTAACATCTTTTCTTTCAGATCCTGATCGAACGTTTCTCCAAATCCAGTATATTTCAACTGATCTTTTAGGAATTCTAAATTTTTCTGATTCATGATAAATTATTTTAAAGTTATTATTCTCTTAAAAGCTGTTAAGAACATCAAGATCAATTAGATCATTATTCTTGATGTCTATTTCTAATTGTCTGCCACCATCCTTTTCAATAAGTTGAATCGTAAGGTACTTTTTCTCAGGGATAGTAAACTTTGATAAAGCATAGACTAAATTCACTTCAGATTTATCTGGAATCTGCATGGAGTTGGAAGTCGAAAAAAGCGGAAGTATTTCTATTTCCTGTGAAGCAGTACGCTTAGATTTTCTCTGATCCCGAATAAAAAAACGAAGCTGGTCTATATCGTAATTTATCTTTGAAGCGTTACCTAAAACAAGTCTGAAGTAAAGAACATCCTGATGAATAAATATGCCGTTCACACTAAGATTAATATCAAATCTTGACCTCTTTAGACCGCCTATTTTTTTCTTTTTAAATAAAGCAAGCTTAGAATACTGTTCAATTTTCTTTTGATTTTCATTATCGAGAGAAAACAAAATATCGTTATTTACAATTGCACTATTATCCGCCTTAATGTTTAAATCCGGGCATACCTCATCATAATTCAGAACAAAGACATATAACCTACTGTCGGCTGTAACTACAGTAATATTGGTCTGCATAAAATTCTGATTTGCCGCTTTCAGCAGTAAAATATTTTCTACTCCTTTTGCTTTTTGCATTAAAATATCCTGACTGCCCTTATCTATACTTTTTATCGAATACGGAAACACTATGCTTGTTGTTTTAGAATAAGCAATCTGCACGTTTTTAAACTGATCCTGATTGAAATCTAAATCTCTATTTATCAATTGTGCATAGCCCGACAATACACTTAAAAGCAGGCAGACCAAATTCATCCAATTATTATTTTTCATTTTTTCAAGATTTAATTATTTCAAATTCTTTTGTTTTTCATCATAGAGTAAAACCTGATATCCAGCCTTTACCACAACTTTTATAAGTTTAATCTTTTTGCTCATCAGGCTTTTGGCAGCTTCAATTCCCATCTCCGCAGCCTGTGCTCCCCAGGAGTCGGTAACACCATTTAGTCCTAAAGTCTGTAGAGAACGGTCCGCAGAGGTCTTAGCTACGTCTCTGCTTATTGCTCCTGGAATATAGATCCCGTCAATTCCATCTAAGTCATAAACTGAGAGTTCAACAGGGAAAATTGAATTTTGATACTGGATATTATTTATTTTAACCTCCAGCCGTTCTCCTTTTAAAGATGCCATGCCATACAAAAAAGTGTTCTTAGGAATAAGTATGCCCTGAAGAAATACGTCAGTTTTTAATCTTAATTTTATAATTGAGCCGTTTACAATAGTTTGTGTCTCATGTATTATTGCTTCGATTGAATTCTGCTGCGGTTCAGAATCTAAATTTTCATCAATTGAATAAAACGAGTTTGATTTTAAAAGATTTGGAGATGCTATATTTTGTTGTAGTGAAGTGGTATTATCTACATCTTTTTTACGATTAACAGTAAAAACTTTTCCTTTGTTTATCTCTGAAGCTTGCTTTAACTTTTCCTGTACACGTGATGGATGCTGAATATCCAGAATGTTTTCCAGCATACCACCAAGTTGTTTTAGTTCTGGATCAGGTTCTTGCGAAGTGCCCATTTGTGACATCATATGCTCTAAGTTTTTTATCGCATCTGATTCACCTTTTGATGATCCATAGTTTTCAAACTCCCTCATATCCTGACCATAATTATCAGGTACAGCAGGCTGGCTGATTACTTTTTGAAGTGCTTTAAGTTTTTGATAAACTTTCTGTTCGTTTGCATCTTGATAAGATGATGAGTTAAAAGCACTGGTTCCTCTTCCTAAATCTTTATCTTTAAAATCATCTATTGATCCTTCAAATATTTTTTGATTGGAATAATTAGGGTCTTTTTTAATTTGTTCCTGCAATTTGATAGAATCGACTGCTGCCTGGTCGTAGTAACTCATTTTATCCAGTGATGAATCTTCTTTAAATTTAGGAATGGGAAGATTAAAGTTAAATCATTTTTTGATTTCTCGTTTGGCCGTTTCTGCTTCCATTCTTCCACCACCTAAAATGTAGAATAATATGGTTATAAAAGGAAGTATTATAAGAGGCAGAACTAAAAGCATTTTTCTTCTTTTAGATTCTTTGAGTGATATTATTTGTTGCTCCATGACATTACTTTTTAAAATTGATTGTTTTAATTTTTGAAATAGCTGCCGGGTTTTTATTTATTTCAGAATTTTTCTTTGAGAACGCCGCGTAAATGTTATAGAGAAAATACCCTCCCTCCAAAACAGTAAACAGAACCAGCAGATAAATAATGGCTCTTTTAGAAAGTCTGCCCGTTAAAGATTCCATTTTTTGCACCCACTTATTTTGTGCAGATAAGTAATACTTATTGTAAATAAATGGCTCTTCTCGCTTTTTAATTAATTGTTTCATAACTGTCTATTTTCTATTTTCAACAGTTAAATCTTTGTTTTCGATGGTATTCCATCTCTCGATTAAAAAACCATGTGGATTGTTGTCGCTCCTAGATACATTACGAAGGCTTCCTTGGGTTATAAGGCTTCTTTTCAAGATACTGGTAGTTCTTATTATGCTTTGTTTGGCATAGCATTGAAAGCGGTACGGGTATTCTTTGATATCTATAGTTATACTGTCAATCTGGATTGTCTGGCTTATATTTCCTGAAATGATTCCAGAATAGAAACCATTCTCTTTTAGATCATCATAAATTCGCTTTGCACTGTCATCAGCCAGATAAAGAGCTTTTGTAACATTGGTTTTAATTACTTTATCATCAGGATCAAGGGTAAAGAAAAATTTATGAAATGTTTTTACATGATCTCTTGCTTCCACAGGTACATTATCTCTTCTATCTGATGCATATGCTTCCATAGCTTTCCCATTGGCAAGAATATAAACCTTATCCTGCATCAGAGCTACAGACTCAAAGCTTTTATAAAGCGTGTAACAGCAGATAATAATACATCCTGTAATTACCAGCATTGTAAATCCTCTCACATATCGGAATGCAGTATCTATATTTTTCATTTTAGTAAACATCTTTTATCTTTTTAGGTTACTCTGAATTTCCTTTAAGCTTATCATTCATGTAATTTCCTTTCTCTTTAAAATACGGAGTATTACCAGCTGATGAGGACATGCTTTGTGACATTTGGCCTGCAGCATTTCCCATCGAGTCCATTACCATACCAGCGCCTTGCGAGGTTTTTGTAATAACTGAATTAGTGGTACTGCTAAGAATGCCAGTAACTTTCTGCCCTAAGGCTCCGCCTCCACCTGCGTGAACGATGTAATTAGCTACTGATGGGACAGTAAAATATCCGATGATACCAATAATCATAAAAATGAGATATGACATATCAGTCCTGCTGAAGAAAGTATCTCCCGTCGACTCTACCTGTGATAAATCCAGCTTCAGCATTAGCTCCTGAATTTTACCGATGATGCTTCCAAAAATATTTGCAACAGGCAGCCATAAATAAATATTAATATATCTTGCCAGCCAAACGGTGAGAGTATGCTGAAATCCATCAAAGACCGCTATGCCAAATACAAGGGGGCCAAGTATGGAGAGTACTACCAATTGAAAAGTCCTAAGTGTGTCAATACACAGAGCGGCAGCCTCGAACAATACTCTCAGTACTTCACTCATCCATTCTTTTACAGAATTTCTGAAATTATAAGAGGCCTTTTCCATGGCAAACTTTACGTCGTTTCCTATACCTGCAAGCATGCTCTCATCGGAAGGATCCTCATCATGAGTATATTTATACCATTTATCTCGATCTCCTGTTCCTGTGGAACCAACATACATTTTCCATGGATCGGTTTCTTTTATAGCCTTTTCTTTTTCCTTTAAAAGAACTGCAACAGCATTATTAGATCCTGTCACCATCGCAGCAGTGGCTGTAACAGTTGGTTTCATTACCCCATTAATAAGTGCCAGTACAGATGGAAAAATCATAATACAGAATCCAATAACAAAAGGCCTGAAAAGCGGATAAAAGTCAATAGGTTCTGCATTTGCAATATGACGCCAGACTCGGGAAGCTATATACCAAATTGTCCCAAAACCAGCTATCCCCTGCCCTACAGCCAAAAGATTACTGCACAAGGGCATCATCTCATCATAAAGCTGATCTAAAACCGAGTGCATACTCTGCATATTATCGCCGAGTCCCTGTGCACTTGCAGCAAAGGGTACTATCATTGCACCAGTTAATAAAAGCACTGTTTTAAAAAATTTATATATGTTCATCGTTTTAATTTTTTAAATCAAGAAGTTCTTTGGAAGCATATACATCTTTCTTTTCCTTTGCTCTCTGCAGTACCAGTATGCTTGATGATTTATTAAAGTCTCTCAAAAACAAAAGTTTATCCTGCATCTCCATATAAATATTATCAATTGCTTGAAGCCTTTCATCGTCTGACATTCTTAACTTATCAGCTGTAATTACCATAGTGAGTTCATCAAGGTTTCTTAAACTCTGGTTCAAAAGGTTTCCATAAACTTTCTCAAAATAGTTCATCTCCTGCTGGCTGAAACTTTCACTTTTCAAAAACCTGTTTAATCCTTTTTTACTTTCTTTTACCAGCAGTATTTGATAGTTTACAATATCTCCTACCCTTTTGTAATTCTTGACCGTTGGACTTACCTGCATAAGGGCATCTAAAAATGTTTTATGAAGACTAAAGTTGCCTTCGGACATATCTTTAACTGTTTTGTAACCTCCCGAAAGCAGTTCATACCCCTTTTTCATATCGCTAAGAATCTTTTTGAACTGCGAGAGTTTTTCAATGTTTAAGATCAACTGCTGGATTTCTGCCGACTGTGCGTTCATACTGCTTGGGATAAATCCAAAAAAGACCAGAAATACTAAAATCAATATCTTTTTCATGGCGTTAATTTTTAAGTCCGTAAATACTTTGTGTGGATTCAGCACTTCTTTTTTCATGAGATTTTGACAATGACAGTAACTTTGCTTCATTACTAAAAAACAAACAGAAATCGTAATTACCAACCATCGTTTTATATAGATCATCTATACGCTCTATCCTTTGGTCATCTTTAAGTTCCAGTTCTGAATCAGTAGTAAGAACCAGAAGCTGATCTAATGTTTCATTGCAGCTTTCTAGTAGTCTTTCAAAAGAACGCTCAATATAATCGAGCTCATTTCCCTGAAATAAATCATCAGTCTTGAGTTTAGTATAAGTCCTTTTATACATTTTCATTATCTTAAACTGCAAGGAGATAATCTCTGCTGTTTTATAATAGTTCTTTATTTTGGGATTAATTTTCAAAAGTGAAGCGAAATAATTACCATGAAGATTGACTTCTCCTTTCTTCACATCACCAATGAAATTCAGACCTTTGGAAACAGCTGAATATCCTTTTTTAGCATAATCCATGTAAACCTGAAGTGCAGCGATCTGTAGCAACAGCTCCTTTCTCTGCTTGGCCTGCGCGTGAATTCCTTGATTTAAAAGAAATCCCGTGAAAAGCAGTATGATTAATTTTTTCATGATATTTACTTTTATTACGGAATTCCGTAAAATTGTTTGACCTGATTTACTTCCGCTTCAGTTTTTGCTCTTTGAAGACTAAGCATTACATTCTGTTGATTGAAAAGTGTCAAATCATCGTAATTGGAATCGATTTGATCAGCAGCTTTATTTATTATCTCCAGTCTTTTTAAATCACTCATCTGCGTTGAGAAAGAATCCAGAATTAAAAAAATCTGGTCAATATTCTTGACACTCTCCTCTAGAATCCCGGAATAAACGCGTTCCATATACTGAATTTCACTTTCTTTAAAGTGAGAATCCTGCTTGAACAGATTCCAAGCTCTTTCATATTCCTCAACCAGTTTTGTCTGCTTCTTTGTAATATCCTTTATCCTCTGATAGTAAGTTATAATAGATTTTACTTTTGCCAGTTCTTCATAATAGCCTTGATATAAATCTTTCTGCTTTTTCGTCCAATCAGAAATTTCATCCAGTTTTAATTTAGACAATACATTTTCAACTTTTTTCTGGGCATTCTGAAGCCAGATTGTCTTATTTTGCAGTTTTTGAATTCTGAGGTCAATTGCTTTAATAACTTTCTTAGTAACTGCTTTAACGATCTCCAGTATTGGCAACGCCACTGTATTATTTGCAGATCTTGCAGGATTGCCAATGAGTAGCAGACATATCATGCAGGTAATTAATTTTGCTTTCATTTTCTCTTTCATTTAAATTCCATCTCTTAAATCTTGCGCCATTGCAGCTATGCCTTTTTTTATGTCACCGTCAAACTTTTTAGCATAGGCGTTCATTTTTACCTTCTCGCTTTCCTCAGTCGTGTAAGCCAGATATTCCTCCAAAGAAACTTCTGTCCTATAGACCTTTGAAAGCCTTCCACCCAGAGAAATAAATACTTCTTTATACTTTTTATCGGGATCATTGGCTTTATTAACTGAAAGTACGAGAGCTTTTTCCTTATCTGTAAGCCCCAGAAGTTCCTGTATCTGATCGAACTTGTTTTGATATTTGCTCTGGTCCAATAGGATTTTGCAGTCGCTGTTATTTATAATGGCTTGTTTTACTACTGGTGAAGAAATGATATCTTCTACCTCCTGTGTGACTACAATGGCTTCCCCAAAGAACTTCCTAACAGTTTTAAATAAGTACTTAATATATTCGGACATTCCTTCTTTGGCAATGGCTTTCCATGCTTCCTCGATCAAAATCATCTTGCGGACACCTTTTAGTTTGCGCATTTTACTTATGAAAACTTCCATTATAATGATTGTCACTACAGGAAATAAAATTGGATGATCTTTAATATTGTCCAATTCGAATACAATAAAACGCTCTTTCAAAAGTTCCAGATTCTCAGTGGCATTAAGCAGATATTCAAACTCACCGCCTTTATAATATGGGCGGAGTACATAGAGAAAATTGTTTACATCAAAATCCTTTTCTTTGACTCTATCGTCTTCCAGTATCTTTACAAAATCATTTTTCAAAAAATCATAAAAGCTATCAAAACAGGGAAAAATACTAGAGTCATTATCCAGCTTTTCATAATATAGCTGAAGAGCATTGGAAAGCGCCACATACTCACTTCGGTTAAAGGTTTCGTCATCTTTTTTCCACAGAGCCAAAAGCAGCGTTTTAATACTTTCCTTTTTCTCAGTATCCAGATTATCACCTTCAGAAATATAGAAAGGATTAAAACGGATTGGGCTCTTTTCATCATAAGTAAAATAATAGCCGCCGACCATATCACAGAGTCCTTTATAGCTGTGTCCAACATCTACAAGAACTATATGTGTACCCTGCTCATAATAACTTCTTACCATGTGATTAGTAAAAAAAGATTTACCGCTTCCTGAAGGGCCTAGTATAAACTTATTCCTGTTAGTACATATTCCCATTTTTACAGGCTCATCGCTAATGTCCACATGTACGGGTTTGCCCGTTAATCGATCTCCAAGTCTGATACCCGTTGGACTTAAAGAAGACCTGTAACCTGTTTCCATGTTTAGAAAACATACTGCCTGCTCTGTGAAAGTGTCAAAAGTATCATTCATTGGAAAATCCGCTTCATTCCCCGGTATTCCAGCCCAATAAATCTGTGGAGCTCCAACCGTTTCCTGTTTGGCTGCTGAATCCATCTGAGCAAGTGCTGACGATACTTTGCTTTTGATATCTTTCAGTTCTTCTTTATGAGTACTCCAGGCCAGCACATTAAAATGTGCCTTTACTGGAAGTCTTTGCTGAGATACAGCTTCATTCAGGAAATCATTAGTGGCATCTCTGGCAATCATATTCTCCCTGCTGTAAGCCGACAGTGATTGAAGTCTTAATCTTTTACTCTCCAGCTTTTGTATAGTTTTCTGTGCATCTTCAATAAAAATGTACTGATTGTAAATATGGTTGCACGACAAAAGCTGCCCTAAAGTTGATGCAAATCCTACACTGAATTTGGTTTTATCAGTTGAATATCGGTCAAAATTAATTCTAGATCCACAAAGGCCTGGAAGGTCAGCCGCATCACCGAGGGTAAATAGCTGGCAGTATTTGTCTCCTACTGCAAGTCCTTCATCAAATTTAATGTCTTTATAAATAAATGAATCTTCGTTATCTGATAAGAAACAGTACTGCTCAATAAGACCAATTTTTCTGCTTTCACTTCTGAGTGAATTGTTTTTCAATCGGATAAGTTTAACAAAACCGCTGTCTTCCAATATTCTCTTAAACTGTCCGGTGCAGTCAATAAAGTCCTGCAACAGCTGTGTATTCAGAGTTTCCTCAGGAACTAATTTATTTCTTATAAGACTGGAAAATAAAGAACTTGAATTCTTCCTTCCTTGCGGTTTCTTGGTAAGCATAATATAACAGGAATGCTCCAGAAAAGGTCTTTCATTAAAAAATCGTTCACTGCTTCTTGTCAAAAAACTACTGTCATCACTTGTGAAATCAGCTTTATATTTCTTTTCTAAAAACCAATCCTGCTTGTGAAAAACACAAAACTTAGGTAATACCTTTAGTGCCTTGATCCATGACTGATGAAAAGCCTCATATTCCTGATCCGATAATGTAAAAATATCAGGCAATTCTACTCTGAATGCTACCGTAACATCACCATGCTTTGACAAAATACAGTCATGCTCGACTGCCATAATCGGCAGTAAATCTTTCATCCTCTTGTCCATCTCCTCTTCATTTTTACTATTAACGTTCTATAGCTATATCTTTAAAAAAATACCTCTACTATAAACTTTAATACATTTTGGAATCTGCTTCTTGGCTAGTGCCTTCATCATGCCGAATTCTCCATACTGATTACTCATTTTGTATATTTTAAAAACTAAAAAAGCACCAGCAATCCCAACGAGACCAACGCATAATAGCGAAGGAAGCCCAATGATATAAAGGATTGCAAAAATGATCATAAGAGATACAACACCTCCTCCCAAATACCAGATATACTGAGCTTTTAAGCCTTTAAATTCTATACTTTGATTAATTCCTTTGTTGATCTGGTAAACACTGTTACTCATTAGTTCTTGTGTTTAAACTCCGAAAAAGGATTTAATTACTGTTGCCACTACCACTAGAAAGACACAACTTCCAAACCACGCCGCTGCTACTTTGCCGGTATCCGGATCACCTGCATTCCATTTCTGATAAACCTTAACTGCTCCTATTAAGCCCAGTATTGCGCCTACAGCATACATTAATTCTGTTCCTGCATCAAAATAGCTTCTCACTTTTTGATTCGCTTCATTAATTCCGGCTACACCATCTTGGGCATAAATTTTTGTTTCATATACCAACAACAATACAAGTATGCTGTAAGACAATACTTTTTCCTCATCTAATTCCTTTAATTTCCATCCACAATTTTTCATAACCATCATTTTAAAGTTTTCAATACACTTATTTAAAAAGCAGAGGAATATCACTGTTGCAGCTCTATTTCCTTGTCACATAAAGCCATACCGCACCAGAGAGAACAGGGATTATTCCTCCGCTGAATTCTAGAAAACAGTTCCTTCCCATAAGCTGTCAGCTTCACTTAAAGTCAAAAGCAGATTTGGATATTTTGAAGATTCAGTTACCATTAGTTTATTAATATTTTGTCGCAGTGAAGAAATCTTCACATACGGATATTCTTCGAGAACCATTCTTAAATAATTTTGAAAGTGCTCTTTTGAAAAGTCCTTTTCATTACTTTCTTCCAAAGTCTGAAGTATTCGGACAGAAAGTTCTTCAGCGTCTTCCAAAGTGTCGAATGATTCTGAAAATGACGAAGACAAAGATTTATGCTCTTCAGCGTCTTGACCATTCTTTTTGGTTATACCTTTAAGTGAAGCAAACTTGAGTTTCTTTTCTCCTGAAAAGAAACTCAAAAGATCTTTCCAATAAAACTTTAATAGTATTATAAAATACCAGATCAAGACCACCACACCTAAAACAGTTAAATAACTGCTCCATGAAATATTTGTAAACATAGCATCATCATTTATTATTCAACATTCATCTCTCTACTAAATAAATCTTCAAAATGTTTGACATGATTTATTTTAAAGGTCAAAGAAACAACTACGATACTGCCTCTACAAGTACAACTTTTTTGTACCCCATTGTACCCCTAGGTTTTACAAATGAATTAAAACAAAAATCCATATTAGAAGACTAAATACTTCTAATATGGATTCACTAAAAATGTGGTGCCGCGGGGAAGATTATCTCCTCATAGCTCTTATAAGTTTATTGGTTCGCCTATCAGCTCTAGCATTTTGAAGGGATACTACGGCCCAAATTGCTGCCGGTAGCCAGCCAATTAAAGTTATCTGCAAAATGAGGCAAATGACAGCAGTAAATATTTTGCCTCTTAATATAAAAGAGAGCCACGGTAGTAAGATTGCAATTAGAATCATAATTATATTATTTGATGATGATTTTGAGTAAGTGATTGTATATTAATAGACAACTTTTCAGTGTTTTCGTTACGAAAACATAACTATTTTCTTTTCAAGTTTAATACTAAAAGTTTTGCGGCTATTAATAAGACTTGATCTTTTCTATAATTTTTTTTAAGGTTTGAATAGCAATTTCTTTATCCCTGTCTTCAGCATTATACGATTTACTTCTTACCGATTGATAAGAAAGATTCTTTTTGAAAGGAGTCGAAAGAAATGGAACTATAGTTTTAAAAACCAAACTCATTGATTTAGCTTTCAAAACTCTTGATTCATCACCAGCTCTGAGAATCAATGCCATTTGATCAGTTGAAAGCGTACATTCAACTTTATCTTCTCCTATTTGCATTGATTCAGAGGCTGCATTGTTTTCATCGAATTCTGCAGAAAGTTGCTTTTTTCTTTCAAGATATTTTATTTCGTGCTTAAACCAATTTTCGAGCATAAAATTTATATTCTGCTTTGAAGGATCAAATGCTATTCTTTCGCTCGAGGATAATTGACTGAACTCTTTATAACAGAATAACAATTCACCAATTTTATCAGCCAATGTTTCCTGGCATTTAAGACGATTCACTATATTCTTAATAAAATGACTAATATAAAAACTGTCATTAAAATTTACTTCTATCAATAACTCGTCTACGGCAGAATAAAAGTTTGATTTGCTTTCACTTGCCAGTTGCATCTCCAATTTCTTTAAAAGCTCTTTTTGATATAATACTTCTCTGTATGTAATTTTGTTTCCTGCGTTAATTTGATTTGACACAGTTATAGCATCGATAACGATCTGAAGAACTTGGTTGGTATCAGTGATAGTTGTCTTTTTCTTTGATAGTCTTCCTATCTTTAAAAGTATTTCCTTTCTTGAAACTAATAAATATGGGACAGGAACACGCTCATCAAGATTCAAATAGTTAGGATAACGATTTTCAATAAAATATAATAAATCGTCCAATGTATTTATTATAGATTCACTGATACGCAAAAAAAATCCGCCTTTGAGAGCTTCATTATTTTGATTTTCAATAATATTATCAAGGAGATAAACTAAGGTTGAATGATATTTTCTTACCAGAAGACGGATCTGCCTCTTTTTCTGCAGAGCAAAAATTTCATTTTTCATCTGGATTTGAATTTTATGAGATTCTCTAGAAAGATTCTCAGTTATAAAAACCAAATCACTCTGTGACAGATTACCGATATTTGATTTATTAGGATTTAGGGTAAGCAATATCAATGAATCTATCCATTCTAAAGGATATATAGTAATCATGACAGTAGTTTTAATTTAAATTAGTCAACGAAAATCTGACGTTTTAAATCTCCCAACAGTCTTTTGACGATATTCAGAAGGAGAAAGCGAAGTGTGTTTTCTAAAAAAGGCACTAAAGTTCGCCAGATTACTAAATTCAAAATCTTGTCCAATGACGGCAATGGATGATTGTGAATTTTCAAGAAGATTCTTTATTTCATTTATAATTGCCACATCTATGAGGCTTTTAACGGTCTTTCCTGTTATTTGTTTGACAGTTCGATTTAAATAACCTCTTGTAACAAATAACACACCTGCATAGAACTTGGCACTGTGCTGCTTTTTACAGTGAATTGTCAAAATAGTCAGAAACTTAATCGTAAGACCTTCCTGCCGGGTAAAACTGTTCTGCGTTTGTAAATCTGATCTATTAAAAATAAATTTAAGCTCATATAAGAAAAGGTTGAAACTTATGCGTTGCAGTTCTAGGTCCTGTCCATTGCCTACTGCATCTTTATTAACAAAGCAGATTAGTTTGTAAATTAATGACAATACCAAAAAATCTTTATCACCAAGGGCTATTTTTGACGAAGGTTCACCAAGGAGAAAATTAAATGAATCAACTAATTCTTTTTTTAAGCAGTTTTCAAAAGCAAAGTCTGAGGTAAAAGAGAGAAGCAGTAACTGCAGTCTCCCTTTGACTTCCATAATAGTGCAGAACGAATTTTTTGGGATTACCAACAAATCATGTGGCAGCAATTCCTGTGTAAAATCACTAAGACGTATTTTAAATTGTCCAGACTTTATCAATATAATTGAGTAATTATTTACGAGAAAGGAATCATCTGCCGCAGTTTTTACAATGTACTTTTTAATAATATGTACATCAAGTCCAGAAATAGGCAAATTCTTCATTTCAATATTTATCAAATCCTTCATCATAATATCATAGTTAAGCTAATTATGGAAAAGAATAATGATCTTGTATGTAGATTAGATCTTATCCTTAAAGGAATTTTCGATCATTATGAATGACAAAAAATAAAGGTTCAACAGGCAAGTAATAAATAACAGATACGCCAATTTTCTAGGGTCACTGCTTTTTCTCCCACCCGTAATAATGTAGCCCACTATTTCATCATAACTGAATAATGATATGATGAAATAAAGGCTCACAAGATTAAAAATGACCAATAGTAGATAAAGAATAGTACGTGGTTTCATTTCAAAAGAGATCAAGATTAATCGGAATAAATTTTAGATAATGTTTTTTAGCAGTGCAATTATAGAAATAACAGCGATTTCATCTGCGGAAAATAGGGGCTTGACATTTTTGTTCCCCGCTGATGACTCCCAATCCCTGTCTTTTCTTTCAGATGCAGAGTAAAGCGAGTATCGAGAAATAGATGTGACTGTTAGAATTGTGTCCTTTTCATCTTCAGTAAGGCTGTTACTATCGAGAATAGAGTCCTCATATGCAACTACGTAATCATAAACAATCGTAAATTCTAATCCTCGTTTTGACAATAGGCCTTGTAAAAAAATCGTAAGACTGGATTTTGCAGTTGATGCTAATTGACTATTCTCTACAATAAAAATTAACATATTGTCAGGGTCAGCCATTATAGAATCTACAATAGTGTTATTAAATAAAATTATATTTTTATAGGAATTATGCGCCTTTCCCATTTTATTTGACATAAATCTAATTTGGTCCCGAAGTTCTGCGGCCGAATTTGGAGTTGAATTATTTTGGTAATAATTACGGAGTTCATCGTAATACCTCTTGCCTTTATAATCGAAAGGATTAGCTGAGTTCATTGGAAACGCTGAAGCGACTTTAGATTTGGATTCTGCGTTTGAAGTGAATTCAGATTGATTAAATTCTGAATCTGTAGAACATGAATTAAAGAACCATACTAATACAGTGCATAATAATAGATTTTTCATTGTAATGGGTGTATGAATGTGAATGAGAATTACTTCCCAGTTCATTTCATCCGGATAAGCGGAACTTTAATTCGGCACCATGCCAAACATTTTCGCTATTGAATTCGAAGCAAATCTATCTCCTTGAAAAGTCTCTCACAACCGTTTGGGTATGGATTTACCGTAAATACAGTATGGATTTTCAATAAATCCATACTCGTTTTTTCATAAATAACTCACTAAAATTCAAATGTTTATATTATTTTTGAGTTAATCTTTTGTAAATTTATTAGTACAGCTCCGATGGACAGTTGGCGGTAACTTTATTGAGAAATTCAGTCCCCAAACTCCTTGATATTATGAGTAAAAAACATTTCCTGTTAGTATTAATCTGCGTTTTCTCATGGTGTGAAGCACAGAAAAATTTTCAAAAACATCCTGACTCCTTAAAAAGAAAGAGTTATGAATATCTTGATGACAAAATATATGAACTTCGAAATGATAGCGCCAGGTCGTCAGTCTATATGTTTGAATATCTCCGAAAGGCAAAATTTGAAAAAAATTATAAGGAAATTATTAATGGATATCAGAATCTTCTTCATGAATCTCCTCATAGTATGAGGTTAATTTATGCCGACAGTATGATATATACTGCGAAAAAAACAAACGATAAGGCATTAATCGGATCCGCTTACTTGTCAAAAGGAATAGTCTATTATTTACTTAAGAAGCAAAATAATGCACTTGACAACTTTATTACTGCTGACAGTTACATATCACAGACAACTGACAAATACCTTATTTACAAACTCAAGTATCATATTGCTCTGGTAAAGTACTATCTTGGTTATTATGACGAAGCAATTTCATTGCTTAGAGAATGTACTTTCTATTTTAAAAGTGAAAATTCAAGGGCTTACTTAAACTCTCTGCATTCCTTGGGACTGTGTTATAACAGACTCGGAAATTATGGATTATGCTCCCAAACAAATGCTTTGGGACTCGTTGAATGCGAGAAATTGGATATTAGGGAAATGGAAGTTTATTTTATCCACTCTCAGGGTATCAACGACTTCTTTCAAAAAAATTATGCATCTGCAATTAAAAGCATTGAATCTTCAATTGAAGAATTAAAAGAAAAAAAAGATTTTGGAAATGAATCAGTAGGCTACTTTTATATTGGAAAAAGCTATTGGGAAGTCAGACAATATGAAAAAGCTCTTCCTTACTTTGAAAAAGTGGATCAACTGTTTAATGCGAGAGGCTATCTGCGTACTGATCAAAGGGAAATGTACGAGGTTCTTATTAAATATTACAAAAATCAAGAAAATCGGGATTTGCAATTATATTACATTGATCAATTACTTAAGGCCGATAAAGTACTTAATGAGACTTTCAAATATTTGGTTGGAAAAATCAACAAGGAATACAATACCCAGGAATTAATGTTTGAGAAGCAAAGTTTGAAAAATGAGCTGGTAAGTAAAAATTTTAAGTATTCAGTTTTAACCGGTTTCACTTCCCTCCTTTTCTTGTCTTTTGTTGTCTTGACGTATAGATATTATAAGAACCGAAAAATATATCGTCAAAAATTTGATGAGCAGATGTTACAGATTTCTGCGTCAGAGAATAAAACTAAACAAAGGCAAAAAATTGAAAAACCAGTATTATCAGATATAAATCCTGAAACTGTCTCACTTATACTTAATCAGCTGGAAAAATTTGAAATAGATAAGAAATTTTTAGAAAAGGACTGGAGTCTTTCAAAATTGTCTGCTGCATTTAAATCCAATCCAACTTATCTTTCCTCAATTATCCGTCATTACAAAGAAAAGGGATTTACTGAATATATCAATGATCTCAAAATAGATTATGTCATGTCTTTACTTTATAATGATAAACTTGTACGAAACTATACGAATAAAGCTTTAGCGGCAGAAGTCGGCTTTAGCAGTACGCAAAGATTTGTAAAAGCTTTTAAAAGTAAAACTGGAATGCCCACATTTTTTTTTATTGAACAGATTAAAAGAAAGGGATAAGTTTAAACTCAAAATTTCATTGTACTAAAAATTAATCCATTATTAGTCTTTTCATACTTTATGTACCGAGTTTTATAGTACCCTAATTTGCCAAACTGAACATAATGAATTGAAAATTATTCCGAATATTATTTGCCTAACTAATAAACTAATATTTTGTAAATAAAAAACTAATATTTTTTTAGAAAATATAAAAACACTTCGGACTTTTCTAAATAATTTAGTTAATTTAGAAACAAAATTTATATACTTAAAATGAATAACGAATTAATATATCTTGATAATAATTCAACAACTGCTATTGATGATCGCGTTATTGAGGCGATGTACCCCTATTTTAAAAATAATTATGGAAACGCATCAAGTACACACCATTTTGGACTTGCAGCAAAAAAAATTGTAGAAAATTCCAGAGAAATAGTTTCATCTTTGATCAATAGCGATCCGAAAGAAATTATTTTTACTTCAGGTGCCACAGAAAGTATAAATATTGCATTAAAAGGAATCGCATTAGATCCCAATAATTCTAAAAGACATATAATAACCTTGCAAACTGAACATAAGGCAGTTTTAGACACTTGTAAATTTTTAGAAACTGTTGGGTTTGAAATTGAATATCTTCCCGTCAATCCCAATGGATTAATAGATATTGAGAATCTTATTCTTTCAATTAGGCAAGATACACTGTTAGTTTGTATCATGTGGGTAAATAATGAAACCGGAGTTATACAACCAATTAAGGAAATTAGTACAATTACTAATTCTAAGAAAGTATTGTTAATGACTGATGCTACTCAGGCAGTTGGTAAATTACCAATTAACATTACTGAATTTAATCATATAGACTTATTATGTTTTTCTGCGCATAAATTTTATGGCCCGAAGGGAATAGGAGCATTATATATTAATCAAGAAACAGTTTCACCAAGACAGATTTTCCCTATACAACATGGCGGAGGACATGAGCGTGGGCTTAGAAGTGGTACTCTGAACGTTCCAGCAATTGTTGGTTTTGCTAAAGCATGTGAAATTGCATCTCTAGAAATGACAGAGAATACCACTTATATTAAATCATTGAGGGATATTCTGGAAATAGAATTACTTAACATCAGAGGTGTCTTTATTAATGGTAGTAAAGAGCATCGTCTCTATAATACTATAAATGCCTGTTTTCCAAATTTTGATGCCAACATGTTTATAGATAGATATCAAACAATAGCAGTAAGTAACGGTTCAGCTTGTACCTCTGCTTTATTTGAACCCTCACATGTTTTATTAGCAATGGGCCTAAATGATACAGATGCATTCTCTGCTATCAGATTTAGTCTGAGCAATAAAAACACTGAGCAAGAAATATTGACTGTTATTAGTAGTATTAAAGAAACTTTAATCCAATTAGCAAATTAATTTATGGGAGAAATTAGTAACGAGAAATTGTTTCAAGAACTGTATCTATGTTCTACTGAAGATAAGGTTGAAGAATTATTACATAAATATCCTGATAAATTTGCTGACAAAAATTGGGCTCCCCTTGGTGGTAATGAAAATATGTTTGGTATTGTTAGAAACCAGCAATCTAGCCCTATCGCGGCTTTAGTAGAGAAGGTAACAAATTCAATTGATGCAATTTTAACAAAAAAGTGCTTAGAAAAAGATATTTCTCCAGTCTCTAATGATGCTCCACAATCAATGGAGCAAGCCATAAAAATGTTTTATCCTGACTATAAAAATTGGGATCTAAAACAAAATAGACGAAAACAATCAGAAGACATTCAAATTATTGCCGATGGACCACCAAAAAACACTTCTGTTATTATTTATGATAATGGAGAAGGCCAGCATCCGAATCAATTTGAAAATACTTTTCTTTCTTTAGTAAGGGGAAATAAAATTAATATTCAATTTGTACAAGGTAAATATAATATGGGAGGAAGCGGTGCTTTAGTTTTCTGCGGGAAAAGAAGATACCAACTTATAGGTTCCAAACGATTTGATAATTCAGGTAATTTTGGATTTACACTAATTAGGCAGAGAAGAATCAGTGAATCTGGTGAAAACAGACGTTCAAGTCATTTTGAATTTTTAAAAATCGAAAATGAAATTCCAAATTTTCCAATTACTGAATTAGATTTAAAGTTAAATGGAAGAAAATTTAAAACCGGTACAATAATTAAAATGTATTCATACCAGTTTCCTGTTGGTTATTCAGGATTTGCTCAAGATTTGAACCAAAGTTTAAATGAGTTTCTTTTCGAACCGGTACTGCCTATCCTGACAGTTGACAATAAAGATCGATATCCAAACAATAAAGTTTTGGAACTTGATTTATTTGGGTTGAAGAGAAGACTTGAAGATTCTCAAAGTGATTACATAGATACTTATTTTTCAGAAGATTATGATGACGAACTATTTGGAAGTGCTAAGGTTACCTGTTATGTTTTTAAACCTAAAACAGATAAACATGACTTAAAAAAAAGTAAAGATATTATTAGGAGCAGGTTTTTTAAAAATAATATGTCCGTAATGTTTTCTATAAACGGACAAGTCCATGGAAATTATTCTTCTGAGTTTATTACAAGAACTCTAAAATTCAATCTATTAAAAGATTATCTATTAATTCATGTTGATTGTACCAGTATGAATCCAGATTTTAGAGAAGAATTATTTATGGCTTCTCGTGATAGACTAAAACATGGCGAAGAAGCTAATGCTTTACGCGATTATTTAGGTAAAAAATTACGAAAAAGTCAGCTAGATGAAATTAACAGACGAAGAAAAGAAACTATCGGTTTAGAAAGTGAAGATACTTCCGAATTAATTAAATCTTTTGCTAAAAATTTACCTAAGGACAGTGAGCTTTTTAAATTACTTCAGAACACTTTAAAATTAGATGAAAAAAAAGAAGAAGTCAAAAAAATCTCATCCAATATATCCAAACCTAAGATAGAACAAAAGCCTTTTTTACCTCAAAGATTTCCGACCAAATTTGATTTATTCCATAAAAAGGAAGGAATTAATATAATTAGTCTGCCAAAGAATGGTGAGAAAATTATAAAATTTGATTCAGATATAGATAACGACTATTTTGACAGAACAGATGAACCTGGTGAATTACAATTATCTTTTTTAAAAATTAAACGAGATAAAAAAGATGGAGGTGACCAAGCTGGAGTAAGTACCGAAGCTTCAGGATTGCTTAATGTGACTAAAAGCAGTCCTAATAATGGAACAATTAAAGTTACTCTTGAGCCAACTAACAATATTAATATAGGAGATGAAATAGAAATTAGAGCTTCTTTAACGTCCCCAGGAAAAATATTTGAAGAAATTGTTTTAGTTAAGATCACTGATAGAGAATCTACCAAAGAAGCTGTCCCTGAACCAGAAGAGGACCTTGATCAAATTGGACTACCAAAACTTCAAAAAATATATGAAAAAGACTGGACTGTATTAGAGGAAAGAGGAATTACTATGGATCGAAAAACTGTCATGTATCCTTCTTCGGAGGGCGACAAATTGGAAGAAATTTTCATTAATCTAGACAGTCATGTCTTCTTAAGTCATCGTTCTAAATTGAAGAATGAAGACCAAATTGTCACAGCACAGCGAAAATATATTTCCTCCGTTTATTTTCACACACTATTTCTATACATGATAACTAAAAGACGAAACTACACTATGACTAGATTAAAAGATGGTATTGATGTAGACGTAACTATTGATGAATACATAATGGATGTCTTTGATAGCTATTATAGTGATTTCTTATTGAATTTTGGCATGGAACAGCTGATGGGAGCTTTAGAAGAATAAAGTTATTTATTTTAGAAACCAAGCTTTTTATACTTTATCCGAAACTAATTAAAGCCAAAACTTGTTTATAATTGTTTAAAGGATTTTGGATTTTCGGATCAACAGATAATGATAGTCCATTTGATAATTCGGTTCAATAAATATTTGAATTTTATAAAATAAAATATAAAAACATCAATTTTGAAATAAATCAAGACTGATGTTTTTTGTTTTTAGAAAAGTTTGTTCAATATATACCAGCGATTAAAATCACTCAGTAAGGTACTTAAAATAGTTACTCGCATTCACTATAAAGAAAATTAGAATTGAATCGTCAAATTTAAAAAACTAATAAGCTTTTCTACCAAGCACAATTTTATGATATATTTCTCGGGCATTCCTCGCTTAAAAGCTTTAAAACCTCAGTTAAGTTTGCATAATCACCTTTGGCATTTTCAAATGTTATAGTTTGTATATTAAAATCATCTAAGTATCTTCTTGAATAAGTAGAAAGATGATCTTTTTTATCCATTAGCAAGTAATGTGTAGGACCACCCCCATGATAAGAATCATGCAAGAAATCAAGCAATTGGTTAAACTCTGGGTCATTCATTGATACACCTACAAAAAAAATAGATTTAGTTGTAAAAATAGTTTGCAATAAACTTCTGTAACCAGCTTCCTTGTACAAAGTTTTTCTGTAATCTCTTTGAGATAAAATTAAGGTTTCTACATCTCTCTGCGCATCTCCATGTGCTTTCAAAATAAAAAATCTACCTTTCCAAAAATTATTAGCTGCTTCCCTACTTTGTGAATAAATGAAAATATTAGGATGATCGTGGTAAACATTATTATAAGATTTCTCAAGTAAATTATCGTAATTGATTGTGATAACCATACTACCCTTAGTCTTTACTATATAATCATGATTTATTGTGGGCTTATTAGTAGAGCTTTGAAAAAGTTCTTCCATGTGTCTGTTAAACAGCGATCCTAAATCAAGCTTTAATTCTTCTGCAAGCATTAAGGATTTACCAGGGTCTTTCGACAATGTTTCATACTCAGTCTTTTTTTCTTTACTTATTCGACCATTTTGCTCTCCTTTTTCTATAAGTTGCTTTAACAAATTTGACCAATCAGGAAAACCTGCACCAACTGACAATCCAGCGCCAACAAAAAACACACCTAAATCCTTTGAAAAAGATTCTAAAAGCTCTTTTGGTAAATCTATTTTTGCCATGACTAATTAAAAATATTTTTAAATATTAGGTTAAATGAAACATTTCTTTTTTCAATACTATCCGGCTCTGCACCTGCATATTTAAATGCCATATAATAATCGTATAAAATTTTATTTTCTTCAGATTCATCCTTACCGGAAAGTAAGGTTTTTGGATCTCTTATTTTCAATCTTTTCACTTCTAGCGAATCATACTCTCTAGCAAAATTTTTGTAATTTATAGTTTTTATTTTTTCGGAATTATTCATCAAAAATAGGAACAAATCAATAAAATGAAATTTTTTATAAACTCTTGTTTGAGATAATTGATCTAGTTGATAAATCGCATCCAATATATCTGAAATAAGTTTCTGATTAGCATGTGAGCAATCTAATTTTTTATCAAGATATAGTTCAAGCAATAAAGATGCTTTTAGTGGTTTTGTGTTTTTATAAAAAAACAACGCTAATGCATGTGCTAAATAATCTTGTCTTTTATACCTGGCAGGTTGTATCTTACTATTAGCAAAAAATTTATTATTTAATACAAAATTATCAATAATTGTCCCAGCTTTACTTATAATTGCATTTCTTTTTTCTGCTGGTACCAATGGCTCACCTTCCTGTAATCTACCAAATAAAGTTCTAATTTCGTAATTATCCGCCTCCTCAATTATAGCTATACTAACCTCATAATCAGTAAGTTTATCTTTTAGTTCTGGATCTAGACTTCTAAATTTTTTACCGCCTACTATAAGTTGATTAATTGTTTTAAGATTTAAACCTTTTTCTTCATCCTCTAATAAAGAATAATCATTTTCTAAAAAAGTAAAAATAGCATTTAATCTTTGCTGTCCATCAGCAATTTCATAGTCATGTGCCGCATTTTCAAGTTTTCTTAGATATATTTTTGGAATATCAATGCCTCTTAAAATCGAGTCAATTAATAAAGCATTTTTTCTGTATTTCCATACCTCACCCCTTTGATACGGTGGCTGTGGATTAATTTTGTCTTTTAATTTAAATAAAGTAGAGATTTTCCAAGTAGTTAGTTTAACTTTCATAAATGTAAGATAGTAGCTGATTGACATAGTAATAATCAGCAGATAAATAATTTAATTATATTCTATTTATATTTTGCAATTAGCTATTTAATTTTTTTAATCTTTCTTCGAGTTCTTTCTTCTTTTTTTCTAATAAGAGATCTAAATCTTTTGGAAATGTTAAAGTTTTAAATCTATCTAAGTCACCAGTAAGAGCACCTGCGTAAGCCAACCTAATTAACAAAAAGTGAGTGGTTGCCCTAGGTAAAACTATTGTTCTTAAATTTGTATCATCAATTAAACCAGCTTTTTCATGAATTAATTTTTCTGTTAACTCACCAATTTTAATGATCTCTTCTAGCAATATTTTATTATTTCCAGAAAATACATGACTATTTAAGAGGTATATCAGTGTTGAAAAGTTAGAATCTACTGCTCTGTATTCCTCGTTGAACTTTTGATAAAGTAAATTACTTTTCATTCTTAATTGCAATATAGGTCCGTAAAACTCATCTAATTTTTTTCTTATTTCAGCTCTTTCTTCATCTTCCTTTTTAGCATTGAGTGTTTTTACCATTTGAAAATATGAAAGCAAAAGTGCTACTAATCCAATAATAATTGGACTGACAGTTGTAAAAATAGTTAGCCAATCTAAAGACGTTTCTTTTTTTTCAGTAAAAAAATTAACTATGTGATCACACGTTAATAATACCATTCTTGATCTTTTTTAAAAAGTTAATACCTTCTTCCAGGTTATCAAAAACTATAGTTGAGCTTTCCCTAACAATTTTAAATCTATTAGCAAATATCTCATCATTTTTTGATCTTTCATCAATTAAAATTATTGATTTGTCGAGAGCTCTAGCATAGCCAACCTCTAAGGTTAGTCCAATTCCTGACGGATTATCGTTTTGCATATAAGCAAACAGAATATCAGATTGTTTTACATAAAACAAGTCCCAAAATGTATACTCAGCACTATTGGTTAACTCATGTTCTCTTGGATTATAGAACACAAAATTTTCACTATTAATCGTTTCAATTACTTTTTTTTGCCAGTTTGATTCATTCATTCCACCAGCTAAATATACTTTAGTCTTCATATTTATATAAAACAAGATGCACATCCTTCCCCTTCTGCATCATCTAGTAAATCTAGAAGATAAGGAGATTTTTTATTTAGTGCTTTTTTATTGGTTCTTTTTAAGTGATCTTCTTTAATTTTAGCTATACGCTCTGGTTTAATAATATCTTCTAAACTTTCGTCTTGCATCCAAGTATAGCCATCTTTCTCATACTCCAATGCTTTATAAAATAAATCCGGGTGTTGTTCATATAACCATATCCATTCGATCTTTTGTTGATAGAAACAGAAAAAACAACCTGAACGACTTCTTGCATAAGATGATTTTTCACCATTGATTTCAAATTCTACTTCTTTATAGTAAGCTGGAACTCCTACTCCAGAATCTTCAAGTAATTTAAATATATCATCTCGAACGAGAATGTCTTCATTATTAATTAATGGAAATAATTCTTCAGTGGATAAAGGATATTCTGTACTCTTTAAGAATTCAAAAACAATTGAGTTAAATTCTTTTATTCCTAAATCTAACAATGAATTAAGTTTTTGACTTTGAGAAAAACTTGTTGAAATTTCAGTATTAATAAGCTCTAAAATTCTTTCGGTTTTGTCATTTTTTGGCTGCGATAATAGTATTTTACTGGTAAATGATATATTCTTATTAGAAAGAACTTTTGAAATAACGTCCTCACTCCATATACTTTTTCTAAAAGGAAAGATGGATTGAATATTACTTTTCTTTGAAATATAGCCTTCCCTATCCTCATCTCCTCTAATCCCAACATACGAAATAACTGGATCATCACCTACAAAATTTTCAAAAGGATCAAGCTTTAATTTTTTAGTACACCATCTTGCGTTTGATGATGGTAAATATCCTTTAAATAATTTTATGAAATGATCGAAGGGATTATCTTCAGAACTGTCATTTACCGCTTTTAAAACAGTTATTTTTTTTCCAAGAAAAGTCTCCAAATTCGAGATTAAATCATAAGTTTCTTGTAATTCTTTGCCTGTATCTGAAGTATAATATTCTATATCCAATTCAGGATAATTTTTTTTCATATATATAGCCAAAGCAGCACTGTCCTTCCCTCCCGATATTCCTAACACATGTCTTACTTTACTCATTTTTAAGCATTTCTTTTAAAAGGTTAGTCAATGCTGCAATATTTAAAGAACTATCTCTTGACAAAACATTTTCTAACTCTTTTTGTATTTTAAAAACTTCTTCTTTTTTTTCTTTAGGTAAACGAATAATTTTTTTACTTATACCTTTAAAAAAAGTATTAATTTGTAAATCATAAACATCTTCCTTTTCTTCATTAAAATCAGATTTAGAAAGTGAAGTTAAACTATCTAATTCCATAATCATAGACTTAAACTTATCATATATTAAAAGCTCATCTTCATCTGTAGTTTTATCTAACGTCTTACCGATGAGTGATTGGACTAATGAATTAAGCCATGCTTTTTTATCATCAATTTGAGAATCCAATCGTTGAACAAATATTTTTTGGCTGGGCAATAATAAATGTCGCCTCAATTTTTTATATCTAGTTTGTAGACTGTTTTTATAATCTTCAAAATCAAAATCTTCTCCTACAATATCACTTTTTATAAAATCTTCTACTCTATTGATTAATTCATCGTAACAATTTCTTATTTCTTTAATTGAATCTTGCAGCTTGATCGAAAAGGATTGTAACTTCTCTGCAGAGGATTGAATCTGTTGAATTTTAAAATTTAATGCATTAGGAAATGATTCAAAAAATGTATGCTCAGGATCTTTTGCTAAAAAAATTGCGCTTCGAATTCCGAGAGCTTCTTTAGATAAACGATTAGTATTTTTTGTATAATCAGGTAAATCTCTATAGAAAGTTAAAAACGGTTTTATAGTTTCTATAAAACTGTCATTTGATATTTTCTCTTTTGTTGTCTGATCTAAAAAAATCCTGTATCTATTAAAAATATCTAATTTAACGCCTTCAATCGCAAATGTTTTTATCTCAAAATCTTCTGGTTTTTTTATTAACAACTCAAGTACTTCATCACTAAGATTCGCAATATATCCGTTATTGCTAAATAACGCAAAATCGTCACGCTTAATAAACAAAAAAGTAGGAATCCATAAATCAATAAGACCTTGTTTTAGTTTGTAAGGTCTTTTACTTAAAACATCAGCAAATTCACTTACTTTTCTTCTTCCGATTTTAGCACTTTCAAGAAAATTAAGGGATTCGTCCCATAAAAAATTGAACCTATTTCTTTCGTTAGGCTTTATTATATCACTAATTTTATCAGAATATAGATATATATCATTATTTTCAAGCAGAGATAAATAAATTGTTTTTTCTGCAGGAAATTTGTCTTCTGGAAATCCTAATTGTGATTTATTCCAATTAGTAACTAATGCTTTTAAGTAATTTTTTTTTGCAACATGTATTGATGTCGATATCTTATGTTTATTTACCAACTCATTTTTAAAAATCGGTGAGTTGCAATAAACTGCATCCGATATTTCAGAGAGCTTACTGTTTAAATCTTTTTTACTTTTAATTTCTAATTGGCTCCCTTTATAAAACCAAACAACCTCAGAATTTGTTCCATAAAAGTTATTTAGAATTTTATGATTTAAAAGATTAATTTGATGCTGAACGATATTATTTAATTCTCTAGTTGCAACTTTATCATTTTCATTTTCTGCAATCACTTTTCTCGTTTTCTCAATTTCAAATAAAAGCTCTTTTATTTGTTTAGCATTTTTATAATAACAATATAAAATAGCTTCTTGGCTTTCGGCAGATTTTATTTTTACTTCATCTAAAATATCTTTGTCATTAAAAACTAAATTAATAAATCCGTCAATTTCATTTTGAGGTATCTCATCAATAGGAAAATGTGATATTTTATATTCAAATAATCTTGGAGTTCCAACTTCAAACATTACCTTCTTTGCTAGAACAGGATGCAAGTTATAATACTTGTTTAGCATAGTAACAACATCAGTGATATTATCAACCTTATTTTCTGCCTGCAGCAATGCCAGCTCAATATCTAAATCTGTACCTTCATGAAGAATAAATCTCTTCAAATAATTTCTGTAAACTATTATTTTTTTATCAACTAGATTCTTTAGTAGCTCTTTTGAATTATTAACTGATAAAACTTTCTCCGAGTATTTTTCCCAAAAACCGCTGTCTAAAACAGCACCGGCACCGGTATTAATATTTAAAACTCCTATACTTTTAATTAGTTTTGAATAGTCACTTAAATTTGTCTCGAATGAAGTTTCGACAACTTCTAACGCATTCTTTATAGACTTCCAAGAATTAAAATCAGGATTGTACTTCGAATTAAGAAAAGAGTAAAAATTAAAAGTTAAATAATCATAAATCTCTGGCAATGAATAAAAACCTTTTTTCAATTGCTTGAACTGAAATAAACCTGCAAAATCGGTAGACTCTAAAAATGTAAAAAGAGACCTCTCATTTTGTCCATATTTTTGCAGAGATTGAGTGATTACGTAAGCAGAAATTGCATCTAATGGATACAATTTTTCTGCTATTTCGCTAATATAATCTTCATTAAAGTTAAATGCTTTTGAATCATACAAAAGCTTGTTAGCTTCCTTAATTTGTGTATTTTCTCTGTCTGAAGATGGCAGTTTGTTTAGATGTTCTGCAGCTAAAAACAATAATTGTTCGATTGGCTCATTAAAAGTAATTTCTTTAAAACGGCCTTTAACTTTTGTCCATTCTTGTTTTTGAGTGTAATCTAATGAAAAAGCATAAGCATCAAAATTTTGATGTACAGATGTTAGTAAAACTATATTATGAGAAGTATCATTTACAAATTCTGAAAACTGCTGCAAGAAAAATAATTCTTTTTCAGGGTTGTTTTTTGAAGCATATTCTAAAAACTTACCAAACTCATCAATTGTTACGATTAACAATGGATTTTGCCCTAAAGCATAATATCTATTAAAAACTTCTGAAAATATAGTTTCGGCAGTAGTGTTTTTTGACTCTAAGTCAAATAAGTCGATGAAAACATCTATTAAAGACCTGTATTCTCCAATGATGTTGATTTTACCGTATTCCTGATTTGGTAGAAAAGCTACATTAAAATATTTTTTTCTATTTGATAAGCTCTCTTGAAAAGCAAGCAAAAATGAACTTTTACCTGTCCCGTAAGAACCAATAATATTGAAGGAACGAATACCTTTTTTAAAATCACTTACGATTTGTGATGCTAAACGTATAGCATTATGAGTTGGGATATAATTTATTTCCTTCTCCTCATCTCGTATAATATTTACAGATGTTGTAAATTTATTTAGCATAATATATGTTTAATACTTCGTATTTGTTTGGTTTATCTCTAAATTGCAATTCCTTAATTCCAGCATGATCGTTATAAGTAATGCCATACTTTTTAAAATTAATATCAGAAGCAATTCCTTCAATTTTATTTACAATTCCTGCCCTATTAATTGCAAAGACACTACCTATTTGATTTTTTTCATGCTCTAATGAGTATAAATTGATCGAATTACTAAAATCATCATTATCAAGAATAGAAAAGAGTAATATTTCATCAGGAATATTATTTTTTTCATCGTTGATTACACTAAAGGTTAATTTTTCTTTGTGTAACAAATTAAGTTCTGCCAATAGTCCTGTCAGATTCTCTTCCTTATCTTTAATATTTTCCGGTATTGTATACATTTTTACAAATACTTCAAAATCACTAGCAATCGTATTTTTACTAATTTGAGTTAAGTTATTCTCATCAATTTTTCTTGAAACATATGCAATAAAATGTTCCTTCGAAAATTCAATTTTTTCACGTCTAAAATCATTATATATTAAATTATAAATGGATGCATTGTCATTCTTTACTAATATATAATGTAAAAGCCATAAAGTACCTTCATCCTCAATGTATGGGTCTTTTCCCATTTCATCGTCAAAAATATAGTTCGCCAACTCTGTTAGATGCCCCTCATTGTCTAATAAACCAAATGCTTTCATCCAAAAACTGATAGCAGAAACCATATTTTTACCCACTCCCAATTCTAAAACAGCGTTTAATTGAGAAAATTTATTCCCATTCTTAACAAAATCATATCCTTTCTTTAACCATAAATGACGACAATGAAATGTGTCATGTCCTGAAAAAGTGAATTTTATAGTTTGTTTTTCTTCAATCATTTTAAATTTAATATGGATTTATTCTAATTATACAAAATAACGAAAAAAAGAAACTTGTTTCCGATTTATAAAATATAGTTTTATTAAAGTTTTAAGTATTATCAGTTTCTATATTAAATAATTTAAGCTACAGATTGTTGATGAGAGTATTAGATAATTTACCCCCCCCCCTTTTATTTTCGGCTAATAGTCAAAATATAACCTACAATAATTCCTGTTGCATTTGCTACTTCCGAAAAGTCGCTACCCATTTTATTATGAATATCAGCTATTAATTCCAGAGAAGTATTAACTACATCAAACTTTTCTACAGAAAAATTAAGTGTAGGAAATTCTATTGACAAGTTGGCACAGGTACTATCCCAGCGATTTTGTTCTTGAATTATTTTAGTTTTTATAAAAGTGTCTGTCACTAATTCCTCACACTTATCAAATCTTCGAAGAAAACCACAAAAACAATATTGAATACTGTTTGAAGAAATATTGTCTGTAAGTGTCATTGCACTACCCATCCTCTTTGCATCATTTATGATTTCATTGTCGGTTTTATTAATCGCTTTTAATTCTATTCCGCAAATAGTACGGTCCTGTGAAAATGCTTGAAAATCTGTTTCTTCTCGAGTGATCGCAATATCAATTTTTTGATTTAATTTATTAGTCGGTGAATGTCCAGTTTGGCGCTGAAGTAACACCATATTAAATATGTCAGTAACGTCTAAGTCATGAGTAAGAAACGCATTATTATAAAATTGCAAAATGGGATATTCTAATTGGATTTTATAATTATGATATTTATTCCATTCTAAAAGTTGCTGAGCAACATTAACTGTCAGTAAATATTCGCGAACCTGTTCGATAAAATCACTGTATGAACTTAATAAAAGTAAGTTTTGATTATATCCTTTAGTTAATCCAATTTTAATTTGTTCAATTATTTCTGATGAATTCATTTAATTATTTTTTAGAAAAAATTGCTTTATATATAAATTTAAAATGTCAATTCTTCAGTCAAAACTTTACGTAATAATTCACCTCTTTTTTCTAAAAAAATTGGAAAGTCAACAAGATCTATTTCTTTTGGTAAGTGATATGTTTTTAAAGAAATATTATTTTCGTTAATCCATATTTTCAAATCCTTTGAATTTTTAGATTTGTTCTCATTTCCATCAAGCATTTGCAAATTAAGTATAGAGTTAAAATAATCCGATTCCGTAAAATATTCTTTATTTTTATCAGTAAGTAAAATACCTTTTGATTTTAGTTTTTTTTCATTAAAATGCGAAATAGGGTGACAATGATCTAAATGGAAATCTCTGTTTTTGTAATCCAGGTGAGGAAATAGCAGAGCTAAGATGGGAAACGCATACCTACTATCTTTACTTGTAAATAAAAGTGAGTCTATAAATTCTTCATCCACTGTAATTGACTTATTAGTTTTGGATAATCGGCTAGCTATTGATTGTGCAGGGAAAATTTCAGCTCCTTTCTGAATGTCTTTTTTCACGGTATCTCTAATTGCCTTTAACACGCCTTCTGCTTGTCCGCCAAATATTTGATGTAATAGAGCGACATGCAACCATCTTTTTATCAATTCTCTATCTTTTTTATACTTAACTTTCTGGCAAAAGCCTTCTACCCTATCTGTCTTGTACAAATAATATACAATTGGAAGCAGTGCATTTAGAGATGTCAAAGTACTTGGTGCATAACCAAAGTCAGTTACAAGTTGAAAAACTTCTTTAATAGTAGTTTTTATTTCTTTCCAATATTCTTCAAATTCTTTTGCATTTTTTATAGAAAAGTTTTTAACTCTAAATTTAATATCATCACTGTAAAGTACTAAATAAGTGCGTAGCACAAAATCTTTATTTACTGCATAACCATATTCCTTTATCAATTCGTCCACTAGTCCATTTATTTCTTTTTTTGCATCTAGATTCTGCCATCCCATAATCGTAGTAGACATCACTAAATCAGAATAACTAAGTGAAATCCCTCCTGAATTAACTCTAATAAATATATTTAAAGCTCTAGTGAAATCAGAACTTTCCTCAAGATAATAGTGAATTAATTTTTCTAAATGGACAATATCATGAAGTCTGCTTAATATTTCCTGAGCTTCATCACAAATTATATTATTATTTTTGAAATATGTATTTAATTGTGATGTGCCTTTTATTCCAAGAATATCTCCTACCTTAAACCATTTGTTATCTTCATCAATATTTAATATTTCTTCAGGCTTTAAAAACGTAAATTCATACATTCTGTCATCATCACTGTCATTTAAGTCATTTCGTTTATTCTTTTTATATTTTAAATTTAAATACAAATATCTAGTTGGTATTGAATACTCCGTATCTTTCCATGCCAAGTTATAGCCTTTAAAAGCATATGATCCTTTTAATCCTAAATATAAAGCTGTTAACCTTTGTTGTCCATCTAAGACTACTTCAAAACTTGGTATATTTTTAGTAGAAACTTCCTCTGACCTTATTAAATAACGTTCACGATATTTTTTCAAAATTCCATAAAATCTTTGATTTTCGGTATTTTTGCCGTTTACGCGCCATAAAAGCATTGAGCCAATTGGATAGCCTTGCATCAATGAATCAAAAAGCATCTCAATTTTTGAACTAGACCAAACAAAATCTCTTTGAATAGCAGGCAATAAATATTGATTATAATCTATCTTTTCTATTGCGTCGGCAACTGATAGTGGAGGGAAAAATGACATAAATTTTATTTGACGATTTAAACAGGCAAAATAATTCTTTAAAATAGAAATCATTACAGTATATATACCTGTTTTTAAAATTTATGATCATAAAAAAAGATGCTAAAAGCCTCTTATCTGTGAATATCTAATTTTTCTAAATCGAAATCAAAATCAAACAATTCTTTTGGATGAATATTTAAGCCTTGAGAAAGTTGCAAAATAGTAGATAGTTGAATATTTATTTCACCTTTTTCAATCTTACTAATATTACTGTGATCTATATCACATCTCTGCGCTAATTGTCTATAGCTGAAGTTTTGTTCTATTCTAAACTTTTCAACTTGTTTTCCAAAGAATATTTGAAAGTCCGTTTTTTTTATAATACTACTCATACTTTTTTTTGTAAAAGCAATTTCAGTAGAATCAAAAAAATAAGTGTGGGTTTTTGACACCACAAAGAATAAATTTGTTATATTTGCAACTAATTGTATACATTTGCGATTCTTCATAAAAAATATTTGAAGCATTCGCTTAGAATCTCGACTTGAAAACTGGAAATTTAAAAGGAACGAGAGGATAAGTAAGATGCTCACGCCTATGGCGTGGGCTCACTTATTGTTCCTCGGTATTTCCAGTACCTCAAGTCAATAAGCTGAGTTCTGCGCCTTTTTTATTATAACTCTCTTATCATTCTTAGCCAATCTGCTTAGTATTTTTAAAGTTTTGCATTCAAAAGAAATCGAATCTTTAAAACATCATCAGCTATGTCCTAAATAAAAACTTTCAATTATGTAATTAAGTCGTTTACTTAATACATAAAAATGGCCCTCTATCTCGTCGCCAAACTAACATAGAGGACCTTAGCCAATCAAACTAACGTTTAAACTAACCAATCCAATATTATGAATAATTTTTCATTTTACAAGGATGGAAGAACTCTTTATTGCCTAATTTTTCTTGGCTTTATATTGTCTTTTTCATCACTTCAAGCTAAAGATCCCAGACGGAATCTTTCTTCAATCCTGCAGCAGCAGATTCAGGGTACAGTTACCGATGGAAGTAATCCCTTGCCAGGTGTTACAGTCTCCATTAAAAACAAAAGTCATGTTGCCGCTATTTCTGATTATAATGGTCATTACAGTATTTCTGCTGCGGGTGATGAGGTTCTAATTGTTTCTTTTCTCGGATTTAAAACTGTAATGATTCCCATTGGAGGACGGACTACTATTGATATCAAACTTGAATACGATACCACAACACTGCAGGAAGTACGGGTAAATGCAGGATATTATTCGGTGAAGGAAAGCGAGCGTACGGGAAGTATTGCCCGGATTACGTCCAAAGATATTGAGACACAGCCAGTTTCCAACGTATTGGCTACGATGCAGGGCCGTATGGCAGGGGTTAATGTAGTGCAGCAGACCGGTATTCCCGGCGGCGGTTTCGATATCAGGATAAGAGGTCAGAACAGCATACGCACAGATGCCAATGCACCTCTATATATCATCGACGGAGTTCCGTATGCTTCCGATCCTATCGGATCTTATCAGACAGCTACGGCTTTTCCCTCTGTGGCTAGTCCGCTTAATAATATCAATACTGAAAACATTGAAAGCATCGAGGTATTAAAAGATGCCGATGCCACTTCAATTTATGGCTCCAAAGGAGCGAACGGCGTGGTATTAATTACGACAAAAAAGGGAAAGAGAGGCAAAACCACTTTCAGTGTGAATGCATCCACGGGTGCCGCAACTGTCACCAGACACCTTAAACTTATGAATACCCAGCAGTATCTTGCGATGCGAAGACAGGCATTTATAAACGATGGAATTACCCAATATGGTGAAGCCGATTATGACGTTAACGGTACGTGGGACCAGAATCGATATACCGACTGGCAGCGTGAACTTACTGGGGGTACAGCGCAGATTTCCGATATACAGGCTACTATATCAGGGGGATCTGATAATACGCAGTTTCTTATAAGTGGGAATTCACATAGAGAATCGACAGTCTTTCCGGGAGATTTTCTTTATAAAAAAGCAGGAAGCCAGCTAAGCCTGAATCATCGTTCTATGGACAATAAGTTTAAAATGACATTCTCAGGCTCATATAATTTTCAGGACAACAATCAGCCATCGTTTGATTTTACTTATGACGCGCGCTCGCTTCCCCCGAATGCTCCGGCTCTTTATGACTCCAACGGCCAGTTGAATTGGGAGAATGATACATGGCAGAACCCATTGGCAAATCTCAACACTAAATTTGAGTCGAAAACAAATGATCTGCTTGCCAATACTGTGCTTTCTTATGAGCTGTGGCAAGGTTTTACAATCAAAAGCAGTTTAGGATATACTGACTTGGACACAAAAGAAACCCGAATCGTGCCTTCCACTATTTCTAATCCTATCTATAATGTCAGCAGCGCAACATCGGCCATTTATCTAAATAATACGCAGCGCAATTCCTGGATTATAGAACCTCAAATCAATTGGGTCAAGGAAGTTGGAGGCGGAAAACTTGATGCCTTGTTAGGATCCACATTTCAAAATCAGTCCACTGAAAAATTGTATCTGTCGGCAACTGGATTTACATCAAACAGTCTGATATACAATATCGCCGCGGCAAAAACTGTCAAAATTGTTCTTAATGATGAAAGTCTGTATAAGTATCAAGCCTTTTTTGGAAGGCTCAACTATAACTGGCAGCAGAAGTATATTGTAAACCTTACTGCAAGAAGAGACGGATCCAGCAGGTTTGGACCCGGAAATCAATTTGCAAATTTCGGAGCAGCTGGAATTGCGTGGGTATTCTCCAATGAAAGTTTCCTAAAAAAATATTCATGGCTAAGTTTTGGAAAAATCCGCTCCAGTTACGGAACAACCGGTAGTGACCAAATCGGGGACTATCAGTTTCTTGATACTTATACAGTATCAAGTGCCATTTATGCCGGAAATACAGGATTGCAGCCAACTCGGCTGTATAATGCCGATTTTGGATGGGAAATCAACAAGAAATTAGAAGTCGCATTGGAGCTTGGTTTTCTGCAAGACCGCATTTTTTTGACCGGTGCATGGTACCAGAACCGCTCTTCCAACCAATTAGTGGGAATTCCGCTTCCCGGCTCTACGGGATTTACAGTCATACAGTCTAATTTGGATGCAACAGTCGAAAATACAGGATTGGAACTGACCATGCGTACCCTGAATTTTAACAAGGGTTCTTTTAATTGGAGTACCAGTTTAAATGTGACCTTTGAGCACAACACTCTTCTAAAGTTTCCTGGGCTTGAAGGCTCTTCATACAGCCAGCAGTACAGAATTGGCCAGCCTCTCAATATTGAATTGCTGTACAGCTTCAATGGTGTGAATCCACAAAATGGCGTCTATAGTTTTGAGGATATAAATAAAGACGGAAAGATATCTTTTCCTGATGATCAGCAGATAATCGCAGACCTGAATCCGAAATATTACGGAGGAATCCAAAACCAGCTTAGTTATAAAGGCCTTGCACTTGATTTTTTATTTCAGTTCGTGAAACAAAAAAATTATAGCTATCCGATGGAAGCGGCAGGAATGATGTCCAATCAGCAGGCAAGAATGACAGACAGCTGGATCAGTGCTGAGGATCCTGGGCTGTATCAAATTTATACCACGGGGTCAAATGGTACTGCGCTGACAGGATACGATCTCTTCTCGCAGAGTACTGCTTCCATCGTAGATGCTTCCTATATCCGACTAAAGAACATTGCACTTTCCTATGAACTCCCTTTGAATCTTAAGGAAACCAAATGCAAAATTATGCTGCAGGGCCAAAACCTGCTGACATTCACAAAATACGAGGATGGAGATCCGGAATTCAAGAGATACGGCTTTCTGCCCCCTCTCAAAGTAATAACGGCCGGAGTTCAATTAACATTTTAATTTAAGAGAAATGAAAACAATAAATTCTTTAGCTATAAAACTGATCTGTTTTTTTGTCCTGCTGCTGACAGAGTCCTGCGATTCATTCGTAGAAGTCGACTTGCCAAAGTCACAGCTAATAAATGAAACAGTTTTTGAAGATTATGCCACTGCAAGTGCAGCACTTACAGATATCTTTTCCAATATTAGGACCAAAGGAGTCTTTACAGGAGCCAGCACCGGCATTTCCAACACGCTCGGCAATTATACAGACGAAATAATAAGCGTGGACAAACCCAATAATGCCAGCCTGCTTTTCTATAACAACGCCCTTCTTCCTTCCAATTCTATTGTCGCCCTATATTGGAATACATCATACAATCAGATCTATGCTGCAAATTCCATAATTGAAGGCGCCCAAAAAAGCAAAAACCTGACTACCGAACAGAAACAGCAGCTGCAGGGCGAAGCACTCTTTATTCGTGCACTTCTGCATTTTTACCTTGTAAACCTCTTTGGGGATATTCCCTACATTACTCAGACTGATTTTAAGCAGAATAGTATTGTAACGAGAATACCTGTTCAGAAAATTTATGAATTCATTATACATGATTTGGAAGATGCTGCCTCCCTTTTACCTGTGGATTACAATGGCAGCGAAAGAGTAAGACCCAATAAGTTCACAGTAAAAGCTCTTCTTTCCCGAGCTTATCTTTACAACAAATCCTATCCTGAAGCCGCAAATACAGCCTCGGCCGTCATCAACGAAGGTGCCATTTATAAGCTGGAGCCTGATATTGCAAAAGTATTTCTGCTTTCCTCAAAAGAAACGATCTGGCAGCTGCAGTCAGGAAACACAGGTGCCAATACGCTTGAAGCCTCATTTTTCACCTTTACAGCAGGGCCTCCTCCTCTGGTCTCTCTAAACAATAATCTGGTAAACTCATTTGGTGCCGGTGATCTTCGCAGATCAAGCTGGATAAAGGCCATTTCAAATAAAACCTCAACATGGTATCACGCCTATAAGTATAAGGAAAATATTGCCACATCAGCTTCAAAAGAATATTCCATAGTTTTCCGGCTTGCCGAACAGTATCTTATCCGCGCAGAAGCACGAGCCCAGCAAGGAGAACTCATCGGCGCTAAAGAGGATTTGTCCAAAATCAGAAACCGTGCAGGCCTTAGCAATACAACAGCAGCAAGCAAGGATGAGATCCTGGACGCCATTTTAAACGAAAGAAAGTGGGAACTCTTCACCGAGCGCGGTCATCGTTTTTTTGATCTTAAGAGAAACGGTGAACTCGACAATGTATTGACGGGTTTAAAACCGGGATGGAACAGTGATGACCGCTTGTTGCCCATTCCACAAAGCGAACTAAGCACCAATCCTAACCTGCGTCCGCAAAATCCGGGCTATTAAATAAAACTTGTTATGTCAGCAAACTTTGAATACAGAAATAGTTTTACTCAGCAGTCCTGTCTGTTTTTGGATACAGGAATTTTATTTTTATTTTTTATTTTGCCATTAGTAGCCTGTCCCTTATGGGGGCAGGCAGGGCAAAAAAAGCATTTGGATCCTTCAGATTATCCCTTGTGGGGCCAAACACATCTGGATAGAATTTCACCTGATGAGAATTGGGCTAGTTTTAAAATGACCTACGAAAATGGCAATGATACGTTATTTGTCCAAAATATGACGAATAACAAAATCCATTCTTTTCCCCGCGGTGAGAATTCCGTTTTCACAAAAAACAGTTTTTTTATCTGTCAGATGGCAGCAGAAATAAGTGTATTAAATCTTAAGACAGCTTCGCAGAAGACAATCCGCAGTGTAAAACGATTCGAATATTGTGATGAGACAGGTAACCTGATTGTACTTATCCAAACTGCTGATAAAAAAAACAATCTCAAAATCTGGTCGCTCGCAACAGGAGCAGTCAAGGAAATTCAAAATGTAAATGATTTTTCGCTTAGCCCCTCCGGACGTCAGCTGGTTTATGCAGTTTCGTCAAAAGATCAACTCACCGTCAATCTTATTGATCTGAAAAAGTCTAATCAACCAAAAACGATAGTTTCCAATAATAAAAATCATTATATCAGTCTTACTTGGCAGAGCAAGGGTGAGGCACTCGCATTTCTAAGCCAGCCAGACCAAGGTAAAATAACCTCACTTTTTTATTACGCCCTGAAGGAGAAAAAACTATATGAATTTAATACAGAGACCCGTTCTGATTTTCCCGATCAGACCGCTATCGTTTATGATCCCTATTACAAAATAAGAATTTCAGATGACCTTAAGAATGTTTTTTTTGCAATCAAAAGACAAGCCGCCACATCAAGTGCATCAGAAAAATCAATTGTTGAAATCTGGAATACTAATGATCAGTGGATTTATCCATATAATGTAAGAATGGGGAATTTTGCAAATTCTTTGAAAATTGCCGTCTGGCTCCCGCAGACCGATCTTTTTACCCCTGTTTCCACTGCAGAAATTCCCAAGATCATGCTGACAGGAAATCTCCAAAATGCTGTCCTTTTTAATCCAAAGGACTATGAACCGCAGTTTAGTGAAAGTGGTCCCAGTGATTTTTATATCATGAATCTCATGTCATTTGAAAAAAAAGTTTTTTTGAAAAAACAATTTCGTCACAGCCGGTCTCCCCTGCCGTCTCCAACAGGAAAATTTATAACCTATTTTAAGGAAGAAAACTGGTGGGTCTATGATGTCCTATTACAGACACATACGAATTTAACGGCTAAAATTGGTGTTAAATTCATGTCAAAAAACCAGACCCTGGTACCCGAATCGACCTGCGGAAGTCCGGGCTGGAGCATCAATGACAAAGAAATATTAATATATGACGAATTTGATATCTGGGCGGTTGCTCCTGATGGAAACAATTTTCGCAGGCTTACCCGCGGACGTGAATCAAAAATTATTTTTCGTATAGCAGAATTTCCGGGCAGACTTGGACTTAACAAAATCTACGATGGCATAAAAGCGGAAGTTTACGATTTAAACGACAGTTTGATGCTTCGCGCGAAAGGTGCAGATGGTAAGACAGGGTTTTACAAATGGAAAACTGCCTCTGGTGCAGAACCAATCGTATATGGAGACTTCTATGTTGATGAGCTCACCTATGCCGAAAAAAAAGGAAAACTATTTTTCAGACAGCAGAAATATGATGTGCCGCCCCAATTAATGTTCGCGGCAGGCAAGGGAAAAATAATCCCTTTTTATAAAAGCAATCCGCAGCATAAAAAATATTTCTGGGGCCATTCTGAATTGTTTGATTATCGAAATTCCAAAAAGCAAAATCTTAAGGGTGTACTATTATACCCTGCCGACTATGACCCAGCTAAAAAGTATCCTATGATTGTTAATATTTATGAACTTCAATCTCAGGAACTTCATCTATATTCCAATCCGACTTGGAAGAATGAAAGTGGTTTCAATCCTACACTCTTTACCTCAGAGGGCTATTTTGTATTGCTTCCTGATATTGTAAACGAGCAGGAAAATCCGGGAATATCTGCCACTGACTGTGTTATATCAGCCACACAGAAAATGCTTGATTCAGGGAAGATAAATCCTGGGCAGATTGGGCTTATGGGTCATTCATGGGGAGGCTATGAAACCTCATTTATAGTATCGCAGACTAATCTGTTTTCGGCAGCAGTTCCCAGTGGCGCAATAACCGATCTTAACAGCTTTTATTTTACTGTCAGCCAAGCTTCAGGCAAACCTGAGTTTTGGCGCTTTGAAGATGAGGAATGGAATATGAGAAAAACACCATTTGAAGCACCGCAGTCTTATGCTCGCAATTCCCCTTTGGTGCATGCAGAAAAAGTCACAATCCCTTTGCTTTTATGGACAGGCAAAGACGACAAGCAGGTAGATACTCATCAAAGCAAGGAATACTATCTGGCACTGCGAAGACTTGGAAAAAAAAGCGTTATGCTGCTATATCCTAATGAGGGTCATGTAATCTCTGATCCATCTGCACAAAAAGATATTACAGTCCGGATTTTGCAATGGTTTGACTATTTCCTAAAAAATGAAAAAACATGCCAATGGATCACTGATGGCATGATGTGATTCACTCAACCACAAAACAAATGCAGTTCCATTTTGTGGAACTGCATTTTCAAATAACAGAATCAAATACGCGATAACATACTTAATCAGGTTTGTATAATGGCGTAGTACAGATGTTGCTGTCCTCCGGCTTTTCATACGCCTGTGCACCTGATACGCGGCAAAAACTGTTAAGAGGGTTATCACTACAGTTAACCTGAATTGTGCTACATTCATTTTGACTATTTCTTGTGTATCCATCTTTTTGAGCAAGTTTGGAAGAGCTCTGCATAGATGTGGTCATAAATGCACCTCCGACAGCCATTGCAATTACTGCAGCTGGAAGCATGTTTTTTAAATTTAACGTTTTCATAATTGTATTTTTTAAATTAATATAGGATCTGCTTTTTTTTACAGGAGTTCGATCTTTTTCTCCTGAAACTGGCCAGTTTATTTTTCTATTATAAATGAAATTCAAATAGATTTTATTTCTTTTCTCAGTGCGTCTCTCAATTCATAGACAACCAATTCATTTCCTATTATTGCATAAAGATGTGCGTCCGTTACTAGAAGGGAAACCAGTTTATCGCTGCTGGTATGATAGATTGGAAAACTGAATAAATAATTGTTTTTATTTAGGTCATATACATCTATTACAAATGATTTCTCCCTGACCGACTTACTCTCAAACCTGCCTTTTGCTGTGGAATGAACATACAGAAGATTCTGCCAGACGGCAGCATGTGCATTAATGGCATAGGAAGGAGATGACATCGCATATTGGGTTCCATTCTTAAGTGTTGCGACCTTTATCTTCGCATACTTTGTAGTATCTATTGTGTTGCCTCTGAAACTTAGAAAACCTGATTTATCTGCAACTACAAATTCATTGCGGTAATAATAGACATAAATAATTTTGTGCATTTTTTCACTGTATAGCAATGTTCCGTCAGTATCAAAAATGCCGTCAATCTGCTGCTGCAGAAGTTTTTTGTTGTAATGTATGGCAGGGGTTTCAGCTGCGGTATAAACCCCAAGTACACTAGTCAATTTTCTACCGTTATTTGATCTGAAAACAATATTATTACTATCAATTGGTACAGCTCTATTAAAATATGGAGTGCCCTTGAGTTCTTTGTTAATTCTCCAGTCCGTTAAACTACCCCTGAAAATTTTAGGTACGCTTCCGTCGACAAGATAAAAAAATGAATCTCTTACGGCAGTAGTTACGATTTTAAAGGGTATATCTTTGGGATCAAATTGTATATTTTTAACCTGCCAGTCACCTAAATTTTCATTCAGAGAAATGATTTTGGAGGGCGTGGTAAAATTTCCAAGATATAATCTTTTATTGCTGAAACCTGCAAAATAAAACGAATTGAATTTTAGGTCAATAGCATTCGAGAACTCTGCAGGATGTGGAGGAAAACGTCTTATAAAAGGGTTTTCATTGTGCATAATATTCTCAGAAGACAAAAACAAAATGACTACTGCCAATGTACTGAAAGCCGTTATGCCTGCCAGTCCTTTAAAGGTTTTTAGATATTTTGCACGAGCGGTATTTGTCTGTTTTATCTTCATATTGAACAATATTGCCGCTACTGCAAGAATAACAAAAATTATATTAAAAATCAGGTGTACGTTCCAGCTCATTTTTTCTAATATACCACCGCAGGAACAGGGAACAAAGGAACTATAATGCAGTACAATAAAAATATAAACGGTAAACATAATCATCAGGCTGAATGAAGCCCACAAACCAATATTTCGAAATTTTGGAATCACCAGCAGTATAGCTATCAGCAATTCAATTATGGGAACAAGCCACGCTATCCAGGATGCAAATACACTTAATAGCGGAGACTGTCCCAATTGAATCTGAAAATTCTCAAAGTCAAGAAATTTTGCGATCGCAGCATAGACGAATAATAAAACAAACAAAAGGCTGACTGCTTCTATAAAAACACTTTTAAAATTGAATCGTAGTTTCATAATCAAAAAGTTTATAATATTCCTATTTCGAGAATGCCGGCAAAAGCAAAAAAGATCATTAGCAAATGTAGAGGTGTTATTTTGAACCGAGGTTATCAAAAACGTGCCAAAAGTTTTAAAAAACGTGCCAATTTCGTACAGAAGTACTGACATGAGAAAAGCGCTTAACAAATAATTTTTATCTATTAAGCGCTCATCGTTTTTAGAATGCTCCTTTCTTTCTTAGAGACTTCCGCTGAGTGTTATCAGCTTTTGATTTAGTTCCACAAGTCCTGCTTTCTGCAGGCACTCTTCGGAAAGATTTTTGAGGTCCGAGATTCCTTGTTCCGAGATTCCGGCCAGCAGTCCTGAATCTTCGGTTTTTGGATCCAGCCCTTTACTGATGACATGGCTCAGCAGCAATACATTTTTTCGTGAAATTTTCAAATCAATCTTCACCAGCTCGCTCATTCCAGGTGTACTCAGCACAGTATCATATACCTTGGAAACTTCATTTTTTGTAATCATAATTTCAACGTTTTTAGATTAATACTATTTGATGTAAAAATAAGAAGCTCCCTTGAGTTTATTCACGTCAAAATCTGGTGATGATTGCCCGGCATTTCTGGCTTTCCTACATTCGTACTTTGATTTATAAAGGAAGAGCCACTCTATAGAATTTATAAGGAGTCCTATAACTCATAATTCTCTATGCAATTCTTTAAAGAAGCTCAAAGACTGCATCGTTCCTGCAGTCGGCCAGATGTCCGGTTGTATCACAACCGCTCTCTGGCTGCCCAATGGCTCGAAACTCGCCGGCAGAGAAATTTTAAGAAAAATATGGTTTTAGAAATGAAAATGAAACGAGATGAAAGAGAAAAACACAAACCGTATCAAGTGGGTCCACCTTCGGCTTACGACAGAAGAAATGAACCTTCTTCAAAGAAGATTTGAAAAATCACTATGTCCCAAACTCAGCGATTTTGCCAGAAAAAATATGCTTGGAAAACCAGTAATTCTAAAATACAGAAACCAGTCTGTTGATGATTTTATTTTAGAGATCAGCAGGCTCCGAGCAGACCTGAATGCGGTTGGAAACAATTATAACCAGATGGTGAAAAAGCTTCATACCCTGCAGCAGATTCCTGAATTCAGGGATTGGATTTATGCATCACTGGAGCAGAAAGAAATACTTTTTGATTCCATTGAAAAAATAAAAAACTGTGTATTAAAACTCGCTGAAAAATGGTTGCAGTAATCAAGACTGGACAGTCGGTAAGAAGGATATTTCATTACAACGAAAACAAAGTTTCTCTTGGTGATGCACTGTGTATTGGTGAGAGAAATTATCCTGCAGATCACAACCATCTGAGCAGTTCACTAAAAATAAATCTGCTGCTTAATCAATTGGAACTTAATGAAAATGTCAAGCGCGGTAGTGTTCATATATCCCTTAATTTTCATCCCTTGGAGAAAGATCTGAACCCGGAAAGACTGATGGATATCGCCAATACCTATATGGCTGAAATCGGATTCAGCGAACAGCCATTTCTGGTCTATCAGCACTTTGATGCAGCACATCCGCACATTCATATAATTTCAGTAAAAGTCAAACCAGACGGCAGAAGAATTGATATGCAGAATATTGGCCGAAACCAGTCTGAGAATGCCCGTATAAAAATTGAAAAGGATTTTAATCTCATAAAAGCACAAGGCCGGGAAAAGCAGGTCAATTACAGCCTAGAACCTATAAACCCCTCCATAGTAAGTTATGGAAAAATCCAGTCCAAAAAAGCAGTTGCCAAAGTACTGGATTTTGTACTGAATACCTATCAGTATAAAAGCCTTCCGCAGCTTAATGCAGTCCTGAACCTTTACAATGTAATGGCCGACCGGGGCTCTGAAAGTTCACGTGTTTTTAAAGGCGGAGGATTGGTTTACCGCATAGTGGACAAAGATGGCAAACAGATCGGTGTTCCTATTAAAGCCAGCGATTTTTATAACAAGCCAACCCTTAGGTACCTTGAGGGAAAATTTGAAGAAAACAGGATTAAGAATTCAAGACCCGGTCTTAGAATAAAAAATGAGGTACGTTCTGTTTTCCAATCAGAAACACCATCTCTGCAGGAACTGGCTCTTGTTCTGGAATCCCACGGAATAACATTGGTTCAAAGGCTTGCCCAAAATGGTTCATTGTATGGCCTTACTTATATAGACCATGTTTCAAAACAGGTTTGCAACGGAAGCGAGCTGGGAAAAGAATTCTCTGCTGCAGCTGTACTGCAGGGGTGCAGAAACACGAAAGCAGATGTTGCAAATATTGCTTTTACATCTGAATTTCTAAAAGATCCTGCAATCAAAATCCTTTTGGAAATACAGGACATTCTGACGTCAAAGAACCTATCCCCACAGCCATTGCAGGAATTTATCAGCAGTCTCTTTGAAAAGGAATATCCCGGCAGTTATCTTCCTGCGGCACTGAGGAAAAAAAAGAAAAGAAGAAAAAGAAAGGGTCTTTCAAATAATTAATAAATTCTAAAAATTACAGTTATGCAGACAGGAGAAAATGAACAGGCACTAAGAAAAATTTTGGATATGACCCGGCTGATTAGCATTATTATTTTGGGCATTCATTTTTATTATTACGGTTACAGCTTTTTTGCAGACTTAGGATTGACATCGAAATTCAGCAACCGGATTTTGGATAATATTTACAGGACTGGGATCTTCAGCAGCTTCCTTAAATCCAAGTTTATGGCTCTGCTGTTGGTATTTATTTCCCTAATGGGCGCTAAGGGCCGTAAGAATGAAAAATTAAGACTTAAAACGTCTGTATATTTTATCGCTTCAGGGCTTTTTTTATATTTTGGAAGTCAGCTTATTTTGATGCTTAGCTTTGGAAATTTATCTGCTTTTGGTGTATATATCTGCTTGACCTCTCTTGGTTTTCTTCTGGTGATTACCGGAGGAACACTGCTCAGCAGAATGATCAGCAGGACTTTAAACGGACGTGACATCTTCAATAGGGAAAATGAAACATTTCCGCAGGAAGAAAGGCTTCTGGAAAATGAATTTTCCATTAATCTCCCTGCAAAGTATTATCTTAAGGATAAAGTGAGAAAAAGCTGGATCAATATCATCAATCCTTTTCGAGGTCTACTGGTATGCGGCTCTCCAGGATCAGGTAAATCCTATTTTGTGATCCGACATATCATCACCCAGCATATCGCTAAAGGATTCACAATGTTTGTATATGATTTTAAGTTTGATGACCTTACCAAAATCACTTACAATGCTTATTTGAAATACAGGCATTTGTATTTGATCGAGCCTAAGTTTTTTGTCATTAATTTTGACGATCTCACCCGCTCCCACAGATGCAATCCCCTTGAGCCTTCTTCCATGACAGACATAACCGACGCAGCAGAATCTGCGCGTACCATCCTTTTGGGGCTCAACCGCGAATGGATAAAAAAACAAGGCGATTTTTTTGTTGAATCCCCTATCAATTTTTTAACCGCTGTCATATGGTATTTGAAAAAATACAACAATGGCGAATTCTGCACCCTTCCGCATGTGATTGAGCTCATGCAGCTGGAATATAACAATTTATTTACGCTGCTGAGATCTGAAAAAGAAATTGAAGTGCTTATTAATCCCTTTGTCAGCGCATATCTAAATGAGGCATCAGAGCAGCTTGAGGGACAAATTGCTTCAGCTAAAATTGCAATGGCAAGACTCTCCTCTCCTCAGCTTTATTATGTGCTTTGCGGCAATGATTTTACCCTTGATATTAATAATCCACGGGATCCTAAAATCGTCTGCATGGGAAATAATCCGCAAAAAATACAGACTTATGGAGCCGTACTTTCTTTGTATATCAACCGCCTTGTCAAACAGGTAAACCAGAAGGATAAATTTAAAAGCAGTCTGATATTTGACGAATTTCCAACCGTATATCTAAACAATATAGATAGTTTGATTGCAACAGCAAGAAGCAATAAAGTCAGTACCTGTTTGGGGATACAGGACTTTAGCCAGCTCAAAAAAGATTATGGCCGTGAGCAGGCCGATGTTATTATGAACATTACGGGAAATATCATCTCAGGACAAGTTACAGGGGATACTGCCAAACAGCTTTCTGAGCGTTTTGGAAAGATCATGCAGGAACGTGAAAGCCTTTCCATTAACAGTTCAGATACGTCCATAAGCAGGTCCCGCCAGCTTGAATCTGCCGTTCCTGCCTCTAAAATTGCATCGCTGAGTTCCGGGGAATTTGTTGGTATGACGGCAGATAATCCTGACTGCAGGATTGATCTTAAAAGTTTCCACTCAGAAATTTTAAACGATCATAAAGCACTTCAGAAAGAAACTGAAAATTATATAGATTTCCCTACAGTCCGCAGTTTGGAAAATGGCATTGTAAATAGAAATTACGCGCAGATTAAAAAAGATATTCAGGATCTTTCTGAATCTGAAATTGATATTATTGCAGGTGACGTGAACCGCAAGCATCTGATAGTGAAAAAAAAGAAAAATTAAAAAGGTTTTCACAATCTTGATCGTTTAGATAAAGAAAAAATGGGTATTAAAATTCTAAATATAGAATAGTTGACTGTGCTTTTTTGGAAAAAGAATAAGCATAGTTATGTTACTCTACACTAAATTAATTGATGTTAAAATTTATGCCGGCAAAATATTTCATCAGGTGTATTCACAAATAAAATCTTTTTATTGATTACGACGTAAATTCTGAACAAACCCAAATTCTGGATTTTTTTTGCCTTTCATAAAGTGTTGTAAAATAAGGGTTTTTAAATTTTGTTGCTATTTGTAACATATTAATATTTAAATAATGTTATTATCTGTGCTAATTTTGACCTGTATAAAATGATATAGATTATGAGCCGGGCCATTGTACATATTGACATGAATACGTTTTTCGTTTCCTGCGAAAGACTTACAAATTCTGAACTCAACGGAATTCCCTTAATCATAGGTGGTGGAGAAAGAGGTGTTGTCGCTTCCTGTTCGTATGAAGCCCGACGGTTTGGAGTACGGTCTGCTATGCCAATTCATATGGCAATGAAACTTTGTCCTCAGGCAAAAATCATGAAGGGTGACATGGAATTATATTCTAGGCTATCTCATGATATTACAGAAATAATTCAGGAAAAAGCGCCTGTTGTAGAAAAAGCATCTATTGATGAATTTTATCTGGATATTACCGGGATGGATAAATTCTATGGCAGTTACAAATGGACCGATGAGCTCGCACAGCGTATTACAAATGAAACAGGTCTTCCCCTAACCTTTGCACTTTCCATTAACAAAACAGTTTCGAAAATCGGTACTGGTGAGGGAAAGCAAAAGCAAAATCTGGAAATACCTGAGCATCTGGTGCAGTCTTTCTTAAATCCGCTCTCGATACAGAAAATCCCAATGGTAGGCCAAAAAACCTTTGAGCTGCTATCGCGTATCGGAATCCGTACCATCCAGACCCTTTCCGAAATGCCGGCCGAAGCCCTGCAGCAGATGATAGGCAAAAATGGAATCGAACTATGGAAAAAAGCTAACGGCATTGACAATAACCCTGTTGAGCCATATACGGAAAGAAAATCTATTTCTACCGAACATACCTTTTCCCAGGATACAATTGATGTACACAAACTAAACAGGGTCATGCTGGGTATGGTAGAAAAACTGGCCTACCAGCTCCGCGCTGAAGAATGGCTCGCTTCAACAGTCACTGTAAAGATCAGATATGCAAATTTTGATACTGAAACCAAGCAATGCAGAGTCCAGTACACCTCTGCTGATCATATTCTGACCAAGACCGTAACGGAATTGTTTGACAAATTATACCAGCGCCGTATGAGGCTTCGTCTGATCGGAATCCGTTTCAGCGGACTGGTCAGAGGCACCTACCAGATCGATCTTTTCAATGATACCGAAGAGATGCTTGCACTGTATCAGGCGATGGACAGAATGAAGACCCGGTATGGTTTTGATGCTGTAATGCGCTGCGCAGGAGCATCAATTAAGCCCAATAATAAAAATGAAATTTTAAAACGTAAATCAGATTAAATGTATCTCAACTGCCATTCCTTTCATTCCCTTCGCTACGGAACTATTCCTCTTGAAGAACTGATCTCGCAGGCTGCTGCCTGCGATGTCAGCGCAATGGCACTAACTGATATCAATACAGCAACAGGGATTTATGATTTTATAAAAGGATGTGAAGCTATTGGAATTAAGCCTATTGTAGGAATGGAATTCCGCTCGGAACATAAACTGCGTTTTATAGGACTGGCTAAAAATGCCTCAGGCCTTGCAGAAATGAACCGCTTCTTGACTAAACATAATTTTGACAATACTGCCCTACCTGAATCTGCACCGGAATTTGAGGATGCATTTGTTATTTATCCTTTGGAGAATGCTCCACTGCTTTTAAAAGAAAATGAATATATTGGGATTCGCCCTGAACAGCTGCAGAAATTGGTGCTGTCAGATTGGAAAAACAGGCAGGAAAAAATGGTAATTCTGCAGCCTGTTACCTTTCGTACCAGAACCGAATACAACCTCCATAGAATACTGCGTGCCATTGACATGAACTTGATACTCTCCCGGCTGAGTCCTGAGGATTACTGCCAGGAAACAGAGGTAATGAGGCCTGTGGAATATATGATTTCCTTTTATGCCGAGTATCCTCAGATTATTTCAAATACCGAAAAAATTATTGCTGAATGTAATTTTGAATTTGATTTTAAAACTCCTAAAAACAAGAAATTTTACACCAACAGTAAAAAAGATGATATTCTGCTGCTGACAACTCTGGCTCAGCAGGGATTGGAGTGGCGCTATGGCAAAAATAATGCAGAGGCTAAATCGCGGATGTTCAAAGAACTAAAAGTAATTGACCAGCTGGAGTTCAGCGGTTATTTCTTGATTACATGGGATATCATAAGATTCAGCAATTCTCAGGGATTTCTTCATATCGGTCGCGGAAGTGGGGCCAACAGTATCATTGCTTATTGTCTGGGCATAACCGATATCTGTCCATTGGAACTTGATCTGTACTTTGAACGGTTTTTAAACCTGAATCGTAAAAGTCCGCCCGATTTTGACATCGATTGGAGCTGGAAGGAACGTGATACGATTCTTGAATATATATTTTCTCGTTACGGCTATGACCATGTAGCATTCTGCGGTACAAATGTTGAATTTAAATACCGTTCTATTTTTCGTGAGGTTGGCAAAGTTTTCGGGCTTCCGAAAGAAGAACTTGATATGCTTGCCAAAAATCCAATGGAACTGCATGCAGCCAATAAAGTGGTTCGACAAGTACAGCAGTATGGAATGCTTTTAGAGAAATATCCTAATCAGCGCAGTATGCACTCTTGCGGTATACTCATTTCCGAAGAGCCTATCACCAATTATACACCGCTGGAAATGCCTCCAAAAGGCTTTCCAATTGTTCTTTTTGATATGCATATAGCTGAAGATATTGGGCTTGAAAAATTTGATATCCTTAGCCAGCGTGGGATTGGCCATATTGATGACAGTGTAAAGCTTATTGAAAAAAACCGAGGAATACGCCTTAACATCCGTGATACTTCCATTTCAAAGAATGAAGCCAGGTGCAATGAATTTCTCGGAATCGGAAAGACCATAGGCTGTTTTTATATTGAGAGCCCCGCCATGCGGGGACTATTGCGACGTCTGAATTGTGATAATTACAAAACACTTGTTGCCGCTTCCTCTATTATCCGCCCCGGTGTGGCGCAGTCAGGCATGATGAAAGAGTATATCTTCCGCCACAACCATCCAGACAAGTTCGAATATTTCCATCCTGTCTTTCAGGAACAGTTGGGCGAGACTTACGGAATTATGGTGTATCAGGAAGACGTTATCAAAATTGCACTGCATTATGGAGGATTGCCAGCAGCCGACGGGGATATTCTGCGCCGCGCTATGTCAGGGAAAGGACGGTCTAAGGCAGCACTGCAGAAAGTAAAAGATAATTTCTTTCTTTCTTGTGCCCAGCAGGGGCATCCGCTAAAGCTCAGTGAGGAGATATATCGCCAGATCGAGTCTTTTGCTGGTTATTCTTTCTGCAAGGCGCACTCGGCATCTTATGCGGTGGAGAGTTATCAGAGCCTTTATCTCAAGGTTTATTATCCTGTGGAGTTTATGGTGGCTGTAATCAACAATCAGGGAGGATTTTATCGCACAGAAGTATATGTCCATGAAGCAAAAATGTCAGGAGCTTCAATTCACAATCCGTGTGTAAACAAAAGTGAATTTGAAACCACACTATACGGTACAGATATCTATCTGGGATTAATGCACCTTCAGAGCCTTGAATCCAAAATTGCTATTCTCATACAGCAGGAACGTGAAAAAAACGGATCATACAAATCACTTGAAGATTTTATCAACCGCATTCCTATCGGGATCGAAGGTATACAAATCCTTATCTTCATCGGCGCATTCCGTTTCACAGGAAAATCAAAAAATCAGCTGCTTGTAATTGCGCGGCTTATTTTAGTCAACTTTAAACCCGAAAACCGAAACCTGATGCTTATTCAGGAACCTGTCAAGGAATATGAGCTTCCAAAACTGGAACGTTCTGAATTTGAAGATGCCTTTGATGAAATAGAGCTCTTAAGTTTTCCTGTATCCTGCTCCCCTTTTGATTTATTGCAGACAAAATTCAGAGGTGATGTAATGGCAAAGGATTTATTGATGTATCATAAGAAAACTGTCCGCATGCTGGCGTATCTCATCTCACGCAAACACGTCCCTACAAAGATGGGGGCTATGTATTTCGGAACCTGGATTGATGCTCATGGGGATTTTTTTGATACTGCACATTTTACAGACAGTCTTGCGAAATATCCATTTCAGGGAGGAGGCTGTTATTTATTACTAGGGAATGTTGAGGTCGATTATCACTTCCCTACTATTACTGTAATCAAAATGGCAAAAATGCCTTTTATTGCTGACCCCAGATATTCAAATACCAGTGATAGACAATATAAAGTGCACGAACAGATTCGAGAAGATGTAAGTATGACGCATCGTAAACCTTATCCGCAGGAACATGAGATTAATCTGCCTAGACAGAAAATGAAATAAATCTTAATTACATTTTATTTTAATCAGTCATGGACCATAAGAAAATATGGTAAAACTTTTATTGTATTTAAAAATCTAAATTGTGGATAAACTATATTTTTTTATAGCTGCCTTATCAATTTTATCAGCTATACTTGATAAATACTCTATTTTATTCAGAACTTCATCAATACATAGTTGATGTTCTGATCCAGAAATATGTCCGACCGGGAAATATTTAATAAACTTATCATCAACAATACCATTACGATGGGCATACAAATGTCGTATCTGCAGAATTTTTTCAATTTCATTCTGGGTTATTGCATCCATTGCATTTAAGTCCTTAATTTGCTTATTATCAGAAATAAATCCTTTTACACTTCCTTTTTGGAGTTTGCTTACTTTTTGCTTAGCCCAAAAAGTAATAAATTCCTGTATATCTGAACAGTTCAAAACGTCTTCTACTTTTACCAGCTGTTCAGATTTTAATGTTTGAGGTTTAGCCAGATAAATCTCGAAAAGTACATCCGAGAGATAGGTTTCAAAACTGTCAACAACCGATGAATAAATTATTCTTGTCAAAACCTTACCTTCTTTATCATTGGTATAAGATGACGGTCCTTGAGGATATAAAAGCTGTTTTAAAGTATCTACAATTTTTATCATACTCTGATAGTGTTCTAAAATTTTAAATTTTGAATCTGTAGTACCTTCTTTTAAGAGCTCCATTGAATCATTTATGCTAGCTATCCTTGGATATCCTCCAGGTGATAATATATTCGAAACTGGATTGGTTAAAACTGTTTTGGCTGCTTCTCTTTTATATATCCTTCCTTCTACAGAAATAATAACCTGTGATTTTTTTACCGTTATGGCAAAAAGCTTTTTACCCTCATACTGAACATATCCGTAATCAACAATGGGCTTTGGAGACAATAAATCCAAAGCTTTATGTGTAATAGAAGTTGCTCGAAAATCTTCACTTAGACCTGAAACCTTTAATCCGCCAATTTCAGTAACACCTAAAATTAATAATCCTCCACTGGTATTAGCAAATGAAGATATTATTTGTGCAATGGATTTTGATGGCGGCAGAACTGCTTTATATTCTAAAACATCACTTTCATGCTTTAAGATAGATTTCGAAACTTCTTCTTGTAATGTCATAATTAATTCATATTTATCGGTATTCTATTAATACCTGTACTTTTTAAAACCCTGCCTAAAGTCAGAATATGCGGATCATGCTTGTCATTGTCAACCCATAATTCCGAAGTGTCACTATCTAAAGTATCTTTTTCAGAAGGATAGTAAATAATAACTTCACCATTGTCCGAAGGTCTGGTTACAATTTGAATAGCAACTCCATTTTTCGTTATTCCGGCAAGAGTTGTTGGAGCAGTTTCTTCCAAATCTGTACAATCATAATCTGGATGGCTCTGCAAATAACTTATTATATTTTGTTTTGCTCTGGCAATTAAGTTTTGTGCGTAATCAAGCATTTCTTTGGTATGCTTGGAAACATGATGAAATTTAGCAGTAATAAGAGGGTCCTTTAACGCAATCTCGAGTTCTTCATAAGTGGAAATTCCTAAACTGACTAATGTTTCCTTGGTTATAATAGTTTTTTCAGCGAAATCATTTGTCGGTGCTGTAAAATTGTTATCTTGAATTGTTGCTAATTTAGCTCGAAGATCTTCAATACTCTCCAGCCCATTTTCTATAAGTAATTGATTTAATTGCGCAGCATCTTTCATATTGGATGAAATATCATCATCCTCCAAGAATAAAAATCTTTTTTCAAATAGATCAGCAAAATACTCTTCCGCTTCTGTCCTGTTGTCATCCATCCATAAATAGAATTTTTTTAGTGTAGTTTTAAACTCTTTTCTTTTGTCAATATCTCTAATTATTGGCTTTATAAAAAACGCTATCTTCTCAGCAACATGACCAATATTATATTGACGGCTTTCAGGAAGCTCCAAAAATATTGCAGTATCTAATAATTCATTTCTAAAATCATGCCCCAGCTCGGCAACAATATCTTTTAATTCGTCTCCGATATTTCCCTCATCCAAAAATAAACTGTCCTTTGTGCAGAATACTCCATTTTGGTTTGGAAGTATTGGATGTTTTTCCCTGTTTATATTATTTTCAAATCCTTCTTTTACAAGAAAAGATACAAGCGCATCAAGCCATATTATAAATTCCCCTTCATTTCTGAAGTTTAAATTTTCAACAGCACCTTCAATTGTCTTGTGCTCTGCTATTGCAACAGCTAGATAAGATAAAGATTTTTTATCTGATTCCTGCCAAATTTTTTCGTCATATTTTTTTAAAATTCTTTTTTCAGTAAAATCATCAGGGTATATTCTTTGAGAAAATTTGAAAATTAATTCTCTTTTTTCAACCTTGTTTTCTTCTGAAAATAGGGAAGCTAAATAATCACATGCTACTACAATATTGTCTTTAGTATTCCCTATCATTAAAGCATTTATTTCAGCAATTATATCATCTTGTTTCTTAGGAGGATATAAAATTCCAGCACCGGTTTGAGCTTGTTTGTGAACTAAATATTCTCTTGGATCTGTACTTATTATTGCACAGGCATTTTTAAGTTCATCATCTATCTCCTTATCGACATTTAGTAGTGATTTCACTTTAAATTCACCAAACTGGTTCGGAATTACAGCGAAAGCATCAGTAAGAATGTCCTTGATGTGTATATTTTCAGTATTCAGTAACTGATAGTATTCATTCAGGAAAACAATGGCATTATGCTCCGAAACATTAAGCGAAGAAGCCAGATTTTCAATATTGCTATTATTTGATATTTCTTGTGACAGTGATGCCAATGTGTATTTTTGGCAGTCTGCCCATAGGACTGTACTCCATTGATGTACATTATCTTTTATGGGGACAAATGCAGGAAAAAGCTCTGACGATAACTTCCAAATTTGCTCTCTGACAGCCTCTTTATCAGCCGAAGGGAAAAAAGCCTGTTTTTGACCATAGGAATCCCAAATTGCAATTCTTTCTCCACTTACAACGTCAACGATTCTTGCATATAACAATTCATTTCGAATAGGATTAACAATATTTGGTTTATACCAATCCATGTCAATCCAAGAATTAGTTTTTGGTGATCTTACACGAGCCAGATTAAAAAGATCTTTCCATTCTCCTGCCTGATCTACATAGGATAAAAATAGCTTATAAAGTTCAACTGCGCGAAGCATTATTTCACTGTTGATCTTTGAAATTTCATTTCCATCACCTTTTAAACTTATTCCATTACGAGGTTCTGTCGGTTCAAACAAACAGCTGTTAATTATAAATGGTAAATGCAGATCCTCCGTTCCTATCAATGGAAAATCTAAATGAATTCTTGGAATTTCATAATCTAACTCTAAAACTTTCGTCATTCCTTCTTTTATAGAAATTGGAATAATAATTTGAAGTTCATCTTGGTCTACAACTATAAAGTTCTTATCAGAATTTATCCCGTTTATCAATAAATTGTAAGTGGTTACATTGTGATTTTGGTACGAAACCGTATTTGTACAAACTATTTTAAATACCGTTTCACCAATTAATTCCAAATCCATTGTAAGCGAATTTATTTCAGGAACATTTATCAATGTATAGGCAATTCCCTTTTCAGCCTCATCAAAAGCAATCTGTGCAAGTTCCCTTTTTTCAGGTGTTAATGGATAAACAAAGGAAGTTTGAAAATCATTCTTAGTTAATTCAACAGTCTCCGACATTTTTATGCTTTCCTCAGCATCGTCAAAGGATTGATTGATACCTTCAATTATTTCTTTTTCTCCTCTTCCGCTCCTGTTCAGCCAAAAACTAAACTCATTAAAGTTTTCTTCCTCATTCTTATAAAAGCTTTTAACTAAAACTTTTTCAGAAAGAAGATGCGTAGTCATAAAACCTGTTCCGAAACGTCCGGTGGTCTTATATTGTTTACCTACTGCATCTGGGTCCCTTTCTTTATCACTGGACGAATACTTTCGAATAAGGCCTCTGATATGTTCATTGGTAAAATAACCTTTATTATGGGAAAAGATGAACTGATTTTCATTTATTTCAATTTTGATATCGACCTTTTCTCCTTCTTCATTACACAAACTAGCATTGTCTTTTGCATTTTGCATGAGCTCCCAAATTAATCTTCTGGCCGTAAATTCTAATTGAATTTCCTGCCTAACGCTCATTAGTTTTTCTAAAATTGACTTCGCAGTTATTTTGTTTAATTCGTCTCTTTCAAACTTTGTAAAAATGCCATCTGTCATATCTAAATAGATTAATTATCAATACTAATGTTGTTAATTACTTGGTATTATTTTGAATTATAATAATTTGATCATCTTCCTCTTGATTTATATATACATCTTATCTCAACTGTTTCTTCAACAGCAGCGGTCAATAAATATCAAGGCCTTAACATGAAAATCAATTATAATCAAACGTACAAAATGCCATTTATTTCTTTTTACGGTTTTCCACAAATGCAGTTTACAAATGGCAAATTAATTCTTTAGTGCAAATCAAAGCACAGTATAAACACCTGTTTTTTAAATAAAGATAAACCTAATATTTTCAATTCGAAACGGCATAAAAAGGCAGCCAAGATAGTGCCCGCCGTATGCTGCATACGCATAATGGCGCCGCTTTCGCTTGCCACCCTTCGGGACTTATAGCACTCCGCATCCTCATAACCGGTCACTTGATTCTTGCTTTCTTTTTTCCCGTTTTTTCTTTTGAAAACAATTTTTGGGAGTGCAGGGAGAAAGAAATTTTAAACAACAGTAACGCTAAAATTTAAAATCATGGAAATCACAGGACGTATTACAAAAGATGCACTAGCCCGTAAAGTGGGAAATGAAAAACAGGTCGTTAACTTCTCCATTGCCATCAATGACAGCTACAAGCCCAAAGGAAGCACCGAGTACAAACACATTACAACTTTTGTAGAGTGCTCGTATTGGCTGAACGCAAAATTGGCTGAGTGGCTCAAAAAAGGGGCGCTTGTTCAGCTCTTCGGGCGTGTCGGGATTAGCACCTATATCGGTCACGATGGCTCGGCTATGGGGTCTTTGACTTTTCACATCAACAGCCTTAAGATTTTGGCTTTTGCCAAAAAAGAAGATGGATCTGCGGGCGCTGTTATCACGCCTAAAAAACAAAATTCCTCAGAAGAACCCGATGACCTGCCTTTTTAAGACAGGCTCTGATTGTATTTATAAACGCCAAAAAATCACATTATGAAAGCCTTGGACAAAAACGAGTATTCGGAGTATGATGTAAGCCAAGTATTCAACGAAATCATTATAAGCCATTTGGACGGCTATAACGGAAAGAAAAAGCAGCAGTTGAAGTCTTTCCTAGAAGACCTGCAGAGAGGGGGCTGTATCAGTGGTATGATAGGGGAATTTATCTATCACAACGACTGCAAAGCTTTTTACATCAAACACCTTGAAGATTTGGAAGGCATCAAGGAGGATTTGGAAGAAGCATTTGGAGAGCCTGTAGCCAACCGCTACAAACTGCCCCACTACACTTTTTTATGCTGGCTCTGCTTTGAGGAGTACTGCTACGGCATTTACAGCAATGTCTTTGAACAATAACTGTTAATCAAACTTTTTCCATCATGAAACCATCAGAGAACTTTAAGACCGCTATAGAGAATTATCTCAATACTACTGCGCAGGGCGATTCAGTCTTGGCGCACAGCCTTGCCAAAGAAACCAAAAACATCGAGAGCTGTTGCATTTACATTTTTGGCGAGGTCAAAAAAACAGGATTGTGCGCCTTTGACAATCAGGAAATCTTTGACATGGCAGTTAAGTACTACACCGATGATTCCATCGGTATTCCTGCCCCTGTATCGTGCAGGGCTGTAGTGCAGACACCTGCAAAAACAGACCTGTTCTCTCAGCCTGAAATACACACGTTGTCAAGTAGTAGCGAAACCATACCTCAAGTAAAACAGGAAGTTAAACTCGTGCAGACCGCCTTAACACTTTTTGACCTATGATACCCAAAACCAGCATCGAAAAACAGCTTACAGCACTAAGCGCTTCACTTGCTCCGATAACGCGCGAAGTTGAAGCTTGGGCTGAAAAAAATATTTTTCTGGATTGGGCTGTTCTGTCAAGAGGAAAATTCTACTGCCTGCAGTGTGCGCACTCTTGGAAACCCTCAGACAGCGAATCCTGCTGTAAATTCATCAATTGCGCCCACTGTAAAGCAAAACTTAAAATGCAGGCGTGTAATCAAGTACATTTCAAAGAAATAGAATATTTTGCCATATTGGAAACCTGTGCTGGATATCAGGTTGTTAGGATAATAATCGCATACAAACACATGAAGAAAAATTTTATGCCGACTTACTTCTGTAAAGAAGTGATGCAGCATTGGATAAGCCAAAAAGGGGAAGTCCGCAGTTTTTCAATAGGCACTAATGTATTTTCAAATACGATAGATGCTTGGAAATTCTATTCCCCCCTTGAAATCAAACCAAAGGATTTCTTTCGAAATGCCAAATATTACATCAATCCCTTCAAAGTTTATCCAAAGGTAAAAGTGCTTCCGCTTTTGAAAAGGAACGGTTTCAAAAACTCGGTATACAATATTGCCCCGCACCTGCTCTTTTCATCCCTGCTGACCGATCCCACAGCAGAAACCCTGCTAAAGGCAAAACAGCAGAACCTCTTGCAGTATTATCTTGGTGCTTCACGTCAGCGTGTTAAATACAACTGGCAGGCAGTCAAAACTGTAATCAGAAAAAATTATAAAATCACTGATGTGCAGATTTGGGAAGATTATCTCGAACTGCTCCGATATTTCAAAAAAGACCTGTCCTGTCCTGCTTATGTCTGTCCCGAAAATCTCAGCATGGCGCACGACCATTTGGTGCAGAAAAAAAGGGAACTGCTCAGAAAGAAAAAACTGCAGGATCTGCGCCTTGAAATCGAAAAAGCGCAGAAAAGGTACGCAAGTGATAAAAAACGTTTTTTTGGACTGTTTTTCAAGGAAAAGGAACTTAGTATCTCTGTAATTGAAAACGTTAAGGATTTCATGCAGGAGGGCGACGATTTAGGGCATTGTGTTTTTACCAATGAATACTATGACAGAAAAGATTCCCTGATACTGTCGGCTAAGATGGCTGAAAAATCAGTTGAAACCATTGAAGTATCACTAAGCCGTATGGAGATCCTGCAATGCAGGGGCATGAAAAACAATGCTTCCAAGCACCACAAACGTATTCTGAGCCTGATGTCTAAAAATCTGTATCAGATTAAAGCCAGGATGAAACAAAAGCAGAAGAAAGTCTAAAGTATAACAAAGCCGGTATCTATGCCGGCTTTTTTGTGGCGGCGCAGACACTTCAAGGTTTTGGATGCTGTCTTAAATACAGACATTGTTTTTGAAATTCAAACCTTTACCTGCTTAAAAATATAATCATAAAATTGCTGTGCACCCCAAAATTTTTAGTAATTTTCTATCCAATCAGGTAAACCCGGCAATATGGATGACAAAGGACAAATAGGTGAAGATTTTGTAAATGATCTGGCATACAGATCATTCCTTAAGTACTGGTGCTATCCTGGACCGAAACATGAAAATGGGGATAAAAAGGAAATCTGCGACCTGATGATCATCTTCAATTCAGTTCTCATTATCATCTCGGTTAAAAACTACGAGTTTAAGGGAAACCATTTCAGGTACTTCAACAATACAATTGAAAAGGCAGTCAAGCAGATCCACGGCGCATGCCGTACCTTGTTTAGTGCCAAAGAAGTGCAGATTAAACATCCGGACAAAGAAATTGAGATCTTTCCCAGGGAACAGATAAAAAAAGTTTTCAGGATTGTAATAAATCTGGGAGAGGGCGTAAAGTTCTATCCCTTTAACCAAACCACAAAAAATGATGACTACGTAACGCTTTTTGACAAGGATTCCTTTCAGACCATTATAGATCAGCTCGACACTATTCCTGACTTTATCGATTATCTGGAAAAAAGAGAGAAGCTTTTTAAAGGCAGGACCACTATCATTATGCCCGGCGATGAATTTGATTTTCCTGTCGAAACACAGAAAGAGTTCTTTGAGCTCAGGGATCAGATCACAAATAATTACATCTTGATCTCAGGCACTGAAAAGGATCTGCTCTCACACTTTTTTAAAAATACCAGAAACTTTCCCAAAGCCTTAAGTGAGGATTCAAACGGGATCTATCTTATAATAGACGGAGACTGGGATTCTTTTGCGGCAGAAGAAAAGGTGAAAAATAAAGCTAAAGCTGATAAAGCGAGCTATTTCATAGACGGTTTTGTGCAGAATGAAATATTAAAGAACGATCTTCTGAAAAATTTGACCCCAATGAGGCTCGGCCTTGCAAAAGCACTGCTTTCCTTTGACCGGCTTACCAGACGATCCATCGCCAACAGTTATTTTGAATTTCATGACCGCTACAAGGATGTTTCAGGACTGAATTTCGGAAGACGGTTCGGCGATTTTGACGGCGTAGGCCTGCTATTGACATTTTATACAGACCAGATGGACTTTGAAATGATCAATACTTTAAATAATCTGGCAATAGAAAGCTGCAACCTCTTTACAGGCTATAAAAGCAAGTCAATGATTCTGATTTCGACAAACCGCAGCCACAGGTTCCTGTTCGCGCATATTGACAAAATTGAAAAATACAGCCCTCAGCATGAAGAAATGATAAGAAACGATGTAAAGGCGCTCGGCTGGTTTACAAAACACACTTTTCTACACGGCACAGAAAAAGAGTTTCCAAAATAAATCTTTTGCTGGTGACACGTTTGGGATATTCTTCGATCAGCGTCTTTTTATCGCATTGCTCAGCATTCCAGAAAAAAGAATCAGGTCTTCATATGAGCCCAGAATTTATCGTTCTACACCGCATTGAAGTTTCTTTGAAACTTTTGCAATATGTCCCGGTGCCGAATTAGAGCATTCGGTAATGGCTGCACCGTATCCTTGATTTTTTCCCACGTTTTTTACAGCCGGAAACTTTTTCCATTTTATCTGTTAGCTTTTGAAAGCGGTCTTCCCGCAGACATCCACGACGGAAATCCAAAGGATCTTTTGCTGCTTCATGTAAAAGTTAGTAAGAAAATGGGTTTCAAATTTAACACTTTTAACATTAATTTTAATTATTAGTAAATTTATATAATTATATTTGTTTCATATTTTTACTTTTCATGAAAAGACTTCACATCATATTAATTGTTACCTTAGGCCTCTTTTTGATGCCGATGGCAAGTTTTGCATGTGGAAATCTTTCTAAGGAAGTTTCCTGCAAAAAGGAAGCTAATGCAGCCCATCATGATGACTGTTCAGAAAACAGCTGTCATTCAAAAAAGGGAAATCATGAAGGCTGTGGCGGAAAATGCGGGCATCGCACTTGCGGCTGCGTTTCAGTTTGCAGCGGGGGAATTGTTTTTTTAACCTACCCGGAATTCAAAAATACTTCTATCTGCCTTTTTTCTGAAAAACAGACATTCTATAATTCAGAAACATCGATTTTATCGGGTTTCTACTCTATCTGGCTTATCCCTAAAATAAGCTAAATACCTTTTTTGACAGCCATAAGTGTGTCAAAAAAGGAAGCCTATCTGCCTCATTTTTTTAATTTTTCGCTTTTGTAGAATATTGTTCTATACGCCTTGTATGCACAATTATTTCTCAAAAGCATCATTTTCACTATCAAATACATTTTAAAATGAAATCAATTCAAAAAGGATTGATGGCAATTGCTCTATTGCTGTCAGTCATAGTGTTTGGCGCACCTGTAAAAAATGCAAAAACTGTAAATGCTAAAATTTACGGTAATTGTCTAATGTGCAAGACTGCTATTGAAAAAGCAGGAAACATCAAAAATATCGTTTCGGTAAACTGGGACCAAAACACCAAAATAGCGGCCATTACCTACGATGAGAAGAAAACAAATCAGGACGAGGTCCTAAAACGAATTGCCTTAGCCGGATATGACAGCGACCAGTTCTTAGCTCCTGCCGACGCCTATGCAAAACTTCCGCAATGCTGCCAGTATGAAAGAACAAATATGACGGCCCCAATAAAGAAATTGGATATGGACAAAATGGATCATTCGCAGCATGCAGCCGCAATTCCTTCTGATGCACAAGAGAACAGTCCTTTTAAAGCAATTTTCGACAGCTATTTTGATCTAAAAGATGCTTTAGTGAAAACGGATGCTAAAACTGCCAGCGTGAAATCCAAAGAGCTTCTTGCTGCGGTCAATGCTGTTAAAATGGATAACCTAAAGCCAAAAGAACACACTGCATGGATGAATGTAATGAAAAGTCTGGCTGCAGATGCAAAAAACATTTCCGAAAGCCAGGATATCAAAAAACAAAGAGAATCCTTTAAAAGCCTATCCAAAAACACTTACGATCTTATAAAAACTACCGATCAGCCACAGCCGGTTTATTACAACCACTGCCCAATGGTTGATGCAAATTGGCTGAGCAAAGAAAGCGGGATCAGAAATCCGTATTACGGTTCGCAGATGCTTAGCTGCGGTTCGACAATAGAAACAATCAAATAAGGCTATCTAACAAAAAGTGTTGGACAGAATGATATTTTGTAAATAATAAAACTAAAAAAATGAAAAAATTAATTATCTCGACAATTGTAATGGCAGCTGTACTTACAGCATGCAATTCAAAAAACAAAGAAGTCACAGCTCCCGATGCTGCTGCTGTAACCCAGAATGACACGGAATTGTACGCCTGTTCTATGCATCCTGAAATTACGGGAAAAAAAGGAGACAAATGTTCCAAATGCGGAATGGAATTAACAGAGCCTGTAAAACAAACTACTCAAAAAGGTGCAGAAATAAAAACTAGCCAAGCCAGTGCACCATTTTCTGCAGATGAAATTGTAAACAATTACCTGGCGCTTAAAAATGCATTAACAAAAGATGACACAAAAGGAGCAGCAGATGCCGGAAAAGCACTGCATGCAGCCTTTAACAAGGTAAATCCAGATTTAATAGATGCTAAAATAAAAGCAGATTATCTCGATATTGCAGATGACGCCAAAGAACATGCCGAACATATCGGGGCCAATGGCGGTAATATCGAACACCAAAGAGAGCATTTCGCCCTGTTGAGTAAAGACATGAATGATGTGATCATGGTTTTCGGAACTTCAAAAACATTATATCAGGACTATTGCCCAATGTATGACGGCGGGAAAGGGGCCATCTGGGTCAGTGAGACAAAAGAGATAAAAAACCCATATTATGGTTCTAAGATGCTTACCTGCGGTTCAATGAAAAAGCAATTGTAAAATGAAGCGGTTCACCAGAAAGATTCTTTTTACTGGGTTAATTATTTTTCTACTGATGCAATTGTATCAGCCTGCCCGAAATTCCGATTACGGGCAGGTTTTACCAATTCACATTTCAAAAGTATATCCCATTCCCAAAAATGTACAAGCGATTCTTGAAACCTCCTGTTATGATTGCCACAGCGACAACACACAATATCCATGGTACTCCTACATCCAGCCAGCGCGTACCCTTATGGAAGGACACATAAAAGAAGGAAAAGAAAATTTGAATTTCAGCCAATGGGGAAACTATTCCAAAAGAAAGCAGCAGAATAAATTAGACCGGATTTCAAAGCAGATAAAAGCAAACGAGATGCCATTGCCTTCTTACACATTAATCCATAAAAATGCAGTATTGACAGCTGTTCAAAAAGAGCAGCTTATAAGCTGGATTGAAAAAGTAAATGATAGTCTTTCTAAAATAAATTAAACCTATGGTACACAAATTAATAGAATGGTCCCTGCGTAACCGGTTCATCATATTACTATTATCCGCAGGAATATTTGTTTGGGGTATTATCTCTATTCAAAAAAATCCCATCGATGCTATACCCGACTTATCTGAAAATCAGGTAATCGTTTTTACAGAATGGATGGGACGTGCTCCACAGCTCGTTGAAGACCAGATCACCTACCCCTTGGTAACAAACCTTCAGGGATTGCCTCAAATTAAATATGTAAGGGCAGCTTCCATGTTTGGCATGAGTTTTATCTATGTCATTTTTGAGGATGATGTCGATGTATACTGGGCAAGATCAAGAGTGCTGGAAAGGCTCAGTACTATTAGCAGCACCCTGCCCAAAGGAGTTGCCCCACAGTTGGGGCCTGACGGAACCGGGGTTGGTCATATACTATGGTATACCCTTGATGCTCCAGGTATTGATCTGGGAGAACAAAGGGCCCTGCAGGACTGGTACGTGAAGTTTGCTCTGCAGAATGTTCCGGGAGTAAGTGAAATTGCCTCTTTTGGAGGATTCCAGAAAGAATATCAGGTTACACTTGATCCAAACAAACTGCTGTATTACAAGCTGTCTGTCCCGGAGGTCATAGGCGCCGTGCGTGCCAATAACAATGAAAGCGGCGGAAGAAAATTCGACATGAGTGATATCGGCTACATCATTAAGACATCCGGTTATCTTAAATCCATTAAGGAGATCGAGGATATCCCGCTGAAAAACCAGAATGGCATTCCTGTAAAAGTAAGCGATATAGGAACTGTCCAGATGAGCGGGGAAACCCGATTAGGCATCTTTGACCATAATGGCACAGGTGAAGCCGTTGGAGGTATAGTGGTTATGCGTTACGGTGAAAACGCAGATGCCGTTATTGATAATGTCAAAGAAAAGATGAAGGAAGTTGCCAAAGGGCTACCCAAAGGAGTAAAATTCAACATTGTATACGATCGGGGGCATCTGATAAAAGAATCTATTGATTCGGTTAAACGAACTTTGATTGAAGAGATGCTCGTAGTATCCCTTATCGTTATTATTTTTCTTTTTCACTGGCGCAGTGCGTTAAGTATTATCATCCAGATCCCAATTACAATTGCAGCAAGTTTCATACTGCTTAATGCTTTTGGTATCTCATCCAATATAATGTCATTAACGGGTATTGCTTTGGCTATTGGTGTTATTGTCGATAATGGAATTATAATGAGCGAGAATGCTTATCAGCATCTATCACAGCGTTACGCCCAATGGCAGTCCGAACAAAAAAATGAAACAAACCGAGATGAAAAGAATTAAAAATATATTTCGCAAAAAGCCACAGTGGATATCCGAAGAGGAAAGAATACAAATAATTGAGAAAAGCAGCAAGCAGGTTTCTCGCGGCGTATTCTTTGCCACTGTTATTATAATCACTTCTTTCCTGCCTGTATTTATGCTTAGCGGTCAGGAAGGGAAATTATTCCATCCCCTGGCCTACACAAAAACCTTCATATTGGTTGTGGATGCACTGCTTGTACTTACGCTGGCACCGGTACTGATTTCTTTTTTTATGAAAGGAAAATTCAGGCCTACCGATTCCCATCCCGTTAATCGTTTTCTTGAAAAAGGATATGAGCCCATTATAAGATGGGTTCTCAAATGGAGAAAAACAACCCTGACGGTTAACATCTTGGCTTTGTTGATTTCCATTCCATTGTTGATGCGCCTTGGAACAGAGTTCGTCCCGCCCCTTGATGAGCAGAGCATCTTGTTTATGCCTGTCACGCTGCCTGATATCTCGAATGGAGAAATTAAGCGCATCTTGCAGGTACAGGATAAAATAATAAAATCGGTTCCTGAAGTAGAAAGCGTACTGGGAAAAGCCGGAAGGGCAAACACAGCTACGGATAATTCCCCAATGAGCATGATTGAGACCATAATATTGCTCAAACCAAAATCACAGTGGCGTGAAGGAATTGATAAAAAAGATATTATTAAGGAGCTTGATACCAAACTTCAGATTCCGGGCGTAGTAAACGGCTGGACACAGCCAATTATCAACCGTATCAACATGCTTGCAACAGGTATTCGTACCGACGTGGGAATTAAGGTCTATGGACAAAACCTCGACACCATTGCACGTGTATCTGAGAAAGTAAAAATGGCATTAGAGGGAACGCCAGGGGTTTCCGACTTATTTGTGGATCCTATAACCGGCGGCAAATATCTAGATGTAAATGTCAATCGCCCGGAACTGGCCCGGTATGGATTAACCGTGGATGATGTAAACCAAACCGTGGAATTTGCTTTAGGCGGTGCATCTATTGGCAATACAGTTGAAGGGCGAAGACGTTTCTCAATCAGTGTGCGTATGGCTCAGGACTATAGAAACAGTGTGGAACGCATCAAACGTATCCCCTTGCAGTCCCCAACCTTTGGAGAGGTTCCCCTTTCTGCTGTTGCTGATATTAAGTTTGTAGACGGCCCTCCTATGATCAGTTCAGAAAATGCGCTCCTGCGCGGGGCCGTTATGTTCAATATCCGCGACCGTGATATGGGAGGAACTGTTCAGGAAGCCATGAAAAAATTAGAAAATGCCAAAGAAATACTCCCACAAGGGTACTTTATAGAATGGAGCGGACAATATGAAAACCTGATCAGCGGAGAAAAGACCCTTAAAATCATTGCCCCAATCGTATTGCTTGTTATTTTCTTCTCTCTCTATTTTGCTTTTAACTCTCTCAGAGAAGCCTTCCTGAGCCTTATAACAGTGCCTTTTGCTTTAATTGGAGGTGCCTATATAATCTTTTTCTGGGATGTCAATCTATCAGTGGCTGTAGCAGTTGGATTTATTGCCCTGTTCGGAATTGCTGTCGAAACCGGAATAGTGATGGTCATTTATCTCAATGATGCAATGGAGCAGCTCATCAGGGCCAAAGGAAATTCAAGTGAAACAATCACAAAAGAGGATCTCAGGGAATATGTGGTGCATGGCGCCGCAAAACGGCTTCGTCCAAAACTAATGACAGTCTGCGTTTCATTATTTGGACTGGTTCCCGTCCTATGGTCTAATGGCGTTGGAATGGATGTAATGAAGCCAATTGTATTGCCTATGATTGGCGGGGTATTTACCTCTGCCGTACATATCTTATTAGTAACCCCGCTTATTTTCCTAATGTCTAAAGAATATGAATTACGAAAATATGGAAAACTTGAAGTACATGATGTCAAACATTAAAATACTGGCAGTACTATTGCTTTTGCTGCCATTACAGCTATTGAGCCAGACCAAACAGGTCTTGTCTCTTGATACGATCCTTCAGAGGATTGATAAAAAAAACGTGCTGCTGCAGAGTTATAACTTAAAGGCAGAAGGGTTCAAATACAGCGCCGATGCCGCTACGGCATGGATGGCGCCAATGGTGGGTGTCGGGACATTTATGACGCCCTATCCTTTTCAGGAAGTTATGGATGACCGCGACAAAGGATCTTTAATGTTCAGAGTTGAACAGGATATCCCAAATTTCGGAAAATTAAACAAAAAGAAAAAATTCATCCAGTCCCAGGGAAATATTGAGAATGCTACCCGTGCTGTTACCCTTAACGATTATAAGGCGAAAGCCAAACAGCTCTACTACAGCTGGATGGTGGCCGAACAGCGCATCAAAGTCTTGGATCGGAACGAAAAAATTATGATTACCATGAAGAAAATTGAGGAAGTAAGGTATCCCTACAATCAGTCTCAATTGGGCAATGTGTATAAGATTGATGCCCGGCTCGAAGAAAATAAAAATATGATCCGCATGCAGGAAGGTGAAATAGCCAAAGCAAGGGCCTGGCTTAACAGTTTGATGAACCAGCCCGGGAATGCCGATTTTTCGATAGACACAACCGCTGTTCCGGTCTTTAATCCCGCTCTTCACGATACCACAAGCATAGCTGCCGCACGCGGAGACATCAAAAAAATGAATGCCGGAATTGAATCAATGCAATTGAGCATAGAGGCAATGAAAGCTGAAAAAAATCCTTCTTTCAAATTTCAGTTTGACCATATGAATTCATTTGATAAAATGATGCCTAAAGCCTATTCTGCAATGGCGATGGTGTCCATTCCAATTGCTCCGTGGTCATCAAAAATGTATAAATCAGATGTCAAGGCAATGCAGTATAATGTACAGGCAATGCAGAAAGAGAAATCTGCCATGCTGCAGGAAACCCAGGGGATGCTGTATGGCATGCAATATGAAATACTGACCATGCAAAAAAAGATTCAGGGCCTCGAAACAAAAATAATCCCTTCTATGCAAAAATCCTTGGATGTAAACTTTCTGAACTATCAGGAAAACAAACTGCAGATTCCTGTAGTAATTGATTCCTGGGAAGCTTTAAATATGCTGCAGAATAACTTATTGGATGAAAAATTAAAACTATATCAAATGATTGTCGATTATGAAAAAGAACTATATCGCTAAGTTGGCAGCATTGTCATTGGTTTCTATATTAGTATTGACAGCCTGTAACAATAAAACCGAGCATAACAGTAAGCCAGTGCATCAGCATAGTGCAAATCAGAAATATACTTGTCCAATGCATCCCGAGGTTATTCTGGATAAGCCAGGCAGCTGCCCGATATGCGGTATGGAATTGGTTCCAAGACATACCCCTGGTACGGAAACAGCTATAGACAGCAGCCTGAAACACCTTATAAAACCAGTCAATGAACAGGTCGTTTCTAATATATCTGTCATAAAACCTGAGAAAGGGACTAAAATAATCTCCATGCAGGTACAAGGAATTATTACCTACGACAGCCGCGGCCAGACCAGTATTTCCAGCAGGGTAAGCGGGAGGATCGAACGCCTGCTGATTAAGTACAATTATCAGCCCGTAAAAAAAGGACAGTTGATCATGGAAATCTATTCACCTGATCTGGCTGCCGCGCAAAGAGAATTGTTGTTTATTTATCAATCTGACCCCCACAATCCAATGCTTCAAAAAGCAAAAGAAAGGCTGTCTTTGTTAGGCATGCAGCAAAAACAGATCCAACAGGTATTAAAAACAGCTAAAATTTCCTATCGCATCCCGGTTTACAGTAACGCCTCCGGATACATCTTGGACAACAGTGCAGCGGCAAACGCGTCTGCAGCAGCTCCGGCGGCTTCTTCTCAAAGCGCCGCGTCAGATGATGGTATGGGCGCAATGGGTTCAAGTGGCAATGCAGCGTCAGCCAGCAGTGCATCTTCCCCTGCAGCACCAGCTGTTATCCTGAGAGAAGGGCAATATATTGGTGCGGGACAATCCCTTTTTACAATTTATACCAACAAAAACCTTATCGCCGAATTTGCTTTTGATCCATCGGTGGCATCCCGGGTTAAAAAAGGACAAAAATTGGTGTTTTATGAACCGTCAGATAAGCAAACCGTGTATAGCGGCACCATCGGACTTATTCAGCCCGTCTTTAAAGAGGGAGGCAACTTTACCATAGCACGTATTTATTTGCAGGATAACAAATTTCAGACCGGCAAATTAGTTACTGCTGCCATTCCAATTGTCAGTAAAGGCTGGTGGCTTCCGCAAAGTGCCGTTCTTAATTTGGGAAATAAGTCCATTGTTTTCAAAAAAGAGCAGGACGTGTTTGTTCCCCGAGAAGTTAAAACGAAAAACAATGCTGATGGAATGGTGCTAATCGATCAAGACATAAGTGATTGGGATATTGCCAGTAATGCTGCCTACATGATAGACAGTGAGAGTTTTATCAAGACAGTTTCAGAACATAAATAAAAAAATAGGCTATGAACAATAAAATATTAATTCGTACTATTTTGCTCATTGCAATGGTTTTTCCGCTTCTATTTGCAGCGTGTGCCCAAAAAGAAGAAAAAAAGGTCAGTCAGCAAAAAGCTCAAACTTATACCTGTCCCATGCATCCGCAAATTGTAAAAGATGGCCCCGGCTCATGCCCGATCTGTGGCATGGATTTAGTGCCCTTCGAAAAAAACAACGCACAGGACTTTCTAACCTTGGGTCCCAGCCAGCAGGCATTAGCCAATCTCACTACAATAACTGCCGGGGAAAATGAATTTTCAAATTCTTCCCGTCTCAACGGACGTCTGGTTACTGACCCCGAGCAGACCATTTACATCTCAAGTCGTGTCGAAGGAAGGATTGAAGAGTTGTATATAAAAGAAACCGGGGTTCCGATTCGAAAAGGCCAGCCCTTATACAGAATATATTCAGAGCAGCTTTCAGCCCTTCAGCAGGAGTACCTCCTTGCCACAGCACAGGCTGCAAGCTTTTCTGAGGACAGACGTTTTGCCCAGATAAAAAATGCTGCAAAACAAAAACTGCTCTTGTATGGGCAGTCTGAAGCGCAGCTTAATGAATTGTTCAAAAAACAAAAAGCATCACCCTATGTTGTTTACTACGCTCCAGATTCAGGAATAGTGGCAGAAATATCCATAACAGAAGGCCAATATGTTACGGAAGGAGCTTCCATTATGAAACTGGAAGATTACAATCGCCTATGGGTCGAAGCTGATGTCTATCCCGCAGATGCTGGTAAAATTAAAGCAGGCCGAAAAGTGAAAGTCATAGTTCCAGGTTATGAAGATCAGCCCCAAACGATGACGGTCGACTTTATAAATCCTGCCCTGCAGGCAAGCAAACAGACAATACAGCTGCGCGGTACCATCGCCAATTCAAATAACCAATGGCAGGCAGGTCAGCAGGCGATTGTTTTGCTTCCTTCCTCAGAGCAAAAAATGAAGCTGACCCTGCCTGTTGATGCGGTAATCAGAGACGGCAGCGGCACACATGTCTGGATTGAAATCGAAAAAGGCAAATATCAGCCTAGAATGGTTACCATTGGTTCAGAAACCTTCAGTGAAGTCGAAATTACCAGCGGCTTAAAAAAAGGAGATATCGTCGTTGCATCCGGTGCCTATCTCCTTTACAGTGAATTTATATTAAAAAAAGGCAAGAACCCCATGTCAGGAATGAAAATGTAATAATCAATCACACAGACAATGAAAAAATTAATAAAAATCGGAATTCCAATATCAATAATCTTCTTACTTACTGCCTGCGGCAACAGTGAAAACAAAAAGAAAGAGGTTCCGCCTGAAAACAAAACTTCTGTAGTAATTCCAAAGGAATCCATAGTGAAGATAAATGACGATATTTTAAACGCCATATACAGCCATTATGTCCATTTAACAGCAGCCCTTGCCAAAGATAATGTCGCGGAAGCAAAACTGGCGGCCAATGCAATTGAGGCGGGAGCACTGGAAATCCGCAGCAGCAGCAATCTTGCAGCAGATGCAGCAGCAATCGTTTCAGCTCCAGATATCGATAAGCAGCGAGCTGCTTATTCTGATCTAAGTAATGAACTGGTCAGCCTGCTGAAAAAAACAGGAATGGCTGACGCTGAGCTATACGTGGAATACTGTCCAATGGCTTTCGGCAACAAAGGAGCAGTATGGATCAGTTCTACCAAGGAAGTACGAAATCCCTACTTTGGAGAAAAAATGCTCAAGTGCGGCGAGGTTAAAGAAATAATTAAATAATCAGAATCTAAGATTATTTTTTAGTGTTAAACAATTGGTTCAAAATAGGTTCAAAAAAATAACGCATCAAAACTGTAAAAAATAACCTTATGACACACACCTATACAATTTCGGGGATGACTTGCGATGGATGTCGTACAAAAGTAGAAAAAACGCTAAATGCCGTAGAGGGAATAAAGGCAAAAGTCACTTTAGATCCTCCATTAGCAACCATAACAATGGAAAAACATATTGCTGTCCAAGAGCTCCAGGAAGCATTGACTGCGGTTGGAAAGTACACCATTGAAATGGCTCATGTGCCCCATTCGGATGAAAAAAAAGCGGAAAAGTCATGCTGTAGCACTGCTAAGGATGATGCCCGCAAAGATGATCATAAAACGACAGCCGTTGCACATAATCATGCGGGTGGTAAATACTATTGCCCGATGCATTGTGAAGGAGATAAAATGTATGATAAAGCAGGAGATTGTCCTGTATGTGGAATGCATTTGGTGCAAGAACCAGCTGCTGCCCAGGTTCAGCAGTATACATGTCCAATGCATCCGGAAGTTATAGCCGATTCGCCGGGTTCATGCCCTATTTGCGGGATGGATCTGGTGCCGCTGCAGCCAAGTGAAAGCCAAGACCAGAGAATTTACAAGGATTTGGTTAAGAAAATGAAAATAGCGGTAGTATTTACTGTTCCCATTTTTGCCATCGCAATGATAGAAATGGTGCACAACAATCCTTTACTTCAACTAATGGATGCCTCTAAATGGAACTGGGTACAACTTGTTTTGTCTCTTCCTGTGGTTTTTTATGCCTGCAGGATATTTTTTGTGCGAGCATGGAAATCAATAATTACTTGGAATCTCAATATGTTTACCCTTATCGGTATTGGTACAGGAGTGGCATTTATATTTAGTTTGGCCGGTATTTTTTTTCCAGATATTTTTCCAAGCGAATTCAAGACCGAACACGGAACGGTGCTTCTATACTTCGAGGCTACAACAGTTATTCTAACTTTGGTTTTGTTAGGACAGTTACTTGAAGCCAGGGCGCACAGCCAAACCAGTGGTGCTATAAAAGAATTATTAAAACTGGCTCCTACCCAAGCTACCTTGGTAATTGATGGCCGCGATCAGGTAATCTCAATCCACGATATCAAAAAAGGTGATTTATTACGCGTAAAACCCGGAGACAAAATTCCTGTGGATGGGAAAATAACTGATGGTGAAAGTACAATAGACGAATCGATGATTACCGGTGAACCAATTCCTGTGGATAAAAAAATGGGAGACATGGTGTCATCAGGAACTATCAATGGGAACAAATCATTTGTTATGATTGCAGAAAAAGTAGGTTCAGAAACCCTGCTTTCGCAAATTATACAAATGGTAAATAATGCAAGCCGTTCCAAAGCACCAATTCAGAAACTGGCAGACAGCATCGCTAAATATTTTGTACCGATTGTTGTTATAATTTCTCTTCTTACTTTTTTCATCTGGGCAAAATTTGGTCCGGAACCGGCAATGGTTTACGGCTTTATCAACGCTATTGCAGTATTGATAATTGCCTGCCCTTGTGCATTAGGTTTAGCAACACCCATGTCAGTAATGGTGGGGGTTGGTAAAGGAGCACAATCAGGAATTCTTATAAAAAATGCCGAAGCTTTGGAAAAAATGAACAAAGTAAATGTTCTGATTACTGATAAAACAGGAACAATTACCCAAGGCAAACCTTCGGTAGAAAAAATTGTAGCACTGCAATATTCAGAAGATGAACTGCTGCAATACACAGCGTCTTTAAATCAGTACAGCGAACATCCTCTGGCAGAAGCCGTAGTGGAATTTGCAAAAGCAAAAAATGTTTCTTTGACAAAAGTCGATGATTTTGAAAACATCGCAGGAAAAGGAGTTATTGGGACTGCTAGCGGTAAAAAGACGGCATTAGGGAATAAAAAATTAATGGAGCACGCAGGCGTCACTGTTTCTGCTGACATAGAAGAGAAAATTATTGCCGAACAAAAATTAGGAAAGACAGTTTCTTACATCGCTGTGGATAAAAACGTAGTGGGATTTGTAACGATAACCGATGCCATAAAAGAAACTAGTGCTGCTGCCGTAAAAGAATTAATGCGCCAGGGAGTTGAAGTAATCATGCTTACGGGAGATAATATAAATACCGCCCAGGCTGTTGCCGAAGAGCTTCATTTGACTTCTTTTCAAGCAGGCTGCTTACCGGAGGATAAATTAAAAGTAATCCAGAAATTACAAGCCGAAGGAAAAACTGTTGCTATGGCAGGTGACGGTATAAATGATGCGCCTGCTTTGGCACAATCGGATATAGGTATTGCGATGGGAACAGGAACAGATGTAGCCATAGAAAGTGCCAAGATTACTTTGGTAAAAGGGGATTTGCAAGGAATTGTCAAAGCAAAAAACCTGAGCCACGCCGTAATGAGCAACATCAGACAAAATCTATTCTTTGCTTTTATATACAACGTATTAGGGGTTCCCGTTGCAGCTGGAGTTTTATATCCGTTTTTCGGAATATTGCTTTCGCCCATGATTGCCGCCCTGGCCATGAGTTTCAGTTCTGTTTCAGTAATTGTCAATGCCTTGCGTTTAAGAAGTTTAAAACTCTAAATAACATATAATTTAGCATACAAATGACCAATCTGGCACAAATTATTGAGCAGTATAAAAATGACAGCGAAAGTGTCTATAATACCTGGTTTATAGATAACGACCAAAGATTAAAGGCTTTTCGTACTATCAGACGCGGTGTCTTGCAAGTTATTGAAGATATTAAAAACCAAACCTTTCCCAACGATTTCAAAGGAAGCAGTTTGGAATTTGTTCTGAGCTGCATTGCAGAACAGAAACAAATTTTTGTAGGCGTTTCCCATCCGTTTTATTGGAAACCCAAATTGCGCATACCTGACATCTATGAAAATCAAAACAATAAATCAGCTTTTGGTCAGTTCCTTGAAAACTGCATCAATGCAAAATCTGAAGAACAGGTTCTGAAGGAAATTGTAAAACTTGATCAATTAAAAATTAAGGGCCTAGGGCCGGCAGTAGCCAGTATTTTGTATTTCATGCACCCAACCTGGTTCCCTCCTTTTAACACTGCCATTGTCAACGGGTTTAATTTTCTTTTTAAAGACAAAAAAAAATTAGGCAGCTGGACAGAATATTTAAAAATAAGAGAAACTGTTATCCAGACTAATCTCCTGTATAAATCACAGCTTTCAAATGACCTTGGCGCCATTGCTGGACTGTGTTTTGAAATTGGGACCCAGAAAATGCTGATCGGCAGCGATGAATATCTGAGCGAGGCGGAACGTTCAAGGTTCGAGAAAAACATTCACAAGCGGCAAAAAGAAATACTCGAAGAAAGGCTCGAAGAAAATCTTCACAGCGAAATGCAATATCATCTATTAAAAATTGGCATTTCTCTTGGTTTTGATGTTACACCGGCAAGTAATGATAAAAGTAAATCATTTAATGGCCAAAATTTTTCTTTTATATCACTAGCGAAATTCCCTGAGCTGCCCACCGATAAAGACACTCAAAACACTATCAGGCTTATTGATGTACTCTGGTTCGAGAAAGGTACAAACAAAATCATAGGCGCCTTTGAAGTAGAAAAAAGCACCAGTATCTATTCCGGCATACTGCGCCTGTCTGATCTTTATTTCAGTATTTCCAGCGGACAGGAAGTTTTTTACATAATTATACCCAATAACCGCGAAAAAGATGTGATACTCCAACTAAATAGACCCGCCATAAAAAACTCAAAAATGAATATAAAGTATATTCTTTTTTCCGAATTAAGAGCCAATTGTGATGCTATATGCAAATTTGGCAGCGACCATTCGATAATGGAAAAAATAGCCAAATCAATTTAAAATTAAAAATTCTATGAAAAAAATAATTCTAATAAGCTTTATTCTCCTGCAATCATTATCTCTTTCTGCACAGGAAAAAGTTCAAATTAAACTCCCTCCCGCAAGTCCGTCAGCCTCTTTTCAACAAGAGATCGGAAGTTCAACAATCAAAATGGCTTACAGCAGGCCTTTAGTCAGAGGGCGGAAAATATTTGGTGAACTGGTGCCCTTTGGCAAACTCTGGCGCACAGGTGCCAGCGATTGTACAACAATAAGCACCAATGAAGATATCACTTTTGGAGATACTATTTTAAAAGCAGGCACCTATTCTATATTCTCAATTCCATCAGAAAATCAGTGGACCATCATTATAAATACTGATACTGCCTTGCACGGGGATACAGGCTATGATGAAAAAAAGGACATCATGCGTTTTGTAGTTCCAGCAGAAAAAACGGATAACTTCTATGAGACATTTACTATAGAATTAAATGACATTAACAGCAAAGGCGAAGGTTCCCTGAAGATAGCATGGGAAAATACCCTGGTTAAAATTCCAATCAAAAGCAAAGCTGACCAAGAAATACTAGCCTTGATAGATAAACATCTCGTTAGGGAGAAAAGTCAAAATGCCGCTTTGCTGTTTCAGGCAGCAAATTATTATTCCATAACCGGGAGAGCCAATACCCAGGCAATATCCTGGCTGATGGAGGCAGAAAAACTTGATCCTGAGAATTTTTATTATCCAACTTTAAGGCAAAAACTATCTGTAGAACTAAAAGACTATTCTGGTGCCGTAGAAGCTGCCAAGAAAGCATTAGCTATTGCAGAACAGAAAAAAATGAAAAGTGTGGAGAAATTGAAAAACCAGGTCGCAGAATTGGAGTTGTTAGCTAAAAATAATTAAGTAAGCCTTATTGATATATTAAGAGCATAAATAATGTCCCCTGTACCTTCTTAAGCTACTATCTCTAAGCTTTCTTTGTTCAGGGTAAATCGATGAATTTAAATAACCTTTAAATAAAAAATCATGAAAACCGAACACACAACTAAGCATTCAGAAGAGTTAAACTTAGAAATGTACAAAAAATTAGCCCTTATGGCAGTACTATCATTTATTTCCATGTATGTGCTGATGTATTCGATGGTTGATGTATTTGCTAATGCAATTCCCAATCTAAATCAGTTTTACATGGCAGCACTTATGACTATGCCAATGCTCATTATAGAGATTATAGTAATGCGCACTATGTATATGAATAAAATGTGGAACAAAGTAATACTTGCCGCTGGGAGTCTTGCTCTAGTAATTTTTTTTTCCTGCATCAGACAGCAAGCAGCAGTTGATGACAAACAATTCTTAAAATCAATGATACCACACCATGCAGCGGCAATACTGATGGCCCAAAAAACTGTTCTTCAGGATCCGGAAACAAGCCAGCTGGCAAAAAACATTATAAAAGCGCAACAAGCAGAAATTGCACAAATGAAAGCCAAATTGAATGAAATGGAAAAAAAATAATAGAATGACAATCTGTAAAAAAAGAAAGATGAAAAATATACTGACAATGCTCATCGTTATAATTTTCCCTGCCATAATCCAAGCCCAGGATATGAAAGGAATGGAGATGGATAAAAAACAGCCCACAGAAGAGTCAAAGTCTTCTACTTACACCTGTCCCATGCATCCTGAAATTCACGAATCCAAACCGGGAAACTGTCCAAAATGCGGCATGAAACTAGTACCGGAAAAAACAAAAAAACAAAAAGAAGCATCATCCCATAAGGACAATGAAAAACAGGTTTCCAAAAAGCAAGCCAGCCAACAGGAAGCGCCAGTAAAGGGCAGCAGCAATGATATAAACACTCAAAAAGCAGCTGGAGAAAATAACCCACAGCCTCGTGTAGTCCGGTATGATCTTTATGTAAGAGATACCATTGTAAATTTTACAGGAAAACCCAAAAGAGCTATAGCTGTTAATGGGCAAATACCCATGCCTACCCTGACCTTCACAGAAGGGGATATTGCTGAAATCTATGTCCATAATGAACTCAATGAAGACACTTCTCTGCACTGGCACGGTTTATTCTTACCCAATAAGTATGATGGTGTGCCAAACTTGACACAAATGCCAATTAAGCCGCACACGACACATCTGTATACTTTTCCTATTATTCAGCATGGCACACACTGGTACCACAGCCACACTGAACTTCAAGAACAAATTGGCATGTACGGTTCTTTTATTATGAATAAAAAAACCGATGCTCCAACTTTCCGAAAAGGAATAGATGATCTGCCGACTGTTCCGATAGTACTGAGCGAATGGACAGATATGAAACCTGAAAATGTACACCGTCTGCTGCATAATGCATCAGACTGGTTTGCTATTAAGAAAGGAACAACGCAAAGCTATGCAGAAGCGGTAAGACAAGGATATTTTAAGGACAAAATTAAAAATGAATGGAAACGTATGAATGCCATGGATGTCAGTGATGTATATTACGACAAATTTTTGATTAATGGAAAAAGTGAAAGTCAGCTTTCCCAATTTAAAGCAGGTGATAAAGTCCGGCTGCGAGTTGCCAATGGCGGTGCATCAACCTATTTCTGGCTGACCTACGCTGGTGGAAAAATTACAGTTGTTGCCAATGACGGCAATGACGTAGAGCCGGTTGATGTAGATCGTTTAATTATTGCAGTTTCTGAAACCTATGATATAATTGTAACCATACCTGCAGATAAAACCGCTTATGAATTTTTGGCAACATCAGAGGACCGAACAAAATCTACCTCCCTGTACATTGGCGGCGGAATTAAACAACTCGCAGCACCACTGCCTAAACTCAAATACTTTGAAGGAATGAAAATGATGAATGGCATGATGAAAATGAATGGTGATCTGGATGATATGGGAATGAGCATGAGCCTCAATAAAATGGATATGAATGTAGTAATGTATCCTGAAATTACTGGTGCGCTAAAACCAAAAAAAAATATGGAGATGGACGGTATGAAAATGGGTGCCGAACAATACGACGCCAATGCGCTTTCAGATATTACCACCCTGAACTATGCAATGCTAAAATCCCCAACCAAAACAACACTTCCTGAAAATGCCCCGGTAAAAGAATTAAAATTTGAGCTGACCGGTAATATGAATCGATATGTATGGAGTCTGGACAATAAAGTAGTTTCTGAATCAGATAAAATATTAATCAAAAAAGGTGAAAATGTACGAATCATTTTGCATAATAATTCTATGATGCGCCATCCAATGCACCTGCATGGGCATGATTTCAGGGTCCTTAACGGACAGGGAGAATATGCACCATTAAAAAATGTGATTGATATAATGCCGATGGAAACCGATACTTTGGAGTTTAATGCCAATGTAGAGGGAGACTGGTTTTTTCACTGTCATATTTTGTACCATATGATGAGCGGAATGGGAAGGGTTTTTACCTATGAAAATCAACCTGCCAATCCTGAAATACCAGATCCTAAATTAGCACAACGAAAATTATTTGCCGATGACAGAAAATTCCATTTTATGGCAGAGAACGACTTTGCAACCAATGGAAATGATGGTGAAGCAATGTATCAAAGTACGCGCTGGAGTATTGGAACCGAATGGAGATTAGGATATAATGAGATGCATGGTTATGAAACCGAGACGCATATTGGACGATATATTGGAAAAATGCAATGGTTAATGCCATTTGTCGGATTTGACTGGAGATATCGAAAAATGGGAGAAGATGTACAAGAAAGAAACCTTTTTGGACAAAACAATACTAAAGATAAACGTGCCGTAGCAAGTTTAGGGGTCAATTACACCCTTCCCATGCTAATAGTTGCACAGGCTGAAGTTTTTACGGACGGTAAAGTCAGATTACAGTTTGAACGTAAGGACATTCCAGTTTCCAAAAGGCTAAGAATGAATTTGATGTGGAACACCGACAAGGAATATATGGCAGGACTACGGTATATAATCACCAGATGGGGTTCTCTTTCTTCCCACTATGACAGCGATATGGGCTTTGGCGCCGGTTTTATTTTAAATTATTAATGTTGTCTGATTAGAATATAAAAATATACATTACAATGGATTAAACCGACACTCGATCATTAGAAGGTGCCGCTGATATCACAACTTTATTTATCAATTAAAGAATGCCAATCTTAAATTAAAGATTGGCATTCTTTTATTAGACTATAAAACAGATCCTTCTTTTTATAGTAAGATGAGGATTTGTGATAGTATGCTTTAAATATGCCGCTTCAAGAATTAAAACAATCTTTAAAAATTATTTTAACAAAATACTTAGTAAATTAACAATAAGACATTGAGAAAGAATATTGGAAATAAAATTACAATTATTACTTTTACATACTAATTCTATAGGATATAAGAAGTATGATAATTAAAACGGCAGCAAAAAAAACACCTACTGTTTTTTCTCTTTTTATTTATCATTCAATTAAGTGCTCAGGAAAAAGACACCATATCTCAGCAGTTTTTAATGAACATAGAAATAAGGCCACGAGCCGAGTACACTTCAAATTATGTACTGCCTCCAAACGACTCTGCCGATCCTTATTTTTACATCACGCAGAGAAATAGGTTTTCTATGCAGTATGCAAGAGAAAAATGGCTAATAAAATCTGATTTGCAGGAAATTCATCTTTGGGACCAAAACAACAGGGCCTCCAAAGTAGAAAGCATCAATTTTTCTCAGTTGTATTTTGAAACTAAATTTAAATCGTTAAATGTACGATTAGGAAGGCAAAGCATTTTATTAGATAATGGCAGACTGTTCTCTGATGCGCCCTGGGCACAGCAAGGAAGAGCTCATGAAGGAATCCGAATAATGAAATATTCAAAACATCTCTCTAATGACTTTTTCTTTTTATTTACCAGAGATTACAATACTGGATTTGAGCCGGCCTATTCACCTGTAGCTTCCAATAAATATAAATATCTGCTGGCAAATAGCCTTATTTACAATACTAGTAAAGGATTTTCATTTAACTCATTAAATGCAGTTGATTTTTTAGAGAACGCAAATTCGCAGCAACTATATACTCGTGCAACGATGGGTGGCCGGATAGATTTTAGAAATAAGCAATGGTATTATACCCTAAATTCCTATCTGCAGTTTGGCCGTAATGTTAAAGGTCAAAAATTATTGGCGTACTATTTTCAGCCTGAGATTAAATTGTCGCTGTTAAAATCTACCTGGCGTTTAGGTGCTGAAATAATTAGCGGAAGCAAATCTAAATTGTCTAGCAGCAGGTCTGGGGATTTTGATGTATTGTATGGGGTTACATGGAAATTCAATGGAAACATGAATGTATTTACACGTTTTCCAAATGATGTTAATGGAAAAGGGTTGGTAAATCCTTATTTGTTTACAACAATTCCGCTAAACAATAAATTAACACTTCGCTCCGATTTTCACTTATTTTACACCCAATATCCCCTTTTAAATAATTCAGGTCAGGAAATGTCAAAGTTTCTTGGGTTTGAAAATGATTTTTCAATAAAATACATGCCTGTCAGAGAAATAGAAATAAATTATGCCTTTTCATTTTATAAGTCATCAGGGGCTATGCAGTACCTGCCAAAAATACAAGATGAAAATAAGCTGGCTCTTTGGAGCTATCTTATGGTCTCGTATAATTTTAATGCCCTAAATTTAAAGACACTTAAAAAAAAGCACTTAAATTAAAGTATTTTTTAATGCATTTGCTTGGAGAATGACTATAATAAAAATACATTTTTAATCATAATTTATATTTAAATTCGCAGTGTGAAAGCATTGGCAACAATAATATCGTTTATAGTACTGTTCCTTTCAACAGTACCATGCTCTGCATTAGTGAAACACTCAAAATGCGCAGTAGAGAAAAACTGCGGTAATGATTCACATGACTGCGGTAATGACTGCAATGGAAAATGCTCCCCCTTTTATTCCTGCGGGACTTGTGTGGGGTTTACAATAAATTTTAACTCTGCAGTTATTACTGAAAAATTAGAATTTATTCTGCACGATGTTTCGCCAACACCAACTTACAATAAATTTGTTGATTCTTCATTCATCTGCAAAATCTGGCAGCCTCCCAAAATTTCTTAGTCTAAAAACAGTGTTATTTTGCATGATTCTTTAATCATGTAAGGCTATTATGTCTATTAACCATTAAGAAAAATCTAAATGCTCAAATATATTTTACTGATTGTGGCAATAACATCTATTGGCACTGCGCAGGCACAGAATAAAATTACTTTTCATATAAAGAATGCTGATAATAATGAAGCTGTAAAAGGTGCTTCAGCAAAAATTGAAGAAACCAATTCCGTTATCTCATCTGGTAATGATGGCAACATCATTATTGAAAATTTAAAAGATGGAGATTACACATTATCCATTTCAATAGAAGGATTTGCCCCAAATAAAACGCTTTTTAAAGTACCTTCAACTGTCAGTCTTATAGAAATAAAATTGCAGAGCGAGGAAGAAGAGGCTGAAGAAATGGAAGAAATTATTGTTACTTCAACAAGAGGTACCAGAACCATCAGCAATATTCCAACCAGAGTTGAATTCATTGCCGGAGAAGAGCTGGAAGAAAAAGCCAATATGAAACCCGGAGACATTCGTATGATGCTTAATGAAAGTACCGGAATTCAGACCCAGCAGACTTCTGCAACTTCAGGAAATTCTTCCATCAGGATTCAAGGCTTAGACGGAAGATATACCCAGATTCTAAAAGACGGTTTTCCTTTATACTCTGGCGCGTCAAGCGGACTTGGGTTACTGCAGACTCCTCCATTAGATTTAAAGCAGGTTGAAATAATCAAAGGTTCCGCCTCTACTCTTTACGGTGGAGGAGCAATCGCTGGTTTAGTAAATCTTGTTTCTAAAACCCCGACCGAAGAAAGGGAGCTGCGATTTTTAATTAATGGAACTTCAGCTCTTGGACTGGATATAAATGGATTTTATTCTCAGCAGTTTGATAAAATTGGATTAACTGTCTTTGCTTCCCACGATCGCAACGCTCCTTATGATCCCGCTCATATACAGCTTACAGCTATTCCTAAATTTGAGCGTTTTAATTTTAACCCTAAACTTTTTGTCAATTTTAATGAAAATACCAAACTTAATTTCGGCATCAATACCGTTTTTGAAAACCGTTTAGGCGGAAATATTGAGTACATCAAAGATCAAAGTAAATATCCTGACAGTTATTTCGAAAAGAATAAAACACAGAGAATAAGCACGCAATTTTCCCTGACACATAAATTTAATGAGCAGGAATCGGTTACAATTAAAAACAGTTTTAATAATTTCAGCCGTGTCATCACCATTCCTGATTATGTATTTGATGGTCTGCAGAATAGTACCTTTTCTGAAATCAGTTATTCTAAAAACGGCAAAATTGCTCAATGGGCTGCTGGTGTAAATTTATATACGGACAGCTTTACTTAAAACAGTCCAACCGCTTTTCCGTTAAGAAATTATAATCAGATAACATATGGGGCTTTCCTTCAGAACACCATAAAAGCAAAAGAATGGCTGGAAATTGAAACAGGCCTCAGAAGTGATTATGTAATTGATTACGGATATTCTCTCCTTCCGAGAATTTCGGCATTATTTAAATTCAATTCTAAGCTTACATCCAGAATTGGAGGAGGCCTAGGCTACAAAACACCAACGATTTTTACAGAAGAAAGCGAACGCATCCAATATCGAAATGTATTGCCTATTAACAGCGATTTCAATAAACTTGAAAAAAGCTACGGTGTTAACTTTGATATAAACTATAAAACTAAAATTACCAATGACCTTTCCTTATCATGGAATCAGTTATTTTTCTACACGAATGTTGATAATCCTCTTATATTAAATTCTCTTCCTGATGACCTTTATCAGTTTGCAAATGTTAATGGATATTTGGATACTAAAGGAACTGAAACAAATGTGAAATTAGGATATAAAGATTTTAAATTATTTCTGGGGTATACCTTCACTGATGCTTCTATAAATGCAAATGGAGTAAAATCCGAAAATCCTCTTACCGCAAAACACAGATTAAATAATGTTTTAATGTATGAAGTTGAAGATAAATGGAAAGTTGGTTTAGAAGCTTACTATTACAGCAATCAAAAATTAAGTGATGGCACGACCGGAACAGCTTACTGGATTTTTGGCTTTATGGCAGAAAGGCTTTGGGAAAATTTTTCCCTTTATGCCAATTTTGAAAATTTTACTGATACCCGGCAAACTAAATTTGGAAGCATATATACAGGTCCTATTTCAAATCCTGTTTTCAAAGATATCTATGCTCCTCTGGACGGATTTGTTGTGAATGCAGGAATAAAGATAAAAATTTAAAGCGAAATACAGTGGCAGTCAATTTTTCGGACTACGGAATTACGCCTAAAGATTGCCATATTTTCAGAGACCTTGGAGTGGTATTCCAAGGTCTTTTTTATTTCATATATATATGATATACAATATGTTGCAAAACACACAAACGCACTTTTAGAAAATTTTCTTATTCAACTGCATGATAATTAAATTTTATATCGTAATATTGCAATATAAATATAAAACGATGGGAGCAACAAAAACAGATCACTTTACAGAAAGCCAGAACGAGCTGGCTGTTTTAGCCAAAGCACTAGGCCATCCTGCGCGTATTGCAATTATGGAATATTTATTAAAAGTAGATGCCTGCATCTGCGGGGATATTGTAAATGAACTTCCCCTTTCACAGCCGACGGTTTCACAGCATTTGAAAGAATTGAAAAATGCAGGCTTGATTAAAGGGAGCATCGAAGGAAATTCTATCTGCTACTGCATCAATGAACCTGGACTTGAAAAAATAAAAGGTTTCTTTCAGCACATATCAGATCATCTTGCCAAAAAGAAAAGCGAATGCTGTTAATTTAAAAGGATATGGAAATCAGAAAACTTTCGGCCAAAGATTGGGATCAGGTAAAAATAATTTACCAAAAAGGGATAGATACCGGCAATGCCACTTTCCAGACCAGCGCCCCTTCATGGGAAGACTGGGACAATTCACATCTGGCATCCTGCAGAATTACAATGCAGGAAGATGGCAAGGTGATTGGCTGGGCTGCCCTTACCCCTGTTTCTTCCCGCTGCGTTTATGCAGGGGTAGCAGAAGTAAGCGTATATGTGGATCCCGCACATTCAGGAAAAGGAATCGGGCTAACCCTTTTAAATGAACTTGTCAGACAAAGCGAAGCAGAAGGAATCTGGACGCTTCAGGCAGGGATCTTTCCTGAGAACACGGCAAGTCTCCGCATTCATGAAAAAGCAGGTTTCAGGATACTTGGAACAAGGGAGAAAATCGGAAAACAAAATGGTACCTGGAGAGATACTGCGCTTCTTGAAAGAAGAAGCTCCCTTATTATTTAATAAAAATATAGTATAACTAAATATAAGAAATTATGAAACTTTCAGAAATTAAAGAAGTGCTTAAAACAGTAGAAGCTGTAAATTTTGAACTGCCGGACGGAACATTTGTACCGGAATATTTCCACGTAACAGAAGTGGGTCTTGTTACCAAAAACTTCATCGACTGCGGAGGAACAGTAAGAAAAGAGACTGTTGTAAACTTCCAGCTTTGGGATGCCAACGACTACGAGCACAGGCTTAAGCCTCAGAAGCTGATCCACATCATTGAGCTTTCAGAAAAAGTATTGGGAATTGAAGACAATGAAATTGAAGTGGAATACCAGAACACCACTATCGGCAAATACGATTTGGATTTTAACGGTAAAAATTTCACTCTGCTTAACAAGCAGACAGCCTGCCTTGCTCAGGAGCAGTGCGGTATTCCTTCAGACAAGCCTAAAGTAAAATTATCTCAGTTAAATTCTGATAGCGGTTCTTCATGCACTCCAGGCGGAGGATGCTGCTAATCATTAACCATAAACTATTAGCCAAAAACTATGTTATATCCACAAATTGAGAATACAGTTAAATCATTTGATTTTAAGCAGATTTCAGAAGAGCGCAAAGCAGTCCTGCAGCCATTAATCGACTTCATTCAGACCAAAGTGGACAGTAAGCTGGAAACCAGACTGAACCTAATCTGCACGCACAATTCCAGAAGAAGCCACTTATCGCAGGTTTGGGCGCAGACTGCCGCTGCCTATTACGGCATCAGAAACGTTTCATGCTATTCAGGAGGAACCGAGGCTACTGCCCTTTTCCCGATGGCAGCGGAGACTTTGAAGGATTCAGGATTCAATATCAAAACGCTTTCAAAGGGATCAAACCCTGTTTATTCAATAAAATATTCAGCTGATGAACTTCCCGTTATAGGTTTTTCTAAAACCTATGATGATGATTTCAATCCTGAAAGCGGATTCGCCGCAATAATGACCTGCTCGCAGGCTGACGGCGGATGCCCGTTTATAGCTGGCGCAGAGAAAAGGATCCCAATTACTTTTGTAGATCCAAAAATTTCCGACGGAACGCCCCAGCAGAAGGAAACTTATCTGGAGCGAAGCCTGCAGATAGGAACTGAAATGTTTTACGTATTCTCACAAATAAAAAAATAAAATGTCAGCAAATAACTGTGCACCAGCCGTCGGACGCAAAAAACTAGGCTTCCTTGACCGCTTCTTGACCCTTTGGATTTTCCTTTCTATGGCTATAGGTGTGGCAATAGGATACTTTATTCCTTCCAGCGGAGATTTCATCAATTCTTTCTCCAGCGGAACAACAAACATTCCATTGGCAATAGGACTTATCCTGATGATGTACCCGCCTCTGGCAAAAGTAAAATACGAGCAGATGGGACAGGTTTTCAAAAACACAAAAGTCTTAGGTGCCTCTTTATTTCTGAACTGGATTGTAGGCCCTGTTTTGATGTTTTTATTGGCGCTCCTGTTTTTAAGCGGATATCCTGAATACATGATCGGGGTGATCCTGATCGGTCTGGCACGCTGTATCGCAATGGTTGTGGTATGGAACGATCTGGCAGACGGAAACCGTGAATATGCAGCAGGACTTATTGCCCTTAACAGTATTTTTCAGGTGCTGCTTTACAGTGTGTACGCTTATATTTTTATAACCATTCTCCCTCCCTATTTTGGATATGATGGTTTTGAGGTGAACATCAGCATAGCACAGATTGCTGAGAGTGTCGGTATCTATCTAGGTATTCCTTTTGCATTGGGAATCATAAGCCGTTACACTTTGATAGCTTTAAAAGGTTCTGAATGGTTCGAAACTAAGTATGTGCCTTTTATCTCGCCGATTACTCTTATTTCACTTCTCTTTACGATCATTGTAATGTTCAGCCTGAAAGGGGAACTTATTGTTCAGATCCCTATGGATGTTGTGCGTATTGCAATACCGCTTGTGATTTATTTTACTTTGATGTTTGTCATCAGCTTTTTCACTGGTAAATATTTTGGGGCAGACTATTCAAAAGCAACATCTATAGCATTTACAGCAACTGGGAATAATTTTGAACTTGCCATTGCTGTGGCAATCGGAGTGTTTGGAATAAACAGCGGCCAGGCTTTCGCAGGTGTTATAGGTCCTCTGGTAGAAGTGCCTGCTCTTATTGCACTGGTAAATCTTGCATTCTGGTTCAGAAAGAAGCATTTTACAAAGCAGGTATCTGCAAAAGCTGCTTAGTAGAAATATGAGAAATGTTCAACGCATTGCTGTCATGACGATTCTGGAACTTGTGCTCTGAAGGATTGCAAAAAGTTTTTTTTCACCCTAATGCTTAAAAGACAACTCAAAAAGTTGCCTTTTTTTATGCGCAGGAATATTCATAAATTTAATTCAAATGTTTTGTATTTTAGCATTTGCTTAAATAAGCAAAAAGTATAAATTTGCATTATGGAAGATATAACTTGTATACGGCAACAGGCAGATATAAAACAAATAATCCGCTGTAAAGACAGAGTATCAGAACTCAATGCCTCATTTGACTATTTATCAAGTGGGCTTGAATTGGCTGGCAACAATGTGAGATTAAGAATTCTTTTTTTGCTTTATGAAGAAAAACAGCTCTGTGTTTGTGACATAAGTGATATTCTTGACATGAGTATTTCTGCAATTTCACAGCACTTACGGAAACTAAAAGACAGAAAACTTATTGAAACTAAACGGGAAGCGCAGACCATTTTCTATTCATTAACAAAGGAGTATGAAAAAATGCTAAGACCTTTCTTCGAAATTTTAGAGAAAATATGAAAACAGAGAATAAAATGATCGGAGCTGGATTTTTCACAGCAGTAGCTGCTTCATTGTGCTGCATTACGCCCATATTAGCATTAGTTGCCGGAACAAGCGGGATTGCTTCTGCTTTTTCATGGCTTGAACCAATGAGGCCTTATTTCATCGGCCTGACGGTTTTAATTATTGGTTTTGCTTGGTATCAAAAGCTGAAAACTAAAAAGCCGATAGACTGTAACTGCGATTTAGAAGAAAAGCCGAAATTCGTTAATTCAAAAATGTTTCTAGGAATTATTACAGTATTTACATTCCTTATGCTTTCGTTTCCATACTACTCAAACATTTTTTATCCAAATACAGAAAAGAAAATCTTGGTCGCGAAAGAAACCAGCACTCAAAAAGCTGAGTTTAGAATCAGCGGAATGACTTGTGCCAGCTGTGAAAAACATGTGAATCATGAAGTAAACAAATTAGAAGGAATAATAAATTCAGATGCAAATTATACCAATGGTAATGCTGTTGTAGAATTTGATAATTCCAAAATCACAATTGCCGAAATTGAAAAAGCAATTAATTCAACAGGCTATACAGTAACTAACAAAAAATAAAATGAAAATCGTTCTACAATCTATAATAACCTGCCCTCTTTGCTCCCACAGCAAAGAAGAAACAATGCCGACAGATGCATGCCAATTTTTCTACGAATGTGAAAACTGCAAACAAACTCTTAAGCCAAATCAAGGAGACTGCTGTGTTTATTGTAGTTTTGGAAGTGTGCCGTGTCCACCAATCCAACAGAACAAAAAATGCTGCTAAAGTGAATCTGGTTAAACAGTAATCTTTTTAACTAAATCTTTCTAAAAGCCAATTTCCTTTTGATCAAAACAGAGACAACTCAAAAAACAATCCTTCGCATGACTTTAGTATAGGTTAATCTTTTATTTTTCTTCAATTCTATCATTCTGGGGACTTAACAATTTTAAATTTTCCAGTGGTAAAGCATAATTTATATAAACTGATTCGATACTATAGTCCACAGAAATAATACATTTTGAAAATTCAGAATTAATTCAAAATCGAATTGTAATTTTACAAGTTAATAAAAAATGACGTGCCAATTTTTTAAATTTAGTTTTTACACAGAATCTCTGGGCTTAATTTCTTAAATTTATAGACGCATAAGTCATTAAGTTAATTTAATTTCCAGCATGAAAATTTTAATTATCGAGGATGAGCAACAGATTGCTGAAAGCATAAAAAGTTATTTCAAGGAAAATGGAGTCCAGTGTGAAACTGTACATAATTACATCGAGGCCGCTTACAAAATTGACAATTATGATTATGATTGTATTCTTCTGGACTTGACACTTCCTGACGGCAATGGTTTTGATATTCTAAAAGAACTTCGAAAAAAAGATAAAACTGATGGTGTTATTATAATCTCAGCGAAAGAAAATCTGGAAACACGTATCGAAGGCTTCAGCCTTGGTGCTGACGATTACCTTACCAAACCTTTCCATCTAGCTGAACTGCTTGTCCGAATGCAGGCACTTGTAAGACGAAGAAATTTTAAAGGAAGCAACTCTATTGTTTTCAATGAGATTGTAATTGAGGTTTTTACCAAAACTGTAGTGGTAAAAGGTAAAAAACTCGATCTCACCAGAAAAGAACTCAACTTGCTTTTGTTTCTAATAGGTAATACCGATAAAGTACTCTCCAAGGCGGCGATCGCAGAACATCTTTCAGGAGATATGGCCGATATGCTGGACAGCCACGATTTTATATACGCGCATATCAAGAATCTAAAAAAGAAATTGGCTAAAGCCGGATCTGGAGACTACATTAAAACAATCTACGGTGAAGGATATAAATGGGAAAAATGAACAAAAATAAATTACTGCATAAAACAACACGCGATTTCCTTGCCTTGGCAGCCGTTATCCTTTTCATATGTGCGCCCATTTTCTATTATGTAAGCCAGTGGCTGTATATTTATGAAACAGAAGAAGTGCTCCAGCAGCACAAAAATGCCTTTGTTAACCAGAGCAGTAAGAACTTCACATCCGACGATATCAAAACCTGGAACAGATTCAATCTGCACTTTACCATTCTGCCGGACATGGGACTTACTAAGGACTCTATTGTAGGGACAACAATCGAGGACCCGATTGCAGAAGAAAAAGAACCGTTCCGAATTATTTACGCGCCTGTAGAAATTGCAGGCAGGAAATACACATACACAGAAAAAATACATCTTCTGGAAATGGAACGTCTTGTGTACAGTATTGCCGGCATGTTTACTTTCATAATTATAATACTTTTTATTGGCATTGTATGGCTTTCAAAGAAGACGGCATCCAAACGCTGGAGGCCCTTCTATAACACACTGGATCAGATTCATGAATTTGAAATCGATAAAAACAAACCTCCGCATTTTGTGGAAACTGACATCGATGAGTTTGACCGCCTAAATAAAAGCTTGGAGGCACTCATTGAGAAGAATACGGCTATTTATAAGAGCCAGCGTGAATTTGTTGAGAATGCTGCGCATGAACTCCAGACACCACTTGCTTTGTTTCAGAACAAAATCGATGTTTTGTTTCAGATGAAACTCAACAAGGAACAAACACAGGTTTTGGGATCATTAAGCAGGGATGTGGTCAAGTTAAACCGATTGAACAAAAACCTACTGCTTCTCTCCAAAATTGAACACGAAATTTATCTGGAAAAAAATACAATATCGATTAACAATCATATTGAAAAACACCTTAATTTTTTTACCGAACAGGCTGAACTTAAAAATATAGCAATAAATGTTCAGGCTCCTGAAAAGCTGCAGATTAGCGGAAATCTTATCCTTACTGAAATTTTAATTAACAACCTTCTGCTTAATGCCATAAGACATAATCGCAGTGAAGGCAACATCATCATAAGGATAATGGAAAACGAACTGCAGGTATTGAATACAGGAGACGATAAGCCACTTCCTATCGACAAACTTTTTAATCGTTTTTTTAACAGCGGATCCTCTTCGAATGGAAACGGACTTGGACTTTCGATCATAAAAAAGATTACTGAACTTAACGGCTGGAAAGTCAATTATTCCTTTTACAATAATTTTCATTCATTCAGCATTCATTTCTGAAAATCAGTTTCATATCCATAGACAGGATAAAACATATATCCGGACTACATCAAAAAAGATGAATTTTATTACAAATAATTACAGAATTTCTTAATAAAAACCAAAATTCAGGATTACTACAAAATTGGGTTGTAAACTTTGTTGCGTTATTAATAAGTTTATGAGTAAATTGTCTTTGAGAACCGGCAGGTACGCACTGCTGGTTCATTTTATGATCTGGTTTTTAATCGTTTCACAAATCTTGAGAATTGTTTTTTTTATCTGGCAGTATGATCAAGTTTCATGGAATATTACAGATGTGCTGAGAACACTTTTAACAGGTCTATTTTTTGATACCGGCACCATTATTTTCATATCACTGCCTGGAATACTTTTTTATACATTTATGCCTGATAAATGGGCCGGTTCTATTGCTGATCGAATAGTAATTACTTTTTTTACATCCTTAAATATATTCATCTTGGTATTTACCTTTTTTGCCGAGCTGACATTCTGGGATGAGTTCAAGACACGTTTTAATTTTATTGCTGTCGATTATCTCATATACACCCATGAGGTAGTTGCCAATATCCAGCAGTCCTACCCTCTTCCCGCACTTATTACAGGGGTACTTTTTTTCTCGCTGATGGTATTGTACTTATTTTTTAGAAGCGGTGCCTTCAAGCAGACTTTCTCATCTACTTCTGATATAAGGCTTAGGCTGGCAGTACTGGGAATATCCCTGGCGGCTGCCTTGTTTTTTACTTCTTTTATTTCAAACAACCATGCGGAATGGTCTTCCAACAGATATAATTCGGAAATATCCAAATCAGGCATCTACTCCTTTTTTGCGGCATTTAGAAATAATCAGATGAAATACCCTGATTTCTATACCTCGATTGACAATGACAATGCCTTTGGGATAGTCAAAAATAAATTAAAAGATTCGACTACAACTTTCACTACTACGGGCTACTCTATTCACAGAAGCATCAGGGACAGCCAGTCTGCACTGCAGCGTAAAAATGTTGTCTTTGTCCTGATGGAGAGTTTCAGCGGAAGCTTCCTCAAGGAGTTTGGAAATAAAGAAAACATAACTCCCTTTTTGGACAGTCTGGCTCAGAAAAGCATCTTCTTTAATGATTTATATGCCACAGGAACCAGAACCGTAAGAGGAATGGAAGCTGTTACGCTGTGCATTCCCCCAACACCGGGACAGTCAATAGTAAAAAGACCAGATAACCAGAACCTGTATACAGTCAGTAATGTTTTTAAATCAAAGTCTTATGACTGCAACTTTTTTTATGGCGGGGACGGGTATTTTGATAATATGAATTCATATTTCGGGGGCAATGGATTCACGATATATGACAGGGGGCGCGGAAGCGTTCTCAGCGATAAGATCAAAACAGTCCGTAACAATATTCCCGATAAGGAAGTAACGTTTGAAAATGCATGGGGAATCTGCGATGAAGATATTTTCAATAAAATGATCACCGTTGCCGACAAGCAGTATAAGGATGGGAAACCTTTCTTCAATTTTGTCATGACCACCTCCAATCACAGGCCTTTTACCTATCCGTCAGGAAAAATCGACATTCCCTCAGGCACAAGCCGCGAAGGGGCCGTAAAATATACCGATTACGCATTGAAGCAGCTTTTTGACAAGGCACGTACCAAGCCTTGGTACAAAAACACCGTTTTTATAATCATCGCAGATCATTGCGCAAGCAGTGCCGGTAAAGACGAAATAGATGTCGCCAACTATGATATTCCCGCATTTATTGTCAATATGCCTGAAAAGCACAATCAAAAAATTCAGAAACAATGTTCTCAGATCGACCTCTGGCCGACGGTGTTTTCATTATTCAACTGGCATTACGAATCTGATTTCTTTGGAAAGGACGTCCTTGCTTCAGACTTTGAACAGCGCGCGTTTTTGGGAACATACCGCAAGCTGGCGCTGATGAAAAAAGAAAAAGTAATGATTCTTTCCGATCAGAAAAAACAGGCCTTCTATGACTGGAACAAAACTGACAACAGCCTTGTCAAAATTCCTATGGATAAATCTTTTCTACAGGAGACCATTGCATGGTATCAGTCGGCAGATTATCTATTTACAAACAAACTTTTGAAGTAATAATGATCTATATACATTTCATAATCAATCCCGTTTCAGGCGGAGGAAAACATCATCTTTCCGAGTTTTTCATCAAGCAGTTCTTCGAGCCTGAAAAATATAAAATAAAGGCAGACTATACCTTAAACAAGAAACATGCTATTGAACTTGCCAAAAAAGCAGCATCGAAGCACCCGGACATTATTGTGGCCTGCGGAGGGGACGGTACGATCAATGAAGTAGCCTCCTGCCTTTTGGGAACCAATATAAAACTTGGAATCATACCGGTGGGCTCAGGAAATGGCCTGGCCTCGCACCTGAACATACCTCGGGATCTTAAGAAATCTCTGGAAATTATTAAAAACGGAAACAAAATACTCATTGACGCAGGAAAGATCAATCAGAATTACTTTTTCAGCAATACCGGAATCGGCATTGATGCAATGATTATAAAGAAATATGAACATTCTTCGGGCCGAAAACTCTATTCTTACATTAAGGCCGCGATTCTTTCCAGTTTTGAGTACAGGACGCAGCCGGCTGTAATTTCATTTGATGATAAAATCATCAACCTAAAAACGTTCATGATATTTATTTCCAACTCAAATGAAATGGGATACGGTATGAGTCTTACACCTAATGCAATGCTGACGGACGGATTACTGGATCTGATTTTAATTCCGGAATTATCCTTTACAGAGAAAATCGCTTTAGGATTTCATGTCCTGCAGGGAACTGTCGGTAGATTTGCAAAAGCCCAGCACCATCAGGTGCAGAACCTAAGGATAGAAATGCCCCTGAAAATCTATACCGATGCACAGATAGACGGGGAACACTATAACCTTAAAACCAATTTCTGCAAAATTTCAGTAATTCCAGGAGCGCTCAATGTGCTCGTATAAAGATTTAGTTTGGATTTTTCAGATTTTCCTTCCCTACGGGGAAGGTTATCTAGGAAATATTTTTCTCAAACAGCCAGAATTGAAAATACAATTCCTGCCTCCCGTATTTGTGTAATGGACAATTATAAAGGTATTGAACTTTCATCGGTTTCAAAATCCAATACAAGCATTTTCTGATCGTCCAAAAATATAAGGATATCTAGGATAATTGCTTGATTTTCCTTCTCCTGCCCTTTTCCGTCTGAGGGATAAATAATCTGGACCAGCTCATCAAGCTTAAATAATCTTCCTCTGTTATCCTGAAGAATTTGAAGAACCAGACCCGAAATATTTACATTTCTTTTCATATTCAATTTGTCTTAGGTCAATAAAACAGACAGTTTTGTAAATGATATTCTAAAATAAAAATTGTCACAGTCCTGTAGAAACTGCGGCCGGGAATTAACTATTTAACCTTTTCTGCTTTAATTTTAGTCGCTTCCATTTTTTTTCAAAGTATTGGGTTTGCCCTCTTTGGCGGGTATCGTTTTGATAGTTTTCTCCTCTGGCTTACTCATCAGGTGATACAAAATAAAATGCCGGGCTCTGATGATAATTCCAACAACCATAGCAAGTCCCAGAATTACAAGAATAATAGTCTTTCCAATATTTACAACGGAAAATTTATTTTTCTTTTTTACAGGCTTTCCCTTCTGCATTCTTCCTGTTTTCTGCACATTTGGATAATATTTTTTATTCCTTTTTTTCATTTCCAGTAAAATTCAAAATGAGAGTTTTAAACCTGTAGCATTAGCTATCGTGCAATGGCAGCTACCGGTAAAACTGTCTGTTTAATATGTAGCATTTTACGTCTGCAGGTTGCTTTTTAAAAGATTAGACCCATTGAAATTAGGCAAGCCTAGACCTTGCTGTCCTGACCAACTGAATATCCGGTTAAGGATTTCATTTGGCCGGCAGCAAAAAAATTAGGATTTTTAAAATGTAGAATTTAGAAACTCTTGCCTTTCTTTTCTTAGAATTTCATTTTCTGAATGCGTACCGCGTTTAAGATCGCAATAAGCGATACACCAACATCGGCAAATACCGCTTCCCACATCGTGGCAAGTCCGCCGGCTCCCAGAATGAGGACTATACCTTTGACAACAAATGCAAGTGTAATATTCTGCCAGACGATTTTCTTTGTCTGCTTGCCAATATTTATTGCCATTGGTATTTTGGACGGTTTATCATCCTGAATAACAACATCTGCCGTTTCAATAGTCGCATCACTTCCAAGTCCCCCCATCGCGATTCCGGCATCACTCAAAGCAACAACAGGGGCATCATTCACTCCGTCGCCGACAAAGGCTACAGTTCCATACTGCGCCTTGATTTCCTTGACTTTGTTTACCTTATCTTCAGGCAATAGGTCTCCGTAAGCATTGTCGATTCCCAATTTATCAGCAACAAATTTTACGACACTGCCCTTATCACCGCTCAGCATTGTTGCTTTAATGTTCAGCTTATGAAGAAGATCGATTGTCAGCTGTGAGTCTTCCTTAATACTATCGGCTATTGTTATATAACCGACATATTTTTTGTCGTAGCTTACTGCAATTGTAGTATAAACTATAGAAGCGGGATCAACATCATAACTGATGGAGAACTTATCCATAAGCTTGAAATTACCTGCAAGCAGTTCTTTGCCGTTGATTACAGCTTTCAGTCCGTGGCCTGCAATCTCTTCGGTGCTTTCCAGCTTAATGGAACTGTCAACTTCACCAACAAATTCATGGATTGCAGTGGCAACAGGATGAGAGCTCTGGCTCTCCACAGCATTGACCATTCTTAAAATTTCGTCCTTATCAAACTCCGGTTTGAAAACCGTTTCCTGAACCTTAAAGACCCCCTCGGTCATAGTACCTGTTTTATCCATGACCACGTTCTGGATCGAAGCCATTACATCCAGGAAATTACTTCCCTTGAATAATATGCCGTTTCGGCTTGCTGCACCGATTCCACCAAAATAACCAAGGGGTATTGAAATCACCAGTGCACAAGGACAGGAAATAACAAGAAATACAAGGGCTCTGTAAAGCCAGCTGTTAAAGTCATAATTGTCTACAAAGAAGTAAGGCAGCAGACAGATGCCTATAGCCAGAAAAACAACAATCGGCGTATAAACTTTTGCAAATCGTCTTATAAAAAGCTCTGTAGGCGCTTTTTGGGCTGTCGCATTCTGAACAAGCTCCAGTATTCGGCTCAGTTTGCTTTCTGTATAAGCTGCAGTGACTTTTACCTGTGCCGCAACATTTAAATTGATCATTCCTGCCAGAACCGTCTCTCCTTTTGATTTGGTATCAGGCTTGCTCTCTCCGGTAAGTGCAGCAGTATTAAAAGATGCACCGTCTGTTAACAGTTCTCCGTCAAGCCCTAATTTTTCACCTGGTTTTAATTGGATAATATCACCAATGCCAGCTTCTTCCGCTTTTACCGTTTTAGGCTTTCCGTCAACAAGTATAGTCACTTCATCAGGCCTCTGGTCCAAAAGGCTTTTGATATTTCTCTGCGCTCTGGAAACGGCAAGTGTCTGGAATACCTCTCCTACTGCATAAAAAAGCATAACGGCGACACCTTCGGGGTATTCTTTAATAATGAATGCTCCTACTGTAGCTATACTCATAAGCAGGAATTCTGAGAATACTTCGCCTTTTGTGATACTTTTAAAAGCATCCTTGATTACCGGAAAACCGACAATAAGGTAGGCAACAAGATACCATACAAACCTGACCGCACCCGAAAACCAAGGCAGTTTTATCCAGTTGTCAAAAGCAATCGCCAGAAGCAGCATAACCAGCGAAATGATGGAAGGAAGGAACATTTTGAAAGGACCTCCTTCTACATTGCTGTGGTCGTGTCCGTCATCATCACTATGGGCATGGTTGTGTCCGTCGTCTTTAGTGTGCGCGTGATTATGGCCGTCATTTTCACTATGGCCCTTCAGCAATTCCTTTGCACCTGCCTTAACATACACTTTCTCTGTCTGAGTACAGCAGATTTGCTTTCCGTCTTTATCATATTTATGTTTGTGTTCCATGTTATTTTAATTTATAAGGTTAAAAAATACGGTATCGTTGTCCATAAGATTGTGATACCTATAAAAGGAAATACATTGGTTCAGTTAGTCCTCTTTTTACTCTTAATCAATCTGTCTACTAATCTTCTGTACCATGGAAACTGATTTATGGTGAAAATAAGCAGTATTATAAGGGTCGCCGCCACAGCAATGACAAACATGTTAAGTGCAATAGCCATTCCCACTGCCGATGTGGTCCACAGACCAGATGCGGTAGTGAGTCCTTTAGGCAGATTTTTATCATCCCTGAAAATTAGTCCTGCACCTATGAATCCAAGTCCTGTCGCAATTGCAGCCAGCATTCTGGCAATTGCCGATTTATCGGCGGTCAAATGCGCCGAAATCGAGACGAAAAGGCACGACGCGACACATATGCAGGCAAAGGTTCTTACTCCCGAATTCTGTTGCTCGCGTTCCCTTTCAAGACCAATAATTCCCCCAAGAATAACAGCAAGCAGTAATTTGGCAGAAAGCAGCAGTTCAAACTCGATATCCATAGCAGGCTAATTTTAGATTAATAATAATTTACATCTCGAAATACTCATTATTCTTAGGTTTTACAGGAATTTCCTGCGCACCTGTCATTTCAAGAAGATTGATCTCAATGGTCTGGGCAAGTGAAGTCATCGGCGTGTCGACTGGTGTATTTTCAAATGGATCCTGCATGATAATTGCAGTTTTCTCAATTGAAATGAACAACAGGGGAATCAGGATTGTGATAAGGACTTCTACTGCCAGTTGGGAATCTTCAAGCCCGAAAGGAAGTATGGCAGCAAAAACATATATCAGGGTATGTACCAGAAGACTGTAAGATTTAGGAAAAACGGTGTTTTTAATTCGCTCACATTTACCCATGCTGTCACATAATCTGGCAAGCGTCTCATTTAACTGCACCTGTTTAAAATCTGAAATGATTCCCTTCTGTTCCAGAAGGGCAATATCATCGGAATGTTTGTCAAGAAGTGCATTTGGAATATTGCCTCCATTTATCTTATGAAAATTAAGATAGGTCAAAACCTTTGGGGAAAAAGGCTTTCTGCGAAGCGCTTCACCAAGGGCATAAACCCAGATAATCTGTCTTTCCGTAAATTGATCTGCAATTTGTTTATTATCTTTTGAAGTGAACTGCGTTACCTGTCTGATCAAAGTGCGGGAATCATTCACTATCGCTCCCCACACCGTTCTTGCTTCCCACCATCTCTCATAGGATTGGGCTGTCCTAAAGGCAAGCAGCAGTGAAACTACAGTTCCCACCAAAGCAGGAATACTAAGGGGGAGGGCTATCTCCTTGAATACAGGCATCATATCCAGAAGGCCTATTGCCACTGCAAATACCACAATGAGAATTATCTGAGACTTAATCTGTTTAAGAAAATATATAACTGATATTTTTTTATCTAACAACATTTAATTTGGTAATAAAAATTCAACAATTTCTCTTTAAATTCTCTACTCCTAATTATTCTTTTATCTAAACTGATTTTAGGCATTTCTCACATATTCCTTTTACTAATATCTGCACCTCATCAATTTGAAAACTTTCTTCCAAGCTTTTGGGCAGAATAATTTCATCTCTGCAGGTTGTCTCATTGCACTTTTTACAGTAAAAGTGAAGGTGTCTGTCATTGTGGTAATCTTCACCGCAAGAGTCCGCGCAAAGTTTGTACTTAACGACATTTTCGTCAAGGATTTTATGAACCAAGCCTTTCTCCTGAAATGTCTGAAGAGTCCTGTAAATTGTTACTTTATCTGCCTTATGAAAAAATTTCTCAATTTCTGCCAGAGATAGCGCAGCCGTAACGGTTTCCAGATATTCATAGATTAGGATACGCATCGTTGTGAGACGTATCTTTTTACTTTCAAAGACGGCTTCTGTTACTTTTTTCATATAAATTTTCACTTTAAAAAGAAAACCGGAAATATTTGCATTCGGCACCTACTCTAGTAAATTTACGAAGCTTATTTTTAACCTCAGCTAATTGGTTTAATTTTTAACAATTAAATACGTACGTATTGCTATTATAAAAAGTACTTTAAATTGATGCAGGCCCTGAATCGAGAACTAGGAATTAAAGAAGTAAGGGGGTAATTCTTTACATTCATAGTTAATCAATGTCAAACAGGAGCCTGCAATAAATTCTTGATATTTCTAGTGTTCGTGCTCTCCCGAATTACTTAGTTTGGCATTGACGAAAAAAGTGCCCTTGGTCACAATTGGCGTTCCTGCAGGTATTTCCTTAACAGGGGTCACCGCAGTGTATCCAACCTCTGAAACACCCTTATTAACCTCGACTTTTTCGAAGTTCATGCTTGTTGCAGCAATTTTCTTTTCCTCTTCCGGGCTATGCTTTTCGCCAGCTTCGGCTCCTTCCCCGCCTTCTGCTTCTTCGTGCTCTTCAGGTTTTTTATCTGTTTTAACAAAGATGTAGAATTTACCGTCTGCCTCTGCAATGGCATCATTTGGAACTGCAGTTGTAAGAGCTGTACCAACACTAACCATTGCTGTAATATTCATTCCATCAATAAGTCCTGTTTTGTTCCCTGTAACAGTACAGTGAACTGCCACAGTCTTGCTTTCATTTTCAAAAGAAGAACCAATATTAAAAACCTTTGCCGTATAAGAAGCAGTAGGATTGTTAGTCAGTGTAAAGTTTACGATCTGCCCTACCTTTATCATAGGCAGATCTTTCTCAAACACCTGAAGGTCTAAGTGGATCAGCTGATTGTCAACAATCTCCACAACAGGAGAAGAAACATCCACGTAGCTTCCAATTTTAGCAAATTCTGCACTTACTGTACCAGTAACCGGACTTGTAACTGTTAATGCCGACCTTAAATTCGACGCAGATACAGTCGCCGGATTGATTCCCATAAGCTGGATCTGTTTCTGCAGTGACGCTTTGCGTGCACGAAGCGCATTTACTTCTGCAGTTGCATTTTGCAGGTTTTTTAGTGCTCCTGCATTTCCTGCCTGAAGATCTCGCTGGCGCTGCAGTTCCTGCTCTGCGTTGATAATTCTGCTGTTGATTGTAATGTATTCTTCCTGCTGCTGGATAAACTGCGGATTCTCAATAGTTGCTATAACCTGCCCTTTGCGTACATGGTCTCCCAGCTGTACCTTTAGGGTTTTAATTACTCCACCATATAATGATGTAGCATTTGCTTTATTATTATTAGGAACTCTCAAAGCCCCGTTGGCTTTTATTGCAGCAGTTAGATTTTTGCTCTCAATAGTTCCCAGTGTTATCCCAACAGCTTTAATCTGATCCTGGGTTAATACGGCAATTACCGCAGCTTCTTCCTCACCATGTCCTTCTTCTTTTGCTCCTTCTGCCTGTTCAGTTTTGGCTCCGTTTTCGCTTGCATTGCTTTTTTGCCCACAGCTTACAAGTGAGAATATCGCCGCAACCGCGATTAATAATTGAATTTTGACTTTCATTTATACTCTATTTTAAAATTACCCTGTGAGATTATGTATCTCCCACAGGTTTTACATTATTTATTTATTATTGAAATAATCAAACTGCACCGCTGAAAGGTTAAATTGATTTAAAACATCAAGATAGTTCTGGCGGATCCCAACAGCCTGGCTTAAAAATTGTCCAAGTTCCGCAAAACTGATTTCACCCGAGCGGTAGCTTAGAGTTGAAGCTTTTATAATATCTTCCGACTGCTTAAGTCCAGAGGTCTCATAAAAATTCAGAAGCGAAAGGTTCTTTTCAATTTCCGCTGCAGAAGAAGCCTTCTGGGTCTGGAGAAGCTGAGTCTGATATACAAGATTTTTCTCCTGCACTTCTTTCTCCGCTTTTGCCGCTTTTACCTTGTTATGCGCTGATACGGCACCGAAAAGAGGAAATGATGCAGTTGCTGAAAAACCTGTATAAGGATCATCCAGCCCATAGAGCCTCTGGCTGAAAACCCTTCCTGAAAGCTCCGGCATATTGCTGTTTTTCATAATCGAAACATTTGAAGATGCTATCTTTACATTCTGTTCCTGCAGTGTTAGCAACGGATGCATACCGTTGCTTTCAGAAAAATTTACCTCTGCTTTACCAAGAGGTGCTTCCAAAGGAAGCAGCCATTCATTCAGGTTCAGAAGCATCATAAGCTGTTGCTGCTGAACGGTCATGTCTTTCTTGTTCTGTTCCGAAAAGGCTTTTAATTCCTGAAGTTTTGCATCTGCCGCAATTTTATCCAGCTGTGCGACATCCCCGGCTTTTAAACGCACTTCTGCAGTCTTTGAAAGGAGCGTGTAAATACTGTCCAGACGCTGATATAAAAGCTGTTTATCCTGAAGGTACCAAAGTTTATAATATGCCGTACGTACATCTCTTTTGATCGTTGCGTTAAGTAGAGCTGTATTAAGCTGGGTGTACTTCAACTGATCCTTGAAATAGCTTTTTCTAGCGGCATAAAGACCCGGCCATGCAAAACTTTGAGAAATTCCTATTTTTAAAATCCCTGTCTTATCTGAAGGTCTTAAATCTTCATTCTCTGCAAAGATACCTGTTTTAGGCATGTCAACGGCAGTTTTTACATTCAGTCCAGCTGCTTGGATTTCAGTTTTATTAATATCCAGCTGCTGATTGCTTTGTAAGGCGGTTTCAACAGCTTTGTCAATTGGAATCCTCTGCTGCGCATTTGCAGATCCTAGACCTGCAAGCAGCAGTATAAGTACGGCTGTTGCATTTCTCATTTTAAATCGTTCTTTAAAATCAAATTTAGTGTTAAAGATTATATAGAGTAATGGGAGCACAAACAATGTAAGGAATGTCGCTGTAACAAGACCTCCGATTACAACTGTTGCAAGCGGTTTCTGAACCTCCGCACCTGCGCTGCTGCTCATCGCCATCGGCAGGAATCCCAGTGATGCCACCATTGCCGTCATAAGAACGGGGCGAAGCCTTGTGATTGTCCCCTCTTTGACTCTCTCAAAAATGTTATCCATATCTTCCTTTTCAAGCTGGTTGAAAGTTCCGATAAGCACGATACCATTCAGCACCGCTACTCCAAATAATGCAATGAATCCAATTCCGGCACTGATGCTGAAAGGCATCCCTCTAAGCATAAGGGCAAAAATTCCCCCAATGGCGCTCATTGGTATAGCGGTAAAGATAAGCATAGCCTGTTTGAAAGAACGGAATGTGAAATAAAGCAGCCCGAAGATCAAAAGAAGCGAAACCGGCACTGCAATCATAAGTCTTGCACTTGCCGCCTGCAGGTTTTCGAACTGTCCACCATAAGTGAAATAATATCCTGGAGGAAGCTTCACTTTTTCAGCCAGCTTTTTCTGGATGTCCTGCACCACACTCTGTACATCACGGCCAGCCACATTAAATCCAATTACAATTCTTCTTTTGCCCGCTTCCCTGCTGATCTGTGCCGGACCTAATTTATAGTCGATTTTAGCTACCTGAGATAAAGGCACCTGTATTCCTGTATTGGTAGGGATCATCAGGTTGCTCACATCGTCTATGCTGGTTCTGTGGACGCTGTCAAGACGCACAACAAGGTCAAAACGTCGTTCGTTTTCATATACCTGTCCTGTGCTTTTTCCCGCAAATGCAGTGCTGACAACGCCATTCACATCTTCGATCGTAAGTCCGTAGTTGGCAATTCTGGTCCTGTCATATTCAATATTGATCTGTGGAAGGCCGCTCACTCTTTCAATCTGCGGCGAAGTAGCCCCCGGAATGCTCTGGATCACTGCACCCACTTCTTTGGCGTACTGTGAAAGAGTATCCAGGTTCTCGCCAAATATCTTAACGGCAACGTCCTGTCTGATACCGGTCATAAGCTCATTGAAACGCATCTGGATCGGCTGGTTCTTTTCAAAAAAAACGCCGGGTATCACTTCGAGCTCCTCACTGATAGCTTCAGCAAGTTCATCATAGGTTCTTCCTGATTTCCATTCTTTCTGCGGTTTCAGCACCACCATCAAATCACTGGCCTCAGGAGGCATCGGATCAGTTGGAACTTCTGCCGCACCTGTTTTACCAACGACCATCTTGACCTCATCAAACTTTTTGATTATTCTGGATGCCTGCATCGAAGTCTCAATGCTCTGGTTCAGCGAACTTCCCTGCGGAAGGATGCAGTGGAACGCAAAATCCCCTTCCTGCAGCTGCGGAATAAATTCCCCTCCCATTCTTGTGAAGAAAAAGACAGCCGCAAAGAAAATTAAAACGGTAGCACCCACCACAGCATATTTAAAGTCAATCACCTTCTGGAGAAGAGGCTGATATACGCTCTGGATTCTATTCATCATCTTATCGCTGAATGTTTCTTTGTGCTGCGGCTTTTTAGATAAAAACAAAGCACACATCATCGGGATATAGGTAAGAGATAATATTAATGCTCCAAATATTGCAAACCCCACTGTCTGCGCCATCGGGCGAAACATTTTTCCTTCAACGCCGACAAGGGTCAGGATCGGGATATATACAATTAAAATGATAATTTCTCCAAAGGCAGCACTGGTACGGATCTTAGAAGCAGACTCGAAAACTTCATCATCCATTTCATCCTGGGTAAGATTTTTGAGCGACTTGCGCATAGCCAGATGATGAAGCGTAGCCTCAACCACAATTACCGCTCCATCAACAATTAAACCGAAATCAATGGCTCCAAGTGACATTAGATTGGCACTTACCCCAAAAACGTTCATAAGTCCAAGGGCAAAAAGCATAGCCAAAGGAATAGCAGAGGCAACTATAAGTCCTGCACGGAAATTCCCTAAGAATAATACCAGTACAAATATTACGATCAATGCACCTTCAACAAGGTTCTTTTCAACGGTGCTGATAGCACGGCCCACAAGGTCTGTACGGTCAAGGTATGGCTCAATAACAATATCGTCAGGCAGCGATTTCTGGATAGTTGGCAGTTTTTCCTTAATGCGTTTGACAACCTCGTTGCTGTTCTCTCCTTTAAGCATCATCACGACACCGCCCACTGCATCAACTTCTCCATTGAATGTCAAGGCACCGTATCTCACTGCATTGCCAAATCTCACTTCGGCTACATCGCTTACATAAACAGGAGCTGCGCCAGTATTTTTAACCACGATCTTTTTGACATCGTCAAGAGAAGTTACCAGACCAATGCCCCTTATAAAATATGCATTTGGCTTTTTATCGATATATGCGCCGCCGGTATTTTGGTTGTTTTTCTCCAGCGCCGTAAAAATATCCGGTATGCTTACTCCCATTGCGCGGAGCCTATCGGGATTTACCGCGACCTCATACTGCTTCAGCTCCCCTCCAAAGCTGTTTACCTCCGCAATTCCAGGGGTTCCGTATAATTGTCTAGCCACAATCCAATCTTGCATGGTACGCAGATCTTTGGCATTATATTTATTTTTGCTTCCTTTTTTAGGATGGATGATATATTGGTAAACCTCCCCTAGACCCGTGCTCACAGGAGCCATTTCCGGTGTTCCGATTCCCTGCGGTATTCTGTCTACCGCTTCTTTCAGCCTCTCGCTTATAAGCTGTCTGGCAAAGTAAATATCGGTCTCATCGTCAAAAACCACAGTAATAACCGAAAGCCCAAAGCGGGAAATACTTCTGATTTCCTCGATTTTCGGAACAGTGGCAATGCTCTGTTCAATTGGAAAGGTAACCAACTGCTCCACTTCCTGACCGGCAAGAGTTGGACATGCTGTTATAATCTGAACCTGATTGTTGGTGATGTCAGGTACGGCATCTATGGGCAGTTTAGTTGCGCTCCAGGCGCCCCATATTATTAGGACCAAAGTCATTAAACCAATAATGATTTTGTTTTTAATACTGAATTTAATTATACTATCTAACACAATGTAATTAATTTTAACGTTTAGAAAATAATGTGATCGCCAGCAAATACTGGAGAAAAATTAGAATGTGCAAGATCAATCACTGAAAACATTCAGGAATCGAAAACGTAGCGTCTCGCAAGCCATTATTGAATACCAATAATTACTATGCATCAATTGCACAATTCAAAAAACTTAAACGAAAAATTTGGGAGGCTGCCATATGCTTCCAAAATAGCTGGAAATTACCTGACAGTCTTTTATAACCGCATGTTTAACATTGATTATATTTTGGGGAAAATTAAATTCCGGCATCTTAAAATTAAATTTTACAGCCGAAACACTGCAGCATGAACATTGACAGAAAGGTGTACAATGGTCATCGTGATCCTGATTGTGATTATGAGCCAGTTCTTTCTTCTGAGACTTCGCTTCAAGAAATGTATTATAGACGTCACTGCATGGAACTGCAAGCAGTCCAAGAATGTATACTAATAATATTGTTGTTTTCCATCTCATATTAAGACAAATTTACAAAATAGTTTCTGCAATTGGATTGCAAATTTACTTTAATCAACCTAAACACCTAAAAAACAATATTTTACATTTATATAAATTTATAAATTATTTTTAAACGGTTAAAACTAAACCCTGATTTGATTGATCACTGGTATTTTAAACTTAATCATTTATTAAAAAATATTGTTTTAAATAATTGTATGTTTTTATATATCGTCTGCTAATGCAAAGGAAACTTACAATTTTGTATTGATTCTGAATTTCTATTGGTAAACCTAATTTACTCAAATTAATTATTATTTACGCAGTAGCATCTGCCATAGAGTATCGAAATATTAAAAAAAATATTCAAATATAAATCATAATTGTTTTAAAAATATTTTTAGCTTTGTCTAAAAAATAAATAATGGCAAATATAAATATATTTTTAAAGACATCTTTCATACTAGTAGTCTTAAACATAGGGCTTGTTTCCTGTGAAACCAGCTTTGTAGATTTACCGCAAGATGATAAACTTTTAGACGGCTCAATCGAAGGGTTATCGGCTTCTGAATCAACTCAATTTTTAAAAGGCGACCAGGCAGTTAATGAAGTTTTTAACAGGGCATCCGGCCTTGGTCCAACCTTTGTAAGTACCAGTTGTATCAGCTGCCATGCAGGAGACGGAAAAGGGCATCCTTTTACCAGCTTAGTTCGCTTTGGACAAATTGACGAAACAGGCAATCATTTCATTAAACTAGGAGGACCGCAGCTTCAAAACCGTGCACTACCTGGTTTTATTCCAGAAGAAATCCCTTCAGGCACATCATTCTCCACCTTTATGCCTCCATCTATCACAGGATTAGGATTATTACAGTATGTCTCAGATGCCGATCTAATTGCAATGACTGACCCTGAAGATGTTGATGATGACGGAATTTCAGGGAATGTAAACTGGATTAACATACCTGATTATGCTATTGTAAGTTCTAATGCCATATCAAAAAATGGCAAATATATTGGAAGATATGGCAAGAAAGCTTCAGCATTCGATCTACTTCATCAAACAGTTAATGCATACAACCAAGATATGGGCATTACTTCTATATTTAATCCTATTGACCACTACTCTGCTTTAGAAATTGACCCTGAAATCGCTACTTCAAAAGTAAATGATGTTGTGTTTTATCTGAAAACATTAAAGGCTCCCATCCAAAGAAGCCAAAACGATCCTGCCGTTATCCGAGGCAAAGTTATTTTTAATCAAATAAGTTGTACAGGCTGCCACAGATCAGAATTAAAAACAAGTTATTCTCCAATTAACTCGCTTTCAAATAAAACTTTTGCACCTTATACTGATCTGCTCCTACACGATATGGGTCCAGGATTGGATGATGGCTATACAGAAGGCAGCGCAAAAACTTCTGAGTGGAGAACCCCTCCCCTCTGGGGCATTGGCCTTTCCGAGAACTCGCAGGGAGGTAATTTGTTTTTAATGCATGATGGCCGTGCAAAAAGCATAGAGCAGGCGATACTAATGCATGGCGGCGAGGGACAGAAAAGTAAATATGCATTTGAAAAGCTTTCTAAAGAAGATAAACAGGCTTTGCTGAAATTTATAAAATCATTATAGTATGGACAGAAAACAATTTCTAAAAGCATGCGGTTTCGGCTGTCTTGCTGCAATATCAGGAACGACAATACTGCAAGGCTGCTCTTCTTCCCAAATTTCAAGAGAAATAAAGGAATCTGATCTCTTAGTCCCAATTTCTGATTTTATAATTCAAAAAGGGACAAAATCTGCATTTAAAAAGTATATAGTAATTCAAAATGACATATTAAAAGCCCCAATATGTGTATTTAGATTTAGTGAGAGTGATTATTGTGCCATGTTTATGTTATGTACGCATCAGGGTGCTGAATTACAAGTTTTTGGAGATAAACTTCAATGCCCGGCTCATGGAAGCGAATTCAGCAATCGCGGGAACATCGAGACCGGTCCCGCAGATACAGACTTAAGAAAATTCCCGGTCACAATAGAAAACAATATTTTAAAAATATCTTTAAAATGAGATTGAAAATAAAAGTAATACCCGCATTGTTAATTTTACTCTTTTCTACATATTGCTATTCACAGATCGATCCTAGTTTATTAAAAAGAGTACCTAAAGATACTGTAAAAAATATCTTAAACATGGATGCTCTTTACAACAGACCGGCTTTGAAGATAAATAAGACTCCCATATCAATAGGAGGTTATCTTGAAATGAACTGGCAAAAAATGACAACTGACGGAATTTCCGAAGGCAATCAATTTCAAGCTAGAAGACTATCTATTTTTATATCATCTTCCATTAGCAGAAAAATTAAATTTTTGAGCGAGATTGAGTTTGAAGACGGTGGCAAAGAAATCTCTATTGAATTCGCTTCCGTCGATGTAGAGTTTGACCCGTTGATAAATCTTCGCGCAGGTATCATTTTAAATCCTATTGGGTCTTTCAATCAAAATCATGATGGCCCAAAATGGGATTTTACAGATAGACCTATTTCTTCCACTCAAATGTTGCCAGCAACTTTCAGTAACGCCGGGGTTGGCATTTTTGGAAAAAAATACTCTGAGAAATGGATGTTTGGTTATGAGGCCTATCTCTCCGGAAATTTTGATAACTCAATAATTGAAAATACAGAAAACAAAACTTTCTTACCCGCGGCAAAAGAAAACCCTGAAAGATTTGAAGAAATTAATAGTGGAGAACCCTTGTTTACGGGAAAAATTGCTCTGCGGAATACTAAAGTCGGAGAACTTGGAATTTCTTATATGGGCGGTATCTATAATAAATTTGAGGATGATGGCATTACAATAGATAAGAAGAGACGTGTATCTGTTTTTGCTTTAGATTTTAATACAACGCTTCCAAGAATAAAAACTTTTATCACTTCTGAATTTGCATGGGTTTATGTTGATGTACCTGATACTTATTCGCAACAATTTGGCAAAAAACAGAAAGGGGGATTTATAGATATTGTGCAACCTATATTGACAAAAACAATTTTAGGCTGGCAGAAAGCTGCGATAAATGTTGCATGTAGATTGGAATATGTAGATTGGAATGTTGGAAGCTTTAAAGAAACCGGTGGTAATATTGGGGAAGATTTATGGAGCATAATGCCTGCTGTTAGTTTTAGGCCGACCTCCCAAACAGTGATCCGCCTTAATTATCGATATTTGAAACAACGGGATATTTTTTCCAACCCACCTACTATTACTGACGGGTTTAACTTAGGAATTTCAACTTACTTTTAAATATTTTGACAGCTATAATAACCCTGCATATACCAGTATTACAAAATAAAACTTGTACCCCTATAAGGCTTATTAATAAATAAAGGATAAATTTGCGATGTGAAAACTTTCGTAACTATACTTTCATTCATCGTACTGTTTCTTTCTACAGTTCCATGCTCCGCATTTGCTAAACACTCAGAATGCGGTGTAGAGAAAAATTGTGAAAATGATTCACATGACTGCGGTAATGAATGTAACGGAAAATGTTCTCCATTCTACTCCTGTGGAATCTGTATAGGCTTTACGATAAACTTTGATTCAATAATTCTAAATGAAAAATTAGAATTTAACCTTGATGAAGTCTCACAAACACCATCATACAACAAATTTGTCAACTCTTCATTCATCTGCAAAATCTGGCAGCCTCCTAAAATTTCTTAATATAAAAAGTTTATCCCTGCATTCATCTCATTATGCGGGTCTATTATTTATTATTAATATTAAGAAATCATAAATGTTTAAATATATTTTATTGATTGTGACAATGGCATTTATTGGCACTGCACAAGCACAGAATACTATCAAATTTCGTCTCAAGAATGCTGAAACTAACGAACCTGTAAAAGGAGTTTCTGCAAAAATTGAAGAAACAAATTCGGTTTTCAAATCAGATAATGATGGAAATATCAGTGTAGAAAATCTAAAAGATGGAAATTATACCTTATCAATTTCTGATGAAGGCTACACTCCAAATAAAACAGTTTTTAAAGTGCCTTCCAGCTTAAATTTTATAGAAATTGCATTGCAGAGCGAAGATCACGAAGCTGAAGAAATGGAAGAAATAATTGTTACTTCCACCAGAGGCACCAGAACGATCAGCAATATTCCAACCAGGGTAGAATTTATTGCCGGAGAAGAACTTGAAGAAAAAGCTAATATGAAACCGGGTGACATTCGCATGATGCTTAACGAAAGTACAGGAATCCAGACCCAGCAGACTTCTGCAACTTCAGGAAATTCTTCTATTAGGATTCAAGGGTTGGACGGAAGATATACCCAGATTCTAAAAGACGGTTTTCCTTTATATTCTGGCGCGTCAAGCGGGCTTGGATTACTGCAGACCCCTCCATTAGATTTAAAGCAGGTTGAAATAATCAAAGGTTCTGCCTCTACCCTTTACGGCGGAGGAGCAATAGCCGGATTAGTAAATCTTGTTTCTAAAATCCCAACCAAAGAAAAGGAGTTGCGATTTTTAATTAATGGAACTTCGGCTCTTGGATTGGATATAAATGGATTTTATTCCCAACAGTTTAACAAAATTGGTGTAACTGTTTTTGCTTCTCACGATCGTAACGCTCCTTATGATCCAGCAGATATAAAGCTTACAGCTATACCAAAATTTGAGCGTTTTAATTTTAATCCTAAACTTTTTGTCAATTTTAATGAAAACACCAAACTTAATTTTGGCGTCAATACCGTTTTTGAAAACCGCTTAGGTGGAAATATTGATTATATCAAAGATCAAAGTAAATATCCTGATAGTTATTTCGAAAAAAATAAAACTCAGAGAATAAATACTCAATTCGCTCTCACGCATAAATTTAATGAGCAGGAATCGATAACGGTTAAAAACAGTTTTAATAATTTCAGTCGTGTTATCACAATTCCTGATTATATTTTTGACGGTTTGCAGAACAGTACTTTTTCTGAAATAAGCTATTCTAAAAACGGCGAAATTGCAGAATGGGTTGCCGGTGCAAACTTATATACCGACAATTTTACTGAAAACAGCCATACATCTTTCCCATTAAGAAACTATAATCAGATTACTTATGGAGCTTTTCTTCAAAACACAGTTAAAGCCAAAGAATGGCTACAGATAGAAACTGGTCTGAGAGGCGATTATGTTGTTGACTATGGTTTTTCTCTGCTACCAAGAGTTTCCGCTCTATTTAAAATTAATCCTAAACTAACATCCCGAATCGGTGGAGGTCTTGGCTATAAAACGCCGACTATTTTTACTGAAGAAAGCGAGCGTATCCAGTATCGAAATGTACTGCCAATTAGCAGCGATTTCAATAAACTTGAAAAAAGTTACGGTTTTAACTTTGATTTAAATTATAAAACTAAAATTACAGAAGATCTTTCTTTATCGTGGAATCAGTTATTTTTCTATACCAATATTGATAATCCGCTGATATTAAATTCCCTTCCAGATAATATTTATCAGTTTGTAAACGTCAACGGATATTTGGACACAAAAGGAACTGAAACAAATGTGAAATTAGGATACAAAGATTTTAAGTTATTTCTGGGTTATACCTATACGGATGCTTCCATAGATACTAACGGAATAAAATCTGAAAATCCTTTAACGGCAAAACACCGATTAAACAATGTTTTGATGTATGAAGTTGAAGAAAAATGGAAAGCAGGTTTAGAAGCATATTATTACAGTCCGCAAAAATTAAGTGATGGTACAACTGGAAAAGACTACTGGATTTTTGGTTTTATGGTAGAGAGGCTTTGGGAGAACTTTTCGGTTTACGCTAATTTTGAAAATTTTACAGATACCAGACAGACAAAATTTGGAAGCATATACACAGGAACTATTTCAAATCCCGTTTTCAAAGATATATATGCTCCATTAGATGGATTTGTTGTAAATGCGGGTTTTAAGATTAAAATACAGTGATATGAAAAAAAGTATTTATAATATAAAAAAGATGGATTGTCCTAGTGAGGAACAATTAATAAGAATGAAACTCACAGGTTTAGAACAAATTAAACAGCTTGATTTTGACATTGCAGGCAGAAAACTAAACGTCTATCATACGGACGACAACACTCTTATTACAAATGCAATTAATACTCTTAATCTGGATAGCACTCTGATGGCAACAGAACATACATCTGATTATGTAGAGCAAAATAATGACTCTCAGCAAAGTAAGTTATTATGGCAGGTTCTCATTGTAAACTTTTCATTCTTTATAATTGAAGTTATTACAGGTTTTATATCCAATTCGATGGGATTGGTTGCAGACAGTTTGGATATGTTCGCCGATAGTATTGTATATGGCTTAGCTCTGTTCGCTGTCGGTAGTACAACAACAAGAAAAGGAAGTGTAGCAAAGATAAGTGGTTATTTTCAGATTGGTCTTGCAATTTTAGGACTTATTGAAGTTATAAGAAGATTTGTAGAGTTTGACCATATTCCTGCATACGGAACTATGATAGTAGTTTCATTATTTGCCCTTGTAGGCAATTCGTTATGCCTTTACCTGCTTCAAAAATCTAAAAGCAAAGAGGCACATATGGAAGCAAGTATGATTTTTACCTCAAATGATGTTGTAATTAATATGGGAGTCATAATTGCTGGCATATTAGTATACTTTACTAATTCAATGGTACCCGATCTTATTATTGGAGTTTGTGTATTTTTCATAGTCGCAAGAGGAGCATTAAAAATTTTACAGTTATGATAATGGTAATTTAAAAAAAATAGCAAGCCTTTCAAAATTGTTCTTTTGATATCGTTGCCCAATAAAGCAATCCGAAAATAATAAAAGAAAAAGAGGCTCTGCCTCACATGTTGTGAGACAGTCTTTAATCTTTAGATTTAAAATAACAGGTGATTCAAAATTTGTTTCTTACTATAAATCACGGGAATGAATTAACATTTTTTAACATTTAACCCTTACGATACATACAATCCGCCTCAAAAGTAATATTTCATATAATTATCTTACAAATTCACTTGAAAATAAGCTAATTTCTTTAAATCGTTCATAAAATGATTTGTAAATTGTGAACTAAACGTCACTCTTCGGGACAAAAGAAAAATATCATCTTTTGTTCCGTTTTTTTTTTTTTTTTGCTCGTAATCTATTGTTTACCAAATAGATACAGTTGGCCATTTCATTGATTCGGGTGCTGCGGATTTTCTTTTCTTCAAATGTGAAATTTTCGGGAAAAATTAAACCAATTAATTCTCTGCAATTAGACAAAGTCCGCTGTCAAAGGCTTCACCTAACTTTAAAAGGTTTTCAGCATCGATTTTCTCCGTAACTAATAAATTTCTGGCAACTTCTAATTTCTCTTCATAACCGCAATTTGCTTAAGGGATTTCTTTTTTTCACCAGCTATTACTCCGGTATGCTCTCTGTAACCTTCAAGTGGAACTGCAGTATATAGTTTCCTTACCCCGAAAAATAAGCCGAAAGGACACTGCTAGGATAACGCACAGCAGAAAGCTTCTTCAAAACATCATAGGTAGAACTGGTATGTCAGAATAAATATAAGGTGAAAGAGAAAGAAGCAAAATTAATAGCAGATTATATCGAGAACTTTTACTACACTTCCACAAGACATTCTACGTCTGGAAACTTAACTATAAAAGAGTTCCAGAATCAGCAGACAACCAACTAATACCTTTTATTACAATACCAGTGTTTAACTTGGTGCACAATCGATGCAATTAGATTTAGCAAGAAATTATAATACTGCAATAAAACATTTGGATGGCTCAAGTTCGATACATTAATAAACAGCAAGAGCTTCAAACTAATCTGAAACTCTTGCTTTTATTTCTACTTTCAAACTATATTATCCGTAAAATACCTTGTATATCTGTACTGTTGACTGCTGTTCAGCTGAGTCTAAAAATTGATTTATTTCTAAGTCTTCTAATTAAAAAACCAAAAACTTCTCAAATTTAATTTTATCAACAAAATAAAAGTTATGGCAAGCTATAGATCTGCTCCATCATCAGCCATTTTTCGCCCTGTTTTGCTCCAGGCGGCGCCTGCTGAAATTTCCACATTAGCCGCTCCCACTGCTGAACCTCTGAATTTGCAGCATCCATTAGCTGTTTTCTTTCAGCAGTAAAAGTTTCATCCACTTCCATAATCATAAATAATCTGTTGGCTAAGAGGTAAATTTCCATAGACACTATTCCGGCATCTTTAATGCTTTTAGTTATTTCTGGACGTGCATTTTCTGCAAGATGATACTTTTTATATTCTTCTATAAGCTCTGGATCATCAATCAGATCGCAGGCATAACATATTCTTTTTAATGGCATATCTTCCTTCTTAAAGTTTATATTCTATTTTTTTTCCTTTATAAGACAACACTTTTTTAGTTCCGTCTGGCAGCATAATGGTAAAAGTCCTTTCAGATAACATGCCTTTATATTGTCCTCTTCGGTTAGAAAGAGTTAATTTTTTCTTCTTGTCGTTATAGCTGATATCGATTTCTGTGTAGGCGCCTTTTTCATAATTATAATTATCAAATTCATCTTCATAAAGAGTAAAAAAACCATCCTTTCCAGGGTATACTTTTATTTGAAGATTGTCCCATTTTTTTTCCTCCGCAAATTGCACTTGCGGCCCCATCGGAATAATAGCCCCTTCCTTTACAAACAGCGGTATCATATCCAGTTTTGTTTTTCTGGTAATTTCTTGACCGCCTTGCATTTTTTCGTTTGTCCAGAAATCATACCAGACATTTCCAGCAGGAAGATAAACGATTCTTGATTTTTCTGCTTTAAAATCTATACTTTGCTTTTGATCCTCGCCTGCTTTTACTTTTTCGGGTGTATATTGAGCTTGAACTACTGGTGCAATCAAAATAGATTTCCCGAACATAAACTCATCTTTAATGTCCCAGCTTTTAGAATCTGCAGCAAAATCCATAAATAATGCCCTCATAAAACTGGAATCCTTATGGGTTACTTCCCATGATGTCGAGTAAATGTATGGCAGCAACGAATAGCGCAGATTTATAAATTTCTCAATCGCATCGTATACAGGTTCACCTTTCTGACCAAAGTTATATATCTCGCGAGGTATATCTGTTCCATGGGAACGCATCATTGGGTTAAAAGCGCCAAATTGCAGCCAGCGGACATAAAGTTCTTGAAACATTGGATTATCTGCTCCTGAAACTTCTCCTTTTTGATTGTAAACTCCAGCAAAAAAACCTCCAATATCTGAATTCCAATGCGGCATACCCGTAAGGGTAAAATTAAGTCCGGCTGGAATCTGGGCACGCAGGTTTTCCCAGCTGGATTCTACGTCTCCTGTCCAGGTATTGGCACCATAACGCTGCTGGCCGGCAAAAGCAGATCTTGTCAATATAAAAACGCGTTTATCTGAAGTCTCTTTTCGCTGATGATCGTAAACCCCTCCTACAGTCATCAGAGGATAAGCATTTCGCACCTTTCTAAAAGTTCCCAAATAGGTTTTGGTATCATAATCCTCTGGCTTTATCCAAAGATGATCAGGCTCTGTCGAATCCATCCACCAGCCATCAATTCCTTTTGCTAAAAGGCCTTCACTTGCATATTTCCAGTAAATGTCTCTTGCATTTGGGTTATAGGCGTCATAAACACGCACTCCAGAAGGATAATCTTTTTTGGGAGGGAAAATTTCGCTGCCCGATTCCGGCCAAGTCAGAAAATCAAACAGCATTCCGTTACTATTCAACTCATTATAAGGCTTGGTTTTTGGTCCAAACGAAGACCAGATCGAAATAATCAGATGAGCATTCAGCCCATGAATTTCATCCACCATTTTTTGAGGTTCCGAAAATTCAGGATTAAGAAACTCCATGGCATTCCATAAATAATTATTCCCCCAATACTGCCAGTCTTGGATTATTCCGTCCAGAGGCACTGCCAGTTCACGGTATTTTTTTACTACGCCAACTATTTCGTTCTGGCTTTTATAACGTTCTTTACTCTGCCAGAAACCATACGTCCAAAGCGGAAACATTGGAGCGCTTCCTGTAAGCTTTCTCATTTGCGAGATTACTCCATCGGCATTTTTACCGTACATAAAATAGTAATCTACCCCGTCGCCAACAAGAGATTCAAAAGAAGTTCCGCTGGCATTGTCTTTAAATTCTGTTGGAGCATAATTATCCCAAAAAAGTCCATACCCTTTTACCGATTGAAAAAAAGTCACGGCATCTTCTGTATTTCCCTGTTCCAAGCGATAATTTTGATTTCTTTGGTTTAGATCTCCCCCCTGGTGCTGTCCTAATCCATATATAGGTTCGTTTTTGTCTAAATCAAACTCCTGATATACAGTATAAGAATCAGTATCGGTATCTTTTACTGGTTTAAATTTTGTTCCCTGTTTTTTCTCACGAAGTAAAGTCTGATCTGAACTTGCAAATGAGATTTCTCCTGTTGGGAATTGCACCGTAACGTTTAAACGTTCGGATTTTAAAACCAATTGGTTGTCCTGACTTTTTATTGAAAAAGGAGTAGCTGACGGTTTCATGATTACCGAAAGGCTTTCTTTGGAAAAAACTCCCGCTGCGGGATATTTTATAACTCTTACAATCGAAGGGCTGTAAAACTGAATTTCTATTTTATTTCCATCTGCTTCGGTTTTAATTCCAAGACTTGTTTTCTCATACTTCTGTCCATAGCTCATCACACAGAAAAGCAAAGGACAAATTAATTGGTAAATAAATTTCATTTTGATAGTTTGATAGTTAATAGTTTTAATTTTTGGTTTGTATATAAAGCAGGAGCTTAAGTTCTATAATAATTCAAGAGAAGCAGCGCATGAGCGTGGAATAAGCCTTTTAATATGTGCTTTAGAATTTTAGAAATGCTAATGTACTCTTTAGTTGGCAGGTGTAAAAAAAATGATCCATTTTGACCAGTCATAAAATACATTACATTCCTCTCCCGGTATTCAATAAGCGCGATGATACATAAGAGCCTGTCAAAAAACACATTTATATCCCATATGCTCTCTCATTAAAGGATATTTTTACATCCTGACACAATCGATTTAGCAATAGGGTTCAAATAAGCTTTTGCAGTCTAAAAATACGGATTCCTAATAGCTTTACAGAAATTCAAATTTCAGCAGCATCAGTTTCCTATGCTTATAAGTCGAGAAATCACAAAACTGCTAATTATCATATAAACCTTTCGTAACCAAAAAACATGAAAAAAAACACAATAGCCTTAGGTCTTTCGGCCGGATTACTCTTGGCATCATGTGCTGTTAAAAATTACACCAAAACAGATGACGGTGTTTTAATAGGCCTAAACCCAAGCACAGAAAACCAATTGCGCACGCTGCGTCTTCAGGTTTTAGGCAATGATCTGATACATGTTGCCGCTACAGCACAAGAATTTCAAAAAGATTCCAGTCTGATTATTGTTCCCAATCAGCAAACTGTTCCATTTCACATTAATCAATCAAAAGATTCCATCAAACTTTCAACCAAAACGTTGAATGTTATGGTTTCGGCAAAAGACGGCGGAATCAAATTTAAAGATAAAAACGGAAAAATACTGTTGGCTGAAAAAGCTGGCGGAGGCAGAACTTTTCTTCCTATACAAGAAGATAAGACAAAAGGCTATACCGTGCGCCAGATATTTGAATCACCTCAAGATGAAGCTTTTTACGGACTAGGACAGCATCAGTCGGATGAATTTAATTATAAAGATAAAAGCGAAGAACTTTTCCAATACAATACCAAGGTATCAGTACCATTTGTTGTATCAAATAAAAATTACGGGCTTTTGTGGGACAGTTATTCTTTAAGCCGATTTGGAGACAGCCGTCCTTACGAGCAATTAAATCAGGTTTTTAAATTATTTGGAAAAAATGGCGAGCCAGGTTTCTTAACGGGAACCTACAGCACTCCAGAGAAGAAAAATGCACCGCTGATTCGCGAGGAAAAATCCATTTTCTTTGAGGATGTTAAAAGCATTAAAAACCTGCCAACAGAGCTTCCTTTAAAAAATGCCAATGTTACTTATGAAGGTGAAATTGAAGCTCCGCAGGACGGAGAATATAAATTTATATTGTACTATTCTGGTTATGTAAAAGTCTATCTAGACAATCAATTAGTGGTTGCCGAGAGATGGAGAACTGCCTGGAATCCGAATAGCTACAAATTCTCTATGAATCTGAAAGCGAACAAACGCACTGCTTTAAGGATAGAATGGAGACCAGACGGTTCAACCTCGTACTGCGGACTAAGAGTGAGAACGCCACAATTGGCTGAAGAAAAAAACAGCCAAGTCTGGTGGAGCGAAATGAACAAAAAAATTGATTATTATTTTGTTCACGGCAATTCTATGGATAGTATAATTAAAGGATACCGAACCCTGACTGGAAAATCTCAAATTATGCCCCGCTGGGCAATGGGGTATTGGCAGAGCCGCGAAAGATACAAAACCCAAGATGAAATCTTAAGCAATTTAAAAGAATTCAGAACGCGCCAGATTCCAATTGATAATATCGTTTTGGACTGGAATTATTGGGAAGATGATAAATGGGGAAGCCACAAGTTTGATCGTGCCCGTTTTCCTAATCCAAAGGCTATGACCGACTCTATTCATTCGATGAATGCCAAAATGATGATTTCGGTATGGCCTAAATTTTACAAAACTACAGCGCACTTTAAAGAATTCGACCAAAAAGGATGGATGTATCAGCAAGCCATTAAGGATAATGTTCGTGACTGGGTTGGCCCTGGTTACGTAGGGTCATTCTATGATGCTTATGCAAGCGGTGCCCGTAAACTATTTTGGAAACAGATCTACGAAAATTTATACCCAATAGGTGTAGATGCCTGGTGGATGGATGCCAGCGAACCTAATGTATTGGACTGTACAGATATGGAATATCGTAAAAAATTGCAAGGACCAACCGCTTTAGGACGTGCAACCGAATATTTCAATACCTATGCCCTAATGAATGCGGAAGCAATCTACGATGGACAAAGAGCTGCAGATTCTAATAAACGTGTGTTTCTTTTAACAAGATCAGGCTTTGCAGGATTGCAGCGCTATTCAACTGCAACATGGAGTGGCGATATTGCTACAAGATGGGAAGATTTGAAAGCACAGATTTCGGCAGGTCTTAACTTTGCTGCAAGCGGTATTCCGTACTGGACGATGGATATTGGTGGATTTTGTGTTGAAGACCGCTATGTCAGTGCACAGCAGCAGTACGACAAAAATGGAAATGAAAACTCTGACAGTAAAGAATGGCGTGAATTAAATGCACGCTGGCATCAGTTTGGAGCTTTTGCTCCGCTATACCGATCTCACGGACAATTTCCTTATCGCGAACCTTGGAACATTGCTCCCGAAGGTCATCCTGCATACGAATCTATTGTATACTATGACCGACTTCGCTACAGATTAATGCCGTACATCTACACAATGGCTGGGATGACGCATTTTAATGACTATACCATTATGCGTCCTTTGATGATGGATTTTCAAAACGATAAAAATGTCATTAACATCAGTAACCAATTCATGTTTGGCTCTTCTTTTATGGTCTGTCCTGTTTACCAATATGGAGCACGAAAAAGAGAAGTGTACCTTCCTGCTGGGACAAACTGGTACGATTTCTATACGGGCAAGCAGCTCTTGGGCGGACAGACTTTACAGGCAGATGCACCTTATGGACGTCTTCCGCTCTTTATTCCTGAAGGCGCTATAGTTCCTGTTGGTCCAGAAATCCAGTACACCGATCAGAAACCTGCTGATAATGTGGTGTTGTATGTTTATAAAGGCAGCGATGGAAGTTTTACTTTGTATGAAGATGAAGGAGTTAACTACAATTATGAAAAAGGCCATTACAGTGCGATAAGATTCGATTACAATCAGAAAAATCAAACTTTAACCATCGGCGAGCGCAAAGGAGATTTTAAAGGCATGCTAAAAGACCGAAAATTTAAAATCGTCGTTGTTGATCCATCCAATCCAAAAGCATTTCTTTCTGATGCTTCTGGAAAAGAAATCGATTATAACGGAGCGCTTCAAGTCATAAAAATTTAATCATCCTAAAAACAATTACATCCAGCAGCCTTTATTCAGACAACCTTGATGCAGGTCTTGATGTGATTTAGAAAAAAGAGATTCATGAAATTAAAAAAATATATCATTTGTTTGCTGCTGCTGTCCTCAGCAGGCGCAATGGCACAGAAATCTCCTGTTTTCTTTCCAAAAGGAAACTTGATGGCAATGGGGATTTATTACTATCCGGAACACTGGAATAAAAAAGACTGGGAAAGAGATATCAGCAATATTTCTAAGACTGGTTTTGAGTTTATTCACATAGCAGAATTTGCATGGATAGACATGGAACCAGAAGAAGGAATTTACAAATTTGAATGGCTTGACCAAGTGATCGATTTGGCTGGAAAAAACAAATTGAAAGTTATTTTAGGCACACCTACAGCAATTTCACCCGTTTGGATGGGCATTAAATATCCTGAAATCTATCTGATGAACAGCCACTATCAAAGGGCTGAACACGGAACAAGAGCACAGCAGTCTTTGAGCAATCCCGTATGGAGAAATTTTTCTAAAAACATAATCAGTAAATTGGCAGCGCGCTACGGGCATAATCCAAATGTAATTGGATGGCAGCTCGACAACGAGCCAGAAGCGAAAGAAGACTATAGCCCTTCTTCTCAAGATGCTTTCCGCAAATGGTTAGAGAATAAATACCGTACCATAAGCGCTTTAAATACGGTATGGGGAGCCGCTTTCTGGAGTCAGACCTACAGCAGTTTTGACCAAGTTAAAATTCCAAATGCAAATCATGTTGGATGGTGGGGAATCAATCCGCATGCTTTGCTAGACTTCAAACGATATACTGCTGATACACAGGCTGATTTTTTAGACTTTCAGGCAGACATTATCAGACCTTTAATTGCTAAAAATCAATTTGTAACAACAAATTATACCGCTACTACTCCATCAGCAGATCCTAGAAGAACAAAAAAACTCGATTTTAACTCTTTTACCAGCTATCCTAACAAAGGAGTAGCTAATATTGGAGACACAGGTTTCCGTCTTGGCGATCCTCAAGAACTTTCTTTTGCCTTGAGCTTCTTTAAAACCAGAGACAACATCTCAGGAATTATGGAGCTTCAGCCTGGCTTTGTCAATTGGGGAAATGTTAATCCTCTGCTGCAGCCTGGCGTAGTGCGCATGTGGCTTTATCATTGTATGGCCGAAGGCATGTCTTTTGCGTGCTCTTATCGTTACCGACAGATCAATTACGGTGCAGAGCAGTACCACAGCGGTATTACAAAACTTGATGGAACTACCCTGTCGCAGGGAGGAAAAGATTACCAGCAGACCATGCAGGAAATGAAATTATTAAGAAAAGCTTATAATCCGAAGGCAGAAATGCCTAAAGAAATTAAGGCTCGAAGAACTGCTTTATTATGGAATTATGACAATTCCTGGAGTATGGGCCGCCAAGCGCAAACGAGCCAATGGAATACCTTGTCTTTTTTTCAAAAATATCTTGAAATCGTAAAATCGTACGGAGCTCCAGCAGAAATAATTTATGAAAACGAACCTTTAGATTCTTATGCCGTTGTGGTTGCTCCTGCTTACGAAATAGCCGATGAGAAACTTATTACCAAATGGACGCAGTACGTAAAACAAGGAGGACATTTAGTCTTAACCGTGCGTACGGCTGTTAAGGACAAAAATGGCTATTTATTCCAAGGAGGATGGGGCGCTCCGATTTATCCTTTAATTGATGCCAAAATTGAAGACTTTGACCATCTTCTGCCTTATGCAAAAGGAACTATCCAAGGTTTCGGAAAAGAATATTACTGGAACAACTGGGCAGATTTAGTAAAAGCCAATAAACCTGCAAATGTCCTTGCTAAGTACACCAACCAATTTTATGCAGGCACAGCAGCTGTGGTGACCAACAAAATAGGAAAAGGCACCGTCACTTATATTGGCACCGATACAGACGATGGCCAACTTGAAAAAGAAGTCCTGCAGCAGGTGTACAATCAGGCTGGGATTGCTGTTGAGCATTATCCTAAAGGAGTTTACGTTAGCTGGCGCGATGGATTCTGGATCGCAGTCAATTATTCTTCAGAAGATTACCAGATCGAAAAAATATCCAACACTGCAAATATTTTAATTGGCGGTAAAACGGTACCGCCAGGAGGTGTAACCGTTTGGCAGCAATAAAAATGACTTTTTTCTAAACAACCATGATTCTTAAAGATTCCTGCAGCTTCTGTTGCAGGTTTCAACACTGACTAACTATAAATCTAAACCAATCAAAATGAAAAAAAATTTAATCACTTTGCTTTTTGCTTTGAGTTTGTGTGCAAATGCAAATGTAAAAATGCCGTTGCTTTTTAGCGACGGGATGATTTTACAGCGCAATAAACCCATTTCTGTTTGGGGCTGGGCCAATTCTGGAGAAAAAATTGAAGTCACTTTTAATAAACAGACTCAGAAAACTAAAGCGGACAAAAACGGAAAATGGCTTTTGTACCTGAAACCTGAGAAAGCAGGCGGTCCTTTTAAAATGATCATTAAAGGAAACAACAGCATTACCATTGATAATGTCCTAGTCGGAGAAGTCTGGGTATGCAGCGGGCAGTCTAATATGGAATGGCCAGTTGCTCAGGCACAGAATGCCGATTATGAAATCAGTCAGGCAGATAATCCTTGGATAAGACAATTTTTAGTGGACAAAGATTTAAATTCAGCACCTAAAGAGGAACTCAAAGCTGGAAGCTGGAAAGAAAGCAGTAAAAAAAATACAGGAACTTTTACAGCAGTGGGTTATTTTTTTGCCAAAAAAGTATACAATGAATTAAAAATCCCAATTGGGATAATAAACTCCTCGTGGGGAGGTACCTGCGTGGAAACATGGACCAGCAGGGAAGCTTTTGAAAAAAGTCCTGAATTCAGCAGCATGATTGCCGAACTACCGAAAATCCCAATGGATTCATTGCTAAAAAACAAACTGGCTACACTAAAAGTACAGATTGAAAACCTTCAAGGATCTAAAATCACTTCAAACTCAGAAAGCCAATACAAAACGGTAAACTTTGACGATAGTTCGTGGCCAGAAATGCAAGTACCTCAATTATGGAACCAGCAATTGGGCAGTTTAGACGGGACAGTCTGGATGCGCAAATCTTTTATGATTTCAAAAGAAGAAGCTAGTAAAGAGGCTTTACTGGAACTGGGCAAAATAGATGATGAAGATCTTTCTTATGTAAATGGAATTGAAGTGGGAAAAAATACCCAATGGGACAAAAAAAGAATATACAAAGTACCTGCGGGAACGCTTAAAGAAGGTCTTAACACTATTGCAGTACGAGTAACGGATTACAGCGGAGGAGGCGGAATTTTTGGCGATGAGGCTGACTTAAAATTAACTGTAGGCAATACTATTATACCACTTGCAGGAAAATGGAAGTTTAAGGTTGCAGAAATCAGAACAGACTTGTCTCCAAACAGCTATCCTGCCCTTCTTTACAATGCCATGATCAATCCTTTGATTCCTTATGCTATTGAAGGGGTTTTATGGTATCAGGGCGAGGCAAATGCTACACGTGCCGAACAATATAAAAAAGCTTTTCCGTTATTGATAAGCGATTGGAGAAACAAATGGCATCAGGGAGATTTTCCTTTCTTTTTTGTGCAGTTATCTTCTTTTAATGAGTTTGGAGGAAACAGTAAAACTGGCAGCTATTGGGCAGAGTTAAGAGAGGCTCAGAATTTTACACTTCAAAATGTTGCCAATACCGGTATGTGTGTTACTACAGATATTGGAGATCCAAAAGATATTCATCCTAAAAACAAACAAGATGTAGGATACAGACTGGCTGCCATTGCCTTAAATAAAGTATATGAAAAAGGAAATGTTTTCAGCGGACCAGCATACAAGTCTATGGAAACAAAAGGCAATCAGATTCTCTTAACATTTGACAATGCCGAAAGCGGTTTAACGGTTCATGATAAATACCAATATGTAAAAGGATTTGAAATTGCAGGATCCGATCATGTTTTTCATTATGCCAAAGCCCAGATAAAAGGCAGTCAGCTTTTGGTATGGACCGATAAGGTTCAAAATCCAGAAGCAGTTCGCTACGGTTGGGCCGACGATGCCAGCGACTGTAATCTTTATAATGCAGAAAATTTCCCTGCTGTTCCTTTTCGAACAGACCACTGGAATAGCATCACAAAAGACATTAAATACAGTTTTGAAAAATAATTAAGCCTATTACACTTTTCAAACGTCCATATCGATTCTAAAAGAAATAGAATTGATATGGATTGGAATGAGGACTGTGATTCTAGATAAAAACAGCCCTTAATATACTGCGGCTGCAGATAAATGATTAATTTAGACCGAATGAAAAAGCATAAAGCCCTCATATTATTTGTTGCTGTTCTTGGATTAATTTCCTTCCAAAGCATTCTTGCGCAGTCCAATTATATTTTTCATCAGCTGAAAACCAGCGAAGGGTTTTCCAGCACCAATGTCAAGACATTTCTAAGGGACAGCTACGGTTTTTTATGGATTGGAACCGAAACCGGACTTAATCGATATGATGGTTACGAATTCAAAGTTTACACCACCAACTCTAAAAAGCCCAATAGCTTAATTTCCAACGACATTTTAGGTCTTCAAGAAGACGGCATGGGCAATATATGGGTTAATTTCGGACATGATAATGCGATATACAACAGAGATAAGGACCACTTTATTACAGACATAACTTCTGTGTTGAACAAACTGCATATTCGGGCAGATAGCAATTGTAAAATCTATGTAGATAAAAAAAAGAATTTATGGGTTTTTAATAAGAAAAACATATTTTTCTATGATGTAAAAAAAAGACATACTTCCATCTTTAACGGAATAAACATTGAAGACCCTTTTGCTGTTAGCATAACAGATAATGGCGAGTCTGTATATTGCGTTGAAAATTCTCAAAAATGCTGGCAGTTAAACAGCACTACAGGCCATATTAAAAACATTAAACTCCCAGTTTCTAACAGAAAAAATGGAACTGATGAATGGCACATCATTTTTCTAGACAGCAACAACGGATTATGGATTTATTTCAGCAATAATCCTAATGAAGTTTCCTATCGCGATTATCAGACGAAAAAATGGAGCTCTATAATATTAAAATCTAGTGTAGACAGCGACATTAATTTCGTTAGCAGCATTATCGAAAATAAGCCGGGTGAAATATGGATTGGAACAGATCATAAAGGGATTTTTATATATGACAAGTCAAAGAACAGCATTACAAACTGTATTCAAACCCCAAACAAAGACAATTCGCTGCCATCCAACAATATCACTTGCATGTATCGCGACAACGATAGGACGATCTGGATTGGACACAGCAAAAAAGGCTTCTCTTTTTTTAATGAAAGCTTTAAAAACTTCATCAACTTCAAACATCCAGAATGCTCTGATATTAGCGCCATAATGGAGGATCACAACGAAGATCTCTGGATTGCCACAGATGGGAAAGGCCTTTTTAAAAAAGAAAAGAAATCAGGAAATACTTCTCGAATTCCATTTCCCAAAGCTGCCATTACTTGTTTACTGGAAGACAGCCAAAACCGTGTTTGGATCGGCACTTATCAAAACGGGCTGTTTTGCCTGCAAAATGGCATCATAAGCCGATATACCAAGAAAAACAGCAAGCTAAGCAGCGACAATGTTTGGAATTTAAAGCAGGATCGCTACGGGAATATCTGGATAGGATTCTTGGGAGGAAAAATACAGCAGCTTCCCTCCGATTCGCCTAATTTCGATTCCCTTATCTCCCTTTTTGGAAATAATGTTTTTGCTCTTGACATGTTTTATGACTCAGGTGATGAGCTTCTGCTGGGAACAGGGTACGGGCTTTTCAACATTGATATTACCAACAATAAAAATGTCGTTTCGTATGGCAATAAAAAAGGAACTCAAAAATTCAAACACTTTCAGATTTCTGCAGTCTACAAAGACAAACACAACATTTTGTGGATCGCTCATAATGATGGACTTAATATATGGGATCCAAAAAAAGACACCATTTATTATTTCAATAAGTCAAATGGTCTTTGTGACAATTCAGTCAGCGGCATACTGGAAGACAATCGCAATAATATCTGGGTTACAACTACCAACGGACTTTCTATTTTGACTGTCAGTTATGATCCAGATGATAATTTATCCATAAGCAGCAGAAATTATTCGGTTAAAGATGGGCTGATGGATAATTATTTTAACAAACACTCTATACTGCAATTAAGAAACGGAGACATTCTGCTGGGCAACCTTGACGGATATACCATAATCAACCCAAACAAGCTCCTAAAAGAAAACAAGCCAGTTTCAAAAATTATTTTTACAGGACTAACTCTTGGAAATCAGACTATAGAGGTGGATTCTATCTATAATAGTCATAAATTGCTGCAGCATTCCACAGAACTGCTTTCCAAGCTTACTTTAAGGCACGATGACAGGCTTATTACCCTTAAGTTTACGAGTACAGATTTATTAAATGCCGATAAAGTCAAATATTTTTACAGGATTGATGGGTTTAATTCGGAATGGATTCCTATTCAGGATAATAAAATTGTAATTTCTGCCTTACCAGCAGGCAATTACAAACTTTTGGTAAAAGCATATGATAATGCTTCCGGATGGAACGATAATATCAAAGTATTAGCGTTGGACGTACTGCCTCCTTTTTACCTAACCGTATGGGCGTATCTTTTTTATGGACTAACGGTCGCGGGCATTATATGGTATACCGTACGCAGATCAAAAATCCGCCATCATTTAAAATTAGAAGAACAGCGCGAGAAAATGAATCTCGAAAAAGAATGGCAGATAAACGAAATGAAGCTGAACTTTTTCACCAACATAAGCCATGATCTAAGAACTCCCCTAACCCTTATCATAACACCTCTGCAGGTGCTGTTGAATGATGCTATGGATGAGATTATGCGAAAGAAAATAAACGTTATCCATAAAAATGCACAGCAGCTTCTTTCCTTAATCAATTCCCTGCTCGATTTTCGCAAATTAGACGCAGGAATTGTCAGCATAAACTTAAAGGCATCCGAATTTGTAAGTTTTGCCGAGGATATCTGCAGTTCGTTTACTGTTTATGCTACTGAACGCCACATCCAATTATCTTTTGAAAGCGAGATAGAGAGTCTGCTTATGGAATTTGATAAAGATAAGATACAAAAAACACTTACCAATCTGCTTTCGAATGCTTTTAAGTATACTCCCGATGGAGGAAAAATTCAGATTGAAATTAGCCGCGACACTACTCAAATCTATGTCAAAGTCCGCGACACGGGTTCTGGAATCAGCGATAAAGATAAACCGCTCGTATTTGAGAGATTTTATCAGGGAGAACAAAGCCAGAATGAAACTGGCAGCGGTCTTGGACTGCATATTGCAAATGAGTACATACATCTTCATGGAGGCACTATAACTATTGAAGACAATCTTCCTAATGGCTGCGTATTTACTTTTAAAATCCCAATTAGAGAAAGCTCTGAAAAGAATTTGATGCTTAGTCCTGCTACGATTGATATTCCAAACATTGAAGAGGAAAAAACAGAAAGTCCTACTGAACAAGTGGTTCTTTTTGTGGATGACAATAAAGACTTGTGCGAATTTATAGAAGATAACCTAAAAGATGATTTTACGGTGCTTACGGCACATAATGGCCAAGAAGCTATCGAGTTGCTGCAAAAAAAACACAATATAACGGTTATTGTAAGTGATGTTATGATGCCTGTCATGGATGGTATTGAGCTTTGCAAATTGGTTAAAACCAATATTTACTGGTCGCATATTCCAGTAATTCTGCTTACTGCACGCACTGCAGAAGAATATCATATTGACGGATTAAAATACGGAGCAGATGATTATATCACCAAACCTTTTAATATCCATATTCTTAAACTTCGAATTAATAAATTTATAGAATGGACGAAAAAAAGCCATGCCGCATTTAAACAAAAAATAGACGTTAATCCGCAGGAGATTACCATTACCTCTCTAGATGAAATTTTTATCGAAAAAGCAATAAAAGCTGTAGAACAGCATATCAGTGATACGGAATTTTCGGTAGAAAATCTAGGAGATATTTTAGGCTTAAGCCGAGGGCATCTGTACAAAAAACTGATGTTCATAACCGGTAAAGGACCTGCAGAATTCATTCGAACCATACGTTTGAAAAGAGGACGCCAGCTTCTGGATAAAAGCCAGCTGCAGGTTTCGCAGATAGCCTATGAAGTTGGATTTAATTCGCCCAAAAGATTTTCAAAATATTTCCGTGAAGAATTTGGTTTATCTCCTTCTGAGTATTTAAAACTACACAAAAAACTATAGCAACGTAACAAAAAAAAGCAGCCTAAATGTATCATTAAAGGCTGCTTTTTTGTTACTGACTATTCGTTTTATTTAAAAGCGTTTCAAAAAACGGCTATAAACTGCTTAAAAGAATTTTATTTGAAAATATGCTGCGAGAAAAGATACAGATTGTTGGCCCATTCTACATCATCGTGCACATTGCCATCTACATGCCACACTGAACCACTGTCAGTTTTCCAGAAGCCAATTCGGCGTGCTTGTCCCTAAATCCTTGTGGCGGATCTGGAAATGCTGGTTTGTCGTCGGCATTCAATACTATGGGCTAGAGATTTAATTCTTTATCTGTACTATTATCTGTTTTGGAATATCCTATAGAGCAACAGACCAAAGCCAAAATCTCAATTAATATAGTTTTAGTTTTCATTCTTCTTTTTTTTATAATAATCATTCATAATAAACCAAGCTTTTTTCTTTTCTCCATTTTCAGAGATTAATCCTTTCCTATTATACCCTTTTTGATATACAGGATGCATTCTTCCCAATGACCTGTAATCAAACAATAACCATGGACAGACGCCTCTTAAATTTGGAACAGTGTTAAACATTTCGATCTGATTTTTATAAACCTGCTCTTGATATTCTTCAGACCAATAAGAAGCTTGATCTGTAGGTATATTTCTATTTCCATATAGTGCCTCGGCTCCAAATTCTGAAATGAATACGGGTTTATTAGAAAAATCTATTTTCCACTTCACTTCTGAAGGTTTTCCTTGCCAGGGAATATACCAGCCTATATATTCATTAAGCGCAATTAGATCAGAGTATTTATAAAGCGGATCCCAGATATGAAATGAATTATTGGTGTAGCCTTGCGTGTTTATAACATGCGTAATCAATCTTGTAGAATCGATTGCTTTGCATTTTTCCGTTAAATCAATAAGCGCTTTATCCCTATTAGGAGTACCTGGATACGTCTCATTCGAAAGGCTCCAGACTACTACTGAGCATCGGTTTTTATCTCTTGCAATCATTTCTTGCAGCATATCCTGCATTTTGTGGGGAACAAGACTATCAGAAAACTTAATGTTCTGATAGATTGGAAGTTCGCTCCACACCATCAAACCCATTTTTTCAGCTTCTTTAATCATGTCCTCATTATGCGGATAGTGGGCCAATCTTACTAAATTGCATCCTAGTTCTTTGGCTGAATTCAGCAATAGCCTGTCATCTTCCAATGAAAATGCTCTCGCTTTTTTCATCGGATTTTCTTCGTGAATGTTTACAGCCTTGATAAAAATGGGCTTTTTGTTTAGTAAAATTTCACTTCCTTTAGTTTCAATGCTTCTAAAACCGATATCATCAGTTATAGAATCGGTTTCACATTCCACAATTACACTATATTGCTTAGGACTCTGAGGTGACCACAGCTTAAACTTGGACGAAAATTCAAGCTTTGCATAACCGCTGCTATTTGCCTTTGTTTTATAAGCAATATTTAATTCCGGGATTCTTACCGTAATTTCTTGGCTCAAATTCTCGCCGTTTAGCTTCACCCAGCCCAATACAGTATTCAAACTGCCTTTTTTTAACTGAATAAAATAATTGGCAATATAGGTTCCAGGTGTTTCAATAACTTTTACATCACGTGTGATTCCTCCATAATTCAGCCAATCATAGCCTAAACCGGGAATTCCATTCTCTAAGCGACGGTTGTCTGCTTTGACAATTATGGTATTTTCGCCATCCTTTATTTTATCAGTAATTTCAAATTGAAACGGAGTAAAACCTCCCTCATGGCTTCCCAATTTTTCTTCATTCAGATATACATCGGCGCTATAATTTACTGCTCCAAAATACAGAAACTGCCTTGTATTTTTCTTTTTAAAAAGAGTAACCGTTTTCTTGTACCAAACAGCACCCTCATAAAAAGCAAGTTCGCACAATTGCGAATTGAAGTCGCCGGGGACATTCAATTCTGGCGCACCGTCAAATGAATATTCAAAAAAATCTGTTTTCTTCTGAGGTTTTGGTTCGATCCAAATTTTTTTCCAGTCGCCAACAGCACCTGGATCAGACAGCACTTTCCATTTCCCATTCAAACTTATTGAATTTCTAGATGCTACATTGACCAATGCTGTTTGGGCATTTGCCTTGCTGACTAAAAAAACCACCAATAAAATGGTTACTATATATGCTTTACAAATTTTTTGCAGTCGACTCATTTTTAGTTCATTTTATCTGGTTGATACGTGAAACTATCAAAATCAGCAAATGCTTTGGTGTTTTTGTTTTGAGATGTAGCGTAAAGTCCAATATACACTCCAGTAAAACCTCCATTGGTCTCAGAACTTAGGTACCAAATATTGATTTTATCTAAAAATTTAAAATTCTTTTCATCCAAAGAATAGTAGAAGCTGTAAAAATCTTTATTGCCTTGCACTTTCAAATAAATCTTACCGGCCGGAATTTCCAATTCAGATGCGGTATGATTCAGTATGCCCATCTTATAACGCAACACTAATTTGTTTTTGCCTTTTTCTGTTTTTTTCAAAGAAAGGTCGTAATGCGCCTGACTCGAATAGTAGATAGTTATACCCGCTTCATCTCCATCTTTTGCATTATTTAATGACATCACGGTGGAAGCTGAAAAATCAATATGTTCCTGCCTGCGTCCTACAAAGGTTGGCGAATCATTGTCGTCTAAAGATACCGAAGTGGCTTTTAATCGCAATGAACCTTTCTTTTCAGTAAGTGAATACTGCTGTAGGAAAGGATTTCTGAGATAATTCCAATCGGTTCTAAGCTTTACTTCATCAAAACTTGTAGAAAAATCATGAGGTTTTACAGCCTGTACAGGCAGAGTAGGCACATTCATATCTATATTAACCGTTCCATTGCCATTTATTACCGGCCAGGCATCTGCATCCCATCTTACAGGAGCCAAAAATGTTTCTCTACCTAACACATGATGCAGCAGACTCTGTGGACGGAAACCCAGAAAGACCATCCACCAAGAACCATCATGCGCCTGGATAAAATCGCCATGTCCTGTACCTTGAATCGGATTGCTCTGAGCAATTTCGTTAATATGCGTCAAAATCGGATTGGCTGGATTGGACTCGTAGGGTCCGTAAATGTTCCTGCTTCGCGCTATGGTTATTTTATGGCCGTATTCTGTGCCTCCTTCTGAAATAAGCAGATAATACCAGCCGTCTTTTTTATAAATATGCGGCGCTTCAGGATAACGTCCTCCTGTTCCGTTCCATACCGTTTGTCCTTTGGTGAGTTTTTTTCCTGTTTTAATATCAATTTCGCAGATTGTCATGCCATTCTGATTCGATACAAAATAAGATTTGCCATCTTCAAAATATAACGAAGGATCTATACCGCCCTGATCGACAAAAACAGGTTCCGACCATTCTCCTGCAGGATTATCGGTATGCACGTAAAAATTTCCTCCGCCCGATACATTGGTCGTGACCATATAAAAACGCCCTTCATGGTAACGGATTGTTGGAGCATAAATCCCAGCCGAAGGAGCGCATTTGTCTAATTTGAACTGGGAAGCACGCGTAAGGCAATGCCCAATTTTGGTCCAATTAATTAAATCTTTACTGTGAAAAACGGGAACTCCCGGAAAGTATTCAAAACTGGAAGTGACCAAATAGTAATCGTCTCCTACCCTGCATACGCTAGGATCGGGATGAAATCCAGAAATGACTGGATTTTTGTATCCTTGCGCATTCAAAAAATGGCAGAATCCAAACATACTGATTAAAAGTATAATTATTTTTTTCATATTTTAAGTTATCGCGATGCTTTATTTTAAATTAAAATCTACTGTTTCTCTAATATCAGAAGCAGAAGCTCCAATCATGATTTTGAATTTCCCTGGTTCTGCAATCCATTCTTTTTTAGTGTCGTCGTAATAAGAAAGATCTTCTTTTGTTAAAGTAAAACGCACTGTTTTTTCTTCTCCTGGTTCAAGAGAAATTTTTTCAAAACCTTTTAATTCCTTTATTGGACGAGGCAGGCTTGACGTTTCGTCACTAACATAAAGCTGTACAACTTCTTTTCCAGCCACTTTTCCTGTGTTTTTTATGGAAACTGTTACCTCTAAAGAGTCAGCAGCTGTAATGGTTTTTGATGAAAGGAGTGGTTTCCCATACTGAAATGTGGTATAGCTCAATCCATATCCGAAAGGAAAAAGCACAGGGATTTTTTTAGTATCGTACCAGCGGTATCCTACTAAGATGTCTTCTTTATAATAGACATTGTTTCCGTCACCCGGGTAACAAAGCTTGTCAAAAGCATGTGCCCCGACATCCTCTAATTTTTTAGGAAATGAAATCGGAAGTTTTCCTGACGGATTTGCTTCACCAGAAATAATATCAGCCAGAGCATTTCCTCCTTCCGAGCCCAGATACCATCCTTGTACAACAGCTTTTGCTTTGTTAAGCCAAGGCATCAAAACTGCATTTCCGCTTAGTAAAACAACCGCAACGTTATTGTTTACTTTCTGTATTTCTTCAATCAGCTTATCTTGACCAAACGGCAGACTCAATGATTTACGGTCTCCGCTTTCGCAATCCTGAAAATAATTTTTATTCAACCCTCCAACAAAGAGCACTATATCTGCATGGCGCGCAGTCTCGATAGCTGCGTTTTGCAAAGAATCAAGATTTAATTTAGAGGGTTCTTCGGCACCATAAAGCGGTCGTCCCGAAGCATATCCCATACTGTAAACAATATTATTTTCGCCGTATTTATTCTTTAATCCCTGCAAAGGAGAAATTTCGTAAGCCGCTTTCAATGACGTAGAACCGCCACCAACAATCAGGCTTTTCACGGCATTTTCACCTATCACCGCAATTTTTTTGTATCTGCCTTCTGGAATAGGCAAAAATTGTTTCTCATTTTTAAGCAATACAATTCCTTCCTGTGCTATTTTTCGAGCTGCATCGCTATGTTCTGGCGAAACAAAACGGCCATAAGGACGATTGGCGCTCATCGTAGTGCGGAAAATCATTCGTAGAATTCGGCTTGCTTTATCGTCAAGTTTCGACATTTCGTATTGGCCCGATTGAATTCCTTTCAGAAAAGGATCGGCTAAATAATAGCTAGAAAAAGGAAAATGACCTTGTGTAGTCAATCCGTTTGTATAAGTACCCATTTCAATATCAAGTCCGCCATTGACCGCTTCGTCAGTGTTGTGCACACCTCCCCAATCACTAACCACTACACCATCAAATTTCCAGTCGGTCTTTAAGATTTGGTTGAGTAAAATGTCATTATGGCAGCAATGTACGCCCCATATTTTATTATATGCCCCCATTATAGACCATACGTTTCCTTCCTGAACTGCGGCTTTGAAGGCAGGAAGATAAATTTCATGCAAGGCGCGATCGCTTACGTTGACATTAATTTCACCACGAGCAATTTCCTGATTGTTCAGGGCGAAATGTTTTACGCAGGCCGCGACTCCATTAGACTGCACGCCTTGCACGTATGGAACTACCAATCGCGAAGCCAAAAAAGGATCTTCGCCCATATATTCGAAATTTCGGCCATTGAGCGGCGTACGGTAAATATTGACACCAGGCCCTAACAGCATGGTTTTATTTCGGTATCTGGCTTCTTCTCCAATAGATGTGCCGTAAAGCTGCGCTATCTTTGGATTGAATGTTGCTGCAAGACACGTTAAAGCAGGAAATGCAGTGCATGAGTCATTTGTCCATTGTGCTGAGTTCCATTCATCCCAAAGCTTCTCATCGCTTACACCATGCGATCCGTCTGATGACCATACATCTGGTATGCCCAGACGCGGAACCCCTTTAGAGCTGAACTTTGACTGCGCATGGCATAGTGCCACTTTTTCTTCTACCGTCATTCGCGATAAGGCATCCTTTACACGAACTTCTATTGGCTGGCTTTCATCTAAATAAAGAGCAGATTGCGACCATCCAAAAAATGGCAAGAGGGAAAAATATAATAATAGTAAAACGGTAATATTTATTTTTTTCATTATAGTATACTTTCTAATTCATTATCAGGTTACAGAACAATATTTGCCCCCAATGGCAAAAGAATCATTCCGAGATATTTTAATTATTTTTCAGGATTAATTATAATTGCAAAACCGCCTCCAGGTGCCATTTGCACTTTCAATTTGCTGGCATTGGTCACTTTAATTATTTCACGTTTGTAATCTGTCGGGTCTTTTTCGGCATTCAATCCATCCTTAAAAATTTCTGCTGTAAAGCTTCCTTTTCCAAGGAAAGACAAATCGAGTTCCATTTCCCTAGCCGACCAATTGGTCAAACCGCCTATAAACCATGTATCTTCTTTTTTTCTGGCAATGGCAGCATATTGGCCCACTTTTCCATCAAGTGCAATCGTTTGATCAAAAGTAGTGGGGATTTGAGCTATAAAAGTGGTGCTTTGCTGTTCTTTCATGTAAGCTGTCGGACTATCTGCCATCATTTGCAGCGGCGCTTCATAAAGAACATACATTCCAAACTGATGGCATCTTGTACCTTGGCTCATAGGCAGTGAATTGCTTGGACGAAAATCTGCTTTTGTCGCATTGCGCATAGCTCCCGGCGTATAATCCATAGGGCCGGCCAGCATTCTTATAAAAGGTATGCTCGCTTCATAATGCGGCATGTCATCATGTGGTGTCCATTTGGCATTTTCCAATCCTTTAACGCCTTCAAAATTTACGATATTAGGATAGGTTCTTTGAATACCTGTTGGTTTATACATTCCGTGATAGTCAATCAGAAGTTTGTAAGAAGCCGCCTTTTTAGCAATATTATAAAGCGAGTTAACCATTTTTTGATCATCGCGGTCTATGAAATCTATTTTAAAGCCTTTCACTCCCATATTCGAATACTTGGTAAACGCATTATCTAAAACCTGATTTATAGCATACCATGAAGCCCAAAGGATGATTCCAACATTTTTTTGCTTACCGTATTCGATAAGTTCTTTAATGTTCATAGCTGGTGAAATTTTAAGTATGTCGGTTTCTTCACTCCATCCCTCGTCTATCACCACATACTCAATATTGTTTTTAGAAGCAAAATCGATATAATACTTATAAGTCTGCGTATTGATTCCAGCCTTAAAATCTACATTCGATATATTCCAGTCATTCCACCAGTCCCAAGCAACTTTACCGGGTTTGATCCAACTCATATCGGAAATTTGTGAAGGTGAAGAAAGTTTTTGAACCATATCATTATTCAAAAGCTCGGTGTCGTTTTCGCTGATGATGATTGCTCTCCAAGGAAAACTTCTACTGCCATTTGTTTCAGCAATGTAGTTCTCCCTCTCAGAGACCATGTAGTTCATTTTATTATAGCCTCCTAAACGCTCCTTTTTTGGGTAATGGGCAAATATTCCCTTCAAACCATATTGTGCCTTATTATTGCGTGTTAAAAACATACCTGGATAATCTTGGAGTTCAGCCTCTACAATAGCTGCTTTTTTTCCATTTCCTAAATCAACAAGAAGCGGAGAAATAGCCAATGAATCTCTTACAAATTTAGAAAGCGGAATTTCATCATAAAGTGCTTCGAAAGCAGAAGTATACATGTCTTTTTCTCTTAAATCGCGAACATAAGGTACAAAAGCTTTATGGTCTTGACTGAAGTTAAAACTGGCTTCTTCAGATACAATAGTAATTTTTTTATTCTTATTTGTAAAAAAACGATACGCTACACCATCATTATAAGCCCTTAATATCAGACCAAAATTTCCTTTAAAATTCACAATCAGCTCATTGTACTGGTCCACAACCATTTTCTTCTTATAAACAGGCGTTTCAAAAGTAGTGTTAGAAGCCGAATTTTTAGTGCTTGCAATTTTGGCATTGTTTCCTAAAACCTCTCCGCTGCCTAAGGTTAATGAAATAGCAGAAGGAGCAACGACTTCCGTACTGTTATGTTTCACAGACCATCGGATTTTGGTGCCGTTTTCTAAATCCATCTCAATCTTTCCGTTGGGAGATTTGAGATGAAGTACCTGCGCCGATCCGCTTGCCGATAAAAATATAAAAATAATTGCCTGTAATAACGTCCTGTTCATTTGATGTGTGGTTATTCTTGTTAGTAAATACATGTTTTTTGGTACGCTTGAAAAAACTTAAAAAACGTTCGCCTAAGTGTTATCACTTTTGGAAAACTGTTTTTGACATCTCGCTGCACTCATTAATATTGGTGCTTTGAATTATAGTTTCAAAGTTTTTTCAACGGGCAAATTTGACAAGAAAAAATAGCTAACTACGGTACGCTTTGTATTAAAAAAGGGCAATAATTGTTGTAATGATCAATATTTTAGACAATATAAAGATGAATTGATATGGTTATCCAAAAAGATCTGCTTCCAAAAACAGATAGTGGCTGAGAAATTAAATATTTCTTCTTTTAATTAATCAAGCCTTTTGCTTTAAGCCATCTGCTGCATGCCAGACTCCAATCAGACTCTGTGCTTCCAGATTTGCCAAGTCCATAGCCATGTCCTCCTTTTTCGTAGATATGGAGTTCGCAAGGAATTTTATTTTTCTTTAGCGCTAAAGCATATTCTATACTGTTTTTTACTGGTACAGCATCATCATTCATGGAATGCACTAAAAATGCTGTCGGAGTTTCACTATTGACTTGCAATTCGTTTGAAAAATTATTAACCTGATCCGCTGATGGTTTTTCACCCAAAAGATTAATTCTCGATCCCATATGTGTGATATCTTCACGCATTGATATTACAGGATATATCAGCAATGAAAAATCTGGACGCGCACTAGTTGCATCTGCATTCTCATATACTTTTGCATTAAAATGCGTAGAAAGAGTAGATGCCAAATGCCCACCGGCAGAAAACCCCATGATGCCGATTTTTTTAGGATCTATTCCCCACTCTTTGGCCCTGATTCTAACCAAACGTATGGCACGCTGTCCGTCTTGCATAGGACCAACAGATTTATCAGTCATTATAGCAGCATCTGGTAATCTGTATTTTAGTACAAAAGCCATAATGCCAATACTATTGAGCCATTCTGCAACCTGTTTTCCCTCATGCCCGATAGCCATTCCAGAATAACCTCCGCCAGGACAGATAATAACAGCCGTCCCTGTTGCTTTTTCTGCAGGAGCAGGATACACATCCAATCTCGGATTTGTGACACGCTGCATCCAGCTATCATCTGAATTGGTTTCTTTATAATCGGCATTAGCGATCGCGCCTGGCACTTTCTTATCCCACAGATTAATGGTTTTACTTTGTCCGAAGGTTTTACCTGCTACCATAAGCATAATAAGCAATGCGGTTCTAATTCCTTTTGTTTTCAAAATGTTTTTCATTTTAATTGTCAATATTCTAACTATTTTATTACGCCTGTAAATCCTCCTCTTGGCAGGCACTCAATTTTTAATACGGTGCCTTTTTTAACTTTTATCGTTTCAGAAGAAAAAGATTTATTGTCTTTACCGTCTTTTATTAGCTCAAAATTATAAGTTCCTTTGCTAAGAAAATCAAATGTTACAGTTAAAGTCTGAGCCTGATCTTTACCGTTTAAACCTCCAATGTACCATTTATCTGCCTTTTTTCGGGCAATTATAACTTTTTCTCCGGGATAGCCGTCAATTAATTGCGTATCATCCCAACTTACCGGCACTTTTTTCAGAAATTCTTTGACCGGTTCGGCCAACGATCTGTATGCAGATGGCCTATCGGCAAAATGCTGCAGGCCTGATTCAAAAACGACTGCCAAAGCCAATTCGTGGCCATAAGAAGTAATATGCGAATGCTGAGAATTTGAAAAAGTGACAGGAGTATAATCCATCGAGCCCACTACATTTCGAGTAAAAGGGAGTGTCGTATTGTGAACAGCCGCTTTATCTGTAAGTTCAGCCGTATTGTTGTACCATTCTGCTCCATAAACAGCTTCGGTTGACATCAGATTGGGATAGGTTCTAGCCCAGCCTCGAGGAACAGTAGCTCCATGAAAATTTACCATTAAATGATATTTTGCCGCATCTTTTAATATGCCTATATAGTACTCCATCATATCTTGCTGGTCGCCTGCAAAAAAATCGACTTTTATGCCATACACGCCAATTTTATTGAGCCACGAAAATTCCTTGGCTCTTTTTTCAGCCGTCTGCAAACGATCGTTTGGAGTAGGTTCCATCCAGCTTGTACCAGAATTGTACCATATCATAGGTTTTATTGATTTACTTTTGGCATAGTTTACCGCATCAATAATGTTACCGCCATTTGTCATTATATCCCATTCCCAGTCAATAAGCACGTACGGCCAGCTCATTTCAACAGCTAAATTAATATAATCAGTCACAATTTTGTAATCTTTAGAGCCATGGTTGCTTGCCCAGTAGATCCATGAAACTGCACCGGGCTTAATCCATTGCGTATCTTTCAAACGACTAGGTGTGCTAACATCTGTAATAAGAGTAGATCCCACAATATCTGAAAGTTTTCCTATTATTACGGTATGCCATTGAGAGTGCCATGGCTGTTTTGACTGAGCCGCAGACGGATATGCAATTTGATATTCATCAGCATTAGAAGTGCTCGTTAATCTGGCCGCGCAGTTATCCTCGCTGATATCAGCTTCAGAAACTAGTGCCCATACTAGCTGGTCTTGAAGTTTATACAATGCTGGAAATCCATATTGCTGTACCTTATCTGCCGTTGTTTCGCCTGTGCTATACGGGAAAAATCTTTCGTAAGAAGGGTCGTACGGCTGCATCCATCGGTCTGCTTTTTTCGGCAGGCTGTATGTTGTAGCTTCTCCAGTAATACTAAGTTTAGAGTCGGAAGCATCAGGAAATACATAACGAAAGGCCACTCCATTGTTATAAACCCTGAAAATGATATCTAAAATCTGATTGTTCGTGTTTTTAAAATGAAATGTTTTTTCAATCGCTGTATTTTCGCAATGCTTCCGTTTGCCGCAAACCATCTCGTACGTATCTTTCACCGAAACAGATTCGGATTGTCCAACTGATAAAAGATTCCCCACAAACTGCTGATCTTCTCGTGTTATACCTAATTTTGATTCGCTTACCACTTCAGAAAGGGTCTTGTCACTTTGGTATAAAACTTTATAAGAAACACCATCAGGCTTGTTTTTATCTGGCAGGTTTAAAATAACTTGTATGCGTCCATCAGGAGAACTGATATTCTGTGCGTTTATACAGAATGAACATAAAAAGAGTATTAAAAAAAGGCTTTGCCTTGCTGTTAATGTCATATTCTTTTAATTAATTTGATGTGATAGTAATACTCTGCGGTTGTAATCCAGCTCCAGAAACCGTTACTTTGATTTCTCCTTTCTCGTGTGTACTTCTTACAATTGCCAGAGCCCTTCCGTGCCAAGCTTTTCGAGTAAGAGATTGATAGGGTTCAAAATCCTTTAGGTTGGCATTATCGACACCTTGGATAGTTCCAGGTCCTTCAATTTTAAAAGTAAGGCGTTTATCTGCATTAGGATTCAGAACCCCTTCTTGATCCCTTAGTTCAACTGCAATATAAGTTAAATCTTGTCCATTGGCTTTCATCTCTTTTCGGTCGGCTGCCAATTTAATCTGCACCGCCTCACCTGCTGTCTTCAGCGTAACGGACTCCTGTTCTTTGCCATTTGCTGCGCCAACCGCTCTTAAGGTGCCTGATGCATAAGGTACGGTAAAAACCGCTTTAAATTCTTGCTGATCTCCTGTTTCCTTCTCTCCTAAAAGCTGGTCATTAAGATACAGTCTAACCTTTGGATATTTGGAATACACTTCAACCTCAACATTTTTCCCAGTATATTCAGTCCATGTCCAGCTTTCCCAGGTAGGATATACCGACCACCACGTTTGCTTGATTTCCAGAGGTTCTGGTGCAGGTTCTCGAATTGCCATATAGAGTTTTTCTTTATCGTTATAAAGCATGCCTCTATAATGCGCAATAGGTTTTCTCCATCCAATAAGGTCTATATCCCCGCAGTAAGCGCCATGCCATGGGAAAAAATCATTTTCCCAATGTTCTCCAGGCACTTCTCCTGAATAATAGGAACGTCCTATTCCAGATTCTCCCAGATAATCCATGGCTGTCCATACAAAATCTCCAATGATATAATTGTTTTTCTGTACTAATTCCCAGTTTTTAAAAGCATCTTTAGGATACGATTCTGTCTGGACTATAATACGGGAAGGCACTCTTATATGATCTTGCGGCGCTTTATCTAAGTTGTAGTTGTATCCCGCAACATCATGCTGAGCCATCAGAGGATCAAATATATCCCAATTTTTACCGCCATTAACAATAGCAGATGTTATCGGACGACTTGTATCGATTTTCTTTATTTCTTCAGAAAGCATTTTGGCTGTATTTACTGCATCAGGATCTTCTCTTTCAGGTATTTCATTTCCAATGCTCCACATAAAAATGCTGGGATGATTGCGATCGCGCAGCACCATGGCCTGCAGATCACGTTTCCACCAGGCATTGAAATAGTTTGAATAGTCATATTTATTCTTCCCAACCTTCCAGCAGTCAAAAGATTCATCCATAACCAGCAGACCTAATCGGTCGCAAGCATCTAAGAAAGCTTCTGAAGGAGGATTATGAGAAGTTCGTACAGCATTGAATCCGCTGGCTTTTAAAAGCTCCACTTTGCGCTGTTCTGCTCGGTCAAAAGCAGCAACGCCCAGAGAACCGTTGTCGTGATGTACGCACCCTCCGTTAAGCTTGATTGTTTTTCCGTTGAGCTGAAATCCGTTTTCTGCCGTAAATGCAAGGGAACGGATACCAAAATTAGTATCGCTCTCGTCTAACCTTTCCTTTTGTTTTGAAACCTGTACTAAAGCTTTATATAAGGAAGGCTGCTGCGGACTCCAAAGTGCTGGATTGCTTACTTTAATAAGCTGGGTCACTACTTTTTCGCTCTTTGGAGAAAGCATCACTTTTGTTTCATGACGCCCTGCGGTATTGGAATTCGGATTTTGGATGAATGCTGTAACGGTAATTTCCTGCAGCGATTCGGTTTCATTCATCAATTTTGTTTCCACACGAACTGTTGCTTTTTTGGGAGAAATCTCGAAAGTACTGATTCCTGTTCCCCATTGCGCTATATGAACTGGGTTGGTCTGAATTAGCCAGACATGTCTGTAGATTCCCGATCCGCTATACCAACGGCTGTTCATCTGCTGTGAATTGTCTACTCGCACAGCAATCACATTCTGTTCTCCATATTTGAGATACGGAGAAAGATCGTAGCTGAAAGAGGAATATCCGTAAGGATAAACTCCAAGCGATTTTCCATTAATAAACACTTGAGAATTCATATAAACCCCTTCAAAATAAATCGCTGTTTTTTTGGTCTTCCAGTTATCTGGCACCGTAAAAGTCTTTCGGTACCAAGCCACTCCTGCTGGAAAATATCCTCCTCCTGCTCCAGTAGGATTCTTTGGATGAACTTTGCCTTCGATACTCCAATCATGAGGCAGATCCAAGTGTCGCCAGTCTCTATCATTGAAATTATCGGATGAAGCTTGACTTGACTCTCCTAAAAAAAATCTCCAATCATTGTCAAAAAGCTGTTTTCTCTTTACGTTTTCCTGTGCATGCAGAGATAAAAAATTTAGAAACAGCAGGCATAAAAATAGCATGCTTTTCTTTAAATAGTGTATGTGATGCAGAATTGAATTATTCATTTTTGTTATTTGATTTTATGCTGTTCTAAAATAATACAAACAGGATGTTACTGCTTTTGAAGATATTCTAAAGTAAATCCAAACTCATAGGGCTTATTGCCAGAATTAGTATATTTTTCCATAGTTTTTGCTCCCCAAGAATCATCACCTCCAACACCATGGATATTTAGATCAATATTAAGGTTGATAAAATCGCGTCTAACCAGCTGATAATCGTGTCTGGCATTTTCCAAATCATCTTCTGTATAAGGCCAAGCGCGGAAATTCAGCGGCTGCAATCCCATTACTTTGATACTATTTCCGTTTAGCGATTCAAGCGAAATCCAGCGTACATCACTGCGGTTTGCATTATCTTGCGGAGCTGGATACGGAACAATAAAATGTTCCAGCTCTTTGTGATATGCTCCTAACAGAGAAGCAGTTTTTCGGTCTGGATAATTCTCGTAAGGGCCTCGGCCATACCAGTCTACAGTATTATAATTTTTTGGAATGCGCAGTCTCATTCCAAATTTAGGAATTTGTCCGATTGTATCGTTTAATGGCGTATAAAAAACTTTTGTGCCTAATTTTCCATTTCCATTTAGCTGATATTCTAGCGTATAATTGGCTCCAATACGAGGGAAATTAATATCAAACTTTACCGTAGTTAAGGTATCTTGTCTGGTTATAGCAACCTTTTTAACCACTCTATCGGCTGTCGCGTTTTTCCATTTGGAGAATTCTTTTGCATAACCGCTCTGCTTCTGGTTGTCATTTGGCGTTTTCCAAAAATAAGGTTCCAGAGCTCCTATTAAAAGCTCTTGATCTTTAATCTTCCAGCTTGTTAAGTCACCATTGGTTTTATTGAAAACAAAATTCATTTCATCCGTTTTAAGCTCAATAACAGCAGGTGTTTCCTTTACTTTTACTGTCTTTGCTCCAGAAATGCTTTTTTTCCACTCGTAGGGTTTTACTATAAACTGCTCACGAGCGATGCAATAGCCTGTTTCTGCCCAAAGTGCAGCCTCTTTAAGCCTTACATAAATATTGAGGCAGATTTCAGAACAGGTTTTCTGTTCGTTCTGAAGATGTGGAAGATCAATAACAGCAGAAGCGCCTGGCAAAACAGAACCGAAGTTCAGAAGGCCTTTCTGCAAAGATTTTCCTTCGCAAACATATTCATATTCAATATCGAAATTTTGAAGCGGCAGAAAATCAAAACGATTCGTGACTTTAATACTTGTTTTCTTTTCATCCTGCATTTGGAAAACGACAGGCTGATAAACTTTCTGCACCTCATAATAATGTGGATATGGTTTTCGATCAGAAGAAACCAGCCCTCTCATAACAAAATTGCCATCGTTGGGTTTGTCTCCAAAATCGCCGCCATACGCCCAAAATTCGCTATCTTTTAAAGTATAATCGTCAGGATGCTGGGTAAGTTTAAACGGAGAACCATCTTTCGCTTTTGGCAGTCCGTGTTCGTCCCATTCCCAGATTGCAGCACCGCTTAGGCTTGGATCTGCATAAATTACATCCCAGTATTCCTGCAAATTACCGCCTGAATTTCCCATAACATGGGCATACTCGCGCATAATTACGGGTTTGTCTTTTATCCTTTCGCCCAATTTCTTAAAATCCTCAGGATGCAAATAACTATCATCATAGAGATCTGATATTTCTCTATGGGTATCCGAAAAAACCAGACGTGTTTTATCGAGCTTGCGAATGATATCTGCCATTGCTTTCATATTTTCTCCTTTACCGCCTTCATTGCCAAGAGACCAGATGATCACGCACGCATGATTTTTGTCTCTTCCAACAAGCGAAGTGGCACGTTCTATATGAGTGTTTTTCCAGAGCGGATCTTCGCCCAACTCTTTATTGCTAAGACCGTAAGCATGAGATTCCTGATTGGCCTCGTCCATTACATAAAAACCGTATTTGTCGCAAAGTTCATAAAACAACGGATCATCAGGATAATGGCTGGTGCGTATCATATTGATGTTAGCTTGTTTCATCAGCTCCATATCGCGTATCATGAATTGGCGGCTGATATATTTTCCGGTGCGCGGATGCATTTCATGGCGGTTAATGCCTTTCAATTTCACTGCTTTGCCATTGATGTAAAATACGTCTGCACGCACCTCAATGCTTCGAACGCCAAAGTAGCATTCGGCTTTGTCTACAATCTCATTTTTCTTGTTTTTAAGTTGCAGCACAAGCTTGTACAAATCGGGTGTTTCTGCCGACCAAAGCTTCGGATTATCTAGTATGGAGTTCATCGTAAAGATTCCTTTATCGGATGATGAAACTGGCACATTTGCCTGAAACTGTTTCTCTATATAATCTCCTTGTTTTGAATATCCGCTAATAATAGCCTCTACTTTCAATCCCGAAGTATTCTCCATGTGTCTGTTATCCAGACGGACATCAATGACAACTGCTGCTTTTGAATATGATTTGTCTGGAATTGCCTTTACAAAATAGTCTCCTATAAAGGTCTTAGGTCGTGCAATCAAATCGACATCTCTGAATATCCCGCCCAAACGCCAGATATCCTGATCTTCCATATAACTGCCATCGCAGTATTTGTAAACTTCTACGGCCAGTTTATTGTCTCCTTTTTCAATGTAAGGCGTAATGTCAAACTCGGCAGGCGACATAGAATTTTCACTATAGCCAACTTTATGTCCGTTTACCCAAAGATACATTGCCGATTGTACTCCTCCGAAATTAATAAATATCTGTTTATTACTCCAGTCCTCGGGAATCTTGAAGCTAGTTGTATAGCTACCAACGGGATTTCTTTCCTTAAAAGTCGTAAAACTCTCATCAGGTTCACCGCTTACTTTTGGAATGTCTTTTTTAAAAGGATAGGCTACATTGGTGTAAATAGGGGTTCCAAATCCCTGCAATTCCCAGCTGCCAGGCACTAAAACAGTAGTCCAGGCATCAGTAGAAAAATCTTTGCTGTAAAAATCAGCCGGTCGAGACTGTGGATTGGGCGACCAGTTAAATTTCCACAACCCATTAAGAGACAAAAGCATTGGATTATTTTTTTTCTCCTCGGCAAGAAAACCGTACGCATGTGGTTTTTCCTTATTGATGCCATTAACAGCTGGATTCTCCCAGTCATTTACCTGCTGAGCATCTATAAGATTAACCGCAAAAAACAGGGCAATGAGAAAGATTTTTTTTATCATATTGATGAGTTTGAACGATTGCCTATTAACACTTAGCTGTTCCTTAATGCCTGACAATTTAATACTAATTATTTTTGGCAGCATCTGCATACTGTACCTTAAAAACTACTGCTATATTATTTGGAATAAATTTTGGTTTTGCAATTACCAGCGAATTATTATCTTGTTTCCATGTTATCTTTTCAGTGCTTCCCAGCAGTTTAATGCTTTTTATCTTTCTGCTTTCTTTTGATTTTCCTAGAGATTTTACCACAACATCTTCTAGAGGCGCTCCCATTACCGAAACATAAAGCAGGTTGTTTTTCTGGTTGAAACGAATGTCTTTCTGAGATAAGCTGGTTTTGCCTTCGTTAAAGCCTGCATCTTTTATCGGATTGCTTGTGTCTGCAGCCGGTCCTTCGCCAAAAACTTTCCAGGGACGGGTATCAAAAATACTTTCTTTATTTACATCCATCCATTTGGCTATATCTTCAAGAATTGCGATTTCTTTATCATCGATAGAACCATCTCCGCGTACAGGTATGTTTAGCAATAGATTTCCGTTTTTGCTGACAATATCAATAAGCATCTGAATGACTGTTTTGGCTGATTTATATCCATTTCCATCATAAATTGCCCTGCTGTAATGCCAGTCGCCAATACATGTGCAGGTCTGCCAGGCTTGGTTTTGAATCTGATCTGGCACTCCTCTTTCAACATCCCAAACCATACATTTTTTCTGTTCTGGAGTCAATACTTTTCCAAATAAAACGGCTTCAAGTTTATTGTCATGAGCTGCGATGTTGGTATTGTAATAATGAGCCGCTATTTTCAACCCTGCATCACTTACCGGATAAAGCGGAAGCCCCGTATCATCAAAATAAAGAAGGTCTGGTTTGTAGGTATTGATTAAATCCATGGTACGGTTATAGAAATTCTCGCAATATTCTACAGAAGGAATAGAGGCTCCGTTATCCCAACTCCACTGCCCCCACAATGAGGTAATACTTTGAGCACTTCCAGCGCTTAGAGAATGGTTTTGTGCATATAACTCCTGCGGATCCAGCCCTTCCCACCAAGTGCCAGCACCATCTTTTTTAGTAAGTTTCCCATCGTAAGGAATTCCAGCATAAGGTCCATTTTTATCTGAACGCTGCGAAGTTTCAAACCAAGTCCAGGCATGAGCCGCATGAACACTTAATCCAAATGGTAATCCTTGTTTTTTAGCCGCCGCAGCCCAGCCTGAAATAATATCTTTTTTAGGACCAACTTTTGTAGAATTCCACGCTTGGTATTTGCTGTTCCATAAATCCAGATTATCATGATGGTTGGCCATGGCAAAAAAATACTGTGCTCCTACTCGTTTATAAAGTGCAACAATTTTTTCGGGATTCCAGTTTTCAGCCTTCCAATCTTTAATAACCTCCTTAAACCCTGCTTTAGATGGGTGTCCGTAATGTTCTACATGCCATTTGTACTGTGCTCCGCCTTCATCATACATAAATCGGCCATACCAGTCTCCCTGCTCCGGCTGGCATTGTGGTCCCCAATGCGCCCAGATTCCAAACTTAGCATTTCGAAACCATTCAGGAGTTTTATACTGCTGGAGAGATTCCCAAGTTGGTTTAAATTTTCCTAAAGCGACCTTTTCAGTTTTCTCTGTAACCGGTGACTGGTATTTTTGCTGTGCCTGCAGAAAACTGGCGCAGAGGATACATAAAGCTATAAATAATTGGTTTCTCTTATTCTTTTTATACATTTTGATTCTTATTTTTTGTTAGCCTTGCGCTAACGTGTTTTTAAATTTTCTTTTTGGCTTTTAGGGTAAAAATTATTGGCTTTCTTATTTACAGATGAATGTGCTGATACAGGTACATAATCTTTAATATCAAAGTCCTAACAGAAATTATTTCGCTGTTAGGACTTTTTTATTTTATCTAATTTTTTTTAATCATTTTAAATGATTGGAGAAGATTACCTCCAGTTCCTTCCACTTTTACAATATACAATCCCGACTGCAGTGTGTTTCCCATTGATAACTGGCTTTGGTCTTTGACTTGCGCAGACTCCACATTTTTTCCATTAAGATCAAAAATTCGCACGCTTATCGGTTCAGTATAATCATTTATTTCGATTTTAAAACTGCTTGTAAATGGATTTGGAGAACAAATTACAATAAATTTCTGCTCTTGTAAGCTTTCTGTATCAGCGCCTAATCTCAAAGTTGCGCTCGATATCGCTGTTAGAGACCATTGCTGGTTATTGCTTGAGCTGAGACTCCACTGGCTTAGATCTGCTCCGTTAGTTGTATTTCCTAAACCATCCAAGTATATTCCAGTTGCTTTATTTTTAAACTTGAAATAACCCGAACCAGCGTCTTCTTGCATCCATTTTTGCGCTTCACTTCCACTATAGGCCCATTGTCCAGCGATTGACGAATTTGCTGTTCTGCTCATTCCGTCTATATACAATCCAGTAGCTCTGTTTTTAATCATAACTTCGCTGCCATTATACTCTAGAGCCCATTGCTGAGCACTGCTTCCGCTGTAGTTCCATTGTCCTGCGTTACTTCCATTTGTAGTTCTGCTCATTCCGTCTATTAGCAGTCCGGTGCTTCTATTTGAAATGGTGTAATAAGCTGCAGTTTCAGCAAGATCGTCACCATAAACAAGACCTCTTCCAACAGTACTCATATAAACGCGTCCGTAGGTATTCATGTCTCCCATTACGAAGTTTCCGTTTCCTGTACCTCCATACTCATGTGCATCATCGTTAACGCGAGTCCAATTGCTGCCTTGGTCCACCGAACGGAAAACTCCCGTAACACCGCTTACGGTACCCCAGATATAAATAGTTGGATAAGAAGCGCCAGCCTTCGCTTTACCGATTCCAACTGCCGAAGCATTGCTTACCGCTGTTGAAGGTGCAGTAAAATTGGCTCCGCCATCAACTGACCTTATTAGTCCGCCGGAATTCTTAGCGATCCACAAGTGACCAGCATACCCAGGAACTGTTCTAATAAGGCTGGATCCCCCCGCTCCAACATTGGAAACCGTGTTGAAAGAAGCACCTCCGTCTGTACTTGCTTTTAAATCTCCGTTACTTCTGTTGTAGGCATAAAATTTATTGTTCGTAACAGCATCAGATATGGCAACCGTATTGAAATTAATTCCTGTTACGGTCGTCCAGCTGGCTCCATTATTGGTAGAACGGTACATAGCACTGGAAGATTCTGGAACATGCAGAATCGTTGCGCCATCATACGAAAGTGCCACCGTTCCGCGTGGTCCTGCTAAGTTTGCAGTTGTCTTTATCCAATCAGTTCCTTGATTGTTGGAATAGTACAGATACTCTCCAAGTCTTACAATCTTATTGGTATTTCCTGATGCATAGGCCAGTCCAGATGTGGTTCCCATTGCAGGCTTATATTGTGGGGCATATACCTTAACATCAGTATGCTTAAATCCATCATAATCTCCAATAACACTCATTAAAGGTCCCCCGGGAATGCTGATTAAACCTAGTGGTACGCTCTCTTCAAGTCCAATAGCATCAAACTTCCACGAGGTTTTTGATGCATTAAGATCATCACAGGTAAAAATACCGTTTCCAGATATTACGCTGGCCTTATTGGTATTAAACGGATTAAACTTGATGTCCCCAGTCCAGTGAATGGATGCTGAAGATCCTGAAATCCAAGTACAGCCATTGTCTAAGACATTGATTCCTGAATTTCCAACCAGGTCTCTCCATGACGCACCGCCATCTGTACTTAAAAAGAAGCGATCTGCATAAATTATATTACCCTGTGCATTGGTATACTGCGCCATATAAGTATTCATCGATGAGGCAATCAGGCGCTGCGAATTGGAAGGGTCAACATCGATTCCGCCAAAAGGCCCTGAAAAACCTGATGGAGTTATATTAGTTAAAGAACCCGTAGTAGAAAGCTTCCAAATCTGTCCTGAAGAAGGGTTCCAAGGCCCTTCTTTATCAGCATAAGTGATTAGTAAAGCCCTGTTGGAATCCAATACTGCTCGCTGAGGCATATAATGTACTGTGGCTCCCGAAACGGCATTCCACGTATTTCCAGCATCGGTACTTTTATAAAGATTGGTTGCCCCGGTTCGGGAAACACCAGCATAAATAGTCTGAGTGCTGCCTCCGGAAGCTGATGCAGAATCAAAGATTACAAAACAGATTCCGTTATCATTTGCTGTTGTCGTAACTGGAAATGACGATACCTTAGACCAATTTGAACCGCCATTAGTACTTTTAAACAATCCGTCACGTCTGCTTCCGCAAAAAAGCACATTAGAATTGTTGGGATCTACCGCCAACCGCTCGCCGTTAGATCTTCCCATACCGTTCCCATGTGCCTTAAATTGTGAGGTTACTATAGTTTCAGTAAAATTGGCACCTCTGTCGGTTGATTTTAAAATGGCTGTTTTCTGACCATTGAAATAATCGGTCCCTACCAGCATATAAACCACATTATTATTCTGAGGGTCAATTGCCAGCGATTCCACGCCCTGATACCCCAGCTGGTCTACACTGGTCCAGTCCAGCAAGGGTATCCATCTGCTGCTGGAGGCATCCCATCGATAAGCTCCTCCCACATCTGTACGGGCGTATTTTAAACTGGCATCTGTTTTACTTTGAATAATACCGGTTACAAAACCAGCGCCTCCAATCTGAACATTTTTCCAAACGCTCTGGGCTTGGGAAACGAAAACTGATAAAATAAATACACATAACAAGTAAGCTTTTTTCATCTTGATTTGTTTTTTAAAAGTTTAAATTATAATTATCCTTACTATCTATTCATACACACTTAAGGTGTTCCTGGAATTTTGAGTTTATTTTTTTGGGTGAAGCTTAATTGAGGCTGTCAGGATTTATATCCATCTCTGAGCCAGATAATGTAAAAGCAAAAATTTCCTTCTTTCCAGAATGTATGGTGAAATCTTTTTTATTTAAAGAAGCAATAAGTGTAATTTAAAAAAGAGGTAATTTTTTTGGCTAGCTATTATCTAATCCAAATGTAATGGGCATGTTTGCACAATGCCCATTTTATTCCTAACATGAGATCATTTTTTCCAGCAATGGCAAATAAATGCCTAATCCTGAAAAAAAACTTTGAAAGGGATATCTTAAATTTTAGTTAGCCCCTGCTTTAATAGCATCTATAGTACGTTGATCTTTTACAGTAAAATTACTCCTGTCTACAGCTGTTCCTATATCCCACCAAAAAGGTTTAATACCACGCGCTAATGCTTCTTTGGTTGTAAAGTTTATCCAATAGTCCACCGAGGCGTTATGCATAGTCAAATCTTTGGGAAGATAAGCAGGATCACTACGTCTGTAAGCGCCATACTCCCCCATTATAACCGGTATCCCTTTATCAATAAATTTAGTTTTCATCTTGTTGTAATCAGCAATTATCTCGTCCTCTTCTCCATATGTAGCATTACGCTCAGGTTCAATGGTTGAATGATGGCCTTTACCCCAGTAGTAAATCAATTTACCCCAACTCTCATCTTTATTACCGATACAAAATTGTGATGGTGTATAGTTATGTACTTCAACCATGAGGCGATTCGGCACCTGATCTGTAGGAAGCGTATTCATCAGGTCAAATGTCAATCCCGGATTTGTTTGCGGCCCCTGAACGATAAGAACACGGTGACTGTTTTTTCCACCTGTAGAACGAACAGCTTTAACGAAAGTTTGATGGTATGAAGCTAAGACGGCCATCTCTTCAGCATTCTTAGCATCAGGTTCATTAGCGCTGGCAAACATCAGATGCTCGTCAAAATCACGCATAGCGGTGGCAATTTGCTCCCATAATGCTTTTTGTTTAGCATTTACAGCATCCTGCTTTGCTTTAGTGATGTTTTTTTCCAGCCATCCGCCGTCCCAGTGAATGTTAAGCATCACATACATGTTATTATTCACACAATAACCCACTACCTCTTTTACTCTTTTCATCCAATTCTGATCAATACGTGCAGTAGCTTCGTTATCAAGGTGGAAATTCCAAGAGCAAGGTATACGGATAGCAGAGAAACCCAATTGCTTTACAGCTTTTACATAGTCTTCTGTAATGAGTGGACTACCCCAGCCGGTTTCACCACCCGGCGCTTCAAATGTATTACCGATGTTCCATCCCAGTTTAAATTTGGCAGCCAGTTCTACTGCTGTCCCCATTCCTGTGGGATCGGCTGGCTTTGGAGTTAGATTATATGTTGGATACAAATTTCCCGTTTGCGTAATAGTGATTCGTCTTGCTTGGCCATTACCTGCTTCTACAGTCAATATAACAGAACGAGTAAATCCGGTTTCATTGCTTGAAGCTGAAATTTTTATTGCAGAGGTTCCACTATTTCCCTGAGCATTACTGAGCTGCAGCCATGAAGCTGCACCATTGGTGATATTCCATTTACTGTTAGCGTCGATGGTAATTTCTTCTGACGTACCTCCTTCGGGCAGAAAGGAGATGTTTTGAGCCGAAACTGTCAGCAGCGGCTCTTGGTCTCCATTTGAACAAAAAGCCATAGATGCGGTCACCAGCATTAGCAGTACTGGTTTTAATAGTTGTCTAAATTTCATAATTCTTTTTTTTAAGACCTGCGCACAAATCAGGATGTACAGATAGCCGCAGGTTTTGATTTTATTTTATTGATTTATCAATGATTTTCACTACTCTTATATTATCAAAGGCAGCTTTAAAAGCTACAGGAGCTGTACCATAATTATGTAAATATATCTGACAGCTCGATATGCCATTTGATCCAGCCAGATCGTTGATTGTTTTCACCATTTCCCCTTTTCCGCTGCCTCCTCCGCGGAACTGCGCGAAAGGAATTGTTACTGTCTGCCATCCGGTTGTTTTAAAACCCGCTGCAAGACCTTGCCAAGGCTCGTATCTAGCCAGATAGTTTCCTGTCGAAGTAGCTACCATCAGTGAACCTCCCAGCCAAGATTCCGGAACATTTATTTCAAATTTTAATGCCCAATTTTCAACCGGGTCTGAGAGATTTCCGGAAGGAACCCACTGGGTCTGTCCAATACGTAATGCATGGCTCCATGGCTTTCCGTCTCCAGCGGATACCGAAGCAAAATTCATCACAAAGAAATTACTGGCATTTCCTCCGGGAAAATCAGGGTTTCCTTCGCCTTTAACTACTTGCGCTCCTCCCCAGTAATCCCAATTAAAAATAGCATCAGCATTAGAGATTACTCCGGCTGATGTGTTGTTGACCTCAAAGGGCGTGAGAATTACTCCTGATGCCGTGTTTATTTTCAAAGGTCCAGTAGTTGTCACTGCAGGCATCAAAAAATTAATCGCTGTTCCATCGTCAGAGCCGGTGTATGCTGTAATCTGCGTACCTGCAAAATATAATTCTTTGATCAGAAATAAGTTAGTTCCCTGTATTGTAACTTCCTCTCCTGCAATTGGGTTCTCATTTGAAATACCAGTAAGAGATGGGGGGCCAGCTACAATGACAATTTCAAAAACAGTAGAACCGTTTGAATTCACAACCTCAATTGTATTTAATTCATTTTCAGCAACTGATGGAAATGGTATAACGGCAGGAATCTGCACAACAGCATATGTGTCTGAGAACAGACCACTATCAAAATCGGCGGCAACACCGTTAAAGGAGATTTTAACCGTATTTTTTAAATAAGATCCTTTCAAAACTACCCATTGCCCTGGAACCAGTTTGTCTACAATAGTATCATTGGGAGCTGCAGCATAATTTCTAACCTCAGTAATGACGGGAGATGCACCTGAATCTTCATTGGAACAGGAAGCTAAGGTAATTACAATGATCATTAAACTTAAAAAAAGCAGATGACCAACGGCTGTATTTAATATTTTTTTCATATTTAGAATATTATAATTTCATTAATAATAAGGTACCGACGGCTCGTTCAACTTCGGATTTGCCACCACTTCCGAATCAGGAAGCTGCAGGGTAAAAGTCGCAAAGGTAGCTGGTGAAATCGGAGCGATAGGATCTTTTGGTGTAGCCTGTTTAGAAGTCGCATCATAATCAAATAGTACCCTTCTTTGGTTGCTCAGAAGATCTACCGCTTTTTGAGGATTGTAATAGGAAAGTCTTACCAGATCAAACCAGTACTGTCCTTCTGCACCAAATTCTACCCTTCTTTCTTTAAGAATATCATCTGCATTAATTGAGGTTACCGTAGTGACACCTGCACGCTCTCTGACTTTATTAAAATAAAGTAACGCACTTGGATCAGATGTCGAGCTATTATTGCCCAGAATAGCCTCAGCGTAAACCAAATAAACATCTGCTAATCGTAGTAACGCATTATGTTCTATTGATCCTATGTAAGACATTGCAGGACTATTGTTATCTGCCTCATTACCAATAATGTGTTTTTTCAGTCCCGGCGCAGTTGCGGTGTAACCGCCGCCAGCTGCATTTAACTCTGGATAATGATCGCCTGTAAGCATAAAAGTTGCTTTACGTCTAATGGAATCCTGCTCTGTGAAAGCTAAATACAAATCGTAGCTGGTGCCGGGAGATCCCCAAGCTCCACCTTTCTGCGGATTAATATCAACACTTGGAGAATAGGTAAGCAGGTGATTGCCTTCCATCCAGCCGGTAGTGGCAGACCACTGCAATGCAAATAAGGACTCCTGATTATCGTTAAACTGAGTTTTGAAAAGATTAGCATAGTTTGGGAGTAAAGTCAATCCGCTGTTTTCAATTACATCTTTTGCATACGTTTTAGCCTTATCTAAATACTCCTGGTTCCTTGTACCTCCAGATTGTCCTAAGCCAGACATGGTTAAGTAAACCTTGCTCAGCATACCTTTTGCCGACCAGGTTGTCACACGTCCTTTTTCATCGGTTGACGGAAGATTCTCTGCTGCAAAAATCAAATCTTCAGAAATAAAGCGATAGACATCGGCTGTTTTATTCTTATTTATTAAAGGAGATTGTATTAGCTTAGAATTGTCTTCTATAATAGGTACCTCGCCCCATAACATTGCAAGGTGGTAATACGCCATTGCACGTATGAACCTTGCTTCTGCTATCGCAGCATTTTTATCTTTCACAGCAACTGATGCCGGAGTCTTTTCGGTAATAGCCTTTATGGTAGTATTACAATGTGCGATTATAATATACAGTGCGCCCCAGCCTGCTGTCAATCGGGCGTTTGATCCTGAAAGTGTAAAAGTGTTTAGCTGTACAAGATCAGCTCCTTGGTATTGCAGCACAAAGTTCCCACTTAAAATATCTCCCAGTGGCAGGTAAGCTGTATTATTCCATTGTGCCCAGACTTTACCACCATATAGCGCTGCTGTAGCCAGCCTTAGTTCTTTTCTATTCTGATAAAAATTCTCTGTATTAATCTCTGACTTTGAGGGACGATCTAGAAAATCATCCTGACAGCCGGTCAAAGTCAGGATTCCTAAAAACGTCAGCATACATTTTTTATAAATTGAATTCATATTTGTATAAGTTTTGATTTTTATTTAGTTAGTCCTACGTTAATCCCTAAAGTAAATGTTCGAGGCTGCGGATAAAATCCACTATCAATTCCAGCCTGCAGTGGATTCCACGAGCCAACTTCAGGATCCATTCCTTTGTAATTTGTTATAAGGAAGGGATTGCTGACGTTGAAATAAATACGTAAAGAATTTATGTACGCTTTTTGAATCAGCTCACTTGGAAATGTATAGCCTAAAGTCATGTTTTTACATCTTAAGAATGAACCATTTTCGACATATTTATCAGAGAAACGATTGTTTCGGTTACTATCATTATTTTTAAATCCGACAATGTTGGTTTCTGGATTGGTCACATATACGTTATTGACATCTGAAGCAGAGCCGTTTGGATCTATCAAAGCCAACTCAGCGTGATTTTTTAATGATTTCAAATAACCATTATTCGTAAGAGGATTTTCTCCATTTATCCTCATTGCATTTACGACTTCATTGCCAAGATTGGCACTGAAGAAAATGTTTAGATCAAAACCTTTATAGGTGAAGGTATTACCAAGTCCAAACTGAAAATCAGGAATTGGAGAACCCAAATATGTTCTGTCTTTTTCCGTGATCACTCCATCTCCGTTTAGATCTTTAAACTTCAGATCGCCATACCACACACCACCAGAATTGGGTGTAATTGGAAGTACAGTGCCATCAGAATTAGTCGGCAGCGCATGAGTTTGGAAGTCGCTTGCCGTAGCAAATACTCCGTCTACTTTATAACCATAAAAATCACCAATAGATCCTCCAACAACGGTCTGGGAAACTATCTCATTATTATATCTTCCAGGCAGAGAAGCTCCGTCTGTATTTAATTTTAAAACTTTATTTTTGTTATGGGATAAAGTAAAATCTGTACTCCAGGTAAAATCTCCAGTCATATTTCTGGAATTGATGTGAAGATCAATTCCACGGTTTCTAACCGATCCAATATTAACATATGGCGAGTTAATTACACCTGGAGAATATTCCGGTGATATTCCGGCATAAGCAGGTAATGGAATCTGCAATAAAAGTCCATCTGTAAGACGATTGTATACATCAACAGAAAAATTAAGTTTCCATCCAAAAAGTGCTCCATCAAGACCTACATTGCCGTATGCTGTTTTTTCCCATTCAACATTTGGATTTCCAAGATTGAGAGTAATTTGTGAGGCACCGGACAAACCTGTTGAAACAGAACCAAGAGTTGTCAGGTAAGCGTTGTCCCTAACGTTTTGATTGTTCGTTAAACCATAGCCTGTTCTTAATTTTAATTCATTTACGATTTTTGAACCTTTTAAAAATTTCTCATTATTTAACTTCCACGCCAATGCTCCCGAGTAGGTAGTTACCCAGCGGTTTCCAGGTGCAAACTTAGACGAACCGTCTGTACGAACATTAGCCGTAAATAAATACTTGTCATTGTAGATAAAATTAAGACGCCCAAAATAGGACTCCTGTGCATTTTCTCCTTTTGTTCCGCCGTTCGTTGCTGTCTGGATATCACCACTTCCTATATTTGTTACATTATCTGAAATGAAATTTTTTCTTCCTGCCGAAACATTTTCGAATTGAGAGACTTGTGATTCGTGACCTGCCAGAACATTAATATCATATTTGCTATTAAAGTTCTTTGCATAGGTAAAGAAACTTCTAAAGGTGGTGAAATAATCCTGACTGTATGAGTAGAATGCATCATTATCAACCTTTTCAGCCAGCCCAAATTTATAAGTGGGATTAAACCTGTCTTCTGTCCTAAAGGAAAAATTTCCAGACAACTCATTTCGAAAAGAAAGATTTTTTGTAAAAGCGATATCGGCATAAAAATTTGCAAACAACTGATTTCTCTTTGGGTTGTTTTTATTGATAAGCGCAAGAGCAAATGGATTAACGCGTTTGGCAATCCATCCTTCACTGCTTTGCTCTCCCGCAAAACTACCATCAGGATTTCTTACCGGGATATCAGGAGTCTGACTTAATGCTTCGTAAATAACACTTGATCCTGTTGAATTCACATTTTCGTCAATATGTGTTAGCTGTAAACTGGTTCCGATCTTTAACCAGTCTGTTGTTTTATTATCCAGATTTAACCGTACAGACATTCTCGTGAACTCAGATCCTAAGGCAATACCTTCCTGATTAAAATAAGATCCTGACAGTAAGTACTGGGTCTTGTCGTTCCCACCACTTAAACTCAGCGAGTGGCTTTTTACCGGAGCGCTTCTGAATAATTCATTCTGCCAATTGGTTCCTTCTCCTAAATATTGGGGATTTGCAAATTCAGGCCTTTCATCAAAGCCCCACACAGCCGCCCTGTCATTGATAAACTTCGCATACTCTCTTAAATCCATGGTTGGGTACTGCTTAATAATTTCCTGAAATCCAGTGGTGAATTCATAGGTAATCTTCGGAGCTCCTTCCCTTCCTCGTTTAGTAGTAATAACAATAACACCATTGGTAGCCTGCGAGCCATAAATTGCTGTTGCTGATGCGTCTTTTAAAACATCAATAGACTGGATATCTGAAGGATTTATTGTGGCAAGTGGATTTGTACCATTTCCGCTGTCATAACTCTGGCCAATAATAACTCCATCTATAACATACAATGGGGAGCTGCTTCCAAAAGAGGACAAACCTCGAATTTGAATATTGGCACCTCCACCGGGCTGACCCGATGTCTGCTGTACCACTACACCCGCAACCTTACCCTGAAGAGCCTGGTCAATTGTTGTAGGACGCGTCCTCATAAGTTCTTCACCAGAAACTGACGATATTGCTCCTGTAAGATCTTTTCTTTTGGATTTCCCGTAACCAATAACAACCACTTCGTTTAATGCTTTTAAATCTTCCTTAAGTCTGATTTTTAAATCTTTTGCAGCCTTTACCTCTTGGCTCACATACCCTAAATAACTCACAACAAGTACATCACCATTCTTAGCTTCAATAGAAAATGATCCGTCTACATCTGTGGTTACTCCTGTTTTGGTTCCTTTGACGGTTATACTGACGCCAAACAGCGGCTGGTTTTTGGTATCTTCCATTATGATACCATTAGCTTTGCCATCTAAGTTTTGAGCAAACAGCATTTGAGCAGAACATAACACTGCAATACATGCAAAACTGCTTATAAGGTTTTTAAAAACCTTGGCAATACATTGAATTACCCTTTTTTCATTCATAATTAATTGGTTTTTTGGTTAGATAAGTTTTAGCTGCTTAGCAGCAAAATGCCGAAATCTGGTATTGATTTTTAGCATTACATTTTGATTTCATTGGGAACAAATTAACAATAAACTGTAACGAGCAGATGTATGCATTTGTATCCAAAAGCGGGGTCAAATGTTGCAAGAACTACCTGTAAGGCAAAAAAACAGGCATATTTATTTGAATATGATATTTTTAACTGCTCTTAAATACGATTTTATTATCGTGATAGCAATTTGATATCAATATTTTAATTAAACCTTTCAAAATGCAATCACTCATCTAAAGGATTAGGATGCAGCAAATTTTAGGTACATATTGTATGGATTAATTCGTGGTCTGTTAAATCTTTTTAAAGGAAGTCTGCGGTGTCTTAAAGTATACAAATAGTATCGAAGAAAATTATTTTTAAATGAAAGCTGGTGCTGTATCGTTTTACTGCTATCCAAAAACAAAACAATTTTTAGCTTCTATGAAACAACAATAGCAAATAATCATAAATTTTATCTAATCCACAACAGGACAGCTAAACCAAATTTACAAAGCCAATGGAAAACAGACTATACAGTAAGCAAATTTCTTCAAATCATCTATATTGAAATTTTTCCTTTCCCTGTCACCACACAGCCAAATAGCGCCAATTAAAGTCATTGGTGCCATTTTTTATTTGTATTATCAATAAATGTAATCTACCTTTTAGCGTAAAATATTCTCCAATCCAAATTAATATTTATAGAATTGTATATCAGTTTACTATCATTAACCAATATGGTTTTTAGAATTTTTCATATCAATCCCAAGCAGGACATCTAAACCAAATTTATAAATCCAATGAAAGACAGCCTCTACTTCCAGTAAGACAATCTCTTCAAATCCTCCATAAAATGGTTTGTAATCTGTACTTTACAGGTCACTTAAGGAGACAACTAGCAAATAGTTGTCTCTTTTTTTATGTACAAACATATAGATTTTTCAAGCCTTCACAGCCTAATATTTGTGGTTCGATTTTTTCACAAGAAATTCTTAGTCTGTTTGAAACAAACAGTCTTAAAGTGGCGCTATCAGAGAATTAATCGAAGCTGAACGATGGTTCGAAATCCCGTTAAGGATATAGGATTTTTTTCTCTTTTGGTTTATCGTAATTTTTTGATACTAAATACAGTAATTCCAAAATAATTTTAGCTTCTTTCTCATCTACCTGAATACCGTTTTTGGAAAGAATAATAACGGCTTTTTCTACTGAAACATTCTTCTCAATGAAATTCATTTTTTCTATTGGTTTTTCGGTTTCTTTTTTTTGATAGTATTTTTAAAAATGCTTGATTTAAATCTAAAGATAGATCTCCTGTTTTAAAATCAATATCAGTCGGCGGAATAAGATTCACAAGATGTCTTTTATCTGAAGTCTCAAACTCAGAAAATCTTTGAAATATTTCAACTAATGTTTTTTCTTCTATTTGATTTTTTCTATCAATAGCTTTTAATTTAACAGCAATATCACGCGCTTCCTTTTTAAGGTTTTTGGTACTGACTTGATTCTCTTTTCTTAATTCGTTGTAGTCATCAATTTTTAATATTCCGGCTATAAATAATTTTCTGCCTTGAGAAAGGATCAACTCCTCCTCATTTATCTTCCTCTCCAATACCTTTTGAGTGCATAAATAACTTGCTTTCTGTGTTTTTATATTCTGGTCTTCCAAAACTTTTTTAAATAATTCAACTGCATTCTTTGAGAGCATTAATTGTCGAAGCTTGTTATAATAGCAGTCATTAAGGAATAATGCATTTATTCTTGTTCGACATCCATTATGACAATGATAATATGGATAGTTTTTTGATCTGCCTTTTGAAACCATTTTCTTTTGTTCGATTATATAGCCATATGGCGCTATACCCAAAACCCTACCCTCTATTTTAGCGCGTCTCATTCCGTAAAATGTGTTTAGGCACGCTGTCATTTTGAAGTTCAGGAGCAGCTAAATATATAGCGAGCATCATTTTGTTTTCGGGTATGGACAAGTCAAGCGGCTGCTCGACTACCTGGGGTTCTATACCTAAACCATTAAGAAGATTAATCATTTGATAAACATCTCATGCATTCCTGCCAAAGCGTTCCCATTTTGTAAACAGCAGAAGATCGGTTTTATTCTTATGCTTCTTTAGTTCAGCAAGCAGTTTTTTTTCCACTGCGGACGGTTGAACGTTTTTGCCGAATGGTCTTCATAAATAACATGTCTTATTACAACTGCATTTATATCGCAGATGACATAAAACTGTCTCAAAAAAGCTATAATAAATTTATTAATCAAAGAAAAAAAAAAAAGAGCTGCTGTTAAACAGCTCTTTAAGGTTCTTCATGATAGTTGTATAAGCTTACTAATTCAAAATACTTCTAAAATCAAATGAAAAACCAAAATATTTAATATTACAATTTAGCAATCTAAGGCTTTGATTTCGCAACCACTCCACCATGTTCTGTTTTGTGAAAAAATATTTCGAAAAGTTATTATCCTTCGCCGTTACTAATGGTTTTTATAAATTACATCACATAAGCTTTCAGTATTTACCCTTATATTTTTAATGCTAATCATAAAGAATCCATTTTTTCTGAACTTTTCGGTCCTTCCACTAAACTTTGTTTTTAATAGACTCAATATCTTCTTGTTTTGTTACAGCAGTTTGAGTTAAATTAATCTGTTCGTAATATTTTTTTAGTTTTTCTAGCTTTTCGGAATCATCGACAAAATTAATTATCATTGCCTAATCATCTGAAGCTAATCTGATTATACTTGAAGATACATCAACGGATACCACTTAAACTAAAAAACAGAAAATAAAAATTTAGCATCATTTTAATTGTCTGGAAACGAATTCTATGAGTTTAAATTTTCTATTTTTTAAAATTCTTTACACCTTCCTGAAGCCATTTATAATAAGCTTCAATATCAGGATTATAAGCGGATGGTTTGTTTAAATCATTTTCCTTATGGTCCATTAATACATAATACGGCTGTGCATTGGTTTTGTATTTCAAAATTTGAAGTTCGCTCCATTTTTGTCCCGTATTTTTCAGGATTTTTCCTGTGATTTTAGAAACTACCTGCTCGCTTTCCGGCAACGGTCTTTTATCATCTACGTATAAAGAAATCAGTACAACATCATTGTTTAATATTGACAAAACTTTTGGGTCAGGCCAGACTCTTTCTTCCATTTTACGGCAGTTTACGCAGGCATAACCTGTAAAATCAATCATTACGGGTTTGTTTACTTTTTTTGCGTAAGCTAAGCCAAGGTCATAATCATGAAATGTAGTAATTCCGTTTGGACCACTTTCTGCGCCTTCCGGTAAAGCTGCTTTTTCAGTATTTACAGTTGTCATATTTCCAAAACCATTTGGTGATTCACTGTATTGTTTTGCGGGTGGAAACCCACTGATGTATTGTAAAGGAGCTCCCCAAAGTCCTGGAATCATGTAAACTACAAAAGAAACAACCAGAATACCTAAGCTCAGTCTTCCGACAGAAATATGTGTTACCGGAGAATCATGAGAAAACTGGATTTTGCCAAAGAGATATAATGCGAGTACCGAAAAAATACCAATCCAAATCGCAATAAAAACTTCTCTTTCTAATAAGTGTAATTGTAAAACCAAGTCGGCATTACTTAAAAATTTCAACGCCAATGCAAGCTCCAGAAATCCCAAAACTACTTTTACAGAATTTAACCAGCCACCCGACTTTGGAAGCGAATTCAGCCAGCCCGGAAAAGCAGCGAAAATGGCAAACGGTAATGCAATAGCTAACGAAAAACCAAACATACCTACTATAGGGGCAATTCCTGCCAGACCTGCAGCCTGAACTAATAATGTCCCGACAATAGGACCTGTGCATGAAAAGGAAACGAGTGCCAATGCCAAAGCCATAAAGAAAATGCCAATCAGCCCCCCAACTTCCGATTTCTGATCGACTTTAGTCATCCATGAACTTGGTAATACGATTTCGAAAGCTCCTAAAAATGAGATTGCAAAAACTACTAATAATAAGAAAAAAACGATATTAAAAACTACATTCGTTGCTAATGCATTTAAGGCATCGGCGCCAAAAATTGCGGTTACTAAACTTCCTAAAATCACATAAATTACAATAATAAAAATACCGTACATTATGGCATTTCTGATTCCCGCTGCTTTATTTTTGCTTTGTTTGGTAAAAAAGCTCACGGTCATTGGGATCATAGGGAATACACAAGGCGTCAGCAAAGCGGCAAGACCTCCTAGAAAGCTTAAGAAAAATAATGTCAAAAGACTATCATTAGAATTTGCCGATGAGGATTTTCCATGATTATTTTTCTGCGATTTAAGAGTTTCCTTTTCACTTGCTGTAACAGAAATTGTTGTATCTTTTTTTATTTCCTGCTTTGTAATTGTATAAATACTAATTGTTCCAGTTTTTGTTTCTGCTGTGTTTGCCGCTGTTACTGCCTGATCCTCTTTTATTGGAAAATCCGATTTTTTAAAGGTGAATTTTAAATCTTTATCTCCTGGTGGCAGACAACTGTTGTCATTACACACCATAAAAAATATGCTGGCATTTATCGTAAAGGCATCTGCTGTTTTGCGCTCAATATTTTGTGTAAAAACAGCTTTGTCAGCAAAATATTTAATTCGCATATTGAATACAGGATCGTCTACTTCGTGACCGTCCGGTTCTGTAACACCGCCAATTGTTTTATAATTTTTTGATTTTGGAAACGTAAAGGCTGTTGGCGCTGGTCCGCCTTGCGGTACATGCTGTGAATACACGTGCCAGCCTTTGTCAATCTTAGCAATAATTGACAATGTGTATTTATTTTCTCCTGTTTCTTTAACAGTAGTTGTAAATGAAACCGGATCATAAATTTGGGCAGTAAGGTTACTTATTACAAAAAAGAATGCAATAAAAAAGAATAATTTTTTCATGATGAAATTATTGATTTTAGATCTTAAACTTTGAATTTTAGATTCAGAATTCTCATTATTTTTGTCATCCTGACAAAGTAAGGATCTCAACAAGAAACTCCATGCAGTAAACCGCAAATTTTTGTCGAACAACTTGTAGTTACTCCGAGGAACGAGGAATAATAACTACACTTATTTATAGCATATGTTTAGTATATGAATCACTTTTTATAACGAGACAAAATCCATTTCGAAATATCGTCTAAAACCTCTTCGGCAAAAACTTCGTCAATCTCTTTGACTTCACTCTGTGTACAAGTTTTACAATGCTGATACATATGATTTAAACCAGAATAAATTTTAGTTGTCAGATCTTTAGTTCCAAGATACTTTCTGAAAGATTCAATATTCGCTACAGCTGGAACCTGAATATCTTTGTCGCCATTTGCTACAAATACTGGAATTGTAATTTTTGGCAAAAAGTTTTCTGGTTTGTAATGAATCGTATAGCGATACCATTTTCTATCGGCATCTTTTCCGTAACGATATAAGAAAGTCTGATCACGACCGTTCCACATTTGTACTTCTTTTAAAGTTGTAGTGTCTTGCTTCTGCATCCATTCTTTCAATTTTATTGCCATTGCTGGCTGTGCAGATTCGTTGTCTTTTGTATCATAAACCACTTTAAACATGATGTTGTACATTTCCATCTGTTTGGCAACTACTTTATCTGACAATTTATAGCTTTTTAAAATAGCTGCATTTTGAAGATTCAGCATTTCCAATCCACTTACACCAACACCTGAAAGACTGATCATAAATTTCACATCTTTGTTTCTAGAACTTACAATTGAAGCAATCATTCCGCCTTCGCTATGTCCGATTACGCCTATAAAAGATGGATCAATATTTTTGTCACTTTTTAAATACGCAATTTGTTCCTCAACATCATTGGCAAAATCTCCAGTTGTGGCGTTTTTAAAATCTCCAGTTGTTTTACCGATTCCGCGATCGTCAACACGTAAAGAAGCGATTCCTTTTCGTGCAAGATAATCTGCCAAAACTGTAAAAGATTCTCGTCCCATAAATGTATAATTACGATCGTGCTGACCTGTTCCGGAAATTAAAATTGCTAAAGGATATTTCTTTTTATTCTTTGGAATTGTTAATGTCGCCCCATAAGTAATTTTTGTGTTTTTTCCTAAAAAAGTCATATCAATAACCTGATACGGATAAGGTTTCTGAGGATGCTGTGCAAAAAACAAAGGCGTTATTTCGCTTTGCTTTTTTAAGACAACCGCTGCATTTGGAATCGAATAATGATTAAAAACTCCTTCAACTTCAGTTTTATCGGCATTGTATTTTCCTTTAAAAGAGAAATTATACATTTCATTTTTAAAGGAAATACTATCCTTATTTTTAAGAAATCCTACCTTAATCGATTCATATTGCTGTTCCGGAAGACTTAATAAAAGAGAGTCTTTTGTGTTTTCAAAATTACCTTTAACCACAATTCGGTACGAATGATACTGTCCCTGCCAGATGTTTTGCGAAAAAACAATCTGACAGCACAATATTGTTATACTGAGATATAAAAAATTAACAATTTTCATTTTATAACCTTTAACAAATTATTTTTTCTCAGCTTTCAAATATTCAATGATAATCGAAATTTCATCCGCCAATTCGCTTGGACTTCCAAAATAACCTGTTGACTGCCATCTCAATTTACCATTTTGGTCTATAATCATTTTCTGTGGAATTCCAGAGAAATGAAATGCTTTTGCATATTTTTGATACGTTTCATCATATTTTCCAGTTTTCGGATTTTTACCATCATACAGAATCGTAAAATCAAATCCTTTTTCTTTGATGAAAGCCTGAGTTTGTGCTTTAAAATCTTTAATATATTCCTGAGTATCTACAAAATAGAATTTCACATTATCATCGGCTTTGTATTTATTAACCGCCATGTTCATTCCCGGCATTGCATTTTTACAAGGCCCGCACCAGGTTGCCCAGAAATCTAAGACTACGATTTTACCTTTTTGATCGGCTAATTTCACTTTTCCGCCACGGCTGCTTTCCATCTCAAATCCGTCGATTGGAAGATTGATCAATTCTGAAATTAGTTTCTTTTTGTGCTCCTCGTTATTATCTGCTTTTAAAGAATGCAAATACGCATCGAAATCAGCTTCTTTTTTACCTTCTTTCAAGTACAAATCTTTTAAAGATGCAATTGTTGCCGGTGTAATCTGGTTTTGTTTTGCAGCTTCTAAAATATAATTTTTAGCCTCGGCTGTTTTTCCTTCTCTTAAAAGCATTCTGGAATATACTTCGTTATAAGAAGCATTTTTAAACTGCATTACTGGTTTAATTTTATCCAGATATTTTCTTTCTGAATCGTAATTTTTGAAAATTTCCTGAAGCTTTGCATAAGTAAAGAATTCTCTTGCACTAAAACTCAAACATTGTTCCTGCCATTGTTTTAATGATAATTGCTGTGCAAATTCTTTTGGTACAAATTCTTCTCTGTTTTCTAATTCCGGATAGATAATATCAGCATATTTTTTCAATGTTTCTAAAGAAGTTTTTTCACTTCCTTCCTGATCTCTGTTAAAAGGAATTGATACCAAATGCCAGGCATAATCTAATAAAATTCCGTATGATGTTTTTTTAACATTGCTAATTGCATAATTGTAATCTTTGTTTTTCACTATATAATTATAAGCAATTGCTTTGTACATTTTGTCATAATAAAGTGCTTCTGTATCAGTAAATACATCTTGAAAATTACTTTGAGGAAAATTTTTCTCAAACACATTATACATGGCAACTTTTTTATTAAAATCTGGTTCTGTGAATATTTTTTTAATTTCTAAATCACGAGCCCAGACCCCATTTGGATATTTACTTAGTAAAACTTTTTGTACAGAATCTATAAAAGCTTTATTCGCTGGCTGTTCTAAAAGATCTAATGATTTTTGAACTTTATACTGCTGTACGTTATCCAGATTATTTCCAATAACAAATCTTAATTCGTTTTTTATTGGTTTTGTTATATCTATCGGCTTAACACTTTTTGTTAGTCTTAAACCTTCATAAAAAACATCCTTACGGCTTTCCGGATGATACTGCAATTCGTACTTAATCCACATTAAACTAATCGTATCATTAATGTTTGAAACTGGATCTAAAAAGTTTGGATGCTGATCTGCAAATGATGCATTCCTTAATAATCCCCAGCCAGAATAGCTGCTTTTTGCAGCCGGAATCATCCATGAATAGGTATTTTTCCCACCTTTATCGATTAGCGTGTCTGAAATAAAAACACAGGTAATCAATGCTGCATCATCGGATAATTTAACTTTAGTCTGCCATTTTTTATCGGCTGTTGGTTTTAAAGAAATATCTGCAATTTTCCATTTGAAATTGCCATGTGTATATAATCGTCCTGAAACCTGTTTCGCATCTTTTAATACTGTTCCGGCAGGATCATAAGTAATGGTAATTTCATCTCCGGAATTTGGTGCTTCTGGTGAAACAACAAAACTTTTTGCTTCATTTTGAGCATAGCAAGCCGTACTTACACTTAAAAAAAGTGCTGCAAGTTTTAATATTTTCATTTTTTATTCTTGATTAAGCACGTTCAGAAAATCTGAACGTGCTGTTTTTTATTTAGTTGTTTTGTTCTAAATTAGGTGCGTAATCAAAGTAAATTGGAGCAAATTGCATTTGATAGCGGTCTGAATTTGGTTCCAGCGTGATAATCTGACCGGAAATATTGTGTGTTATTGTCCTTGCTAATTCAGGTTCTTTATTTAATCGTTTCAAATCAAACCATCTGAATCCTCCGCATCCCATCAGTTCCCTTCTTCTTTCCTGCAAAACTTTTGCTAAAGCGTCTTTATTATCTGTTGCTGTTAAAGCAGTATATTGTCCTGTTCTAAAGCGTTTTACTCTAAGCGCATTAACTGTTTCCATTGCTAAAGCTGCAGATCCTGCGCGAGCCTGACATTCTGCTTTAATCAGCATCATTTCTGGTACAGTTGGTCCGGCATTTCTGCTTTCTCCAGTTACCCTTTCTTTTGAGTATGCTCTGCCTTTCGTGTATGCAGTGTTAAAAAAAGTAGATGGTTTTGTAAATAACACATAACGCAAATCGTTTGTATCGAAGGTTTTAATCAGGTCATCACTTAATCCTAAAATAGTTGGTACATAAGCATATGAAGTATAACCATTATACTTTGATAAAATAAGTTCAGGATCTAATCTTTTGTTTGGATAAGTTGCAAACTCATAATCTGCTAAATTAATAAGCGTATTTTGAAGCGCTAATGCTTTTTCTGCATTTGCCAAAGCTTCGCTGTAATTATGCATATACAAATAAGTTCTTGCCAAAAGCGCGTAAGCGGAAGCCTGTGATGGAAAAGCAACATTATTTCCTGTGTTTACTGGTTTTAATCCTGAAGCAGTTGCTTCTTTTAAATCACTAATAATCAAATCATAAACTTCTTTTACAGAAGCTCTTCTAATATCCTGAGAAACTGTTGGCGTAATTAAAAGCGGCACTCCAAGATCACTTGCCGAAGTTGTTGCATCATACGCTTTACCAAAAATATTGACCAATGTCAGATAAATGAAAGCACGATGTACTTGCGCTTCTCCTTTTATAGCCAGCTTTTCGGCCTGTGTTCCATTTTTACTGTTCATTACTTCGGTAATAATCACATTTGTATAATATAAAGCTTCATACAAAATTTCCATATTATTATCTTTATCTCCTTCAAGAAAAACGGCATCAGACCATTTGTATAAATTTAAAAAAGGGCGATAAAAAGCTGATGAACTTAAAGCTGTTATCTGAACTTCATTTTGAAGATCGATATCATCTGAAGCAACATCAATTAGTCCATAAGTAATATCATAAATTCTGGTGTTGTTTAGCAAATATCTGTAGTTTTCGGTTTCTTCAGGCGTTAATTTCCCTTCAGTCTGAATGTCCACATAGTTATCGCAACTTGCTGCTGTTAGCGCTAAAACAGTAACAGCAATATATTTTAAATACTTTTTCATCTTTAAAAAATTAAAAATTAACATTAAAACCAATTGAATACATCGCCATTGCAGGCAGTTTCATAGTAGTTCCTGTGTATGGTAAAAAGTCTGGATCTAATCCTTCGTTGTTTTTTCTCCAGAAAAACCCAAGATTTCTAGCTGTAAAATTAACCGAAGCCCCTCTCACCATGCCGCTTTTTATAAGATCTGACAAATCATATTTTAATGAAAGCTCTCTGAAACGGATATGATCACCATCTACTACCTGATTTGATCCATAAACATATCTCGAATAACTGTAACCAGACATTCCTTGTACCCCTGGAACGTATGTTGTGGCTTCGTCACCTGGATTTCTCCATCTTTTATCAATATCTGTACTTAAATCGTATTGACTAAATGATCCGTAGCGGCTTACATAACTTCCGAAAGTTGGCTTAAACATTACATAATCAAATTTGTATGTCGCTAAAATGTATAGTGAGAATTTCTTGTATGTAAATGTTTGGCTTAAACTTCCATAGTATGAAGGAACACTGGTTCCCATGTATTGCATGTCATCAATATCTGTAAGCGCTTTTGCATAACTCACAATATTACCTGATTTGTCATAAACCTGAGTTCTTCCATTTGCATCTAATCCGGCAGATCTGAAAGCAAATACCGAATTTAATGGATACCCCACAATTGGAGGGGCTGATCCTGTACCGTTTAGATAATTGCTATAACTGGTAAAACGTGAGTCTGTAATTTTAGATTTGTTATAAGAGACTATAAGACCTGAGTTCCAGGTAAAATCTTTTGCTTTTAAAACAGTTCCATTTAAACTTAAATCAACTCCATTTGATTTGAAGTTAGCTGCATTACGAATTAAATAGTCATTAACTAATCCGTAGAATGGAGATGTAGGAAATTCTACAATTAAATCCTTACTATTTTTTTGGTAATACTCTAAAGTACCTGATATTCTATTATTAAGAATAGCAAAGTCTATGGCCAAATTCAAAATTCCTGTTTTTTCCCAGCGTAATTCTGGGTTTGCCGGAGAATTGATAGTCGCATAAGGCTGTTGAGAAAGCGCATCTAAATTATTTATACCAATATTGGTAAACGGAAAAGTATTCAAATTGATGTTTCCGTTAAAGCCATAACTTGTTCTGAAATTCAAGCTATTAACAACGTTTACTTCGCTTAAGAAAGGCTCTGCTTTAATATTCCATTTTGCTCCTGTTGACCATAATGGTGTTCTTCTTAATTTTTTATCTACACCAAAATTATTATAATCGTCCAGACGTGCACTTCCTGTTAAAGTATATTTATTTTTGAAAGTATATCCTGCATTTGCATAATAAGATAAAAATCTTCTACGCATAGATTTATGTTCATTACTGTATGAAATATTTGAATTATAGCCATTAACATCAATATAGTTTTGAGAAGGAAGATCTACAGAAGTCTGCGTTTTGGAATTATAACCATAAAGGGTTCTTCCATCTGAGGTTTCTTTTGTCTGTCTTGCTTCAATACCTGCCATTGCATTAATTAAATGGTCTTCGCCAATGATGCCATCATAATTCAATTGTCCGCGTACTGTATAACTATTTTTACCAAAATTATTCTCCTGATAAATTCCGCCCTTTGGAATTCCGTAAACCAAACTTCCATTACTACTTATTGAAGTGGCCGAATTGATTCTGTCGCGTGTATAATATGTATCTTCATTGAACAAATTCTCATTAGTCATATCAGAACGTTCGATAGAGTAATTTCCAACAGCGTCTAAACCTTTTAATAAAGGAACAGTTGCCATAATATTAGCACCAAAATTCAGTTCATTTAGCTGTTTATTACTATTATTTAATTCATCCAAATAATTGTATGTCCAGGGTAAATAACCTTTCTGTTCTAAAGCAATAGTCTGACCACTGTAGAAATGACGGTAATAATCTACAGAATTACCATTATCATCTACAATCTGATCATATGGAAGCAAAGTAGTTAAAGAAGAACCCAAAGGCGAAAATCCTAAAGCATTATCACCATATTTAAAAATAGAACCTCTTAAACTAGTGTTCATCTTTACCCGGTTAAACAATTTAAAATCCTGATTGGACAGCAAAGTCAAACGCTGACCATCATTTCCTTTAGACTGTGTTTCTTCTTTAGAATAAGATCCAGACATAAAATAAGAATAATCATTCTGTCCACCTCTAAAAGACAAATCGTGACTTTGTGTAGATGATGCCTGAAGCAGGTATTTTTCAACTTGTCCGTAGGTATTTCTATTGCTTAAAACAGCTAAACCAGCATTTTTTTGAGCATCTGTAATTTCTCCCCGTTTGTATTGAAACATCAGGTCCATACCCTGACTTACAGGAGAAGTGAGCATATAAGTAATAGTTGTAGGATCTGTTACCAGGTTTTTATCTACCATTTCCTGTTCCAGATTTAAAACCTGAGCAGAATTCATTAATGGCAGTTTAGACAAAGAAGGTTTATTAGAAAAACCATAGTTTTGAGAAAAACTAATGCTGGTCTGTCCAGATTTTCCTTTTTTAGTATCAATAACCATTACTCCATTTGCTGCTCTTGCTCCATAAATAGAAGCGGCGGCAGCGTCTTTGAGAAAGGTAATTTTCTCAATATCATTAGGATTAATAGTCCTGATGTCTAATTCTGTTGGCGTCCCGTCCAAAACAACCAAAGGCATATCATTAGATGCTATAGTTGATCTTCCTCTAATTGCCAGATTATAAGCTGTTTTTTCAGAACCACTACCAAATTTTCTAGAGTATACAAAAGTATTATCAGCATCACGCAAATCTAATTCTAAACCAGCAACCTGCCCTTCTAATCTGTGTAATACGTTTGCTGTTGGTATTTTTTCCAATTCTTTTGCACTAAGTACAGCGTAAGAACCTGTAGAGCGCTCTTTATCAATTTTTTGATATCCGGTAGAAACCACTTTCACTTCATCCAGTTTGCTTACATCTTCTAATAAAACTGGATTGATAATTAAGCTGTCAGTCACTGTAACTTCTAACTTTTTATAGCCTAAATATTCAAAAACAAGAACATCACCTTTTTTAGCCATAATTTCATAGGAACCATCAAAATTGGTTATTGCTCCCTGTTTAGTGCCTTTTACCCAAACAGTTGCACCAATTAAATATTCTTTTTTTGCATTGGTCACAACTCCTTTAATTTTTACGTTTTCTTCTAATGTGGAAGCAGTTATGGGTTTTACTTTTGGATTTAATGCAATAACAATCAACTTGTTATTTATAAATTCTGCTTTATAATTATCACCAATCAATTCTTTAATAACTGCCATAACATCGGCTTTATTTACAGAAATATCTACTCTTCTCTGTGCATTAAAAACGTCATCACTATAGAAAAATTCAACACTGGTTTTTCTTGTAATAGTTTTTAAAACGTCAGATACAGATTGGTTTCTTGCGTTTATAGTAACTTTTTGCGCATATGCAAAAGCGACTATATTAAAAAGAAATATTGATAATATTAGGGATTTCTTCATTAGGTCAAGAAATTTATCCCAAAGCGTGGATTTTACCCCACAATCTTTTGCGGATAGTTTTTTTTTCATACTTTTAAATGTTTTGGTTGGTTAATTGATTTCGAACTCTTTTTTTCGACTGAACAAATACTTGCCGGGAAATACTGCAATATTTTCCGGTTTTCTTTTTTTACTTACTTACGGTTACTTCATACGTTTGGTTTGCTTTGGTTATTTTATATTTAACATTGGATGTTTTACTGATAATATCAAGAAAATGGTCAATTGGTTCCTCTTTTAGAACGATTCCTGTGAACTTAATCTGCTCTAAAGCCTTTTGTTCGAACTTAACATTAAAGTTGTACCATCTTGCCATTTTAGTTAAAATATTTTTCATGTTTTCATTTTCGAAATAAAATTTGCCATCTTTCCAGGCCGTATAAACTGATGGATCAACTGCTGCAACATTTAAAGTATTATTGCGAAGACGAGCTTGTTGTCCAGGTATCAAAGTAACCGATTGGTTTTCTTTATTTGTTCCGGAAACTTTTACTTTTCCTTCAGCAAGTGTGGTCTCAAATTTTCTGTCTTCTTCATAAGCACTCACATTAAAATGAGTTCCTAAAACGGTAACATCGCCAGATTTTGTTTTCACTGTAAATGGACTGTGATCATTTTTACTAACTTCAAAATAAGCTTCTCCTTCTAAAGTTACTTTACGCGTATTTCCGCTAAACTCGACAGGATATTTTAAAGTAGATTTTGAGTTTAACCAAACCTTAGTGCCATCAGAAAGGCTAACCGCATAAATACCGCCAACCGGAACAATAAGCATATTTTCTCCTGTCGAAACTTTTCCGTTAAGTGCTTTGGCATCATAAACCAAAACCTGGTTTACATTGGAGATTACGCCGTTTTTAGAAACAATTTTTTCCTTTTTTGGTTCTAAAGAAACCACCGTTCCATCTGCCAATACTAAAGTAGGACTGTTGTACTTTGGCTCAATACTTTTTACTACAACTTCTTGGCTCTTCGAACTAGAATCATTATTAATATAAAAGAAAACAGAAGTGATTCCTGCAAAAAATAAAATTACAGCTGCGTATTTGAGTACTTTTTTATAATTAAAAAGAGAAATTACTGGAGTTTCAGAACCGATTTTTTCTTTAATTCTTTCAAAAGCCAATTCTGTATCGACACTTTTATAAAACGTTTCTTTTAACTTGAAAGTTTCTAAATCAATAACTTTCTGATAATACTCCTGATTTTCGGGAACAGAAAGCCATTCCTGCAAAAGAGCATTTTCTTCAATGGATAATTCCCCTGTAAGCAGTTCTTTTCTTATAAGAGCAGCGATTATGATTTCTTTCTTTCCTTGGGACATATTTTTGATATTAAGTATCGGTTATTAACAGTTTAAGTAAATGTTATATAACTAAGAGTACGAAACACCAAAAATGGGTGGAAAGATTTTTGATTTTTTTTAAAGAAAAAGCAAAATAAATAAAAGTTCGGAGTGATTTTTAAGTTTTTCCTTCAATAATTCTATAGCACGAGTGCGCTGAGACTTTACTGTATTGACAGAAATATTAAGCTGTTCGGCAATATCTTTGTATTTCATTCCTTCTAAACAGGATAGCTCAAAAACTTCTTTGCATTTTTCAGGCAATGAATTCAAAGCTTCTATTAAAACCGAATATACTTCTTCCTGCAGGATATTAAAATCAAATTCTGATGGTTCATCTGAAAATGTTTCATCGAGCTGGATGCTTTTTTGCTGTTTTTTAAGAGCGGCAACAGAACCGTTTTTGACTATAGTGTACAGATACGATTTGACATCGTTGACTTTTTCAAACTTAAAACGATTTTCCCAAAGCTGCAACATCACATTTTCGACAACTTCTTCAGCAATAAAAATATCTTTTACTAAACCAAAACTATAACTTACAAGCCGTGGATACAAAGAATAAAACAACTCTTTGTAGTAAGTTTCGTCAATCTTGATATTTACTTTTAATGATTTAATTCCCTTTGAGTTTAAGTCAACAAATATATAAGATATATCAACAAAACTAACATTTTGCCAACTATTTAGAACTAAAACCCTTCAATAACAACAAAAAAGTAGGAATTAAATTCATTTTACAATTAATCCCGTATAATAAATGATTTAATAAATGGAAAATATACTGAGTAAAATTACTCTTAATATTTCCAATTGTCGATTGTTTGAATTCCAAGAACGAACGTAATGAAAATTAAGAGTTTGTTTGGATAAATTAGATTTCTTGAGATAAAATTACTAAAACTCTTTTATTAAAAGCTTAACCTTTTTAAACGAGAAGGCTCAAGTTTATCTGAGAAAGTAACAATTTTGGATAGGAATAGGTTTTCCCTTCTTTTTCTGGGAGCTCAACATAATTTATTGTGTTTATTACTGAATTTGCTACACTAATTTCTAATTTATTGTCGGCTTTTTTTTAGAAATGGGTTAATCTCGATTCTTCAAATAATACTATTTTTTTATTCTCTGTCCATTTTAGGATTTAGCTGACAAAATCTCGTGACACTCTAAAAAAATGAGCATCCAGCCAGCGTTCTTTCCAACTGCCCCATACCTGTTCGAATTGGACTGTATTCTCTTTATAATGAATATTAAACCATTCTTTTGTCTCAGTCATATTCTTATTCTCTTCTAAAAAACTCAGAAATTCATACTGCTCTTTATGCAAATCGTAAATGGACAGTTTAAATTTGTGTCGTAAAACCACACAATAACTTTCATTTTGAAGGGGCAGGTTGGGATTTTTATCATTTTTGAAATCAGAATAGTACTTTCGAACAGGAAACTGAAACTTAAATAAGGCACATACAGGCACCAATTTTAATTCATCTTCTGGAGTATCGATTGTTGCTAATTGGTAATTTTCTTTTGCTTTTTCATCAAAAAGAACACCAATGGCGTATTCAAATTTGGCGAGTTCAATCATAAAATCAATCCAATCTTCTTTGATATCTTCATTAGCATCGGGTCTGTTATTTTCCAGATAATCTGCAAATTGGGCTCCTAAAAAAGACAAATTATAATTAGTTGAAGGATTTGAAGCCAGATAATCATCGGCGAAAGCGCAAAAAATCGCTTCTCCTAAAGCATATTCCAATGCACTAAACTGCTGTGACATACAATTTCGCAATCGTGCAATGTAACTTCGCTGGTAAATGGCTAAATGTTCCTGAGCCGTAAGTTTTTCTGAATGGCAAATTACGTCTTCTATTGAAGCTGCATTTTCTGCATTCAAAAGCAAATCATTGTGGTTCACTCCTGTTTGCTGATAAGGATCGAGCAAAAGCTGCTGCATCCATTGCTGAAAGTCTTTTAGTGGTATTTTTACCGTTTTCTGCATCTTTGGAGTTTATAAAAATTTGTCTACAGCGAATAAATTCAATGGGTTTGAAACTTGTTCCTTATCAATGGAAAAAACTTCTTTTTCGACTCCAACAAATGCTGCATCCATATATTGTTTTGATTTCAGTAATTCAGAATGGTACACATCAAAAGCCGGAATGTTTCCATCCCATTCTAGTAAAATTGATGCCTGATCTGCCAATTGATAAGCTTGCTGAAACAACTTCCAGACCTGACTGTTTACTTCCCTATCGTGTGTATCAATAATGTAATTGTCACAATTTTGATGGCCGGCCAAATGCATTTGAACTATTTTATCATGCGGAATTCCGTTGATGTATTCTACAGGGTCAAAATCATTATTAAAAGAAGAAACATATACATTGTTTACATCCAGGAGCAATCCACAGCCTGTTTCTTCGGTCATAATTCGCATAAACTCCCATTCGGGAAGTGTCGAATTATTGAAAGTTGCGTAAGTACTTGGATTTTCTACAATCAGCGGTCTTTCTAAATAATCCTGAACCTGTCTGATTCGGTTGCAGACATGTTTTAATGAATCTTCGTTTAGCGGAAGCGGAAGCAAATCGTGCGAATTAGTTGTTAAACTCCCGTCCAGCATAAATGATCGCCAATCCAGGCTGGCTTGACTTCACTTGCCAGTTGTTTTAAACTCTTTAAATAATCAAAATTTAAAGGATCAGTACTTCCTATGGAAAGCGATACCCCGTGCATGACCACGGGATATTTTTCTGCTATTTGTTGTAAAATATATCTTGGACGTCCATGCGAATCCATAAAATTCTCAGAAATTACCTCGAACCAATCTACGGCTGGATTCTTTTCAAGAATATGTTCAAAATGCTGGCTTCTGAGTCCTAAGCCCAATCCTAAATTGGGTAATCCAAGTCTAGTGTCCATTATTTTTTGATTGACAATTTGAAAGACTTTCCGGTAGTTTTTTAGCACTTTCTTCTTCCATTTTCAATACTCTTTGCGCTGCCGCAATTTTTCTTTCAGCAGGATTGTTAATGTAGGAACAAGATCTCGAACCGCTTTGTCCGCAAGAAGAATAATCTACACCTGAAGTTCCGCGAATTGAGTTTACATATTCATCGCTTGGTCCGTATTTTTGTGGAGCTTCGCCAAAGGATTCTCCATTTTCTTTTCTTTTTTCTTCAAAGCGTATTCTTGCCAATTGCCAAACACTAAGCCCTTTATTAGGTCCTTGCGCCATAAAACGAGAAGATAAAATGGGAACACCGCAGCTACCCTGATAACGGCAATCATTTTCTCCCGGATGACAAAGTTCTTCAGTGGTTCCAAAAATTCCGCAGCCTCCTTGTCCTTTACAGGCGTTTAAGGTGTGGCATGGATGCCCAACTGCTGTTGAGCAGTCGCCTTGGCCTGCACAATCATTATTTCCTGAATATCCCGCATTTTTGCATGAATTAAGCCCCATGCATACATGAAGTTCTTTAGTTATTAATTCTGACATGTTGTATATTTTTTAAATTAATGATTGTGTCTATAAGGTGTACCTGGTACTTTAGGAATATCGGCTTCTATGCTGTAATCCAGTCCAACGTCTGGTAAAGACGGAAAATAATTTTCGCTTTTAATAGCCCAGCCCCAATTAACAGGATCAGCTTTAGCCAATTGATCAACCAGATTCATGATTTGTGCTTTTGGTCTTAAGAAACTTTGTTCAAATGAAAAAGGTTCGAATGTTAAAGCGCCTTTATAAGCCTGATTGCCTTTCGTATAGGTATATTGATTGATTTGATTACCCACACCGCTCAAAAGCCAGATCATTGATTTATGAATACCAAAAATGAATAAATCATATTGTGTACTTTCGTCTTTATAATAACACGCTTCTATCATTAAAAGGATATAAGCAAAAACGGCATTACCTAATTGTGAACATAATGACAATGCCTGATTTCCCGAAGCTGTGTAATCTGATGTTTTGGGATTGGCATCGGTATCATATACAAAATAGCTAAAGAAATCATCCAGCCCCTGAATGTTGCGAAACTTTTGCTGATAATGCCCGCCAAGCGTATAGGCTTCAAGAAATTTGGCAAAATGAGCTGGTTCTTTTCCAGAATCATCATAATCACCTTCCCAAAAAACTACTTTGCCATCAACAATATCCATTGGAACCGGCATTTTATTTTCACCCCAAATTAAGGTGTGCTGCTTGTATTTACTTTTTCCTTCTCCCTGATCAATGATGCGCTCTATAGCTTCAATTGCAGAGTGAGCGTCGTGTACGCCTACAAGTCCTTCATTATCATCTGTATTGGCAAATTGAGGATTGTGCTCTCTGTCATAATGTACCGTATTCATTGAATTTTGAGAATAATAAGGTCTCGGGCGATTGGGGTTATCCGGAGGAAGCAATTGAGGCCTATAATCATAAGGTCCCGGAAAATCCTCTCTGATACATTTGATAATCATTTGATATAAACGTCCTATCGTTTGATATTCAACCGTATCCAATAATTGGTCATTTGCATAAGGATCTTTAAACGGTTCAGGGCTTTCAATTTGTAAAAATGTAGTCAGTTGCTTCAATGACAATTTTGCTGCATTAATTTGAAATTCAGGAATATGTCCGTCTAATTGTGTTGGAAAAGATAATACTTTTCCAATTCCCATCAAATCAGGCGCTGTCTGGCAAACTGCTTGTTTCACATTGCATGAAAGTGCCAGATGCAGCATCTCTTCGATAACAACGCTCATAATTAAGGCAGCCGATTTATTAGAATAAACTAATATATCAACCTTCAGTTCTTGTGCCAGTTCATCGATTTCGGCAGCTGTGCGTTCTCCCGATTGTGAAAGCTGTGCATGAAGTTTAGCATACAGTTTATCCTGATCCTGGGCTCTGTTTATGGAATAATAGGTCGATAAGTACGTTGGAATAGTCGCTAGCTCCAGCGCAATTGCCTGTTGCATTACGTCTTTGATATTCTCCTTTGTTACCGAAGTAGAAAATGTAAATAGTTTTTTTGTTTTCATTTGTTTTTGGTTAAAATAGATTACTCAGGACTGATAAATGGATAGTATTTTTCGTCAATAATAGGTTCAATACCAAAAAAATCATTCAGCACAGATTCGGCAGTACAAAATGCACCTTCTACCCAAGCCTGATCGTTTGAATAGGTTTCTCCTACAATAAAAATTTCGCAGTCTGTGTTTGGAACAAGCTGTGATGGTTTTCTAATTTTTCTTTGTACATCACCTAAATTATAATGCGATTTATAGGCATGATATCCTGCATTAAATGGAGGAAGAGACCAGTCCATATATCTCGTTTCTAAAGGTTCAGGTACATATGAATAATCAGCCTGAGGTCCAAAATGCAGTGATGCTAGTTGTGAACGAAGCATTTTCACCATTACAGGAGTAGCTTCTCTTGGCCCTTCAAGCGGCTGGCAGTCTCTGGATTCAGGTATTTCACGCGTGGCATTTGGTCCAAGTTCTAAAGGTTTCCAGAATGTTGAATATTGAATATCATCATAACTGGCTAAAATACCGTATACTTTTTTTCCTTTTCCGTCTCTGGCATTATCCCCAAAATAAACTACTTGTCGAATCGGCATATCGGTAATACTTGGGCCAATAGTATCTAATTCAGCAATCTGCGCAATTTGTTTTTCTTCTTTAAAAGTTAAACGTTCCTGAATTGCGTTTTCTACAGCAGCTATAAAACTGGCTTTGTCATTAAAGGTATTGGCTATAATAACCGGATTTTTAGCCTTTTCTATTTCTTTAAGATATTTAGATGGGAAATTCTCTTTTTTTAATTTCTCAATTCCTTCCTGTGTTAAGAAATAACTTGTTAGTTTAGCTGGATAAGTCGGGCTTCCAGCCTCAGTTGTTCTCCACCAGGGTGTATCGAAAAACATACCTATTTTGTATGACGGTTCCATTAATACAGACTCTAAATACAGCTGTACTTTTTCGTGATTTAATACATCTGTTCCTTCATCATCACTGTATCGACTTGCCTGCGCCACTAAGTCAATTGCTGCTCTTGGCATCGCAAGAAATGCTGCATCACATTTTTTTCTTTCTGCAAGTGTGTCTGGATCTTTGCGTGTTGCAGTTGTAAAATTTACTCCTGATTTGGTGTGCACAATAGAACGCAATCTAATGTTTGGATGATAATTTAGCGTAATTCCTTTTTGTTTTGCCAGTTTTTCAACTTCTTCAAATAAGGAATCAAATAAGCTCGAATATCCTTTTATTAAAGTTTTGTATTCCGTTCCCGGAAGAAATTCATCATTCACATTAAATGACTGGGCGCTGTTACTGTTTACTACGTTTGAACTATAGCCATTCCCATCAGACAAATAGCTAAATCCTTCCTGGTCAAGCATGTTATAACCCAGGTTCCAATATCCAATTTCTTTTAGTAAATCTCCTTTTTGGTAGATAGAACTATCAGGCATGTCAATATTGATTCTTCCTTCTTCATAAAATTTGCACCACTCTCTTCGGGTAGTCGGGCCAGATGTTTGAGTGATCGCTACAGATTGTATCGTTGTAAAACCATCATCTGGCGGAGCATCCTGAGCGTAATTGTTTGCGAAATATGGAGCTGGCTGGTTAGAATTGATATCTGAGATATACATGTTTTTAGAACGCAAAGACATCAATGGGTCTGCTGACTCATTAAACGGGACTGAATCTTTCTTTAAATCCAATTCTTCTATAGTTTTAGTTACTAAACGATGTCCCGGCCCCTGGGGAGTGCCATCCCAATATAAATACCTCATGCCTCCTAATTCAAGGTACGAATTGTCTTTATCATCTTTATAATGCCATGTACAGACACGTGCGCCTGGTTGTCTCGTTCCCGGATTTTTTTTAGAAAAATCGTATTTTCCCCAGTCGTAGAGTTCTAATACATCGCCCTTAATGAGCATTTTTTCGTTTTTGCTGAGTTTAGATTTACCATCAAGTAATCTCCACGCCGTATAGAGTCCGGCTGCACCTGCTCCAAAAATAGAGTATGTTTTTTTGCTCATGATCGTATGTTTTTAGATTTTTTAGTAGTTATAGATAATGGTTTTATTCATTTCCCAATCTTGCCATTTGCTGTGCCAGATCTTTTTGAGGAATTACAATTTCTACCAGAGTTGGAAGATTTGTTTTTTTCTTAAGTTTCAGCAATACTTCATCTAACTCCGAAACAGTTTCAGCACGGTAACTGTTTGCTCCAAATGCTTTGGCAAGAGCCTGATAATCCCATTTTGGAAGAATATCAAATTCGTCAAATTTATAATCCGGTCCTGCTTTAAACGAATCCATATCTACATAAACCTGTTCAATTGCATATACTCCATTGCTCATCACAAAGATTACAGAGTTGATGTTATATTTTACAAGGGTCGAAAGTGATTGTGCGATCATCATAAAACCACCGTCACCAGCCACAGTCCATGCTTGTTTACCGCTTCCAAGTTGGGCTCCCGAAGCAGCACCGGTTTCAAAACCAATACACTGCCACGCAGCCGAAGAAATATAGGCGTTTTGAGATAATCCGTAAATATTGGTAGCGACATACATTGACGAGCTTACACCAAAAGTCATTACAATATCATCCAGTATTTTTTCTTTTTTCAGAAAAGATGTTGCATGCTCAAAAAAGCGGTTAAATGTTATTACTTCAGGAGTTAAATCATATTTGGGATCTGAGTTAGATCGCCATGGTTCCGGGAATTTTGGCTGAGCCGGAGCAATTGCTTTTAAAGGATATCCTGAAGCTTTTTTAAATCGTTCTGTTAAGGCTTCGATAAAGTCTTTTAAGGTTACTCCCGAATAAGTAAAATAACCAACTCTCGTTTCCTGAGTCGTTACCTGAATCATATCCGAAAATTTATTTTCTACCAGCCATAAATAATCATCGGTAATAATAGTTCCTAAAGACAAAATACAGTCTGAAGCTTCGACTACTTTTATAACTTCGGGTATTGAAGCCTGATCAGAATAGGTTCCGATAAATTTATCGCCTTTCTCATCCAGAACCGTTTTTCCAAGTGAAGTTGTAGTGTACAACATTCCGCTCGCTTTAATAAGTTCTTCTAATTGCCTGGTTAGTTTATGTCGCAAAAGCTCAACACCTGCAAAAATTATAGGTGTTTTGGACTGACTAATTTGAGACCAAGCCTGAGAAACAGCATTTTCAAGTGCTGTTGGTTTACTTTTTATGATTTCAGGTTCTAGTTTTTTACTGGAAGGTTTAGGACAAGGTTCGCCCCATACTTCTTTATAACATGCTATATAAACAGGTCTTTGATGTGTAAGCGCTGCAATAAGTAATTTATCGATTTTTTCAGGAGCATCTGCAGAAGTGCTCAGGGTCTCGGCAGCAACAGTTACTCTTTCATAAACTTCCTGATCTGCATTGAGATTTCCTGTAGAATGATGGTAAAGTACATTGTACATACTCCCAATTTGTCGTGCATCGGCTCCGGGTGTGGCACTAATTACAACAACAGGGCTGCGCTCTACATAAGCTCCCGCAATAGCATTTAATGCACTAAAAGTACTTACTCCATATTGTAAAGATACCGCTGCTAAACCTCTGGTACGTGCGTAAGCATCTGCCGCATAAGAAGCGTCTAATTCGTTTGAAGTTCCAATGGTTTTAATTCCATCAAAGTATTCCAGAGCTTGTGTAAAATGTTTTACATAGTCCCCCGGAATTTGAAAAACCTCGGTAACATTTAATTGTTTGAGTCGGGTAAGCAGATAATCTGCAACAGTAAATTCTTTTGTAGGTTTCATTTTTTGGTTATTATAACTAGGAGTGTTTTGTTTATAGCCATAAATCTCTTCAGCTTGCTTTCTGAAGAGATTTATGTTAGTCATTTAAATTTTAATACGAACTTGCAGAATGCCAATATTATCGGCTAATCCGGCTCCGTATTCAGCATTTAAATCATCGTTGATACACAGTTTCAATGGTCCGCTTTGACCAGAAGGAGTTGTTACGGGTCCATTTCCGATAAAAAATGGAGCATTATTTCCAACTTGTCCTATAAGTGATCCCATATTTACATTTTGAATAGGATATCCTGATTGCGTAACAATAATGCCTGGACATCCGTTTGCATCATACAGGTTACCATTATTGGTTTGAGGATCTGCTGTCCATAGACCCGATTCGTAACTAATTGTTATTGTATTACCTGGCTGTACTGCAATTCCCGTATTTTGCCATGCCTGATTTGCATTAACCGGAACAAAAGTTTCTACCAGCTGCAGTGTATTCGCATCAATATGTAAAAACTGAGTTGGCATACCGTTAATCACAAATTGTAAAACAATATTTTGAATGTATTGTAACTGAGTCGTTCCGTTACTTAAATTTTCAACATACCAGGTGGTGTTCATTGAAAGCACTTTCCCAAAAGAATTTTCAAAATTTATATTGCTTACCGCACCACCTTCATTACTAGTACTTATTGTAATACTTGAGTAGCTGTCAACCGTTATTCCCTGATTGTTCAATGTATTCAATTGTTGTGTTAAATAAGTTGACGGATCAATTATTGTAGGGTCTGTAAAGGGTAATTTTGTTCTGTCTGCGGTTGGAAAAACGGGATTTCCTGTTCCGGAAGCAACTGGGCCTCCCGTCATTAAAACGGAAACTCCATGAGGAACCGAAATTTGTTTGTTATACTGAGTTGCCGGATTTTGTACTGGAATTGGATTTGAATCCGGAACAAAACCTGGACCATAAGGACCTTCAACCTGGTTTTGTATTACGTGATAAAGCCAGGTGCCATTTTCGGCATGAATTAAAGTATTTTGAATAGGCTGTACTCCATTTGGATCGGCGTTATTTGCTATGTAAACTCTTTGTTCATAAAACAATACACTGCTTGCCTGTGTATATTGCCCTTCCCTATTTGGTGCCCCGCCGGCTATAGCGGAAAATGAGATTTCTTCGAAATAAGGAAAGTTTTTAGTGATGTAACCATTTGGAGCATCGGTTTGGGGTAAAGGCATCACATTGTAACCTGTAGCATTTGCTCCAGTAGGACTATTCCAGGTACCAAGAAAACTATTTAAAAGTCCGAGATTAGATGTACCAATAACCGGCGGCTGGTTTGTTGTTGATACAAGCGGAGTTGTAATATCTGGAATTACCGCTGGTGCTGTCGTCACTGCGGCAGCTGCTTGTTGAGCCTGATACGGGCACGTTTGCTGTTGTAAACCGTTTGAATTTTCCATTTTGTTATGTGTTTTTGATCCTTTTCAGGTTAGTTACGTCTTGTTTAGGAAAGTGATTCTGAAGCAAATTGGCGCATGCATCTTATCTCATTTCTTTAATAAAATTACTAGGACTCCATATTTCAAATTAAAAAAAAGGCATGAATACGGGATTTTTATCCATGAGAGACCGAAACAAAAGCATAAGATTATTTCGTTATATATTTAATAAACGCTTCTGTATAAATCCGAAAAGAATAGATATGCAAAAAAAACGGAGAGGCAATTAAAATTCACATGTTAAAACATTGAAAATAATCATTAACAAATTGATTTGGCCTTCAAACTTTTTTCCGCTCCAAAAGTTTTACCAAAACTTACGCTTAAAGATTAAGAACATTTTCACTAGTTAAATAAAACCCGTATTTTTGAAATTAAATCATTGAAAGAAACATATCTTAATCTAAGCGATTAAAACGTTCAAAACCTCACAATTTTCGTGTGGGAATAGTGGCACTCTAGCTTTTAAAAAATAAAAATGCAGTAAATATGCGGGTTGCACCTCTTAGGTTCGAATCCTGCTATTCCAAGTAAAAAATCCTGAAATAAATTTCGGGATTTTTTTTACTCTAAACTTAAATGCCCTGCCAACTCAAAATTCTCATTTAGCTCTTTTAAACATGAGATTTCCAAGAAATAAAACTAAAATTAGAACTACGATTAATGCATCTCCAATCAAGTTTTTTTTACGATAACAATGGCGTTATCTATCATTTAGTTGGTTTTTTATTCTTATCTAATTACTTCCGGAAACAGTTTCTAAAAATTATAAAGGAATTTTCTTAAAAAAATAAAACAATCGGTTGTTTTTTAAAAATATTTATCGTTAAATTAGCAGTAAAAACCTACTTATCATGAGGTTATTTACTAACTATTAAAACCATAAGTTATGAAAAGATTTCGAAAATTACTTTTTCTATTTTTAGTGTTTATTCCTCTAATGGAATTATTTGCATGGCCGGGAATGCCATTACCTCCCCTGCATATTGAAGGCAAAAATTTAAAGGATCCCTGTGGAAAAAATGTTTTACTCCACGGTGTTGCCATAACACCCAGTCCCTGGTTTAATGGCTGCTCGTATAATCAATGCCGTTGGGACAATTATAATGTCCAGGGTTGTCTAAATTATAATAATGCTGTTATGGATGCACTCACAAACACAAATAACGGATGGAAATTAAATTATATAAGACTGCATATTGATCCTTACTGGACCAATACACCTGGCTGTTCTGCAGGCGAAAACAACATTTCATGTTTTAATTACAATAGACTGGTAACTTATGTAGATCAGGTTATAATTCCTTTAATTAATCATGCCAGAAGCAGAGGCCTCTATGTTGTACTTCGTCCTCCAGGAGTATGTCCTGACCGAATTGCCTTTGGAGACAACTACCATAATTACTTAAGAACTGTATGGCAGTATTTATCAAACCATCCAAATTTAAAGAATGTAGATAATGTTATGTTTGAATTAGCCAATGAGCCTATACAAATACTCGGAACAAATGGAAATTGGGGGGCTACTGGCGATGAGCATTTTGCCGCTTTACATAATTTCTTCCAGGATTTAGTAAATAGAATTAGAGCTACTGGTGCCAATAATGTTTGCTGGATACCAGGAACAGGATATCAGTCTCATTACCAAGGATATCCAAATCATTTAATAACAGGAGGAAATATAGGCTATGCTGTGCATGTTTATCCAGGATATTGGGGGGCAAATGCAGAAAATGCCACCAGTTTTAATAATGCCTGGAATGCTAATGTACAACCGATTGCTAATATAGCACCTATTATGATAACCGAAACAGATTGGTCTCCTTCTGGCGATCAAACATGGGGCCAGGGAACAACAAGCGGTTTTGGTCTGAATTTGAAAGGCAGGATTGATGCCACAGGAAATTGCAGTTGGAATTTACTTGCTCCTGAAGGATTGATAACAAACGCAGATCCCTATAATGTTACAACCGCTTTCAATAACAGTTGGGAATCTTGCGCTGCGCCAGTCAAGCAATGGTTCTCTGAATATGCAAACAATAATATACCCTCGCAAAGTTGCAACACTCTAATAAACAATGCTGTTTATGAAATTGAATTTAAAACAAACTCAAATAAAGTTCTGGATCTTAAATATGGGACTAATGCAAATGGTACTGTAATTCGTCCTTGGGATAAATCAGGAGCAACAGCACAGCAATGGATTGCTGTTGATGCAGGTAACGGCTATTGGCGTTTTAAATCAAACGCGAGTCCAACAGGACGTGTAATAGATCTTGAGAGTGCAGACCCAACGAATGGTAAATCGATAAGACTTTGGGATAGTTATAGTAATGATGCTCAAAAATGGCTGGTAACGGATGTTGGCAATGGTTATTATAGTATAAAATCGGCCGTTAACACATCAAAAAGCTGGGATATATCGAATTGTAATATGGACGGTACATCAAATCTCCAGCTTTGGGAATATTACGGAACTTCATGTCAATTATTTAAGTTCAATAAAGTAGGAACTACTACTGCAAAAACTGCAATTGAGAAAAATACCGCAACAGATAATATAGAAATTGACACGAATGTCAAAATATATCCTAATCCAGCTACGGGAGGAGAGTTTAACATCTATTTATCTTCACAATCAGACGAAAATTATTCTTTAGCACTTTACTCAGTTAATGGCGAGCAATTATACGAAACAAAAAATCTAAAATCTAATACTAGTGAACTCATTAGAGCAAAGCTTACAAAGGGTTTATATTTTGTGACGATATATCAAAATTCAGGTACAACTACCAAAAAAATATTAATTGAATAGTCTATTAAACTAATAGATATAATTTTTTAGAGCCTGTTTAAAATTTAAATATTTTTATGAGATTATTTTTCGATAGATGAGGCAAATTTTGAAATAATAATAGACTCATTTTTGAGTAAATTTAACGAAATATAGCGGAAAATAAGCCGTAAAAAGCAATTAGATAAAATTTAAACAGGCTCTTAAGATTAGTAAAATTATTATTTAGTGTCCTGTATAAATTTTAACCCTTACTGGATTAAATAAGGGTTAAATATTAAAGCGTACTAGAATTTGTAACAAATCCTTTTGAATGCAGTTTTCCAAAATAAAATAAGATTTTCCAGATACTCCTGTAAACTGCTGAATCTGTGGATCATGCTTTTTGATGTAAGCTGCAATATGTTTAGTCTGTTTTCGAACATTTTCACCTGCCCACATTCCTGCAGGAAGAATTTACCATAACACCAGTCACAGAGAGGATCCATCCCATATATTAATTTTTTATTTTAATGATTATTTATAATGCAAAGATTCATCAGAAAGTACCTTAAAACATTAAAGTAGTTTAAAAAAACACTTATCAATATTCTTTTCTTAAAGCCATTTTCCGGCGTATATTACTTAGAAACACATTGATTATGCCCAGATAAACCGCTATTTGAATGTTCGAAATACGCTGTATAAGCTACAGGTATTTTTGTGAAAATTCTATATAATGTGCTTCTGCTGTTTTACTCAGATTATCAATCATTCTGCGCTGCATTGCGACATGTTTTTTTTGTGTCATAACACGAAAGAGTTTCTCAATCTGAGGCAGATTGGAATAAGCAAACTCTTTGTCTCTTTTAGATATAACTAATATTCCACGGTCTTCCAGAGCTTCAATAAACAGCTGTGACGGTATTTCATTGGAAAAGCTGTCAATATAAGTTATCCAACAATTTTCGCATGCAAAATAAAGAATTTGTTAAACCCTATTTTGATCGATATGAAAAAACTCAAAAGCGCCTCTATACCAAAACCTTCAAAGCGGAAGATTTCCACTTCACGAAGTAAATAACTTCTTATTTCATGGTTTTATGCTGAAATAAATTGCAAAATGATTTCATTTCATTTTGGGACAATGAAATATGAAGATTTATGTTTTTTTCAAGCTCTAGCATCATTTTGCGTTTTTTCTAAAAAACGTGCCTCTTTCAAGCCTTTAAACAACAACAAATTCAATTGATAATCGGAGCTTAAATCAATCCTATCTAAGCCTATAAAGAGAAATTATCTGTTTTTATTCATTATAATATTACAAAAAAGATTATTAATCTTATTTATTTAACATTTTTAGTTTAATTACCTTATTTATTATTTAAAATTGAATTATTAATCTTTTATTTTAAAATTTGCAGTAAAAATAACTACAGCCAATTTATAAAAGCGATCATATTAGCAGATTCAGGAATAAACGAAAAGAAAGATATGGAAAACACAGTTAATACAATCAAGTCTGATTTCTCATTCAAGCTCGAAAGCACTTGTTTAGATGAAAACTATCACCCCTCAAGCCAAACGCGTCTGACAACCAATTTTGCAAACCTGGCCAGAGGAGCTAATCGTCAGCAAAACTTACGCAATGCTTTAAAAATGATTAACAATCGATTCAATGCCTTGGCTCATTTGGATAATCCTAAAGCTGATCGTTACCTTGTAGAACTTGAAATCATCACAGTAACGATGAGTATTGATGACAAGAATGGTAGTAACAATTTGCCGTTGATTGAAGTTTTAAAAACCAATATTTTTGACCGTAAGACTAACCAGCGTATCGAAGGTGTCGCCGGAAATAATTTTTCTTCTTATGTTCGTGATTATGATTTCAGTATTTTATTGATTGAGTTCAATAAAAACAAACCTGATTTTTGTATTCCTGAAAATTTTGGTGATCTGCACGGAAAACTTTACAAATGCTTTGTGAATTCAGCCACTTATAAAGAGCATTTTAAAATGTCACCTATAATTTGTCTAAGTGTATCGAGCAACAAAACGTATACTCGTACTGAGCATCAACATCCAGTTCTGGGTTTTGAGTATCTGCAGGATCAGTATTCTATCACTGATGAATATTTCTCTAAAATGGGCTTAAAAGTTCGTTTTTTCATGCCTCCGAATAGTGTGGCGCCAATGGCTTTTTATCATTCCGGAGATCTGCTTGCTGATTATACTGATCTTGGACTTATCAGCTCAATCAGCACGATGGAGACTTTCCAGAAGATTTATCGCCCTGAAATTTACAATGCAAATTCAGCGGCCGGGAAAATATATCAACCTACTCTTAAACATGAAGATTATTCACTCACCCGCGTTGATTATGACCGGGAAGAGCGAAGCCGACTGGCTGTTGAACAGGGTAAATATGCAGAAGAGCATTTTATTAAACCTTACAAAAGTGTCTTAGAACAATGGTCTGCCCATTTTGATCTTTAATTAATACAACACATTAAAAATTATTTTATTATGAATAAAAAAAATTATTTTAATATGAATAAATTAGTACCTACTTCAATTGTTGGAAGTTTACCCAAACCTGCCTGGCTGGCACCACCCGAGAAACTTTGGTCACCCTGGAAATTAGAAGGGGATCAGTTAATTGAAGGAAAACAAGATGCTTTGCGCATTTCTTTGCACGAACAGCAATTGGCGGGCGTGGATATAATTAGTGATGGTGAGCAGACGCGTCAGCATTTTGTAACCACTTTTATCGAACATTTAAGCGGTGTAGATTTTGAAAATCGTAAAATTGTAAAAATTCGTGACCGTTACGATGCAAGTGTTCCTGTTGTTGTGGGTGAAGTTGCACGTCAAAAAGCAGTTTTTGTTGAAGATGTTAAATTTTTACGTAAACTGACAGATAAACCAATAAAATGGGCATTGCCTGGTCCGATGACAATGGTAGATACCTTATACGATGACCATTATAAAAGCCGGGAAAAACTGGCATGGGAATTTGCGAAATTGCTTAATGAAGAAGCAAGAGAACTACAGGATGCAGGTGTAAACATTATCCAGTTTGATGAACCGGCATTTAATGTGTTCTTTGATGAAGTAAACGATTGGGGAATGGCAGCATTAGAAAGAGCCATTGAAGGTTTAAAGTGCGAAACTGCAGTGCATATTTGCTACGGTTACGGAATACAAGCTAATAATGACTGGAAAAAGACCTTGGGTTCAGAATGGCGTCAATACGAGGAAATTTTTCCTAAAATTCAAAAATCTAAAATTGATATTGTGTCATTAGAATGCCATAACTCGCGCGTGCCTTTTAATTTAATTGAACTGGTTCGCGGCAAAAAAGTAATGGTCGGTGCAATTGATGTGGCAAACAACACTATCGAAACACCAGAAGAAGTTGCTGATACCCTGCGTAAAACTCTTGAGTTTGTAGCTATAGAAAATCTTTATCCTTCGACAAACTGCGGTATGGCTCCTTTGTCCCGAAATGTGGCAAGAGGTAAATTAAGCGCTTTAAGCGCAGGAGCAGAAATTATACGCAAGGAATTTGGGATGTAGTTCCAATTTATAAATAGGATTCTTGTTTGACCGTTTGTAGAGTTTAGCGTAGCGACTCTGCAGACGGTCAAATAATTTTAGAGACTATTGCTTCTTCAAACATATTCATACAAAGAACTTCAATCAAGTGTCAAGAAATCTCTATTCTGTGGACACAGGAAATAAAAGTACCAGCAAGCTTAACCTCCGCATTCGGAATTCTTTATCCAAAAAGAATAAACCACTACGGACTTAAAGTCCATAGTTTGGTTGGCAGACTTAAAGTCTGCAAGGCTGAAAAGTAAAAATCCACCGCAAATTCGCAAATTTAAAGACTTGGAAAGTAAAAAATAATTTTCGAATTTGCGGTGAATATTTTTAGAACCTGAAAGGAAAATGCACTAAAGTACATAGTTTTAACTATTTTTGAGACTAATAAAGAACACTGGCCGTAAATAAAATTATACTTCTTTTCGTCGAGCCATTCGCTGAGCGATGATGCTGGCAGCGATCAATTGAAAAGCATGGTAAAGCATGAGTGGCAACAATACGATGCCGGTGATGGTACTGTGCTGAAAAAGTACTTTTGACATTACGGTACCGTGGACTAATGACTTTTTAGAGCCACAAAATAAGACCGTAATACGATCTTCGTCTGAAAAGCCAAACAAACGACTGAGCAATCCGACACAAAAGAATACAGCAAAAAATAATCCTATCATCCCCGCAGCGAGTCCGGCAAGTTCGACGGCAGTGAAGCCTTCAAAAAGATGCTCGGAGAATGATTTACAAAAAGATGTGTAAATGATAGTGAGAATAACTCCCTGATCGAAATATTTGAGCTGTTTCTTATATTTTTCAGCAATGGTGCCAAAGCGGGAGTTGAGGGTGATACCGATAATAACAGGAAGCAAGACTTGAAGAATCAGCTTTATGAAGATATCAGTGACATCAAAATCGCCTGTTGCAGAAGCGATGAACAGCCCAACCCACAGTGGCGTAACCACTACTCCAATCAAACTTGAAATACTCGCATTAAAAATGGCAGCGGGAATATTCCCTTTGGCGATGGAAACCATGACCACAGAAGAGGAAACTGTTGACGGTAAAGCCGCCAGAAAAAATACACCCAGCCAAAGCAGCTCAAATCCGGAGTTGACAAACAAGGGGCGAAAAGCCAAAACGATGAGCGGAAAAAACAAAAAGGTTGTTAACTGAACCACAATGTGCATTTTCCAGTTTGCAAGCCCGGCTTTTAGTTTTTCAACACTCAACTTCAAACCATAAAAAAAGAAAATCAACGACACGCCTACATTTGCGATCTCTTCCAACGAAACAGGTTCTTTGACCATACCAGGATTCGGTAAAAAATAAGCCAGCAAAATCATAGTGCCAATCATTAATAAAAAACCGTCAAAACCTGCTTTACTTAATATTTTTAACAACTTCTTCAATTTTATTCAGTTTAATTTTCTACGCAAAGTTATCTTATACAACTAAAAAAGCTTCCCAATACTGATACTTAAGAGAATTCAGCTGTTTTATGAGACAAAAAAAGTATTATTTACTTTTTTAAATGTATTTTTGAAACTTAAAAAGTTTTTTATTCTATGGAAGAACTAGATACTACCGATCTGCTTTTGCTGAAAATATTAGGAAATAATTCAAGTTTTACTATTAAGGAACTTAGTGCACAGGTAAATCTGTCACCAACTCCTGTACTGCAGCGTGTAAAGAGGCTGGAGAATAATGGTTACATCAAAAAGTACATCGCCTTAATTGACCATGAGAAATTTGGACATGGATTTATTGTTTTTTGCAATATAAAGCTCAAACAGCATGATCGTAACATCGGCAACAGCTTTGTCGAGGATATTATGAAAATTGATGAAGTGGTAGAATGCTATAATATTTCAGGAGATTATGATTTTATTCTTAAGGTTTTCGCAAAGGATATGAAACATTATCAGAATTTCGTCTTTAATAAATTAGGTTCCGTCGAAAGTATCGGCAGTACGCAGAGCACTTTTGTAATGTCAGAAATAAAAAACCTGCACAACATAAATCTATAAAGGCTTTGTTGATTTTAATTTCGGCTTAGAATCGGTTTATTATTTAGGTTCATAAATTGTAAACTGGATGTCACTTAAGGAAAGAACTAAGGTTATCACTTTTTTTATACCCATTTCAAGTCTTTACGATTTGAAATTTTATGGTTTAATTTTCTCACAAAGGAATTTTTCGTCTGTTTAAAATAAAAAGCCCTCCATGTTAAAATGCGAGGGCTTCTGTTTGTTTTCTACAATTTTATCGCCAACCTAATTCTGGTGCAACGTGCTCCAAAATTGATGACAAAATATGTACATTGTAATCGACACCTAAAGTGTTCGGAATAGTCAGAAGAATGGTATCTGCTTCCTGTATAGCTTCATCCTGAGCCAGCTCTGCTATTAACTTATCCGGTTCCGCAGCATAACTTTTTCCAAATACTGCTCTTTTATCTCGTTCAATATAGCCAAAACTATCAGCTCCTTTTCCTTGCGAACCAAAATAATAGTTATCCTGATCATTCATTAATGCAAAAATCGAACGACTTACAGAAACTCTTGGTTCACGTTGATGTCCGGCTTTTTTCCAGGCTTCTTTGTACAATCGTATCTGGTCAGCCTGCTGAATATGAAAAGGTTTACCATTTTCGTCGTACTTAAGGGTAGAACTTTGCAAATGCATGCCATTTTCTGCAGCCCAGACAGCGGTTGCGTTAGACGCAGCACCCCACCAGATTCTTTCTCTCAATCCTTCAGAATGTGGTTCTATACGCAACAATCCCGGCGGATTTGGAAACATTGGATACGGATTTGGTTCTGCAAATCCTTCGCCTTTAAGTCCTTCTAAAAATTGTAGTGCTTTTTGGCGTCCCATGTCTGCATCTGTTTCATTTTCATTAGGTTCATAACCAAAATAACGCCAACCGTCTATCACCTGCTCCGGTGATCCCCTGCTGATCCCTAATTGTAAACGTCCTCCCGATATTAAATCGGCAGCACCGGCATCCTCCAGCATGTACAACGGATTTTCATACCTCATATCAATTACGCCTGTTCCTATTTCAATTTTATTGGTTTTGGCACCAATGGCCGAAAGTAAAGGAAAAGGAGAAGCTAGCTGTTGCGCAAAATGATGTACCCGAAAATAAGCCCCATCTATACCTAATTCTTCTGCCGCTACAGCTAAATCGATCGACTGAAGAAGTGTATCTCCCGCTGTACGAGATCCGTAGGAAGGATTATTTGACCAATGTCCAAATGATAAAAATCCTATATTCTTCATAAATGATTTAATTTTTTACTATTCCAAATATACGCATCAAAATTCAGTAATTTATACAATCCGAAATTTTGTGTATTCCTGGTCAATTCTGTTGCCTTTTATATCCTTAATCAGAGTGATTTGCTTTTAAATACCATTAGCTTTTCTCTTGTCATTTCATTTATTGTATATGATATTCCGCCCATTCCAAGTCCGGAAGCGTCTCTTCCGCCAAACGGCATCCAATCCACTCTAAAGGCGGTATTGTCGTTTACCATAACAGCTGTAGCGTTTAGTTTTTTTGTAGCATCTAATGCAATATCAATATTTTTTGTAAAAATAGCGGCCTGGAAATGAACTTCTAATGCATTTGCTTTTGTTATGGCCTCTTCCCTACTTGTGAAAGGATAAATACAGACAACAGGACCGAAAATTTCATATTTTGATACTTTTGAATCCTCAGACGGATTAAACAAAACGGTTGGCTGAAATGTTGTGTCAGAAATACGTTTTCCGCCAGTTATTAATTTAGCGCCTTCTTCAATTGCTTCATTCACCCATTCCTCGACACGATTAACTTCTTTGGGTGTTATAAGCGAACCTACATCTGTATTTTCATCAAAAGGATTTCCAACAATTAATTTTTGGACTGCTTCAGAAAACTGGTCAATAAAATGGTCCACAATTTCCTGATTGACATAAATCTTCTGGATTGAAACACAAACCTGACCTGCGTGATAAAAGCCCCCTTTTACCAAATCGGGAATCATTTCACTAAAATCAGCATCCCTTTCTACAATTACAGGAGCGGCGCCACCATGTTCTAATGCAGCACGTGTTCCCGGAGACAATTTGCTTTTTAGCGACCAACCGACTTTCGCTGAACCAATAAAAGTGAGGAAATTAATTCTCGGATTTGTAACTAACAATTCTGCGGTTTCATTGTCACATAAAACTACTTGCAGCCATCCTTCGGGTAAACCAGCTTCTTTCAAAATATCGGCCAAAGCAAGACCTGATAGTGGCGTGCTGCTTGCGGGTTTAAATATGACCGGACAACCTGCCGCAACAGCTGTAACAATTTGATGTACTGCCAAATTTAATGGATGATTAAATGCACTGACAGCCGCCACAACGCCAATAGGTTCTTTTGATGTAAAAGCAATTCTGTTTACAGAAGCTTCTGTAAGTCCCATCGGAATTTGTTCTCCTTTAATCTGCGATATATGTTCTGCTGCTAATTTCACGCCTTTTATGGCTCTCAGTATTTCTGCTTTTGAGTCTTTATAAGGTTTTCCACCTTCACTGATAGCGATATGAATTAGTTCCTCGCTTCTGTCCTTCATTATTAAAGCTGCTTTTTCTAATATTTCAATTCTTTTAAAAGCAGGAATCCAGTTTTGCTGATCAATAAATAAATTGTAAGCAGTCGTCAATATATTTTCAACGTTACCTTTATCAATTAAGGGCAATTCTTTTACAAGGTTTTGATCGTATGGGAAAATTATTTTAGTGGTATTTTTCATAATTGTTTTTTAATAAGTAAATCTAAAAATCCTGCTTTTACTATCTAAAAAATTAGTACAACAGGGTTTGTTACTTAAATTTAGTCAAATTGTTGATAAAAACAATGTGTTTTCTCATTAAAAAATCCTCTATTATAATTCTGAATTTATTGCTCCAATTTCAATTCTTGAGGTAATAGAAAAAGAAGCCGGATCAACTAAGTCGGCTTCTTTTTTCTTTTTAAAAACATTTACAAACTATTTCCTGTAGTTCACATTCTGCATTATTTAATATCAATACGGCCTTTAGCGCCTGGGATATCATTGAGTTCCTTTTGAGTATCAGCCCAACTTGTATCATTGGAATCTAAGGCACTACGCAGGTAAGTAAGAATGCATTGGTTCACGAATTCTACTCTTTCCGGACTTTCATCGGTCGTTTCATTAGAATCGTATCCTGAGATTCCTCCAAAAATATGTTCTGCATCATATACTGTAAGCAGGCTATTATGTCCGGGGCTTAAATAATACCCATCAGCGCGCCAGTTGTCAACTTCCGAAAAATTCGGATTTATATCTTTATCCCCATTTACTACAAGCACAGGCTGGGTCATAGTTGAGAAATCAGCATTATTCATCACAGGGTAATGTTGTTTGGCGAACTCTACAAGTCCCGCAGGAGCACCCGGCGCTCCAATCATCACATAAGCCTTCAAACGTTTTTCAATGGCATTGACTTTTTTAGCAGTATCAGGATGAATAACCTCCATTCCGGCCAGCATGCTTACAGTATGCCCTCCCATAGAATGTCCAACCACACTTATTTGATCCTTGTTGACACGAGTGCTCAGGCCTGGAACTGTAGATAAAATGTGGTCAAGATTATCAATAATAAATGTAATGTCCTTTGGGCGTGAACTCCAAAACAGCGGAGCTTCAGGAAGGTTTGCATCAAGTGCCAGTAATTTTGAATTTTGGTGGGTTGGCTGAATAACCACAAATCCATTTTTTGAAAAGAAGTCGGCCATTGGTCCATATCCGTACATTGAAGAAAGGAAGTTTGATCGACCGTGACCATGAGAAAGAATAAGAACAGGCAGGTTACCACCTGTTGCAGGTGCAGTTACTTTCATTTGAAGGTCGACGTGACGGTCGGCTACAGGCATTACAATTGGACCGTAAGACATTACAGGAGTTTCGGAATTTTTCATCTTATTATAAATTTTTATTTTGATTGTTGGATACGGAAGAAACCTTTTCTTGAGCACAGAGGCCAAAAGATATTAGGCACGAAGCAGCGATCCAGATAACTGCTTTATATTTAAGTATTAAAATTGTCATGAAATGCTGATTTTTTATTACATGACAAAGTTCTATAAGTAACCGTGCTGAATCATAACTGAACCGGGGGAATGCCTAACCGAAATGAATCTTCTTTTATTACAGCCAAACAATAGTATAAAGTATGAATGTGATCGGGAACAAAAATTAATTTAAGTGGCCACCAGCAGGCAAAAAAAATACGGCCTTTAGCCGTATTTGGTAATGCTGGATGCACTGAACTATACCTAATTGTACACTATGATCAATTAAACATTTGTCTAAATTCAACCGGTGATACTTTTGCCTTCATCTTGAAAAAACGACTGAAAGACTGCGGATGCTCAAAGCCAAGGTCAAAAGCGATTTCTGCAATAGTCAATGAAGTCAGCGACAGCTTTTCTTTAGCTTTTTCTACAAGTTTGTTGTGAATGTGCTGCTGGGCATTCATACCTGTCAAGGATCGCAGCATGTCACTAAGGTAGCTTGATGAAACATTAAGCTGTTCTGATAGGAACTGTACTGTCAGAATGCCCTGGCTCGCTGTCTTTTCATTATCAAAATAATCGTCAAGCAAAGCTTCCAGGCGCTCAAGTGTATTATTGCTGACCATTTTTCGGGTAATGAACTGTCGCTTATAGAACCTGTTGGCATAATTCAAGAGTAGTTCTATTTGTGATAAGACGACTTCCTGACTGAATTCATCAACCCTGCTATTAAGTTCTTGTTCGATGATATGAAAGACCGACAGAATAATTGTCTTTTCGCTTTCAGACAGATGCAGCGCTTCATTGGCGCCATAGCTGAAATAACCATACTGTTTGATTTTACGGGCCAGAGGAAAACCGTGCAGAAAATCAGGATGAATCAGCATTGTATAAAAGGATAAGTCTTCTGTATCTGCATCGCCATCACTTCCGATGACCTGGTTCGGGGAAGCAAACAATAAACCTCCTTCATCAAAATCGTAAAAACTCTGTCCGTAACGCACCTTTCCGCTCAGTGCTGTCTTGAATGAAATTTTGTAAAAATGCAATACATGAGCGCCTGAGGGCCGTTTTGAACCTCTTAGATCTTGCGCATTCAAAATACTGATCAGTGGATGTTGTGGTGCCGGCAGCCCAAATGCTCTGTGTATATTGGTAATCGATTCGAAATCTTCATTATTTCTGTTTTCTTTTTTCATAATGATACATTATAATACTGGTCAACGTTTAGAAAGAGTAAAGTTATATATTATAGCAATAAATGTCCGTAACTGAAATGAGTACTTTTGTAACCAAAATGAAAAAAGTTCTTTGCGTAATCAGGAATTACATTTAAAAAAGTGATAGTTTTTGTCATGATTTGTGTTAAATACTGGCATGGTATTACCTCTGTAAACTACAGTGGGTTTACATGTGCAGATGATAGTTATTTTTTCATCAACAGACCAGAATCTGTTTGGATTTAGGATAAGCCAGAAAAAAACATATTTTATAGAATTCGCAATTGAAATTAAATTATTTTTTATTATTGAGATTGATTAGTTTTGTTATTTAGGTTAAACGGCAGAATGTATTTTTAAATTCATAGAATTCTTTCGTTACCACAAATATGATTGGGTCTTTTCTTGACAATAAAAAAATAAAAATGAGGTTTAAAAACAAATTAATTGTAATTGCATTTATTTGCATTCAATTGCCGGCAATTCTATTAGCACAATCACAGAAACATTCCGTAACTGTTACTTCTCCGGATAAAAAACTCGTAGTTCAAATTGAGCAAACCAGCTTAAATAGAATCGAATACAGTTTTCGGGCTGATAATCATTTATTGATAAAACAATCAAAGCTTGGGTTAGAATCACCAAACAATATTCATTGGAATAAAGTCATTAATTCATCTGTAAAAAGTGTCTGGAAACCTGTTTGGGGCAAAAGGAAAAATGTACCTGATCATTACAACCAGGTCATAATAGATCTCACTTCTTATCAAATAAAAGTAAGGGTTTACAATGATGGAATGGCTTTCAGATATGAAGGATTAACTTCGGAGAAAGAATTTACAGAATTTAATTTTGCAGACAACTACTCTGCCTGGTATTATAATGGAGAAAGACATAATATAGGTCCTGAAAAGTTATCTGAAGCAAATGAAATCCGCGAACCTGTAATGGTTGTCAAAGCGGCAGAAAATAGTTATATGGCAGTGCATGAAGCCAATCTTGAAAGTGGCGAACCATTACTTTTAGAGCCAAAAAAGGAAACAACTTTGTTTTCTGTACCTTCTAAAAATGCCAAAGCATGGAGGGTTGTCATGTACGGAAGAACTCCTGGAGATTTAATTGATTCACACCTGATCGAATTACTCAATCCTGAACCAGCGAAGGGAGCCGATTTTTCTTGGGTTAAATCAGGTGTTGCTGTATGGGACTGGCGTATTAATGGTGCCGTAGCCGATGGATTTAAATATGAAATGTCAGTGGAATCATGGAAACGCATGGTTGATTTGGCGTCTGCAAATAAAATGAAATCTTTGGTATTAGACGCCAACTGGTACGGTGAAGAATTTAGCAAAGAATCGGATCCTTTGAAAGGAGGCAAAGTTGAACAGGTACATCAGATAATTGCTTATGGAAAACAAAAAAATGTTGGCATTTGGCTATATCTGAATGATGTTGGAGGAAAAAATTATCCTTTAGAAAAAACATTAAAACAATACGGAGACTGGGGAGCTGCCGGTGTAAAATATGGTTTTATGCAAGGCAGTCCGGAGGAAAAAAATATACACACTCAACATATAACAAAAATTTGTGCGGAAAACCATTTAATGGTCGATTTTCATGATGGGCCTGTTCATCCATACGGACAAATGAGAACCTGGCCTAACGCAGTGACACGTGAGTTTTGTCAGGCACAGTCGGATGCACGAAGAGTATTTCAACCGAAAACCTTTGTTACATCTGTATTTGTGAACATGATAGCAGGCCCGCTTGATATGAACAACGGCACTTTTGATATGGAGCAAAAAGGTAGAGTTGACAATCCAATGCCGGTACCTGCTACAATTACGGCAGAGGCAGCACGCACGCTAATAACATTTTCAGGAGCAACTATTATTCCTGATATTCCTGAAAACTACAATAAGTATCCGGAACTATTAAAGTTTATTAGTGCACAACAGCAGCCTTGGCAGGAAAGTAAAACAATTAGCGGAGAAATCGGTCAATATATTGTTATGGCGCGTCAGGCAGCAGATGGAAACTGGCTGATAGCTGCTGCCACCAACGAAGATGCCCGTTCACTTCGTATTCCACTTTCGGTATTAAGAATAGGCAGTTATAAAGCAATGATCATTCAGGATGGAAAAGATGCAGATTTCAGAACTAATAAAGTAAGCCATGAAATCATTTCTAAAAAAGTTAGCAGCAGCGATTTTATCGATATTAAACTAGCTCCTGGCGGAGGGGCTTGTATTTTATTTGAAAAATAAATTACTTTTAACATTCAGCAAAAAAACCGTCTTAACAGGCGGTTTTTATTTATACTTACAGAAATACGGCAACAGATTGACCTACTTTTTTAATTTATCTGAGGTGTCTTTAAGTACTTTTGTACTATCTGGATTCGTTGTAATAGAATCAAGGTTTTTTCCGTCACTGCCAACTCCTCCACTTATATTATTTTTACATGAAAAAAATAATCCGGTAAATACAGCGATTAATATCAATTTTGAATTAAATTGTATCTTCATAATCTTAAATCATTTTTAGAATTTGTACGATTAATTTTTTTTTCTAAACCAAAATTTGAATTCGAATATTTTAAAGTTATTAAGCATTCATGTTTTTTCCTTATAATATTTGCTGGTTGATTTTCAAAATTTTAATTGATTTTAACTTTATTCTACAATAAATTGATTTCCAATTGTTCTAATCTAAAACAAAGAGATAAACTATTGCAGCCTATTTTTTTGTACATTCTGTGTCACAAATTATTTTTTTTCGTAAATTAATAAAGAAATATTACAAAGTTCAATTCTAAAAAGGAAAACTAAAAGCAACTTTTTAAAGGAAAATAAAATACTAGAAATCAATGTTTTATATTTTTAAAAAAATAAAATATAAAAATTCGATATTAAGTTTGTAGCCGCAAAATGCAATTTAACCGTAATGATACAGAAATCATTGAAAATACTATCTGGTAATTAATTAAAAACAGCGAATTTTCAAAAACAGCAAAGATGAATGTACACGTAAATGAAGGCGAATATCATAAATTATCTTTTTTGAATTCGAAAATAAAAACTACTATTGTAATTGCAATTTTATATGTTATAATAGCAAAAACTTCCAGTCTTGCTTTTATACCTGAAACAAAAATTGCCCCATTTTTTCCAGCTGTTGGTTTTAGCATAGCTGCGGTCATCATTTTAGGAAGAAATGCAATTTTTGGTGTCCTTCTGGGAAGCTTCTTATTTACTCTATGGTTATTTGAACCTAACATTAGAAGTGCCACTACTTTTGAAAAATTATTAGAGATATTTTCATTTTGTATTTTGAGACCTATACTTATTGGGCTTAATGCCTTTAGTGTATCCTATTTAATACAGGTTTGGTGCAAAAGCAAATATCCGTTTGACAAAGGTATTAATGTATTGTATTTCACTTTTGCCTGCATGGTTGGCAGTATTCTTAGTATATCTTTGGGCACTATTTTTCTTACTGTCACTCCATTTGTTAATATTAATAATTTCATTTCAATCTGGCATACCCTTATTAGGTCAAATATTTTGGGAGCTGTTTTATTTACTCCCTTTGTACTGTCCTGGCTATACAAAACCACAAAAGATACGCACTGGACTTTCAATAAAAAAATAGAAGTAATAGCCCTTACTTTACTTACAATAACAGCCTCTGTGTTTGTATTTACCAGCAATGCGCACAATGAGTCTATTATTCTTTTTTTTCTCGTTTGGGCGGCATACCGCTTTAACCTAAAAGTTATAACTCTTATAGTTGTGTTAGTAACTATTATTTCTTTATATGGAACATCACTCTATGCTGATGAATATCATAATTATAAATGGTCATACAGTTTTTTGATGCTACAGCTTTTTCTGTTTGTTAATTTTGTTTCGATACTTTTTTTGCATGGCATACTCGAAGAAAAGCGTAATAAAACAAGTAAGTTAAGCGAAAGTGAACATAAACTTAATATTGAAAAAAACATTTTAGAAGCCACTATGCAAAGCCCAAACGGCATGAGTATATTTACGCTAGACACTAACTTTAAGTACATCAATTTTAATTTAACTCATAAAAATAATATGAGGGATCTGTACGGATCTGATATTAAAACGGGTGACAATATGTTTGAATACATTAATGATGCGAAAGCAAGAAAACAGACACAGAAAATTTACCAGTCTGTACTAAACGGAAATATTCATATAGAGGAAGACAAGGAGAAAAACCATTTAGGAAATTACTGGAACAACTTCATATCTCCAATAATAGACAAAGATAATAGTATCATTGGTATAAGTACTATTTCTATCAATGTAACCAAACAGAAATTAAACGAAACAGAATTAGAAAAAAGCAATCAGATTTTAAATAGACGTATTAAAGAAATTACATGTTTACAAAATATTTTTGAAATCAATAGTGATGATTCGCTTTCAATAGCAGATATGATTGCCAGTTGTGTAAAAATTATTCCAAATGCATTTCAATTTCCCGAAAGTACCAATTGCAGAATTATTGTTCCTGAATACGAATATACGGCTAAAGACAAAGAAACTGATTGGTCTATCCGAAAAGCTATAATATTAAACGGAGAAGAATATGGCAGATTAGAAATAGGCTCCTTGAAGCAAAGGGACAGTTCTGTCAGTTATATACAGGAGCAAATCGATCTGATAGGAGCTATAACTAATATTTTGTCCAAATCATTTGAAAATCATTTTGCAAAAGAAAACCTAAAAATAAGTGAAGAAAAATTCCGCTCATTTTTTGAAAACGTGATGGATGTCTATTTCATATCCTCTCCAGAAGGTAATTTATATGAAGTTAGTCCATCCATCATCAATTATCTGGGCTATACGAGGGAAGAAATGCTCACTATAAATATGAGTAACCTGTATGTCAACCCGGATGAAAGAAAAAAACTTAAGCAGGAACTGATTGCGAATGGTGAAGTAAAAGATTATGAAATTGAATTGATTAAGAAAAATGGCCAGGTTAGCTCCTTTTCTATGACTGCAAAATTAATTTACAATAAAAAACTGAATGCGTCACATTTTGAGGGTACAGTACGCTCTTTGGATGAATGGAAACAAAACCAGCTATTAATCAGTCAACAACATCATAAAATAGAAAAAAGCGAGCAGGACTTCCGCATTTTATTTGAAAATGTGCAGGATGTCTTCTTTAAAACAGATCTTAAAACCAACACCATATTAGATGTAAGTCCGTCATGCAGCTATTTCAACGGTATAACAAGAGAAGAACTTATTGGACAATCCATTTATAACATATATCCTGACATAGACCAATTGAATCAAATGACAGAAATAATAACTATAAATGATGAAATTATTGATTTTAACAACGAAATTATTATAAAGAACCAGCATTATTACGTTTCAATCAATGCTAAAGTAGTTCGTGATGCAAAGGGAAAACCAGAATTCTTAGTTGGTGCTTTACGAAACATTACGGAGCGAAGAGTAGCTGAAGAAAATTTAAAGATAAGCGAAGAAAACTTCCGTTACATCTATGAAAGTTTTGAAGATATATATTTTAGAAGAGATTTGTATGGTACTGTAATGGAAATCAGTCCATCGGTAGAAAAACACTTTAATTTGAGTCGGGAATCTGTTATAGGAAGCAATTTTAAAAATTTTTATTATAATCCTGATGATGCTGATAAATTTATCAAAACCCTTATTGCAGAAAAAGAAGTTAATGATTTTGAAAAGCGTCTGGTAAACAATCATGGAGAAATTTTGTACTTTTCTGTAAATTCAAAGCTCCGCTATATTGATGATGTTCCCTCCTATATTGAGGGAACTATGAGAAATATTAGTGAAAGAAAAAAAACCGAATTGGAAATAGAATTAGCTAATGAGAAAATTAAGGAAAGTGAAAAAAAGTACCGTACTATTTTTGAAAGCGTACGGGATGTTTTCTTTAGAGCATCGGTAAAAGATCAAAAAATAATAGATATTAGTCCTTCCTGCTCCTATTTTAACATTCAGCAGGAAGAAGTTATAGGTAGCAACTTTGCCGATTTTTATTATGACCTCGAAGACAGAAAGTATATACTCGAGGAATTAAAAAGTGTGGGGGAAATAAAAAACTATGATGTACAAATAAAAGTCAATACCATATTATATACGGTTTCTGTCAATGCCAGAATAATCTTTGATGAAAATAATCAACCAGACTATATTGTAGGTTCAGTACGTGATATCAGTGATAAAATAGAAACTGAAAAAAATCTAAAAATAAGTGAGGAAAAATTTAGATCAATCTATGAAAACTTTCAGGATATATATATGAAAATTACTATGGAAGGAATCCTCCTGGATGTAAGCCCGTCGTTTGAAAAGAATTTCCAGATTCCAAGTTCAGACATTATAGGAAAATCAGTGTTCGATTATTATCATAATAAAAAAAACAAGGCCCTTTTCTTAAAAAAGTTAAAAACAAATGGCCATATTTCTGATTTTGATGTTCAGCTATATGACCCTCAAGGCAAACCTTTATATTTTTCTATAAATGCTCATGTTTTATATGACAAAAAAGGAATGCCTGTAAATATTGAAGGAACAATGAGAAATATCAATGAAAGAAGACATTTGCAGGATGAGATGCTTTCTAAAAACAGGAAACTTGAATTTCAAAATACTGAGCTGGAACAATTTGCTTACATTGCATCCCATGATTTACAAGAACCATTAATCACTGTAAGTCATTGCTCTCAATTACTTGAAGAAGAATTAGCTGGTAAATTAGATGAAGATCAGCAGCATTATCTGGGTTTTATTCGTAGTTCTACTTTAAGGATGCAGTTATTAGTCAAAGGACTTTTAGATTATTCCAGAATTGGGAAAGAAAGGAAAAAAACAATTATAGATTTCAATACTATTGTTGCAGATGTAATCCTGGATATGAAAAGCAGCATTGACGAGAGCAATGCTGTAATAGAATATGAAAATCTGCCAACAATTGAAGCTAATGCTACCGAAATGAGACAATTATTTCAAAATTTGATTAGTAACAGTATCAAATTCAGAAAAAAAGATGTAAATCCAAAAATAAAAATAGCAGCAGTAATAGAAGACAAGAAATGGGTGTTCTCAGTTACTGACAATGGAATTGGAATCAAAAAAGAAGATACTGATAAAGTTTTTGTTATTTTTAAACGTTTACATAATCGTAATGAATATCATGGAACCGGAATAGGTTTGTCACACTGTAAAAAAATTATTGAGCATCATAACGGAAGGATTTGGGTCGAATCTAAATATAATGAGGGAAGCACTTTCAAATGGACATTACCAGTTAACTAAGACAATAAGCGTAACGTAAAGTGAGAACAAAAAGTTATATAAAATGGAAAAGAAATTAAACTGTGTTTTATTAATAGATGATGATTTTGCTACCAATTTTATCAATAAAAAAATCGTACAAAAATCAAATATTGCAGAACACATTCAGGTGGCTCTAAATGGAAAAGAAGCGATTGATTACCTCTGCAGTAAAGGAGAATTTGAATCTCAGCACGAAATAAACCCACAGCCAGATTTAATTTTTTTGGACATAAATATGCCTGTTATGGACGGTTGGGAATTTATAAAAAAATATAAGAATCTGATATCTGAAGACCGAAAGAAAAAAATCAGCATTATAATGCTCACCAGTTCTTTCAACCCTGCAGATAAAGCAAAAGCTGATACTATAAAAGAGATCGCTGATTACAGACAAAAAACTTTAAGTGGTACAATGCTCGAGGAAATTGTAAAAAAGCATTTCGAAAAATATTCAGAATAAAGTTTATAATTCTTTTTATTAAGAAAAAAGGTTCTATACATACATCGATTACTGGCTCATTTCTTCTAACAAATCAATAACAAACGATATTCCCCATCATTTTCTTTTGGTGCCCTGTGAATACAAGGATGTACACTTTGGTTTGGATGATCTACAGCCAGACGCCAGAGATGTGTTAATCCTAAATTAACTGGCTCTGCATCATCATGCATTTTATAATGCAAATCAAAGTAATTCTCTGTTAAAAAGTTTTCGAACTCCTCCTCTGCTCTATCATGTAACTCTTTTAGCTTTGAACGGATTCCGGGAATTAGTACTTTTTGCTCTGCTTGTGAATTAGCTATTATATCTCCTGAAGCTCCGTGATAGGTGCACAAAAAAGTGTCTGTTGGAATGGGCGAACGATCAACGTGAAACGAATACACATCAGTAGATATGAAATCAAATTCATCATCGCGTTCATAACATTTTATTAAATTAAGAGAAGGTGAAGCTCCAAAATCGGATAATAATTTTAAATCATGTAAAATTATTTTTCTTGCAATGTCTCCCTTTTCTGATAACTGAATTGCATTTAAATCTTCAGGATAAATTTCTGTTATATTTTCTTTTAAATTCAATTTATCTACAATCTCACTAAAATCACCCTCTAAATTTCTATACCAGCATAGTGCATTCATTTCTCCTTTGAAATCTGTCTGTACGAGGTCAGAGAAACTAGATACGATACCTATCTGGCTGCTTGTATAAAATGTTTTATTCATAGGGTACTATTAAAATAAATCAGATATTACAAAATTATGTAATATTAGATACTTGTGATAATTTATAGCTTTAAAACTTTTATTAGTATGTGTTAATTTAATGAATCAGAAATTACCATAAAAAAATAGCAGCAGATAAACTGCTGCCATTTAAGGTATTTTGTATTTTTTAACTGTATAACTTTTATTGTTCTACGACACCAAAAGTTTCCATAACAACACCTCTATTTCTCATCAAGAGTGTATCTTTTGTTTGTGTTGTAATACCTTTTCCCGGATGATTAATTGTATAATCCAGATAAAGGACATCTCTATCAACATTACCGAAACTATTTTTCTCTCCTTTTTTTACAAATTTACCAGTTCCTGTGGCAGTAAAAACAGATGGATCAGATGACGTAATTTCACAATTGCCATTATCATCAAAAGTGATATTTAAATTACAAGTATAATCTGCATTAGCAGCATCTTTTAAAGTAACAGGAAATTTCAATCCTTTAAGAGATGTAGAATTTAAATTAACTAGCCATTTTGAAACATTCTCAATTCCAGAATCATAAGTCTGAACGTCTTTTGGACGTCTGACAATTGTAGTATTTACAGCCCCTGTAACAACATCTTTACCTCGTCTAAGATAAAAACCATGCCAAGTATTAATATATTTTACAGCATATAATATATAATCTTTCGAAACTATATCCCATTGTTTTGACCTTAACCTTCTTGGCGATGTCCCGGCAATAAGTGGCTTCCCTTTTAAAATAGTGTCTGCATTAGTAACGGTCGTCATTATTAACGGAATTACATAATTTGCCTGTAAAGATAGAGGATCATTAAAAAAAGCATCTGTTAGCTGCACTTCAACACCTCCTGAAATATCACCTTTTTTAATAACAATTTGATCTGATGCCAAAGTGTAATAATTGCGTGGCATAGGACGGATTGCCCTTACAGGATTTGTTTGCGGGGAAAAAACAAAATTAAACTTATTAGGTATAGTATCTGCAACAACAAAATTAATGGTTACATCTTTTTTATTGTCATACACACCTGATAGTGTAGCCATAATTTTGCATTTATGCTGAAGATCCAAACTATTATCGAATATATCTTCTCCTAAAGTAATAGTCCTGATTGGATATTGGTAAGGGAAATATACAGCCGAAAAATCATAATCGTCATATGTGATGGGTTCATTCTCGCATCCTAGTAGAGATGTTAGTACCAATAAAGCTAAAATTAATTTTTTCATTTTTTGTATCATTAAGTTGTTTCTAATTATTCCATCCATCATTTTGAAATAGATTATTAAATTTTAGAGTTTCACTGTATGGAATAGGCCCGTAATACATATAATCCTGAAATACTCTTTCCTCTACAACAGCTGGTGCACTATAAACCAGACTAGCTGTAGTACCGGAAACTGTAATACCCATAGCCGGTTCATTTAGCTTTGGAAGAGAAACTTTCCATCGACGCAAATCCCAAAAACGAAATCCTTCAAAACTTAATTCTAAACGGCGTTCGTTACGGATTAATTCACGCATGGCAACCTTATCTGTTTTTATAGACTCCAAATAGGGATCATTAGTGATACCTAAAGCCCTTCTGCGTATAGCCTTAATTATATCATAAGCTGTAAAGCCATATGATCTGGGATCAGCAACTGATCCCCACGCTTCGTTAGCAGCCTCAGCATAATTAAGATATATCTCAGTATAACGAATACGTGGCCTGTAATGAAGCTGTGTATTTCTGCCAGTAGGATTGTAATTAACATCCTGTCTTAATAACTTTTTTAAGTAATATCCTGTACGGGTAGAAGTGGTTACTGCATTTACGGCATCCTGATTAACAGGATTGGTAGCAGGAATCAAATTCACTTGTGCATTAGTCACACCAGCTCTTCCACCCTGAAAAAGAATAAACTCATTCAACCTTGGATCTCTGTTAGCGTAAGGATTGGACGAACTATAATTAGAAAGAGGATTAGAAATAGGATAACCATTGCTTGCTGGAAAAGCATCTACTAAATTTTGAGTAGGATTTACAATTCCGTTACCAAATAAACTAGGCGGAAAATGATCGCGTTCTAAATCATTATTGTTAGAAGTACCACCCCTCCATAAACTTTCTGGTGAATTGGATCCTGCAGATAATGCACTAATCTCTGATGCATTTCTATACCAGGATACACCACTATTAAAAGTTGATGGTAACCCCGCGAGTCCTCCCTTAAGAGCAATAATCTGAGCAGCATATCCGGCAGCATCTTCCCAAGTGCCATTAGAACCACCAGCATAAGCCGGACTAGCAGCTAATAAAGCTGTCTGAGAACGAATTGCCATCGCAACGCGTCCACTAACAAGCCCAACAAATCTTACTCCCATTGCACGGTTGAAGATTGCTGCAGTCATTCCAGGTGTATTGTATCTGGATGGTATACTGCTAGTGCTGGCTACATCAACGTAATCTACCGGCAAAAGCTCTATTGCATTATTGATGTCACTGTAAATTTGTGCTGTACAGGCATTAAAACTTTCACGAGGCACGTTATAATTTGAATTTATATCTAATTCCGTTAAATAAATTGGTACACCTAATAAGGTTCCATTAGCCCAGCCAGCATGAGCCTGTAAAAGATGGTACATAAAAAGGGCACGAAGTCCATATGCTTCTCCTTTAATTCTGCTTTTAAAAAGATTATCTACAAGCGGATCTTCTGCAAATGTCATTTTATCTACCTCTTTTAGAACTATATTCATGTATTGAATACCTGAAAAACAGGATGTCCAACGATCTGCCGGATTATTTGAGGCGCTCCATTGTCCAGTAGCTAATCTTAAATATCCATTAGTAGATACGTTAGTCACAGCATCATCAGTAGCTACTTCACTAAAAGACCACCCGTTTGTAGGAATTCTGGCGTAGCCCTGAGTTAAAAGTCCCAGTCCAAAGTTAGGATCATCATATGTAGTATTCTTGTCACGTATATTTTCCTGAGCCGGATCTATAAGATCTGTACAGCTTACAAATAAGACGGATAGAATTAAAATTACAACTATGTTTTTATTCTTTATCATTATTCTAAATTTTTAAAATTAAAATGCAGCCGTTAGTCCTAAACTGTAATATCTCATTTGAGGCGTAGTACCAATATTTGTTTCTAAATGCTGCCTTTCTTTTGAAATGGTCAACAAATCACTTCCATTAACATAAAGCCCTAAGTTACTAATAAAAGTCTTCGCTAATAATTTCTTAGGAATATCATATGATATTTGTACTCTGGCTAAATTAATTCTGTCATTTTTAAATAGCCAAAAATCTGAATTTCGGAAATTATTATCACCATTATTGCCAGTTGACAAACTTGGATACGTTGCTGTTTCAGCAGTTGCCTCTGTCCAGCGACCTCGCATAGCAGCTGTGTATTTTGCGTTTATCCCTGATGCCCAATAATAAGAGCTGCTTTTAAAACCATAAGAACCACTAGTGCTGTTAGCCAATACGAATAAAGAAAAATTATTCCATTTAACGGTCGTATTAAGACCTAATGTTAGCGGTGCACCGGCGTATCCTCCTCTGCCTAAATAAACCTGATCGTTATTATCAACAACCCCATCATTATTAACATCAACATACTTTATAGAACCTGGTTTTACAGTACCAAATGATTGCGGTACAGGAGCTCCAGGAGATTTGTTAACCATAGCTTCGATATCAGCTACGCTAAAAAAACCATCACTTTTTAGTCCATATAGTGCATCAACTGGTTTTCCCTGGCGTTTTTGATATTCATCAACATATAAAACATCGTTTCTAGTATAGGCTTTAGTATCATAATAAGTTGCTACAAATCCTATATTTAAATTTACTTTTTGAATTTGCTTGTTCAAAGAGATTCCTAAATCATATCCTTCCCTTTGATCAGCCTGATAATTAGAATAAGGTATGAATGATGAAGGAGATGGGTTATTAACTGATAAAAAATTAGGATACGAATTTACGTCCTGTCCGGGAATACCAAGTAGTCTGCTATAAAAATAAGATGCACTTACCTGAACCATATTATTAAATAATGAAGCATCTAATCCTAAGCTAATTTCTTTTCTTCTTTCAAATCCCAAAGCATAATTTTCTCCACGCAGAACATCTGTGGTTCTAAGCTGGCGACCTTCCTGCCAGGAAAAATAAGCACCATTGTTAGTACTATAAGAACTTCTGAATAAATTAAAGCCTGTATTGGCATCATAGTCTAAGTCTGTATTTATGATACCCGCACTAGCCGTCAATTTTAAATCATCAATAAATTTAGCTTCTGATAAGAATTTCTCCTTACTTATTCGCCATCCTACTGAAACTGTTGGAGAAAATGCATCACGCTGTTTTGGTGCAAATCTTACAGAATGAACCATGTTCTGGGTAAAATCTGCATAGTATTTGTTCTTATAGTTATAATTGAACTGAAACCCTAAGTTTGCATTTCCAATGGCGTGATACACTTCTGACTCAGCAAGAGTATAACCATGTGCAACCAACATTGTTGAGAAGTTATGTATTTTGTCATAATCAAACTTGTATTTAAGTGCTCCTGAAAAAAACTTGGTCTGACGCTGATAAGCATTATCCAGAGATCGTGAATTATTATTTAAATCAGCACCTACCCTGGTTAACTTTGAAATGTAATCACCATCTGCATCAGTGGCCCATGTAGGTGTATAGACAGCATAACTATTATTATCAATGTTTTGAGAATACTGCGTATTATAATCAATAGCAAATTGGGTATCAAAAGTCAATCCTTTTAGAATGCTTGCCAGATTAAAATTCAATGAAGCATCAAATTGATATTTACGATAAGTTCCTTTGATAATTCCTTTAGTATAAATATCCGCAAAAGGATTGGTTGTCTGTGTAGCAGTACCGGCTAAAAAATATTGGTTATTTATTATGAAAGGGCTGCTTTCTATATAAGCCAAAGATGCTGCATCTGCTTTATCTAAGTAACTAATTGGAATTAGAGGGGATATTAAATTTGGTTTAAGGGTAGCCGCATTTGCCCAAAAATTCCCCTGTGCAGAATTACCATCATAAAAAGTAACACTAGTATTGATTTTACTGGTAATCATACTACTTAACTTAATATCCAGATTTCCCCTGATATTAAAACGATTTTCTCCTTCTTTTTTGCCATTTCCTATGTCAAGTAAAGTAGTGGTATTGTAATTTCCTACATTGACATAAAACATAGCTTTATCATTTCCACCTGTATATTCAGTCACTATTTCAGAACGTCTGGAGAATTTTTTAAGATAGTCAGATGAATAAAAGTCAACATTAGGATAACGATATGGATTTGTACCAGACGCATAATTTGCTAAATCTGTGTCAGAAGTATAAGCCCCATTGTTAACAATTGAAATCTTATCATTTACAAGTGCTTCGTTATATAAGCTTAAATACTCAGCTGAACCTAAGTACTCTGCAAAACGTTTTGGAGCCATTATTCCAGTGTTTAAACGCACATCAAACCTATTCTTCTTTTCTGCACCTCTTTTTGTCGTAATAGAAATTACTCCTTTAGCGGCACGACTTCCATATAATGCAACAGCGGCAGCGCTTTTTAACACAGTAATTTCTTCCATTTCAGAGGGAATAACATTAAATTCATCACGAGGAACCCCATCAACCAATACTATTCTGCCGTTCATACCCCAAATGTTTCCATGATAACCAGGAATATAACTAGATAAGTTGTCTAAACTATTCGTTGTATAATTACTTGGTAACATATTCGCTATGTTTACAGTTGAAACTCCACCCAGAATATCAGCTTTATCAACTGTATTAAACGCAACCTGTACCATTTCAGTAGATTGTAAAACTATTGTTTGTAAGTCCGTTTTTGCTTCAACAGAAGTGGTTTTGTATCCTGGCGCATTTATAGTCAAGAAACTATTTTTATCAACTGTCAAACCAAACTCGCCAGTTTCATTAGCAACACTTGTCTGGTTGTTTACTCCGGTAATTGTTGCTCCTGAAATGGGATTTCCTTTACCATTAACTACAACACCAGACACTATTATTTTACTATCTTGAGCACTCACTTTCAATGAAAAAAGAGTGTGTATTGCGCATATAAAAAAAACTATTTTGATATATTTCATTATGATTTATTTTTCGATTATATATTGCAATTACCAGCCAGGATTTTGATCAAACTCTAAATAGATGCTCGCATCAGCTTGCTTTAATGGAAGCCAGTAATGCTTATCTGAATATAGACGTTCAAAAACTACATATTCCTTCAAATTATTTATTTTATTATTCTCAGGATTAACTTTATCAAGGAAAACATTTGTTGGAGTTACATCATTTGTTTCCGGAATATCACGATCAAAACTAATTCCTGTTTTAACATTATAAGGATACTTAGTTAATAGAAGCCAACGACGTAAATCATTAAAACGGTGTCCTTCATAGGCTAATTCTACAGCACGCTCGCGTCTTACTTCTGACATAAAAACTTCAGGAGATGTCAAAAAAGCAGCATTTACTCCTGGTAAAGGATTCCCATTAGGTAACAATACACGGTTACGCACTTTATTTATAGCAGCTACAGCATCCAGACTACAAGTTGTTGCAGTTGCATGAATATTATTATGTCCCATAGCAATTGATTCTGAATACATTAGATAAACATCTGATAATCGCATCCAAGGAATATGGATTTGGTGATTATTATAAGCATTATCATACTTATTGAATCCCAGAGGATTAAATTTCATCAATAAATAACCGGTATTACTGCCTTTATTTCTTTCTGATCTATAATTCCCTACTTTGACTCCATCATATAAATTAGCATAAGTGAATTTTTTTGCATCAGCTGTGCTGGTAGAATTCACCATTTTTCTGGTATCAAAACCAAAATTAAGGTAAAATCTTGGGTCTCTGTTTTTCCAAGGATAGTGTGTGTCATAACCTGAAACAGGATCATCAACATCTGCTCTGTTTACACTATTGATTGGCATTCCGTTATTCATACCAAAATAATTTACATAATTTGCTGTAGGATATTGTGACCAGCTTCTGTCTTGTAAAACCCCTGCACATAAATATTCCTTATCCATAGACTGACTAGTACCTCCATAATTCGGCCCTCTAAAAATGGCCTCTAAATAGGTTACTCCACCTGTATTTAAAGACCCGGGCATTCTTCCTCCCTGACCATTTGTACGATATACCTGCTCATAAGAAGTACCGTTAGTACCCCAAGGAAGAAGTCTGTACTGGCATGAACCGTTTTCAACAGCGTTCAATAAAATTCCAAAAGCTTCTGCTGCTTTTTTGCAATATTCTGTGTTATATGTTTCTCCGCCTCCAGATGCTTTATTCATAAGCGGGCTTCCGGCATATAAATAATTTTTACCTAAATAAGCAATAGCCATCCATTTATTAATCCTGAGTTCATTTTTACCCTTGGTAGCATTTCCTGCCGCTACATCATCCCAGTTTCCTGGCAGTAAATCATACGCTTTTTTAAAATCTTCTCCAATTTTATCTGCAGTTTGCTGATAAGTAAGGCGTGGTAATCGTAAAGGCTGATCAGAAGGCAATACCTGATCAATATAAGGCATCCCTCCCCAATAGCTTATAATTTGCATATGAAACCAGGCTCTAAAGAAATATAACTGACCTGCAATTATATCTTTTTCTTCCTGGGTGGCATCTATCATCTTTTCAAGATTCGCAAGACCTATATTGGCTTTTCTTATTCCATACCATGAACCTCCCCATAGCGCTTTTGTTCTTTTATCATTATCTGTGGATAAACCCGCTGGAGCAGTTGCGGTAATATTTACAGCATCCAGAAAAGATCCCCCATTACCATAACCCGGTCCTATCCATGCCCTAAAATTCCCCAAATCCATCTGCCAAATCCATGCACCCTGATTAGTAGCATTTTGTTGCCACATTTCTTCTTCACCATTGTTAAAGAAATTATTGTCATCACGATTACAAAAACTAGGAATACAGTTATACAATTCTTCAGTGAAACCCTGGAAATTACGAAAATTAGCATATGAATCGTCAGGATCTCCCGTAGCTCCAGATTTTATATCTAGATAATCTGAACATGAAGTGATACTTCCTGCCAGAAAAAAGAAAAGTCCAAAATACAGTACTATCTTATTATATTTTTTCATTTTATACTATTTTATAATGTTAATCTAAAGCCTAAATTGATACGTCTTACGGATGGATAAGCAGTATTTCCATTTACTTCCCGGTCATCAGGTGTTTTAGTCCATAAGAAAAGATTATTACCGTTTGCATAAATACGTAATGATTCAAGTCCAATCGTTTTGGTCCAGTTTGAAGTGAAGGTATAAGCTATTTCTGCATTTTTTAAACGAACATACGAACCATCATACAAAAAGCGCGTACCATTACTTGCAGAATTTAAAGTGCTATTTAATCTAGGCATCGGGGAATCTGCATTTTGATTGTCCTTAGACCAATAACTTCCTTGTTCGTAAACGGTATTAAAATAAGCCTTAGGAAAACTTTCTGTAGCTATGAAACGGGAAACATTACTCACTCCGTAAAACTGAACCATTGCACTAAAACCTTTCCAGTCGAAACCAATAGTAGCATTATAGGTATTTTGAGGATTTGTTGGATAACCAAAAGGTACTGTGTCTCCAGGACCATTAATTACACCATCACCATTATAATCTAATATCCTGTAATTACCCGGAATCTTTGAATCATTGTTTTCAAATGCTGTACTTCCATATACTTCATCCCAGCTATTATAAAAGCCTTTATCAATCATTGAATAAGATTGTCTGTTAGGAAAACCAGCTTTTTGACGATAAGCAGCAAGAAGTTCCGGATCATCTTTATAAATAACTTTATCCACTGCGTGTGTCCACGAAAAATTAGCCCATAATCGTAAATATTGGGATATTGGCTGACTATAGCGAAAATCTATCTCATAACCTTTAACCTCTACTATACCGGTGTTAGTAACAGGTGGAGCAAATCCAAAATAAGAGGGTACCGCCCTGTCTTTTCCGTTCAAAATAATATTTGTTCTGTAGTCATTGAAGAAATCAACACTCCCTGAGAAGATTTTATTTAAAAAAGAAAAATCGATTCCTAAATTCTTTTTAGTCACCTTTTCCCATGCGATATTAGGATTACCTATCTGGGTTTGTGTGATCCAGCCATATGTACTTAATTCCCCCTGATTTCCCTGAGTTAAAAGAGATTGCGAAACATTACTACCATACACATCTTCATATAACCAACGGCCTCCACTATAGCTATCATCTCCAACCTCACCGTAGGAAGCCCTTACTTTTAGCTGATCTATAAAAGTAAGTTTTTTCATAAATTTCTCTTCTGTGATCATCCATCCTATAGCGCCTGAAGAAAAGAATCCAAACCTATTTGCTGCTGCAAATTTTTCAGATCCATTATAAGCACCATTATAATCGATAAAATATTTCTTTTTGTAACCATAAGTAGCCCGGAAAACCCAATCCTCACGATATGAAGGAATATTAGCTCCTGTAGCTTGTTCCTGACGCTGAAAGTTTCCCATTCCCGTTACAGCATGATCGCCAAAATCCCGAACGTAATTGATTTGTGCCTGATAATTTAAATTTCGATAAGTTAAACCATCATTCATAGTACCACCATTTACAGTCCAGTTTGTTGCTTCATAAAAATCAAAGTTGGTTGTTACATCTGGAGTATTTCTTATAGTAACAGTTCCTGTAAGAGGATCTATATATTTCTCTTTAACTATATAATTATTATTGTTAATTCCTCTTTGTTCTTCAAGAAAACTATTATCCAAAGAAAAAGTTATATTAGCTGAAAGACCTTTAAGCAGTTTTCCAAAATCCTGTCTTAAATTAAAATCAGTTGCAATACGTGTAGTTGTTTTGGCCTCTGATCCACCTATCGCTAAGTTTAGTGCTGAATTAGCCCCATCTACCTGATTGGCGGGAGAATAACCCCAGGAACCATCTGAGTATATTGGCATATAAATATCAGGAGCGGTACCATAAGCTCCTGCCCACATATACCCTTCAGAAATTACCCTCCAGGGTGCTTTTTTTACACCATATGAACCAGAAAGATTTACTTTGAATGTAGTGGATTTAGTTAATTCAAAATCTAAATTTGCTCTGGTATTTAATCTGTTATAATTATAGCCGGATTCAAACCCTTGTCCACTTGGAGGTACTTTTACAAGGTCTCCCTCATTGACATAATCTACTGCTGCAAAATATTTTACTTTCTCGGTACCACCAGATATATTTAAATTAGCGTTATAAGCCATCGCCTCATCTTTAAATAAATAATCCTGCCAGTCAATATTAGGATATCTTTCTCTTTGTTCGAGAGTAGTTTGGTTACGGTAGTTATCAATAAAAGCCTGAGATCTCATATATTCCCAACTTGATGGCTGCTGATTCAATTCATATTCAATCACCTTATTTTTTACCATAAGAGCATCATAAGCATCCATCTTACCCGGAAGCTTTGAAACTGATTTCATTACTGAATTAAAACCAAAGTCAATTTTAGCTTTACCTGCAACACCTCTTTTTGTAGTAATAAGTATTACACCATTAGCTCCTCTAACTCCATATACCGCAGTAGCCGAGGCATCTTTCAATACTGAAACAGTTTCAACTGAGCTAATATCAACACTATTAATAGAACGTTCTATCCCATCAACAAGAATAAGAGGACTACTATTGTTCCAGGAACTAACACCTCTAATAATAATTTCAGGATCTTCTTCCCCTGGCTTTCCTGTAGTTTGCAAAGTGGTTACTCCTGGCAGGTTACCTGTAAGGGCGGCACCTAAACTGGAAACACCTCCGGTACGCTGTAAAACTTTACCCGATGTTTGCGTAATAGCTCCAACAACACTTTCTTTCTTTTGTTTACCAAAACCCACAACAATAACCTCTGTAAGAGCTGTTTGATCAGGAGACATGTTAATAGTAACATTTGAATTTGCTGAGACCTTCTCTTCTATAGTCTTCATCCCGATACTGCTAAATACTAATATGGCCTCTGCAGAAGGGAGACTAATTTTGAATTTTCCATCAAAATCAGAAATAGCTGAATATCCTGAACTTCCTTTAACAGTTATATTTACACCAGGAATAGGTAATTTATCTACTGTAGAAGTAATAATACCTGTCACAGTATAATTTTGATCTTTTAACTTTATGTCGTTTTTTTCATAAGAAAATCTATTTTTTGTTTCTCCTGCAAATAACAAATTAGAAAACGAAAATAAAACTGTAAAAATCAAAATTTTACTTCTATGTAGCATTTTTATAAATTGTGCTTTTTTATAATGTTTTAACATTTTTTAATTATTTCAAATTAGAATATTAATTTATATTCATAGCAGTACCTATACCCAGTTTTAATATGATTAAAAATGAATAGAATTTTATCAGCTATATTTTGGATAATTCCCTTTTTTATAAAGTTTTTATTCAGAATATAAAAAAAATGAGGATCGGATTTGCTACATTCATCTATGGCAAAATCAATTATGCTTTTACCATTAAAACTGCCAAAATGCATAATAGTTAATTATACATTAAAAAATGTATTAGAAGAAAAACAATTAAATCTATGTGGTTAGAATAGCATTATAGAATTTTTTACTTCCAAAATTGCAAATTTTGAGTTGTAGACTATTTCATAGGCATAATTAGGTTTTGAGGTTAGTTAAATTATCAGAGAGTTATTGTGTTTTAATTTGAAAGCAAAATACACCAAACAATCGATTGTGTAATTGTACTGTAAAATGAGTAATTTATAAGCTAAAAATTAAACGAATTAATACAACGCTAATCATTATTAATACTATTTTTTAAGATTACTGTATTGAGTAAAACCCAGAATATCTAAAATATGTATATTTAAACATATAAACGATTTTAGACTATTCAGTACACTTAAAAAACATTGAAATTAATGTTAATATATAACCTTATAATATTATTCAAATGTTAAATTCTTTAACAAATATATGTAAAAAGAGAAATCAAACAACCGATTGCTAATCTTTTTTATTGACACATTTAGAAAAATAGTTGTTTTTTTATACGTATAAGACATTATTATTCTTAATTTTTTATTTTTAATTTAAATTTACACTCATTTACAATTTAATGATTAAAAAATTAAGAAACAATATTTAAAAATGTTGTTAAAATGATAAATGTGAAAAAAACATTTATTTTTTTTACAAACATACCGAGACACATAAGGAAAGAAAGAATAAACTTACTGGAAGAAAATAACGATAATTGCTTAATGAATTATTTTTCTTATAAAAAAAATTTTTTTTGATTGTTTATTCATTAGTAGTTTTAAGTAAATGATAACTTATTTTATAATAAGATATAGTAAACAATACGAAACTATATGAATAAATACTAAATTATATAAGAAGAAAGGTCGCATTTATTTAACTATAAATCTAAAGAAAACCTGTTGGGTGAAATAGAATAAAATAGCTTCATTTAAGGATTAAATCCAATTTGATCTGCGAAAATCCTTTAAAATCTGCGTAAAATCCTTTTGCGTATTAATTTTTCACGCAGATTTACACAGATTAAAGCAGATTTAGACAGATTTATATCTAAGTTGATGCGACAGAATTAAAAAAAATAAATTTCACCGAACCGGTTAAAGAAACTTAAAAAAGATCAATTCGACTTATTTTGTACTGACACTTATTAAATTTCAACATATTGATTATATGGAGTCAGTCTTAATATTTTGATTTCCTTTTTGAGTAGAACCATCAGTACCTGAACCTGTCGAACTTTCACCCGTAGCACCTGTTGTTCCATTTTTACCATTTTTACCAGAATTTAAAGTTGCGGATGAATCAATTGCCGGACCAATAGTGTCGACAGACATGTCAGTGCTATCAGTTACAGCTTTATTATCCATATTACTGTTATCTTTATTTTTGCAGGATATTAATAATCCTCCTGCCATAAGTATTGTACAGATATTTTTTAGTGTCGTTTTCATAATGTTTTTTTTATAAATTAATATTTTTAAATATAGATTAACAAATAGTGATCTGTTTACATAATTATCACATATTAATCCACTAACGATAAACAAATTTTGTAACAGCATAATTCGTAAAGATTTAGTAATCTAAAAATGAGAATAAAAGAATATCGATTTCAAATTTTATAATTAAATTAAGTGTTGTTAATACTAAATTTATAAATATTTGATAAACCCAAAGCAATGCAAAAAAACCATTCCATTCCTGACAATGACATAACAAAAAAAATACTTCCTGTAATTCTGGCTACTTCAATCTTTATGCAAATGCTGGATTCCACTATTCTCAATACTTCTATAACTTCTATTGCTAAAGATTTGAATGAATCTCCATTAGAAATGCAAAACGCAATTATCAGCTACGTATTGACATTGGCACTATTCATGCCTGTGAGTGGCTTTCTGTCAGATAAATTTGGAACCAGAAAAGTATTTATTTTTGCATTGATGCTATTTAGTCTTGGATCTGTTTTATGTGCTTTATCCCAGTCTTTGATACATTTAGTCCTTGCGCGTGTTGTTCAGGGTATAGGCGGAAGCTTAATGACTCCTGTGGGAAAACTTGCACTCATTAAAACATTTCCAAAAAGAGAATTATTAAAGGCTATGAATTTTGCTATCATTCCTGCATTAATAGGACCTGTGTTAGGGCCTTTGGTCGGTGGATATATGGTTGATTATTTATCCTGGCACTGGATTTTCCTTATAAATATTCCTTTTGGAATGATTGGTATGCTCTTAAGTATGAAATACATGCCCGATTATAAATCTCCTATAATTGATTTTGACTTAAAGGGATTTTTAATTTTTGCTGCAGCATCTCTGCTGTTATCTGTTTCATTAGAATTATTTGGAAATACAGTACGTCTTACGCCTGTATTACTCATATTAATGTCCGGATTTTTGATGTTGTACTGGTATTACCGCCATGCTATAAAAGACAGAAATCCTATTTTCCCTTTAAATTTATTTCAGGTCCGCACTTTTAGAGTTGGCATATTAGGAAATCTGGCAACCCGCCTTGGTTATAGTTCAATTCCTTTGCTGTTGCCTATGATGATTCAGATTGCTTATGGACAATCAGCGGTTACTTCGGGCTGGATAGTTGCACCTATGGCACTTACTGCAATATTTGGAAAATCTGCAGTAATTAAAATTTTAAATACTTTTGGATATCGAAAAACCCTGATGGTCAATACCTTTATCATCGGCCTGCTAATTTGTACTTTAGCCATTCCTTCCATTCATACTTCTATTTACTGGTACATTCCTATTATTGCTGTTTTGGGATTCTTCAACTCTATACAATTTACATCAATGAATTCTATTTCGATCGCTGACTTAAGAAATTATCATACCAGCAGTGGAAATTCATTAGTTTCTGTAAATCAACAGCTTGCTATAGGTTTTGGAATTGCTCTGGGATTACTTGTACTTAAAATTTTTAAAGGTGATGTAAAACTTATTCACAATGAAATTCATAATGCTTTTCGGTATACCTTCTTAGTTGTGGGATTACTCACCATTCTTTCAGGCGGCGTTTTCAGACGCCTTCATGATAAGGACGGGGACAATTTAAAATCAGCAGAATAAATAATTATAATATTTCAAAATCTTTTAGATTGTAAACCCAATTTCTCAATTAAATAATTTCAGATCTGTCGTTTCTGATTTCTATACCAAAACATTAAAAAGCATGTTTTAAAAAATTTTTTTAAGTGAATCTACAAGTTGTTGGAAACTGTTAGGCTTACTGATGTAGTGGTCTGCACTAAATGGTTTGGCAATTTCTTCCATTAATTCCTTACTATGCGAGGAATATAAAACTACTGGAATCTTCGCAGTCAAAGAAGCGTTTTTTATTAAACCTAATAACTCAGAGCCAAATACTCCGGGCAAAGCAAGATCTAAAATTATAATATCCGGCAGTTGATTACTATGAAGGGCTTTCAGCACTTCTGTTCGATTCCCGGCAGACTCGCATTTTTTTTTATTATCTATGCACGCAATTGCCACCTTTAGCAAATCTATATCATCCGGATCATCATCAATCAATAAAATATTTTGGTACAACATTTTAATAGCGGTTTATTATGTTCTTATTGATATACGAATCTATTCTAAGTACGGTTTAAAAAAAACAATAAAATAAAACCTGTACTGGTGAATAATACAGGTTTTAATCAAAATCAAACAATTTATCTTTTAATAATTCGTTCAAACTTATTATATCCTATATCCAGAATTTGATAATTGTGATTTTTAGATTTTTCGATATTTTATTTTAATATGAGAATCCATTTTACACTACTTAACAATAAGAATTTACTGTAAATTATATAACAACTGAATTTTTAATTGTAAGAAGTTTTCTTTATATGCTTTTATTTTTGCCTGTAAATACCAGCACAATAATAATCTACACATTCCTGTTATGACAAATAATTTACAAGAAATAGAAATAAGCTCAAAAAGACAATCTGGAGGATTTGAAACCCAAGCCCAATATTATGACATGATTGTGTTTTGTCATTTAAAATGGCAGGTTGTATATGATCGACCACAACACATCATTAGCAGAATGGCTAATACAATGAAAATTTTATTTATTGAAGAACCTGTGAATCAACCAGAAAATGATAATTCAGGTAATCTGATGATAATAAATGAAAATCTTAATGTGTTGCAGCCCAATGTATCAAACATTAATGAAATCGCAGCAATCATTCCTGCATATGTAAAAAATAATAATATAGCTGTTGGATGGTTTTATTCTGCATCCTTCTGTCCGTTGTTAGAAACTCTGGAATTTGACACGATAATTTATGACTGCATGGATGAACTTTCGTCATTTAAAGAAGATTCTTCACACTTAATTGAGCACGAAAAATACCTGATGGCGAATGCTGATGCTATATTTACAGCCGGAAAGCCGCTCTATGATTCCAAAAAGCAATTGCATCACAATGTACATTATTTTCCAAGTTGTGCAGATAAAAATCATTTTGCCCAGGCTCTCAATAATATTTCCATCCCTGCCGACATCGGTGATATTAAGGGCCCAATTGTGGGTTACTATGGCACAATAGATGAATCTGTTAATTTAAGTTTAGTACACGAAACTGCAAAAAAAATGCCTCATATTTCATTCGTAATGATTGGAAAAGTTGCTACGACAGATCTTCCGCAAGAAGCAAATATTCATTATCTGGGCATGAAGTGTTATGACGAACTTCCGAATTATCTTAAAGCTATTGATATTGCTATGATGCCTTTTAAACTAAATGGTGGAAGAAAATACATTAGCAATACAAAAACTTTAGAGTACATGGCTGCCGGAAAACCAATAATCTCAACAAAGGTTACAGATATTGAGCATTACAGCAGCTCTATTACTCTCATAGCTAGGGCTGACGAATTTGCTGAGGCTATTAGTTCATTTGTAAATAAAAATGATCAGGAAATAATGAAAAAGAAATATCAAAACATTCTCACAAGCAACTGTTGGGATAAAACTGTTGAAAAGATGCAATCTATACTGAGTGTTTTTAGCAAATAATAGCCAAAATCCTGATTTAAAATCTGGATTGCTACACAAAGAAGAAATTTAAAATCATCCATAAAAGTGTAAATTTTAGAAAACATGAAAAAAACCTACAATTCGCTAATACATGTAATATTAACGGGCGGAGTTGGCAGCAGGCTATGGCCTTTGTCACGTAAAAGCAGACCAAAACAATACTTAGAAATATTTGATGGAAAATCTCTTTTTGAGATGACAGTGGACCGCAATAGCCATTTGGCAGATAAAGTAGTGGTAGTAGGAAATGCAGATAATCATCATTTAAGTGAAAAAGTGATGAACAAAACTAACACTCAGTATATCAACATAGTAGAAGCAACACCTAGAAATACTGCGGCTGCCATTGCATTTGCAGCATTTGCAGCAAATCCGGATGACATTCTCATCATCACTCCTTCTGATCATATAATCGAAGGAATGGATGATTATAATATTGCAATAGAAAGTGCTGTATCAAAAGCTCAGGAAGGCTTTATTGTAACCTTTGGAATCATACCAACGAAGCCGGAAACAGGTTATGGCTATATTGAAGCTTTTGGAGATAATGTTATCTCTTTTCGCGAAAAACCTAATGAAACAACTGCCAAGGAATTTATGGCAAGAGGTAATTTTTTATGGAACAGCGGGATGTTTTGTTTTAAGGCAGGCATTTTATTAGAGGAGCTGAAGAAGTTTCAGCCAGAGGTTTATGAAAAGTCCAAAGCAGTTTGGGAAGCCAATAACAATGGCTTTCTGGATTTAGCTTTATCCATGCAAATTCCATCTATCAGTATAGATTACGCAATTATGGAGCATAGCAAGAAAATAAAGGTAGTACCTGCCTCCTTTTCATGGTCAGATTTAGGGTCTTTTGAATCAGTTTATGATTATCTTCTTTCAGGAAACCACCCTGTTGATGCTTATGGCAATATGACAATTGGATGTGAAAAACATACGACATTTCTGGGACTACAAAATACGATTTTTGTCTATACGGATACAGCCAATTTAATTTTGCAAAAAGAAAACTCTCAGGATGTTAAGGATATTTATAGTGCCTTAGAAAAACAAAATTCAATGCTATTACACTAAAATCTCAAAATTCATACAATTTTAACAGCCTAATCTTATAACATTTATTTGATAGCAATTAATACCACGATTAAAAAAATCTGCCCAGACGAAACGTTAGTATTTAACAGATCGCTGGGCAGATTCATTTCCAAAAATCAAATATACCATTAGTAATCAATAATATAACTATTAAATATTATCCATGAGTCAGTCCGAAGTAAAAAAAAGATCAAACATTCTTAACGTTGATCTTTTATATATGTTGGTTAAAGCAATTCACCGGCATTAACGACCGTCAAATTCTCTTCGGTTGTAAAAAGCGTCATCATCACTGTCTGACACCATTCTTGAATCTTCATCTGGATAATACGAATTCAATACTCTTCTTTCATAGTTTCTGTCAAAATTATGCTGAAGGTTATATCTGCTTGTTTTTCTAAATGTATCATATCCAATATTGGTTGCCATGACAGTTTTCGTATCTTTATTTATACTGACTGAACCAATTGGAATTATAATATGGCTGTCTCCATCTTTATAAATGAACTCCCTTCCATTATCATTCGCTATAGCCTCATGTATCTCGTTACGACTGTCGTCTATTAATTGTTTATCAACATTTACATCCAGATATACTACTCGCTTCATATCTTTATTCACCCACAGATTATCGATTTTACCAATAGTACGGTTATCTGCGTCTACTATTTTCCATCCTCTTACATCAGAATAGTTCGAGGCAATTTTATAATCAGAAAGTTCATCCAGCCTGTATAAATTTCTATCTTTAGTTTCCATAAATCTTATTTTAAATTAAGTTGATTGTATCCTCTGCTTTAATTTTAAAAATTTAAGCTTACTACCGCTTCTTTTCTGTGCGAAATGTAGATGTTAGAATAAATTATTTTAGTCTTGTCTTTTGATTAATTACCTATGCTATCAGTACTCGTAGTATTTTCGATTTCTACGCCATTGTTTGTGGTTTGTACTTCGTTATCTCTTAAAAAGACATAATATAGGATTCCTGCAATTAAAAGTAATGCTACAATCCATGGCCATACCGGCTTCTTTTTTTCAATTTTAATTTCTGCCATAACATATGATTTTTATTATTAAATATTTAAGTTTATAATAAAAATACAAATGAGAACTTGCAGCTAAAGTATTTAATTTCAGGTATAAGTTATAAAATTCCCAGTAAGGTATGGTTTGTAACAAATACAATTTCTGATTTAAGAAACTATATTTTTGTGGAGATATTTCCAGATTTAGAAAAAAGAATAATTTTTGAGCGCAATTACATATTGTTTTACTGGAATTGCAATATGATATATTTTTACGATCAAGATACAATTCTATGTAAGAAAATTGGGAAGTGAGATATCTTCGCACACGGCGTTGCTAGAACAAGTTCAGAAAGTTGCTTTTTCTTTATTTGATCACTTTAAAAATAGAAGTAATTGAAAATTAATTAAGTTCCAAAATCTGTCTCACTTCGAGTATAACCATTCCTGACGAAAGTTTTTTAGGAGCTTTTATCAATTTTTGAGCTAAAAAAGCAGTAGAAATTGGTTTTAATTTTTTTAAAATTCCAATTGAATTTAGAGTTTTTATTAATCTAACTGAAATTTTCTCACCTAAGCGATCCGTATTTTTTCTTATAAGCGGTCCTGGCCTAAAAACCAGATATTGCTCAAAATTAAGGGCAGCAATATAATCTTCGAGTTTTCCTTTCATTTTAGAATAAAAAATAGTGCTTTTTGAGGAAGCACCATAAGAGGAAACCAATACAAAAGACTTTACTTCATTTTTTTTGGCTTCTACAGCAACTGCCGCAGGAATATCAAAATCAATCTTCCATTGATTTTCTTTTGAACCAGCTAATTTTAATGTCGTTCCAATGCATGAAAAAAGAACATCTCCTGAAATTAAAGAGGTAAACTGATTTATTTTTGAAAAATCCACAACATGTTCCGTAAGTTTTGAATGGGATTTTCCTATTGAGCGCCTCACAAAAATTGAAACAGAAGTATAATCACTATCCTCCAGAAGCTGTTCAACTAATTCTTTTCCTGTTGAGCCTGTAGCTCCAATTACTAATGCTTTCATATTACATTTAGAATTTTCAATCAAATCTAATGAAAGCATCAATAACAAAGCGTAAATATTTAAAATAATCTAAAAGATCAAAAATCAAATATTTAATTCTGATATTCGACAAATTTTAATGGCCTAATTTATAGATTTGTTCCATTGGCAGCCATTTTTCGCCTTCTTTAGCTCCGGGAGGCGCCTGCTGAAATTTCCACATCAATTTTTCCCATTCCTGAACATTCGGGTTAGCAGCATCCATCATTTGTTTTCGTTCGGGAGTAAACGTTTCATCCACTTCCATAATCATAAATAGCCGATTGGCAAGGATATAGATTTCCATATCAACAATTCCTGAATCTTTAATACTTTTTGTAATTTCAGGTCTGCTATTTTCCTTAGCATGATACTTTTTATATTCTTCTATTAAGTCCGGATTATCAATTAAATCACAGGCATAACATAATCTTTTTGTACTCATAGTAAACTTAAATATAGATTTATTAATAACAGCTAAAATCCTCCTCTTGGAAAACATTCAAAGCATTTCTTCTGTTCATTTTAATATGTTTTAGAAAAAAAATTATATATTTCCGATTTATTTATTTCATGATTTATTTAATTTTATCACAAAAACAAATCATATTTTTTTATTATTATATGTATTTTATAAATAAAATTGGTTATATAATATTTTTTAACAAATATATTTATCACAAATATAGCTTAGACAATATATATAATTTTATATAAAAACGATTTTTTATTACCGAAAAACGATTTACACCTATCTCATGTCTAAAAACATCTTCAAATATTCTTTTTCATTACTGCATATTGACTATGTTAAACTTAATAACAAATGGAATTACTACAATGTGGTTAGTCCTTATTATCGCTTGTATTACATTGATGACGGAATAGGCTCTATTTCTGATAGTTATGACGAATTAATTTTAGAGCCGGGTTTTTTATATCTCATCCCAAGTTTTACCATATGCAACCTGAAATGTGATGAATATCTGAGTCAGTTTTTTATCCAGTTTTTTGAAGAGTCTGCTGACGGTATTTCCTTGTTTAACAACAATAGAAGTGTGATGAAACTTCCCGCAACTGAAATTGATATCATACTTATCAAAAAAATGCTTCAAATTAATCCGGGAAGAGGAATCAACAGATCGGACAATCCAAAAGTATATGAAAGAGAAAGTTATTATAAAGAATACACCTCGTTAAATGATGCTATGAAGACACACCTTAAATTTGAAAACCAAGGCATTATCCTTCAGCTTATATCCCGTTTTTTAAATAATAATGATTTTAAAACCAATCAGTCCCAAATTACTTCCTCTAAAATACTCGACACCATGAGTTATATTCAAATTCATTTAAAGGAAAATCTTACTGTTGCACAATTGGCTAAAAGGGTAAATCAGAATCAGGATTATTTTTCAAAGCAATTCATGCTCCATACCGGACAAAGACCTTTGCATTATATCCATGAAAAAAAAATTGAAAGAGCCCAATATTTAATCGCTACTACCAATAAAACTTTTCTGGAGATTGCGCTGGATACCGGATTCTCGAATCTGCCTCACTTTTCAAAAATATTCAAACAGATTGTGAGCATTACTCCGGGAGAATACCGAAATCAGATTAGTCAATTAAATTAAATTCATGTCTGTAGAAATAGTAAACAAACCTAAAAATAAAAACACTATTGCCTAAAATTAGACAATAGTGTTTTTAAAAAAGTTATTTTACTACAATCTCAAAAGAGCTTATAGTACAAAACCTTCCCCAGTCTGGTTGTGAAGTGGTTATTCCAACAGTAATGGGTGTAGTTTGATCTATAGTAAACTCTAATATATATTCTGTATTTCCTATTCCGTTGCTAAGAACCCTTTTGTATTTTAAAACCTCCGTGTTGGTAGTAACAGATTCTACATTTGGTAATTCTACATTACCCTTAGAAACAATTATATAAAATCCGCCTGGATCATTTTGTTCATGATTGGATTCAAATACAGTAACTTTTAACTGGTATGTTGCAGGTTCAGCAGTAACCGTTTGATACAGTTTTCCATTAGTTATGCCTGGAGCTCCCCAGCCTGATTCAAAATTCACAGTAGCATTATTTGCTTTTCCACAGCATCCTCCATCATATCCTCCATATCCATTATGATTTTTGGCCGCAGTATTTGTGGTCCAGTCTGCAAGTACTCCCCATCTTCCTCCATCATATGATGAATAAGCGAAAGGCTGTTTGGCATTCAGTAAAACTGGAGCCAATACAGGTTTGACACTTTTATACGCCGAATAAAAAGTATCAATTGCTTTCGGGACTGGCTTATAAAGAGTTCTGTATCTGTAAGTTGAACCAGGCTTAAAATCATTTATTACTACATTCGTTTTGCTAATATCCGTAAATATAGTTTTTAACTGATCAGAAGAATCAGTATATTCTATTTCTGTTCCTAAAGCTCCCGAATCTGCATTCAAATTTATGTAATTAACAGTCAACTGACTCCCAATAAGCAAATTGTTCAGAACTGGCCTGTTGATTAAAGAATTTATATAACGATCTCCATACACCTCTGCTGAAGCTTTTACAGCTATTGACGAATTCCCTTTGGCATCAAAGGTCCTAAATTCAAAATTATATATATTCTCTGCTAAATTGTCTATAATTTTTGAAACCTCATCTATTCCTGAAGTCCTGGCAATGGGTACAACAACTGAATCTTTTTTATTATTCCAATAAATTCGAAGTTCTTTAACCTTCGGGTCTGATATGATAAGCCCTTGTACTTCTATACGGTTCCTTCCAGGAAATAATTTTAATGAATCTATTTTTCCTGTATATGAAATTGCACCGCCTTCGGTAAACTTCAGATACTCATCACCGCTTGTGCATGAATTTATAGTGAGAACTGACAAAACCACAAAAACTGCGATTAAAATATTTCTTAAATTTTTCATTGTTTTTGTTTTAGGATTAAAAATTAGGATTACCATATACCTGAACTTCCGAAATAGCCATAAATTTACCTCCTACCCAGTTTTCTAAACATTCAATTCTAAGGTATCGGACAGCAGGTTTTTCTAAAGCAATTTCATAATCGGCACCATCTCTTGCTGCTAAAAGGTCATCGTTATTTTCCTGTCCATAAGGCAAGCCGGAAGGTTTCTTGATTTCATACTCTCCCATCAACGTCCAATTACTGTTCAGAGTACCGTCGTTTAAAGTATTACTTCCCCATATTCTAAACTTTTTAACAGCTCCCAAATAATAATACATCCTTTGGCCTCCAATAGGTTCTGAGAAATTCCACATTCTTATACGGCTTAACTTAGTCATCTTTCCAATATCAAAAGTCACTAAATGATTGCCCACATCTACCGTTCTGTCGGTAAAATAAGAGCCCCAGTATTCTAAAAATTGTCCATCCCACAAATTGGTAACCGGGTAAGCATTATCAATTGTTTTGGTGTCATTATTAAGATGCAGGGTCACAAAAGCCGATTTTGGCATCATAACTTCAAAAAGCGGTTCAATATTAGTAAATAAAGTATCTGTATAATTGAGCCATTTATCCCTTACAACTATAGCAAAATCTTGTTTGACAGGTTCCATACCTCTCAAACTTCGTCCGATATGATCTACCGAAGTATAGATACTTGTAGGCAATGGTACCCAGTCGCCTTTAAGATCTTTTTGCATCACTAAAATACCTATTTCTTCCTTTGTTGTATTATCAGCAGTAATGCGAATACCTCCAAAGTCCGGCTTAACATTTAAAGAATCAAAAATATCAAAGATTGGTGCTTTCGAAGGTGCAACGGTAACCGTAACGGGTTTAGATTCTGTTTCGCTTTTATTAACCGCATAAATTTTAACCTCAGTTGTAGACTGTCCGGCAAAACCTTCTAAAAGCATAGAATTAGAATAATAAGAAGATTTAACTTCCATAGGCCTGCCATTTTCTAATTTGTATCTCGCAACAACATACAACAGGTCATCATCCGAAGGCAATGTATATGTTAGTCTCGCTTTTCCCTGTAAATTCTGCACTATAACATTGGTCACTACAGCAGGTCCATTTGAATTGCTTTCCAAAGGTTCCGGCTCCTGATTATCATTACAGGATACAATAGCCAGAATTAATGACATTACAAATATTCTTGTGAATGATTTTATAATTCGTTTCATAATTATTATTTTTTATGTTTTTACCAACCTGGATTTTGTATCAGATTTGGATTTTGAATAATTGTTGTTTCATCAATTGGCCAAAAATAGTCTCTGGGAGCCACAAACCGCTGTTGATTTAAAGTTCTTACCTGATAATAGGCTCCTTCTGTTACACCAAAAACATTCCAGCCTTTTACAGGTTCATTAAATTCCTGATTTGCTTTTTTCCATCTTCTGATATCCCAGTAATTCTTCCCTTCATAAGCCATTTCGATACTGCGTTCTCTGTGGATAATTTCACGCATGCCTTCCTTAGTAGTATATTTTCCTGGATTTGTTGAAAAATTAGTCCAGGATTCTACGACACCTTTTAATCCTGCACGTTTACGTATGATATCCAGATATTGCAGTACTTCACCTGAAGCTGCTATTCCATCCGCTTCATTGAGAGCTTCTGCATACATTAAATATAAGTCAGCCAAACGCAGTTCCGGCCAGGCATATTCTTTATATAAACTTCCGTTTCCAAAATGTTGTTCCCAATTCACCAGTTTTTTTATGTAGTAACCTGTAATATTAAAATCAAAGGCATCTGCACTTCCTGCATAATCCTGGTATTTTGCTTTGATATAATATTTAGTTTCATCAGAACCACTGTCATATTTATAGAAAATAGCTCCGTCAAAACCTAAATCAGCATAAAAACGAGGTTCTCTGTTAAAATTTAAAATTGAAGTACGGTACCCTTCTTTAATATCGAATTTATCTGCTGCAGTAGCTTCTTTTATCTCGGTAATATCTCCAAATGTTAAAGTTTTATCCTCTTCTATAGGTACTCCGTTTTTAGTATAAAAATTAGAAGCAGATTCAATTGTAGGCGAAAGCACCTTTCTGGCGCGGGTATGAGCAATAGTATTGTCCAGAGGCATCATACATAGTCGCTGTAGCTCGTAAGTACGGCTATTAGGATTTGCCCAGATAACCTCATCATTCCAGGGTTCTGTTACTGCCTGTGTTATATCAAGCTTGGTTTTAGCAGTCTGCGAAATAGTAAATGCAATATCGTTTTTATAGAAAATTTTATGACCTCCACTTTCTGCGGCTACTATAGCTTCTTTAGCTGCATTTGCTGCTTTTTTCCATTTATTTTCATCATAAGTTGTATTAAACAATGGTGTCCCGTTTTTTGTGTTAAACCCTGCCATATCAGAATTTCCATTAAATAAGGGACTTGCAGCCATAAGCAGTAATTCTGCTTTAATTCCTAAAACTACTGGCTTAGTAATTCTTCCTAGTTCATTTTGCGTATCTGCAATTTGGGTAGGCAGTGCTATGGCAGCCTCGTCTAATAAGCTTACCAAATAATCAACTGTTGTATCAATAGGCTCTCTTTCTACCTGTATTTGTTCTACAGAGGCATCGATAGGCAAACTAATACGAATCACCGGAATTGGCCCATACATTCGCATTAGATAATAATGATAATATGCTTTTAAAAACTTGACTTCGCCTATCCATCTTAAACGTTCTGCCTCAGATAAATCTGCGACTTTGCTTCTGTTTTCTACATTTTCGAGAAAAACATTACAGTGTCTGATTCCATCAAAAAGCGGATAAAGATCTCCAGGTCCTGCTCCCTGATAATATCCTTCCCAGGCATTCATATACGGACTTGCTTTTCTTTGCGTACCGGTTGCAATATTAAAAGCATAACTTGTTATAGCTGCACGATTTGGTGCCACCCATGTTTCGTCTCCTGCCAGCATTCCTATATTATAGATCCCATCTCCATTTTTAGGAATATACGAATAACAGGTAAATAAATATTTTTGAGCTTCATTTCTTAATTTAAAAGCATTTTCTAATGTGGTTACATTATCCGGAACTACTTCCAGAAAATCTTTCTCACATGATTGCAAACCTCCTAAACAAACTATTACTAGTATTCCGTAAAACTTTTGCAATTTCTGGAGGCTTATTTTTACTGAAATTATATTTTTAATTTTCATGATTCTATTTTTTTAAAAATTAACCTTAAGACCTATATTGTAAACCGACTGAATTGGGTATCCTAAACCATTTCCGCCCATTTCAGGATCCCACATCTTGAAAGCGCTCCAAACGGCAAGATTGCTTCCGTTAATGTAAACCCTCAGGTCTTGCAAACCAAGTTTGGTATTAAAGCTTTTAGGGGCATTATAACCGATTTCTACAGACTTTAATCTTAAAAATGAACCATCACGCATCCACCAGGTTGATGTCTGATTATTATTCTCTACAAGTTTATCACTCAGTCTTGGCCAGAAAGCATATAAGTTTCTATTATCTTCAGACCAATGATCTTTTGCAACTACATCTAATAAATTATTCTGATACGAACCGTCTAATACAAACGGAGCAATATTTTCTGAGTCTATAAAAAAAGAGGTACGGGCCACCCCTTGAAAGAAAATACTAAGATCAAATTTTTTGTAGCCAACTGTACCTCCAAAACCATAAACAATTTCTGGTGATGTAGGGTAACCTAAAGGAACCATATCGCTTGGCGTAATTTCTCCATCACCATTAACATCACGATATTTAATATCCCCTCCTGTATAATCTCCAAATTGTTTTGGTGAATTATCAACCTCATTTTGATCTACAAATAAGCGTTCGGCAATATAACCGTATCTCTGATCAAAATTCTGGCCTACTCTTGAGCGATATCTCATATTAGCAGGAAAGTTAATCTCATCGAATACTAAGATTTTGTTTGTTGCAAACGTAAAATTTCCTCGTAATTCTGTGTACCAATCCTGATTCAATTGTTTATTAAAAGTAACAGCCAGATCAAGACCTTTGCTTTCAATTTCTCCAAAATTAGTTACAGGCACTGCGGTAAGCCCCATTGTCGAACCAATATTACTTCTTGCCTGAAGAATATTAGTACGGTGCTGTTTGTAAACATCTACAATAAAATTTAAAGAGTTAAAAAATTGCAGGTCTAAACCTAAATTAATTTGTGTAGATTCTTCCCATCCAATATTTTCATTTGCATAACGGGCAACATAGACTCCTGGCTGAAAATAATTATATTGCTGCCCAAAAGCGGCTCCATAACGATCATCTCCTATTCTCACATCAGATAAGTAAAAGAAACGCTGATTAACATCACCAATCTGGTCATTCCCTACCAAACCATAAGTAGAACGTATTTTAAAATTAGTTACTATGTCCTTAATTGGCTCCCAAAATTTTTCATTCGAAATATTATAAGCTAAACCTATCGAAGGAAAAAAACCATAACGATGTCCTTTTGCAAATCGTTCAGAACCATTGTATCCAAAATTAAATTCAGCAAGATATCTGTTATCAAATCCGTAAGTAAACCTACCGGAAATTCCAAGATTTCTTGATGGTAAAGAACCCTCTAATGAACCTTCATTTCCTTTCTCATAACTAGACATCAGACTTGTTATCATACCTGTCACGGCATGTTTATCGTTAAAAGTCCTATTATAATTAATTGTCCCCTGAAGATAAATACGAGAATCTAATAATTTAGTTCCCTGTGCATAATCTAAATATTCTGTTCCTGTAGGTGGTACAGAACTTTTCCCACCATCATTCAATACCTGCAATTGAAGTTCGCCTGTTTCCGGACTTATATAGGACATGTAATAAAATGGACTATATTGTCTGGCAACATCAAAATAAGAATATCTTCTAATATACGCCATTGCATTAACATTAAGCCCTGGTGTTATGGCTTTTAAATCTTGCTGCAACTCAAGCTGAGTTTGAATCGTTGAAGCTTTAGACACCTGATATCCTTTAACCATTTGTGCATAAGGATTAACTAAAATCGAACCCGTAGTCCCACCTGTCAAAGCACCACCAAACAGAGGATGCTCAACATACGGCGAATAACTAGATGGATATACTTTTGCAAATGCGACCGGATTTGACCACATAGTAAGATTAAAAATATGTGCCCCTCCAGAAGTTTTATTTCCTCTTTTATCAACGCCACCTATAGGTCCATTATAATCATCAAACTGCCCATAAAATCGAATAATTGCTTTTGTTGTTGGCGTTAATGACATATCGACATTTGACCTCATAGAATAGTTTCTTAATTTAATATTACTATTAAAATCATTAATACCATCGACATTCAAAACTCCATTATCTACATTATAGGTACCTGCAACATAATACCTTGCTTTTTCTCCACCCCCGCTAATATTCAGATTATATCCCTGGTTAATGGTATAAGGTTTAATTAATTCATCAATCCAGTTGTTACTTGGATATAAATAAGGATCATCGCCGGCAGCAGTTCTTGCAATTTTATTTTGGTTGTAAACATCACCTCGTTCCGGATTACGTGTCCTCACAGCCTCATTAGCTAAATTCATGTAAGTAATATTGTCTGCAAAATCGAAATTTTTGGTATTAGAAGACACCCTTGATTCTACCCTAAAATTAAATTTTGTAACACCATTTTTACCCATTTTTGTAGTAACCAGTACAACTCCATTAGCCCCCCGTGCTCCATAAACTGCTGCTGCTGCTGCATCTTTCAATACCGAAAAACTGTCTATATCATCGGGTTGCAAACGAGCCAAATCATTTGTGGTAGACTCAATTCCATCAACCAAAATTAATGGGTTAGAAGCTCCGGATCCGAAAGAACCTAAACCACGAATAAAAAAATTGGCATTATCATTTCCTGGTTCACCACTACGCTGATAAGCTATTAAACCAGAAACCCTTCCTGCTAACATAGTAGTTAAGTTACTGGTAGGTCCTTTAAGCTCTTTTGGTTTAATTGTGGTAATAGAACTCACCATACTTCCTTTCTTTTGAGTTCCGAATCCCACAATAACAACTTCCTTGAGACTATTATCAGTGGGAATTAATTTTACATTTATAATACTACTATTACCTACTTTAATTTCCTGAGTATTGTAGCCTATAAAGGAGAATACTAATATGGCTTCATCAGAATCCACTTCTATTGAGTAATTTCCATCCATATCCGTAATTACAGATTTTCGGGTTCCTTTTAGTATCACATTGGCACCTGGGACTGCCATCCCTTCGTCCCCGGAAATAACTTTTCCGGTAATTAATCGCTGGTGTTGTAGTGTGTTTTTAACTGATAATGAATAATACCGAGGATTTACCCCATAACTAGCATTAGTACTGAAGACTATCATTATAGCCATTAGAAATTCAATCCTGATCATAAGAGACTGAATCAAATAGTTTTTTTTCATTTTGGTTTTGGTTAAAGGTTAGTAAATTTTAAAAAGTTTATTTCATTCTTATTTATTTTAAAGGTTATTTATAAGTGTGTTTGTTTTTTACCAAATAATAAGAATTTGCAGTACTGAAAAAAGTAAGCATATTTTTATAATTCTTTATTTAATTTGAAGACAATAGATATAAGTGTGTTTTTTACATTTGTAAAATAAATGTAAAAAAAGAAATATCAAGGGGGGTAAATTGGAAAAAAATAAGGGGTATTTTTGTAAATAATTACATATTATAATCTAAAAAAATTAAAAAATATATAACATTTTGTATATTAAATTTAGTTTATAAAAATATATTAACATAAAAAAATAATTAATACAATTAAATATTTATCAAAATAGTATCATAAAAAAATGATAATATTTAATATAATATAGAATATTTATATTTTTTTAGTTTAGTAAAAAGAATAGCAATTATATAACATAATTAGAGGATTATATAAAAAACTGTAATTCGATTTTAACAAATTTATCACTCCCTAAAAAATGACTCCATGCCACGTATCGTATTGCTTTTGTGTTTATTGTTTCCTGCATTTTGTTTTTCACAGAGTGAGAAATATGATCCAAAAGTTTCGTTTGCCATTGAAACATACGCTTTTCTAAAGGGACAAAATGCAGCTCTTCAAAAAATTGCAGACCAGTTTCCTAAGCTTCAGCCAAATGTCACTGATACTGAAGAAAAATTAAAAAGCATTTTTGGACGTACTGAAAAGAATATCAAGCAATTTTTAAAAGAAGAACTTGATTATCAACAGTACAACTCCTTACACCATTATTTAGATTCTATTCTAAATAACGAACTCCCAAACAAAATTGAAAAAGAAAAATATGCACATGATTTTCTTTTAGAAGTAAAAGAAAGATCTAAGCATATTATCAATAATGATACATTGTCAAAAGGAATATTATCATTTAAATACCATGACGCCCCACATCAGGAAATTACTGACGGCCATGTTGATTTTTTTACTACTGAAAATCATCCTAAAGCTGAGAAAGCTTTTTTTAAAATTCCAATACCAAAAAGCTGGCTTGCTGAAGAAGCCGAAATGCCTGAAACAATACAGCAGTTTACCAGCTATTATGGAAATGGTAATGAAAAAATACTGATCGTCGTATATGATTTACCGAAAGAGCTGCATGGTATTAAGCTGACTGAAAAATCAATTGCTTCAATACTGCCTCCCAATATTAAACTTTTCCGTACTGAAGATGTAATGATTGACGGAAAACCTGCGGTTATGATAGAAGCCGAAGAATCATTGGAACGACATAATAACGCTATGAAGGTACGAATGTTGCAATTCATGCTGGTTCAGAATCAGAAATTATACTGCCTGCAGGGAAGCATTGGACCGGAAGCAGCACATGAAGATCTGACTTTACAAATTGAAAAATTTGAACCGCTTTTCAGGCTCATCGCTTCCAGGGCAAAACTGGATGAATAAATGTATGATTTGTCAATTTATTCATTTATTACTCATTCTTTTTATATTCTTCCTCCGCACCATCATCAATACCTCTTCCGTCGGGATTGGCTCAAAGAATTAACCCTTGGTATCTGGAACCTCTTACTAGAAACTGCTCTACACCTTTTCTGCTTTCATATAAAAAACTTTTTAAATTAACTTCTATAATCCGTCACATCAATTAGGTTTAACTATTTCTAAAATCCTAAAAAAACAATACAATAATAAACTTAACCTGCATGACGAAAGTACTTTTCAATAGCATTCATCAACTGATATAACCACATTTTAGAAACAGCCAAATGCAAATAAAATTGATATTTTGGGTTTTAATAAATCTTTTCTCAATATTGGATTTAAAAAACTATATTTGTTTAGAAAAAATCCAAATTTAAAGCAAATGCAAAACAATTTACTGGGAGGCTTAAAAGAGCACGAAAACAAATTATTAACCATATGGTCTCAAATTCTTCTTGATAGCGGATCTGATGACGGGGCAATGGAAGAAGAAGAATCAAAAGAATTTGCTTCTCTGTTTTTAAGTTCACTTGCTAATTCTGATGATTCAAGAGAATTTGAAAAAGTTGAAGATCTTATTATCGGAATTTCATCATCAAGAGGAAAAAGAGGTTTCTCGCCAAGAGAAAATGCACAATACTTAACATCATTTAAACAAGCATCTTCACAAATTCTTTCTGAACTAATTAAAGATCCTGCACAACTTTATGATGCCAATCTAAAACTGAATTCTATTTTAGATAATTTGATGATTATGACTTTTGAAGCCTTTATGAAAGGAAGAGAAGATGTAATTGCCAGACAGGTAGATGAAATTAGTGAGATCTCAACACCAGTTATAACAGTTTGGGATGGTATTGTTGCTTTGCCTATTATCGGAACTTTAGACAGTTCCAGAACCCAGGTGGTGATGGAGAGTCTTTTACAGCAAATTGTAGATACTGGAAGTTCAATAGCAATTTTAGACATTTCAGGGGTTCCGGCAGTAGATTCACTTGTTGCACAACACCTTATAAAAACGGTAAGTGCAACACGTTTGATGGGTGCAGAATGTATTATAAGCGGGATTCGTCCTGAAATTGCCCAGACTGTTGTGCATTTAGGAATTGATTTAAGCGGAATTACAACTAAAGCGTCACTTGCAAGTGCATTGCAGACCGCTTTTGAGATGCTGCAATTATCAGTAGTGAAAAAAAGGAAAATTGTAGAATAAGATTGTAGTTTTTTATGGAAAGAATTCCTATACTAAAAATGGGGGATTTTCTGCTTGTTACGATTCAGGTAGACTTATATGATCAGTTAGCAGAAAATCTGGAATCAGATTTAATAAATGCCATTAGTAAACATAGTTCAAAAGGTGTCTTAATTGATATCTCTGCTGTATCCATCATCGATTCATTCATGGGTCGAATCCTGGGAAACATTGCAGTAATGTCAAGGATAATGGATGCCCAAACAGTTGTTGTAGGCATGCAGCCTGCTGTAGCTATTACACTGGTTGAACTTGGATTATCCTTAAATGGTGTTATAAGTGCCCTTAATGTAGAGAAAGGAATGGATTTACTTCGCTCAAAAATGCAAAAAAGCGATAACGAAGAGCAGAAGTATGAAGACGACGACGAATAGTAAAGAAGAAGTTCCAGTTTTAAGAGAACAGGATGTTGTACCCTTACGCAATCGGGTAAAAGAGTATGGTGTAAAGCTTGGTATGAGCATTTTAAATCAGACCAAACTAATTACAGCAACCAGTGAGCTTGTTCGAAACCTTTTAAAATATGGCGGTGGCGGAAAAGTCATTATTGAGTCGGTCAGCAATGGTCGGGATAATGGTGTACGGGTAACTTTTATTGATAATGGCCCCGGAATAGCAGACATAGAACTTGCAATGAAAGACGGATACAGTACAGGGAAAAGCCTTGGATTGGGATTACCCGGTACAAAAAGACTTGTCAATGAATTTGAAATTAAATCAGAACCGGGAAACGGCACAACCGTTACTATAACAAAATGGAAAAATGGATAATACGTTTTCCACTTACAAAATAGACGACCGAAGTCTTATAGCTTTTATAAAAAGAGAAATTCACAATCTCGCCCTTCATATTGGTTTTACACCCCATAGAGCTGCCGAAACAGATATCATAGTAGCAGAACTTACTTCAAATCTTATAAAGTATGCCAATGGCGGTGAGCTTTTATACAGAGCTCATGTCGAAGATGATCAAAATCAGATTGAGATTTACTGCCTTGATAATGGAGTTGGAATTGAAAATGTGGCTAAAATAATGCATGATGGCTACTCCTCTTCCAACACGCTTGGGCACGGATTAGGCTCGATTAAAAGGCTGAGCAACAATTTTCAGATTTATTCGATGAAAAATTGGGGCTGTGTTCAATATGTGAAAATCTGTGAAAAACCAGATTTTCAATTGCCTCCACTAAAAACGGGACTTAATTACACTACAATCGCTGTTAATTACCCCGGTGAAATATTTTGCGGGGATGGGTATTATGTAAAACATTCCAATAAAGGTTTTCAGATATTTGTGGGAGATGGTTTAGGCCATGGCGAAAGTGCCAATGAAGCAGTTCAGTTAGCAATTAAAGTTTTTAGGCAGACAATAACATGGGATCCTGCAGAAATTCTGAGGGAGATACATTCAAAAGTAAAAAAAACCAGAGGTCTTGTAGCTACAATAGCTTCTGTAGATTATAAATCAGAGGTTTGGAATGTTTGTGGTATTGGCAACATAAATACGCGTATTTTTAATGGGCTGGAGAATAAAACATATACACCATATAACGGAATTATAGGTCATAATATTCCACGAACCTTAAACAATACTATAGTGCCATATAAAAAACATCAGATTATAATCATGCATAGTGACGGATTACGTACGAGATGGAATCTGAACGACTTTACTTCTATTTTTAAGCAAAGTCACGGAATAATCGCAGCATCTTTACTTAAGGAAAACATTCGTGGTACCGATGATGCAACAATTTTGGCAGGCAAGATAAACTAAGTTACATGAAAGAGATTATACAAATAAATCTTGACAACGAAATGGACTTAATACTAGCCCATAAACGATGTATGAAAATTGCTGAAATGTGTGGTATGCCCTCTTCTTTCCAGACAAGATTTTCAACGGCAGTTTCTGAAGTAGCAAGATGCGCTATTACTAAAGGAAAGAATTCTTTGCTTGTACTGGGAATAAACATTTTAAAAGCAACCCAAAAAGAGATTGTAGCCATCATTACAGATTCTGAAGATTTAAAAAATTGTAGTCCGGAAGCCTTTAATTATGCATCCAAAATTTCAGGACATATTCAATACAGTTATTCTAACAATCAGTCAACGACCACAATAAGCCAGCCAGTTTTGTCTCCCGGACTTCTTACAGAAACGAAGATAAAAGGTTTTATTGATTATTTTAAATATGAGCCGCCGTTATCTCCTTATGATGAAATAAGAAAGAAAAATATTGAATTAATCGCACTTTCGGAAAAACTTGCAGAAAGTGAAAATAAATACAAACAATTAGCCAATACAATTCCGATTCTGATTTGTGTTATCAATGAACGCAATAATGTACTTCTTGTTAACGAATCCCTGGAAAATTATCTGGAGAAACCGTTACTGGCTTTTGAAAGAAAAACACTGACTCATTTTATTCATTCTGCAGATATTGACAATTTGTTAGAAGGCTGGAACAGAGCAAAACAAAACAGATCTGATTATATTGGTGAAACCAGAATCAAAAAAGGTTCCAACTATATCTGGCATCTGGTTTCTATAACTCCAAACACAGCTGAAGACGGTACTTTTAATAGCTGGCTAGTTTATTTCGTTGATATAAATGCCCAGAAAATGATCGTTGAAACACTTAAGGACAATACAGAACTTAAAATGATTCAGCTCGAACTGGAGAGCGCCAACTCGAAACTGCGTTTTAAGAATAAAGAGTTACAACAGTTTGCTTACATTGCAAGTCATGACCTTCAGGAACCTCTTCGTAAAATTATGATTATGCTTTCCCGTGCAGGAGCGGATTTAACTGAAGATCAAAAGAAAAAATTCTATTTCGACAGAATTACGCTGGCTGCCGGAAGACTATCAAATTTGATTACAGATGTTCTTAATTATTCCAGAATAGAAAACACAGAACAATATTTTGAAGAAGTTGACCTTAATAAAGTGATTGAAGAAGTTTTGGGTGATCTAAGCCTGATAAGCGAAGAAAAAAATGCTGTTATAAAAGTGGATCAGCTGCCTAAAGTTTCCGGACTTGATATCCAGTTTCGTCAACTGTTTTATAACCTGATCAATAATGCACTTAAATTTAACTCCGGCAATCCTACTGTTACAATCGGTTATGGAGATATTCCAAATGATCCTAATTTTACAGGTTCAGCTGAAAAATATGATGTAATATCAGTTGAAGATAATGGTATTGGAATGGACAGTTCTTATTCAGGGCGTATATTCGATATGTTTCAGCGGTTGCATGAACGTGACCAATATGGTGGCAATGGTATTGGACTGGCTTTATGCCGAAGAATTATCGAGAATCATAATGGCTTGATTAATTTTAGCAGTAAGCCAGGAGTAGGCACCACTTTTTGGATTTATTTGCCAAAAAATAAAAGAAGCTGATTTTTTAGATTCAATTTTTAAACACTCTAATCCAACTTCTTAATTAAAACTAACAGCTTTACTTTTTCCGTTATTAAATTGAATCGTAACGACATCATTCGTCTGATCCACAATTTTTACAGGAAGTAATTCTTCTTTCTTCCAATTCTCTCCTGATTTCTTCCAGAGCATAAGAGTTGCATAAATTTTTGTTTTATTTGGTTTTGGATCACTCAAAACATTTATTACAACGCTTTCATTGCTTTGGGGGTGTAATCCTTTTGCTTTTACAACTTCGGTTTTATCCCATCTTAAAAGCGGAATCATAGCCAGTTGGTATTTTCCGTTGTCAATGATGGTAACTTCATGTCCTGCTATATTTTTTTTAGTTGTCACGATTTCTTTGTCTAGTTTTGGCAATGCATAATGCCCCAAACGCATTGAAACAGGTTTGTCGCTATTATTTTTATCAACTCTTAAAATTCCATTAGCCAAAGGAATATCTGCTAAATCGAATTTTATATTTTCATCCGTTTCTAAAACTACATTTCGGTAATAAATACCATTTTCAAACTTTTTAAAAGTGAATAATCTAAAGGCTTCCCATTGTTCTTTATTGTTTTTAATAACATAATTCATAGCAACTTCACCATTTTGTCCATCTGCCTGCCACGGAAAGGCGCTGTTATAGGAAAGTCTGTTATAGTTTTCTGTAGATCTGAATTTCTGCCAGTCGTCTTTTACCTTTTCATGACACCATGCCCTTACTTCTGAAGCCCCAATATTAGGATAATCTGTAATCAGGATTTGAGAATCTCCCTGATATGTATTGTAAACTTCATCCTTTTTGAATATAGTATCCCAATCGCCGTTGTTTTCTTTGGCTGTCCAAAACGGATTATTATCCGGAACCAGTAATCCCATAAAGATTTTCCCCATCCAGTACACGCTTCCGCGACAGCTGTAATTTTGAACAGCCGGTTCGAATTCACCATAAAAACCAAGCGTAGGCACGTTGTCTTTCATAAAATCAGGATGTGTCAAAAATTGTTTGATTACACCAGATGCAATCCTACGCATCCAACCGTAATTGATATCAGGATCATTTTGAAATCCCATTAACGGAAAAGGTACTACAGCCCCAATTCTGTAACTGATGCTTCTTCCCCACATGATCATTTCGCCATCTTTGCTAAACAAATAAGGATAATTATTTTTTAAATCGCTAAAGTTTGACATGAACTTAGCCGCAATTTCAGGATAGTATTTCTTTCCGAAAAATTCCGACCAGATATTGCCGTACATCTGAAAAGCCCACATACTGTAATAATCAAATGCAGGACTGTCGTTGTACCAGCCATTGCCACGATAATGTTTTAATGATTTTTCTAAATATTCCACCAATAATTTTTCATTGACGGTATAGCCTTGTTCTTTAAAAAAACTCAGTACAAAAATATTGAAGAACTTCCAGTTAGAATCTACCGTTGGTCCGTCACCGTAGCTAATCATGATTTTGGCCAGATCGTCTTTTTGATTTTGAGGAAGCGGTTTCCATAAAACGTCAGGATTGGTCAGAAGCGAAAGTGACAAAGCGCCAAATTCAACCAGCTTTTGATTTGGCCCGGCATTTTTAGCACGCGGTTCAATGTAAGTCGGACTCTGTGGCTCTGCTAATTTGGCTATTTGATATCTGTAATAATCAGCAACTTTTATATTGTTGATCACCAAATCCGGATTTTCCTTTAACAAAGGCGAAGCAATGAATAAGGTTCTGCAAAGTCCTTCCAGTTTTTCTGTAGGAACCTGATTTGGATTTGATGGATAACTTTTTCCTTCTTGTTTTGGGAATTGCATTGGGTCATCCAGTTTATGAATATAACTGAAAGCTCCTTCCAGCAGATAAAGAGCTGCATTTTTCCAGTGCTGTTTTGTCATTCCGGTTTGCGGACTAATTTTGTAATCTGGATTTTGTAGCTCAAAAACATTTGCCTTATTCTCTTTTTTCTGTGCAGACAAAGAAATACTGGAAATAGCTGCTAAAAACAATATTCTAAATTTATACATCTTGTAAGGTTTTTTAATCTTGATCATTTTAATTTCTAATAACTGTTTCGAACGAATATTCCCCGGATTCTATTTCGAAAAGAGCTTTATTGTTTTTTATGCTCAAAAATTTGATTCCGCTTTTTTTACCAGTTATTTTTATGTCGCTTTCTTTTAAAGCGGGTAAATAAAGTGTCGCTGTAGTATTTGCAGGCACAACAAAACGGAACTGATATTTGCCGTTTTTCGTTTCCCAGCTGCTTTCAATACGTCCATACATCGAATCGTAATAACCTTTTGCAAAAGTCATCTGCTCAGTAGTATCAGGTTCAGGCTGTAAAATAAAATGTTTAAAGCCCGGTGAATTATCATCCCTTACTATTCCTAACGAATAATTATACATCCATGCACCTACGGCTCCAAAGGCGTAATGATTGAAAGAATTCATTCGGTTATTGCCGCCAAATCCGTCTTTATGCGTATATGAATTTAAGCGTTCCCAAATGGTAGTTGCTCCCTGGCTGACCGGATAGAGCCATGACGGATAAGAAGTTTGCTGTAATAACTGATAGGCTACATTCGAATATCCATTATCTGAAAGTGCTTTATTTACCCATGCAGTGCCAATGAATCCGGTCATTAAAGAATAAGGCGGACAAACAACGCCCTGATCGGTTTTGTTTTCCCTTTTTATAGAAGATATAAACTGTTGTAAAGCCAGATCAGCATTTTCCTTATTCAGAACATTAAAAGCAAAAGGCAGGACATACGAGGTTTGCGTATCTATAATTTTGTCTCTAAATGATGTTTTTCCTGTTGTTTTATCGATATAAGTGTTATTGAAAAAATCCTTTCTTTGCTTGTAATATTCTGAAAAGTGTTCCTGATCTTTCTTTTTATCTAATAAGCTGGCAACCTTCATCATAATTTCTAAATCATAAATAAAATAAGCTTCCCAGAACAATGTTTTTTCATTTTTAGAATCCTCTAAACTCAGCCAGTCTCCTAATGATCCCCAGTTATCTCTTTCCCTTTCTTTTAAAACACCCGTTTTAGGATCTATATCGGCAATCAGATAATTGATGTAATTTTTCATAGCTTCGTAATGCTCTTCTAATAAACTGAGGTCACCGTATTGCAGATAATTTTCCCAAACAACAGTAATTCCGGCACTTCCCCACAATGTTTCCCCAAATCCTACACCTATTGGAGCTACATCCGGAAAGCGTCCATCTTCACTTTGAATATCTCTCATGGCCAGCATATGTCTTTTGAGAAATTGTTTCACATCTGCTAAATGAACTGCAGTCCTTGAAAAAACCGAAATATCCCCACTCCAGCCCAAACGTTCATTACGTTGAGGGCAATCAGTAGGTATTGATAGAAAATTTCCTTTCGTTGACCAGGTAATATTTTCCCACAACTTATTTACTAAAGAATTTGAGGTTTGATAATGGGAAGACAATTCATGTATCGAACTCAATACTGTTCCTTTAACAGCGGTTAATGGCAGCGGTTTTTCTATTCCTGTTATTTCTACATAACGATATCCGTGAAATGTAAATCGTGGCGTTATAGCTTCGTTACCTCCTTTGGTTATGTAAAGATCCTGTGACATGGCTGCCCGGACATTTTCCAGCATCAGTAAATCTTCATTGCCTTTGTATTCCGGTAAATCCGGATATAAAACTTCGGCATAACGCAATATGATTTTCTTTCCTTTTTCTACATTGTTCAGGGTAATATTGGGTACACCAACCATATTTTGTCCCATATCGTAAACAAATACACCTGGACGAACTTCTTTAACAGATTGAGCTGTTAATTCATTTATAGCCTTAACCGTAGATCCAAATTGCCCCATTAATTGAGCATCCGAAAAATTATTAAAGTTGGGTAAATTAGCCGTTCCTTCTGAACTTACAAAACCATCAGTTCCTATGGCTGCAGCCTGATGCCAGCGAGAAGCGTCATACGAAGCTGTACTCCAGCCTTCAACTGCTTTTTCTTTTGCTGCATCATAAACTTCTCCCTGAAAAAAGCTGCTGTACTTTATAGGTCCATCGTTAAAATAGGTCCACGTTTCAGGATTACTGGTAATGATTTTTTCACTGCCATCGGCATAGGTAACTACTAATTTGGCTAGTATCGACTGGCGATCACCAAAAAAATTCCAGTTTTCACCAACAAACGTACTGCCTCCACTCCACCAGCCTTCACCAAGAATTGCTCCCAATACATTATTTCCTTCCTGAATATTAGACGTTATGTCATATGTTTGATACAAATGAGTTTTATTGTACTGCGTGAGTCCGGGATTAAAATAATCGTTTCCTATTTTTTTTCCGTTTAAGTAAACATCGTAAATCCCACGTGCTGCGACATACAATCGTGCTTTGCTTATTTTAGGAGAATCGATTTTAAATAGGGTACGCAGCATAGGCATAGAATTCCAACCAGGATCAGCCAGAACGAAAGCTTCTTTATTTCCTCCTGTTACAACGTAAGTATTGTTTTCAACCGTTACTTCTTTAAATGACGAAAATATACCTGTACCAACGCTTTTATCAGAAAAAATAATATTTGAAGGGCTTCTGTAATTTTTGATTTCAATTTTTGAAAACTTTGCTTTTTCTCCCTTAGGCACTAAAAAACCTATATCGCCTACCACAGGAAAAGCGATAAAATCACCTCCGGCTCCTAATGGATTGAGATTAACATCAGCAATCAGATTTTCTTTTGAATCCCCATCAATATAAATTTTAGTAACTCCTAGACCGCTTTTTATATTTACAGTATGAGGATTGTACTTGTTTCCCTTATTAATTAGTATGTTCGGAATAGCAAAACTTTTAAAAGGGATTTCTTTTTTATCATTTGGATGGTACCCTACCCGATAAATATTTAACATAGCCTGTGCATCTGAATCCAAAGGTTTTGCATTCAGTTCTATCTGGATATAACTCTCACCTTCCTTATTTTCCAGTTTAAGCAGGTTTTTGTTTTTATCCATTAAACGCTGATCATTCGCACCATAAACTAAAGATGCTTTCGTCGATTTTGATTTTTGATCCAGCTGAATTCTACTGTTGATACTAAAAACAGGAAGATATTGGGAGTACAAAACCATATCATCGGGACTACCGCCAATCCATTTTGCTCCGGACCAGGCAGTTGTTTCGTTATCTGAATCGGTATTAGTAACCATTTTATGATTAAGTAAACCCGTTTCAAACCATGACTCTGCAGCGTGCTTTTTGCCTTTCTGATCCCAAACATTTACTGTCCAGTTGTATAAAGTCGCAGGCTTAAATTGTTCACCCTTGTATTTTATATTGATAGAGATTCCACTTTCAATTTTTCCTGTATTCCAAACATCAATCCCCAGATTATTTTTTACAATAATTTGATAAGCAGTTTGATTATAAGCTTTGTTTTTATCAACGGTTACCATTTGCCAGCTAAAGACTGGCTGAGATACATCAAGACCAAGAGGAGTTACTGCATTTTCTACCTTCAGGTTACAAATGTGAATATTAGCATCACTAAGTATCGCCTTATTTTCTTTTTGCTGAGCGTATAAAGGTAAACTGAAAATAACGGCAAAAAGCCAATTAACCAAAAGTAAAGTTCTTATATTTTTTTTCATTCAATATTTATTTTATATTTCAAAAAAACAAGTGTAAAAACAACACTTTTTCAAATATATAAATATTATGCTTAAATTTTAGTTATTTCTTTTGATTAAAATCTTCAAGATTCCATTTATCTGACCATTTCAGAATTGGTTTTTCATTTTCAATTATAACCGGCAGCCAGATATAAGTCCCATCAATCGGATTATCAGGTTTCCAGCGGTCTGCCATAAAAATAAACTGATTTTTTTTACCCTGAACAGGAAAAATATAAGTGCTTTGTGAATAAAAAGTAAGCGCAGCATCTTTGCCAACGCATGGATTTCCTAAGGTCTCCCATGGTCCCCAGATAGATTTTGATTTAAAAGAACGTGCTTCGTTAGGATCCCAGCCCGTACAACCTGAGGTGATCATATAATAAATTCCGTCTCTTTTAAAAATTGCCGGTGCTTCATTATGTCCTGCAGGCGCCATTCGGGTCCATTTTTTTGTAAAATTCAAATAATCGTCTGTCAATTCAGAAATATGGAGAGTCAAATTTTCCTCAGAAGAATGAATCAGATACCCTTTGCCATTCTCATCAACATATATTGTCATATCCCTTGCCATTTGTCCTTTTTTAAAATCCCTGCACACCAGCATTCCATTTTCAATAGCGGAAATCCATTCCGGACTCCACGATTTTAAATTGCGTTCATCTGTCGAAGGGGATTTAAATGCCTCCTTAAAATTCATTGGCCAGACTTCTTTATTAGGGCGATATGATTTTTTATATGCAAAAGGTCCTTTTGGAGAATCACTTATGGCCACTGCGGCTCTGGCAGCTTCATACCCCTCTCCTTTGAGTTCCAAATGAAACCACATCACGTATTTGCCTGTTTTTTTATTAAAAACGACTTTTGGACGCTCCATGATGCATCCTTTTGTTATTTCCGAATTAGGGTCTTCCTCTACTTTTAGTACAATTCCTTCGTTGTGCCAGTTATACAAATCTTTTGACGAATAACAGCTGACACCTTTTAGTGCTGTATTTCCTTCTTTTCCATCGGATTTAAATTCGCCGTACCAATAATAGGTTCCATAAACAAAAATAACACCTCCTCCGTGGGCATTAATATGTACGCCGTCTGTATCTTTCCAAAATTTCCCTGGCTCAAAAGAATTGTTTTGTCCGAAAATTAAAGAACAAATAAAACTTATAATTATCGAAAATTTTAATTTCATTTTAATTGTTTTTGATAAACCTTAATATATTTCTTCTTATGTGTTTTAAATGAAACTAAAATATAAGCATGCAGCACAAAAATGATTCGTTTTAAATTTCATCTTATTATCTCTTTAGAATTTTGCAGCAGTATCTTTTTTTAAGAAAATGGGGAATTGCTCAAAATCCCCCATTATCACAAAAACATATAAAACCAAACTAACTTATTTTTTATCTGCTTAATTCTTATTTTTTGACAATTCGGATTGTTTTGTCTGGGTACGAATTAAATTTTATAAAATATACTCCTGTGCTGTTATGCTCCAGATTCAAATGAATTTTACCATTTTCAACAGCGTAATCCGATTGCGAAATCAATTTACCTTCAGCGGTATAAATTGCAATATGCTGAGATGTTAAACTAATCGGAAAATCAATATCAAACTGTCCGGATGTTGGATTTGGAAATGCTTTTATATTCCCTGAAAATTCTGTCTTAAGTTTGTCTATAGCTAAAGTTGTATTGATGCTTCCGTAAAACTCAAGTTCAGCAATGTTTCCGTTACCCGTTGGTGTATACCAATAAATGTATCTGTATTTTTGCGTTGCTAAACCAGAATCCTGAGTAAAAACATCATTGGCCGGAGTACCCGTTATTACATGCAAAACTTCATAAGAGTTAAGGTAATCTTCACTGTTTGAGCCGCGAATTTCACTTCCGGTCATACGATTTCCAAAACCATTGCGGGGAACATACCTGATATCCGTAAGACTCGCTTTACCATTTACACCAAAATCATAACCTAAATAACCTGTAGCATTTGGACCATCAACATAAGTTGTCAGATCTTCATCAAAAGCCTTTTCAATTGTAGCACCATTACTTTGATACGATCCTGAATGTCCAATTATATTTCCCGTGATCTTTTGTCCCTGAGCCGGCGTTGCGGTAAGAAGATTTGATTCAGGGCCTTCTCCCAAAGTATTAAAAGCAGCAATTTTATAATAGTAAGGCGTTCCGTTTGAAACTGATACATCACTGTAGGCATTCGTTGTAACAGTTCCGATAGTTGTAAATGGTCCTGATGGCGAAGCAGCTCTTTTTACATAAAAACCAACATCATACATAAAATCCCAGGTAAGATTTACTTTTGCATCTCCATAAGCTAAACTTGCATTAGTAACAGCTAATGGAATGGCAAATGCCATTGTTTTAACATTTAAAGGTGTAGAATATGGGCTTTCACCGCCATTATTTACCGATGCTATTTTATAGAAATAATCTTTATTTTCCTGTAAATTAATATCATCGAAAGTCGTTTCTTTTAGATATACAGCTACATCTGCGTAAGTGCCGTTCAGGGTTTCCGATCTTTTAATCGTATAGGATTCTGCTCCTGTAACTGCCGGCCATTTTAGATTGATTATGGATTTAGACAATGCCTTCCCTTCAATATTGTCTGGTGTAGCAGCAATTGGAGCCTGTTCAAAAACCAGTACAGCCGAATACGCTGATTCTGTATTGTCTTTGCCTACCACTTTGATTCGGTATTCTGCTTTTGAATGAACTGCATCAACCTGCTTAATAACGTTGTAATCTGTTGATTCATAGAAAACCGAAAAATCATTTTCGCCTGTTAATTTCCTTTCCAGAATATATTTATTTACTAAATCAGAATTATTACCTGTCCAGTTTATGGTAATATTTTGATAATCTGAAGACAGCTGATAACTCAGTGTTTCAGCTTTTGTTTTCCATGTTGAAACATACTCTCTGTTTGAGCTATACGCTTTCGCCGAAGCATTGTTTGCATAATACTCACCAGCAGGAGTTAATACTACATAACTTGTAGCAGTACTTGAAATTACTGGTGCCGTCTGAAGCCATACATAATTTTGCCAGTTCGGGTTTCTTGTTTTAAAAGCGTCGTCTATGGTAACATACATCGCTCTTGCATCCTGAACCCAGTTATAGATCGAATAACGCTCTACATAATCAGTAGTTTCTAATACGTTTAATATTGCGGCAAGGTCATTTTTATGTTTAATGGCATTTGCATCCGTCAATAAAGTTGGCCCATCCGGAAAATTATTACCTGTCCAGTTTGCCCCTATGTTCCATTCCGTAATCCACAGCGGTCTCTTGTATCTGTCGTAGATATTTTGCAGATCACTTTTCCACTGAGCAGCAGTTTTGTACCAGTAACAGTGAATGGCTACATAATCAATTCGGTAATTATTTGCTTCAGCCTGCGTCATAAAATTCCCCATCCACGGATTAAAAGGGTCTGATGTAGCAGGAGAGCCTAATCTTAAACCTGATTTCATTAATGCCGGCCAGGAAGCTATCGCTGCTTCAACTGTCATATTCGCCTGATCAGGACGATCCGGCTCATTAAACCCTAAAAGATGCGTATAACCTTCTTTTGTGTATGCAGGAGTAAATGACGGCCAGTAATTGGTTTGTCTTATGGGTACATATTCAATATTGGGTGTAGAACTCATTCCGGTATTCCAGTTGTAGTACCAGGTAATATTAGTTGCATCCATCGCCTCTGTACTTCCGCCAGCCAGTCCTTTTTTGTTGACTTCATGCCACTTCATGGCTCTGATAAACGAAATCGTTCCATTTAAATTCACAGGCAAAACCGCTATTTCCAGATCCTGATTTTCTGCTATATAAACCCTGCTGTATCCGCTTCCATCAGCATTTGAAGCAAAAGTAACCATATAGCCTTTTTTCAATTTGAATGATTTAATAGCATTATCAAATGAACTTAAATCATCATGAGGCATAACGGCTGCATATAACTGGGAAGTTCCTCCAAAATTCTCTGCTGTAAAAACTTCCAAAGGCATTTCGTTTACCGAATAAGGAGCTACCACGGCTCCGCTTCCATAATTGGTCACCTGAACATTCGTATCGTTACCCGCAGCAACACCATTTAAAGAAATATACTGCAAATAAGAACTAATAACCTCGCTCGGTTTTTTATTTTCAAAATACAAGCGGGCGTTTGACGAATTTAAATTGACAGTGGTATTAATTAAAGGGTTATAGGCATTTTTTAAATATAAAGAAGCCGATCCGTTTAAAACTACACTTGATTTTGCATAAGCACCAACATTCAGGCTACTCGTAATTTCGGAAGTTATAGCAGAAGGACTGATCACTTTTTCAGGAGCATAGGCTGTATTTTCAAAAGTTACCGAACTAACTTCCATATCTACAGCACCGGCCGCATAATTTTTTCCAATTACGATATTGGCCATTTGCAGGGTTTGGATTTTTAAATCGGCTATACCAAAAAGTGCTTTATCGCCAGTAATATTAATATAATACGTCCCTGCTGTCTGAGACTGAAAAGATAGATCTCCTTTTTTCAGTTTATTGACAGCACCTGTTACAAAACTTTTAGCTGAAAGAACCGTTCCTGCACCGTTAGCGAGTGTTGAAACCGAAACATTCATTTGTGAGCCAGGAGCTAAATTTGAAATATACTCATACAGCCAGGAAAACTGATAATCCTTAGCAGCTTCTAGCTGTACCGGAAAAGAATAAACTGAATTTTCCTGAGCGCCATCCCAACGGATATACAATAACCTTCCTGCGTAATTAGTATTATCCGACTCTAAAGCATGACCCGAAGTTACATCCATATAACGTACTCCACTGGCAGCATTTGCGGTATTGAAAATAGTCGAACCTAATGAATTCGTCCAGCCATAAGCAGCAGGCGTTCCAGCATTATCATTAGCAAAACCATCCCAGTTATTGATTAAATTCGAAGATTTTAATTTTAAATCCCCAATTGCCATAAGTCCTGATCCGGCGGTAATCGTGATGTAAAATGTACCATCGGCTGTTGCAATAAAAGAAAAATCACCTTTTCGTAATTTAGTAGCATTTCCCGTTACAAAGCTTTTAGAGGCTATAACTCCGGTTCCATTTGCCGTTGCTGAAATGGCTACATTAATTGGAGTTCCGGGAGCCGAATTAGATACATATTCATAAATCCACGAAAATTCGTATTTCAGGTCTTTTTCCAGTTTTACAGGATAACTATAGGTTGAAGTAGAATACGCACTATTATCCCAGCGGATATACATAATCCTACCATTGTAAGCCATATTATCAGACTCGAATGTATGCCCGGAAGTCACATCCAGATATCGTACACCGCTGGTTGAATTAGCTGTATTCCACGGAAGACTTGCTGAGGTATTCGCCCAGCCGTAATCATTTGGTTTTGCCGAATTATTTCCTGCAACTCCGGCCCATCTTCCCAAAAGGTTATCAGAACCATATACAGTTGGAACTGCGGAGTTGTCATTTACAAAATCAAGTACTTTAGAAGTCAGGTAATGTCCCTCCTGATAAATATTGACAAAACCATCTTTGACCGCATATCTATAAGTTTGTTCCTGAGCATTATCGGCGGAATTACTTAAATTTTCTATTGATGATAAAATGGTATTATAATTAAACGAAGTTTTGTCTAAAGAAGTCCTGAAACCAAGACCTGTTGTGTTTTTAACTTCGACATCAAGTCCTCTGCCCTGAGCTGAATTTACTTTAGCCTTTACTTCCAGCGTAAACTCTGTCTGATTCGATAACGAGAAAGAGAGTACATCCGGAGCAGTACCATTACTAAATGTTTTTAAACCGCTGAGTGTCGTAGCCAAATTTACTTTAACAGGAAGACTTGGTGCCTGAGCCTGTATCCGGAACAGAAAGACCGAAACCCCGAATACTATAAAAGTGTATAATTTTTTCATATTAAGTCTTGTTTTAAATTGGTTTAATATATTCTATACTTTTCCTAGTTGCCTGCCGAATTAAACATAGCAACTATGAATTGGATTTAGAGTCAAATGTGAATTATAAAGAAAATCTATAGTTAGTTTTAAATATAGTTTTAAAAACTGTATAACAGTAATTTAAATAGTTTTATTTAATCTAAAACATTAGTTATTTTATAATTAATTTATTTCAATAATTAGTAAACAGCAGTCCAAAATCGTTAACTGATTTTGAACCGCTGAACTACTTTTGTATATGAATAATTGAAATTTAGAACGTAAAAATAATTGGATATTAACCGTAAGTAAATGCTAAAGCTGGCTTTCATCTGCGACAGCATCCTGCCATTTATGCCAGACTTTTACGTTAGGATCGTAACCGTCATAACCGAAGTTCTGACTTAATTTGCCGTTAGTATTTGCCGTTATAGCATTGTTTGGAATTGGCCAGTAATTATTACGCTTATCCATAGTATAAAATTTAGTGCCATTTGGTACCACAATTCCGCTTGGATATTTGTTATAAAGCGTATAATGTACAATACGCTGATACCAGTAGCTGCCTCCGGATGCATCAGTCCCTGACTGTTTATCCCAGTTGGCTATATTGTATGTCTGCCCCCATTCGTCAGGTTTTCCACTTAAAGCGAGACAATGCGAAATACGTTTTAGTTCTACATTTCTCCACTCTTCCAGATAAAGTTCCCTTCCTCTTTCTGCACAGATATCTCCAATTGTAACCTGTGTGTACATCTGAGAAGCTCCTGCCCTTGCCCTTATAACATTTACATCCTGAGCTGCTCCACCAACATTGCCTTGATAAAAACGTGCTTCTGCTCTTAATAAATACGTTTCTGCCAATCGATATAAGTACCAATGTGCCTTACTTCCCGTACTGGCGCCCTGAAAATCGGTTGCATTTGGATTCGTTTCATTAACAACATCATGCAGATAGATTTTATACAACGGAAAATCAAACCATTCACGAAGAGTATCTTTTGATAATAAAACTCCATTATGTTTCATTCTGAAATTTTGCTGGTAGTAGGCAGAAGTCTTGTCACTGTATTTAAGATCCTCCATATTGACCCAGTTACCAACAGTATTATTGTGTCTAAGATCCTGCTTATCTTCAATACCGTTTACGACCCACATAGGATGTTGCGAATAATAGGAAGCACTAATCGTAGAGATACCACGTCCTAATGCTCTTGCATAATCATATTTTGCCTGATAATTAGAATTATTTGAAGCAAAACGTCCAGCTGCTTGTTTACCATCTGGTGTGGTTAGCGTACCTGAATTCCAGTTTGGACCAAAAATTCTCATAGAAGCAAATGACAAAAATGACTGTACTCCTCCGTTTGGCATGACCATGATGGCTTCTTTATTGGCAGCAATTATCTTATTTTCAGGTCGGTGTAAATCCCATATAACATTTCTTGTAATGGCCCAGGTTTGTGGATTCCCTCCCGGATCAAACGTTCCAAAATTACTTTGCATCAAAGAATAACCAGACTGATTAATCAGAATATTGGCCTGAGCTTCGGCTTCTGCAAACCTTCCGGATGCCAGATAACATTTGATGAGCAGCTGACGGCATGCGCCTTTATTCACTACACCTAAATAAGGCAATTTTGACTGCTCCGGAACCCATTCTACAGCTTTTTCCATATCGGCTGTAATCATTTCGATGATAGCTTCTTTTTTAGTAGAATAGTAAGTCTGTTTTGGAACTTCCAGAATTTTAGTAATCAACGGGACATCACCAAATTGATATACCAGATTTAAATAGCGGTACGCTCTATGAAAATAGGCCTGACCGATATATTTATTTTTAACTTCCTGAGATAAACTTGTTACCTTATCAATATAGGTCAATATAGTATTGGCATGTTTAATACCGGTATAAGCCTCACTCCAATAAAATCCGAGGTAAAAATCATCATTTGTATCTGTTTTAAAACTTCCGGTAGGCACTATAGTATTTGCAAAATCAGAAATTGTACTGCTATTATCTGTCTTTCCATACTTTGCCATATCTGAGAAAACATATTCTGTACCAATAGGCACACTATTTCCGGCACTTTTATAATGAATATAATTATTGCGCAACCCCTTATCGGCACTTGCCAAAACTGCCTGCAAGCCGGATTCTGTACTAAATGTAGTCTCCGGTTCGTAAAACGATAGTGGATCCGGCTCCAGAAAATCCTCTGAACAGGAAACCAAAAGAGCAGCGGCTACTAAAGGTAAAAATGTTGAGATGCTATTTTTTATATATTTTTTCATTGTTGAATAATTATTAAAGTGAAACGTTAAAACCTAAATTAAACATTCGTGTAGCCAGTCCGCCTGTTTCCGGATCTCCGTAGTATTTCCATTCGCGGGAAGCAGACCATGTAGCTACGTTCTGACACGAAGCATAAATTTTGAAGTTTCTAACATTCAGGCGGTCCAAAAGATCTTTAGGAAGCGTATAAGCCAGCGAAATATTATCTAAACGAATAAAACTACGATCGTATAATTTTGCTGTTCCGGCTCCGGCAGGTCCTCTGGCATCAAGGCGTGCCCAGTCATTCGTTGGATTATCAATTGTCCAATACGGATTTACAAACGGATTGTAGTTGTTAGTATATAAACTACCATCATTGTACGTATTCATATAACGCCCATCAAGCGATTTGTGTCCCATGTAAGAATACATGTTAATGGCCAGATTCCAGTTTTTATAAAACTTAAATTCATTACGAAGTGACCAGTTAATTGGAGGATCTGTTTGCCCTAAAAACTGCTTGTCTTTTTCGTTATAAGTTGGCTTGCCGTTAACATCATCGGCAGTGTAACTGTTTTCAACTTTTGGATCACCAGGGCGTTGTCCGTATTTTGCCGCTTCTTCAAATTCTTCTTTTTGCCAGATCCCGGTTACTTTATAATCCCAGATTTGAGAAATAGGTTTCCCGATAAACCATTTATTAGCCTTATCATCCGCTTCTTTAGTTCCAATAACATTGCCATTGGCATCCTTGACATCTTCCATATTGCCATATAATGCATTAATGGTATTTTTGTTGTATGAAAAAGCAACTGTGGTCGTCCATTCAAAATTTGGATTTTTTATATTTATGCTATTTAAACTTACCTCAATTCCTTTATTTTCAACCTCTCCAAGATTGGTTGCAATTAATCCAAATCCAGTAAAATCGGCAAGGCGTCTATTCATGATCATATCATGGGTAATCATTCTGTAAACATCTACAGTACTGGTAATTCGGTCATTTAAGAAACCCAGATCAAGGCCAATATTAGTTGCTTCTGTTTTTTCCCATTGCAAATTTGGATTTGCCATACGGTCAATTCCTAAATATTTCATATCCACAATGTTTCCGGAAGCATCAATATACCCCATTGTTGCCCCAGTACCTGAAGCTAAGTTTGCTAAAGCTATATAAGGATCGCTAAGGGTTCTGTTTCCGTTTTTACCCCAGGATAAGCGTAATTTTCCTGTACTCATAGGAGCCCAGTTGAACCAGTTTTCTTTTTTGAAGTTCCACCCAACTGCTACAGAAGGGAAAACTCCATATGGATTTTTAGACCCAAATGCTGAATATCCATCGCGGCGTATCGTTCCTGTCACCATATATCGATCATCAAACGAATAGAAAAGTCTCGCCATTAATGCATCGGCAGTTTGATGCGTGTCATTTGATGTAAACGAACTGTTAGCAAGTGTTGCATTAGCAATATTATGAAATCCTAATGCATCCGATGGGAGAATATTATTGGCATCGATACGATCTGACCATGTTTTAAGTTCTTCTGCTTCCTGAACAAAAGTGGCTATGATATGGTGTTTTTCCGCAAGTGTATAATCCCATGTAATTGTATTATTCATGTTCCATGTGAAGTTTTTACCATTTTCCCTGTCTACACCAATGTTAGCTGGATTCCAGCCTTTATGACCGGATGACTGAAAATATCGATTGTAAAAAAATTGGTAACGTGGTGCCACATTAAAAGAATACGTTATCCCTAAGGGTAGAGTTACCTTAGTATTGAAAATAGTATTTAACACCGTATATCCTTTCTCAAGTTCTATAAATTGGCGGTCGTAATAATAATTATATCCCCCGATAGTTTGTCCCATGGGTTGTCTTTCATAATCGCCGTTTGCATCTCTAAAATTAGAGAACGGACTGTTTCTCAACATGTTTGCATCCCAGTAATTTGTGCCGGTGCCTACAGCTATGTCTCCATCTGTACGGTCCTGAAAATTAACGTTTGCACCAAATTCAAGCCAACTCGTAATTTTTGCATCTACTTTCATATTGGCACGAACTGCCGCATAATCATTTCCCTGAATAGCGCCTTCAGATGTTAAATACCCCAGAGACATATAATAATTTACGTTATCGCTTGCTCCGGAAACACTTAAATTATGGTCATGATTGATTCCTGTCCTGAAAGTACTATCATACCAGTTATGCGTTTTTCCTTCTGTAAAATTTTTTAAAAGCGTAGGATCTGTAATTCCTAAACGGAGTCCCCATACTTCATTCGGGCTCTTTCCCTGCGTTTGTCCAACAGGCTGATATGCTAACCATTGCGCCTGAGTTATGCCGTATTGATTTAATTGGTCAGGACTTGTATAATACCCTGGCTTACCCGCAGCTGTACCTGTTATCCATGCTTCATAATTTCCAGTTGCTGTATTTTGCCCATACGTTTTAGCAGTCTCCCAATCCTGACGGTATTTTATATACCCTTCCGGGGAATATACATCGCGATAGGCGCTTTTATTGACAATGGTCGTATTGGTTGTAACATTTATGACAGGTTTGCCTTTTTTTCCTTTTTTAGTTGTAATAACAATAACACCTGCAGCGGCTTTAGAACCAAATATAGCTGTTGCCGATGCATCTTTTAAGATATCAATCTGCCCAACATCATCAGGATTGATTTCTGAAAGTTCACCGTAAAACTGCATTCCGTCCAAAATAATAAGCGGTGAGTTATGCCCGGCGCCATCAGGATTGTAAACAGAAGTCTGCCCACGAACCTGCAAAGATCCGCCACCTTTTGCATCAGCAGAATATCCAACTTTCAAACCGGGTACACCTCTCAATAAATCCTGAACAGTTTGTGGATTCTGGTTCGCCAAAGCTTCGGGTTTCACCTGAACAATTGCCCCTGTTAAATCCTTTTTTTTCATTTTACCATATCCCACCACTACTACTTCCTCCAACGAAGCAGCATTCTCTTTCAATTGTACAATAATGTTCGATTTGTCTTTTACCGAAATTTCCTGAGTTAGATAACCAACAAAGGAAACGACCAAAACTGAATTCTGATCACCAGCTAAACTGAATTTTCCGTCGAAATCTGTTGTGGTGCCAATTTTTGTTCCTTTTATCGAAACCGTCGCGCCTGGCAACGGCAAACCTGTTTGATCTTTAACCTGACCGTTTATAGTATTTTGCTGCTGTAGTTTTTCAAATTCTTTTGCCTTGCCTGAAGCTTCAGAATATGCATGCACTTGAGTTAAGGAAACCAATACACAAAATATTGTAAGTTTCTTTTTCAAATCAAATCCGGATACGCAATCAGGAGCTTTGATTTTCCTAATAAAATTTGTCATCTTTGGTTGTAATTTTTTTGGTTAATTGATTAGTTAGTTTATAAACCACAGTGTTTTCGAATCATACAATTTTCAACTACAAAGTTGTTTTTATTATTCTAAAACTCTCTGTAACACTATGATTTACAAGACAAATCTAATTCAACATGTACAACTAAAAGGGGGTAATTACAACATTATAAAAGGGGCAAATCAGTATTTTAGCATTAAATACATAATTTTTTTTACGGTTATGATAAAATAAACAGGTAAAAATATTTTATGTATAATTATTAAAAATTGAAAAGTCTTTATAGCAAATCCTAAAGTCAAGATTTAATCATAAAATAGATTAAAATTTTGGAGAAAAATAAAAGGCCGTCAAAATTGACAGCCTTACAATAGTTATTAAGAGCCTGTTTAAAATTTAAATATTTAGATTTTTATGAGATTATTTTTCGATAGATGAGGCAAATTTTGAAAGAATAATAGACTTATTTTTGAGTAAATTTAACGAAATATAGCGGAAAATAAGCCGTAAAAAGCAATTAGATAAAATTTAAACAGGCTCTAAATAAATGAATCGAATTATTTTACAAAACGTGACATTTCTGATGCTGCGAGCAAGAAAGCACCTACTCCAAAATCAGCTGTTGAATTTTTATCTACCACCTGTCCCGGAATCGCTTTTTCACCAATGGGCTGTACATAGCCTACTGTGCCATCTTCCTGGAGCGCAAATTTGGTTAAGTACTCCCATGATTTTTCTACAACCGGCAGATACGTTTTCTTGTCTAAAATTCCATTATTGATTCCCCATAAAAATCCGTAGGTAAAAAAGGCTGTACCACTTGTTTCAGGTCCCGGGGCATGTTCGGGATCCAGAATACTTCTTGTCCAATAACCTTCAGTTTGTTGGGCTTCCGCCAAAGATTTAGCCATATCCTCAAAACGGCTGATGTATTCTGCCCTATGTTTAGCCGATTTTGGCAAATCCTGAATAATTTTGGCATAACCGGCAAAAATCCAGCCGTCTCCCCTTGCCCAAAAGTCTTTTTTACCGTTAGCACTTTTGTGTTTTGGATATACATATTTCGCATCACGGTAATATAATTTAGCCTCGCTATCATACATAATACTATCAGAATATTGTAAATATGAATGCAGTTTTTCCAGATACATTTCGTTTCCGGTAACGTTGTAAAGCTTTGTCATTACGGGCATGACCATATACAATCCGTCAACCCACCACCAATAATCATTTGCCGGCGTACTCATTTCATATTCCATCACTTCGCGGGCGCGGGCAATTTTACCTGGATCCTTTTTTCCTGTAAAGTTGTATAAGTCGATATAAGTCTGAAAACAAATCTGCCAGTCACCAAACAAAACATGTTTATCAGTTTCTCCATAATTGTATTTCCACTCCGACTTATCATTTGATTTGGCGCCCATCCATTGGTTTTTTTCAGCCCATACCAGCGAATAATCCAGATACTTTTTGTTTTTAGTCACTTTATAAGCTTCCATATTTCCGGTATGATAAGCCGAAACATGCCAAAAAGAATTCCCCGGTTCAGGATGTGTTTCCTGCCAGTGATTATTTACTTTATCAATAATCGAAATAACTTCTGCTTTTGATTGTTTTATTGCTGTTGTTTTTTGGGCCGTGCTTTTACAACTTAGCAATGAAACAGCAGTCAATGCAAAAAAAAATGAGTTTTTAAAATTTATCATTATATAAAATTTTGGTTTAAAATCTGTTAGTAAAGTTTTTTCTATGTATTTTGAAATATACTTCTTTTTTATTCTTTACACACAAAAATGATTTATCAATGTATGCACTTTATGAATCAGCGAATAGTTTCACCCATATTTTGATTTGAATTTATTTAAAATTGTAATCAGGTTGATTTCCAAAAACTTTCATTCAGGATATATTTATTATCCTTTACGTTTTGGTACTTCTTCTTAAATTCAGAAGGATTTAAATTGTAAAATTGCTGAAAGTGCTTCCTGAAATATTTGATATCGCCAAAACCTGCAATTGCAGCCGCTTCGCTGATCTGCAAATCGGTAGTAATTAATAAGGTTGCTACTTTTCGCAATCGGACATTTCGGGTAAATTCTGAAACTGATTTTCCTGTAATCTTTTTGATTTTTTTATAAACCAAAGAATAACTCATACCTAAATGTTCTGATAAATCATTTACATTAAAATTCTCCACCTCTAAATTCGCATCAATAATATCAACAATTTTATCGATAAGTTTTTTATCCTCATCAGATAGCTTTAAACATGCCGATTTTTTAGTTACCGAATTCAGCATGTAATGCTGCTCGCTTTCACGTCTCGCTAATATTCCGCTGATTCGGGCTAACAAATAGTCATTGTCGAATGGTTTTGTAATATAATCATCAGCCCCTACTTCGGCGCCTTTCAGTTTTATATCTTCAGAAGTTCCTCCGGTGAGCAGTATAACCGGAATATGCTTTAGCTCGTCATCGGATTTAATGTGTTTGCAAAACGTAACTCCGTTCATTTCACCCATTACCACATCAGAAATAATCAGGTCTGGCATTACTTTTTTAATTATGGCTAAAGCTGCTTCTGCATTTTCAGCTATCGTAACATGATATTTAGGCTTTAGGATCTTTTTCAAATAATTCCTGATCTGAACGTTATCATCTACCACCAGAATGCTTTTTGCATCTTTAATCAAATCCTGAACATTTTCAGGTTCTTCGATAGTTTGCAGTACATTTTCCTGCACTGAAGTATCTTCCAGAGCATCTTCCAAAAACAAGGTCCTGTCGCTTAAATCTTCACGGATTTCAACATCCCCAAAGTGGTCTTTTCCTAATAATAATTTAACTTCAAAAACAGATCCTCCGTTTATATTATCACGACAGCTAACTTTACCGTGATGCTGTGTAATGAACTGTTTAACCAGATAAAGACCAATCCCGAAGCCTTTTCGGTTATTCCTGATATTTTGACTGGACTGATAAAACAGATTAAAAATTTTGTCTTTATCCGCATCCGGAACTCCTTCACCATTATCGATGACACTGATAACTATTTCATTTTCTGAACATCTTAAACTAACAGTAACGGCTCCGTTTTCTTTTTCGGTAAATTTTAATGCATTCGAAATCAAATTGAAAATCGCCATTTCAATCTTTTCGCGATCCACGTAAACCATTACTTTTTCTTCGGAAATGCTAAAACTGTAATCTATTTTTTTTGTTTTGGCATGCTGAACAAAACAGCTAAAAACCTCTTTGCATAGTTCTACAATATCAATCTGGCCAATTTTAAGTTTCCCTGTTTCGGTTTCAGTTTTTCGAAAAAGAAGCAGCTGGTCAACCAGACTCAGTAACCTTCTCGAATTACTGTACACCATTTCTATCGCTGCCGGATCTATCTGCTGGTCTGTTCCGTAAATGATTTCCTTTAGCGGATTAATTATCATGGTCAAAGGCGACCTGAACTCATGTGAAATGTTGGTAAAGAACGTTAATTTCTTTTCATTCAGTTCTTTTTCCTGCTTCGCTAAATCCTGAGAAAGCCTTACCTCATATTTTAGTTTTTCCTGTTGCCGCTGGTATTTATCTACTATATAAATAATGAATCCGATAAGGACAAAATAGAAAAAATAAGCAAAAATGCTCCTGTACCATGGGGGTAAAATCGTGATGGGCAATGAAATGGATTTTGTATTCCAGATTCCCTCTGCATTTGTAGATTTAATTTTGAGGACATAATCGCCTTCTGTTATTCTGGAATAGTTTGCATTTCTAATATTGTCAACATAATGCCATTGCGAATCCCAGCCTTCTAAGAAATAAGCGTAGGATATTTTTTCAGGCAGACTGTATTCTAATGCTGCAAATTCAATATTGAGCATCGATTCGTCATAAGGCAATTTTAATTTATCAATTCCGAAAACAGACAAACCCGACTGATCATAAGCTTTATTGTTTACTTTTATCGAAGTGATTATCAGTTTAGGGAAATCATGAAACTGATTCGTTATTTTGGTATTGATAATATTGAAACCCTTTATTCCGCCAAATACAATTTCGCCTGTAGAAAGTTTTAATGCCGCATTATAATTGAACTGATTGCTCTGAAGTCCGTCTGCATCATGATAACTCGTTATTTTTCCATTAGCTGCATCGTACACAAATACCCCGTTATAGGTACTACACCAATAAGTTTGATCGTTATCCTGAACAATATTCAAAACCGAATTATTAGGAAGTTTATTTTTTTGAGTCAAAAAGCTGCTTTTGAATGTCTTTGGATTAAAAAGCATCAAACCCCCTCCTTCTGTCCCCACAAGCATTTTGGTATCAGAATGTGAAACAATTGAACGGACCGGATATTCTACCTCAAGTTCTCTACGTTTCATTGTTTTGAGATTGAGCTGGTACAATTTCGAAAAATTTCCAATCCAAAGATTTCCGTTTTTATCTTCTGCCATAGAAATAATTCCCCTGATTCCGGCATCTACAAAATCAAAAAGATCAGTTGTTTCATTATAACGATACAATCCTTCTTCATCTGGAGAAGCGGCCCATAAAGTGTTGTTTTTACTTCGAAAAAGCACCCAGATATTCTTTTGATGTCCGTTGAGTTTAGGATTGTAGAGTTTATATTTTTTAAAACTTCGGGTGTGAGGATTAAATAAGCAAACGCCTCCTCCATAAGTTCCAAACCAGGTTCCTTTTGTATCTTTTACAATAGCTGAAACAAAATTGTTAGATAAAGAATTTGGATTATTTGCATCATAGGAATAATTAGTAAACGTATTATTCTTTCTGTTCCATAAACTTACGCCGGCCCCGTCTGTTCCTATCCAGAGATTTTCATTGTCCTGTTCTGATAATGAAAGGATAAAATCACTGGGAAGCGTATTTTTTATTTTCTCATTTCTTGAAACGGTCGTAAAAGGACTTTTTCGTTCTTCAATTGTATTCACTCCGCCTCGCAAAGTTCCAATCCAGACACGGTTTGTATTGTCTGAAAACAAAGAGGAAATAGCATTACTGTTGAGTTTTTCTTCGTTCAGATCTGAACTTAATAAAGAAAAATCATCTGTGGTGTAATTGTATTTTACAACTCCGTTGCCATTTGTAGCAATCCATAATTCTTTTGCATCTGGCCTGCACATCAAATCTAAAACAGGATATTGGACTTCCTGGTTTTTATAAAGGTGATGCGTTCTGTTTACGACATTGTATCGCAACAATCCTTCTTCGGCTCCAAGCCAAATATTTGAAAATTTATCATACAAAATGCAGCCGCTGCCCACCGCAAAAGAGAACACTACAGAAAGTTTTTTTGCTGATGCATCCATTGAAACAAGTCCGATACCTGCAACAGAGCCCCAGAGTTTACCGGATTTATCAAAATCAATTTCCTGAACATGATAATCCCACAATAATTTACCTTTTACATAAAGCGGAATCTGAATAATTTTTTCTTCATTCCCTTCATAATAAAGTAAGCCCTTACCCGCAGTGGCGATATACAGTTTTGATTTAAAATCCCGAATTTGATTGATTACAAAATCAATGACTTCATTTTTAGAAGTTTTGGCATTCGTATAACTCTTTGTTATAAACTTATTTCGTAAATAATCGTAAACACTTATTCCTCTTTTTGTACCGATCCAAATTTCATTCTGAGTACCGCAAATCGTAACAATTCTATTGTTGACTAACGAATTGACATCATTAGGCTCATTTCTGAAACTCAGAAAATTATAACCGTCATACCTGCTGATCCCATCATAAGTTCCAAACCACATTAATCCCCGCTTATCTTTATAAACAGAAGTTACCGCGTTATTGGCAAGACCATTTTGGATTCCAATATAACGAATATCATATCTTTCCTGTCCGTTTTTTGGAATAGCTGTTTTTTCCGACTGTGGTAGTGCCGAAAAGCAGACAAAAAACAATAAAAATAAAAGTAATTTATTTCTCAAAATAATAAAAGTTATGAGAATGAAAAATATTCATAAATCCTAAAATCAGAAAAACCTATGAATAACTCATAGGCTTTCTGCTATATAAACAAAATGTCAAATTATTTAATCAATGAAATGATATAAGAATAAGTATATTGTTTGTCCAATAAACGATAGGGATCGTGAGGCAAACGTCCCCAGCTGTCATCACCGCCCAAACCTCTTTGTTTATAATCCAGGTGCAGGTAAACTGCTTCTTTTGAATCTAAATCCAGATCAGATGGATGGCGCTGTGCCTTGGTTTTCCCCGGATCTAAATCTTCTGTTGCAATATTCAAAGCACTAAAACCAAGAGTCTGTAATCCTTCGATTTTTATTCCCTGCCCTTTATTATTTTTTAAAGTCAGCCAGCGAACATCCGTTTTATAACCAGCTTCCTGAGGGCGGATATAATTTCTGGTGTATTGATTGATGACGCTATCTGAATATTCGCCAATAAACGAAGCTGAATTTCTATCAGAATAATTTTCCCATGGCCCTCTTCCGTAATAAGTCAGATTATCATAAGAGCCGTTTAACTTTGAGCGCATTCCGAAACGAGGTAATTCAGGAAGATTTTTCCCAGCCATGTCAATAGCTGCAGTGACTTTTATCGCCCCATCGTTCTGAATCAGATAATTTACTGTATAAGGAACATCAACACCGGCTAGCTTATAAGTAACTTTTATAAGCAACCCTTCTGAAGTATTTTTATCCAGCTGCACACCTACAACAGTTGGATTTTGAGATGCTTCTTTCCAGATTACTAATTTTTGCTGCATTTTGCTCCCAAAATCATTATCTGTTGGAGCACGCCAGAAATAAGGTGTTGGGAAATTAGTAAAAATAACATTATCTGAATTTTTCAGGTTGTATTTCAGGATTTCCCCTTTTTTCAGATCAAATTCCCCTGCAATATTCTCCGTTTCAAAAGAAAGTACATTTCCTTTAACGGTATGCTTTAGTTTTGATGTAGTTTTTGTAATGTTGTTATTTTTAAAATAAGAACCTTTACCTAATGCAAATTGTGCCCTTGCAAATTCATGACCTTTTGCAACCAAAGGCGCATCGTATTTTGAAAATGCATAGACATTTAAAAAGTATTCAGAATTATCGTCAAGATCACCATAATTTATCTTAAATTCTTTTGTTTCTTCCGGATTAACAGCCAAATCAAACTCCCCTTCTTTTACTTTTAACCCGTTCTTTATCAACTCCCATTTAAAGGTATAATTATTTAGGTTCGTAAAATTAAAGTAATTCTTAACCAACAGATTGTTTTCATCCTTAAGCTGAAACTGAATGTCCTGATACACTTTTTTAACTTCAAATAAACCAGGATGCGGGGTTCTGTTGGCTGCTATTAAACCATTCGCACAGAAATTTTCGTCATTGTGCATTTTTTCCCCACCTAAATCTCCTCCATAAGCCCAGAAGGTTTTTCCTTCAGCATTTTTAGTTTTGATACCCTGATCAACCCAATCCCATATAAAGCCTCCCTGCATATGTTTGCTTCCATGAATAATATCCCAGTATTCCTGAAAATTACCATTACTGTTACCCATAGCATGCGAATATTCACACATAATATAAGGACGTTTTTTATCTGATCCGGCATAATCCTTCATGCTCTTAATTCCCGGATACATCGGGCATACAATATCTGTATTTCTGTTTTCTCCAGCCTGCTCAAACTGTACTGGACGTGTTGAATCTACTTGTTTCAGCCAATCATAAGCATCATAAAAAACAGGACCGTTTCCGCACTCATTTCCTAAAGACCAAATAATGATTGAAGGATGATTTTTATCAAATGCAAACATTCTTTTAATGCGATCGAGATGTGCAGGCGCCCATTCCGGCAAATAAGCAGGATGTTTTTTCTGATCGAATCCTCCTTGCAATTCAGCCCCCATTCCGTGTGTTTCAATATTGGCTTCGTCCACCACATAAAAACCGTACTCATCGCATAAATCATAAAATTTTGTGTCATGTGGATAATGACTCATTCGAATTGCATTGATATTGAATTCTTTCATTAGCTTAAGGTCTTTCAACATCAGTTCTGTGTTTGGAACGTGTCCATTTACATCATCATGTTCGTGAATATTAACACCTTTTACCAAAACAGCTTTTCCGTTGACTAACAATTGAGCGTTTTTGATTTCTACTTTTCTAAAACCTGTTTTTTTAGAAATAATTTCAAGGGTTTTTCCTTTATTATCTAACAATGTAATGGTGTATTTATACAGATTTGGTGTTTCTGCATTCCATTGTTTTACATTATCAATCGTGCCTCTAAAGCTTGTTTTTTCTTCTTTTGTGTTTACTTTTTTGCTTTCAGAATAAACTGTTTTTCCATCTTTATCAAACAATTCTACTTTTACAGATGGATTTTTAATACTATTTTTTTCGAAATATTTTAGAGTCACATCCAGATTGAAAATTCCGTTTTTATATTGATTGTCTAAATCACTTTTTACGAAATAATCCCAAACAGTAGTCTTTGGCATAGCCTGCAAATACACATCGCGCTCGATACCGCTTAATCTCCAGAAATCCTGATCTTCTAAATAACTTCCGTCATGCCAGCGAAAAACCTGAACCGCAATTAAGTTTTCTCCTTTATTCAAAAAAGAAGTAACATTAAATTCTGCTGGCGTTTTAGACGCTTTGGTCATTCCCACCTCTTTTCCGTTCAGGAATACTTTGGCATAACCGGTAATGGATCCAAAATGAAGTATAATTTCTTTGTCTTTCCACGAATCCGATACTTTAAAGGTACGTCTGTAAGTAGCGACCGGATTATAATCACCACCAATAAAAGGCGGGTTTTTAGGAAAAGGATAAACTAAATTGGTATAAATTGGAATATCATACCCCTGCAGCTCCCAATTGGAAGGCACAGCAATAGTATTCCAGCCAGAATCATTCAATGTAGTGGTGAAGAAATCTGTTGGCCTTTGAGACGGATTTTTGACAATATTGAATTTCCAGTTTCCATTCAGGCTCTGGTATAATTCGGATTTTTGAGGATTGTTATTTTTTAATTCGGTTTCATTGCTGTATAAAAGAAAGGAGCTTCTGCCCGCTTCTTTCCCGCGATCAACTACCTGAGGATTTTCCCATTCATTATTCTGGGCATAATTTTGTAAACTTAAAAACAAGGCAAGTGCTAATACAATTTTTTTCATTTAATAATTTTAAAAAGGGAATTAAAAATTTAATACTCTGAATTTTATTTCAAATCAATCCTTATCAAATCACTTCAGCAGGCTTTCAGAAAAAAATATTTTTCCTGATTTATCATATACGTCAATTAGAAATAAAAAGAAACCTCACAAATTTAGATAACACCCTGTAAGACCATGAGGGGCATTACATGAAATTAAGAGGGACATATCAATATAAAAAATATTTGAAACACTAAAGTAATGCATTTTTTCTAAAAACATTTAGACAAAGTAGATTGAAAAATTTTTTAGCCAAAGAAAAAAAGCAAAAACGCGAATAAGAGCTTTTAAGTCAAAAACTCACAAGAAATGACTTGTTGCATGCAAAAAATAAAATTTTGCTTTAAAATCAAAATATACAAATTGTTTTTAATAAGATAAATTTATCGATATTGAAATGAAAATAATTTTTACAAATACCATCTTTTTTTAAAAACCAAAAAAATCTACTCCCTTAAAATTAAATTTTAAAAACGAAGAACCTTTACCAAAAGACAAATTATTTATTGAGTATGTTTTATAATGATCTTGTTGTTTACTCACATTGATATCTCGTAAATACATCATTTGTCTTACATAATGCTTCAAATTTTTCATCATGATTACTACTGTAAAAGTACATTTACGGGCTTAAATAATATTGATTTGAGAGACTATTTCAGTTCAAAATAATTCTATCAAAAGATAATATTCATGATTGTACATGATTTTACAAACTTTCTATAAACTAAAAAACGATGATGAAAAAACAAATTAAAAGATATTCCTTTTTACTGCTTATCTTTTTTGGAAACGGATACGCCCAAACCAAAAAACACCTGGACGTCAACAAACCAGTTGAAGAACGTATTTCACTTTTGATGAAAGAAATGACTTTGGAAGAAAAGGTGGGACAAATGAATCAATACAATGGTTCATGGGATGTTACCGGACCAAAACCGGAATCAGGCTCTAATGAAGAAAAATACAATAATTTAAAGAAAGGCCTTGTGGGTTCTATGCTGACCGTTCGCGGAGTTAAGGAAGTCAGGGCCGTACAAAAAATAGCCGTTGAAGAAACCCGCCTTGGCATTCCGCTTATTTTTGGTTTTGATGTTATTCATGGTTACAAAACCCTAAGCCCTATTCCATTGGCAGAAGCCGCAAGTTGGGATTTAGAAGCAATTAAAAATTCGGCTCGTGTTGCTGCTCTTGAAGCCTCCGCATCAGGATTAAACTGGACTTTCGCACCTAATGTAGATATTTCTAACGATGCGAGATGGGGACGTGTAATGGAAGGTGCCGGTGAAGATCCTTATTTGGGAAGCAAAATTGCAAGAGCAAGAGTTCATGGTTTTCAGGGAGAAAAATTAGGTTCAAATACTTCAATAGTGGCTTGTGCCAAACATTTCGCAGGTTATGGTTTTGTAGAAGCCGGACGCGATTACAATAGTGTTGATATGAGTAATTCTAAACTATACAATACAGTATTACCTCCTTTTAAAGCTACAGTTGACGCTGGAATTGGAACTTTTATGAATTCGTTTAATACGCTGAATGGCATTCCGGCAACCGGAAACATCTTTTTACAAAGGGATATTTTAAAAGGAGCCTGGGGTTTTAAAGGTTTTGTAGTTTCTGACTGGGCATCCATAGCCGAAATGATTACGCACGGTTATGCCGCAAATGGTGCTGATGCCGCTCAAAAAGCCGCTATTGCAGGTTCTGATATGGATATGGAATCCAGTATTTATGTGAAAGAATTAGTTCAGTTAGTAAAAAAAGGTATTGTCAAAGAAAGTGTCATTAATGATGCTGTACGCAGAATCCTACGAGTAAAATTTGAATTAGGTCTGTTTGACGATCCGTACAGATATTGTGATGAAGCCAGAGAAAAATCAGATATTGGTAGTAAAGCTAATAATGATGACGTCCTGGACATGGCTAAAAAGTCGATTGTTTTGTTGAAAAATGATAAAAATCTGCTTCCGCTAAAGAAATCCGGACAAAAAATTGCTTTGATAGGCGCTTTGGCAAATGATAAAAACAGTCCGTTAGGAAGCTGGAGAATTGCAGCTGATGACAACACCGCAATTTCAGTCCTTGAAGGTATGCAGCAATACAAAAACAATTCTTTGGTTTTCGAAAAAGGAACAGATGTCGCTCTAAACAAACAGACATTTTTAGACGAAGTAAAAATCAATATGACGGATTTTTCCGGATTTGAAGCAGCAAAAAAAGCAGCTAAAAATGCTGATGTTGTCGTGATGGTTCTGGGCGAAATTGGTTTTCAAAGTGGCGAAGGGCGCAGTAGAACAGAAATAGGTCTGCCTGGAAACCAACAGCAATTATTAGAAGAAATTTACAAAGTAAACCCTAATGTGGTTTTGGTTTTAAATAATGGTCGTCCGCTGGCATTGCCATGGGCTGCAGAAAATATCCCTGCTATTGTTGAAGCCTGGCAGTTAGGAACACAATCCGGAAACGCCATCGCTCAGGTTTTATACGGAGATTACATACCAAGCGGAAAATTGCCAATGTCATTCCCACGAAATGTAGGTCAATGCCCTATTTACTATAATTTATACAATACAGGAAGACCTGTAGATAAGGATCAAAATGTATTTTGGTCGCATTATTCTGATGTGGAGAAAACACCTTTGTATCCATTTGGTTATGGATTAAGCTATACTTCTTTCGCTTATAAAAACCTAAAGATGGCTAAAACTTCTTTTCAAAAAGGAGAAAAAATTGAAATCTCCGTAGAGGTTACCAATACTGGTGATTTTGATGGTAAAGAAGTTGTCCAATTGTACTTAAATGATCCTGTTGCCAGTATTGTAAGACCGATTAAGGAATTAAAAGGATTTGAACTTGTTACTTTAAAAAAGGGAGAAACAAAAACAATTCAATTTACACTAACGGATGCAGAACTTGGTTTTTATGACAATAATGGAAAGTTTTTAGTGGAGCCAGGATTATTTAATGTTATGGTAGGCTGGAATTCCAACGAAGGTTTAACCAGTAAATTTGAAGTTAAATAAAACACTTCGGAATTAAAAAATCTGATTTACATTACAATCTTATTACCTGAGTACGATTAAAAGTTATTAATCGTGCTCAGGTTTTTAGCAATGTATAAAAATTATATAGAAATAAGTAAAGTGTTCTGTATAGATTTATTAATATTGTTTTCACGATAAAAATTCAAAAAAAATAATTTGGAAAGTTTATATCCTATAAAATTGATAACCAATAACATTAAGTCTGAATGAAAAGTATCAAATATATACTGTTATGTTACTTTGTGTTTGTAAACCATCTGCTCTCTCAGGGAAAATTTGATAGTTACCAATTTAGAAGCATCCCCGAAACTACTTCAAAAAGAGCTATTTCTTCTATCATACAGGACAAAAACGGATTTATCTGGATAGGTACTAATGGTGCCGGCTTGTATCGATACGATGGTGTAAATTATTTTGGATATGAACAGAATAAAAAACCGGGTTCAGTTAGCAGTAATTTTATTTACACCACTTTTATCGATTCGAACAACAATTTATGGATTGGCACTGATGAAGGTTTATGCTTGTACAACAGGGATTTAGATAATTTTACCAAGATTAATATTGGAGATGTAATCGTAAAAGGGTATAATGAACCTATAACAATAAAAACAATTATTGAAGATAATAACGGTAATTTATATTTAGGTGCTTATGGTTTTGGGTTGTTTAAGCTCAATATAAAAACGTTAAAAACATCTTTAGTCCATTCAAAAGTACTTGAAAAACCCAACTTTTTAATTAAGTCATCAGTAAAAGACAAGGATGGTATTATCTATTTGGGCACAAGTTATGGTCTTTTGGAAATTGATCTGAGCGGAAAAGTAAAACAGGTTTTTAAAGATAAATTCAAAAGAACCCCGTTACTGGACGATATCGAAAATATTGTAATCGATAAATTTGGATTCTTATGGCTTGGAACAACCGAAAATGGCCTGATCAAAATCAAACCTGAAACCGATAACTATCAATTTGAAAACTACCCAATTACCAAAAATAAAATCTTATCAATCGTAAAAAGCAGTCATGATTACATCATTTGTGGTACAGAGAATGATGGATTACTAGTTGTAAATTATAAAGGACAGATTCTAAAAAAATACTTGCACAGCAAATACAACAATTTCAGTTTAAAATCCAATTCTGTCTGGTCATTGTATGAAGATAAGGAAAAACGGCTCTGGTTAGGCTATTTTAATAAAGGGCTTGGTGTATTTGATAAGCCTAACAATAAATTCAATTCGCTTGAATCATTGGCAAACAATGATAATTCCCTGCAGACAAGCTATGTTACTTCTGTTGTAAAAGATAAAAAAGGCAATTTACTCATAAGCAATGAAGGTGGAGGGCTCGACATTTATAATCTTGCTGGCAAAAGCTATATTCACGTTAACAAAACCAATCAAAATTATTATTCAGGTTTAGATGCTGCTGATATTCAGACCATTTTTATAGACAGCAAACAAAACATATGGATTGGAAGCTGGGATCGCGGTATTTATTTTTTAAAAAACGGAACTACCAGATTTATAAACTATAACACAGCCAATACAGCGGGTTTAAAATCAAACCGGATTTTTAGTTTTTCGGAAGATTCGAAAGGCAGAATCTGGATTGGATCTTTTATAAAAGGACTGCATTATTTTGATAATAAGACCAATACATTTATTCATTGCAACTTTAAACCATTTATAGAAAATGATTTGGATAAGGCTTTTATACGTAAAGTATTTGTTGACTCGGATGATGTGCTGTGGGTGGGAACAATCTTAGGACTATATCAGGTAAACATCAAAGATGATTCTCATTTTAAAGTAATTAAGATGCGGGATGCTATGTTTAAAGGCATGAATAACGACTATAGCATTCAGACCATTTTATCCATTTATGAATCTAACGATAAAACCGTATGGATAGGTACAGATGCACAGGGCTTATTTAGTTATAATAAAAAAACTAAGATATTTTCAAATTATGATGATTTTCCAGGCTTCAAAGAGAAATCTGTACGCGCTATAATTTCTGATAATAACGGTTATTTATGGCTAAGCGGCGGTTCCGGATTAACAAAATTAGATTTAAAAAACAAAAAAAGTACTAATTTCAACAAAGATGATGGTCTCGTTGACAATGATTTTAATAATAATGCTGTCTTTAAAGACGGAAATGGGGATTTGTATTTTGGCAGTTATGAAGGAGTAAATTACTTTAATCCAAATGAAATTAAAAAAACAGAAAAAGCACCTAGTTTGTATTTCAGTGATTTTAAATTATTCAATCAGTCTGTAAAGCCAAATGAAAATCATTCGCCATTAAACAAAGTAATTTCCCAAACAAAAGAAATTATTCTTGACTACACTCAGTCCGTTTTTACAATTGAATATGTGGGAATTAACTATAATTATTCTAAAAAAAACCAATACGCTTATTATCTGGAAGGTTTTGAAAAAGACTGGAATTATGTTGGAAACAACAGAACCGCCACTTATACTAACCTCGAGCCGGGCAATTATATTTTTAAAGTAAAAGCAGCAAATGCTGATGGCTCCTGGAGCAATGATCAATTAGAACTGAAAATAAAAATTTTACCACCCTGGTGGAAAACAATTTGGGCTTATTTTATATACATATCAATTTTAGTTTCCTTAATTATATATTTCAATAAAATTTATCAAAATCGTTTTAAAGCAAAACAAGCTATAATTTTAGAAAGAGAAAAAACGATTCAGTTAGAGAAATTAAACAATAAGAAACTTCAGTTTTTTACCAATATTTCACATGAGTTCAGGACCCCGCTTACACTGATCATTAATCCTTTGGAGGATATTTTGAGAAGCAGGAGTTTGTCCCGTGAAATACATAATAAATTAAAAATCGTACACAAAAGTTCAGACAGGCTTTCACGGCTAATCAATGAACTGATGGATTTTAACAAATTAGAGTTCAACAAAGTTTTCCTTCAGGTGAAGAAAGTCGAAGTAGTCGCCTTTACCGAAGGCATTATCAGCTATTTTGATGAAGAAGCCGCTGTTCGAAATATTAAAATTGATTTTGAATCCTCAGCTGATGAACTCGAAGACTGGCTGGATCCTAAAATGCTGGAAAAAATACTGTTTAATATTATTTCAAATGCCTTTAAATTCACACCGGATAATGGCTCGATAAAGATTTTCATCACAGAATCAAATCATGATACCATGCTGTTGATAGATGGAAATAAAGTTCCCTCTTTTTCGATAACAATCACAGATACAGGTTCCGGAATTCGAAGCGAAGATTTGAAAAGAATTTTTGACAGATTTTATCAGGTTAATAACCTAAATAAGGATTATTACGGCAGCACAGGCATCGGACTGGAAGTTGTAAAAGAATTTGTTGAACTGCATAAAGGAAAAATTGACGTTGAAAGCAAACTGGGAGAAGGCACAAAATTTACGGTTACATTTCCTTTAGGAAAATCTTTTTATAAAGAAAATGAAATAATTGACGAAGTTTTTGAAATAGAAAAAATTAAAAATAAATTTTTATTTGAATATAAAAATCAAACCGAAGAAGACGAAATTGATGATCAGTTTACCAAAAAAAATGCAGTAGATACTGCAAAAGCATACACTGTTTTAATTGTAGAAGATAATCTCGAATTAAGAAATTATCTCAAACAGGAACTGAGCAAATTATACAAAGTTATTACAGCCGAAAACGGTAAAAAAGGCTACGAACTTGCCGTTCAGAAATTACCGGATATCATAATTACAGATGTCATTATGCCAGTAATGGACGGTTTGGAAATGTGTAAAAATATCAAAGGAGACTTAAAAACCAGTCACATTCCTTTATTGATGCTTTCTGCCAAAGCAATGGTCAATGACAGACTGGAGGGTATCGACTCTGGTGCTGATATGTATCTGAGCAAGCCATTTGAATTGGATATTTTAAAATCCAGTCTCGCTCAGCTTATTACCAGCCGCCAAATAATGTTTAAGAAATTTTACACCGGAATCACAAAACAAGGGAAAGAAAAAACCACATCATTGGATAACGATTTCATTCAGAAAATCCTTCATTATATTAATGAAAACATTAGCGAATCTGAATTGAGTGTCGAATTACTCTCTTCAAAGGTGTTCCTGAGCCGAAGTCAATTGTACCGAAAAATTAAAACATTAACAGGTGTTTCAGTAAATGAGTTTATTAGAAATGTCAGGTTAGAAAAAGCAAAACAGTTACTCGAACAGGGAAATAAAGAAGTCAATATTAATGAAATCAGTTATAAAGTAGGATTTCCGTCTCCCTCCTATTTTGCCAAATGTTATAAAATTAAATATGGCTACCTGCCTACTCAGGAAAAAGGTACAAATGAATAAAAAATAATCTTCATCTCTGTTAAAAAGCTTCGATATTCAATCGGAGCTTTTTTTATAATGATACTTACTAAGATATTTTGACTTTACTTCTTTCATATTTATGCTTTTAATAAAATACTCCCGTTTTTTTATTAATGGATTTTTTTTAGCATATTTTTTTTAGCAATACTTCAGGAATACTTTTTTTGATGATTCGGTCATTTTTAAGCAATTACAGTACCTCATCACTTTATTTTACATCATTTGATGCACGATTTGCTTCATACGTTTTACACTTTCATTGCCTTAGATTTTACTTTCGTTAAGAAATATTTAAGAAATGATTTTCATTTTCACACTTTAAGTGATGTTAATGTAAAAAGATCAAAAACGTAAATATTCACTAATAAAAAATAAACTAATTATTTAATCCAAACTCAAACAACCAAATTGTATGCAGAAGAGAACATTAAAAAAACTATTGTATTTAATAGTATGTCTGTGGGGAAATTTTTTCTTTGCCCAAACTGTTAAAGGTAAAGTAACATCAGGGGGAGTTAGTCTGCCCGGAGTTAGTGTAGTAGTACAAGGTACAAAAAACGGAACCGTAACCGATTTTGACGGCAGTTTTACATTAAACAATGTAGAGCCAAAAGCGATGCTTGTTTTTAGTTATATAGGTTATAAAAATGTAACTATACCCGCAGATATAAAATCAGAGATGAAGGTAGTCATGGTAGATGAACTGGAAAAACTAAATGAAGTAGTCGTTATCGGATATGGAACCTCAAAAAGAAAAGATATAAACGGTGCTGTTTCTTCTATTAAAGCTTCTGAAATTCAGGACAAGCCCTTTACTTCTATCGATCAGGCCCTTGTAGGTAAAGCGGCAGGTGTAAATGTTACACAGAATTCAGGAACTCCAGGAGGAGGAATCTCTGTTCAAATTAGAGGAATCACTTCTATCAATGGTAACGAACCATTATATGTTATTGACGGAACGCCTGTTTTTGCAGATAAAAACAACGATACATTTTCTTTCAGTGCATTGGGTGGCGGAAACGGACAAACAAAAAGTTCTGCTTTATCTGGCCTGAATATTTCAGATATTGAAAGTATTGATATTTTAAAAGATGCTTCAGCAACTGCAATCTATGGTGCAAATGGTGCAAACGGTGTTGTTTTGATTACAACCAAAAAAGGAAAAAAAGGAAAATCTAAATTTACCTACGAAACCTATTTAGCGAATCAGGAAGTAACAAATAAAGTAGATGTTTTAAACTTACCTGAATATGCGAGATACCAGTCAAAAATTTTCACTTTAAGCGGTGAACCGGTCCCTTTTCAATACCAAAAACCTGATTTATTAGGAAATGGAACAAACTGGCAGAACGAACTTTTCAGATCGGCTGCGATGTACAGCCATCAGCTTTCATTTTCTGGCGAAAAAGAAGGAACACGTTATTACACCTCCCTAAATTATTTTGACCAGGAAGGAATTGTTTTAAACTCAGATTTTAACAGATTATCGATGCGACTAAACGTAGATTCTAATGTTAAATCCTGGCTAAAAATAGGTAACAACTTATCTGTAAGTAAGTCGTCGCAGAAAGTAGTAAGAAACGATGACAGAGGTGGTCTGGTAATGAATACATTAAGACAATCACCGGAATTACCGGTTAGGGATGCCAGTGGAGCATTTGCAGGACCAACAAGCGGTTTAGGATCTTCTGCAAACGAAGCAACCAATCCGATTGCTTTGGCAGAATACAACAATTCGACTACAGAAAGATTCAAAATTAATGGTAATTTATTCGCTGATTTCACCCTTATCAAAGGATTGGTTTTCAGAACCGAATTAGGATACGATCTTAACTTTGCTAAAAGTGGCACTTTTGTACCTAAATATACTTTAGGAAATGTATCTGAACTTTTAAACAAGTCATTTAAACAGCAGGATCAGAGTTATTATTGGAATATCAAAAATTATCTGACATATAACAAGACGATAAACGACAAACATAACTTTACTTTCCTACTAGGCCAGGAAGCACAGGAGAGCAAATATGAATATTTAAGTGGTTATAGAACGGGGGCATTTTTAAATAAAGATTTTACAAACTTAAATATAGGTGATATCGATACTGCACTTAACGGAAATGGTTCAGGAAGATGGTCTATGACATCTTATATTTCAAGATTAAATTATAGTTTTTCTGACAGATACTCCTTCTCTGCTTCATTAAGAGCGGATGCTTCATCCAACTTCGGTCCTAATAACAAATGGGGGTATTTCCCTTCGTTTTCGGGAGGATGGACAGTTAGTAACGAAAAATTCTTTGAACCTTTATCAAATAGCATCGATTATTTGAAATTTAGAGCGGGTTACGGTGCCGTAGGAAATCAAAATATACCGGCAAACAGGTACCAGACTATCCTGTCGCTACTTGCATCTCCTTTTGGAGGCGTATCGCCTACTATTGATAATTTAGGTAATCCTAATATCAAATGGGAGTCACTTAAATCTCTTAACGCTGGTTTTGAATTGGCGACGCTTAATAACAGAGTAAAATTAGATTTTGATTACTATGTTAAAAACTCATCTGATTTCCTTACAAAACAAATCAATGATGAGTCAAATCAAAGTGCACTTAATTATTATCTGAATACAGGTGAAATTGTAACTAAAGGAATTGATCTTACGTTGAATACCAGAAATATAGTTACAGATGATTTTTCATGGGACAGCACTGTTATTTTCTCAAAATACACTAACAAACTAACCAGTTTTCAAGGTCAGGGCAAATCTTTATTAGGAAAGGTACAATTTGATTTATACAACGTTACCAGAACTACAGAAGGACAACCTGTAGGGCAATTTTACGGATACGTAACAGATGGCTTATTTAAAAATGCTGCCGAATTAGCTGCGGGACCAACTCAGGAAACTGGAACCGGAATTGGAGATATTCGTTTTAAAGATCTTAATAATGACGGAAAAATTGACAGTAAAGACCAAACCGCTATTGGAGATGCAATTCCTGATTTTACCTATTCATTTACAAACAACTTTAAATACAAAAACCTTAGTTTATCAGTTGTATTAACAGGAAGTCAGGGTAATCAGATCTACAACTTTACACGTCATTATATTGACGGAATCTATCCGGGATTTGGAGACCGATTTGGAAATGTAAGCACTCAGGCTTTAAATGCCTTTGAACCAGGTACAAACGAAAATACAGATGTACCAAGAATTACACTGAATGATCCAAATGGTAATGGCAGAATTTCTAACAGATTTGTTGAAGATGGTTCTTATTTAAGAATTCAGAATGTTTCTTTGAGTTATGATTTACCAGACAGAATGTTCGAAAATACTATTTTGACTAAAGTAAGATTGTATGTGAACGTTCAAAACTTATACACTTTTACAAAATATTCCGGTTTTGATCCAGCTCTTGGAAACTTAGACCAAAATATAACACTAAGTGGTATTGATTTAGGCCGTTACCCTGTACCAAGAGTTACATCTGCAGGAGTGAACATTGAATTCTAGAACTTATAAAAAAACACATTTAACTTAATGATATACAATAGTTAAAATAAAAAAAATAGTTATGAAAAAACTTTTTAAACTTTTTATGATGGGAATGCTGATACCATTACTGTCTTTATTCTCCTGTTCAGATGAATTTCTGGATGCACCATCTGAAAATCAGCTAACACCTGCCGACTTACCTGAAGGTGTTACAGCATTTGACGGAATTGCTGAGAGTTTGTACTTTAAGCCGTGGTTTACTTTTAATGATAAATTTCTGATTGCTGTTGGCGATATGTATGCCGGAAATGCATTTACATTTGATGGTGCATATTCGCAATTTAAAGATGCCCAGGTAACCTCACAAAATCCAATTTTAACTGAGGGATATGTTTCTCTATTTTCGGTAGTTGATCAGTCTAATAATTTAATGAGCCTTGTCGAAGAAAGAAAAAGTGAACTGCCGGAAGCATCTTATAAAAATGCTATTGCAATATCAAGATTCATGAGAGCAAATGCTTACTTCTATCTGGTAAGAGCTTTTGGGGCTGTACCGATCATCAGTAAAGCAGGATCTGCTCCACAGCCAAAAAGAAATATTGTTTCGGATGTATATAAATTCATAAAAATGGATTTAGAATATGCTGTCGAAAATTTACCTGAAAGAGGAGCCAAAAAAGGTTATGTTACCAAATATGCTGCTATGGGTATATTGGCAAAAGTACACCTAACGCTAAATGAATATGCTGAATGCGCTGCTTTAACCCAAAAAATTATCGGTAACCAGTATACTTTAATTCAGGAATACGGCAACTTGTTTAGCAGTCCGGAGAACAATAACAGTGCAGAAAGTATGTTTGCCCTACAATGGAAAGCTATTGCTACAGAATGGGGGACACAAAATACAAATCAGGCGTATATTGTTCCGGCAGAAACAGGAATAACGGGCGGCGGTGATGGCTGGGGAGTTTACCTTCCTTCTATTTCACTTCAAAATGGATTTGAACCAAAGGATATCAGAAAGAAAAGTACTATTATGACAGATGGTGACTTTTATCCTGAATTATTAAAAGATAAGGGAGGTTTTACATATAAAAAAATCCTTTCTGCGACTGGCGCTAATTTCAGAAAGTACATTGTAGGTTCTGCTGCCGAACGAAATGATGTGTTTTTTATGAGAACTTCTCAAAATACAATCATTTTAAGATATTCTGATATATTGTTAATGAATTCTGAAGCGATTTTAGCCGGAGGAACTTCCACTACTTCTGAATCTGCACTAAGTTCTTTTAATGAAGTAAGAAAAAGAGCGGGATTACCGGCTAAAACCATACTTACAAGAGATGAATTGTTTAATGAAAGAAGAGTTGAATTTGCCCTTGAAGGACAATATTTCTTCGATTTGAAACGCCGTGGACTCGCCGAAGCGACAGCAATTATTTCACAGCAGGAAGTAGGTTTTTACTCTGACAATGCCAGAACCGATTTGGTTTCCAGAAAAATAACGCCTGGAAGCAACTATTTTGAACTCCCATTACCTCAGTCTGCTATTGATACCAACCCATCCCTATTAGAGCCACCGGTTCCTTTTAACTTTAACTAACATTCACTATGATCAAGAAAATAAAATATAGAATTTTAATTTTTTTCGCTTTGGCTTCTTTTACCGCCTGCCAAAATGATGATGCACCTGCCACAAATATAGATGCAATGATTGCAGAACCCGGAGATTTGTTAAATCAGGCCTTTCCAACAAATAAAGTCAGAGTTGAAGGCGAAGGTCTAACAGGATTAAAAAAAATTACCCTGGATGATAAAATTAATATCAGTTTTAATCCTAATTACAATTCAGATAAAGCGTTTATTTTCACTATTCCCTTTGATGAAAAACTAGGAAGCAGGTTTGGAGTACAGCCTATTACATTTATTACTGCAAATGGCTCAGTTACGAAAAACATTGAGATTTTACAGCCTGTTCCAACCATTACAAAAACAATTCCGGCGGTTGCCACACCAGGATTTCCATTAGAAATTGAAGGGACCTGGTTTTATAATGTTTCCTCTGTAACCTTAGGAGGAGTAGCAATTAGTTATACTGCAAAATCATCCTCATCGATTATTATAGGCTTACCTGCCAATGCCGCTTCAGGATCTGAGCTGGCAATTACCACTCCAGGAGGTACAGTAAAAAAAATAATAGATTTTGTTACTGTCGTTCTTGTATCAGATTTTGACGGTAATGGCGCAAGAAAAGATTGGTTTTCTTATGGCGATGTTGCTTCTTTTAATGCCAATACTGCCGGTGGTCCATCAGGCAATTATGCAACCTTTACCTGGTCTGGTTCGACTTCAAATGGCTACAACGGAAGCAGTGCCGGAGGAGGAACAAGTTTCTTAAGCGCAACAAATACAGATGCTAAAAAAGCATATATCGATATTGATATAAGCGCCAATGTTACAGGAGCACAATTTGCCATTCAGTTAAACACTATTGATAATGCCAACTTCGCTTATAATTTTAAAGTTACGGATGTAAACTGGACGACTAAAACAATTTCGATAGCTGATTTTAAAGACAATTATGGTTTTGGCTCAAATACAGCAGCTACTTTAGATGTTTCTAAAATAAATGAAATCAAAATTGGCGTTATTCAGGATGACACCCCTAATCCAAGTATAATAAAATATGATAATATTAAAATTCGCTACCAATAATTGACTGCCTATTTTAAAATTCAGGAGGCTGTGATTAAAAACAGCCTCTTCATAAATTACAAAACAAAAAAATATAAATAAAAAGTATGAAAATTAAATTTTTAGTAATGCTGACGAGCTTTGTCGTTTTTTTAAATGCCTGCTCTAAAGATGACAGCGAAAGCCCTGATGTTTTAGAAACGCCAATTGCTATTGCACCAAAAGATGTAAACGACAATGGTTTTAAAGCAAAATGGTATTACGTTTCACACTCAAAAAGCTATTTGCTAGATGTTTCGACCAGCGAAAATTTTGACTCTTTTCTGCCAAATTATAATTCAAAAGAAGTTACAGATTTGAACGACGTTGTGTCAGGCTTAACCGGAGGAACACAATATTATTACCGTGTAAGAGCCAAAAATGAAACACAGATTTCAGATTATTCTAATGTCATTAGCGTCGTAACTACTGGTTCTAGCGGTATTCCGGAAGACCCAACTTTTTTAAAGGTAAAAGCAAATAAATTAGCCAATCCGTTTTTTGTTGGTATGGCCGTAAAAGCATTTCAACTGACTAATGGAAGTCAGTATGATATCATTTTAAAAAATGAATTCAGCAGTATTTCTGCCGAATATGAAATGAAAATGGATCAGATTTCTACGGCAAGCGGTGTTTACAACTGGGCTGTAGCTGATAAAATTGTAGCTTACGGAAATGCTAATAACATCAATGTACATGGTCATGCTTTAGTGTGGCATAATTCGGTACCGGAATGGTTAAAAAATTATGCAGGTACTGATGCAGAATTTGTATTAGAAGTAAAAAAATACATTACAGATGTTGTTACTCATTATGCTGGTAAAGTAAAATCCTGGGACGTTGTAAATGAAGCAGCCGATGATAATAACGGTGCTATGAGAAATACTATTTTTCTTCAGCGAATGGGGCCAAATTATATTAAAGATTGTTTTCAGTGGGCCAGAAATGCAGCAAATGCAGCGGGTGATACAAATTTATTATTGTTTTATAATGATTATGCCACATCTACTAATATTCCAAAGCAAAATAGAGTTTTCAGCATCGTAGATGATTTAAAAGCCAGTAATCTAATTAATGGACTGGGTTATCAGATGCATAATACTTATCTAAGCCCAACAAAGGCTCAAATTGAAACTGATCTTAATAAAGCTGTCGCTAAAGGTTTAAAAATCCATGTATCTGAATTAGATATTCAGGTAAACCAATTTAATGATATTTCGACTTTTACCAACGAAAGAAGACTGGCACAAAAAGCAAAATATAAAGAAATGGTCCAAATTTACAATGCACTTCCTGCGGCCAATAAATATGCTTTAACAATTTGGGGCATGAAAGATAATGAATCCTGGATTCCATACAGCACGGAACTGAACCATGTAGGTAATGACTGGCCTCTGTTATATGATGCAAATTTTACTATTAAAAGTGCTCATACGGGATTCCTGGAAGGCTTAGATTAAGTTTTAAAGCATACACTTTACTATAATTAACCAAAAAAAGAAATCATGAAAAAGTTAAGTTTATTATCCCTGGCAATGACATACCTAATAGGATTTGCATCCTGTTCAGACAATTCCGCTCCTTTATCAGAAAGCCAGTTAGCAAATGTAAATGCAAATAAAAGCACAGGTAAAGTCGCTTCGGCGCCGTGGGTGAAACAATTTGAAGATACTTTTAATGTAGGCTCAAATCTGTCACAATGGACGAAAGAACAACGTACTGATTATAATTCGCCTTATTGTGATTATCATAGTTCGGTACCTACAACTCAATGGAGAGACGGAAAACAGTGTTTAGAAATCAAAACTACTAAATTGAGTGCCAACAAGTATCGATCTGGCTTTATTAGCTCTAATTATCAGTATAAGCCTGAAAACAATACAGAGTATATGCTTTCTGCTAATATTAAATTGGTGGCAATGGATGGCGGAACTTACAAATCTTTCACAGAAACTTATGGTGCCTGGCCTGCTTTCTGGACTGTACAAGGGAACGGATGGCCAACCAAAGGTGAAATCGATATTATGGAAGGCTATTCTTTTGCACCAAATACCAGTCGTTTTGCTTCAAATCTTTTTTATGGAACAGCTGTCGGAACAAATTTATTAGGAAATTCAGCTGAAAGAAATTATCCCGGTAGTTTTAATATTAATGCAAACAATGGATGGCACTTATATGAATCCTTTTGGAAAATGAAAGACAATGTTGTAACAGTAACTATAAAGGTTGACAACATTACAGTTGCCACATATACCAACAGTGGTACAGCTAAACTCAATTTGAATAATTTTGGGACACATTCGATTGTTTTTAATATGAATGTAGGATCAAAAGATTCCAGCTTCATTGATCCGAATAAAATTAACTTATTTTCGACTGTAATGATGTGGGTAGATGATGTAACCGTTTACAAAAGACCAATCTAAAAATGTTAGTTTATCAATAACAAATAATTCTTTATTATGGCCGAAAGCAATTTCGGCCATTTTGCCTTTATATTAAACTAATTGAAAGCTTCCGTTCAAACCCAAACTTTAATATCAGGCTTGAAAAATTTGAAGGCTTAAAGATTCGAAAAACTCATACGCTCTTTTCTCCGCATAAGAATAGGTTGAATTTCGCATAGGAAAAGCGCAGTGACCACCATATTTTGGGGTTTCAAGATAAACATATTTACTATTTTGGGCTATAGCCCTTGGATAACATCTTTCGCCTAAAAAAGGATCATCAAGCGAATTAATGATTAAAACCGGAGTGGTAATGTCTTTTAGGGAAAATTCAGGCGAAACGCGCTCATAATACTCATCACGGCTTGCAAATCCGTGTAGTGGCGCTGTAAAATACTGGTCAACTTCATCAAAAGAAGAAATTTTATCAATCTGATCGCTGTTTATAAAATCAGGAAACTGGGCAGCTTTATATTTAAGCTTTCTTTTAATATCTATTGTAAAATTCTTTAAATAAACCCGGTTAAAACCCTGTTTAAGAACAGCTGCACTTGTCGATATATGAGTGGGTACCGAAATCGAAACAGCCGCTTTTATGCGTTCATCAATTTTTGTCCAGCCCAAATAATTCAAAAGCTGAACTCCTCCCATAGAATAGCCAATCAGATAAACCTCTTCGAATCCTTTTTTTAAAACAAACTGAACCACTGCATCAAGGTCATCAACTGCTCCATGATGATAAAGTCTGGGAAGACGGTTCATTTCTCCTCCGCAAGTACGGTTATTCCAGGCGAAAACTGAAAATCCTTTTTGCTGAAAATAAGCTGAACAGCTGTTATTGTATGTCCTGCGAGAATCACCTTCTAAACCATGACATAAAATAACTGCTTTTTTAGCATTATTGATAACAAAATCGATATTGATAAAATCGCCGTCATTCAGTTCATGTTTTTCCCTTGTATATGCGGGAACTTCAAACTTTTTGAACAAAGCGGCATAGATAGTAGAAATGTGTCTGTTGCGATGGACAACAGGAGGAAAATTGTATTCTGATTGTTCAATTATTGGCATGATACAACTTTTTATAATGCTTCATACAAATCTAAGGAATCAATCAATATTGTAGTTAAAAACTGCCTTTTATTTCACTTCTTAAAATCAGTATTAAAATGAATTGTCAAAAAAAATCCAAACACCAGTATGATTTGGTATTTGGATTTTATAATAAGCCTGGATGTAAAAATTTAATCCAGAATAAAACTAACACTTACATTGGCTGTGATTTCAATTTCTCCAATTGCCAAGGTCTCATTTGATGGAACTGAATCTGCAGATTCCTTCATTCTCATGGAAGCGTACATAGGCTGTGGCTGATATATTTGTGAATTATCAGATATAACAAAAGCCTTCCCTACTTTTTGTCCTAAAACTGAAACATAATCTTCTGCTTTTGCTTTAGCATCTTTCATAGCTATTTTTCTTGCTTCTGATTGATGTTGTGCTAATTTAGACGACTCAAAAGAAACTTTATCAATACGATTAATGCCCTGCTGAACTAAACCTTCCATTAATTCATCGTATTTAGACAAATCTTTCAACAGAATTTCTACTGTCTGAACCGCGTTGTAACTTGTTTTCTTTTTTTCGTAATCGTACTGTGGATTGAGTGCAACCTGTTTTGTTCTGAAATCAGCCGTTGGAATATTCATTTTTTTGATGAATTTTAAAACAGCATCCATTTTTTCGTCATTTTGTTTTTTGACATCTTTAGCATTATTTCCTTTGGTTTCAACTGTTGCAGAGATCGAAACCTGATCCGGAGCAATTTTTACTTTTCCTTCTCCGTTAACATTGATTTGGGGAATTTGTTTTGTTTCCTGGCCGTAAGACATTGTCATAAACGTTATTGTTAAAAATAAGACTAGTTTTTTCATTTTTGTTATATTTAAAATTATTGATAAGGGCATTTCAAAAGTTGTGCCAGCATTACAATTTCCCAAATTTCGCCATAACAAAAAGTATCAAAATAGGAATTGCGAGCAAGATTGTCATCAAACTATGATCTGCCATTAATGACGGCTCTTTTATCAGCGTAATCAAATAACCTCCTACAGCACCTCCAAAATGTGCTGTGTGCCCAATATTATCATTCTTAGCCCTCATTCCGTAAATCGAATACAATAAGTATAAAATTCCAAAAAGGTAGGCTGGAATCGGAATTACAAAAAAGATTCCCAGCATCATATCAGGCTGCAACAAAATAGCCGAATACAAAACTCCCGTTACAGCCCCGGATGCTCCTACTGCTCTGTAGCTATAATCATTTTTATGAAAGATCATCGTAAGGAGACTCCCAAAAATTAAACTTCCAAAATAAACTAAAACAAAAGAAAAGGTACCAAGCCAGTTTAAAACTACTGGTGCAAAAAACCAAAGTGTCAGCATATTAAAAGCCAAATGCATCATATCGGCATGCAAAAAACCTGATGAAATCATCCTGATTTGTTCGCCCGATCTGATGCTTCCTACATGAAATTCGTACTTTCTAAAAAAATAAAGATCATTGAAACCTTTGTAACTAATTAAAACATTGGCAATGATAATTCCTATCAAAATGGTATTCATAAATAATAATTATTGTGAATTGTAAATATAAACATTCTCAGGAAAGGTTAGAGATTTACTAAATTTTAAGTCCGATTTTTTTTTTTATTTTATCTTTGCAAAAAAAATTAGATGCAGTTTCTCATTTATATCTTAGCCTATCCATTACTGTGGCTTATTTCCATACTTCCATTTAGAATATTTTACTGGTTTTCTGATTGTGTTTATTTTCTGGTGTATTATATTATTGGTTATCGTAAAAAAGTTGTCCGCGAGAACCTGTCACTTGCATTGCCTCATTTGAATGATGCTGAAAGAAAAAAAATCGAAAAGAAATTTTATCAGCATATGTGCGACATGTTTTTAGAAATGATCAAAACTATGAGTATTTCGCCTGAAGAAATGGAAAAGAGATTTCATGTCACTAACATAGATCTTATATTAGATTATGCAAAAAAAGGAAAAAGTATCATATTAGTAGCCTCACATTATGCAAGTTACGAATGGCTTTTGACCATTAATCCTAAACTTGGATTTCAGGGAGTTGCTGTATATAAAAAACTCGCTAATCCATATTTTGATAAATTGATTCGAAAAATTCGTACAAAATATAATTGCGAAATGATTCCAACCAAAAATGCAATTCCACTTATGGCACAAAACCAGCGTGAAGGAAAACTAAGCTTATATGGTTTAGCCAGTGATCAGTCACCTAAATTAGACCGTATTTTTCATTCGAACGATTTTATGGGAATTGAAGTTCCAGTACATACCGGTGCTGAAATGCTTGCAAAAAAATACGACTTAAGCGTTATAATGGTAAAAGTTAAAAAGGTAAAAAGAGGCTATTATGAAGCTACTTTCCTTACTCTTGCAGATAATCCAAAAGATTATGAAGATTTCAAAATTACAGAAATGTATATAAAGGAATTGGAAAAACAAATTTACGAAGCGCCTGAATATTATTTGTGGACACACAAAAGATGGAAACACCGAAAAAATTAAAAAAAGCTCAAAAGTTAATAACTTTTGAGCTTTTTTTTCCGAATAGAATCGAATTTATTCTTTTACAAGATAAATACCGTCCTCTTTTATTTCGATGAGTTTTTCTTTATACAAAGCTCCTATTGCCTTTTTGAACGTTTTTTTACTCATTTTTAAAACGGTCTTAATATCTTCAGGATGTGAATTGTCATTTAAACGGAGAAAGCCGCGATTAGCTCTTAATTCATCTAAAATTTTTTCTGCGTTAGGTTCAATACTTTGATAACCCTGAATTTGCAATGCTACATCTATTTTGTTATCCGGACGAATATTTTTGATGTAGCCCCGCATTCTGTCACCTGTTCTTATTGAATCGTCGTATACTTCGTCTTTATAAAGCAATCCTTTATGCTGTTCGTTAATAATAACGTTAATACCGATTTCTGTAATATGCGAAACGATTAAATCAACCTCTTCCCCTTTTTCAACCGTTAAATTGTCATTACTCAGGAACTGATTGGTTTTACTTGATGCTACTAAACGTTTTGTCTTCTCATCCATATAAAGGTAAACAAGATAACGTTTCCCTTTTTCCATCGGACGCGCCTGCTCCTTAAACGGAACGAGAATATCTTTCTCCATTCCCCAATCCATAAATGCACCAACCTGATTGATATAATTCACTCGTAGGAGTGCGAATTCATTCAGCAAAATATAAGGTTCAAGTGTCGTAGCAACCGGGCGCTGTTCATGATCCAAATAAACAAAAACAACAAGCTCTTCGCCTATTTCAAATTCATTAGGGACATATTTATTTGGTAGTAATATATCATGAACTCCTTCCGGGTCTTTTTCAGGATTTCCTAAAAACAAACCCACCTTTGTATCACGTAATATGGTAAGTGTATTGTATTTTCCTATTTCAATCATATTCTGAAGTTCTAAGCTGACTCAGCTAAGTTTTAAAATGCAAATGTACGAAGTTTGAAAGTGAGTACAGCGAAAAATATTTTTATAAAAAATGAGCGAGCCTCTTTTATTATAATTAAATTTGAGAACCTTAAATAATTCTCCCGTCAAATGAAAAAAAACATCTTTTATTTCGTTTTTATCTTTTTGTCTTTTTATCAAATAGCTATTTCTCAGGTTGCTGAAGATCCGGAGATAAAACAAATGATTTCTGAAGTTAAGACTCAAAATTTGGAAGCAACTGTTCGAAAATTAATCACTTTTGGAACCCGACATACTTTAAGCGATACTAAAAGCAAAGCAAAAGGAATTGGCGCTGCACAACAATGGGTAAAATCTGAGTTTAATAAATATGCCTTAGAATCTGGTGGAAGACTTACTTCGACAATAGACTATTTTACGGTTAAAGCAGATGGAAAACGAATTAAAGCTGACTGTCAGCTAGGGAATGTAATGGCAACTTTAAAAGGTTCAGATCCTAATGATAATCGAGTACTTATTATTAGCGGACATCTTGATTCGCGTGTTTCTGATGTAATGAATGTAACATCTGATGCGCCAGGTGCAAACGATGACGGTTCAGGAGTTGCTGCTGTAATGGAACTCGCAAAAATAATGAGTAAAAGATCTTTTTCTTCTACCATTATTTTTGTAGCTGTAACAGGTGAAGAACAAGGATTGTATGGATCCAGACATTTAGCGGAGTTAGCAAAAGCATCTAATTGGAATATTATTGCTATGCTAAATAACGATATGATCGGCAACAGTTTATCTAGTGGAACTAATTTAAGAGACAATACACAAGTCAGGGTTTTTAGTGAAGCCATTCCGTTTTTAGAAACTGAAGAAGAAGCTAAAATGCGTAAAGCAACTAATCGCGATAATGACAGTCCTTCAAGATTGTTAGCCCGTTATATTAAGACAGTAACAGAACAATATGTCGATCAGCTTTCTGTAAAATTAGTGTATAGAAATGATCGTTTTTTGCGTGGTGGTGATCATACTCCATTTAGTCAAAATGGTTTTACTGCAGTTCGTTTTTGCGAAATGAACGAAAATTTTGATCATCAGCATCAGGATTTAAGGACAGAAAACAATACTAAATTTGGTGATCTCCCTGAATTTATGGATTTCGATTATTTGAGAAAAAACACATGTGCAAACCTAGCTGTTTTGGCTAATCTGGCCTGGTCTCCAAAAGCTCCTGTAAATGTTGGAATTGAAGTTAAAAATCTTTCTAATTCATCTACTTTACTTTGGAATGCTCCAGAAAATAAACCACAATTCGGATACCAGATTTTGATGCGTGAAACTTCATCACCTCATTGGGAAAAGACTTTTTTTGTAAAAGATACTAAAGCTGAAATTCCATACTCTAAAGACAACTATTTCTTTGCTGTACAAACAGTTGATGCCTTAGGTCATTCAAGCCTCCCTGTTTTCCCTATTCCGATTAGATAAAAATACTGTCAATAAAAAAGCGCCAAATTTTGGCGCTTTTCTTTTTAAATTAACTCTTTAAAATATTGTTTCAAAACAACATCATTTTCAGCAGTAGGCGTAAATATTTCTAAAATAGCAGGAGCGTCATTGGTGTCATAAAAAGATTTGATGTTTTTTTCTAATGAATCTGTATCAGTTACTGTATAATAATTCAGTTGATACATTTTTGCCAGATGCTCTGCTGTTAAATGGTGTGAAGTTTCAAAATAAGTATTAAAAACAGGTTTTTCTTGATGACCCGGCAAAATCCTGAAAATTCCTCCTCCTCCATTATTAATCAAAATGATTTTGAAATTTTTAGGAATATAAGCATTCCACAAAGCGTTGCTGTCGTATAAAAAGCTAATATCGCCGGTAATAAAAACGGTTTGTTTTTGACTCGCGACAGCAGCGCCAATTGCTGTGGAGGTACTTCCATCGATGCCACTCGTGCCTCTGTTGCAAAAAACCTCGATAGAAGAATCAATATCAATTAATTGTGCATATCGAATAGCCGAACTGTTACTAATCTGTAACTGACTGTTTTTTGGCAAAGATTCGATTATTTCTTTGAATACTTTAAAATCTGAAAATGGTATTTTTTCTAAATACTTTTCCCTTTTAATTTTTCGCAGCTGATAGACCTGATTAATTTGCTCAAAATATTCACTTTCTGTAAAAATAGTTTTAGCCAATAAATCATTAAAAAAATCATTTGGCTGCATTACAAAATGTTTAGTCAGTGCATTGAATGTGTCATAGGCACGCAGCGTATCAATGTGCCAGTGATGCTGTGGTTTGTATTTTCTTAGAAAGCCTTTAATACGCTTGGAAACCACCATTCCTCCAAAGGTTATTAAAATTTCAGGTTCAAATTCCTTAAAGTCTGCATCATCAAAAGGTGTGATTAAGGTGTCTATACTATTAATAAAATTGGGATGATGCAAATTAGAAGTAGTTTCAGTCAGCACAACAACTGATGGGTTGTTAGCCAGGTTTTCAATTGTTTTTGGGGCAATTGAATCTCCTTCATTTACACCAACTAAAACCAGTTTTCGCTTAGCTGAATTCCAAATTGAAACAAAATCTGCTACATTTTCAATTGCTTTTTTTCCAATGATTTCATCAGCAGGTGTGATTTTTGGTTCAACTGAAAGTGTGTCTGTGGTTTCATAAAGAGGCTCTTCAAAAGGTGCATTAATGTGAACAGGTCCTTTTTGAATAATGGCAGTTTCTATAGCTTTATTTATTTTCAGGTCATTTTCTTCCGAAGCTTCTTCAGTTAAATTAGCATTGAAAACCGAATGATTCCGGAAAACATTTTGCTGACGAATCGTTTGACCATCACCAATATCAATTTTATTCTGAGGACGATCTGCCGAAATTACAATCAACGGAATCTGGCTGTAAAATGCTTCGGCTACAGCGGGATAATAATTTAATAATGCCGACCCAGATGTACAGACAACAGCCGTTGGATTTTTTGTTTGCTGGGCAATTCCCAAAGCAAAAAATGCAGCACAACGCTCATCTGCAATACTGTAACACTTAAAATTAGGGTTTTGGGCGAAACCAATCGTTAAAGGGGCATTTCTTGATCCCGGAGAAATTATAATGTTGTGAATTCCTTTTGCCGAGCAAATTTCGATAATGCTTTGAGCAAGTGGTATTTTGGGGTAAATCATTCTAATAGTGTATTATTTTAAAGAAATTTAAAAATGAAAATTTCTTTTTGACAACACAAAGTTACAAACTTCACTCCTGATTTAACTTAAAAACAGAAAGATATTAAATGTGTTTTTTAGAAAAAGGAAATACATTTGTAAAACTGATTTTCATAAGAATGAAGATCTCTATTTTTATCTTAATTATTATGAACTTAACACTTAGGCCCGCGACATCAAACGATTTAGACAAAATCCTGAACATCGTTAATCATTCTATCTTGCATACTACAGCAAATTATAGTTATGAAATTCAAAATTTAGAAGTTCAGACGAAATGGTTTGAAGATAAGACAGCTAAAAATCTTCCGGTAGTGGTGGCTGATTTAGATGGTGAAGTTGTTGGTTTTGGAAGTTATGGACAATTCCGTGAAAAAATTGGCTATCAATATACCGTTGAACATTCAGTGTATGTTGTAGATAATGTAATCGGAAAAGGTGTTGGTTCAAAATTATTAACTGAGTTGATTCGGTTAGCAAAAGCTCAGGGATATCACGTTATGATTGGAGCGATTGATGCTGATAATACTGGAAGTATTGCTTTTCATGAAAAATTTGGATTTGTTTCTATTGGAACAATTCGTGAAGTTGGTTACAAATTTGATCATTGGCTTGATCTTGTATTCATGCAGTTGATTTTGGAATAATATAGTTGAAGCAAATACATTAAAAATTGAAAAAAATTAGAAGATAAAAATCATATCCAAAAATCCGGTTTACATATAGTATCTTTGCCACTTTGCAAATATTATGGATTTTACCCTGCTCTCATCACCTTTACAAGGATTTACCGATTTTCGTTTTAGAAATGCCCAAAACAAAATTTTTGGCGGAATTGATACATTTTATTCTCCTTACATTCGTCTTAATGGAAAATTGGTTATAAAATCATCTTATGAACGAGATTTACTTCCTGAAAACAATACAGGTTTAGAGGTAATTCCGCAGGTAATAACAAATGATGCAGATGAATTTTTATTTGTGGCTAAGTATGTCAGGGAATTGGGTTATAAAGAATTAAACTGGAATCTAGGCTGTCCGTATCCAATGGTTACCAAATCCGGAATGGGCTCGGGTTTGATTAAAAACACGGACCAAATCAATCATATCCTGGACAGGGCACATACTGAAACCGATATTATCGTCTCAATGAAAATGCGCCTGGGATATGACACTACCGATGAAATTCTGGATGTTTTGCCAATTTTAGATACCTACCCTATTAAAAATATTGCGATTCATGCCCGTATTGGTAAACAATTATACAAAGGCGGTGTTCACCTGGATGCGTTTCAGCAATGTATTGACAATACAAAACATAAATTGTATTATAACGGTGATATTACTTCGGTAGCAAAATTTCACGAAATGCAGGATCGTTTTCCAACCATAGACCATTGGATGATCGGACGAGGATTAATCGCTGATCCTTTTTTGCCTTCGATGATAAAAAATAACAGCCCGGAATACCCTGCAAACCGAATGGAATTATTCAGTGAGTTTCACGATACTTTATATGCTATTTACAGTGAATCGTTATCCGGACAAACACATATTTTACTGAAAATGTATCATTTATGGGAATATTTTGCAGAAACATTTTCAAATCCGCATAAAGTATTAAAACTGATAAAAAAAGCAAAAAGCTTTCGAAATTATGAAGCAGCGGTTGCCTCTATTTTCAAAAACGAAAAATGAGATTTTCAGTTTCCTAAAAATCTCATTTTCAATTGTTTTACCTTTAAATATTATCCTTTTATCCAATTCACAATTTCTGGATCTGTAGGCAATGTCCTTGGTTTTATAACTTTTACCAGTTCGCCTTTTTCGTTAATTAAATATTTCTGAAAATTCCACTCTACTTCAGAATCCTGGAGACCATTTTTGGATTTTTGAGTAAGAAATTTATAAACCTCACACATATCATCCCCTTTTACAGAAACTTTGTCCATCATTGGAAAAGTTACACCATAATTTTGCTGGCAAAAAGCAGCAATTTCTTTATTTGTTCCGGGTTCCTGAGAAGCAAAATTATTTGCCGGAAATCCGACAATTACAAATCCTTTAGATCCATATTCTTTATACAAAGCTTCTAATTCTTTATACTGAGGCGTTAATCCACATTTTGAAGCTGTGTTTACAATCATGATTTTTTTCCCTTTCAGAGAAGAAAAATCAAAAGTATCACCCGATAAATCCTGTACTTTAAATTGATAAATGGTTTGTTTTCCCATAATTTTTTCTGTGTTCGATTTTTTGATACTTGTCTGAGCCTGAACTTGTGCTGCTATTAAAAAGACTGCACTAAAAACTAAAAATGCTATTTTATTCATCGCTTTATTTTTTTATAAAATTACTTAATTCTGTATAAAATTAAGGATATCAAAAGTTTATTTTTTTAAGTAAAAGTTAAATAAAAAAGTGAAGCCTAACGTTAATCAGGCGTTAGGCTTCTACTCACAAACAAATCAAACCATGAAATTTAATTTATAAATACTCAATATTCTTAATTACGGAAGACTAAACAGCTCAGATCTGCTCGTAAAACTGAACTGTTCTGCTTCCGTCCCCCAAAATTTATTGTTCAAAATTTTCTTTTATATAGTTGATGTTTCGGATGTTAAAAGTCATCATAATAAGGCATTATAATCAGGCGATTTACATAAGTGGTATTTGGTAAATATCTAATTATTGACTCATGCCTTATTGTCATTATCATAATCTTTTCATTGGAAGCCCGAAAACATCAACTAAGTATAATTAATTTTTAATTTATTTGAATCTTAAATGTTCAAATCGAATCATTTTCTATTAACTAATTCATTTTCCACACTTAATTTCTATGCATCAATTAGCCAAACTGCTATTAAACTGATTAATTTTTATGTTATAATAGCATTTACGTAAAAAGTTAGTTTCTGGTTTTAAAAAAGAGGAAAAAAAATGCACATTTTTTTTAAGCTCTATATTTTACAAGGGTTTTAAGCGATAAAAAAAATAAAAAATAACAGGAAAAATAAATTATCTTTATAATGAACCAGTGAAAAAGTAAATTAAACTTTGTTAAAACTTTAAATCTAAAATTTATGAGTCAGGAAGAATTATTAGCTTTAATCTACAAGAAAGATGAAAGAGCTTTCACCCACTTGTATGACATGTATTCAAAAAGCTTGTTTTCAGTCATCAACGTTTTAATAAAAAACAGGGAGGAAGCCGAAGATGTTTTACAGGAAGTTTTCGTAAAAATCTGGAAAAACATAGATTCTTATAATGAAGGAAAAGGACGTTTTTATACCTGGGTCCTTAACATTGCAAGAAATACATCTATTGATAAACTCAGGTCTAAAAATTTTAATAATAGCCAAAAAAACCTTTCCTCTGATAATTTCGTACATCTGTTAGACGACAATAACAAACTCGTAAACAAAATTGATACAATTGGAATTCAGGAATTTGTGAAAAAATTAAAACCTAAATGTATTGAGATTATCGATTTGTTATTCTTTAAAGGATATACCCAGCAAGAAGCTTCAGAAGAATTGGCAATACCGCTGGGAACTGTCAAAACACAAAACAGAAACTGTATTAATGATTTACGTAATTATCTAAAAATATAATGGAAGCACAAGAATATATAGAATCAGGAATTCTGGAACTTTATGTTTATGGTTTATTGACTGAAACTGAAAATCTGGAAATAGCCGAAATGGCAAAAAATAATCCTGAAGTTGAGAACGAAATTATTTCAATAGAAAAAGCTATAGTTGCCTTATCATCGAGTTTTTCTCCTTTTCATTCGGTAGAAAATTTTGAAAAAATAAAGGCCAGATTAGAACTGAAACATGGCAAAGTAGTCGAAATGAAACCTGCATCAAACCGAACTCAATATATTGGCTGGGCTGCAGCAGTATTATTATTGTTAGGTTTGGGTTATCAGACTTTAGAACTGACAAAAACAAAAGATGTTATTACCACTGTGGGTAACGAAAAAAACAAAATTGAAAGAGATTTTACTTATTTAGACAAACAAAATAAAGAAATAGAAAAAAGTTTAACCATTGTAAGGGATATTAAAAACACTGGCGTAACATTAGGAGGTCAGGCTGTTTCTCCAACCTCTTTTGCAAAAGTATACTGGAATAAAGATACCAAAACAACTTATATTGATGCTGCTGGTCTTCCAAAACCACCAAAAGGAAAAGTATATCAGGTTTGGGCACTTAAGCTAAGTCCGGTTCTAACGCCAACAAGTATTGGTTTATTAAGTGATTTTGACACTAATAATCAAAAAATATTTGCTGTAGATCAGACTGTTTACGCAGAAGCTTTCGGTATTACGCTGGAACCTGAAGGAGGTAGTCCGTCTCCAACAATGGAACAGTTATATACTTTAGGAAAAGTCTAATTCAACAAAATAAATTTAAATCTTTCCATCCCTAAATTTTATTGATTTAGGGATTTTTTATCTATCAGCTAAAGAAAATAAATAACAGTTCTTTACAGTAATTCTTCTAAAGAAATCCACTACACTATTATAGTTTTAAGAAAAAAAGTCATTTAAAAATAGCCTATTCTTATAAATAGCGATATTAAGCCTATATTCACTTAAAAATCTATTCAGATATTATAATTATTTTATAAAAATATTTGTTTTAAATTTTAATCAATTAAATTTGTGCAATCGATTACATTGACCACTTGTAATAAATTTTAAAACAACTAAAATTAATTTTTAAAATGAAAAAAACATTACCCCTTCTCTTTTTCCTGCTAGGTTTATCCACTATGTTTGGACAAAACTATTATATGTCTGCTCCTGAAGGTTTTGGTGCTGCAGCTACAGGAGGTGGAACCCCAACTGTTTCTAATACTGTGACGGTTACAACTTATGAACAATTAGAAACTGCTCTTAATTCTAAGACAGTCGCAAATTCAGTGATATTAGTATCAGGAACTATAAATTGTCAGTATACTAGTGTGTCACTAACAAACAAAACAATTATCGGTTTGCCTGGAGCCAGACTTATCAATACCCAATTAGCAGAAAATGTTGATCCTGACGTTAAACCGACAAGATGGGATCTTTCCGGAATTCTTTATATAAAATCAGGATCCAATAACGTTATCATCAGAAACTTAGTTTTTGAAGGTCCCGGTGCTTATGATGTAGATGGCAGAGATCTCTTAACCAGTGAAGGAAATAATATTTGGGTAGATCATTGTGAGTTTCAGGATGGAATGGATGGAAATTTTGACATTAAAGGTAAGGCAGATAATACAACCGTTTCCTGGTGTAAATTTACCTATACTAAACCTGCAATTCAAGGTGGTTTTGGAGGATCTCAAAATCATAGTTTCACAAACTTAGTTGGTTCAGGTGTTGCTGATGCTCCAACAACTGACGGAAGGTTTAGTGTTACTTTTAAAAACTGCTATTGGGCTGATGGCTGTAAAGAAAGAATGCCCAGAGCCAGAAATGCCGAATTGCATATATTGAATTGTTATTATAAAACTAGTACGGCAAGTGCAAAGGCTATTGGTCTTGGTGCTGGTAATAACGGTTCTACTTGTTATGTAGAAAATTCTAACTTTGAACAAATAGCAAATATTTCTAGTCCAGTTACGGAAGGAACTGGAACAGCAGCATTATTTTTTGATAATTGCATTAAAGGATCAACTTCTACAGCAGTAACAGGTTTAAATTACGGAACTACCCCTTCAAAGCCATCATACGTATATACTACGCTTTCTACAGCTGATGTAGCGAAATATGTAGCAAACACTAGTTGCGGCGCAGGAGCCACATTACAAGTCACTGCTGATGGTGTGATTTCTACAGGTTGCCCTAATACATTAGGTCTAAATGATAATGTGGCTAACTTAGAAATTAAATATTATCCAACCGTAATTGACAATGTTTTAAACATTGAATTTTCAAGTATTGAAAGTGGTAAAGCAATTATAGAGATTTATTCTCCTAATGGCTCAAAAGTTTATACTACTTCTAAAAATATTTCAGGCAATGAAAAATTAGAATTGAACATTGCAAATATTACCAGAGGTGTTTATATCTGTAAAGTACAAATTGAAAACAGGGTTAAAACTTTTAAGATTTTAAAAGGATAATTATACATATTACATAATTTAAAAACAGCGGTAAACTTATGCTACCGCTGTTTTTTTTATTCGTAATAAGAAACATTACTAAAAAGTTCCTTCTGATCCTCCTCCACTAAAACCACCACCGCCAAATTCCATTGGAGATTCAGATGGTTTAGCCTCTGGCTTCATTCCAAAAGATGAGGCGATTATTAAAGCTTCTGCATGTAAAAATGCATTTGAATTTGAGATTCTGTCTGGTTTGAACGTTAGTCCGCTTTCTTTTGTTTTAAGTTTTCTTATAAAATAGAAAGCAACTGAAAACATCATTATTCCGCCAAGCGTCAATGCAACTTCAATAGGCAAAACCGAATGATAAAACCGAAAACTGTAAAATGAAAAAGCTATCGCAAGAAAGCTTATCCAAAGCATAATTCTGTCTTTGCTTGTTAATGAATAAAAAAGATATAAAACCGGAACAATAAAAGTGAAAACCCAAAAGAAAAACGCAAACGGAATTTCGGGACTTATCTCATAATAACCTCCCGTTAAACTTGCTGACAATTCCCTAACTATTAAATAATTACCTGATAAATAAAACAGTATCAAACTGATGCTTTTTATTAAAAGAATTCCATTGTAATAATAAGGTTTTGTTAGACCTGTAATCAATTTTCTGCATGAAAAATAAGTAGCAGCACCAAAGAACATCATGAAAAAAGGTAAAATTGCCTGGCCTGCTTCCAAATATTCAAATATTGAATATCCTAATGATAAGGTCAATGCCAAATAAAAAACCAGTGCTGATAATAAATGAATGTAACGCAAAAATAGTATTAATGAAATAATAGCCACAATAAACGAAACCATAAAAACATTTTCCAACTTTGTAATAAATGTGACTGCACAGCCGAAAGACAATATTGTCCCTAAAATAAAGGCATCATCTAATCCATGATTGTAATAATCTTTTTTAGCCAAAAATTCTGACCCAACAATACCGATTATACCAAATAAAAAGGGAAAAATTTCCCAATAATGATCTAATCCTGAAATTCCCAGAAGTGACACAGCACTGCATATTGAAGAATACAAGAATGATCCTAACAAAAAGAAACCTATTCTAACCAGAATATTTTTATGACTATTAAGTGTCGGAAGTTCTTTTTTTATAAAATCCAGTTGTTCTTTGCCGATAAAACCACCATTTTTTAACGAATCTGCTTCTTCAATCAAAACAGAATTTTCTAACTTATTTTTATCGAATACTATCATGCTGCTGTTTCTTTGTTAAATTTTTTAATCAATTTTATAAACAAGACTATTGAACCAATAAAATAGGCTGGAATAGCTAAAACAAACAGCATCCAAATATCCTGAAAATCTATATTCTCAAAAATTCTGAAGAGAAAAATATTGATTCCGATGTAAGCATAAATAATCATAAAAACATATAAGGAAATAGCCTTCTGCGCATAACTCGCTTTATAAAAGTAATAAGACGAACCTGCCATAACAGCAGAAAAAAGGATCCATAAACCATCGTACTCATTGACCATATTACTAATTGAAGCAATACTAATCATGTGCAATGCAAATGTTAAATAAATTAAATTAAAATGCATTTTAAGAGAAATCCCTGAGCTGTAAATTGTCCATAAAATCAATAAACCACCGAGAATTATGGCAGAATAACTTAGCTCCTGATGAGAATAGAAATCATTATGAAATAAATCCTGAGGCGTCACAGAAAAGCCTACATAAGCAGCCAAACCCGTAATGGCAATAGTCAACACGCTTTTGTTATCAAAATAATACGCACAAATAAAACTGACAATTGTTGGAACTAATGTCGCCAAGCCATAATGTGTCCCGAAAGGTTTATATTGAAATTGTAAATAGCCAATAAAAATACAAGTAAGAATATTTGCCAAAAGAACCAAATATTCCAGAACTGGACTTTCGAATGTGGTTTCTGATTTTTGGAATCCCTTTGAATTTTTAAAACAGAAGTAAAAGCAAACAATCGTTACGATTAATAGTAAAGATAAAATTGCAATGTGTCCAATTGTATCTATGTTTTCATAAATTAAAATTCCGATTCCGGATGTAAAAAGCAAAACGGATAAATACAAAAACATTTTTAATTCAGCGTTAAGCGAAAAAATGCCCAAACTGCGATAACTTTTAATCTGAGTTAATTGGTCTTCGGTAATAAAATTCCTCTCAAATAGTTTTTGAGTATGCTCTTCTTCAAATTCTCTCATATTTCAAATTAGTTTAAACTGATTCTCAAATATATATATTTAGGTCGAAATTTCTTAAATTAAAATAGATATAATCAAATAAAAAACCGATTTGCAAATGATACAAATCGGTTCCCAAGTTTCAAAAATGAAAAATTAATAAGCTGCTTTCATTTTATCTTTTATATTCTCTAAGCACAAATTATTAATACTTCCTTCGTGGGTGTGTTTGGTCTCTTTTGGAGATTTATACGTTCCTGCTTCCAACTGTTCTGCAACGGCTTTGTAAGCATCTCTAAACGGCATTCCTGCAACCACCATTTCGTTTAAAGTATCAACTGTAAACAAATAATCGTATTTTTTATCTTCTAAAATATGGTCTTTTACTGTGATATCTTTTATTGAGAAAATCGCAATATCCAAACAGGCTTTTAAGTTTTGAATTGCCGGAAACAAACCTTCTTTTAAAAGCTGTAAATCTCTGTGATAACCGCTTGGAAGATTATTGGTGATCAAAGTGATTTCGTAAGGAAGAGCCTGAATCTTGTTGCATTTTCCTCTGATCAATTCAAATACATCCGGGTTTTTCTTATGAGGCATAATACTCGAACCCGTTGTAAGATGGGCAGGCAGACCAATAAAATCAAAATTTTGGCTCATATACAAACAAACGTCCATAGCAAATTTTGATAAAGTACCTGCAACACTTGTCATGGCAAAAGCAACTGTTTTTTCTGCTTTTCCACGGCTCATTTGTGCTGCAACGGCATTGAATTTTAAAGTTTCGAAACCTAATTCCTGAGTGGTAAAAGTTCTGTTGATTGGGAATGAACTTCCGTACCCCGCCGCAGAACCTAACGGATTCTGATCTACAATTTTTGAAGCAGCGTTCAGCATCGTAATATCGTCAATCAGACTTTCAGCATAAGCCGAAAACCACATTCCGAATGAAGATGGCATTGCGATTTGTAAATGCGTATAACCCGGTAATAATATATTTTGATGTTTTTCTGCTGATTCCATCAACAAATCAAAAAGTGTTTTTACCTGCTCTTTTATTACTTTTAATTCGTCTTTTAAATACAAATGAACATCTACTAAAACCTGATCGTTACGGGAACGCGCTGTGTGGATTTTTTTTCCAGCGTCTCCTAATTTTACTGTTAGTAAATATTCGATTTTAGAATGTACATCTTCAAAACTATCTTCGATTTCGAAATTTCCTACTACGATATCCGCAATGATTTCGTTTAAAGCATCAACCAAAGAAGTTGTTTCTTCTTCAGTCAACAAACCAATCTGACCCAACATTTTGGCGTGTGCGATTGAACCTAAAGCATCGTATTTTGCTAAAACCAAATCCAGTTCACGGTCGTTCCCTACTGTAAATTGTTCGATTTGTTTATCGGTTGGTATTCCTTTTTCCCAAAGTTTCATAGGTTATATTTTTTTTGTTTCACCGAGATACACAAAGTATCTCAGAGATTCACAAAGTTTTCTACTTTTTCTTTATTAGTTTCTGAAGGTCTTAGCCCCGATAGTAGTGAAAATCCTTTTGTTTTTTTCTTTAAAAAATAAAAGATTGCAGCGGATAGCGGGATTAGCTCCTAATTAATCTTATAATTTAAAGAAATCGGTTAGTATTTTGATATACAACTCGACTCCTTCTTCTATTTCATTTACAAAAATAAATTCGTCTGCTGAATGTGAACGCAAAGTTTCTCCTGGTCCTAATTTTAAGGACTGACAGCTTAAAACCGACTGATCAGAAAGGGTTGGAGATCCGTAAGTTGTTCTTCCTAAAGCAATTCCTGCTTGTACTAAACCATGTTCAACTGGAATAGACGAAGCATTTAAATGCATTGATCTTGGTGTAACTTCTGCATTTACATTTGCTTTTACTACTTCTAAAATTTCAGCATTTGTGTAGCAATCTGTTACCCGAATATCGACAACCAAATCACATTCTGACGGTACTACATTGTGCTGTTTTCCTGCATTAATCTGCGTTACGGTCATTTTTACCGGACCTAAAACATCTGAGATTTTGTCGAATTTATAGTTTTTAAACCATTCCATTACCGGAATTGATTTGTATAAAGCGTTATCATCGTTTTGATGCGCGGCATGGCTTGCAGTTCCTTTTACTTTTACATCTAAAACTAAAAGACCTTTTTCTGCAACGGCTAATTGCATCAAAGTCGGCTCACCCACAATGGCGCAATCCAGCTCCGGCAAATGTTTTAGGACACTGTTTAAACCGTTTTTTCCGCTGCTTTCTTCTTCTGCAGAAGCTACAATTACCAAGTTATGTGATAAATTTTGATTTTCGTAAAAATGTACAAACGTTGCTAATAACGAAACAAGACATCCTCCTGCATCGTTGCTCCCTAAACCGAATAATTTACCATCTTTTTCGATAGCTTTAAACGGATCATTGGTGTAAGCCTGATTAGGCCTTACCGTATCATGGTGTGAATTCAGTAAAAGCGTTGGTTTATTTTCGTCGAAATATTTATTGAAAGCCCACACATTGTTGTTTTCTCTTTTGAAAGGAATATCGTTTTGATTGAACCAATTTTCTATTAATAGCGCTGTCTGATCTTCTTCGCTTGAAAATGAAGGGGTTTCAATCAGGTTTCTTAATAATTCAATTGCTTCCCGGGTAAGCGTTTCTATATTTTTCATTTTAATCTAGGTACTTAGATGCTAAAATTCTAAGACTGCAAAAGTCTAGGTTTATTTGAAACTTAGCAACTTTTTCTTTTATAAAGTAATAGTCGTATGTGGAACATCAGAATTTTGAAGCATTCTATGATGCCCAATTTTGATTTTCTGAACACCGCGTGACAAACTATTAAAGCAATTGTCCAATTTCGGAATCATTCCGGAATGAATTACTTTTTCTTCTTTTAGTTTATTGTATAATTTTTCATTTATTTCTGTAATTACAGAAGAATCGTCTTCTGAATCCATCAAAACTCCTTGTTTTTCAAAACAATACGTAAGTGTTACATCAAAAACTTCAGATAACGCAATTGACAATTCACTTGCAATGGTATCTGCATTTGTGTTTAATAACTGACCTTTTTTGTCGTGTGTAATCGCACAAAACACAGGTACAATTCCAGCTTCTAATAAAGTTGCCAGTAATTTGGTATTCACTTGTTTTACATCACCTACAAATCCATAATTAATAGTTGGATGATTTCTTTTTGTTGACTGAATCAAATTTCCGTCAGCTCCGGAAAAACCAATTGCATTATTGCCTTTTGCCTGTAATTGTGCTATAATATGTTTGTTGATCTGGCCTGCGTAAATCATGACCACAACGTCGAGCATTGGAGCATCTGTGATTCGGCGCCCGTCAATCATCTGCGGAACCAAGCCAATACTCTGCGCCATTTTCGTAGCCGATTTTCCACCGCCGTGAACTAAAACTTTGTATCCTTCTATTTTAGAAAAATCAGTTAAAAATTGTTCTAATTCGGCAGGATTATCGATGATATTTCCTCCTATTTTTATTACGGTAACTTTATTCATGAGGTTCAAAGGTTCAGAGGAACAAAGGGACAAAGTTTAAGTTCGGAAGAAACCTCTGAACCTTTGTAACTTTGAACCTTTGCACCTATAAAATTATAATTTTTTAAGAATCTTTTGTAGAACTAATTGCGCAGAATACGTTCTATTGTTTGCCTGTTCAATTACGATAGAATTTTCACTGTCAATTACTTCATCGCTTACAATTACGTTACGACGTACCGGAAGACAGTGCATGAATTTTCCGTTGTTGGTTAAAGCCATTTTTTCGGCAGTAACTGTCCAGTTTGGATCTGAGTTTGTTACTTTTCCGTAATCATTGAAATTACTCCAGTTTTTTACGTAAACGAAATCGGCATTTTCAAAAGCTTTATTTTGATCGTATTCAATTTTAGAATCTTTTATAATTTCCGGACTTAATTCATAACCTTCAGGATGTGTGATTACAAAATCCATATCTTTTTGCATCTGCATCATTTCTACGAAAGAATTCGCAACTGCCTGTGGCAAAGCTCTTGGATGTGGAGCCCACGAAAGAACAACTTTTGGTTTGTGCTTCGTTTTGAATTCTTCCATCGTAATTGCGTCTGCCAAAGACTGCAATGGATGACGAACAGCACTTTCCATGTTTACGATTGGTACTGTAGCATGTTTTAAAAATCCTGAAATAACAGTTTCAGCATAATCTTTTTCTTTATCAACTAAACCTGCAAAAGCACGGATTGCAATGATATCACCATATTGAGAAACTACTTCTGCTGCTTCTTTAATGTGTTCTGAAGCACCTGAATTCATTACAGCTCCGTCTTCAAATTCCAATGTCCAGCCTTCACTGCCAAAGTTCATCACCATTACATTCATTCCTAGATTCATGGCTGCTTTTTGTGTACTTAAGCGAGTTCTGAGACTAGAATTGAAAAACAGCATTATTAAAGTTTTATTCTTTCCTAGTTTCTTATTCTTTAGCGGATTATTTTTTATTTTAATCGCTTGTTTTACCCACTTTGATAATGAGTCGATATCTTTTATTGAAATATAGTTCATGTTTTTTTAAAATTAATTAGTAAATGTGATAATTTGATAATTAGATAATTGTGACATTTTCTAATTGACTCATTATATTATTTTAGTAAATGGAATTTCGTCTTTTAATGCCCTCAGAATAAAATTATCATTTAGTCCATTGACTATCCAGGTTTCAATATTGGCCGCTTTAGCAATTCCTGCAGCTTCTATTTTAGACTGCATTCCTCCTGTTCCATGCGATGATTTTGAATCTCCGATTTCTTTTTCAAGTGATTTTAAATCATCTACCAATGTAATCGTTTCTGGAATTTCATTGTGAATAGTTTCTTTAGTGTAAATTCCGTTTGTATTGGTTGCAATTATTAGAATATCAACATTTAGCAGCACTGCTGTTAATGCCGCTAATTTGTCGTTATCCCCAAACCGAATCTCATCTGTCGCAACCGTATCATTTTCATTGATGATTGGAATATAATTGTTTTTTACTAATACATTAATAGTGTTTACAATGTTCTTTTTGGTCTGTTCTTTTTCGAAATCAGAATAAGAAAGTAAACACTGTGAAGTATTTAGTCCTAAATCCTTAAAATTCTCATTGTAAATCCGCATTAAATGAGGCTGTCCGATTGAAGCTAAAGCCTGTTTTACAAAAACATCTTTATCCTGATTATCCAGCTTTACAAATTGCTTTGCCGCCGCAATTGCTCCCGAACTTACGATGATAAATTCATATTCGTCGTTTAAAGCCGCAATCTGTACTCCGAGGTCTTCAATCTTTCCCCGCGAAATATGGTTGGTTTCTTTGGTTAAAGTATTACTTCCTATTTTTAATAAAATCCGTTTTTTAGCCATTTTTTCTAAAAGATGCTAAGGTTCTAAGACGCTGAGATTCTAATTTTTCAGAATTTTCAAATTATCTAATTACCTCAATTTTCACATTATCTCACTTACCTAATCTGCCCTTCTCCGTAAACGTACCATTTATTAGTTACCAAATGCTGCAACCCAATCGGACCTCTTTGATGCAGTTTATCAGTACTAATTGCTAATTCTCCGCCAAGGCCGAATTGTCCTCCGTCTGTGAATCTTGTTGATGCATTTTGATAAACTGCAGCGGCATCTATCGATTCCATAAACTGTTGCGCAACTTCGTCATCTCTTGTAATAATTGCTGCAGAATGTCCTCCGCAGTATTTATTAATCATATCAATGGCATTTTCCTGAGAATCGATGGTTCCGATTACAATTTTATAATCTAAAAACTCCTCGTACCAAATATCTTCGTTTTGAATGGTTTTCGTATTCTCGAAATTCTCTAACGACTTGTCGACAATAACTTCCACTTTTGATTCGATTAAAGCTTCAATTAACATCGCTGTAAAACCTTCAAAATTGGGAAGTTTAGAACTGATCAAAACTTTATCTAATGCATTACAAGCCGAAATTTTAGCCGTTTTAGCATTTAAAATTACTTTTAAAGCCAAATCTGTATCAGCATCTTCATGAACGTAAACAAAATTATTACCGCGTCCGCTTACAATTACTGGGCAAGTCGCATGTGCTTTTACAAACTCAATTAATTTTTCTCCTCCTCTCGGAACAATTAAATCTACTTTTTGAGTTGGTTTTTCTAAAAATGCCTGCGTTTCGGTTCTGTTGTAATTCAGATATTCTACCCAGTCTTTAGAAACCCCATTCTCTTCTAAAGCTTTATGCCAAAGACTTACAATCTTTAAATTTGATTTTAAAGATTCTTTTCCGCCTTTTAATAAAATCTTATTTCCGGATTTAAAAGCAATTCCGCCAGCTTCAATCGTAACATCTGGACGAGATTCGTAGATAATTAAAATGGTTCCGAAAGCTGCGGTTTTATTCACAACTTTAATTCCATTATCATGAGTAAAATGAAAACGCTCAATACCGATGGGATCTTCCTGGGATGCTAACTGATTCAATGACAAAATCATTTCATCAACTTTTTTATCATCTACTTTCAGGCGTTCTTCCATCGCTAAGTCTGAACCGTCATAATCACTAAGATCTTCCTGATTGGTCAAAATAATCTGAGTCCGCTCTTGTTCGACCAGCTTTGCCATAGTCCGCAAAACCGTATTGCGTATTTCAATTGATAATGGTTTCATTTTTTTATAGTTGGTTGTTTTTTGGTTGTTTCTTTTTTATCGAAACTTTTTTATCCTAACAGGTTTAAAAAAACCTGTTAGGTTTGTTACTTGAAGATAATTTCCAAGTCTAACTTTTATACCTAACAGGTTTTGGAAACCTGTTAGGATAGTTATCTGTTTAGTTTTTTAATTCTTCTAAACTTTCTTTTAAAGCTTTTACAAACGTATCGATATCTGCTTTTTTCACAGTTAAAGGCGGTAAAATTCTCAATAGATTTTTATTGTTTGCGCTTCCTGTAAAAATGTGTTTTTCGATAATTAATTTCTTTCTCAAAGCTGCTACATCAAAATCAAACTCTACTCCAAGCATTAAGCCTTTTCCTTTTACTTGTTTGATTCCTTCAACATCTTTGATTTTCTCTAAGAAATATTCGTAAACTTCATTTACATTCTTTTGTAAATCAAGCTTTTCAATTACATCTAAAACTGCGATTCCTGCTGCGCAAGACAAGTGGCTTCCGCCGAAAGTAGTTCCTAATAATCCGAAACTTGCTTCGAATTTTGGAGAAATCAAAATTGCTCCAACTGGAAAACCGTTCCCCATTCCTTTTGCAACTGAAATAATATCAGCATTGATTCCGTGGTGTTGGAAAGCGAAGAATTTACCGCTTCTTCCGTATCCTGATTGTACTTCGTCTAAAATCAAAACCACATCGTGTTTTTTACATGCTTTTTCTAAAGCCTGAAAAAACTCCGTTGTTCCTTGGTCTAAACCTCCAACTCCTTGGATTCCTTCAATAATTACAGAAGAAACATCTCCTTTTGCTAATTCCGCTTCAACCAATTCGATCTGGTTTAAAGGTAAAAATGTTACTTCTTGCTGTGCATTTATTGGTGCCACAATCTTTTTATTATCTGTAACGGCAACGGCTGCAGAAGTTCTTCCGTGGAAAGAATTATGAAAAGCTACAACTCTAGATTTTCCGTTATGGAAAGAAGCTAATTTTAAAGCATTTTCGTTTGCTTCAGCACCAGAACTGCATAAAAATAATTCATAATCTTCTAATCCTGAAAGTTTTCCTAATTTCTGCGCCAATTCAACCTGCAAAGGATTCTGAATCGCATTTGAATAAAAACCTAAATGATCTATTTGATTTTTAAGTTTTGCAACATAATCCGGCTGCGTGTGTCCGATAGAAATCACACCATGTCCGCTGTATAAATCTAAATATTCTACTCCTTTGTCGTCGATAATGGTACAATCAATTGCTTTTACTGGAGTAATGTCATATAATGGGTAAACGTTGAATAAGTTCATTTTTTGAAAAAGTTAAATGTTATTTGTTAAAAGTTAGAAGTTCAATGCAATACGGTTACATTTGGGCTTAGAACTTTAACTTAAAAATTATTGTAAAGTTTAGAAGTTGAGTTCAGACGTTTAACATCTAACTTTTAACCTCTAACTTCCACTAAAATCCGCTTGGTTTCAAATGTAAACCTGTGGTTTCTTCTAGTCCGAACATTAAATTCATATTTTGAATGGCTTGTCCTGAAGCACCTTTGGTTAAGTTATCTATTATTGATGTTATAAGAACCCGGTTTCCTTTTTTCAATAAACTAATGATACATTTGTTCGTTTGTACAACCTGCTTCATATTGATGTTAGTTGTTGTAACGATTACGAAAGGCTCATTTTTATAGAACTCCTGGTATTTTTCAACCAATTGTTCCAAACTATCATCGCATAATGTGTAAAGCGTTGCAAAAATTCCTCTTGGAAAATCTCCTCTATTCGGAATAAAAAGCAATTCACTGTCAAAATCATCTTGCAGCTGAACCAAACTTTCGGAAATTTCACCTAAATGCTGGTGTTCAAAAGCTTTGTAATGCGACATATTATTGTTCCTCCAGCTAAAATGAGAAGTTTCCGAAAGACTTACTCCCGCTCCTGTACTTCCTGTTGTCGCATTAATATGAACATCATTATTCAGCAGATTGTGTTTTGCCAAAGGCAGTAAAGCCAACTGAATAGCAGTTGCAAAACAACCTGGATTGGCGATGTAATTTGCTTTTTTGATTTCAGATTTATTGATTTCTGGCAGTCCGTAAATGAAATCTTTTCCTTCGAAATGCGCATCTTTATTCAATCTGAAATCATTTCCTAAATCAATAATTTTCGTGTGACTTGCAAACTGATTTTCTTTCAAAAATGAAATTGATTTTCCGTGACCTAAACACAAGAAAACAACATTCACATTCGGATTGATTTCGGCTGTGAAATTCATTTCAATATCGCCCATCAAATCATGGTGCGCCACAGAAAGTGGTTTTCCTGCGTTTGTTGTGCTGTAAACAAAATCTAATTTGGCGTTTGGGTGATACATCAGGATTCTAATTAATTCTCCTGCTGTATAACCTGAACCACCTATTATTCCGATATTAATCATAATTTTATTTTTTAAGATTCTATAAAGAAATCTTTTGTTTTATTATTCTGCAACAATAAATTTAGCAGATACAAACTTTACATAAAATGCCTTTATCTGTTCAGGACTCAGTAAATTTGTCTCATGAGGAGAAACAACATCATATACTTCTGTATAACTAGAGTTAGCACCAATATGAATATAGGAGTCTTCATCAATAATTTTTTTTATAGGTGTCAATACTACTCCGTTATAATCCAATGTTATAGAAGTTGTTCCTTTAATTGCTAGCTTGTTTGGATTGTTGAATTTTATATTATATCTTAAACGAGAAGAACCATTACCTGTGTCAGCAATAAATTCAAATAAAACAACTTCATAGGTGATTTCTTTTAAAGTCTCATTATCAGATGATTTTACATCATCACTTTCACAAGCTAAAAACAATAAAAGAATTGGAAATAAAAAAAATACTTTTGCCTTCATAAATTAAGTATATATATCTAAAAATAACAAACAACTAATTATTCAAATTTTTCATTATTTACAGATGAAAATATATTTTGAGCATTTCCTAAAATCTTAATAAATCCTTTTGCATCGTCTGATGTCCAGGCATTGTTCATTTCCCCATATTGACCGAAACCTGTATTCATCAAATCATTTTTAGATTCGATTCCGTCAAGCGAAAAATGATATGGTTTTAATGAAACAGTTACTGTTCCGTTTACTGTTTTTTGAGTGTCTTGCAGGAAAGTTTCGATGTTTCTCATAACAGGATCTAAAAACTGACCTTCATGAAACAACATCCCATACCAGTTTCCTAGTTGTTCTTTCCAGTATTGCTGCCATTTTCCCAGAGTATGTTTCTCTAATAAATGATGCGCTTTGATGATAATTAATGGAGCAGCAGCTTCAAAACCAACCCTTCCTTTAATTCCGATAATAGTATCTCCAACGTGAATATCTCTACCAATTGCATAAGCATTTGCTAGTTTTTCAAGTTTTACAATATTTTTTTCAGGAACATCTTTTTTACCATTCAATGCAACTAATTCTCCTTGTTCAAAATGAAGTGTTACCTTTTCTTCACCTTCTTTTTGCAATTGTGAAGGATAAGCTTCACTTGGTAATGGTTGTCCTGAAGTTAAAGTTTCTTTTCCTCCAACACTTGTTCCCCAAAGTCCTTTATTGATAGAATATTGCGCTTTTTCCCAAGAATAGCTTACTCCATTTTTTTGAAGGTACTCTACTTCTTCTTGTCTAGAAAGTTTTAGATCTCTAATTGGTGTAATGATTTCGATTTCTGGAGCGATCGTTTGGAAAATCAAATCAAAACGAATTTGGTCGTTTCCTGCACCTGTACTTCCGTGTGCGATGGCACTTGCTCCAACTTTTTTAGCATATTTAATGGCTTCAATAGCTTGAAAAACACGCTCTGCACTTACTGATAACGGATATGTATTGTTTTTTAATACGTTTCCGAAAATCAAATATTTTATAGCTTTATCATAATATTTGTCTACGATTGTAAGGTTTGCGTGTTGTGCACTTCCTAATTCGTAAGCTCTTTTTTCAATTGCTGATAATTCTTCTGCGTCGAATCCTCCTGTGTCAACAAGAACAGTGTGAACTTCGTATCCTTTTTCATTTTTTAAATATTTCAAACAATACGAGGTATCTAATCCTCCGCTATAAGCTAATACTACTTTTTTCATTTTTTATAATTTAGGCTAATACTTTCGTATGTAGCAGTTTGAGATTTCTTTTAATTAGTCTTTTAGGTAAATAAAACAGATAAAATTTTATTTAAAAATAAAGCTTGTTTTATTTTTTTTAATCTTTTCAAAACAGCCTCGTTAAAAGGATGTCTTGGCGGATCTTTTGGCTTATCTTTTGGATCATATAACATTCCGGTACACAAGCACATTTTATTTTCTTTACTTTGAAGAATCGGAAAGTTGGTACATGTTTTACAGCCAGCCCAAAAACTTGGATCTGTTGTTAATTCTGAGAAAGGAACTGGTTTATAACCTAATTCAGAGTTAATTTTCATAACCGCCAAACCAGTTGTAATACCAAATATTTTAGCGTTTGGATATTTTTTCAGGGAATAATCAAAAACTTTTGATTTTATTTTTTTAGCCAAACCTAAGTTTCTGTAATCCGGATGCACGATTAAACCGGAGTGTGCCACGAATTTTCCGTGCTCCCAACTTTCGATATAACAAAAACCTGCGAATTTTTCGTCTACAAGAGCAATCATCGCATCTCCGTTAGACATTTTTTTCTGAATGTATTCAGGAGTCCTTTTAGCAATCCCTGTACCTCTTAACAAGGCAGATGATTCTATAGTATCGCAAATTTCCTGTGCGAATTTGAAGTGTTCTTCCTGAGTAACAACAATAGATATCTTCATTTCAGTAATTGAAGTTTAGCGTTAAATATTAAAACGTATTGTTTGGTTTGAAATTCGAAAAACAAACTAATAAAATCAGACACAACAGAAGTAACACCTTCAAGATCAAAAAGTTGATTGAGGTCTTTTTTAAAAAAATAAATACTTTTGGTATGTGTTTGTCCGATGGACAACTTAAGTGATTTCAAAATAAAAATGAATATAAATAAATACGCGACGAAAAACTCTTTGAATACTATATAGATAGCATCCGTACTTCGGGAGAAGTACCAGGTGAGATTGTCCGTGACAAAGAAGTTGTATGTAAACTTATTTTATTCATCGGTGCAAAAGTACACTATTTTTTTATTTACAAAACCATTTTTTAAAATTCTAACATTTTTTTAATGGAATGTTATTTTATGAAACAAAAAAAAGTCCGATAGATTAGCATAAACCTATCGGACTGAATTATTTAGAAATTTTATTTTAATTTTTAGTAAATGGAATTACTTGCCCATTACCTAAAATAGTCATATCAAAAGCTGTTTTTGCTTCATTAAATTTAAATTTTAAACCCGCTGCATTAGATATAAAAGTATCCTTTTCACCTGCTACAGGTTCAACCGTAAACTTAGGGAAATTGGTAATTTCAACATTTAAAACACTATTCTTTTCAGTTAATTCGATTTTTAAAGGAGCATTTTTTGTAGAATAAAGCCCCAAATAACCATCCAGGATAATATCTTTTTCAACTTTTCCTTTTCCAGCCGTCCAAACATTATTACTTACGTTATTATCCGGAAAAACATGATCAGGATCTAAAGTTATACTTTCTATTTCCTCTGTAAAATTATGTTTGAAAGACCAGTCATTATTACGCTGCCAAATTTCTACAGGTAATTTAACTCTTGCCACTTTCCCGCTTTTTGTTTTTACATCCAGAACAATTGGCATTGGCATTTTGTCTAAGTTCGAAACATTTATGATAACTCCTTTTGCAGGATCATTTTTTATATATTTAATCCAGTTAATTGCCTGATCAAAACGCCAGTTATTTACATACCAGCTTCTCCAGAACCAGCTTAAATCTTCACCAGCCACATTTTCCATAGATCTGAAAAAATCATCAGGCTGAGGATGTTTGTAAGCCCATCGCTGGATATAAGTTCTAAATGCAGTATCAAAACGCTCTTTTCCTAAAATCTGTTCTCTCAAAATAATTAAACCTGCACTTGGTTTAAAATAACACAGCATCCCAATATTGGCTTCCTTCATATTGTCAGGAGTACTCATAATTGTTTCTAAGTCTGGTCTTGTAAAGGGCTCTGCCATTTCGTGTAAATCGGCAGGCTTTTCTTTATATTCACCATTATTAAATGCTTCAGTACTCAATGAATTTATAAAAGTATTGAAACCTTCATCCATCCATCCGAATAATCTTTCGTTTGAACCCACAATCATTGGAAACCAGATATGGCCAAACTCATGATCTGTAACTCCCCATAAATCCTGACCTTTTGATTTCCATCCACAGAAAACAATTCCGGGATATTCCATTCCGCCCTCATTTCCTGCAACATTTGTAGCTGCCGGATAAGGGTATTCAAACCACTGTTTTGAATAATGTTCAATTGATGCTTTTACATATTCTGTAGAACGTTCCCAGGCATTGTTGCCTTTACTTTCAACCGGATAAGCCGATAGTGCCAACGCTTTTTTACCACTTGGGAGATTAATTTTTGCACCGTCTAAAATAAAGGCCGGGGATGAAGCCCACGAGAAATCCCGGGCATTCTTAATCTGATAATGCCAGGTCTTTTCAGTATTTGCGTTGGTGGCGTTTGCTCCGGCTGCTACTTCTTCTGCTGAACGGATAACAACCGTTTTATCACTTTGAGAAGCTTCTTTATAGCGCTTAAACTGCTCCGCCGGCAATACTTCTGCTCCATTTAACAATTCACCTGATCCAACAACATAATGATTAGCCGGAACTGTAAGTTTGACATCAAAGTCACCATATTCCAGATAAAACTCAGAAGCCCCCAAATATGGTGCTGTATTCCAACCTCTTACATCATCATACACACACATACGCGGATACCATTGTGCTATTGTGAATATTTTTCCGTTTTTGGTTTCCAATACTCCCATCCTGTCAGACCCTTCAAACGGGGCAATAAATGAGAATTCAATTTTTATTTTTACAGAACCTCCCTTTGATGCTAATTCCTGTGGAAGAAAAATCTGCATTCTGGTATCTGTAATTATATATTTCGCTTCAGCCTCTGTTTTTTTCTTATCTCCTAAAGTTACTTTGACTGATTTTATTTTATTTCCTCCGTCAAAAATTTGCCCCTGTGCTCCATTACGACTTCCTGTTAAAGGCACAACTGCATTTCCACGTGAGTCATTTTTGAATAAATTCTGATCTAAATTAAGCCATACGGAAGAAAGTTTATCCGGACTATTATTTGTGTATGTAATTTCATCTGTACCGACTATTTCATTTGTAGTAGCGTTTAATTTTGCCGTAATCTGATAATCTGCCCTGTTTTGCCAGTATTCAATACCTGGCTGCCCGCTTGCTGAACGGGTTGGGGTACCATTTTTTGTGTAAAAATGGGGAGCGAATGCATCATGATAATTGTAATTATTAACTGGATTTCCTGCTGTTACCGGTGCCTGCTGAGCAGTAACAGAATAAATTCCTACAAACAAAGCCGTTATCAATAAGGCTTTAGCGAATTTTCTTTTCATATTTTATACCTGTTTATATAGCAAATTAATGAAAAAAAATACTATTCACAGAGAAAACTCAAAGCTTATATTCAATTTTAGCAAAATATTATTAAAAAAGTAATTTAAATAATTTGTCTGTAAAATAAAATTTATAAGAATTATATTTACATTATAAAGGTTTAATCTCACTTAAAAATATCATTTTGGATACAACAATCTCAAATAAAGCACTAAAAGCTTCTATAAAACATGCTGGAGCTGAATTATTTTCATTAACAAACAATCAAAATAAAGAATACATGTGGAATGGAGACCCTAATTATTGGCCAAAACATTCTCCTATACTTTTTCCAATTGTGGGAAGCTTAAAAAACGAAACTTATACATTTAATAAAAAAGACTATCGCTTACCAAGACATGGTTTTGCCCGTGATATGGAATTTCAATTAATTGAAAAAACAGAATCATCTGCCACATTTTCTTTATCCTATGATGAAGAAACACTTGAGAAATACCCTTTTAAGTTTGAATTGCAGATTGTTTACAAACTTGAAGGAAACAAACTGAATATTGCATATAAAGTAATCAATAACGAATCAACACAAATTCCTTTTTCTATTGGAGCCCATCCTGCCTTTGCTTTACCTGAAAATTTTTCAAACTACAGCATTCAATTTGAAAAAGAAGAAAAACTGGAATATTCACTTCTTGAAGATGGATTAATTTCTAATACTAATGAGATTTTAGAAATTTCAAATAATACAGTTCCATTACATTATAAATTATTTGAAAATGATGCTTTGGTTTTTAAAACCCTAGAATCAAATTCTTTAACTATACTTGAAAACTCAAAACCATATATTAAAGTTGATTTTAAGGATTTTCCAAGTTTAGGAATATGGACTAAAGAAAACGCTCCATTTATTTGTATTGAACCTTGGTTTGGTTATTCTGATACACTTGAAAAATCAGGAGATTTATTTAAAAAAGAGGGAATACTGATTCTTGAAGCGAATCAAAGTTTTAATACTTCATTCGATATAGAAATCTTTTAATTAATAACAATAAAAAACCCATTTTGAGATGAAACAAAATGGGTTTGTACTTTATTATATGTATTGCGGATTATCTACTCCATTCTGAAATACTATCCTTGTTCATTTTTACATAATCCTGATTATTAGCCGCTTCTGCAGATGCTAAAGAAATTTTGGCTGTTTCAACTGCTCCCGCTTTATCACCTTGTCTAGCCTGAATTAATGATTTTAATCTTGTAAGATAATAAGGTTTATCAGTACTCAATTCTAATGCTTTATCTACATATTCTCTTGCAAGAATCATATTGCCATTTGACTGGAATAAATATTGGGATGCAGCATAATAATCATTCCATGTTGGGCCGGCCAAAGTTTTTTGAATACTTGCTGTAGCTAATTTAGCAGTAGGAACTTCAAATTTCAAAGCTACATGAGAGTTTTCCCAGGCTATTTCCAAATATCCTGAATTTTGATCCAGATTATTAATTCCTATAGTAAAAGTTTCAACAGGAGTTGGCAATGCATCTTCTTTAACTGTTGTTCTTAGTGCAACATAAGCATCGCTCCAATTTTCAGGCAATCCCCAGTTGTCTGTAGAAAGGTAAAAAATTATTTCCCAGCTTTCTATTTTTGGGATAGTATAAATTGCATATTTTCCTTTTTTTAATGTTTTACCATCAATAACAACATCATCTCCAAAATTGATTATTGTATTTTCATTTGCTCCTGTTCTCCATAATTTTCCAAACGGAACCAGATTACCAAAAACCGCCCTGCCTCTGGCACCTGGTCTTGAATAGGTAACTTCAACATCGGTTAATCCAACGGTTTGCTTAATATACCCTTTTGGACTAGCCTGAGGTGTTCTTATTTGTGCTTCTGTGGCAAGAGGCGCTAAAATAACGGCTAAAGCAATAAGTAGTTTTTTCATTTTCTATAAGTCAATTTGTTTTTTTCAAAATTACGAATTCAAAAAAGGACAAAAGTTAAATTTTACTTAATTCAAACACTTAACTGTGATATTTTGAAAGCATCTAACTCATTAAAGTGATTAATAATCATATTAGCTTCAGATAAATCCTGTCCTTCTGAATTTTCACTTCTGTATCCTACACAAAAAATTCCTGCTCCTTTTGCGGCTTTTATACCATTTGTACTGTCTTCTATAATGATACAATTTTCTTTCGGAGCAATTGACAAAGAAGCAGCATGAAGAAAAATGGCAGGATTTGGTTTAGATTGCGGAAAATCTTCACCACTCACAATAGCAGAAAAATACTGATGCAGATTAAATCGGGTAAAAACACGGTCAATAGTTACCTTTGAAGCTGATGAAGCTAAAATTAACTCTATTCCGTTAGCATATAAATCTTTTATTAAATCCTCAACACCTTCTAATAAATACAGATCTTCTTTGGTATCAAAAGCATCATTAAAAATATTTCTTTTTCTTTGGATCAAATCCTCAACACTATGTTGCAGTGCCGGGAAATATGTTTTTAAAGTCTGAAACGTATTTCGTGTTGAAAATCCTGTGAAGGAAGTGTACATTTCTTCGGAAACTTCAATATTTAATTCTGAAAATTGTTTGTAATAAGCATAACGATGAACGGGTTCTGTATCGACAATTACACCGTCCATATCAAAAATTACTGTTTTAACCATTTTATTGAGTTACTAAGGTTTTGAGATTCCAAGTATTTTATTTTTTATCATCAACTTAAAATCTGAAGCATTAAACTATTCTTTTTTAAGCAAGTGACGTATTACAGTTTCTGCGGCGTGCAAGCCAAATAAAGCAGGGATATAACTATTGGTTCCGTAAAATGATTTTTTAAAGTTTTTACCATCTGTCATTCTCAAACTCTTTTTATCAGGAATCTCAGGAGAAAAAACAACTTTTAACTTATAAATTTTTTCTGCTTTTAACCGGCGTCTAATTGTTTTTGCAAATGGACAATAACAGGTTTTTGAAATGTCCCCCACTTTTACTTTTGAAGCCAGCATTTTCCCACCGGCTCCCATACTGCTTATAATTTTTACTTTTTTACGTTTGGCAGCTAAAATTAAATTTAGCTTCGGTGTCACACTATCAATACAGTCCAAAACATAATCAAATTCTGGGGAAACGATTTCAAAAGCGCGTTCCGGTGATAAAAATTCCTGTACGCGTGTTAACTTTAGTTTAGGATTAATATCCATCAGTCGGTCACTTACAATTTTAATTTTTGGTTCCCCAACAGTTGAATGCAAAGCAGGCAATTGTCTGTTTATATTGGTGATATCTACAACATCTCCGTCAACGATAGTCATATTGCCTACTCCTGCTCTAGCCAAAAATTCAGCTGCAAACGATCCTACTCCTCCTAAACCCACAACCAAAACATTGGCATTCTGCAAGTTATCTAATCCTTCTTTTGTAAATAAAAGCTCGGCTCTTTCTGTCCACTCTGCCATATACTTCTTTTGTTATTTTAATTTGTTTACTTCTTCGTTTCAGAATGATTGATTCTGAACACATCTTTATAATTATGTGAGATTACTGCTTGTAATTCTTCATTTTTTAATTCTTTATAATTTGAAGCTAATTCATAAACCTGTTGAATATTCTCTTCAATCATGTCTGTTTCCAAAAAAAAGCGATCATTTGGTATATTTTGAAAAACTGTTTTTAAATCCGGATTTCGTAATAAAAATTTTCCAAACGAAAGATAAAAGCCTTCCTTAATAAGCTGATTCGCAATCTGATTATTCTTTGAAAAACCATGAATAATCATCGGAACCGAAATATTCAACTTCTTTTTCATTGAAATCACTTCCTGATATGCTGCAACAGAATGAATAACTACTGGTTTTTTATATTTTTCTGCTAAAAACAACTGCTTTTCAAAAACACTAACCTGCTGCTCAAACGGAATTTCAATTCGTTTATCCAGACCGCACTCACCAATAGCCAGACAATTATATTCTTTTAATTTTTCTTCAATAATTTTTAATTCTGCATCAATTCTGCCTTCAACAATGTACCATGGATGAATTCCAATAGAATAAAACGGAACGGAAGCATCAAAATCCTGCGGATATTGATTCACCAATTCTAAAACATCAGGATTATTGGTAAACTGATGTGTATGAAGATTGAAAAATTTCATTAATGAAACGTTTTTACACCAGCCTTAATGGCTATATTTAAATCATTTTCTAATGGAACAATTGGACATGAATATTTATGATTATAAGCACAATAAGGATTATAAGATTGATTAAAGTCGATTTCGATCGTATTTCCTTTTGGAACTTCCAGGTCAATATATCTTCCTCCAATGTAACTCTCTTTTCCACACGTTAAATCTGAAAAGGGTAAAAACAAATGATTTTTATACTTATCTGATTTAGAGAGTTCCACATCCTGATAAACATTCAATTGTAATGCAACTCCATCAATTGTAAAGAAAACCGTTCCATATTTAATGTATTTCGGCTTTCTTGAAGTTGATGTTTTCATTTCAAATGCTTTTTCATTATTAGCTTTTACCAATTTTGCATTCACAAAATATTTACTGCTTATAGGATAAAAGTCAAGTGATTTAAACGCTTTCAAATCATTAGCCATTAATGGGCTGGTTTTCGCATCTGCATATTCCGCATTAATAGTCTTCTGAAATTTTTCAGCATTATTTTTATTGAATTTACCCTGACTATAAGTCCAATTAAATATCAATAATAAAATAAGTACACTATTTTTCATTATAGAAATTTTGCACAAAAATAGTTTAAAACAAACAAAGCAGCAACCGCTTCACGTTACAAAGTTTCCTAACTTTGTTGAAAACAACTTCTTTTATAATGTTAAAAAACGCTTTTCACCATTACATCAACAATTTCAGAGGATTTAGAAGAGAAATATGGATACTTGCTATTATTACTTTTATTAATCGTGCAGGCACAATGGTATTGCCTTTTTTATCAAAATATTTAAAAGAAGACCTTCATTTTACTTATAATCAGGTTGGTTGGATTATGGTCGCATTCGGATTAGGATCAATGCTCGGATCCTGGTTAGGAGGAAAACTATCCGACAAAATAGGATTTTATAAAATCATGATTTTTAGCTTGTTTACTACTGGAATTTCCATGTTCTTGATTCAATATATCACTACTTTTTTTGGACTTTGCATAGGAATGTTTTGTTTAATGGCTATTGCAGATATGTTTAGACCTGCCATGTTTGTTTCACTTGGTGCATATGCGAAGCCTGAAAACAGAACCCGAGCCTTAACATTAGTACGTCTGGCAGTAAATTTAGGTTTTGCTTCGGGTCCTGCCTTAGGTGGCCTGATTATTATGGGAATAGGATATCAGGGGCTTTTTTGGGTTGACGGACTTTCCTGTATCATTTCGATTTCAATCTTTGCCTTACTTGTAAAAGAAAAGAAAAAGGTGAGATATGAAGATAAAGTTGAAAATTCGGCAGAAACAAAATCCGTTTTTAAAGACAGGATATTTTGGGTTTTCTTATTTGTGAGTTTTGTGACCGCTATGATCTTTTTCCAGCTTTTTACTACCTTACCATTATATCACAATGAGAAATTTGGTCTGACAGAATTTCAGACTGGTCTTTTAATGACCTTAAATGGCTTGCTGATTTTTGCATTAGAAATGCCTACTGTCGGATTTTTAGAAAGAAAAGCTTCACCAAAAATAAAAATCATTATCTGGGGGTCTTTTATTATGTCACTAAGTTTTTTTCTATTATTGATTAACATTTGGGCTGGAATTCTCGTGATTAGTATGATTTGTATTTCGATAGGAGAAATTCTTGCTTTTCCTTTTTCTAATGCCTTCGCATTAAGTCGTGCTCCCAAAGGTCAGGAAGGACAATATATGGCACTATACACGATGAGTTTTAGTTTAGCTCATATTATAAGTTCAAAAGTTGGTTTTGAAATTATTACACGATTTGGATATCAGGTTAACTGGTTTTTCATGGCCAGCATTGGTGTCGTCGCCACATTTTGCTGCTTATGGATTAAGAGTGCTCTTATTTTAGAAAAAGCCTCATAAACAAACACTTCCAAAACACTTTATTTCAAGTTATTACATTAAATTTGAAATAGTTTTTCTTCTTTTAAACCAAAACAAACTTCTTTTTTAGTTAATTAACTATTTTTATAGTTGCGTAACTAAAAAAATAGTTGTAGGTTTGATTTAAAATTAAAGCACATGCAAAAATTAACCAACAAGGAAGAAGAAATTATGCATATTTTATGGAAGCTGAAAAAAGCATTCGTAAAAGAAGTTCAGGCAGAAATCACTGTTGAACAGCCACACTACAATACTCTTTCGACAATTATTCGTAATCTGGAAGAAAAAGGTTTTGTTTCACATAATGCTTTTGGAAATACTTATCAATATTATCCGGTAATAAGTTTAGAAGCTTACAGCAAAAAATATATGAAAACTGCTATAGATAATTATTTCAACAGTTCCTATAAAAATATGGTTTCGTTTTTTGCTAAAGAAGAAAAAATATCTGCAGCCGAATTACGTGAGATCTTAGCTATGATAGAATCAACAACAGAAAAAAAATAATCAATTATGGAAGCACTTTTTATTTATATCGCAAAATCATCAGGCTTAGTTATATTGTTTTATTGTGCTTACCATTTTTTGTTACGTAAAGAAACTTTTTTCAATAGCAACCGCTGGTTTTTATTAGTCGGATTAATCACTTCAATAGTACTGCCTTTTTTTGTTTACACCAAAATTATATGGGTAGACCCTGCTCCAATTACTAATTTAAACCTGTCTCAGCTCAATATCCTTCAAACACCTGAAAAAGAATCTTTTGAAATAAACAGGAATTATATTATTCTGCTTATCTACAGTATTGGTTTTATCGCTTTCCTTCTAAAATTTGCAATAGATTTTTACAGCTTGCATGCCATTTTAAAAGGAAAAAAAATACAGCAACAGGCAGATTATAAATTTATCGATGTCAACGATAACATTTCTCCTTTTTCTTATTTCCGGAATATCGTATACAACTCATCAATGTACACGGTATCAGAATTAGAAAATATTCTTGAACATGAAAAAGTGCATAGCGATCAAAATCACACTATTGACGTATTAATTTCCAGATTTTTCTGCATGGTATTCTGGTTTAATCCAATAATATGGTTTTATAAAAAAGCGATTGTTCAAAATCTTGAATTCATTGCCGACAAGGAAGCTGCTAAAAAAATTTCAGACAAGAGATCCTATCAATACACTCTGTTAAAAATAACAACACATGAAAACTGTGTTGCAATCACCAATCATTTTTATCAATCATTAATCAAAAAACGAATCGTCATGTTAAACAAAAATCAATCAAAAAAAAGGAATTCATGGAAGTATTATGCAATTCTTCCAGCACTTGTAGCTTTTGTAGTTTTATTTCAGATTGAAACTATCGCACAAGAAAAAGCCTCTAATATTATCGAGAAAATAAATCCGGATGAAGTTCAATCAGTAAATGTACTTACGATAGATAAAAATACTACAGATGCTGAAATTGACCAAAGAGTAAAAACATTAAAAGAAAAATTTAATATCTCTGCCGTTGTTTCTAAATTAAAAAGAAACTCCAACAATGAAATTACTTCTGTCAATATTGATCTGAAGGATGAAAAAGGAGCTAAGAAATTTAAAAAATCGGCAACATCAACAGGAATTGAAAAAATTGGAATCATTATTATTAAAGACAAAAAAGGAGCTATTTCATTTAATTTTGCTGATAAACAGCCAACTGTAATTGACGATAAAATAGAAGCTAAAGGCGTTTTAATAAAAATAAAGGATACTCAAATTTCTAATACGAATAATGATGCTAAAACTAATTCTGATACTGATACAAACATTAATACAAATGTTAATACAAATACTGTTGTAGATACAGATAAAAACATAATAAAAATCGTATCTGCTGCTGAAAAACCAATAATTATAGTTAATGGTGTCCAAACAAATTCAGAAATGAATATTAATGACATCCCAAATAACGAAATAGCAAGCATTAATGTACTAAAAGGAAAACCTGCCGAAGAAAAATATGGAACAACAGGAAAAAATGGTATCATAGAAATCACTACAAAACACTCAACAGAAAATAATAAGCAATCTTCAAACGTGATTATACAGACAAGAGCAGATAGTTCATCTGATAAAATAAACATCAGAAGCTCCGAAAAACCATTAATCATAATAGATGGAAAAATCACAAACAAGAGTACTGATGATTTAGATCAACAAGATATCCAACAAATAGACGTATTGAAAGACCAGGCAGCTACAAGTAAATATGGGGATAAAGGAAAAAATGGTGTAATTTTAATCACTACCAAAAAATAATTTCGAATAAAATAAAATTAATAATCAGATCATGCAAAAACTAACAAACAAGGAAGAAGAAATAATGCATATTTTATGGAAGCTGAAAAAAGCTTTCGTAAAAGAAGTGCAGGCAGAAATCACTGAAGACCAGCCTCATTATAATACGCTTTCAACAATTATTCGAAACCTCGAAGAAAAAGGATTTGTCGGACATAACGCTTTTGGGAATACACATCAATATTACCCTGTGATAAGCCTTGAGACCTACAGTAAAAAATATATGAAAACTGCAATTGATAATTATTTCAACAGTTCTTATAAAAATATGGTTTCGTTTTTTGCCAAAGAAGAAAAAATTTCTGCAGCCGAATTACGTGAAATCTTAGCTATGATTGAAAATCCAAAAGAAGAACAAAAATAATTATTTATGGAAGCTCTTTTCATTTATATCGCAAAATCATCGGGGTTACTTGTATTGTTTTATTGTGCCTATTATTTTTTATTACGCAAAGAAACTTTTTTTAACAGCAACAGATGGTTTTTACTGACAGGTTTAGCAACATCACTAATTCTTCCTTTACTGGTTTATACAAAAATTGTTTGGATTGATCCTGTTCCGGTTTCAACTGTTAGTTATCCACAAAGTTTTATACCTCAAGCTGTTGAGCAGGAATCATACGAAATCAACTGGAATTACATAGTACTTGCCATTTATTGCATTGGATTTGTTGCACTTATAACAAAATTTGCTACTGATTTCTATAGTTTAAATTCCGTTTTGAAAGGAAAAAAAATACAACAGCAGGCTGATTTTAAATTTATTGATGTATCTGAAAATATTGCTCCGTTCTCTTATTTTGATTACATCGTATACAACTCATCAATGTATACAGATGCAGAATTAGAAAATATAATTGAGCATGAAAAAGTACACAGCAATCAAAATCACACAATTGATGTATTAGTTTCACGAGTATTTTGTGTATTGTTTTGGTTCAACCCTGTCATTTGGTTATACAAAAAAGCCATTTTACAAAACCTCGAATTTATTGCAGATAACGAAGCTGCTAAAAAAATATCAGACAAAAAAGCCTATCAATACACGCTTTTAAAAATAACAACACACGAAAGCTGTGTTGCCATCACCAATCATTTTTATCAATCATTAATCAAAAAACGAATTGTCATGTTAAACAAAAATCAATCAAAAAAAAGGAACTCATGGAAGTATTATGCAATTCTTCCCGCACTTGTAGCTTTTGTATTTTTATTCCAAATTAAAACCATTGCACAAGAAAAAAAGGAAACCAAGGAAATTTCTAAAAAGCCAAATCCTATCGATATTTATAAAATTAAAAAAAACACAACCGATCAGGAATTAAAAGAATTTACTGAAAAACTGAAACAAAATCATGATGTAGATGTTGTGATATCTGATGTTAAAAGGAATACAAAAAATGAATTAACTGCTATTAAAGTTGATATTCAAAAAGGAACTGGTGAAGATCAAACCATTCAGATTGAAGGCAATGAACCAATTAAAAGCTGTGGAATTGTTGTTACAACAGAAAAAGGCTCTAAAAAAATCAATGTCATTACGGATGGCGGTATGGACAAACCAATAGTTGTTGGTGACAATCTTATCCTGAATGAAAAAAGAAGTGCCAAAATAAGTACAATAACAACCATAACACCTCCTGTGCCGCCTACTCCGCCCTCATTTCCAACTGGACCAATGCCACAAGCACCGGCACCAGATATGTCAAAAATGCCAAAACCTCCTGTTCCACCTACAAATCCAAAGGACAAAGTAGCTATGAGTAAATTTGAAAAGGAAATGTCTGAATTTGAGAAAAAAATGGAATCTTTTGAGCCGGACATGTCTGCCTATGAAAAACAGGTTGAAGAAATTATGTCTAAACGTGAAGCCATTTTTGAAAAAGAAATGGAAAAATATGAGATAGCAATGGAAAAATTCAATGCTGACATGGAGAAATTTACTGAAGATATTCAAATAAAATATGGTAAAGATTCGAAGGAGTACGAAATAAATATGAAGCAATTTGAGAATGACATGAAGGTATTCGAGAAAAACATGAAACTTCATGAAAAAGAAATGAAAAAAATGGAGAAAGAAAATCAAAAATCATAAACCAATTTAACTAAAAACACAAAAAAGACTTTGTTAAATAGCAAAGTCTTTTTTATATCTTTGAAAAAATTAAATAATTATGTTTAAAATATTAGCCAAAATAAACAAACTTCTTCTGCCTAGTTTTACCAAACAAGGTTTAGATTTGGCCAAAGCCAAAAAATGGCAATTAGCAATTATCGGTTATCGCGCATACGTTACAAAACGTGCTTTAAATTAGTTACAGATACCTTTCTGAAATCACTCTTAAATGATGATTCTGATGACCTGTAATAATAAAACCAATTGCTCTTACAGAAATTGCCGTATTTGAAGCCGTACCCATAAATAAAAGCTGATCTTCATTTACACTTTCAAAAAAACTAATTGTTGCTTTTCTTGCATTTTCATATTCAGCCAATAAACTTTCTATTGAACGGGAATTAGCAAACGCAAATGGAACATAATCATTTTCTTCAAAACCCGGCAAAGGAGTTTTATCCCCTCTGCTGATTCTTAAAGCCCGATAAGCAAAAATACGCTCTGTATCAATCATATGAAGAACAATATCCTTTATTGTCCATTTTCCTTCCGCATAGCGATATTCTAATTTATCAGCCGGAATATTTTTTATAAAGTTAACCAGCTGTGGCAGCCCTTCTCTTAAACCATCTAATAATGTTTTATCATTAGCAGCTTTTATATAAGTTGCATTAAAAACAGAATATTCATTTGTTGATAAACCTGAAGCTAACATACATCAATTAATTTAAGCCGAATTTCTACTTGCATTTGTATTTCCAAAAAGAGAGCGTGTTACGATTTTCTCATATACTTTTATCAAATCGTGATTGATCGTATTTTCTTTATTCAATTCATTAATTCTTAATAAAGCATATTGCTGTATTGTCAGCAATGGCAATACAATACGCTCTCTTATTTGAATTGACGCTTTGCCGTCTGGATAATTTTCCATAAGTGTTTTATGACCCGCTATTTTAAGTAAAAGACGTTCTGTTTCTTTGAACTCATCATAAATAATCTGCCAGAATTCGCCGAATTCGGGGTCTTTTTTCATATATGCAGTCAATGGTAAAAATGATTTTGCCAATGACATCATACTATTCTCCAAAAGTGTTTTAAAGAATAATGAATTATGATACAAATCACTTACCTTATCCCACTGGTTAGTGTCTTCAAAATGTTTTAAAGCAGTACCTACTCCAAAGAAACCAGGCACATTTTGCTTCAATTGACTCCAAGAACCTACAAATGGAATTGCTCTTAAATCAGCAAAATCCAATTGTTCCGACTTACTTCTTTTGGATGGACGGCTTCCAATATTAGTTTTAGAATAGTATTTTAACGTACTCATCTTTTCTAAATATGGAATAAATTTAGGGTGATTTTTAAAACTCAAATATTTTTCATATCCTAAACCAGCCAATTGAGTCAAAATTGCAGTTTCCTCAGCACTCAGTTCATTTTTGTCTTTACCAAAAACCTGATTTGTTACTCCGGCACTTAATAAATTTTCGATATTGTAACGGCAGGAATCTAAAGTTCCAAAATTAGAACTAATCGTTTGTCCCTGAACCGTAATCTGAATTTCGTTGTTCTCGATTTTAGGCCCTAGCGATGCATAGAATTTATGTGTTTTACCACCTCCACGTGCAGGCGGTCCTCCACGTCCATCAAAGAAAATAGCCTGAATGCCGTATTGTCTGGATATTTGTGTAAGTTCGATTTTTGCCTGATAAATACTCCAGTTTGCCATTAAATAGCCACCATCCTTTGTTCCGTCTGAAAAACCAAGCATAATAGTCTGCTTATTGCCACGGGATTTTAAATGCGCCGCATATTCCGGATTTGTATACAACTGCTCCATTATTGAATGTGCATTTTGTAAATCATCAACCGATTCAAAAAGCGGAATAATATCAACAGTTGGATTTTCCCAGTTGTTTAAACGAATCATAGCAAAAGTTTCCATCACATTTAATGCACTTTCATTATTACTTATGATGTAACGATTTGCACCAAATTCACCATTGTTCTCCTGAATCGTTTTGATAGCCTGAACAGATTCTAAAGTTAGTCTGGTAATATCGTTTTCAAAATCAGCCGGATTTAGATCTCCTTTTACTTTTGATAAGACAATTAATTTTTCATCTTCAGACAAGTCGAAATAATTTTCCGGGAATATTTTTGAATCTGAATTTAAGTAATAATTTACGACATCATGAAAAACAGCATTGTGAATTTTACTGTTCTGACGAATATCCAAAGTCGCAAAATGAAAACCAAATAAATTAATTTTAACCAATAAAGCCTCTAATTCATCTAAATATAAAGACTGATGTTTTTCGATAATTATGGCTCTGATTTTATTTAACTGAGTAAGCAACTCTTCTAAAGTGATATAAATTTCACCTTTAGAATAAAAAACTGATCTATAAAGTTTATATTCAAGTTCCGCAACCAAAGTATCTACACCTGAAAAAGTTAACTTTCTTTTTAAATTACGCATTTCAACATAGTAACATTTCAAAATTGAAGTACGCAGACGCTCAGCAACTTTCAATGTGATATCGGTGGTCACGAATGGATTACCATCACGATCGCCTCCTGGCCAGAAACCAAGTTTTATTAATTGATTTTGAATAGCACCTCCCTGAAGAATATTTTTTTGCAGATAATGCACTATTTCTCCTGCTGTCTCATAGAATACATTTTCCAAATACCAAATCAAACTTACTGCTTCATCATACGGATTTGGTTTTTCATTTTGAATAAAAGGAGTCTTTCCTAACTGCGCCAACAGTTGTTTGATTTTTAATAAATCGTTTTGTCTGATCGCTTCAGTCAAATCATTTATAATCCCAAGAACCGGTCCCGGATAAAATTGTGTTGGATGCGCTGTTAAAACAGTTCTTACATTGAAATTTTCAAGAAAATCGATTAATTCATCATCTTTTTCCTTTGCGTCTGACTTTTCTTTAATATCACGAAGAGAACCCCGTCCTTCCATATTATTTACAACAGGAAAAGCAGCGTCTTCAATAGCATCAAACAATACGATTTGACGTTCGATATACTGAATAAAACGAAACATTAAATCAATCTTTTCTGTCTCAGAAGCGTTATTCAAAAATTTATTTGAGAAAAAATCAAAAATTTCTTTCGGAGTTTCCTGCTTTTTAAAACCTGTTTCGCATGTTTCTGTAAACAACGGAAGCAAAACTCCGGTATTATCAATCGAATCGAAGGGTAATGTTATAAAAACACTATTATAAATGTGATATTTAGAAAGAACATCCTGATTGAAACGTTCAATTTTTGGTAACGTGTACATAATCCTTATTATAGTTGTTGGTTATTTAGTCATAAAAAAACCCCAAGAAAAACTTGAGGTTATATTTATTAATATAGCATTCAAGAAAAAATATTACATATTTTTAAAAATAGTATGCATCAAACGCTTCTTGTCATTAATACTTTCTTCTAATGAAATCATGGTTTCAGTTCTGTAAACTCCTTCGATATCATCAATCATGAAAATAACTTCTTTAGCATGCTTAGTATCCTTAGCTCTGATTTTACAGAAGATATTGAATTTTCCTGTAGTTACAGAAGCTACAGTCACAAATGGAATTTGATTAATTCGCTCTAATACAAATTTTGTTTGAGATGTATTGTTAAGAAACACACCTACATAAGCAATAAATGAATACCCTAGTTTATCATAATCTAAGGCTAATGAAGATCCCATTATAATTCCGGCATCTTCCATCTTTTTTACTCTGACATGTACAGTTCCTGCCGAAATCAACAATTTTTTTGCAATGTCAGTAAACGGAACCCTCGTGTTGTCTATTAACATATCTAAAATCTGGTGATCTACTTCATCTAAACGAAATTTACTCATAATTCTTTAATTAATATTACTAATTTGTATTACAAAGTATAAAAATATATATAAAAAACAACAAATTCACATAAAATTTAACTTTTTATCAGTCCGTTAACAAATTTAACGTTTTTATTTAAATAAAAGTCTGCTTTTTGATCTGGTTTCGGAAAATTGGTAAAATCATCTGAATATGCAGCGCCTTTTGCATCATAGACAAAATGTCCAAAGAAATTTTCTAACTCCCCCACTTCAACTATATAAGCATTAAACTGAATATTGCTGTCAATCAATTCTTCTTTGTATTGTGCGACAAAATTCGTAATAATTTCGATACCATCATAATTTATTTTGACATTTTTATACATAAAATCATAAAAAACCACATTATTTTGTGAAATATTCAAATAATCATTAATCCTATTATTAACTATATCGTTTTCGAAAAGCACTTTAAAACTGGTAATAAGTGAAAAGAATATATACTTTCTGGTAATCTCACGTGAGTAATCATTTTGAAAATGACCTGCTTCGAATAAAATTGTTGGAACTCCCAAATACTGAAATGTATCTCCTATACAATTTAAATTGAACGAATCATCAAAACGCCCTACCTGTCCAGGTATGTGTTTTTGCAGCTCATCATTAATTGCTGCGATTAAGTTAATTGCCTTTAATCTATTTTCGTTTATTTCTCTTTCTTCATTATAAGAAGGAGCTAAAAATGATACGGTAGCAGGTTTTCCAGTTGTACCAGCCCCAAAAATAGTTCGCTGATCATGAAGATTGAAACAAAAATGAGGATTAAAATCTTCAAAAACCCCTCTCAAAACCCTGCTTTCGGGCTGAGTTAAATTTTGCGAATCTCTGTTTAAGTCAATTTCATTAGCATTGACACGAGTATACAATTCTGCTCCGTCCGGATTTAATATTGGTATACAGCAAAAAGTAAAAGCTGAGAGTATATTTTGCGCAAACTCTGAACCATTATTCAAAACATTAATAAAGTCAAACAATGCTTTAGTGGTGGTGCTTTCATTTCCATGCATTTGAGACCAAAGATAAATTCTTGTTTTTCCTGTACCAATTTGATAAGCATATATAGGTTTACCTAAAACTGATTTACCAACAACCTTAACCTGATTGTTTGTATTGATTCTTTCTAATATTGGCTGAATATGTTCTAATGTCAAATAACGACCTTCGATCGACGCTTCTTTGTTTTGATTAAATAATTCTTCTAAATCCATGGTATTTGTTAATTAGTTTACAAAAGTAAATATCTTTATTTTAACAATAGCAATTCGATTAATATTTTAATATTTCAACATTGTAAACTTTTCTCTAAAACAGTAACAAATTAATCCCTGTTCAAAAAAAAAACTTTATAAAACACTATAAATCAATATTATAACATAGAAAATATAAAGTTACAATTTAACAAAATAGATTATTTAACATCGTTTATAATTCTAAAATTATGACAAAGACTCTTTTTTGTTTACATTTGTAAAAACCGAATTTCAAAACAATAGTTTACAATGTTAAACATAGATGGATTTGTAAAAAGACTAGAAACAGTACTGGATTATTATAGTTTAAACGCATCAGCTTTTGCAGATAAAATTGGCGTTCAGCGTTCAAGTATGTCTCATCTCCTATCAGGACGAAACAAACCTAGTTTAGATTTTATAATGAAAATTTTAGAAGTTTTCCCCCAAATAGATTTGTATTGGATTTTGACAGGAAAAGGAAATTTTCCAAAAAACAATAATGAAGTTTCTGCAACATTTACACAGTCATCTGAGTCTGTTTCTTCAAATAAAGATTCGCTCTCTGAAATTGAAATTAATTCTAAAGAAAAAAAAGAAACTGGAAGCTTTTTAGAAATTCAAAACCTGAATCTAAATTTTGAAGACAAGGAAATTGAAAAAATTGTGCTTTTCTATAAAAACGGAACATTTAAAACTTATTCAGCTAATTAAAAAAGTAAAGGTATTTACTTAATTCTTCTACAGCAATTGATAATAAAATCTCGTTCGGTGAATAGAATAAAATAGCTTCATTAAAGGATTAAATCTAATTTGATCTGCGAAAATCCTTTAAAATCTGTGTAAAAATACTTTTGCATATTAATTTTTCATGCAGATTTACACAGATTAAAGCAGATTTAAACAGATTTATATCTAAGCTGATGCGACAGAATTGAAAAAAAAATATTGAGTTATACACTTACTATCTGTTTTATTTCTTTTTGATATATGGGTTTGGTATTTACCATTCTTTCTATCGATTTATGAAAAATACTTGTTTTAAATTGAGAACGGTTTATTCTAAAACAAAAC
>NZ_JAIQDW010000019.1 GCF_020026925.1 Flavobacterium hibisci | reverse complement strand
TTTCTTATATCGAATATACTTCTTGGAGTTATTTTATAAATAATTTACTCACATTCTTTTTCACTTCATAATTCAAATCTATTGACTTTTAAAACTCAAATCAATAACTTCGCAAACATAGGAGAAAATATAAGCAGCCTGCATAAATGAACTTATATCACTTATATGGTTTAATTTATTTAAAACCCTGCGAACTTTGCCAAAACTTTTGCGAACTTTGCGGTTAAATAAAAAACTGTGAATACTAAAATCTCCATAACAGCGTTTTCATCTATTTCTCCATTAGGAAATAATCCTGAAGAAGTCTGGAAAAAATACCTAAACAATCAGCATTGCTTTTCGCAGCAATTTTTAGATCAGCAGGAAACTTCTGTAGCAGCACTTGAAGCTGACTCCAAACAAATTATAGCTGAAGTTCGTGAATCAGATTCTAAATATAAATTTTTAGATGATTCTGTTTTGTTTGCTTTGGCAGCTTCGCGAAAAGCGATTGAGCAGGCAGGTTGGAAATCAGGAGATGTATTTGGAATCAACATAGGCTCTTCACGCGGAGCAACTGATTTGTTCGAAAAGCATTACAAAGAATACATTGACACCGGAAAAGCGCAAACTCTCGCCTCTCCAACAACTACTCTGGGAAATATTTCTTCCTGGATCGCACACGATTTGCAAAGCGTGGGTCCGGAAATTTCACATTCCATTACCTGTTCTACGGCGCTTCATGCTATTTTAAATGGCGTTGCATGGCTAAAATCCGGAATGGCAGATAAGTTTTTAGTTGGCGGAAGTGAAGCACCTCTAACTGATTTTACGATTGCCCAGATGCGGGCTTTAAAAATATATTCGCGTATTGATCAGACGAAAGACTCGTGGCCCAATCTGGCTTTTGATTTTGAGAAAACGCAAAATACGATGATTTTAGGTGAAGCTGCCGGTGTTTGCTGTCTGGAAGCTGACGAAGCAGAAAATGCAATAGCCTATATAACCGGAGTTGGATATGCAACTGAGATTCTGGAACATAATATTTCGATTTCTGCAGAAGCGGATTGTTTTCAGAAATCGATGAAAATGGCTTTAAAAGAAACCGATATAAAAGAGGTAGACGTGATTGTCATGCATGCACCCGGAACCATAAAAGGTGATTTAACCGAACTGCGCGCGATCGAAAAAGTCTTCGGAGAAAATGTACCATTACTCACTACCAACAAATGGAAAATCGGCCACACTTTTGGGGCTTCAGGAATTTTGAGTTTAGAATTAGCCCTTTTAATGATACAGCACGATAAGTTTATCAATGTTCCGTTTGCGAAAGCTCAAAATCAGACGAAAACCATTAAAAAAGTGCTGATTAATGCCGTTGGTTTTGGAGGAAATGCCGTTAGTATTTTAATTGAAAAAGCATAAATATGAATCGTTTCTACGGAACTCAATGAACCATATCTCATTAACAACGGATTAAAATCTGTTGCTACAAAATAAATCGTTCCTCCGGAACTTTTGCTTTATCATTTTAATATAAAGCAAAAATTTTATAAGTAAAACTACATTGACTAAACTAACATCAAATCAAAACAGTTTCAATTTAAAATTGATTCCTTCGACTATAGTAAGACTAATAGAAATATAAACAAAGAGCCTTAGACTCGTAACATATTGTAGCGACGGATTTTAATCCGTTGAAAACATACGATTATTACAAGAGTTCCGTAGAAACGAATCATATAAAAAACCGATTTTAAAACGGACAAGACAAAATAAAAAAAGGCTCAAAGTTTTAAAAACTCTGAGCCTTTTTAAATATTATAAAATTCAACTTAGTTGATGCTGTTTAGCATGTCTGCGATTTCGTCTAATCTTGGTGTTAATATGATTTCGATTCTACGGTTTTTAGCTTTTCCTTCAGGAGTTGCGTTGCTTGCCAAAGGAGAAAATTCACTACGACCGGCAGCTGTTAGCTTTTGTTTGTTGATTTTAGCATTTTCACTTAAAATAGCCACGATTGCAGTCGCTCTTTTGGTAGATAAATCCCAGTTGTTAGCGATTGGTCCAGAGCCTGCGTATGGATCATCATCAGTATGTCCTTCAATCAATACAGAAAGATCCGGATTGTCGCCCAATACTTTTCCTAACTCTACAACCGCTTTTCTACCCTCAGAACCCACTGCCCAGCTTCCAGAATTGAAAAGCAGTTTATTTTCCATAGAAACATATACTTTTCCGTTTTTCTGTTCAACTGTAAGTCCCTTTCCTTCGAAACCGTTTAAAGCTTTAGACAATGTTTCTTTCAGCTTTCTCATTGCTTCTTCTTTTGCTGCAATCATCGCTTCAAGTTCATTCAGACGGCTTGCGGTTTTATCTAAACGTGCCTGCTCTTCAGCTAATTTTTTTGATTTTGCTTCTAATTCGGCCAGCAAATCGCGGTTTTTGTTCATGTTTTTCTCTAAAGCATCGTTGCTGTTTTTCTCTAATGCGTTATAAGAATCCTGTAAAACTTTGAATTTGTTCTGTGCAGCGGCAAGATCAGCTTTTTGTTTTGCTAAATCATCTTTTGCACTTGCTAAATCCTTCGTTAATTTATCACGGTCTAATTCTAACTGACTTTTTGCTTTTTTTAATTCGCTGTTTTCATCAGCAATAGAACGGTTTTCTTTTTTTAAGTCTGAATATTTTGTTTCCAGGTCGTTGTAGATTTTTTTGGAAACACAAGACGTTGAAAGTGCCAGGACAAGCAATCCAAGTGAGGCTTTTTTAATCATTTTTATGGTATTTATAATTAGGTTATTATTCTTTAAATGTGCTTTTTACCGTAATGCCCTAGCCCTGATTGAAACGGAAATCCTTTGTGGTTTTTCTTTAAAACCACAAAGATTGCAGTGGAAAGCAGGAATTAGCTCCTTAAACTTTGCTAACGAATCATTGAACTTAGAACCCGCCTTTGTGTAACAATAACAATACCAGAATTACTCGATTTCGACTAAAACCGGACAATGATCTGAATGTATGGCATCCGGAAGAATAACGGCACGTCTCAATCTGTGCTCTAAAGGCTGGCTTACCAGATTGTAATCGATACGCCAGCCTTTGTTATTACCTCTGGCTCCTGCGCGGTAACTCCACCAGGTATAATGGTGCGGGTCTTTGTTGAAATGGCGGAAACTGTCGATAAAGCCAGATTTCATAAAGGCATCTAACCAGGCACGTTCAGCCGGCAAAAATCCTGAAACGGTTTTGTTTCGAACCGGATCGTGAATATCAATCGCTTCGTGACAAATATTGTAATCTCCGCAAATTATGATATTAGGAATGGTTAATTTTAATTCATTTATGTAGTTTTGAAAATCATCCATATACATAAATTTATGGTCTAATCTTTCGATATTGGTCCCTGATGGCAGATACAGGCTCATTACCGATACATCATCAAAATCGGCACGCAGGTTTCTTCCTTCGAAATCCATATGTTGAATTCCGGTTCCGTAAACAACCTGATTGGGTTCTATTTTAGATAAAATGGCTACACCACTGTATCCTTTTTTAGTTGCCGGATAATAATATTGATACGGATAGCCTGCAGCTGTAATCTCTTCTGTTGGAATTTGCTCTTGTGTAGCCTTAATTTCCTGAAGACAAATTACATCAGGATTGGCCTGCTGAAGCCAGGTAATAAAGCCTTTTGAAATAGCAGCGCGTATTCCGTTTACGTTATAAGAAATAATTTTCATTGGATTTTTTTAGAATTTCAAAAGTAATAAAAATGCTGAAAGTTTACATAACAAACGCTAAAAGTAGAGTTTTTTGTTATCTTTGTTCGCTGTTCTAATAAATTAAAAAAGTACATGGGTTTAGTTACCGCGAAAGAAGTTGCAAAGGCAATAAATGTTGACAAGTACGGAGTTTTCGGTACTTTTTCAGGCTGGATTCTCATGAAGGTTCTTAAAATATCCACCCTCAATAAAATTTACGATCACAATAAACATTTAGAAGATGTTGCTTTTTTAAACGGTATTTTGGATGAGATGGAGATCAAATTCGAAATTCCTGAAGAAGATTTAAAGCGTCTGCCTAAAGATGGTGCTTACATTACGATTTCAAATCATCCGCTTGGAGGAATTGATGGTATTTTACTTTTGAAACTGATGCTTGAAAGAGAACCTAATTTCAAGATTATCGCCAACTTCTTATTACACAGAATTATCCCGATGAAAAAATACATTATGCCGGTTAATCCTTTTGAAAATCATAAGGATGCAAAATCGAGTGTAATAGGCATTAAAGAAACTTTACGTCATTTAAGCGACGGAAAACCTTTGGGGATTTTCCCTGCCGGCGAAGTTTCGACTTACAAAGACGGAAAACTCGTAGTTGACAAACCCTGGGAAGAAGGTGCTATCAAACTGATCAGAAAAGCAAAAGTTCCGGTTGTCCCGATTTACTTTCATGCTAAGAACAGTAAATTATTCTATTGGCTTTCTAAAATTGATGATACTTTACGTACAGCAAAATTACCTTCAGAACTTCTTACACAAAAAGACCGTGTGATTAAGGTTCGTATTGGAAAACCAATTTCGGTAAACGAACAAAATGAAATCGAATCGTTCGAAGAATACTCTGAGTTTTTAAGAAAGAAAACTTACATGCTGGCTAATCCTTTCGAAAAGGAGCATAAATTACTGGATACATCTAATTTAAAAATTACGAAAGCGCCTAAAAAGATTGTTACTGCTGCTAATGAAGCAAAAATGATTGATGAAGTTCAGGCTTTAAGAAACAGTGACTGTCGTTTATTGCAAAGTAAAAATTATGAGGTCTTTTTTGCCACAGCGAAATCAATTCCGAATATTTTACATGAAATTGGGCGTTTACGTGAAATTACTTTCCGTGAGGTTGGCGAAGGAACGAATGAATCTATCGACTTAGACCAGTTTGACCAGTATTACCATCACATGTTTTTATGGGATGAGGATACTAAAAAAATTGCCGGCGCTTACCGAATGGGATTAGGTTCTGAAATTTATCCAAAATATGGGCTCGAAGGTTTTTATCTTAATGACCTTTTTAGATTTGAACCTGAACTGCATGACATGATGCATAATTCCATAGAAATGGGCCGTGCTTTTATCATCAAAGATTATCAGCAAAAACCGATGCCTTTATTTTTATTGTGGAAAGGAATTATTCATACGACCTTGCGTTACCCTGAACACAAATATTTGCTGGGTGGAGTAAGTATCAGTAATCAGTTCTCAGACTTCTCTAAATCACTAATGATTGAGTTTATGAAATCGAACTATTACGATCCGTATATTGCGCAGTACATCCATCCGAAAAAGGCTTATAAGGTAAAACTGAAAGATGCAGACAAAGACTTTATTTTTGATGAAGCTGAATCAGACCTGAATAAATTTGACAAAATTATTGATGAACTGGAACCTGGAAATTTACGTTTGCCTGTTCTGATTAAAAAGTACATCAAACAAAATGCACGTGTAGTGGCATTTAATGTTGACCCTCTGTTCAATAATGCTGTAGACGGCTTAATGTACATCAGGATTGCAGATATTCCGGAAAGCACTATGAAACCTGTTATCGAAGAGTTTCAAATCGAACTGGAACGAAAATTATCTGAAAAAGAAGATATTAGCTAAGAAAAACCTATAAAAAAGAAAACCCATTTCGCTTGAAATGGGTTTTTTTTATGTTTTAGAACCAGATAGATTGATGTAAAACATCATCAAGAGTATTATTTGTGATAAAAATTATCAATCTTACGAAATGGTAAATAGCCAGAAAATAGGCTAAATTATAAGCTAATCTTTTATTGTACAATAGATTAGAAAAGTATTCCTTTTTATTGATTATCTCTACTATTAATACAACAATTGTCAACCAGCAAAAAAGAATTACAAATGGGCCTAAAATATGATAACTAATACTTTTATAAATATCCCCCTGATAAAAATATACCAACGATTTCGTTATACCACAACCAGGACAAGGAAACCCAGTAAGCATCTTAAAAGGACATAAAGACTGATCTGACTCTAAATGGTCATTATGATTGTTAAGCATAAAAAAAAACGGAACAATCAGTGTTATTGTAGCACCGACAATTCCGTAAATTTTGCGTTTTATTCTGCTATTATTTATATAATCTGTTGATATCACCTTGTACAATCATTGCTGCTGCAATAGGAAAAAAGAAACCTAAAACAATTAATAATGTAGATTGGTCTTTTTGAAGTTCTCCAGTTTGTTCATACACTTTAGGCAAAGCTTCTTTACCAGCCAAATAATAGAAATAAATATTAACCGGCATACAACATCCTGCAAATATTGCTATTGGCTGCGAGATTACTTCTTTTTTAGCAACTGCATTAAAAACCTCAGCAACTTTAATATTCCAGTAAATTAAATATAGTCCGCAAGTTAAAAATCCAAATACTAGAACCATAATAGGATCTACTTTAAATTCTGGTATCTCTAAATTTGGTTTATTCCATTCTTCAGGTTTTGTATTTTCCATTTTATATAATCTAATTATTGTAGTTCAACTTTTCCAATCTCATTAATTTCCTCGATTTCATTTTTTGGATCTGGTCCATATTGATTTGATCCACGATCACCTTCTGTACACATTAAAACTAGTAACCAAATACCACCAATAAATGGAATAAGTGCTATAAAATAAAACCATCCACTTTTTCCAACATCGTGTAATCTACGAACTACTACACCTAAACCCGGAACAATCGTTGCTAAGGTATATAATCCAAAAAGAGCATATCCAATAATTCCTCCTGTAATTGCATCTCCAAAAATCCCTCCAACTATTGCTCCAATCAGTATTAAAAGAATTGAAATTATTCCATTAGCAAGAGCAAAATACCAATATTCACTTCTTCTGGCACGACCATTAAAGTTTGCATAGTTTTCAAAAACCACTTTCTTGTACCATTCAATCATAATAATATTTTTTTTAGTTAAACCCTACTCTTTTTAGGATTTTCGGCTTACTCCTTTTTAAAATTTTGTTAAAATTAAGGACAATATTAAAAAAAAATAAATTCAAAAGCTAATTGTGTCAATTAATTTTTCAGAAAAAACCTGTTATTAAAATCTAAAGAAATATCGATAATTATTTTGAATACAAAGCCTTTATTTTATCTACAATAACCTGAGCCAGACGTTCATGGCTTTCAAATGTCCAGCCCGCAATATGAGGGGTAAGGATTACTTTTTTACCATCCAGCAAATACTGAAAGGCTTCTGGAGTATTTTTTTCCTGAAATAATGTTTCAAAAGAAAGTTTCTCATATTCCAAAACATCCAGACCTGCACCTAAAACCTTTCCGGACTTCATAGCTTCAACCAAATCAGCCGTGACGATGTTTTTACCACGTGAAGTATTTATAATCCAAAATGGCTTGGCAAATGCATTGATAAAATTCAAATCGATCATTTTGTCTGTTTCCGGCGTCCATGGAATATGCAGGCTCAATACATCTGTCTTTTGCTGTAATTCCTGTAATGAAACTTGTTTGGCATTTTCATCTCCCATATTATCAGCAATGTCATAGCACAACACTTCAACATCAAAACCCCTTAATTTTTTAGCAAAGGCTTTTCCCATGTTTCCGTATCCGATAATTCCAACCGTTTTCCCGTCAAGTTCATGTCCGCGGTTGCTTTCCCGGTTCCATGCTCCTGATCGGATTTCACTATCTGCCTGATTTAGTTTATTAAAAAGAGATAAAATCATTCCTAAGGTATGTTCTGCAACAGCGTTGCAATTACCTTCCGGAGCCGCAATAAGATTGATATCTTTTTCTATTGCGTAATCACAGTCGATACTCTCAAGACCCGCACCAACTCTGGCAATAAACTGCAAATTGACAGCTTTATCAATAAACTGTTTGTCGATTTTAAAACGACTTCTGATTACAATGCCGTTATAATCCTGAATTTTAGCTTCGATTTCTTCTTTTGAAGATTTAAAGTCGGCATGATTTTCAAAACCTGCTTCTTCTAATTGCTGCCAAAGAATGGGGTGGTTGCTGTCGATATGTAGAATTTTTACACTCATTTTTTAAAAATTTAGATAAACAAAAATACATTTTATTCTTTTATTTAGTAATCTGCACAGACCAAACAAAACACTATATCTTTTCTATTGGGTTAATTTTTTTTTAACTTTGAAAAACAACATTTCCGAAACTTCAGAGACGTTTTAATACATACATAAATTGCTAAAATGAAATTGACCAAGACCTTTAATGCCTTTTTTGAAAACGAAAAATCAAGTGGACTGTTGTTATTATTTGTGACTGTTCTTTCACTTACAATTGCTAATTTATCATTTAACACAGAATACATTGCTTTTTGGGAAAAAGATCTGGGTGGACATTCCATCACACACTGGATTAATGACGGATTAATGACAATATTTTTTTTACTGATTGGATTGGAACTGGAACGTGAAATATACCATGGTGAATTATCCAGCATAAAAAATGCATCATTACCAATAGTAGCAGCATTTGGAGGAATGTTAATTCCTGCGGCCTTATTTTTGGCTTTAAATTACGGAACTGAAACACAAAACGGAGCAGGAATACCAATGGCAACAGATATTGCATTTGCAATCGGAATTTTATCGCTTTTAGGAAATAAAGTCCCTGTATCATTAAAGGTGTTCTTAACAGCATTGGCAGTCATTGATGATTTGGGAGCCATAATAGTAATTGCTATTTTTTATACCTCCACTATAGCTTTTTTTAATCTTGGGATAGCACTTGGAATCTGGATTCTCTTATTTGTTTTGAATCGAATGAAAATCCACAATCTAATTCCTTATTTAATTGGGGGGTTTATTATGTGGTATTTTATGCTTAGTTCTGGAGTACACGCCACTATTACAGGGGTAATTTTAGCTTTCGTAATTCCCTTTGGGGATGGAAGCGAAAAAACATCATCGTACAGGTTACAGCATTTTCTACACAAACCTGTTGCCTTTTTTATATTACCTTTATTTGCTGTTGCCAATACATGTATTGCTATAGAGTCTGACTGGTATCAAGGCATGAATCACCCCAATACCTTTGGTATCATCTTAGGATTGGTTGTTGGAAAACCTTTGGGCATCCTACTCTTTTCTTTTATTGGAGTAAACTCTGGCCTATGTGCTTTACCCAAAAAATTAAAATGGACTCATATTCTGGGTGCCGGAATGTTGGGTGGCATTGGTTTCACGATGTCTATCTTCATTACATTTTTAGCATTTAAAGATCCTGAAACCATTATTTTTTCAAAAATAGCCATTCTGATTGCATCACTGCTTTCAGGGATTTTTGGATTTATTTATTTGAAATACATCTTAGCGCAAAAAAAGACTTAGTTATGAAATTAAAAAAAATTCCCTTTATATTGTTTTCATTTTCAGTATTGATAATTTTTGCGTGCGAAAACAAAAAAGAGATATCAATTCCGGTTAAAAACAACAATGACACTATTGCAACACTTCCAACAATTAAAAATGAAGAATCAATAGCCGGAATTTATCAAGGCGATGAATGTGGTATTTCTGTAGAAATAGCAAAAGCCAGGAATGGTTATTCCTATGTATTAAAAACAAATAACCGAAAATTAACAGGCAAGGCCACTTTCTCTACTAATGAATCAGGAGAAAAATATTTGGTTTTGGAAGGTATTGAATGGGATGAATACGAAGGAGATATCAGTCATCAAGATGAAACAGATACTATTTCGGATCCTAAAAAGACAAATAAAGAATTAGAAATACCAACCGGAATCGGTTTTGCTTATAAAAAAGATACACTAACCATGCAGAATTATGGAAATGCTATGAATTACTACACGAAACTTGGAGAATGTGATGCAAAATATATTGAATTGGTTAAAAAGTAAATTCCAAATCCCACAGAAAATTGGAATTTGGAATTTCAGGAATTTGATATTTTTATTTTAAAAGTCCTTTAATCTGTTTCAAAGAAGTTTTGATTCCTTTGATTAAAGATGAACTGAAACCATTGTGTTCCATTTCGTTAAGACCTGCAATTGTACATCCCTGAGGTGTCGTTACACGATCAATTAATTGTTCCGGGTGTACTTTTTCTTCTAATAGCATTTTTGCTGCTCCTTTTGCAGTTTGTGCAGCAATTGCCAAAGCCGTTTGCGAATCAAATCCAATTTCGATTCCGGCCTGCATTGAAGCACGGATATATCTTAAAGCATACGCTGTTCCGCAGGCACCCAAAACAGTCGCTGCATCCATTAATTTCTCATCGATAACCGGAGCAGTTCCTAAATCCTGAAACAAATCTACAATTGGTAAAGCTTTCTCTTTGTCTTTATCAGGAAATGAAATACATGTGGCAGATTCACCAAATTGAGCAGCGATATTCGGCATGATTCTCACTACCGGAAATTCATTATTCGTTTTTGACTGAAGCATTTCCAAAGACAAACCACTTACTGCAGATGCAATTGTTTTTCCTGAAATCACTGGCAAAATCTCTGCCAGAACAGTGTCTACCTGATACGGTTTCACAGTTAGAATAATCACATCGGCTTCCTGAATATTATGTTTGTTATCTGAAGAAACGGTGATTCCTAATTCTGTTAAATACTGAATACTCTCAGTATTTCTTCTGGTAACGGTAACCTGATTGTTTTTAGAAAATTTGGCAATCCCAACGGCAACAGAAACCCCAAGGTTTCCTCCTCCAATAATATGTACTTTCATGCTTATTTATTGCTGATTAATAGCGTGTTTTTTTAAGCCACAAATTACACAGATTTTTAAGATCTTAAATCACTGCAAGCTGTTAATTTGTTGGAAAAAATTAAAAACCCAGAATCAATTTGGCTACTCCAAAATAGAGCATAATTCCAAAGACATCATTGGTTGTGGTGATAAATGGTCCTGTCGCGATAGCAGGATCTATTTTATTTTTATGCAAAAAAAGCGGCACAAGCGTTCCTAATGTTGCAGCAAATAAAATCACTACAATCATCGAAATCGAAATTGCAAGCCCTACTAAATACTGCTGATACATAATTGAATGATATCCCAGGAGAAGCAATGAAATAATACTTCCGGATATCATTGAAACAGTGATTTCTTTACTAAAATACCCTCTGCTAAAATCCTTAAGAGTACCATTTGCCAAACCCTGAACCACGATTGCTGAGGCCTGAACGCCGATATTTCCGGCCGTTGCCGAAAGCAGGGGTACGAAAATGATTAAAGTTGAATATTTTTGGAATGTCTGTTCATTTCCCTTCAAAACAAAGGAAGCCACGATTTCGATAACCATACCAATTAAAAGCCATGGCAAACGGGCTTTTGTCAATTCTAAAACGCTGTCATTTGATTCAACGTCCTGTGTAATACCTGCAGCTAGCTGGTAATCCTTATCAGCTTCGTCTTTGATTACATCTACGATATCATCGATTGTAATTCTTCCCACAAGACGTCCAAGCTCATCTACAACCGGAATCGCTTCCAAATCGTATTTTTGCATGATACGGGCTACCTCAACATCTTCAGTATCTACGTTGACAAAATTCAGTTTTCGGATATAAACGTCGCCAATTTGGGTTTTGGTCGAAGAAGTCAGTAAATCTTTTAGGGACAATCTTCCTTTTAAGCGGTTTTCATCATCGACTACATAAATCGAATGTACCCTGGATACGTTTTCGGCCTGGATGCGCATTTCTTTCACGCAGGTCAGCACGTTCCAGTTCTCGTTTACTTTTACGAGCTCTTTACCCATGAGACCTCCCGCAGAATTTTCGTCGTAACGCAACAAATCAACAATGTCTTTTGCGTGTTCAACGTCAATTAATTCCGAGATTACTTCTGCTTTAATTTCCTGTGAAAGTTCGGCAATAATATCTGCCGCATCATTAGTTTCAAGCTCATCAAGCTCCTCAGCAATTTCTTTTGGTGAAAGTCGGCTTAAGATATTTTCTCGCAGGTCATCTTCTAATTCAAGAAGAATTTCTGCGGTTTTATCACTGTCTAAAACCTTAAAAATGTAGGTTGCATCGTCAAAATCCAGTTCATCAAGGATTTCGGCAATATCAGCGTGGTGCAGGTCATTCAGTAAAACTTCAAGTTCATTGTCGTTTTTATGAACAATATGCTCTTCTAATTGCTGGATTAATTCTTTGCTAACTTTGAACTCCATCGGCTTCTATTTTTTGAGTCAAAACAATAAACTCATCAACGCTAAGTTGCTCTGGTCGAAGATCAAAGATAGTATCTTCCCGCAAATTATCTGATAAATTTAATGTTTTCAAACTGTTACGTAATGTTTTTCGTCTTTGCTGGAAAGCTGTTTTCACTACAGTAAAGAACAACCTTTCGCCACACGGAAGACTATAATCTTCCTTTCGGGTCATTTTCATCACACCCGATTTCACCTTGGGCGGAGGAATAAAAACATTTTCGTCAACAGTAAACAAATACTCAGTATCATAGAAAGCCTGTGCCAGTACAGACAGGATTCCGTAGGTTTTTGATCCTTTTTTTTCACAGATTCGCTCTGCAACTTCCTTTTGAAACATTCCTGAAAACTCCGGGATCTGATCTCTGAATTCTAATGTTCTAAAAACAATCTGAGAAGAGATATTATAAGGAAAGTTACCAATTATGGCGAACTGCTTGTTTTCGTAAACTTGGTTTATGTTGTATTTCAGAAAGTCTTCTGAAATGATTTTATCTTTTAATTTTGGATAATTGGCGTCGAGATATGCAACAGATTCAGTATCAATCTCGATTACTCGTGTTGTTACCTCCTTGTCAAGTAAATATTTAGTAAGCACACCCATCCCCGGTCCTATTTCTAAAACCTCATCGTATCCCTTTAAACTTAAAGTATCAGCAATTGCTTTTGCTATGCTTTCGTCTTTAAGGAAATGCTGTCCTAAATGTTTTTTGGCTTTTACTTTTTCCATTTTCTTTCTTGTTTTGCCACGAGGGCGCAAAAGTATTCTTTTTGCAGCGAAGACTCAAGGGCTCAAAGCTTTATTTTCAAACTTTTTACTAATTAAGACTTATAGTCGAAATCGTAATGTTCTGAAATAACCTGCAATTCTGTTCTGAAAGAAAGCATTTTATCCGCAAACAATTCTAAAGCTTCTCTATCAAATTTTGGTTGATCCTCCAAATAGTATTTTTCTAAAGTATCCTTACTGTCTGTTGTGTATTGTACAGAATAAGTAACTCCGCCCATCTCTTCTTCAACCAGAACTTTTACAATTCGTGCCGATGAAAACTTATTTGTAGCCAGAATTTCAGGAATATGTTTTTCCTGCATCCAATTTAACCATTGGTCATGAACGCTTTCGTGTATATTGGTGGTAACGTTGTAAATAATCATTTTTTTAGATTGTTCGATTGTTAGACTTCTTAGATTGTTAGACTTCTAATAATCTAACTTTCTAATGATCCAAAAATCTATTTTATAAATTTTTATCTCCTCTCAATTCGCGGTATTTTTTTCTTGCATCAACAAAGTAAATACTGTCCTGATGATTAAAAATTACCTTCTCATACAAAGGTTTTGCTTTTTCTGTTTCTTTCAGTTCATCGTTGTAAATTTCTGCAGCAAAGAACAGTGCTTCATCTACATAAATTCCATTGCTATGATGGTCAATCACTTGCTGATATTGGCTTAAAGCCGAATTATAATCTTTCAGACTTTCATAGATTTTCCCTAAACGCAACATTGTTACAGCTTCGATTTCCTGTCCTTTAAATGACTTTAGAATGTTTTGAAATTGTGTAATAGCTTCCTGTTTTTTATTCTGATAAAGCAGAAAATCACCCTTGGCAAATTGCTTCAAAGCAGTTTGTGTCGAATCGGCAACTGTGTTGTCATTGATCAGTAAAAAATATTCCAGGGCATCATTCGCAATTAATTGTGTATTGGCCGATTTCAATTCTTTAAATTGTTTTAAAGCCCACTCAAAATCGGTTTTAAAATAACTTGTTTTGGCCGCTTTTAAACTCGCTTCATGCGACATTACATCGTTTTTTAAATCCAGCTGAATTTGCGAATAGTAAATCAGTGCCTGATTAAACTTTTCTTCCAAAAGCAAAATATCGCCCAGTTCCATTTTCGCATCTGCTTTCTGGTACTCGTTTAAATTCAATTCTAAAGCCTTTTTTATAACAGCCTTTCCTTCTTCTGTCTTTTTCAGATTGAAAGCCAGGAAATGCGCCTGAATTATTTGCAAAGATAAGGTAAAAGGACTTACTCCATAAGTTGCAAGCAAATGTTCTAACTCAGTATTAATTGCAGGGTAATCTATTTCTGATGCTTTATCAATTTTAATCTGCATCAGACTCGCATTCGTACGGATCAGCAAATCCTGATCTTTTGTATTCTGCAGAATAAAATTTAAAATTTCTGCCGCTGTTTCAGTATCATCTTCATTTAGTGCAAACTGACTTAAATTTACAATGCTTATTAAAGATTCCGGTTCACGTTTGTAAATCGCTTTTTCCTGAATAAAGGCTTTTGCGAATTCCTTTTGCTGCACATAAAACCAGCTCAGATAATGATTCCAGAATACATCCTGATTTTGCTGTGTTTTCAGGATTAAAGCTTTGCGCATTGCATCCTTAAAAGCAGTATTATCAGTTTCACCATTCATGAAACGCGATAATTGGGTCTGAATCAGATTCGTATTCTGTGGATTCTGAAAAGATTCGGTTAACAAAAGATCAATCATCTGATCCGTCTTTCCCAGCTGTCCGTACAACATTCCAATCTGGAAATTAAAATTGTAATTCGGCTGTACCTGCATTGCAGTTTGGTATGCTTTCAAAGCATATTCCAGTAAAACTTTTTTCTCAAAAGAATTCCCGACTCCATAAACATCATTTGGATTCGTTTTGATTTTTTCAATCGCCTGGTCATAGTAATTTTTGGCTTTTGATTCGTTTTTCTGCAATTGGAAATTATAACCGAGTTCTACTAAAAAAACTCCTTGTTTGTAGCGATTGTACCGCTCCTGAATCATTTTTTCAGCATTAGCAAATTGCTGCAATTGCTGATAAGATTCAACTGTCCTTAAAAAATACTGTGTATTGGATGGTGAAGCATTTAAAAGCTGTTCATAGCTGATTTTAGCTTTTTCGAAATCGCCTTTATCGTAGTAGTATTGAGCGAGCTGCTCATTTTGAGCAAACGCAAAACCAGAACATAATAATACGATATATAGGAATATTTTTTTCATATTTTCAGCTTTAAAAATGTAGTTTAATCGCAGTTTAGAAAACCGAAAATGTTATGAAAATTTGATGTTTTCTTTTTCTTTAGATCTCCAGAATATCAAACCCAAACCAATCAAAATGAATGGAATACTTAAAATCTGCCCCATATTAATCAGCATATTGTTCTCAAAAGATTCTTGATTTTCTTTAAAAAACTCAATAATGAAACGAGCTGAAAATAATAAAGTTAAGAAACTTCCAAAGATTAATCCCTGTGTGTCCCTGATTTTTTCGACTTCGTACATATAAAACAAAATTCCAAAAATTAATAAATACGAAAATGCCTCATATAATTGTGTTGGATGTCTCGGAATCAAATCGTCTCTTTGAAAAACTACACCCCAGTTTCCATTAGTTGGTTTTCCATAGATTTCTGAGTTCATAAAATTGCCAAATCGGATAAAAGCAGCAGTAATTGGAACTGCTATGGCCATTCTGTCTAAAATCCACAATAGTTTGACCTTGTATTTTCTGCAATATACAAGAATAGCAAACAAAACACCAATCGTTCCACCATGGCTTGCCAAACCTCGAAAACCTACAAATTGATATGAACCGTCAATTTTTTCAATTGGTAAAAGAATTTCTATTGGATGTTTTAAGAAATATTCTAGTTCATAAAAGAAGCAATGTCCGAGTCTTGCCCCTAAAACAGTTCCAACAATGACATAAATAAGTAAACTGTCCACATTATCTAAAGGAATATTTTCATTTTTAAAGATATTTCTAACGATGTAAAAACCCAAAAGAAGTCCGCAGGCAAAAAGTGCTCCGTAATATTTTAAAGGAAAACTATCTGTGATCCAAACAATAACCGGATCTACATTCCAATTTAATACTGCACTCATCTTGCTCTGTTTAGTGGTTCCTCAAAATTAAAAAACCTAACAGGTTTTAAAAGCCTGTTAGGTTTAACTCTAAATTACTAAAATTAGTTTATAATATCAAATCCGCAGTAAGGACGTAAAACTTCAGGGATTACGATTCCTTCCGGTGTTTGGTAATTTTCTAAAATTCCGGCTAAAACACGTGGAAGGGCTAATGAACTTCCGTTAAGTGTGTGAGCCAGCTGGTTTTTTCCGTCCTTATCTTTGAAACGCAATTTCAAGCGGTTTGCCTGAAATGTTTCGAAATTAGAAACGGAACTAATTTCTAACCAACGATCCTGAGCCGTTGAAAACACTTCAAAATCATACGTCAAAGCCGAAGTAAAACCCATATCTCCTCCGCAAAGACGCAGAATTCTGTATGGTAATTTCAATTCCTTCAAAATGTTTTTTACATGTTCTACCATTCCGTCAAGAGCTGCATAAGAATTATCAGGATGTTCTACACGTACAATTTCTACTTTATCAAATTGGTGCAAACGGTTTAATCCTCGAACGTGCGCTCCGTATGAACCTGCTTCACGACGGAAACAAGGCGTATAAGCAGTATGCAGAATCGGAAGATCACTTTCGTTCAATATAACATCTCGGAACAAATTCGTAACCGGGACCTCAGCAGTCGGAATCAGATATAAATCATCAACAGTGGCATGGTACATCTGCCCTTCTTTATCCGGTAACTGTCCTGTTCCGTATCCTGAAGCTTCATTTACCAAATGCGGCACCTGAACTTCATTGTAACCCGCAGCCGTATTTTTATCTAAAAAATAATTAATTAAGGCACGCTGTAAACGAGCTCCTTTTCCTTTATAAACCGGAAAACCTGCTCCGGTAATTTTTACACCCAGTTCAAAATCGATGATATCGTATTTTTTTACCAGTTCCCAATGTGGCTGTGCACCTTCATGCAAAACCGGAATATCTCCTTCTTCAAAAACATTCAAATTGTCATCCGGTGTTTTTCCTTCTGGAACAATATCAGCCGGAAGATTTGGCAACGTGTATAATTTACTGGTCAGTTCAGCTGCTAAAGCTTCTGCTTTTTCGCCTAATTCTTTGCTTTTTTCTTTTAATGAAACCGTTTTTTCTTTCAAGATTGCCGCTTTGGCTTTCTCACCGGCTTTCATTAACTCGCCAATGTCTTTGGACAATTTATTAGATTCAGATAAAGTATTGTCTAATTCTACCTGAGCAGCACGACGGTTTTCGTCTAGTTGCACCACCTCTTCCACAACGCTTTTAGCATCAATATTTCGTTTTGCTAAAGCCCTGATTACTTTCTCCTGATTTTCTCTAATAAATGCGATTTGTAACATAGCTTGGTTTTTATAACTATTGTATTTTTTATAACGGAAGCAAATTTAAGGAAATGTTTCCTAAGATTACGACAAAGTTTTAGGGGAAAGAATGTATTTTAAAGGATGTTTCGCAAAGTTGCACGAAGGTCACGCAAAGATTCGCGAAGTTTTTTTGTTAAGGAACTAAAATTTAGAAATTCAAATCTTTAATCATAATCCAGAAACCTATATCGGTCATCTTTCTTAAACACATAAATCTGACCGTTATATTTTAGTCTTTCGGATTCTTTTTTTGTCTTGATAGTAGATTTTTCAGCAGTACCAGTATCCTCATCTGCCTCTATAGCGACTTCATATAAAAAATTCTTTGAAACTATTAAATCCTGAAAACCGTTTGTTTCTTCATCAGAAACTATTAAACCTGTTTCTAAAGTTTCCAATTCAAAAGAGCCTCCGCCGTTTGAATCGCCTTGTGTTTTCCGGATAGGATATTCGTATAACAGTTTTTTAATTTTATTGTTTACCAACGCAAGAATCGTAAATTTTTGCTGGGAATATAAGTTTACACGGCTTCCTGAAGCTTCCTCAGTATAAAATGCAACTCCGGTTATATTTTCGTTTAACTGAATTAAATCTTTGAGAATATACGTTTTCGAAAACTGCATTGCTTCATTTTCATTGTAGCTCAGATTCGAATCTTTTTCCTGAGCAATGATTTTACCATCAGCTTTATTGACAAAAAGGTATTTTCTTTCGAGATAATCTCCCAAATCATATTCTTCTGTTTCATGACTGTGTTCCTCCGTATCAACCACATAAGTGATGACGAAAAAGGCTATCTCATCATTATAACTAACAGAAGTTGTTTCGCTGATTCGTAAATCAGAATATTTGATATTGAGATTGATAGCTGCTTTTTTTAAGAGGTTCAAATCCAGTTCTTCAGACAGCAATATGCTTTCATTGTCTTTAAAAACAAGCTTTTCGACTGGTTTGGATGTTACATTTTCAGACTGCACATCTGCTGTCAGATTGGCCTTTTCATCAATGGTTTTGTTTTTATTTTTTTCGCAGGAACTTAAAAACAAAAAAGTGCCAATGAGAATTAAGTAGGTTTTGATTTTCATCGTTGTTGATTTTAGAATTAGGGCTTCCAAATATATAATTTTCTTACAACATCATTAAAAAATAAATTTGGCAAACATCTTTATTCATCAACTACTTATTTTCAGTCAGCAAATTTTTCAATTCTTTGGTTTTTAAAAAAGTGGCTAAACGTCCGGACAACAAAAGCATTTCTCTTTCTTCGGGTGTTATTTTTAGTTTGGTTTCAACATGGGAAGCAAATTCATATAAGATCAGAATGTTGGCTGCCGTCAATTCGTTAAACTTGTTATGAGTAAGTGTGGCCAGGATTATTTCGCCATCTTTGTCTCGTGTAAAACTGAGTTCACCGAACTGTTCTACTAAATCGCGTTTGAATTTTTCATAAAATTTCAGCCAATTACTGTAATCATCATCTGCATTTTTTAATTCAGCCATAATTTTTTGATATGATTCATCTTTTTTCATTTTCAGCAAATGGTCTCTGAGAGTGGTAAAACCAATTATTTCATAATTTGAAACCGGTATTTTATATCTCTCAAAAGCATTTTCAATATCCCTGTCAAAAGTCATATATCGGGTCTGAACCGTATATAAAGAAGTCGTTTCGAGCAATGAAATCAATTTGATTTTTTCGTCAGTTATGTAAGGCTCTTTTTTTCCCTGCCCCAGACAATCAATAAATAGTGCTTTTTTGTTTTTATCATTTACCTTACCATCACTATGAAGAAGTTCCAGTAATGTTTTATACCCCGTATTATCTGAAGCACCGCCATCAATAATACACAAAATCTTATTCTGTCCTTTGATTCCGAATTTTGTTTTTGGAAGCACGCCCGGAAAAGCAGAACTCGCCGTTATTCCATAAGTAAGCGGAAACTCGTAACCATCGTTTACCTCATTTTCGTCTAAACAAACCGTAGCTTTATTGGGAGCCAGGGACGAATTTATATTGAGCCCTCTGATAACATGAGGCATAAATGCAATCCGTTCTCCGTTATTATAGGCTGTTCCGTTGGCAACCATCATCGGTAAATAAGGACGTAGCGTGCTTTCTTTCGGAATAAAAAAATCAGACAAAAGCATCTGGGTTTTGCACTTATCAGGATTGTCAGGATTCGTGCAGTCATATTGCAAGACCTCAAGATCCAGTTGCTGGCTCATGGATATTTTATCGCCTTTTTCGTTTTTGCTATTATTGAGAAGGGATAAAATACTAGCCGATTTATTGACATAATCCTTGTAAGCATCGGCTTTGGAAAAGTAAAATTCATTAAAAGACTGGTGCCCCTGATACAATTTATTTTTCAGGATCGTTAAATAATAACCTGCCGAATAACAACCACCTGAAACCGTTGAGAAATAATCGATTTCGTTTAAAAAATTATGTTGAGAATTCTCTTCGTTAATTTCTTCTAAGCCTAAAAGCACACCCATACTAAAAAATTGTGCCCTTGAACCTCCTCCGGAAATCGCAACTCCTAAAGCAATGTTGGGATTTTGAAACTTTTTATCACGTTCCTGAACCGATTTATACTCATTTAAAGAAACAGACGGAATCGAATTGTAATTAATCTCTGAAAAAAGACTGATTTTATTTTGAGAAAAACCTAACCGAAAGCTAAAAAACCATACAATCAGGAAAATCGTGGAATATGAGTATTTCATTTTGGTTTTAATAACGAATTCACTGATAGCGAATTTACAAGAAAGTTGAATACAATAAAAATAACCCTAATCGAAATAAATTTAGGAACGTTTAATCTCATGTCCTGTAAATTCTTCCAGCACAGCAAACATATCGTCTACAGGAAGCACTTCAAAATCCGGATGGTTTTTCAAGAAATTTGCATTGAGCTCAGTAAGGTTTTCATCCAATTCGAAAAATGAATTGTTATTCAGCAAATCCCTGGTTGGATTAACCCCTTCAAACTTACCGTTTAAGAATTTACCGATTTTCACACTGCTCAGTAATTTGACCCTTTTTGCCTGTGCCTGAAATAATTCTAAATGCTTTTCGGCTCCAATAAGCGCAAGACCTTCTTCGATAAGTTCATTCAGTTCTTTATTCCAGCGGGAGTCATATACAAATTTCGCAAAGTTCCCTTCCGTATATTTTAAAGTGTAATAATCCAGGTAATAACTCAGCAACGCATCTTCATGAATAAACTCGTCATCAACACCTTCTTCACGCATTAAATTGATTACCGAAATATTAGAATTAATCACATCCTGCGGATTGCCACTGTTCATTGCCGTTTCTGAAACTAGTATTCTGCCGAATTCTTCCATTTTGTCTTTTTTGGGATTATTTATATGAGCGTATCACCATTATTCTTTTTTTCATTCATTTTGGCTACCAAAGCTTTCAACCGTAAGGCACGTTCTTTTTTCTCCTCCTGAAGTTTAGCTTTTTTCCGGTTTAGCAATTTTGTATGCAGCGCCTTGTTTTTGGTGTTTTTTTCAGGTCCTTTAGCCATGATACAAATGTTTTTGCAAATTTCGGGTAAATAATGATATGATTGGAATATATTTTGGGCGTTTCCCTCCGGGTCGGGCTTTCGGCTTTATCTTTTGCATTGCTTCGCTTGCAAAAGGATATCGCCTCTATCCCTAACGCGTTCTCGTTTTTATAAGAAGATTTAATTTAGGATGGAATTTTTTAAAAATGAGTTTATAAATAACGGTGCATTATACAATCGCAATTCCGCTTAAACCATTTCCTATTTATTCGTATTTTTGTTTATGCTCATGCGTGCCTTTAATAAGTATTTGCAGGACTCAACCTTTTACAGACTCTTAAAATTAATGATATAGAATGAATCCTAAAGTTGATTTTTATTTTAGCAAAAACGAAAAGTGGCAAAAAGAAACCGAAAAATTAAGAACAATTGTGCTGGACTGCCAGCTATCCGAAGAATTGAAATGGGGAGTTCCCTGTTATACTTTTCACAAAAACAACATTGTTTTAATCCATGATTTTAAGGAATATTGCGCGCTTTTGTTTTTCAAAGGCGCTTTATTAAAAGACACAGACCATATTCTGGTACAACAAACCGCCAATGTACAGTCGGCACGCCAGATCCGGTTTACCAATATCCAGCAAATCACCGAACTTGAAGCTGTCCTGAAAGCCTATATTTATGAAGCTGTTGAAGTAGAAAAAGCAGGTTTGAAATTTGAATTCAAAAAAACGGAAGAGTTTGCTGTTGCAGAAGAATTTCAAACCAAATTAGATGAAAATCCAGATTTAAAAACCGCTTTCGAAGCATTGACACCTGGAAGACAAAGAGCGTATATGCTACATTTTTCGGCACCCAAGCAATCTAAAACCAGAGCGTCACGAATTGAAAAAGCCATTCCGCAAATCCTTAACGGGAAAGGATTAAATGACTAACAAATATGAAAGCAACCTTCTTCCCAACCCAGGAAAAATTCAGAGCATGGCTGGAAAAACATTATCAAACCGAAACCGAATTAGTAGTTGGTTTCTATAAAGTGAGCAGCAAAAAACCTACCATGTCATGGTCAGAATCTGTAGATCAGGCACTTTGTTTTGGCTGGATTGACGGTATCCGCAAAACTATTGACGATGAAAGTTATTCAATTCGGTTTACACCGAGAAAAAAATCGAGTATCTGGAGTGTCATCAATATTAAGAAAGTCGAACAGCTCACAAAAGCCGGATTAATGACGGAAGCAGGTAAAAAAGCTTTCGAATTAAAATCTGAAGAAAGATCCGGAATTTATTCACACGAAAAAGAAGCTTATATTCTCGATCCTGAATTAGAAAAACAATTCAAAGCGAATAAACCTGCCTGGGATTTTTTTGAAAAGCAGGCACCATCTTACAAAAGAGTAGTGATTCATTTAATTATGAGTGCCAAGCAGGAAAAAACCAGAATTTCGAGACTTGAAAAAACGATAGCTGCAAGCATACAGCAAAAACGAATACTCTAAAAAAACAAATTGGCAACACAGAATAAACCCCGAAAAACAAAACACAAAGGCATAAGCTTAATCCCTTATTTATATGGAATTGGAGGATTTTCTCTGCTTTTTCTTTTATACATTTTTTACAGAATATATATAACTGACAGAAATTTAATTCCGATAAGCATATTCGCCTTAATTGCCGGTTCAATTTTTGAAGCAAAATTTATTATGAAAAAATGGGGAGAAGTTCTGGGAATTGCTCTCTTATCCTTTTTCCTGAGCTTTTTATCTTTTTTACCCGGTAAAAGAGAACATAATTATAACTTCGAAAATCATATTCAGATTTGGCCCTTTTGTTTTTTGATTTTCTTTTTAATTTTTATAATTGCTTTTAATAAAGACAAGGTTGTTCCAAAACTAACTGAAGGAATTACATTACTCCAGTCTATAGCTGTTCTATATTGGATATTTGATTTTGGTCTTTTAGAAAATCACAATTTGTTTCTGTTTTTGATTTTGTCAAAAGCTTTGCTTTTTTCATTATTTTCAATCTTCCATGCATTTACAAATACAGAATTAACAAAACAAACAGGTTGATATTAAGTATTTGGAGCACGATAATATTTGTTTTGTTTGCTGCTGAAAACATTATAAGAACATTTCAAAATGAACAAATCGAAAATTCACAAAACCTCACGAGCGGATTTTATATTACTGTTCAATATTTTCTTTTAGGTGTTTCAGGTGTTTACATCGTACAAAACTTCACTATGTTAATTGCTTTCATGCCAGGAAAAGGAACTTTTTTTAACAAACAATATTATAAGGATTTAAAAGAGCTAAAAAATGACCATATTAACAGATATTCTTTTCAGCAAGTTAAAATACTACATTCTTTATACTGCATTATGTTTACAGGTAGCTTATTCTATCTGAATTATTACTATAAAGTTATGCCAAAACATATTGCAATTTGGCTTGTATTTGTTACTTTTCCTTTAATTTTAAACCTTTGGAATTTTATAAAAAACAAAGATTAATTAAATAACATAATCAAATTTACATCAGTTGTTATTTTTTGATAAATAATTACAATAAAAATGGACGAAAGAACAACCTTACAATATTACGTTTTAGACGTATTCTCAAACGAAAGTTATAAAGGAAATCCACTTTCTGTTGTTTTTACTGATGGAAATTTACCTCTTGAAACCTATCAGGATATTTCTAAAGAATTTGGCTACTCTGAAACTTCATTTGTTTATTATTCAAAAGAGCAAAAAGCATTAAATGTCCGTTCGTTTACCCCAACCGGAATCGAAATTGACGGTGCCGGACATAATTTGCTGGGGGCAGTCTGTGGCGCTTTATTCAAAAAAATGTCCATATTTGAAGAACAATCAGAAAACAATCGTTTTGTGATTATGAAACATTCTGCAATTCCGGTAACGGTTAGTTTTGATCAGGTTACGCAATATCCGGTGGTGCAAATGCATCAAAAACTGGCAATTATTGAAGAGGAAGTACCAACATATAAAATTGCAGTGGCACTGGGGCTTAGGATTGAGGATTTAGATGTAAATGCTTTTGTCCCGACTATTGTAAAAACGGAAGTCACTCACATGATGGTTCCTGTCAAAAATAGCCAGATTCTGAACGACATTGTTCCTGATAATAAACTTTTAATCGAGATTTCGAAAGAATACCACTCTGACGGGTTTTATTGTTTTACTATTTCAGATCAAAACGACACCATTGCCGAAACCCGATTTTTTAACCCTGTAATTGGAATCAATGAAGATCCTGCAACGGGAACTGCTGCCGGACCTTTAATTGGGTTCCTTACTCAAAAGAAATACACAAAACCCAATCAGGAATATAAAATTTTGCAGGGCGTTAAGCTAAACCAGCCTTCCATAATTGAAGTAATGAATCGTGAAAATGATATTTTAGTGGGCGGTTCTTCGATTGTTACGATGAAAGGGGAACTTTATATATAAAAAAAGCGGCATTTAAATATTACCGCTTTTTATGTTTGGAAAAAAATCCTTAATTCGTTTTCATCGGAGGCAAATCAAACGCTACAGAATCATGTTCGAAATTGTTTCTGTGTCCGCCATCGCAAAATGGTTTATTGTTTGATAATCCGCAACGGCAAAGACCAAGTGCTGATCTTCCCTGAAGTCCGTAAAGAGTTCCTTCCGGATCCATAATTTCAAAATCACCTTCAATTTTGATTGATCCATTTTTATTGATAATAAGTTTTGTCTTGCTCATAAAAATTATTTTAGCTGTTTTTTTGGATGGCAAAGATTGCAAAATATTTCCTGAAGATTTTACTTCTAAGATCAGTTTAAACTGGTTCTATTTAAACTATACTTTCAATTTCGACTAAACAAATATTACTGATAATCAGGCTAAATTGTAGCGATGGTATCCGATTTTGAATGCATAACACCACAGCTTTGAAACATTATTTTGTAGATTTGAGAAATCATTTATCTAAACTATCAAACCACTTATGAAAAAATATGCTATTCTAATCGCATTTGCCTTTCTTTTTAGCCTGACCTCTGCCACTACCGAAACAAACTCATTCGAAGAGGGCTGGATCAATTTACTGGACAATAACCTCAGCAAATGGGATATGTATCTCAGTTACAAACACAAAAACGGATATTCAGGCAAAGTCCCAACAGATGCCAATGGAAAAGAAATACCGCCTATTGGCTACAATAAAAATGTCAACAATATGTTTACGGTAATTCAGGAAAACAAAGAACCTGTCCTTAAAGTTACCGGGGAATATTATGGCTGTGTCTTTACAAAAGAAAACTTCAAAAACTATCGTCTGAAGCTGAAAGTTAGATTTGGAAATAAAAAATGGGAGCCCAGAACCGAAAAACTTATGGATGCAGGCGTGCTGTATCATTCGCAGGGCAAAGCGGGCGTAGATTACTGGCGTGCCTGGATGTTATCGCAGGAGTTCCAAATAATGGAAGGTCATTTTGGCGATTACTGGAACATCGCTAATTCGGCAATTGATATCAGAGCGTATATTCCGGAAGGATCAATGAATGCCGTAGCCGATGAAGGTCAGCCATTTATTCCGTTTGGAACACATACTGAAAATACGGGGTTTTGCATGCGAAAAATGAGAGCTGAAACGCCCAATAACGACTGGACAGAAATAGAACTGGTTTGTTTTGAAGGTAAAAGTCTTCATATCATTAATGGCAAAGTAGTCATGGTTTTGCAAAATTCCCGTTATTTTGATGGTGAAAAATTTATGCCTTTAACCGAAGGAAAAATACAATTGCAAAGCGAAGCCTGTGAAGTTTACTATAAAAACATCAAAATTAAACCAATAAACAAAATGCCTGCTGAGTTTGAAAATTACTTCAAATAGATTATTTCTTAGCCCCGATAGCAGTGAAAATCCTTTTGCTTTTTCCTTTAAAAAGCAAAAGATTGCAACGGATAGCGGGAAATAGCTTCAAATAATAATTCTATTGCTTATTTTTGCACTCAATAAAATAGAATCATGATACAGAATCCAAAAAGATATACTATTACAGCAGCATTGCCTTATACCAACGGACCAATCCATATTGGGCATTTGGCGGGGGTTTACGTGCCTGCAGATATTTATTCGAGATACCTTCGCCTGCAGGGAAAAGATGTTGCGTTTATTTGCGGAAGCGACGAACACGGTGTTGCGATTTCGATGAAAGCCAAGAAAGAAGGAGTTACGCCACAGGAAGTTATTGATAAATATGACGGAATCATACGCAAATCGTTTGCTGATTTCGGAATTTCATTTGATAATTATTCCAGAACTTCGGCTAAAATCCATCATGATACGGCTCAGGAATTCTTTAGGACTTTGTATGATAACGGTGATTTTATTGAAGAAGTAACAGAACAATTGTACGATGCGAAAGCAGATCAGTTTTTAGCGGATCGTTTTGTAGTAGGTACTTGTCCGAAATGTGACAATCCGGAAGCTTACGGCGATCAGTGTGAAAAATGCGGATCGACTTTGAATGCAACCGATCTGATCAACCCAAAATCGACTATTACCGGAGAAACTCCCGTTTTGAAATCAACTAAACACTGGTTTTTACCTTTGGATCGTTACGATGCTTTCTTACGTGAATGGATTTTAAAAGGACACGAAAAAGACTGGAAAACCAATGTGTACGGGCAAGTAAAATCCTGGATTGACGGTGGATTAGAGCCTCGCGCCGTAACACGTGACCTGGACTGGGGAATCGATGTTCCCGTTGAAGGTGCCGAAGGCAAAAAATTATATGTTTGGTTTGATGCGCCAATTGGTTACATTTCTTCTACAAAAGAATGGGCAGCTCGTGAAGGAAAAGACTGGGAACCTTATTGGAAAGATCAGGATACCAAACTGGTTCATTTTATCGGAAAAGACAATATCGTATTTCACTGTGTTATTTTCCCGGCAATGCTTAAAGCAGAAGGAAGCTATATTTTACCAGACAACGTTCCGGCTAATGAGTTTTTGAATCTGGAAGGAAATAAACTTTCGACTTCTAAAAACTGGGCGGTTTGGTTGCACGAATATCTTGAAGAGTTCCCGGACAAACAGGATGTTTTGCGTTATGCCTTAACATCAAACGCTCCTGAAACAAAAGATAATGATTTTACATGGAAGGATTTTCAGGCGAGAAACAACAATGAATTAGTTGCCATTTTTGGAAACTTCATTAATCGTGTTGTCGTTTTAACCAACAAATATTACGAAGGTGTTATTCCAACGCCAAATGAATTTACAGAAATTGACGAAACAACTTTAAACGAACTTAAAGCATATCCGGCAGTAATTGCAAGTTCACTGGAACGTTACAGATTCCGTGAAGCTTTAGGCGAATTGATGAATGTGGCCCGTTTAGGAAACAAATATCTTGCTGATGAAGAGCCATGGAAAGTAATGAAAGATAATCCGGAGCGTGTAAAAACCCAAATGTATGTGGCGTTACAGATTGCAGCTGCTTTGAGCGTTTTGGCTGAACCGTTTTTACCTTTTACAGCTGCTAAACTTTCAGGAATTCTGAAATTGAGTGACCTGAAAGAGCATTTTGAAGGTTTCAGTAAATTCCTAAAAGAAAACCATCCTGATGCTAAAGATATTATTCTCGATAAGGTTTTAAACTGGAATGATATCTCAAAACATTCCGATTTATTGCCAGCAGGACACAAAATTGGAGAAGCGGAATTGCTTTTCGCAAAAATCGAAGACGAAGAAATACAAAAACAAATAGATAAATTGGAAGCTACAAAAACCGCTAATCTTGCTGAAAACAAACAAGCTGAAACACAAAAAGATTTAATTCAGTTTGAGGATTTTGCCAAAATGGATATCCGTATCGGAACTATTCTTGAAGCGGAAAAAATGCCAAAAGCCAATAAACTTTTAGTGCTAAAAGTAGATACAGGAATCGATGTTCGTACAATTGTTTCAGGAATTGCAGAGAGTTTTTCTCCGGAAGAAATCATCGGAAAACGTGTTTCTGTATTAGCAAACCTTGCTCCAAGAGCATTGCGTGGTGTTGAAAGCCAGGGAATGATCCTGATGACAACGAATGCAGAAGGAAAACTGGTATTTGTAAATCCGGATGCTGATGCTCCAAACGGATCGACTGTAAACTAGCGTTTTATAAATAAAATAAAATGGCGTGAATCAGTTAGACCTAATTGATTCACGCTTTTCATTTTAAAGGTCTGAACTTATTATATCTAAAAAAATATAGTATTCGCAAATTAATAAACTAAAAAAAACAAATCATGAAAAAAACAATTTGTTTAAGCTTTTTACTTCTCATAAATATATCGGCTTTCGCACAGGAAATTATAAATTCGATACCTCTGGAATTGAAAAAAAGTAGTACTGTTTTTCAAATTGCTGATCCCAAAAAAAATGCAGTTACATTGTTTGTGAGGGACTCAGTAAAAATAAAAGCTATCTACCTGAATGAAAAGATGCAAATTACAGACAGCATCACATCTAAAAGACCGAATCCTAAAACATACACTAATATAATTGGTTATAATAGTAGTAATGGCAATACAAGATTATTCTGGTCATCTAATAATTATGAAACCATTTTTTCCCAAGTGTTGAATCCTAATAGTCGAGAAAGTCTCCTCAAAGAATGTAAACTGGTTTTAAAAAACCAAAAAGTTATACAAAAATTCAGTCAGGACGAAAACTTTTACATCCTGACAGTTGTAGAAGACAGCGATATCTTCAAACTCTATGTTTTTAACAGCGACGGCAATTATACCGAAAAAACGATTACCACAGAAGGGTTTCACTTTTTTACATTAGACTATAAAAAATCAGATTTATATACGGCTTTTTCCGAAAGTTTGCTGCCTTTTGAGGCGCCTTTCTCTTTACAAAATATTACTGTTGAAAATCAAACATCATTAATAGATGCTGCCAAAAAAAGAAAATGCTATTTGAAAGATAAGCAACTTGTAATCACTATTGACACCAACATCGATTTTACCCAAGTGATTCTAATTGACTTACAAAGTTTTACTGCTACCGAAAAGATGATAAAAAAGCAACATTTAGTTGGCGATAGAAAATTTTTAAATTCAAATTCCTTTTATTTTGATAATAAATTATATCAGCTAAAAACCTCATCAGGCATTATTTATTTTACTATAAAAGATTTAGAGGACAACATTTTAAAAGAATATTTTGCCAATTCAACAAAACCAATTGGGTTTAAAAATTCTGAATTTTTTGAACAGGGAGGCAGCTTGAGAGGCAAAAGAACTTTGGCAAGCAGTCCGCTGTTTATTTTGAAGGTAAACAGTTTATCTTTGGGTCTTTCCTGTTATAAGACTGGTGAAAATACATTTATCACTTTTGGAGGTGTATCGGAGTTAAAACAATCAGCCGACCTGACTACAATAAACGAATTTGGACTTACTGAAGATATTGTATTTAGTACATCAATGGAAGATTTTACATCCAGTTCTAACAGAAGAGTAGTTAAAACCGAAGGATTGTTTGATAGCACAGGAAATCGTATCAAAGGAAAATTACTGCCATTGGCATCTGATAAAATCACTACTTTTTTTGATAAAAACAGCACTATTTCATCACAGATTTTATTCAAATTAGATGCTTATTATCTGGGATATTATGATAGTAAAACAAAAGAATACATCTTTAGAAAATTTGAAGATTAACCAAGAACTCCCGATTTAGCAACTCGGGAGTTTTTTTCTGATAAAACTTTCAAAATACTAATTTTGCATTTCGACTAATAAAACAATATGAAACTTACAAAACCAAGATTGGCTTTAATCTGCGGCATTCTCTGCATTTCTATTTTTCCGATACTGGTAAAACTGAAATTAACTCCCGGATTAATCTCTGCTTTTTACCGGATGTTTTTTGCAGTTACATTGCTTTTGCCTTATGTCCTTTTAAGTAAAAACTTTAAACTGCCAACGTTAAAATTCATCTTTTTAGCAGGGCTTTGCGGAATTTTGTTCGCCTCAGATGTTGCGGTTTGGAATATTTCTATTCAGGATTCGAGTGCTACTCAGGCATCTTTATTGACAAATTTGTCTCCGGTCTGGGTTGGTGTTGGTTCTTTTTTGTTCCTCAAATCAAAACCTGCGACCAACTTTTGGATTGGAACTGTCGTTTCTTTATTCGGAATGGTGACTTTGGTTGGCTTTGAATTTTTCGTGGAATTGAATTTCAATCAGGCTTTTCTGTTTGCTGTTTTATCCGGGATCTTATATTCAATTTATCTTCTGGTCAGCAAAAATGTACTTTCTGAGATTGATGTTTTAACTTTCATGACAATCAGTTTAATAGCTTCAAGTATTTATTTGGGAATTTTGTGTTATGTCTTAAATGAGCCTTTTACAGGATTTTCAGATACAGGCTGGTTTGTGTTAGTATTACAGGCTGTAATCTGCCAGTTGTGTGCGTGGCTTTCGGTTAGTTATGCGACACAGCATATGCGTGCTACGAGAGTTTCGCTTAGTTTGTTAAGTCAGGCAGTAATTACTTCCCTATTAGCTTGGTTGTTTTTGGAAGAAAAAATAACTTTACAAATGGTTTTAGGTGGAATCATATTACTTTTTGGAATCCGGATTACTTTTTACGATAAGACAATTACATTAAAGAAACTGTTTTCTTAAAATTGCAGATTTTGATTTTATTATCAGAAACTTCAAACAAAGAAAACTTCAAACGTGAAACAAAATATACCATGTTACATAGAAATAAAATACCCAATTTAAAAGTAATCGCATTTGATGCCGATGATACTTTATTTGTTAACGAACCTTACTTCCAGGAAACAGAACATAAATTTTGCGCCCTGATGGAAGATTATCTTTCGCATCAGGGAATCTCGCAGGAATTGTTTAAAATTGAAATCGATAATTTGCCTTTGTACGGATACGGAATCAAAGGGTATATTTTATCGATGATTGAAGCAGCAATGAAAATTTCAAACAATACCATTCCGGTTGAAGTCATTGAAAAAATCATCCAATACGGAAAAGAACTGCTGGAAAAACCTATCGAACTTTTAGACGGAATCGAAGAAACATTGCAGGCTTTACACGGTAAATACAAACTGGTCGTAGCTACAAAAGGCGATTTAAAAGACCAGCACAGCAAATTGCATCGTTCAGGTCTTGGACATTATTTTCACCATATCGAAGTGATGTCAGATAAACAGGAAATTGATTATCAAAAATTGCTAGGGCGTCTGGACATTCAGGCACATGAATTTTTGATGATTGGAAATTCATTAAAATCAGATGTATTACCGGTTTTAGGAATTGGCGGATATGCCGTTCATATTCCGTTTCATACCACCTGGGAACATGAAAAAATCAATCACAAGGTAGAACACGAGCATTTTAGCTCATTCGAAAAAATAACTGAAGTTGTTCCTAATTTAGTATAATGAAAACCCTTTTAGATTTAGAAAACTGGAATAGAAAAGAGCATTTTGAACATTTCAGTAAAATGGAAGAACCTTTTTTTGGCGTTACTGTCGAAATTGATTGTACAAAAGCTTATCAAACCGCTAAAGACCTAAAAACTTCTTTTTTTATCTTTTACCTGCATAAAACCCTGGCAGCGGTAAATTCGGTTGAAAATTTTAAATACCGAATTGCTGAAAATCAGATTTACATTAATGATCGTATAGATGCATCGGCTACTATTGGCCGTAAAGATGAGACTTTCGGGTTTTCATTAATTGAGTATAATCCTGATTATAGGATTTTTGAAAAGAATGCTCATGCAGAAATTAATCGGATCCAAAATACAACGGGACTTTTTACAAGATCATTTGATGATGATAATTTGATTCACTTTTCGGCAATTCCATGGTTAAATTTTACTTCGATTTCGCACGCACGAAGTTATTCTTATCCAGACAGCTGCCCTAAAATTTCTTTTGGAAAAATGATGACTTCATCAACCGGAAAAAAAACCATGACAATGTCTGTACATGTTCACCACGGATTAATGGACGGCTTGCATGTAGGTCATTTTGTTGATCTTTTTCAGGAAGTAATGAATAAATAACAACAAACTGATAAACAAATATTTGGAATGATTTTTGACCGCAGAAACATATGAAAAAACTGTTACTCCTTTTGTGTTTGTTTTATAATGCTGTCCTGCTAAGTCAGACGGTATTAAATTCTTTTGCCTTAAATTTAAGCAGACCTTTAGAAAATGGTCAGATCCTGAACGTTGAAGATGTAAAAACAAATGATATTTATGTTTTTGCGGCCGATGATAAATTCATTAATATCTTAAAGTACAATAAATCGCTGTTTTTAAAATATCAATTTACCGATTCTATAAAAATGGCAGAAAACAGATCTTTAATAGGGCATAGTATCAGCGATGACGGAAATCCGCTGCTTTACTGGGCAACCGATAATTTAAGAAACATCAGAATCATTAAATATTTTCCTGAAACCAAAACTTCAAAGGCTTTAAATTTTGATTTGCCTCCAACTACTGAATACATTATAACCACTTTTCAAAAAAACAATATGTTTTATATGCTGTGTAAGGAAACAAATCAACAGCATCTGCTACTTTATGAGTTTAATAACGGAAAAGCTGAAGTAAAAATGTTCGATCTATCCGGAATACTGTTTCAGAATGATAAAGGACAAAATTTGGCTTTCAATACCGTTATCCGATATTATCCTATTGAAAAAATGGATCCTGATAGTTTTAATACTTTAGACAAAACAGTTCATAAAACCAAAATGTATATCTCAGAGGGTCATATCTTTTTGAGTTTTGATTACAGCCTGAAAAAGACCCAGGTTTTAGATCTTGACCTGACCACTACAAATATTACCGAGAAAAACTTTATTCAGCCCGTATCTGACAAGGAATCCAGATCCTCTAATTCTTTCATTTACGAAAATAAAATCCTTCAAATCAAAACTTCTAAAGAGGAATTTTTATTCAACATCAAAGATTTTGATTCAGAAAAAACGTTAAAAAGTATCTCTGTTTCAAAAAAAGACTCAATCCGTTTTAAAAATTCGCCTTTCTTTCTACAGATAAACGATAAAAAGCCTCAGGAAATAAAAACGACCGAGAAATTTTTAAAACAGCTTTCTACACTAAACGCAGGAATAACAGTTTTTAAAAACCATAAAAACACGTCCGTGTCTTTTGGTGGATTTGCAGAATATCAGATTTCAGGTTACGATTACATACAAGGCAACTTATTGGCAGATTTTTTTGATAATGGATATGGGGGATATTCGGAGTATCAAAGCAAAATGGCTTATTTTGACGCGATGCTAAATCAGGATTTAGAATTTGTAAACAGCAAACAATCAGAACCTTTGGCTATTGATAATGTTTTTTATTATTTAAGTACCAATAAAAATATTTCGCTGCAAAATATTCTTAAACTAAAAGAGTATTACATTTTAGGTTATTATGATGTGGTTTCAAAACAATACATTATGCGTAAATTCACAGATGGGTTTTATTATGAAGAAAGAAATCCGATCATCAACAGGGCCTCTCTTTCAAAACCTTACCAGTTTGAGGATCTTAAATTCTAAGGATTAATCGAAATGTTCTTAGTTTTGGACCTCCCAAAAAATGGTTTTGAATTATTTTCGTTAATTTTACAAAAAAGACACACATTATGTTATCAAAAAATATTGAAACGGCTTTAAATAAGCAAATCCGAATAGAAGCAGAATCTTCACAAACGTACCTGTCAATGGCTTGCTGGGCCGAAGTACACGGATTAGAAGGAATCGCCCAGTTTATGTACACCCAGTCTGATGAAGAGCGTGCACATATGCTTAAACTCGTAAAATATGTAAACGAACGTGGCGGACACGCTCAGATTACAGATCTAAAAGCACCGAGAATTTCCTATTCCACCTTTAAAGAGATGTTTGAGGAGCTTTACAATCACGAACTTTTTGTTTCACAATCGATTAACGAATTGGTACACATTACTTTTGAAGAGAAAGATTATGCTACACACAATTTTTTACAATGGTATGTTTCCGAACAAATAGAAGAAGAAGCGACAGCTAAATCTATTTTGGACAAAATCAACTTAATTGGCGAAGATAAAGGCGGACTTTACTTGTTTGACCGTGATATTCAGCAGTTAACTGTTACAAGTTCAATTGCTATTAATCCAAAATAAAAACGTTAAAGTTTATTTAGAATATATAAAAATAATATTTTCTGTTTATATTTGTCACTGTTTTTAATACAGAGGAAAATTGAGCAAGAAAGAAAAAGACAAGGACAAAAAAAAGGATAAAAAGAAAAAAAAGAATAAAGACATCCTTGATAAACTTAAGAAGGTTGAAAACTGTAAATCTTCTTGCTGTGAGAAATATAAAAAAAGTGAAAAGAAACGTTGCTCACGCTGTCCTATGTTTGATTTATTAAAAAAGACTGCTTAACAATACATATAAAACCCACCAGATTTCTTTGGTGGGTTTTTTAGTTTAAATTGCGGTTCGTTTCTGATTTTAAAAGACACTAAAATTTATATGAAAAACCAAATCATAATTCCACAATCTGCTCTTGATTTTTTACAGCTGCTTAAAGAAAACAATAACAAACACTGGTTTGAAGCACATAAACAGGAATATCTAATCGAATTAAGCCATATTGAAGCTTTTGCAGATGCTTTGCTTCAGCAACTTTCCAAAACAGATGTTCTGGAAACCAAATCTGGTAAAAAAAGTGTGTACCGAATTTATCGTGACATTCGTTTTTCTAAAGACAAAACGCCTTTTAAAACATTTTGGGGAGGCAGCTATACACGTGCAACAGCAGCAAGACGAGGCGGTTATTATTTTCATCTTGAAAAAGGAAACAGCTTTTTTGCAGGTGGTTTTTGGGGACCTAATGCGGCAGATCTAAAGAGGATTAGAACTGAATTTGCCCAGGATCCGGAAACGTTTCGGAAAATTTTAAATTCAAAATCTTTCATCAGTAATTTTGGAACTTTACAAGGAGAGCAACTCAAAACAAAACCAGCAGGCTTTGGTGTAGATCATCCCGCAATTGACCTCCTTCGTTTCAAACAATTTTTGGTAATCAAACGTTTTACAGATGAAGAAGTCTTGAACGCACTTTTCTTAGAACAGGCTTTAGACACATTCAAAAACATGAGACCATTTTTTGATTATATGAGCGAAGTACTGACAACTGATATAAATGGGGCTTCGATATTGTAAAATTTGTTTTCAAAATAAAACCCGACAGGTTTTTAAAGCCTGTCGGGTTTAATCAACAATTGAAATCTTATCTGCTGAGCAGCAAGATTTCGTTTACCACAATTTCTGTAACATAACGTTTCTCTCCGTTTTTATCGTCATAGCTTCTGTGTGTCAGTTTTCCTTCAACGGCGACTTCTTTTCCTTTTACTACATATTTTTCGATAATTTCGGCGGTTTTGCCCCAGGCAGTAACACGATGCCATTCGGTTTGCTCCACTTTTTCACCTTTATCATTAGTGTATTTCTCGTTGGTGGCAATACTTAGATGTGCTAATTTTCTTCCGCTGTCTAATGTTTTGATTTCAGGGTCATTACCTACGTTACCGATTAATTGTACTTTGTTTTTCATGGCGTATACTATTTTTTAAAGGTTTATATAAATTGAATCGTTCGTCAAATTCAACGATGCAAAGATGTGGCGAGTCTCAAAAATTAGTCGGTTATCAACTATTTACTTTCGGTTGTAACTGTTTGTAACCGTTTGTAAATGGAAATTAATTTAGTATATTTGAGATAAATCATACAAAATGCAGACAAAAATCAACAAAGTAGAATTACGAAATTTAAAATTTGAAGATTATAAAGAACTCAAAAACTCTATGGTTGAATCTTATCCGGATATGGCCAATTCTTATTGGAGAGCAAATGATATTGAAAGATTGCTTTCTATATTTCCAGAAGGGCAACTGGTAATTTTAGTAGATGGCAAAGTGGTTGGCTCTGCATTATCCCTTATTGTTGATGAAAAATTAGTAGACAAAAGGCACAATTACAGGCAGATTGTTGGAGATTATACCTTTTCTACCCATAATCCGGATGGGGAAATTTTATATGGAATTGATGTTTTTATTCATCCTAATTTCCGAGGATTACGATTGGGCAGACGTTTGTACGACGCCCGAAAAGAATTGTGCGAGCAATTGAATCTAAAAGCCATTGTTTTTGCAGGAAGAATTCCGAATTATGCGCAGCATTCCAAAAAAATGACGCCGAAAAATTATATCGACAAAGTAAAACACAAAGAATTACACGATCCGGTGCTTTCATTCCAGCTGAGCAATGACTTTCATGTTTTGCGGATTATCAAAAATTATCTGGAAGGAGACGAAGAATCAAAAGAATTTGCTGTGCTTCTCGAATGGAACAACGTCTATTATGACGAAAGTCCAAAACTGATTAATCTCGAAAAAAGCGTTATCCGCCTGGGTCTTGTACAATGGCAAATGCGTCAATTGAATAATCTGGAAGAGTTTTTCGAACAGTCAGAATTTTTTATTGATGTCGTTTCGGGCTACGGATCTGATTTTGCGTTATTTCCTGAACTTTTTATTGCGCCTCTGATGGCCGATTACAACCATTTATCAGAAGCAGAAGCCATTCGGGAACTTGCCCGCTATTCTGACCCGATCAGAAAGCGTTTTCAGGAATTGGCTATTTCATACAACATCAATATCATTACTGGTAGTATGCCATATTTAGAAAATGGCAATTTGTATAATGTTGGTTTTTTATGCAAAAGGGACGGAACTTCTGAAATGTATACCAAAATTCACATCACGCCAAACGAAGTGGTTCACTGGGGAATGAAAGGCGGATCCCAATTTAAAACCTTTGATACCGATTGCGGAAAAATAGGAATCCTGATTTGTTACGATGTCGAATTCCCTGAACTTCCAAGATTACTCGCAGATGAAGGCATGAATATCCTTTTTGTTCCTTTTTTGACCGATACACAAAATGGTTACACGCGTGTAAAACATTGTTCGCAGGCACGTGCCATTGAAAATGAATGTTATGTGGCGATTGCAGGCTGTGTAGGGAATCTTCCAAAAGTAAATAATATGGATATCCAATATGCGCAGGCAGCAGTATTTACACCTTCGGATTTTGCTTTTCCGAGCAACGGTATTAAAGCCGAAGCCACTCCAAACACTGAAATGACGCTGATCGTTGATGTTGATCTGAATTTACTGAAAGAACTACATGAGCATGGAAGTGTGCACACGCTGAAAGACAGGAGGACAGATTTGTATGAAGTCAGGAAGATAAATCCTTGATGGAAAAAAGATTTAATAAGTAAGAGACGTCACTTCGAGTGTTTTTGGCTTTTTGAGTTTGTAGTTGAAAACAAAAGTTCATTAACCAAAAATGTATCGAGAAGTCTCGTTTACATAATGGTTCTCGATACAATTTTATAAAAATATTATCGCTATTTAATAAAATTACTCAAACTGACGAATAGAATAAAAAGTAAAGATAAAAATGAAACAATCTTATGTTTATATATTAAATGTTCTGATGGAAGTTATTATACAGGAGTAACTTCAAATATTACAAAAAGAGTTTATGAACATCAGGTTGGGCATTATCCGGATTGCTATACGATAAATAGAAGACCAATAGAATTAGTTTTTTATTGCGAGTTTACAGATATTAATTTAGCAATTGAAAAAGAAAAACAAATTAAAAAATGGTCAAGGATGAAAAAGGAAGCCTTGATTAATGGTGATTTTGACACTTTAGTTAATTTATCTAAAAAAAGATTTGATAACTAAGATACAACGTCACTTCGAGTGTTTTTGGCTTTTTGAGTTTGTAGTTGAAAACAAAAGTTCATTAACCAAAAATGTATCGAGAAGTCTCGTTTACATAATGGTTTTGGATACGATTTTATAAAAATGGTATCGCTATTTATAAAATCGAACTGATGAAGAATATAAAACCATAATTCGCTTAAAATAAAAACCAAATTGTCTATACAAATAAAGACAGATCTATGAAAACATGCCTCGAATGCGCTGAGAAAATTGTAGGCCGGGAAGACAAAAAATTCTGCTCAGACAGCTGCCGTAATGCCTACAACAATAAAATAAACAAGGACAGTACCAATTTTATGCGGAATGTAAACAACAAGCTGCGTAAAAATTACCGAATTTTGTCTGAATTAAACACAGAAGGAAAATCTAAGGCAACCAGGGAAAAAATGCTCAATAAAGGTTTTGATTTTGATTTCTTTACCAATATCTTGCAGACCAAAACAGGTAACACCTACTATTTTCTATACGATCAGGGATATCGGTCTTTGGACAATGATTATTTTATGCTCGTAAAAAAAGAAATTTAATACCACAATATGAAAAAAAATCCTACTTCAATTCTGGCTTTCTTAGGAGTCTTAGGAATTCTGGCTATCATCTATGCCTCAATGATGCCTCAGTATATTTCTAAAGATGAAGAAGCTCTTGCTGAATTCTCAACTGAACGAGCACTAAATCAGGTTCAGATTATAGCTCAAAAGCCCCATTTTGTTGGCTCAACCAATCATGAATTAGTTGCCAATTACCTTAGACTCGAACTAAACAGAATTGGTCTCGAAACCTCGGTTCAGGAAGGTTTTACCCTGAATGACAAAGGTCTTTTGGTAAAATCCAAAAATATTCTGGCGCGTATAAAAGGAACTGATAGTTCAAAAGCTTTATTGTTGCTTTCGCATTATGACAGCGCACCGCACTCTTTTTCTAAAGGAGCAAGTGATGATGCCTCGGGAGTAGCCACAATACTTGAAGGTGTTCGAGCTTTTTTATACGCTAACGAAAAACATAAAAACGACATCATTATCCTTTTTTCTGATGCTGAAGAATTAGGTTTAAATGGCGCCGCCCTATTTGTCAATAAACACCCCTGGGCAAAAGATGTTGGACTTGTCTTAAATTTTGAAGCAAGAGGTTCTTCTGGCCCAAGCTATATGCTGATGGAAACGAATAAAGGAAACCAGGCTCTTGTAAAAGAATTTTCGAATGCCAAAACAAAGTATCCGGTTTCAAACTCGCTGATGTACAGCATTTATAAAATGCTCCCAAATGACACCGATTTAACCGTTTTTAGGGAACAGGGAAACATTCAGGGTTTCAATTTTGCTTTCATCGATGGTCATTACAATTACCACACGCAGCAAGACGATATTCAGCATTTAAACAAAACCACATTAACACATCAGGGATCTTATTTGATGCCGCTTTTAAAATACTTTTCTAATATTGATTTAAACTCTACTCACTCCACAGAAGACAATGTCTATTTTAATGTTCCGTTCGGATTCTTTATAAATTATCCTTTTTCATGGGTTTTCCCAATGAGCGTTATTGCTTTAGGACTCCTTGTTTTCTTTATTTTCGTTGGAAAAGTAAAACATCTCATTTCTTTCAGGGAAATTTTTAAAGGATTTGTTCCTTTGTTAGGCTCCATCATCATTGCCGGTCTGGTAACCTTTTTGGGATGGAAAATCATTCTGCAGATTTATCCGCAATATTCTGATTTACTAAATGGCTTTACTTACAATGGTCACGCGTACATTGGGGCATTTGTAACACTTAGCATCGCGATTTGTTTTGCTTTTTACCATCATTTCTCTGAAGAAAAAATTACGATGAACCATTTCGTAGCGCCGTTATTGTTATGGATTATCATCAATATTGTTTTAGCCAATCAATTAACGGGAGCTGGCTTCCTGATTATCCCGGTGTATTTTGGAGTTCTTTTATTTGGAATTTTTGTCTTCACGCATCATTACAGCGTTGGGCTGAATTTATTATTCAGTATTCCGGCTCTGGGAATTGTGACACCGTTTATTGTAATGTTTCCAATTGGTTTAGGTTTAAAAATCCTTTACGGAAGTGCCGTACTAACTGTTTTACTTTTCGGATTGCTGCTTCCTGTATTTGGATCTTTTGTAAGAAAGGGAATATGGACGATGCTTTTCTTCATCCTGTCGATCGGCTTTTTTGTATATGCCGGTGTAAATTCAGATTATAAACCCGGAAAAGCAAAATCAAACAGTTTATTATACGTTTATAATGCCGACAAAAATTCTGCTGTATGGACTACTTATGATACTAACCTCGACGACTGGACCAAATCATATCTTGGGAATATGAATCAGAAAGCAGTTGGTTTGAACGGTCTTCCAATAGCCAGCAAATACAATACTCCTTTTACTTACAGTGCTGTTGCCCCTAAAATAGAAGTTCCAAAGCCAACTATTTCCTTTGTAAGAGACAGTGTAATAGGAAGCAAAAGATATCTTAAAATAAAAATTACACCAAACCGTAAAGTCAACCGTTACGATATTTATGCCAATCCAAAAATGTCTTTTTATAATTTTAAAGCTAATGGCGTTTCGGCTTCCGGAGAAAAAGGAAACCTTTTGGAAAGAAAGGACAGCAAAATTTTATGCTACTATGTCGTAGGAAATGAACCACTTGTTATGGAATTCATCATCAATAAATCATCTGTTTTTGATATGGATCTGATTGAAAGCTCTTTCGATTTAATGACCAATCCGTTATTTAATATCAAACCAAGAAGCAACTGGATGATGCCAACACCTTTTGTTCTGAATGATGCGGTTTTGGTTCAGCAGAAAATAAAACGATATACACCACCGGTAAAACCTATAGAAACTGCTCCTGTAACAGACAGTGCAACCGTTAAAATAGATAGTCTGCCACCAGTAATGAAAATTAAGAAAGAAGTCATCAATCAATAGTGATTTCTAAAAAGGAAAGGCAGACTTATCAAACAGTCTGCCTTTTTATATTTAACAGGCACATTCAATCTTCAGTCCGCCTTTCACTCCTTCTGAGCCTTCAGTTGCGTATCCATCGAGCTTCCACCACTCCAGCCCTCCAATTAATTCTTTCACTTTAAATCCAAGTCTGACCATTTTTAAAGCTCCTTTTGTGGAAGCATTGCAGCCAATTCCGTCGCAATAGGTCACGTATAATACATCTTTATCCAAATGCTGTGTGGTTTCTAAATTCATATCCCGATGAGGAATATTAATTGCGTTCGGAATATGTTCTTTATCGTATCCTAAAGTTCTTCGGGCATCGATTGCAATTATTTTTTCTCCATTGTTCAGGGCTTCAAATAAATCTGACGAATCCATTTCAAAGGCCAGCTTATTTTCGTAATGCTTAATTTGTGCTTCCATATTTTAGTATTTTAAAGTTTTTTATTCTTTCAAAATTAGAATGGTTTACATTCTCATAAAAACGAAAAGAATTCATCAATCTCATTACTTTTTTTCATACAAAAGCCAATCTAAAATTTTGTTTCTTTGTGTATCAAATGATTAAAAATGGAAATACGCCACTTAAAACTGATAAAAGCAATTGTCGAAGAAGGAAGCATTACCAAAGCTATCGACAAACTTCATCTGACACAATCTGCACTAAGTCATCAACTCAAGGAAGCAGAATATCAATTAGGAACGGCGATTTTTTTACGAACCAATAAAAAACTGGTTTTGACCAAAGCAGGCGAAAAAATCTACGATCTCGCCAACGAAATCCTGAACAAACTCACAGAAACCGAAAACCAAATTAAACAGATGGTGTATGGTGAACATGGCGAAATCAGAATCAGTACCGAATGTTTTTCAAGTTATCACTGGCTCCCATCGGTTTTGAAGCAGTTTCATCTTTTATATCCGAATGTGGAGCTGAAAATAGTAATTGAAGCAACTCATATTCCGTTGCAGAAACTTTTAGACAACACCATTGATATCGCCATTATAAGTGATCCGATTAAAGACAGCAATATAAAATACACCGAACTTTTTCAGGATGAAGTGATGATGGTCGTTTCTGAAAATCATGCCTGGGCAGATAAAAAGTACGTTGTTGCAGAAGATTTTATTAATGAACATCTGATTATTCATTCGCTGCCGATGGAAACCGTTACCATTCATCAGTTTCTTTTGGCTCCAGCCAAAGTGACTCCCAAGAAAATAACGCCAATGCCTTTAACCGAAGCTTCCCTGGAAATGGTAAAAGCCGATATGGGTGTGATGTCAATGGCAAAATGGGCCGTTCAGCCTCACTTGAAATCCAGTCCGATCAAAGCCATTAAAGTTGGAAAAAACGGATTAAAGAGAAAACACTTTATCGCCACAAGAGCAAATGAACATTATCCGGACTATTTCAATCATTTTATCAATTTTCTGCAAACCGAAATCAATCTGCAATGGAATATTCAATAAGGAAATGTGAAATAGCTGATTTACCCAAACTCATCATTTTATGTCAAAAACATGCCGAATTTGAGCAGGCTGATTATGATCCGGAAGGAAAAGAGGAAGGCTTAAAAAAAGAACTGTTTAATGAAAATCCTAAATTGTTTTGTTTAGTTGTTGCTGCAAAACAAACAATCGTTGGTTATGTATCCTATACTTTTGATTTTTCAACCTGGGATGCTTCGACATTCCTGTACATGGATTGCTTATTTCTCGAAGAAGAAGTCCGAAGTTTCGGAATTGGCGAAATTTTAATCGAAAAATTAAAAGAAATCGCAATCAAAAATAAATGTGTCAATATTCAGTGGCAAACACCGCAATTCAACACGAGAGCCATTAAATTTTACAATCGAATGGGTGCAAAAGGAAAAGACAAAGTGAGATTTACTTTAACTTTGTGAAAAATTTAATTTCGCAAAGACACGAAGACGCAAAGTTTTTTCACAATCTTGTCATTTCGAGGAACGAGAAATCGCACATGGGATTCCGCAAAGTAAAGCGCCAATCTTTGCCGAATTTCTACTGCGATTTCTCGTTCCTCGAAATGACAAACTTTGCGACTTTGCGAGATTATTAATTAAATCTCAAAAAAATGACAAAAGTAAGCATATTAGGCTGTGGCTGGCTCGGACTTCCTTTAGCAAAAAGATTAATTGAAAAAGGAAATTCAGTAAATGGATCCACAACTTCAGAGAATAAAATTTCGATTTTAAAAGAAGCCAGGATAAATCCGTTTTTGGTTACGCTTGAAAGCGAAAGTGTCTCTGAAAACATCAATGATTTTTTAGCGGAAAGCGAAGTCCTTATTATTGATATTCCACCAAAACTGAGAGCTGTCAATCCGGATTCTGAAAAGAAAGTTTTTGTCGAAAAGATCAAAAACCTGATTCCTTTTATAGAAAAATCGACGGTTAAGAAAGTGCTTTTTGTGAGTTCAACATCCGTTTATGGTGATAATAATGATTCTGTAACTGAAGAAACTAAACCGAATCCAGATACTGAAAGCGGAAAACAATTGGTTTTAGCTGAAAAGCTTCTTCAAGAAAATCAAAATTTCGAAACGACTATTCTGCGTTTCGGCGGATTAATTGGTGAGGACCGTCATCCAGTTACTTCTTTGTCAGGAAAAGAAAACTTAGCAAATGCAGATGCTCCCATAAACCTGATTCATCAAAAGGACTGCATCAGCATCATCGAAGAAATTATAAACCAGTCAAAATGGAATGATGTTTTTAATGCCGTTGCGCCATTTCACCCAACCAGAAAGGATTATTATACACAAAAAGCAAAAGAACAAAACCTGACTTTGCCGAAGTTCAGGCCTGAAAAGTCAAATGTAAAAAAGGTTATTTCAAGTGCAAAAATTGAAAATAATCTAAACTATAAATTTCAATTAGAAAATTATTAAAAGCATATTATTTCAGGCTGAGCGGAGTCGAAGCCCTTTTTGTTTTCATAAGCTTTAGACTCCGCTCAGATGACAATTGGGTTAGCTAACAGGAAAAAATTAAATGAACTTACATCACTTATATGGTTCAAAAATTTTAGCGAACTTTGCGTAAACCCTTTGTGTCTTTGCGGTTAAAAACCAAAATTATGGAAACAGTTTATATCAATTCACCGCTGGGAATCACCAAAATCATTGGAGATGGTAACGGTATTTCGGTAATTTCTGTTTCTGATGTTGGAACAAATCAAGTCTCAGAAACTATTCCCGGAGTTTTACAGGAAGTTGTTTCGCAGTTAAACGAATATTTCGAAGGCAAAAGAACCGATTTTGACTTAAAACTAAACCCAAAAGGAACCGAATTTCAACATAAAGTCTGGAACGCCTTACTCGAGATTCCCTATGGAAAAACAGTCAGCTATATGGATCAGACTAAAAAGCTTGGCGATGTAAAAGCGATTCGGGCTGTGGCCTCTGCAAATGGTAAAAATCCGCTTTGGATTGTGGTTCCCTGCCATCGGGTTATTGGCACGAACGGTTCGCTTACGGGCTATGCCGGTGAAATTTGGCGCAAAAAATGGCTTCTGGAACATGAAAATCCTTCTGCACAGCAAAGTTTGTTTTAGTTACAATTATAACTCATTCATTATGGCAAAAATAGTTTTAGAAAGCTGGAGAGAAGGTATAAAAGGAATTTCATTTGTAAAATTGCAAAATGAAATACTAGGAATAGGTTTGAAAGAAGCTAAAACTAATTTAGACAATCTTTTAGATGACATTCAAATAATTCTGGAAATTGCTGATGAAAATTCAGCTAAATATTTCTTAGAAGAAGCAGACAAGCTAGGTGTTAATTGTAAATTCATAAAATAAATTTAATAATAGTAAGAATTTTACGCATATTTGCAAAAAGAATCTAACAAAGTCTAACAATCTAAATATCTAAGAAGTCTCCAAAAATGATTGAAAAAATAAACCTGAACAACATTTTATTTCTTGATATAGAAACTGTTCCTGAAGAAGAAAACTTCAATTCGCTAGATCCGGAAATGCAGTCACTTTGGGATTTAAAAACGCAATATCAGCGAAAAGATGATTTTACTCCTGAAGAATTCTACGATCGTGCCGGAATCTGGGCTGAGTTTGGAAAGATAATCTGCATTTCCGTTGGATATTTTACGATTCGGGGAGATATTCGGAATTTTAGGGTAACTTCTTTTTTTGGAGAAGAAAAAAAGATCCTGAAAGATTTTAATAATCTGCTGAACAATCACTTCAATCAGCCACAGCACCTTTTATGCGGACACAATGCCAAAGAATTTGATATTCCTTTTCTCGCACGCAGAATGATTATCAACCAAATTGCAATTCCGGACAAACTGAATTTATTCGGTAAAAAACCATGGGAAATTCCACATCTGGACACTTTAGAATTATGGAAGTTTGGTGATTACAAACACTTTACTTCTTTAAAATTACTGACCAAAATTCTTGACATTCCTTCTCCAAAAGGCGATATCGACGGAAGTCAGGTGGCACATGTGTATTATGTGGAAAAAGACATTGACCGAATTGTAACCTATTGCGAAAAAGATACGATTGCCGTAGCACAGATTTTCCTTCGTTTGCGAAGGGAAGATTTATTGATTGAGGAAGAAATTTTTCATATATAGTTTATTTTTGAGTTACTAAGGTTCTGAGATACTAAGCTACTAAGGTTTTGAAAAGTAAAATTTAAATGAACTTACATAACTTACATGGTTTAAAAAAATGTTTCAAATGACGCACGAGGAAATTTCACATCTTAGACTTGCTTCCCAAAAATTAGACAAAACAAGTCCTTCTTCACCGCAAGAAATTGTCAGACATCTAGGTGCCATGCAGGCTCAGGATTATGCCATGGCAAAATGGGCGATTGGTTCCCGCTGTGATGCTACTGAAAAAGAGATTGAAGAAGCCATTAATTCCGGAAAAATAATCCGTACCCATATTTTACGGCCAACCTGGCATTTGGTTGTTGCCGAAGATATTTACTGGATGCTCGATGTTTCCGGACCACAGGTGAAACGCATTATTCTTGCCGAAACGAAAAAATATGGCTGTGACGAAAAAGAATTTGACAAGATCAACTCAGCAATAGAAAAAATACTGGCCGGAAACAATCATTTAACCCGGGAAGAAATCATACAGGAACTTAATGTTAAAAATTTTTCCGGCGATTATAAATTAAGTCCTGTTCTGATCATGATGTATGCGGAATTGGATGGCGTAGTCTGCAATGGCAAAATGAAAGGCAAAAAAATGACGTATGCTTTACTAGAAGAACGAGTTCCTAAACCAAAAAACAAATTAACCAAAGAAGAAGCTTTGGCTAAACTTGCCCAGCGTTATTTTGAAAGCCGGGGTCCGGCAACAGTTGCAGATTTTTCACATTGGTGCGGTTTTTCTACAACAATTTGCAAATCCGCAATTAATGCAATTTCGTTGCAATTAAACAATATTACTATTGATAATCAGCAATATTGGTTCAGAAAAGACTATCCTAATCCAGATAATTTCCACGAAAGCGTACATTTTCTTGCCGCTTTTGATGAATATTTAATTTCGTATAAAAATCGCGAATCTTCGATTTTATTAGAACATCAACCGAGAGCTTTTACCAAAAACGGCATTTTTAAACCGACAATTGTAGAAAACGGAAAGGTCATCGGAACCTGGAAAAGAACCATCAAAAAAGATCATGTCAAAATTGAAACCGACTTTTTCGATAAAACCGAAATGAGCAAAAAACAAATTCTTTTCGAAGGAATAAAATCTTTCGAAAATTATCTTGAAACGAAAATTTTTATTGAATAAAATTCAAAAAACTACCTAAATCAATTTGCTTTAAACCACGAAATTGACTTTTGCAATTGTCATTACAATTGATTTATTACATTTACAAAAAATTACAATTATGGTATTAAGCAGATTTTGGTTAACGATTTTTATTTCTTCGATTGTGTTCATTGTGGTAAGCTTATTTACTGCGAATACCTATACGATTGATTCTGTTTTGAATGGAAAGAAAGATGATCCGATTTTGGTTTCTGAAAAATACGTTGAGCAACTTCCCGCTTTCATCAAAGACAGTATTAAAACCGCTCCGGAGCAGACCATGATTGTCAATCGTGACACCCTAAATTCTGACACGACTTATGTTTACAAAAACAAAACTGTAAAAATCTACAGCGGGCTTCAAAAATCAGACGGTTTATTACCAACCTGTAAAAGCACTCTCGTTGATTTAATTCTGCCATTGATTGCTTATCTGGCCTTCTTCTGCGGATTAATGGAACTCCTAATCGTTTCAGGAGCTTCCGGAAATTTAGCTAAAGTCCTAAGTCCGGTATTTGTAAAAGTATTTCCGAGTATTCCTAAAAATCACCCTTCGATATCGTATATGACCTTAAACTTTGCTGCAAATTTCTTAGGCTTGGATTCGGCTGCAACACCATTTGGACTCAAGGCCATGGAGAGTTTACAGGAAATAAACCCCGAAAAAGACAAAGCCAGTGATGCACAAATTATGTTTATGTGTCTTCACGCTTCGGGTTTGACTTTGATTGCGACTTCAATTATCGGGTATCGTGCCGCTGCCAATGCCAGTAATCCAGCCGATGTGATGCTGCCTTGTATTATTACATCATTTATCGGAACAATCGCTGCTTTCCTGATTGTCGGTGTGAAACAAAAAATCAATTTTAAAAGTGCTTCGCTTCTTATTGGTTTAATGACTTTAATTGCGGCTATTATTGGATTATTGATGTATGTGAACCATTTGGATTTAATTGGAAAAAACTATTTCACTTCGAATCTTTCGGGATTAATATTGGTTGCGATAATTGCTTTCACGTTGATATTTTCATTTATCCATGAAAAAAAATTCAAAGAAGCCGAAACGACTGTTTTTGACACTTTTGTAGTAGGAGCAAACAATGGCGTTAAAACCGGAGTTACTATTTTTCCTTATGTTTTGGGAATGCTGGTTGCTATTTCGTTATTCAGAAACAGCGGTCTGTTCGAAATTATCAGTGATGCTATCGGATTTATCTTTTCGAATATGGGCGTGAGCAAAGAAATTACCAATGCGCTGCCTGTAGCCATGCTGCGCCCTTTCAGCTCTGCAGGATCAAGAGGATTTTTAATTGATTCAATGAATACTTTTGGTGCGGATTCGTTAACAGCAAGACTGAGCAGTATTTTTCAATGTAGTGCCGAAAGTACGTTTTATGTAATTGCGGTTTACTTTGGTTCGGTAAATATTAAAAATACCCGTTACGCTTTGGGTACGATGCTTTTAGTGGATTTAATTTGTGTGATTACGGCGATTTTTGTGGCGACCTGGTTTTTTTAAATCTTCGAATATGGGTCGATCCTACGGATCTCTTTCTGTTGCGTTCATTAAAACGGGATTAAAATCCGGTCCTACAATATTGGTCGAGCCGATGGCTCTTTAAAATTTTGAAAATTCCTTTGGAATGAATCATATTGTAGCAACTAAATCACCTATCATTTTTGTATTGTATAAAATCCTTATTGGATTATTTAAAATTTCAACATTTTAGAAAGTTCCGGAGGAACAAATCATATTGTAGCAACGGATTTTAATCCGTTGATTATAATAAGAATCCAATATAAAGTTCCGTAGGAACGAATCATACAAGATAAAAAAAAAGAAAGTTAAATATTACAAATAATGTTATAGAATGATTTACTTTGTCAAAAATTAAAATGGCAAACACATATCATCAAATCTATATTCAGGTAGTTTTTGCGGTAAAATATAGAAATGCAGTGATTGAAGAAGAATGGAGATCTAAATTACTTGGTGTTATTGGCAATTTGATTAATGAAACTGGCTGTAAAACGATAATAATAAATGGAGTGGAAGACCATGTACATTGCTTATTTGCACTCAAACCAGCCATTTCTCTTTCTGAATTAATGAAAACTGTAAAAGCAAAATCTTCAAAATATATAAACGACAATCAATTAACCAAAACAAAGTTTTCCTGGCAGGAAGGCTACGGAGCATTTTCATACAGTCAATCTCAAATCGATTCTGTATACAAATACATTGAAAATCAAAAAGAGCATCATAAAAAACAAACTTTCAAAGAAGAATATTTGCAATTTTTGGATAAATTCAAAATCCCTTTTGATGAAAAATATATTTTCAATGGCTTAATATAAATCGAACCTACGGTTCTTAATTAACATTACATAATTTAACCGGATTAAAATCCGGCCCTACAATATTGGTCGAGCCGATGGCTCTTTAAAATTTTGAAAAATTCCTTAGGAATGAATCATATTGTAGCAACTAAATCACCTATCATTTTTGTATTGTATAAAATCCTAATTGGATTATTTAAAATTTCAACATTTTAGAAAGTTCCAGAGGAACAAATCATATTGTAGCAACTTAATATAAATCGAACCTACGGTTCTTAATTAACATTGCATAATTTAACCGGATTAAAATCCGGCCCTACAATATTGATCGAGCCGATGGCTCTTTAAAATTTTGAAAAATTCCTTAGGAATGAATCATATTGTAGCAACTAAATCACCTTTCATTTTTGTATTGTATAAAATCTTTATTGGATTATTTAAAATTTCAACATTTTAGAAAGTTCCGGAGGAACAAATCATATTGTAGCAACGGATTTTAATCCGTTGAAATCAGATTTGAATCTTTTATTAAGTTCCATAGGAACGGATCATATAAAATAATCCCAAACTTTATAAATTTCAATGCGTTTCATAATCAACAATAAAGTTCCTAAACGTATATAATTCAAATTCTTTCTTAGGTAAATAATTTTTAACTTTGCCAAAAACAAAGAAATGATTGATTTTATATACCAGGATCCCTATCCTATTTTAAAAGACGAAACACAATACCGAAAAATTACTTCAGATTTTGTACAACTTGAAAAATTTGGAGACAAAGAAGTTCTTCTTGTTGATCCAAAAGGATTAGAATTATTAGCTGAAGAAGCCTTAACAGATGTGTCGTTCATGTTGAGAACAACACATTTACAAAAACTAAGAAACATTCTTGATGATCCGGAAGCGACAGACAATGATCGTTTTGTGGCTTACAATTTACTTCAAAATGCATCTGTTGCTGCCGAAGGACAATTACCAAGCTGCCAGGATACCGGAACAGCAATCGTTATGGCAAAGAAAGGTGAAAGCATCTTTACCGGAGTTGATGATGCTGAATGGTTAAGCAAAGGAATTTTCAATACGTACCAAAAACGCAATTTAAGATATTCGCAGATTGTTCCGATTTCGATGTTTGAAGAAAAAAATTCGGGTTCAAATCTTCCGGCACAAATTGATATTTACGCCAAAAAAGGAGCTTCTTATGAGTTTTTATTCATGGCAAAAGGAGGCGGATCTGCCAACAAAACCTATTTGTACCAACAAACAAAATCATTGTTAAACGACAAATCTCTTGATGCTTTCATTCGTGCAAAAATCAAAGATTTAGGAACTTCTGCTTGCCCTCCTTACCATTTGGCTTTGGTAATTGGAGGAACTTCTGCTGAAGCTACTTTAGCTACAGTTAAAAAAGCATCTGCGGGTTATTTTGACAATCTGCCTACTTCAGGAAACATGGCCGGTCAGGCGTTCCGTGATTTAGAGTGGGAAGAACGTGTTCAGAAAATCTGTCAGGAAAGTGAAATTGGAGCGCAGTTTGGAGGAAAATATTTTACGCATGATGTACGTGTAATCCGTTTGCCTCGTCACGCAGCTTCCTGCCCGGTTGGATTGGGAGTTTCCTGTTCAGCAGACCGAAATATCAAAGGAAAAATCACCAAAGACGGAATCTTCCTTGAGCAGTTAGAAACGAATCCAAAACAATTCTTACCGGAAACTGCTCCGCATTTAGAAGCTCCGGTTGAGATTGATTTAGATCAGCCAATGGCAGATATTTTATCAAAACTATCCCAATACCCAATCAAAACCCGTTTAAAACTGAACGGAACTGTTATTGTGGCTCGTGATATCGCACATGCAAAAATCAAAGAATTATTAGACGCCGGAAAACCAATGCCGGAGTACTTTAAAAATCACCCTGTGTATTACGCCGGACCTGCAAAAACCCCTGAGGGAATGGCTTCTGGAAGTTTTGGACCAACAACTGCAGGACGTATGGACGTGTATGTTGATGAATTCCAGAAACATGGCGGAAGTATGATCATGCTGGCTAAAGGAAACCGTACGAAACAAGTGACGGATGCCTGCAGCAAATACGGTGGATTCTATTTGGGTTCTATCGGAGGGCCTGCTGCTATCTTGGCTCAGGACAATATCCTGAAAGTAGAAGTAGTTGATTTTGAAGAATTAGGAATGGAAGCGGTTCGAAAAATCACTGTAAAAGATTTCCCTGCATTTATCATTACAGATGATAAGGGGAATGATTTCTTTGAAAATTTATAATACGGAAAAATTAAAAAAAAATCCTGTCAACGAATTCTATTCACTGACAGGATTTTTTATTTACAAATATTTTCCACAAAATATTATAATTTTTTGAGATTACAGCCTAAAAAGTATTTAATCTTCCATATTCTAATATGAAAGATTAAAATTGGCGAATTTGCGGTATTTTTATGCCTTTAAAAACTCATTTTCTATCTAAACCATGAATCCGTTAATCACTATTTTCAACTCCATCCTTCCTATTTCAGAAGAAGAACAAACATTTATGAAACAGCATTTGTTTACAGAAACCCTGAAAAAAGGAGAAAAATACTGTGAACAGGGCAAAATCTGTACTAAAATCGGTTTTGTTCTCGAAGGCGTTTTGAAAGTGATGAAAGTAGATTTTGGAGGAAATGAGTACATTCCGTACTTTACAAGCGAGGGACATTTTGCAGTTGCAATGGAAAGTTTTTCAGATAAAACACCTTCTGATGAATCAGTTGTAGCGGTAACAGATTGTAGAGTTGTTACTATTACAAGTTCTGCTTTTGACTTATTTGAAAAAGAAATTACTAACTTTTCGAAAATCGTTCATCTCTTAAAAGAAAAGGCTTTTATCGAAAAGTTTAAGCTAAAAAGCGAAATGCTTATCGATGATGCCGAAACTAAATATGCCAAATTGTTGCTAAGGCAGCCTTCTATAATTCAGCGCGTTCCGCAGAATCAGATTGCATTATTTCTGGGCATAACGCCGCATACCTTAAGCAGGATCAGGGCAAAAATCTGATTTCTTGCCTTATGTCAACTTTTTTGTTTTTGCTACCCTCTACTTTTACTCCAGAAAAATAGTAAAACAATGAGCAAAGTAAAAAACAAGGTAACCGTGGTTACAGGAGCATCAAAAGGAATTGGTGCTGAAATAGCATTAGAAATGGCAAAGGAAGGTGCGAAAGTTGTCGTAAATTATTTATCTGATAAAAATGCCGCTGAAACTTTATCGGCAGCCATTATTGAAAACGGAGGTACAGCCATAACCATTCAGGCCGATGTGACCAAAAGCACAGATGTCCAGAGATTATTTGAAGAAACCCACAAAGCTTTCGGAAAAATAGATACGCTGATTAATAATGCCGGAGTGTACAAATTTGAACCTTTGGAAATGATTACCGTAGAAGAATTTCGCCGTCAGTTTGACAGCAATGTTCTGGGAACCATTTTACCGATTCAGGAAGCTTTGAAATACTTTAATGAAAATGGCGGAAGCATAGTTAATATCAGTTCGGTTGCCAGTATAAAAGCCACACCTATGACGGTATTATATTCTGCGACAAAAAGTGCTGTAGATTCTATAACAAGAACATTATCAAAAGAATTAAGCGCAAAAAAAATTCGTGTGAATTCTATTTTGCCGGGACCAACCGAAACTGCTGGTAATCCGGTTTTAGGAACAGAAATGGAGCAATACATTGTAGCCAATACTCCTTTTGGAAGAGTGGGTCAGCCAAAAGACATCTCGAAACTTTCTGTTTTTCTGGCTTCTGATGATGCTTCGTGGATTACAGGACAAAAAATAAGTGTTTCGGGAGGGTTTGATTGATTATTATTTGGAATGTACGCAATGTTTGAAGCTATTCCAGCTGTACACTGTATCTTTTGTGGAGAACCCCGCCACAAAAGGATGCCGTTTCCATCTGGGCTAAGGGTTAGTTTTCATGAAAACCAAAGTACTAGCAAGGAAAGAAGAAATCCCTTAAGATAATATTTTTGTACTATCTAAAGATACAATAAAGCTCGTTGATTGGGAGGCTTTGGTTTTTTAACGTTTAAACGGCGGCAAACTCTATAATTTTATAAAGTCGAGACTTCTGTTATAAATTACTAATTTGTAAAATTTATCTTCCTAGTTAAAAATTATTGTTATGTAAAATTTTTTATTAAGATTTTATCTATATCACATAAATAGTTTTCTCCATCCTGTTTTTTTTCAACTTTCACTTTATAATGGTTATACAGATCAATAATTTCTTTTTTAGTATTTTCTTTGAGACTTGCTATATCCAACATTTTTCCCTTGTTTAAGTCGTTTGGTTCAAACTTTTGTAAACCATTTCCATATTCACGACTATTGTCAGCAAAAATTTGCTTTGCAGTATTTGTCAATAGATAAGCAAAAAGCAAATCTATATCAGTACTTTGGAAGAGAGAATTTTGTTTTGGATAGATACAGTGAAAAGTAGTCAAATTTGAAATATTTGCTTCATTTCTAATAAATCTTAAACCTTTTCTGTTAAATACTGAAACCCAAATGGGTGCCGGAGGTCGATTCTCTATTGAAAACCATGGATTTCTTCTTGAAGTAAGAAATTTCTTATCAATATCTTCGTTTTTCCCTTTTTCTAAGTATTTCAAAACATTGACATCATTAGAATTGATCGCATTCAATAAAAAAACTGTTTTATCATCATCGCGTAATTTTTTATAATCGGAAATATTAAAAAACGCTTTCTGTGAATTTATCGACTTACATATACATGGTAGTAGATATTTCTCATCAATTGAATGTTCTTTTGCTTTTGAAATATTGAAAGTGAAATAATCGTTTGCGCCAGTTGCAATACCTCGCACAACTTTTCCATATAGGGAAAATGGAACAAGGTTTTTGAATTTAATTGAATTTTGTTTCTGATAGTAAGCTTTCCATTTTATTTCAGGATTAAGATCTGAAAATTTAAAAATCTGTTCGGAATTTTTAGAAACAGGATAACTATTTATTAGTTCTTCGATTTTACCCAAGTCTTTAATTGATTGAACATTGCTAAAACAAACTTGAGTAGATTTTTTATCATTTGCACACAAAATGATTGATGCAGTAGTCATAGCATCATCAAAAACATTTTCTTTAAAATCGACAACTATTATATGCCTTAATGTTTTACTTTTTATTAAGTATGACTTAATAAGTTTACCATAATCTGAATTAAGAAATTCCGAAGGAATAATGTATGCAGCTCTTCCGTTTTCGCTTAATTGAAAAATAGACTTTAGAAGGAATAATGTATATAAATTTGTAAAACCATTTAGTTTGCAATTTAAATTTATTTCTATTTCTTTTAATACATTTTTATTATCATAGTCATGAAACTTGAAATAAGGAGGATTGCATATAATTCCATCGTATTTACTATTCCAATCATTAAACATATAATCCTGTAAATGAATTGAAACATTTTTATAATCTTCAAATAAATTTAAAGCTTGGTAAAAAATATGTTCGTCAATATCAAACCCTTTAATTTTAATATTTTTATTTTGACTCAATAAGGCTCTTGCAAATACGCCTAAACCAAAAGCTGGATCCAAAACCGTTTTTAAATTATCATTTCCAAGAATCCATTTTGCCATCAAATTTGCAACAGGAAATGGCGTAAAAAATTGAGCAAATTTTTTACGATGCTTTAATGAAACTGATTTAGAATAATCGCCTTCAATTGCATTACTGATAATATTTTGTTGTGTATCAACCATTAAAATTCTATTTCTTCAATTCCTAAAATTTCTCTTAAATTATCAATATCAAGATAAGCGGTTCCCCCTTTAAAAGTTACATAAAATAAAAGACGACCTCTATCCATTTCCTTTCTAACACTCTGATGTAATGGTTCATCAACTTTTGATGCGATCGGAATTCCTGATTTAGATTTAATTTTAATAGTTGTTTTATTTTGATTTCCTGTATCTTTTTCGACAGAAAATATGGTTCCTTCATTATCACTATTTGAAATGATTTCTAAAATTTGTTCAAATGAAATGCCATATGCTTTATCGAAAAAAACTTGAAAATAAAAATGAGGTACATGAAATGTTTCAATCCATTTATAAACAACTTTAATATCCTCTACCTTTGGAGTTATAGAAAGATAATCTCTTTTCTGAATTTCTTTCAATGCAACTTTCAATTTTGAAAAAAGCGCTTTAACCTCCATTAATCGCTCATTTGAACTCCAGCTTGGAACTCTAAAATCTATTGCGTTTAAAGTTGTAGGAGTAATGCTATTTAAAATTGGAATATATGTACTGCGAACTGGATGATTTTCTAATATGTCAATATATTCAGAAAGGATTAATTCTTTTGTATTTAGTGCAATTTGTGCAAATCTTTCTGTCCTGGCTTGCATTGCTAATTCGTATTGGTCAATTAAAAAAGCACTTGACCTAACTTCAATTCCAGCAATTGCTTTTTTTACATATTCAGTTATTTCAGCGTGTGGCAGTTGGCTAATATTTAATCCTAATGAATCATCAAAATCTTCCTTTTTAAATATCAATAAGTCTGGTCGCTTACCGATAGTATCCAATTCTATTTGGAATTCTTTATAGAATTTATCAAAACCTAATTCACCTGCAACCAAATCATCTGATTTACCATATTTAACTGCAATAAAGTTCTTTGAATTTTCATTAATTGCCCTAGTAATTAAATCTTCAGCCCAATCACCCTGTTCTTTGTTTGTAATAAAATTAGATGTTGCTTGAGTAGGAGAATTTGCTTGCTTTCGAGGTAAAGCAAAATCTACTAGAGTAGTAGGAATATTTCTCGTTAATTCTGTAATTCTATCGTAATAACTCATTATTCTTCTTAAATATTAATCGTCAAATTTAAGGTATTTTTTTGACAAACTAATTTATCTGCATTTTGGCTTTTAATCCAATATTTAGCTAAGTTCATTTTAGCATTTATTTAAAATACCATTTCCGGAATTTCCCCCTCAATTATCAAATCAGCTTCGGTTGAAGTGATGATGTTCTCGACAGAAACTCCTGGCGCACGTTCTAAGAGCTTAAAACCTTTTTCTGTTACTTCGAGAACAGCAAGCTCAGTTACGACCTTTTTAACGCAGCCTACGCCCGTTAATGGTAAAGTACATTTTTTTAGAATTTTTGATTCTCCTGCTTTGTTAACATGCATCATGGCAACGATGATATTTTCGGCGGAAGCCACCAAATCCATAGCACCTCCCATTCCTTTTACCATTTTGCCCGGAATTTTCCAGTTGGCAATGTCACCATTTTCAGAAACCTCCATTGCACCCAAAATTGTCAGATCCACTTTCTGGCTTCGGATCATTCCGAAACTAAAAGCCGAATCAAAGAAACTCGCTCCCGGAAGCGTCGTAATGGTTTGCTTTCCTGCATTGATAATATCGGCATCTTCTTCTCCGGCAAAAGGGAAAGGCCCCATACCCAAAACTCCGTTTTCACTTTGAAACTCTACCGAAATATCCTCACGCACGTAATTCGCTACCAATGTCGGAATCCCGATACCCAGATTGACAAAATAACGGTCTTTAACTTCCTTTGCAATTCGTTTTGCTATATCTTCTTTACTAAGTCCCATAATTTTAATGTGTCAATTTCTAAATGTGCCAATTAGCCAATTTGATAATTAGATAATGTTCTCCACAATCTGGTTAATTATCTAATTGTCCCATCATCTCAATTTCTAAATCTGCCAATTTGATAATTAGATAATTTAAAACACACATAAAGAATTATCTAATTGACAAATTATCTCATTATCTAATTCTTTAGGCGAACAGTACGTTGCTCAATTCTCTTCTCAAACTTTTCGCCCTGAAAAATACGCTGTACCATTATGCCCGGTATATGAATTTGATTCGGATCCAGAGTTCCAACAGGAACTAATTCTTCTACCTCAGCAATCGTAATTTTTGCTGCACCGGCCATACAGGCGTTAAAATTTCTGGCTGTTCCTTTGAAAATCAGGTTTCCGGCTTCATCTCCTTTCCATGCTTTTACAATGGCAAAATCGGCTTTGAAAGCTTCTTCCATAATGTGCATTTTTCCGTTGAATTCACGTACTTCTTTTCCTTCTGCAACTTCGGTACCGTAACCTGCAGGTGTAAAAAAAGCGGGAATTCCAGCCTGAGCGGCACGGCATCTTTCTGCTAAAGTTCCCTGAGGTGTGAGCTCAACTTCTAATTCACCAGAAAGCATCTGACGTTCGAACTCCGCATTTTCACCCACATAAGAGGAAATCATCTTTTTGATTTGTTTCTTCTGAAGAAGCAATCCTAAACCAAAATCGTCAACACCTGCATTATTGGAAATACAGGTTAAATCTGAAATCTGGGTTTTAACTAAGGCTGCAATGGTATTTTCAGGAATTCCGCAAAGACCAAATCCGCCAAACATGATGGTCATTCCGGATTCGATACCTGTTATAGCTTCCTGGACATTGTTTACTTTTTTTGTAATCATAACAAACTGTCTTTATTACTGAGTAGTTTTGATAAAAATAAGATTTTTAGATTAAATTATAACGATTTCGTAAAAATAAATCTACATCCATCAAAAAAATATCCTTTTGTATTTATCTGATTTAAGATATCAACAAAAGGATATTTTTTATATTTTAAAAAAGCTAAAACTATAGTTCGAACTCATCTGTATTTTGTTCTGTCTGAGTCGAGTCTTTTACTACAGCAGCGGGTCTGGTATAGCAATCTACTTTAATGGAAAGATTCGCCGGACGTTCAAATTCTGCTTTTGAAACCTGAAGTGCCGGATCGGCATAACATTTTTTCATAAAGTAAGCCCAAACCGGCAATGCAGCTGTAGCTCCCTGACCATAAGTTAAACTTTTGAAACGGGCTGAACGGTCCTCACAGCCTACCCACACTCCGGTAACCAGATTTGGAACCATTCCCATAAACCATCCATCAGACTGATTTTGTGTTGTACCGGTTTTACCCGCAATAGGATTTGTAAACATATATGGATAACCTGTCCAGCGATTGTCTCCGTTACCTCCGCCCTGCGTACGCAAACGTGCACCCGAACCGGTTTCTGTAACTCCCTGAAGCAACTTGATTACAGCAAACGCTATATCTTTATTTAAAACGTCATGCGATTCTGGAATTGGTTCATAAATAACCTCCCCGCTTTTATTTTCAATACGGCTTAAAAACTGAGGTTTTACATACACACCCTGATTTGCGAATGTACTGTATGCGGCAACCATATCTTCAACAGTAATATCAACAGCTCCTAATGCGATGGAAGGCTGGACCGGAATTTCAGTTTTAACACCTAATTTTCGTGTAAGTTCTACAACAGCTTCCGGACTTGTTCTGTCAATTAATTTTGCAGAAACGGTATTGATTGAAGCTGCTAAAGCTTGTTTTAAAGTAACCATTCCGCGATATCTGTAATCAGAGTTTCTTGGCTCCCAGTCTTCTGTAACATGATGACGCCCTTTACGAATCATAAACGGTCCGTCTAAAATGGAATCACAAGGGGACATATTCAATTGCTCAATAGCTGTCGCATAAACAAACGGTTTAAAAGTAGATCCTACCTGTCTTGCTCCCTGCCCTACGTGATCGTATTGGAAATATTTATAATTGATTCCGCCAACCCATGCTTTAATTGCACCTGTTTGCGGTTCCATCGCCATTAAGCCCGACTGCAAAAAGTGTTTGTAATAACGAATAGAATCCAATGGTGTCATGGTAGTATCGCGCTCTCCTTTCCAGGTAAAGACTCTCATTTTTGTTTTTACCTTGAAAGATGCAATAATATCATCTTCACTCTTATCCATTTCCTTCATTTGAGCCCAACGAACAGAATTCTTCATAGCCTGCATCATGATTCTGTCGGTTTCAGCTTTTGTAATATTTACGAAAGGGGCATTTTTATTGGTCTTCATTTCAATAAAAAACTGCTGTTGCAAATTTTTCATGTGCTCTGCAACCGCCTCTTCGGCATGGGCCTGCATTCTTGAATCTATAGTGGTGTAGATTTTTAAACCATCTTTATAAATATCATAATCAGATCCATCTGGTTTTTTGTTGTCTGCCATCCACTTTTTCATGTAATCACGAAGATATTCCCTAAAATAAGTTGCCATACCCTCACGGTGGCTTTCTAATTTAAATTTCAAAGCTATTGGTAATGCCTTATATTTTTCTTTTTGAGCCTCCGTAATCATTTTGGCTTTCACCATTTGGCCCAATACCACATCACGACGGTTTTTAACTCCTTCAGGATTTCGCAACGGATTGTAAAGAGAGGAATTATTAAACATTCCAACTAAAATTGCTGATTCGTCTATAGTTAAGTCCTTAGGATCTTTAGAAAAATAGGTTTGAGCCGCTGAACTTACCCCAACTGCGTAGTTTCCAAAATCATATACATTACAGTACATCGCCAAAATTTCATTTTTGGTATATTGTCTTTCGAGACGGATAGCAATAATCCATTCTTTTATTTTTTGTACTATTCGAAAAGGCAGAAAACTGGATCCTCCGCGATGAAATAACTGTTTTGCTAATTGTTGCGTAATGGTACTGGCTCCTCCATTGGTCCCCAGAGAAAAAGCAGCACGCAAAGTTCCACGGCCATCAATACCTGAATGCTCATAAAAACGGGCATCTTCGGTAGCTACCAAAGCATCTACCAGATTTTTTGGCAAATCTGAATATTTAAGCTGAGATCTATTGGTTTTAAAGTACTTACCAATTACCACTCCATCTGAAGAAATGATTTCAGTAGCCAGATTAGAATCCGGATTTTCTAAATCTTCAAAAGAAGGCATCGAACCAAAAAGTCCCCATGACGCAAATAGAAAAAAGGCCAAAACACCTAATAATCCATAAGCAAAGATTCTCCAGAATTTTTTTTGATAGTATTTAATATCCTTTGTACTGTTTGTTTGATTGTTTTTTTTAGCAGCCATAACTATTTCTGATCTTTTTGTTCTATTCTAAAACCTACATCTGTAATACCTTCTAATTCCTGAACTCCCGGAATTTTTCCTGATTGTCTTACGGCTTGTTTGATGTGCACTTTGTATTTGCCCCTAAACTTAACATTTTCTCTTAAATACAGTTTGCTTTCTTTAATATCCGAAAAACCATTTCCTAAAAGTGTTCCGTCAGGATTTGCCATTTGATATTCTAATGTATCAACTTTCGTAAATCCGTTTGGCATTTCGATAGCTACAATTAAAAACAAATTACTGAAAGGATAATTGTTGTTGTCGCGCACATTTACAAATAAATCGTATCTTTTTGTGGAGTCTAAAACCGGCAGATCGAAGGTTACAATACTGTCTTTGTGCCAGGCACTTCCAACGGATTTGTACTCATCAAATACTCTTTTTTTATCACATGAAAAAAGAAGTATAGCTGCCAAAAAAAGAATTCCGCTATTTTTTATTCTCATTTTTAGTAATAATTATAGGTTTTCTTGGTTCAGCTGGTTTATTCTCATTTGAACTAGGCTTATTCGCGTTGTTTTTATTCGAATTATGCTTTTTCTTATGATTTTGCTTATTTGGGTTGTTTGGTTTAATCAAATTGTTACCATTGTTCGCATTATTATTTCCGGCAGGTTTCGCGTTATTGGTATTTTTTTCCTGTAGTGGTTTCTGCGGAGCACCAACAGTAGCCGCTTCAGCATTTGGTTTACGTTTGCGGTTTGGCTTTTTCTTCTTTTTAGGCTGGTCAAAACGGGTTAAACTTTCCTGACCCATTGCATTATTGAAGTCTTTTTCAGGTTCTAAAGTTACTTCTATAGCGAAATCTTCCAAAGAAGAAACCTTGTTTTTTTGTTTGTTTTCGGCAATGATTTCTTTTACCTGATCTATTTTCAAAACATGCCAGTTTGCAAAATTATTAGTATAAGCAAACCACATTAATCCTTTAAAAATATCCTGTTTCTGGCAAACTGCATCACCTTTTTCCGTAATCAGTTTAGTATCATAATCCGGAAAATCTTTTAATGCGTCCATGTAAGTATCTAACTCATAGTTTAGACAGCATTTTAGTTTCCCGCATTGTCCTGCTAATTTTTGCGGATTCAATGATAACTGCTGGTAACGAGCCGCCGATGTATTGACACTTCTAAAATCTGTTAACCAGGTCGAACAGCAAAGTTCTCTTCCGCAAGAGCCAATTCCGCCTAAACGAGCTGCTTCCTGACGGAAACCAACTTGTTTCATTTCGACTCTTGTACTGAATTCTTTAGCAAAATCCTTAATCAGCATTCTGAAATCGACACGATCATTTGCGGTGTAGTAAAATGTTGCTTTTGATCCGTCTCCCTGAAATTCAATATCCGAAATTTTCATTTCCAGTTTATGCTGAATTGCCAGTTCACGTGCACGAACTTTCATTGGTTCTTCACGATCACGTGCTACAGACCAGATATCGATATCTTTTTGAGATGCTTTTCTGTAAATTTTAGGTACTTCGTTACTGTCCGGATTTACTCCTTTTTTCTTCATTTGAATTTTTACCAATTCGCCTGTCAATGTAACTATTCCAATATCATGCCCTGGTGATGCTACAGTTGCTACAATATCACCAATACTTAAAGTTAATTTCTCTGTATTTCTAAAAAATTCCTTACGGCCGTTTTTAAAACGAACCTCAACACAATCAAAAATTGCTTCTCCATTAGACGGACTCATGTTCGAAAGCCAGTCAAAAACCGTTAATTTATTGCAGCTGTCGGTGCCGCAAGTCCCATTATTTTTACAACCTTTTGGTGCGCCGCCATCTGAGGTTGAACAACTTGTACATGCCATAATTATATATGTAGTGTTGCAAAAGTGCAACTTAAGTTCATAAACGTTTGATCGGTAAAGATAGTATTTTTTTTAGTTTGCATTTTATGGATTAAAACTAAAGGGTTGTTAAATAAAATATCATTCGTTTTTTATCTTCCGTATTTCATAATCCAGCTGTGAGGTCAGCTTGGGGTTTATGATATTTTTGCTTAAAAATTGTATTCTGCATGTTTTATCGGTTAAAATGTAACTTTTAATTTTTATCCTGAAATATATTTCTGAGTTTTATGTTTTATCTTACAGCATCGTTTGTGAAGTCCATAATTACAAACAAAACCTGAGTTGAAACTAAACTTTAATTTTTTTAAAATATATTCAAATGCAAACACAAAACCAGATTGAAAATTTCCTTTTCCAGGGAAAATTTGACGAGGCCAGAGAATCTTTAAATAACGGAGAAAAATTTAATGAACAATATCTTAAAAACAATTTTTCTCAAATCGCAGCCAAAATAATTGAAGCCAAAGAAATTAATTTTATAGAAAAACTAATAAAAGCCCGCATCATCGAAACTGATATCTACGAGCTGGACAGTTTTGACAAATCAATTTTTGCTCCTTTGTGCCTTTATTTAAAAGATGACGAAGAATCAATCTCTTTTTTTAAAGAATTAATGTCGAAAATGGACAATCTGAATGACGAAATCAGCGATCAGACTTTGCTGGGATATTTCCTTGAAAAAGGTATTTCTCCAAAAATCATTAAAGTTTTAATTGATGATTTCGGCACAAATACCCAATATAAAAACAATGCCGGCGAAAATTTAATCTTCAAAACACTCAATACTTATGGATTAGATGCTGAAAAAGTAAAAGAATACATCAAATTGCTTCTTGAAAGTGGAGTTGACATTAACGAAAAAAACATTGTTGGCGCTACTCCGCTTATAGCTGCGGTTAAAAGAAATAAAAAAGAATTGATTCTATTCTTACTTGAAAATGGTGCGGATCCAAACGAAACAGACAATCAGGACAACACTGCCTTTTATTACGCTGTTGCGGAACAGTTTTCTTATGACATGTACGATGCTTTAGCGTCATTTTCTTCACCTGATTTTAATATTGTGAACAAAGACGGCCGGACATTATTGACTAATTTTATCAGTTCTGTTTCTGGTTCAGAAAGTGATATCAGGTTTTTAGAGAGATTGTTGTCTGATGGCGCTGATGTGAACTTTTGTGCACAATATTACGGGCAGCCCAAATCGGGAATTGATTTTATTGTCGAAAAGAAATCAGACATTCTGAAATCGGTTTTAGAAAATGTTTCTTTGGATGTGAATGAACAAGACAATCATGGAAATACCATTTTGCACAAGGTCTGCGCTTACAACGTTAACTATGATGCAGAAATGGCAAAAGAAACCTACCGAAAAGTAAAATTACTATTAGAACAGGGAGCCGATATTTCGATTACTAATGATAAAGATGAAACTGCCTTAATGCTTGCTTCAGGAGATAATCTGAAAATTAAAACGGTAGAACTTTTGATGAAACAATAAACTTAAAATTCTCATACATGTCAATGTCATTTATAATTGCCTGCGAAAACGGGAACAGAAAAATAGCCGAATTGCTTCTTCAGAATAAAGAAGTAGATGTAAAATATACGGACGAAAAAGGAAGAACTGCAATTCATTATGCCGCTCACAGAGGCTATCTGGATATTGTAAAAATCCTGACCGAAGACGGGGCCGATATTAATTACGAAGACCATCAGGGAGAAACACCTTTGTATTTTGCCTGTCTTCAAAAACAAAAACAAACGGCTTTATATCTTTTAGAAAATGGTGCCGAAATTACCAAAAACGACAAATATGGAAACAGCCTTTTGCATTTAGTCGTTCAGACAGCTCAAATTGAAATTGCAACAAAGTTGCTTGAAGCCGGCATTGATGTTAATTCACTGAACAACAACGGAGAAACGCCGCTATTACTGGCATCTGCAAAATTAAACCGTGAAATTGTCCAATTGCTTTTAGACAAAGGTGCCGATATTAATGTAACAGATAAACAAGGAAATACGCCTTTGCTATACGCTTGTTATACCAAATCAATTCCGATGGTGACCTTGCTTTTGGATAATGGTGCAGCTATAAATCACATGAATCATTCGGGAGAAAATGCGCTTTTAATTGCTTGTTATGAAACGAACCGAATGTTGGCGAAATTATTGGTAGAAAGAGGTGCCGATGTTTTCACTTCAAACAATAACGGATACTCGCCTATTTGGTACGCCTGCGCGAATAATCAAAAGGAGATTGTTTCCTTGTTTTTAGAAAACGGAGTTGATGTTAATTACAGTAAACCTGTCGCTCATGACACTTCTTCAATGAACGATTATCTGGATTGGATTGTCAGTGCGACTACTATTTCGAACGACGCAAGTTTTACGCTAAATAGTTCTTATACGTATGGCGGAGAAAGCCTGCTGCATGTTGCTACCAAAAAAGGCAATTTAAGCATGGTCAAATTATTAGTTGAAGCCGGGGCAAACATCAACATTCAGGACGAATCCGGAAATACGCCTTTGCATTACAGCGCAGCAAACGGAAAAAAAGATGTAGTGAAATATTTATTGGATAACAAAGCAGATGCTACAATTGTAAACGTAAAAGAACAAAAAGCAATTGACTATTCGAACGTAAAAGGTTTCAATGAAATCACAGAACTGATTTTGAAATATGCGCCTTCCGGAACGGTTGTAACGCCAATTCAGAAAGAAGAACCTCAAAAAACCAATTCAGGAAATGTTATGGAAGGAAAGAAAAAAGCATTATTAGATTTAAAAGAACTTCTGGATGCCGGAATTCTGACTTCGGAAGAATTTGAAAGCGAGAAAAGCAAAATATTAAAAGGATAAATAATAAACAGAATTAAAAAATGAAAAGAATCTTAAATACTGCCATCCTATTTTTAGTAGTAATCGCGGGAAGTCTGATTTCTACTTCCTGCAGCAATTTATCACCAGAAAAAACTTTTGATATTGCTGTTTTAAATTCCAATTTATTATCCCGATTTGGCGGTAAAGAAATCAGCAATAAGCTGGAATCTGAGCCTCAGGTTTATGATGAAAGCCAAAAAAAGATGATTCCTTCTTCTTATCAGGATGCTTTTAAATACGACATCTCAAATTTAGAAATTCAATTGAAAAAATTAATGAAATAACAGAAGACGATGATAATAAAGATCTTCTTCAGGCTTCAAAAGATTTATTCTCTTATGTAATCGCAAAACAAAAGGAAGGCTATTTGCCAATTGCTAAAATGAAGGATGAAAAGCGTTCACCAGAACAAATTCAAAAAGCAATAGCTGATTTTGATGCTGCAACTCAAACTGAAGCTGATTCCAAATTTGCCAAACTAATGGCTGTAGGAAAAGCCTATGCCGAAAAGCATCATATTGATGCAAAATTTGGCATTTAATAATCAGCGGAAGATTTAATCTCATCATAAAAACAAAAATTCCTGACATGAGTAAGAAATATTTCTTAGCTATTATAACAATACTCCTGCTTAATGTATTAAACAGCTGTAATAAAGATTCTAAAACGAATAAAAAATCACCGGAAGCAGAAGTTGTCGATTTAAAAGAGATTCCCGAAGTCGAAGAACCTGCTATCGAAATCAAAAAGAATCTTGCTGATTTTGTACCTAAAAATCATGTGCCTTTTGACACCATTTACGGCGATCTGAATAAAGACGGATTAGAAGATTGTGTATTAATTATAAAAGGTACCGATAAAAGTAAAATTATTACACATGAATATCGGGGTAAATTAGATCAAAATCGCAGGGGAATTATGGTGCTTCTAAATAAAAAAAGCGGCTACGAATTAGCGGTTAAAAATTATAATTGCTTCTCCTCTGAAAATGAAGATGGTGGTGTTTATTATGCTCCGGAACTTGACTTTCAAATCGATAAAAACAAGCTATTTATTAATTACAGTCACGGCCGTTACGGGTATTGGTCTTATACATTCAGATTTCAAAATAATGATTTAGAGTTGATTGGTTACGATGGAAGCAGTAATCGCGGACCAATTGTTCTCACTGAGACCAGTATCAATTTCCTGACACGCAAAAAAATCGTAAACCAAAACATCAATGAAAACACTTACGATGAGGATGAAATTTTTGAAAAAAAAGAAACTAAAATCAGTAGAACAAAACTGATTAAGTTGTCTGAAATTGAAGACTTTGATGAACTTGATTTTTCCAGCGAATAAGATGAAAAACCTATTCTGTATCTATACAAAATAGGGTTTGCTTTTAAAGTATAGTATTACGTTTCCTTAACGGTAATAATTTTAACCGGACAAGCTTTTGCTGCCAGTTCACACCTTTCTACAATGGTATGCTTTGGCGATTTTAAAGTAAAAAAACCTTTCGAATTCTGCGAATGAAGTAAAACCGATTTTCCGTCTTTTTTTGACATTTGAAAATGAACCGGATCCATTTCCACACAATAATTACAGCCGATGCATTTGTCTCTTTGTAAAGTGATGATAACCATTATGCTTCAACAATTTTATACAGTTTGTCCGACATTCTGATTCTAAATGGTAATTTAAAAGTACAATCGTCACCTTTTGTTGCTTTTTCTGCCGTAAAATCATTTACAAACATTTCGTCGATAATCATTTCCTGAGCTCCGGTACTTGGTCCGGTTACCAGGATTTTGTCACCAATTTTAATATCATAAGCCTCTATTTTGAATTGCCCAACTCCGGCTTTTGGAAAATAATGTGTTCCTTTTCCAATGTAAACTTTCTTCCGAGTTGCTGCTGAACCTGGGATATTGCTCCATTCTCCCAATTCCTGACCCAGATAATAGCCTGACCAGAAACCACGATTGTAAACTGTATTTAAAGCTTCCATCCAAACTGCGGTTTTCTCTTTCGAAAAAGTACCTTCGTAATAGGCATCGATAGCCTCTCGATAGGTTTTAATAACTGTTGCCACGTATTCGGGTGCTCTTCCTCGTCCTTCAATTTTTAAAACCTGAATTCCGGAATCAATTACCTGATCCAGGAAATCCAAAGTACATAAATCTTTTGGCGACATCATGTATTCGTTATCCAATTCGATTTCGAAACCTGTTTCCTGATCAATAACCGTGTATTTTTTTCGGCAGTTTTGTTTGCACGCACCGCGATTCGCAGAGGAATTATGCGAATGTAAACTCAAATAACATTTTCCAGAAACTGCCATACATAAAGCACCGTGACCAAAGATTTCGATTTCTACCAAATTTCCGTTAGGCCCTTTGATCTGTTCTTTTTCAATTTGTTCTGTGATTTTCTTTACCTGACGCAAACTCAATTCACGACTTAAAACCATTGTATCGGCAAATAGGCTGTAGAATTTAATGGTTTCAATATTGGTTACATTCAATTGCGTTGAAATATGAACTTCCATTCCAATCGATCTTGCCATAGTAATTACAGCCTGATCTGATGCAATTACTGCCGTAATATTCGCCTCTTTGGCTTTATTCAATACTGTTTTTACGACAGATAAATCGTGATCGTAAATAATCGTGTTTAAAGTCAGATAGCTTCGAACGTTTTTGATCTCACAACGATTAGCGATTTCTTTTAAATCTTCAACAGTAAAATTAACCGTCGATCTTGCCCGCATGTTGAGTTGTTCAACGCCAAAATACACAGAATCACAGCCATTATCTAAAGCAGCCTGAAGCGACTCAAAATTTCCTGCAGGAGCCATGAGTTCGATTTTGTTGTTAATTGTCATTTTTGATTTTATTATTCAAATGATGTGTTTTAGAATCATCAAACAATTGACAAAAATAATGTGGGTATAAATTGATTTCTATGATTTATATCATAGTGTATATTTAAAAGATTATTTGCGGGAGTATAGTTTCTTGTTAATATAGTCCACGGTTGAAATCGTGGGTACGCAATGCAAATCCACAACGAAATGCAACAATACGTTTCCCACGGTTGAAACCGTGGGCTATGTTTTTAAAAATTGTGTATTTTTTATTTTTATAGATTAGTTGAATTTTCAAAACCATGTAATTTTACAAATTTGTCAAATTCCTGCTGTCCATTCTTTTTGAGATGATGCTGTTTTTGATTTTTGATATAATTATAAACAGCATCAAGCTGAGATTCGCTTACTGCGAAAGCCGCATAGCCAGTTTGCCATGCAAATTTTTCAGGAATTAAGTTTTCCCTATTTATAGAATGAGAAGAGCCTCCTTTCGCTTGACGAATTACATCAGAAATAGATTTTTTCGGATTCAGTAAAAACAAAACATGTACATGGTCGGGCATTCCATTAATGATTGTAACAGGACAACCCGACTCAATTAATTCATCATGAATATAATTGTGTACCTTTTTTTCTATTGAAAAATCAATTAATTCCTTACGATTTTTGGTTGCCCAAATGGCATGAATCCACAATTTGGAAAAAGAATGCGACATTGTAAACTAGCGTTTAAAAAACCGCTAATTTACAATTTTATAGACTTTATCTGACAATCTAATTCTGAATGGAACTTCAAAAGTAACTTTATCACCAATCTTTGCAGATTGAGTCTCTGCACCATTTACAATTAATTTTTCTAATACCAATTCCTGTTCACCTGTTGTTGGTCCTGAAATTAAGATTTTGTCACCTGCATTCAGTTCGTTGTTTTCAACTGTAAATTGTCCTACCTGCGCTTTAACGTAATAATGCTCTGCTTTACCAATCAATATTTTTTTGACTTTTACCTTCTGACGAATATCAGCGCTTTTTTGTGCAGTTGCTAAAGCAGTTTCGGGCAAGTCTCCAGAATGCTTGAATTTCAAATTTTCTGATTTTCCTTTTCTGAAAACTTTATTTCCTACCTGTTTTCCGGCCCTTAATCTTACCTGATCCACCAAAGGCATATTTACAACTTCCAGACACTCCGCAGAACAGCAGTTTTGCATAGCGGCTTTACATTCATCACACTGAATAAACAATAAATGGCAACCATCGTTTTCACAATTGGTATGATTATCACAAGGTTTTCCGCATTGGTGGCATTGCGAAATGATATCGTCTGTGATTCTTTCGCCCAGACGATTATCGAATACGAAGTTTTTACCAATGAATTTGCTTTCTAAGCCTTCTTCTTTCAATTGCTTCGCATAGTTGATGATTCCACCTTCTAATTGATATACGTTTTTAAAACCCTGATGTTTGAAATACGCACTGGCTTTTTCACAGCGGATTCCACCAGTACAATACATGACCAGATTTTTATCGTCTTTATGGTCTTTAAGCTGTTCGTTGATAATTGGCAAACTCTCTCTGAAAGTTTCAACATCCGGAGTAATTGCACCTTTAAAATGCCCCACTTCACTTTCGTAGTGGTTTCTAAAATCGACTACAATTGTGTTTGGATCATCAAGGATTTCGTTGAATTCCTTAGCTTTAAGGTGAACACCTATGTTAGTTACATCAAAAGTATCGTCATTTAGACCGTCAGCAACGATTTTATCACGAACTTTAATGGTTAGTTTTAAAAATGAATGATCATCATGTTCAACTGCCTCATTTAATCGTATGCCTTTCATAAAGTCGTAAACTTCAAGAGTTGCTCTAAAAGCTTCCAAATTTTCTTCCGGAATACTCATTTGAGCATTTATTCCTTCTGTAGCAACATAAATTCGGCCTAAAGCATCGAGCTTATTCCAGGCTAAAAATAAATCGTCGCGAAATTTTTTGGGATCTTGAATTTTGGCATACGCATAGAAAGACAACGTTAGTCGTTGTTTACCGGCATCATCGATCATGATGGCCCTTTCTTCTGCGCTTAAGGTGTTATACAGTTGCATGCTATAAACAGTTTAAGTTGAGAATATTTTTTGAAGCCGCAAAGTTAGGAAAAAAGGTTCTAAGTGGCAAAGCTTCTGAGTTTCTAAGATTTTAAAATTGCTGAAAAACTTAAAGTTCTTAGCATTTTGATTTTTTTAGCCCGGATGGAAACGGCATCCTTTTGTGCGGTCCCGATAGCTATCGGGAGGCACAAAAGATATAGTGGACAGCCGGAATAGCTTCTAATAAAAAAGACTGCCTAAATAAATAGACAGTCTTCATATAATTTCAAACCTTTAGAATTAACAGAACTCGTTAAAAGCATCCTGTAAATTCTCAGCAATCATTTCTGCAGGACGACCTTCGATATGGTGACGCTCTAACATGTGAACCAATTCTCCGTTTTTGAACAAAGCCATAGATGGCGATGATGGAGGAAAAGGAAACATGTGTTGTCTTGCAGCATCAACCGCTTCTTTGTCAACACCGGCGAAAACTGTAATTAAGTGATCTGGTTTTTTAGCACCTTCTAAACTCATTTTTGCTCCCGGACGTGCATTTCTTGCAGCACAACCGCAAACAGAATTTACAACAACTAATGTGGTACCTTCAGCTTTGATAGCGTTATCAACAGCTTCCGCACTATGTAAATCTTGAAAACCTGCAGAAGTTAATTCAGCCTCCATTGGTTTTACCATTTCTTGTGGATACATATTTTTATTTTTTAAATTTTACTTTTGAAATGCAAAGTTACAAAGTTTCCCTTCAACTACTTAATTTGAAGTATAAAGTTTTGTTATAGTTGAATTGATGGATTCGAAATTGGAAAGTCATAAAATTAAAAGTTCAAATATAAGGTGACAAAACCTGTTTCTTCATTTCATTAAAGTCCTAAATAAAGCTTTTATAAACGGCATTTTCGGACATTTTAAAATCACTTTCAAATCCTCAATCAGATTCGTTTCTTCATCTAAAAATTTAAAGATCAGACATGGTTTTCCATTTTTGAATAAAGAAGAAAAAATAGAACTTCCTAATTCATTATTTCTCTGAAGAATATCCAAAAGCAATAAATCATAGAACCAGAATCTACTTTTTTTATGAAAATCTTTCATCTTGAAATTAGAACCCTGAAGAAAATTAACTAATGCCGAAGATTTTTTATCCGAATTTCTAAATGTATAACCTGTACTGGCTTTTGTCCATCCACCAGCAGTTCCGATATTGAGGACTCTTTTGGTGTTTCTTTTCCAAAAAGGATAACAGGTCATTGGAATACTTCCCTGCTCTTCTTCCTGAATTTTGTATTGGCTTACGCCGAGTTTTTTCAGGTAAATTTCAATTTCTTTTTCATATTCTTCTTTCGGAAGCAAGTTTTCTGAAAACAATGTATATTCTACCAAAGCTTCGGTTTTAGAGGTTGGCAAAACATACATAAAACGCGTATTTCCCCTTTGTTCCACAGAAAAATCCATGAAAGTTGCTTGTTCAGGATTGAAAATTTCATTTTCTGATTTTACAAACCAGCCCACAAAATGCTGCTGCAAAACCGGATATTTTGTTTGCCTTTCGGCGAAAGCCTTCGTATAAATGCTGTTGAACAGGTAATCAGAAGTATATCTGTTTTCTTCCGTACCGATAAAAACATGGGTTTCGAGTTCGTTGATGTCGGTTACTTTTTCGTTTAGAAAAGTAATATTGTCTTGTTTGGAAAGTACTTCGAAAACAAAATTATAAAAATCCAATCCACGAATTTGATTGTACTGATAGGGTTTCAGATCTAAATTCCGTTTGAAATCCTCATTCGCAAACAAAGCCGAATCCCATTTTTTGGATATAACAGAATTCCAGAGCGTTTCTTCCTCTGCCCAGAAACACCAGGTTCTGTCATTGGTTTTCTTAGAATTGTGGTCTAACAGCAAAATCGATTTATCACTAAATTTTCCGGACAAAAACATTTTATAAACCGTCATCAGAGCTGCAAGACCTGTTCCTGTAAAAATATAATTGAAATGTTTGATTTGAGGAGAATTCATTCTCAAAAATAAGGAATTTTATTCTTTCATTTTTTCTAAAAGCTGTTTAAAATCTTTTGAGCTGAGGTAATTATTGTATTGAAAAAGGATTTCGTTTTTATTATTCAAAACACATAAAACCGGATACACAATCTGGTTATTCATAGTTCCTAACTGCAGAGCCAGTTCATGAACCCCGACATTATTGCCAGTTGGCTGATATTTAAAGATGTGATTATTAAAATTTATATCCCTTTTTTCCTCGGCATTGAAATCAACAAAATAAAAATCTGAATTCAGTTTTTGAATAATTTCCTGATTTTTGAAAGTTGTATTTTTCATGTGTTGACAAAACTGACACCAGTCTGTATGGATAAAAACGATGAGTTTTCGCTTCTGGATCTGCTGTAAACTATCTATTGCTTCAAAAGAATGACTTTTCAACTGGCAAAATCCGGCTGAAGTTATTCCAAAGAAAAGGATGAATAGAAATAGCTTTTTCATATTGTTGTTATTTTTTTGCCACAGATTCCACAGATTAAAAGGTTTTTAAAATTAAATACCTCTCTTTATTATTGAATTAGTTTGTCATTCCGTAGGAATCTCTACACAACGATTATTAGTATCTTGAGATTCCTACGGAATGACAAGATTGTGTAAAAAAATTACCTAAACGTATATCGCAATCCCCAAAATCCTCTAATAGTCTGATTCTGGCCATACACATACGTTGTATCAAACGGCAGTCCATCGGGATTTTTATCAAAAGGATCATCAGCTCCTGAAATCAAAAACGGATTATTTTGCATTGGCGTAAAATTAAGCAGGTTCTTGATTCCGCCATAAATCTCAAAATTCTTCCAGCCCGAATACGTAAACTGAATATTCTGAATGCTATACCACGGCGATTCAGGACTTCTTGGATCGGTTTCACTCAACAAAGGTAGTTTCATTGGACTGTATAAATTTCCTGTATAGTCTAAAGACAGATTCCAGGGCTGGATTTTATACGAAACACTCCAGGTTCCTGTAAATTTCTCCGTTAAAAAAGGCGTTTCAGAGATTCCGTTTTCTACATTTTTGTTATCCAAAAGCGTTGCTCCAACAATAAACTTTAATCCCGATGGAAAATTAAGATCGATATTGGTACTTATTCCCTGGCTCAACGCATAACCCTCGATATTATCGTAAATGATTTTGTTTGGATCACTTTCGTAGTCTGAAATAATTTTATTGCTGAATCTGGTATAAAAAGCCGTTGTTTCGATTCCCATAAAAGTTCCGTTACCGAAATTAATTTTCTGAATGTAATTCAGATTTACATTTACCGATTGCTCGGGATTCAGATTATTCGCAATTACAACATCACGTGAACCTGTAAGCGCTGCATGATCTTCTGTAAATAAATTCACAACCCTAAAACCTGTTCCGGCGTTTAACCTGAAAATTGTGTTTTCATTTGCTTTAAATCTATAGGCTATTCTTGGTGTCAAAATCGAGCCGTGAATAGAATTATAATCGTAACGCATTCCCAGCAAAATCTGACTTTTTGGAGAAAAGGTAATTTCATCCTGAACAAAAACTCCGGGTAACCAGGTGCTTTCAGCTTCTTTGGTTGCAGGAGTATTATCGTCATAATAGGTATAACGGCTGGCAATTCCGGCAAGGAAATCGTTGCGGCCTAGTTTTTTATCCCACGTTAATTGCAAAAAACCAATTTTCTGATTAGCGATATACGATGTCGTTCCGTAACGGCTGTCCTGATAATGTACGTTTCCGGAAAAGGAAAGCATTAGTTTTTCTTCAAAAGGCAACTGATAGCTTCCTATTAATTCGCCACGTTTAGTATAAATACTTTCTCCATAAATTTCGTCACCTCCGCGGTATTGCTTCTCCCAGCGTACATCTCCGCCCCATCGGTCTTCATACATTCCGCGTGCTGCGATGGTAAATAACCTATTATTATTTCGCTGAAAACTCCATTTATTAAAAACCGAAATCCGTTCTGAAAGCGTTACATCGGTAAAATTATCATGATCCTTATCAATTACCTGATCGTAATTGAAATAATTCACACCTAAAATTGAAACTGCTTTTTTTCCGGTATTGAACTTCATTCCTAAATCGAGATTGCTTTCAAAGTAAGTGGTTGTAAAATAATCCGCAGAAAAGACCGGAGCATTTGTTGGATTTTTGGTGATGATGTTAATTAGCCCGCCAACAGCCTCACTTCCATAGAGGGAAGATGCCGGGCCTTTTACGATTTCTATTCGTTCTACCAGCGAATTTGGAATTCCGGATAATCCGTAAACTGTCGAAAGACTGCTAACAATTGGCATTCCATCAATTAAAACTAAAGTGTACGGGCCTTCTAAACCGTTTATGTGTATATCGCCTGTGTTACATACACCACAATTGAGCTGTGGCCGAACGCCATTGATGTTCTGAAGCGCATCATAGATACTTGGCGTTGGATTTTTCTTGAAGAAAGCCGGCGAATAAACCTCAACCGGAACAGCGCTTTCCAATCTTTTTACAGGTTTTAAGGTTCCGGAAACTACTACTTCATTCAATTCGTTTTTGTCTTTCTGCAATTCAAAATTCAAAATCAAATTCTGTTCGTCCACAATCGATATTTTTTGGGTTTGTGGTTTGAATCCAGTCGAGGTTACTTGTATTTTGTAAGTTCCTTCCGGAATATTTAGAAGCTGATAAAATCCTAAGGAATCGGTTTGGGTTTTAAATTCTGTATTCAGTAAATGAATAGTGATTTCCTGGTCATTAGAAGATTGAAATTCTACTTTTCCGGAAATATTTTGAGAAAAAATGCTTTTAGTTGAAATTATTAATATTGTCAAAAATAAATATTTCATTATTATAAAATTAAATTTAGACAAAACTAAAAATTAAATTTGAAATAGAATTATTGTGAAATAGAATTTTTAAAACATTTCAATTTCAATCCGTTAAAAAGAGTATTAAAAATCTTCGTCGATAAGTTCTTTGTTCATGGCTGCTCCTGCAAAAGATCCGGAAGAAACCGCCAAAGCCACAGAACGCATTTGAGTAGTAGCATCTCCACTGGCGTAAATGCCAGGAACGGATGTCTTCTGCATAAAATCAATCTTTATCAATCCTTGCTCAGTAAGTTCACAGCCTAAAATTTCTGGTAACGGACAATGCTGCTCTAATTTTGGTCTTGCATAAACGGCTTTGACAGTACTCTTTTCTCCGTTTTTGAAAACAAGATTCGAAATATACCCGGCATTATGTTCGAAAGAATCTATTTGTTCTTCCAAAATCAAAATACCATGATTTCTAAGAATTTGTGATTGTTCCGAAGTTAATTCTGATTTTCCATTGGTACATAATTTAAGATCTTTAGTCCAATTGGATATCAGTTTTGCATATTCAAAACCCATTTCACCATTAGCAACAATAGCCGTCTTTTCATTTTTGACTTCATAGCCGTGACAATACGGACAATGTAAAACCGATATTCCCCAACATTCCTCGAAACCTTTAATCTGAGGAAGTAAATCTTTAACTCCTGTCGCAAATAATAGCTTTTTAGAAGTAAACAGTTCTCCGGATTCTGTTTTAATTTCGAAACTATTTTGTTTTTTAACTGCATCAATGGCAAGTCCTTCATAAAACTGAACCGTCTTGTAAAAGCCGACTTGTAATCTGGCTTTGGCCGAAATTGCAGCCGGAGTCTCGCCATCATGCGTGATAAAATTATGAGAATGCGGTGTTTGTCTGTTGCAGGGCAAACCGCTATCAATAACCAAAACCTGACGTAAAGAACGCCCTAAACTCATTGCGGCAGACAATCCGCTGTAACTGCCTCCTATGATAATCACTTCAAAATTTTTCTGATTCATAATACTAATTTTTAATGATGTTGTTTTTTGTGTAATTTATAATTCAATAAATGTCCAATGATCATTCCGATACCTCCGAAGTAAATTAAGTCGATATGAATTTCAAATATTATTTCACCCAAAATACTGATCCAAATTATACCCATAGAAACAACCAGAATCAACGACACTAAAACCGATGATTTTTTTATAATTTTGAAAATAGCAAAAACACCAATTGAAGCAAATAACAAATCAATTACCGGATTATGATTTAGACTCAATGGAAGAACCGTTAAAAGAGGAAATACCAAACAATGTAATAAACAAAGAGTCGCTGATGACAATCCTAAAATATCGTAAAAAGTTGTTGTAATTTTCTTCATTTGATGTACATTTGCTTTAATGCAATTTTGTTGCAAATATACACATAAAAACCAAATCGCAACATTGTTGCGATTATTTCTATTTCGAAAAAAATGAAAACAGCAAGGAATACCACAGCAAAGACAGCCGTTTTAGAGATTTTTGGCAAATCCAAAATAGCGCTGTCACATACAGAAATATACAGACAAATTGAAGATGTATGTGATCGCGTTACTGTTTACAGGATATTAGACCGCCTTGTAAATGATGATATCGTTCATAAAATAGTTGACCTTGATGGTACTGTAAAATATGCAAAATGTCATCATCAGGCACAGCGTGTACATATACATAACCACGCACATTTTAGCTGTGAAAAATGCCTTGAGATCACCTGCCTTGTAAATGTGAAACCAAGCTATATTATGCCTCACAATTATAAAGTCAATGATATAAATTTTACTTTATCAGGTTTATGCCCAAATTGTTTAAATTCTAACATTTAATATTTAGGCTCGTCTAAAAATATTGTTTCTCTAATGAAATTTTTCTATATATTTGGGAAATCAATATTTTACGAATGGCAAAATCATTAGAAGAAGTTCATGAATCGGTTGCAACCGAAAATAAAAAAACAGGATTTAGAAAAATTCTTGCCTTTTTAGGTCCGGCCTATTTAGTAAGTGTGGGCTATATGGATCCGGGAAACTGGGCAACTGATCTGGCTGGCGGAAGCCAGTTTGGGTATACTCTTGTCTGGGTTTTGCTCATGAGCAATTTAATGGCCTTGCTGCTGCAGAGTTTAAGTGCACGTCTCGGAATTGTGACACAGCGAGATCTTGCGCAGGCCTCCAGAGAAACGTATTCAAAACCGATTAACTATATTTTATATTTTCTGGCTGAAATTGCGATTGCGGCCTGCGATTTGGCAGAAGTTCTCGGAATGGCAATCGGAATTAATTTACTTTTTGGGATTCCTCTTTTAGAAGCTGTGCTAATTACTGTTTTAGACACGTTTATATTACTTTTCCTGATTAATAAAGGAATTAAAAAGATGGAAGCGTTCATTATAGCTTTGGTAGCCATTATTGGATTTTCATTTATTTTCGAAATGATTTTTGCGGAGCCTGAAATGCATAAGGTTTTAGAAGGATTAATTCCTTCTATTCCAAATTCAGCAGCATTATATATCGCCATTGGAATTATAGGTGCAACTGTAATGCCGCACAATCTTTACCTGCATTCCTCTTTGGTACAAACACGAAAATTCGACAGAACTCCGGCCGGAATCAAACAAGCTTTGAAATACAACTTTATCGATTCTACAATTGCCTTAAACCTTGCCTTTTTTGTAAATGCTGCAATATTGATTCTCGCCGCTGCCACCTTTCACAAAAACGGAATGTACGAAGTTGCAGAGATTCAGGATGCACATCAATTTCTGGAACCGCTTTTAGGAACTAAATGGGCGCCAGCATTGTTTGCTATTGCACTCATTGCTGCCGGACAAAGTTCTACAATAACCGGTACATTAGCCGGACAAATTGTAATGGAAGGATATCTCCATTTCAGAATACAGCCCTGGGTTCGCCGAATCATTACCCGTTTGATTGCGATTATTCCGGCTGTTATCGTCATTTTAATTTATGGTGAAAGCGTAACAGGAAAACTATTGATCTTAAGTCAGGTCATTTTGAGTCTTCAGTTGGGATTTGCCATTATTCCGTTAATTCATTTTGTGAGCGATAAATCCAAGATGAATGGTTTCCATATCTCTAAACTTACACAGTTTGTTTCCTGGATTATTGCTTTAATTATTGTTTCGCTTAATGCCAAATTAGTTTATGATGAAATCACTTCCTGGCTTGAAACTTCAGAGAATCCAATTATTTTATGGCTTACTGTAGTTCCATTGGCAGTGGGTCTTTTAGCATTATTGCTTTACATTGTCTTTAAACCTTTTATTGCTAAAGCAAAATCAAAAACATTAAACCATTCGCCACACCATCTTCAACTTCAATTTACGGCCAGGGAAAGTCAAAGTATTAAAAACATTGCTGTTTCTGTAGATTTTTCGAATGCTGATAGCGTTGCTCTGAATAAAGCTTTTGAATTAGGCGGAATGAATGCTCAATACACACTTATACATATTGTAGAAACGGTTGGTGCTTTGATGTACGGAGTTCACATACACGATCATGAAACGACCATTGACGAAAAATTATTATTAGAATATAAAGAAATGCTTTCGCAGAAAGGGTTTAAGATCGAAACCGAATTAGGTTTTGGAAAACCAAACTCCATAATACCGAAAATCATAAATGAAGGTAATTTTGATATATTAGTTATGGGAACCCACGGCCACACTGGTTTAAAAGATATTTTATTTGGCACAACTGTAGATAAACTGAGACATAAAATTTCGATACCTTTGCTGATTGTTAAATAAAGTTGCTAAGATGCTAAGCTCCTAAGTTTCTAAGCTTTTTAATAAAAGCCTCAGAAGAAAACTCAGAATCTTAGAATCTTAGAATCTTAGAATCTTAGAATCTTAGAATCTCCAAAAAATGACCTTTTCAGAAGAAAACTACCTTAAAGCGATATATCACCTGACTGCTTCGCTGGAAACAGAAGTGAGTACAAATGCTATTGCCGAAATGATGGAAACCAAAGCTTCATCCGTTACAGACATGCTTAAGAAGCTGTCTGACAAGGATTTGGTGAACTATAAAAAATACCAGGGAGTTTCATTAACCGAAAATGGAAAACTGGCGGCCAAAATGATTGTGAGAAAACATCGTTTATGGGAAGTATTTTTAGTAGAAAAATTAAACTTCAGCTGGGATGAAGTTCACGAAATTGCAGAACAACTCGAACACATTAAGTCAGAGCAGTTGATTAACCGCCTGGATGATTTTCTCGGCAATCCGACAGAAGACCCGCACGGAGATCCTATTCCTGATGCAAATGGACGAATAATTAAAATTGAAAAGCAATTGCTTTCTGAATTGTCCGAAAACCAAATTGGTGTTTGCGTAGGCGTAAAAGACACTTCCTCCGAATTTCTGAAATATCTGGACAAACAGGAAATTGCCTTAGGTTCTAAAATTGAATTCTTATCGAAAGAATCTTTTGATTTGTCTGTGAAAATTAAAATTGAAAACAGGGAATTGTCTATTTCGAATAAAATTGCCTCTAATTTGTTTGTGAAGCTGGTTTAGAAAGAAGTCATTCCGCAGAGAAGAACGGAGAAATCCGCAAAGATTCCCAAAAATTTTATTTATCAGATGACCGTTTAAAATTTTCTCTAAAAATAAATCAAACCAATGGCTTATCTATGTCAAAAATTTCATGAAGTTTGGATAAAAGTTCCGTAGGAACAAATATATTGTAGCAACGGATTTTAATCTGTTTGATAAAGACGTAAAAGGATATGAGTTCCGTAGGAACGGCACATTTTATTTCACAATACCCTTTTCAATCATTTCCAGCATAACTGGCGAAGCATTTTTAAATGTTGGCGGCTGTTCTATAATACTACCGGCGTTCTTTTTGTTTACTTTGAAAGTTACATCATGCTCTGTTGTGAAAAGTAACGCGGTTAAAAAGGGCTTTTTGATGTACGAGCCCAAGATCAGTAACGCTTCATCTAATGTATGAATGCTTTCTATTTCTTCTGTTTTGTAACGGGTAGTTAGCGAAATCGAGAATGCATCATCTTCATTCAGCACTAATCTGAAGTAAATGTTTTTGATTTCGGTGTCGCCCATCGTTTTGGCCAAAGTCAGTTTTGCAAAAGTGCCGGCCTGGATACTTTCTTTAACCCGTTCGCAAAAAAGGGCAAATATTGGTTCGTACATTTTTTTAAGGTTCTAAGGTTCTGAGATGCTTAGGATTTAAGGTTATCCTCTTTCTAAATTATTTTAAAGCAAAGTTGGGCAAAGATTTCGCAAAGTTACACAAAGCTTTATATAAAATCCTTGGCGAATCTCTGTGAAATCTTGGTGCAGCTTTGTGGAATAGCTTATTTCCCTGTAAATTCAGCTTTCCGTTTTTCTAAAAAGGCAGTAGTTCCTTCTTTAAAATCCTGAGTACCGAAACACTCTCCAAAAGATTTGATTTCGGTATCGAAACCATTTTTGCCGTCTTCGAAATTTGCATTTATCGCTTTTATCGCTTTTCCGATAGCAAAAGGGGCATTTTTCATGATTTTATGGGCGATTACGCTTGTAAATGTTAACAATTCAGTCTGAGGCACTACATGGTTCACTAAACCGTATTGTTTTGCTTCTTCGGCAGAAATCATTGCTGCGGTCATAATCATTTCCATTGCACGACCTTTTCCTATTAATTGAGGCAGGCGCTGTGTTCCTCCATAACCTGGAATTAGTCCTAAAGATACTTCCGGCAAACCCATTTTGGCATTCACCGAAGCTACCCTGAAATGACAGGCCATAGCCAACTCTAATCCGCCTCCTAATGCAAAACCATTTACAGCAGCAATTACAGGTTTCTTTAAATTTTCGATGTAATCAAAAAGTGACTCCTGTCCTTCCGCAGCTAATTGTGCACCTTCAACAACAGTATAATTGGCAAATTCAGAAATGTCAGCTCCGGCTACAAAAGCTTTTTCGCCGCTTCCTGTCAAAATGATAACGCGAACATCTTCATTTTTATTTAATAATTTAATAGCCTCACTAAGATCAGTTATAGTTGCCTTGTTTAAAGCATTGAGCTTTTCAGGTCTGTTAATCGTTACTGTAGCGATTTTTTCTTCAATAGAAATTAAAATATTTTTGTAGTTCATGACCGCTTTTTTAAGAGTTGGTGATAGGCAGTGAAACTGTAAATGTAGTCCCCTTTCCGTAAGCTGACTCAAAGGTAATTGTTCCTTTGTAATTTTCGATAATGTTTTTTATAATTCCGAGACCAAGTCCCATTCCGCTGGTTTTGGTCGTAAACTTAGGTTCAAAAATTCGGCCAATGTCGAGCTTTTGAATACCGATTCCGTTGTCTTTAACTGCAATTTCTACATTGTCGTCACGGCGTTTTACAGCAACAACTATTGATTTGTGAAATTGACTTTCGGGAATCGCCTGAGTTGCATTTTTTACCAGATTGGTAATCACACGGATCAGTTGGGTACGATCCATTTTGGAAATGATTTCTTCTTCCTCTTTTTCAAAAGAAATATAATCTTCGTTGAAAATATCAAGTGCCAGTTCGACAACCTCCACTACATTTAAAGTCTCATTTTGCTGAGCCGGCATCGAAGCAAAGTTTGAAAAAGCAGAAGCTACAGATGTCATTGTATCAATCTGCTGAATTAGAGTTTCCGAGTAATCGTTCATTTTCTGCTTTACGTCAGGATCATTCGGATCAAACTTTCGTTGAAAACTCTGAACCGTTAGACGCATTGGCGTAAGCGGATTTTTAATTTCGTGTGCAACCTGTTTTGCCATTTCGCGCCAGGCTTCTTCACGTTCGCTTTGCGCTAATTTTATCGCACTCGTTTCCAGCTTGTCCACCATTCCGTTGTAAGCTTTGATCAGAAAGTTAACTTCTTTACTATTCGCTTCTAAAACAATTTTTTCATTTTTCTGATCCAGATTGGTCTCTTCCAAACGATCTGAAATAGTTTTCAGTGATTTTGTAATATAAGTCGAAAGGAAATACGCTAACGCGAAAGCAACCAGCAACATAAACGAATATACCTGACTTAACCGGATCAGAAAAGTATTCAATTCATTGTCGTAATAACCATCGTCTTCTAAATAAGGAAGATTCAGAATTCCAAGAGGTTTGAATTTTTCATCTTTTATTAAACTGTAAGAAGATCTGTTTTTAACGCCATTAATCGTTTTAATATCTACAAAACGCTTTTCTATAGAAGAACGGACCAATTTTAAAATAAAGTCAGGAATTGGAGGCGCAACCTTATCAACAGCAAAAGACTCTTTTGATGATTTTAGCAGTTTTCCATCAAGGCTGTAAATATTGATTTCGATTTTGTGAATCTGGGCCAATTCATGGATTTTATCTTTAAAAATCAAATCTAGATTTCCTGTTTTTAAAGGATACGTTGTGGTTGCCAGAACGTAATTAATGTGTTCTTTTACAGCATTTTCTTTTCGTTCTAAACGTTCCTGATGGTATTCTTTGGCTTCGTTTTTAAACTGAATAATTGAAATAGAGGCTAATAAAAAAGATGCCACAATAATCAATACAATCATCGACAGGAAAATCCTGATACGAAGGGAGAGCATTGACATTTTGAAGTTTAGCATGTTTTTTTGTTTTTGTTTGTTTCAGGTTTCAAGTTTCAGGTTACGTTGCGATTGGCAACTTGAAAATTGAAACCTGAAACTAAAAAAACTATTTTCTCTCTCTAATTCTCTTATAAAAGCGGAATCCAAGCATAATTAAAACCGAAAATAAAATAATTCCGATTACGCCGAAGATCCAGTTGATGGCACTTTTTAAAACTACTAAAAAAACTACGGCAAACAAAATTATTGTTGCGCCTTCGTTCCATAAACGCATGAAGTTGTTAGAATATTTTACTTCGTTGTTTTGCAATTGCTTAAAAATCTGATGGCATTTTCCGTGATACAAATACAAAAGAAAGACGAAACATAATTTTACGTGCATCCAGGGCATTTTGAGCCACGCATTTCCTAAATCTGTAAAAAGCAGCATCCAAAAAGCAAAAATACTCGCCAAAACCGCTGATGGCCACGTAATAATGTACCAAAGGCGATAACTCATTATTTTAAATTGCGCCTGCAGAATTTCCTTTTCAGGAGATGGTTTTTCACTGGCTTCTATTTGATAGACAAATAAACGCACAATATAAAATAAACCTGCAAACCAGGTAATTACAAAAATAAGATGCAGTGATTTTAAATAATTATAATATTCCATTCATTATTTGTTTCAGGTTTCAGGTTTCAGGTTTCAGGTTGTTTCTCAAAGTTGAGCATAACTTGAAACCTGAAACTTGAAACAAAATATTATTTTGCCCAATCGTTAATCCAGTTTGATACCGTTTGGCACCACTCATCGTCGTCATTCAGGCACGGAATTGCTAAAAATTCTTCTCCTCCATTTGCTTCGAAATCTTCTTTGGCGCGCATGGCGATTTCCTCTAAAGTCTCTAAACAGTCTGAAACGAAAGCCGGTGTTACAACTGCTAATTTCTTGATTCCTTTTGCAGGCATATTGTCAATTTCAACATCGGTGTATGGTTCTAACCATTTATCACCTGCTAAACGGGACTGGAAAGTCAAACTGTATTTATCTTCAGGAATTCCCAACAACTTAATAACTTGTTTTGTCGTTTCATAACATTGGTGACGGTAACAGAATTCATGCGCCGGAGATGGCGTGTTACAGCAGGAACCATCAATTTTGCAATGTGATTTTGTTACATCCGTTTTACGGATATGACGTTCCGGGATTCCGTGGTACGAAAACAATAAATGATCGTATTCAAATCCAGTTAAATGTTTCTGAATCGAATCTGCTAAATTTTTGATGTAATCCGGTTTGTTATAAAAAGCCGGAACATCTGTAAATTTCATGTGAGGAAATTTCTTCTTGCGGATTTCTTCTGCTTTAACCAAAATAGTCAAAGTCGAAGCCATTGCATATTGCGGATATAACGGAAAAAGCATTACTTCGTTAACTCCTTTATCGTGAAGCTCCTGAAGCCCTTTTTCGATTGTCATACTTCCGTAACGCATTGCAAGCGCAACTGGAATATTTACTAAAGGCTGTACTTTCTTTTGCATTCTTTCTGAAAGAACTACTAACGGAGAACCTTCTTCCCACCAGATTTTCGCGTAAGCATGTGCCGATTCTTCGGGTCTTTTTCTTAAAATAATGCCGCGAACCAATAATGCTCTCAATAAATACGGAACATCGATTACGTATTTATCCATTAAAAATTCATCTAAGTACGGTTTTACATCTTTTGGAGTTGGACTGTCTGGAGATCCTAAGTTTACTAATAATACGCCTTTCATTATGTGTTTTGCTTTTAAGCTTTATGTTTGTTTTTAAAAATTTCGGCAAAAGTAAACGCTGTACTTAATTCGAAATATGATATTTATTACTTTTTAATTATTGTAGAATATTCAAAATTGATTTTAAATCGTTCGTGAAATTTTCTCTCGCAGATTCAGGAGATTTGCTTCGCCTGTTCGCTATCGCTCGGGTAGCAGATTCTAATTGTGCTAATTCGTGAATTCGTGGCTAACTAAACATTCGCATTAATCGACATCAAATACTTTTTAGGCGTTGTGCCAAATTTTTTTTTGAATGCGGCTATAAAGTGACTTCCGGTGCTGTAACCAATTTTCAGTCCCACTTCATTTACATTATAAGAACCACTGTCTAACAATTTTCGGGCGAAATCCATTTTGTAATCGAACAAGAAACCGTAAACCGTATCGCCGTAAATTTGTTTGAAACCCATTTTCAGCTTTTTCAGATTCAGGCCAATCTCATCTGCCAGTTCCTGCAATCCCGGAGGCTCTGCCATATTAGCAATTAGGATTTCTTTTGCCTTTCGGATTTTTAGAACATTATCCTCATCAATCAAAAACGGACATTGCTCTGCATTTGGATCTTCGGTCCTGTTGAAATACAGACTCAATAATTCGTATCCTTTTCCTTTATAATAGAGGTTTTTGATTGATGGGTGAAGGTTATAATGAAAAAGCTGACTCAGCACAATCGCCATTGACGGACTGATATTTCCTTCGTTATAATACTTTTTATCTTTATTATCAGGACTTAAAAATGTAATATAATCCGCTTCCGCAGAAAATAAAGCATGAAATTTCTTGATGGACACAATGACTGAAATCACCCAGGAATTTTGAGCCAATTCTAAATTCAGCGGCAATTCTTTCTGCGGGTTGTATAAAAGCAACGATTTTTCTTCTTTAAGTTCCAAAGTATAATTACCCTGATTGAACAAAAATTTCGCATTCCCTTTTAGCCCGAAATGAAACTGTATCAGTCCACTACCTACTTCTCGTTGCGCAAAAAAAGGTTCTGAGCCATCGTTTTGAAAACGGATAAGCGTAAAATCGTCTTCAATTTTAATTTCCTCCTCCATTGATTTCTTTATTCAGGTTACTATTCCCGTTTTTAATAAAACGAATAATTGGACATTCAAAATTAAATCTTTTTGATGGTTTATCCGATTACCTGCACTTAAATTTATAAAATCTTTATTGTTTGATTATTCAAATGCAAGTTGAAATCACTTATCTTTTTGATGGAGTTGCCATACTAAAAATTACTCCAAATCACTGGCTTTAAGCCTCAAATCTGTTTTCTGACTCCAAAATAAATTTGGCATTTTAAGAATAGTGATAACGTTTTAGCTATTCATAACAATTCTAAATTAATATTTTTCCTATATAAATTAAAACCACACTCAAAAAGCATCCGTATATAATTTTCAAAATCTAACCATTTTAAAAATTACAAATATGAAAACAAACAAAACAATAAAAAAGATCCTTAGGGCAGGTTTGGTGATTACCATACTATTCTTTTGCATTTTGCTTTTTCACATTATTACTGCCAAACCTGCAGTTTATGAAAGCCCGAATTTACAGGTAAGCCGTATTGATTTTAAGGAAAACATCGATTCTGTCCAGGCCAGACAAATATGCTCTGATTTAAGATCTATCAAAGGACTTACCTCTGATTCGATTATAGTGAAAAGAAATGTGGTCGTGTATTTCCACAACAATAAAATCACGAATTCTGAAAAAGTATATAATGAATTAATGAGCAAAAGACCTTATGATGCCAAACGTTATATTCTGCCGGCAAATTTAGCCAACAAGGAAGTTTGCCCTGTAAATCAAAATAGTATGAGCTATAAATTATCTCAAAAAATAAATCAGTTTTTTAATTAACCCTTTAAATATTTTATTATGAAAAATTTTTCTAAAATTACACTTAGTGTTCTGATAATGGCATCGGCAACTTTAACTTCCTGCAGCAATGATGATGATTCTGCACCTGTAAAAGCATCTATCTACAGTCGTCTGGGTGGAACTACAATGGTTGCAGATCCCGATAACTCAGGACAAATGATCGAGAAGGGGCGTTTAAGTTTCCGCAAAGTGGTGAACTCCACTATAGGATTAATTGTAGCCGATATCCAGGCTAATGCATCCGGTAATTTGCAGGCGCACTTTGCCCCTCTTTTAGCAGAAACAGGGAATACTCAGGCTACTAACATTGCTAAATTATCAGATAACTTAACTGATTTCTTCTCTTATAATACAGGAGGAACAAATGCAGTGAATACTTATTCAGGCTTAAATATGGTTGCTGCACATGATCCGGCAGTCAATAAACGTATGGGAACAAAAGCCAGTAATGCAGATTATACAAAATTCGAAGGATATGTTGGTGCTGCAGCTAATGCAAACGGTGTTGCTTCTAATACTGAACTTTACACTGATATTGTAGCTGTATTAGAATCTTTAAGAACACCAATCGTTCAAAAATAATTGATTTTTCTTAAAACCCTGCCTGTTGAAGGTAGGGTTTTATTTCATGAAACTGTTTTTATATTTAAATTTCTACCGCAATGAAATTGAATAAGATATAAAACAGAAAATGAATCCGAACTCATAGCGATATTTTTTCGCAAGCTATTTAAAACAAAAGCCAGATTGTTATTTAGAATAAATATACATAACAAGTTGTTGAATCCTTGATATCATTATAAGCGGCAATAAATCCTATTTAAAACAGCCAAAATGAATCAATTTATTCCATAGCGATATAAAAAGTACCTCTAGCGTTGTTTTTATAAATTACTTAGTAATAATTTTGTTGCACTTTTTAACGAAAGTATAATATGGAAAATTTTAATATGTCCAGAACTACCACTTTTTACGCTTTAGGTTTAAGTTATAAAAAAGCAGATGCTACAATTAGGGGAAAATTTAGTTTAGACGCTAAAGCACAATCTGATTTACTTGCTCAGGCAAAAACCGAAGGAATAGAATCATTAATTGTCACTTCTACCTGCAACAGAACTGAAATTTATGGTTTTGCCAATCATCCGTACGAATTAATCAAATTACTTTGCGATAACAGTAATGGTTCCGTTGAGGAATTTCGCGAAGTTGCCTATATCTACAAAAATCAGGAAGCTGTAAACCATATGTTTCGCGTAGGAACAGGTTTAGACAGTCAGATTTTGGGTGATTTTGAAATCATCAGCCAAATTAAAATCGCTTTCAACCTTAGTAAATCCGAGGGCTTAATTAATACTTTTATTGATCGTCTTGTTAATAGCGTTATTCAGGCAAGCAAGAAGGTCAAAACAGATACTGAAATTTCTTCTGGTGCAACATCGGTTTCGTTTGCATCGGTTCAATATATTATTAAAAACGTAGAAGATATTAGAAACAAAAATATTCTGCTATTCGGAACTGGAAAAATAGGACGAAATACCTGCGAAAATTTAGTAAAACATACAAAAAACGGTCACATTACGCTTATCAACAGAACGAAAAACAAAGCCGAAATCCTTGCCGGAAAACTAAATGTAATTGTAAAAGATTACGCTAACCTGCAGGAAGAACTACAACAAGCCGATGTTTTGGTTGTAGCAACAGGAGCAAAAAATCCAACTATTGACAAAACATTACTAAATTTAAAAAAACCGTTATTGATTCTGGATTTATCTATCCCAAGAAATGTAAATCCTGATGTGGAACAAATACCGGGTGTAACTTTAATACATTTAGATTATCTGTCACAAATGACAGATGATACCCTTGAAAGAAGAAAACAGCATATTCCGGCTGCCGAAGCTATAATTGAGGATATGAAATTAGAGTTCAATATTTGGATGAATGGCCGTAAATATGCTCCTACCATTCATGCGCTAAAAGCAAAACTAAACGATATGGTTGCCGGAGAACTGGCTTTTCATAAAAAGAAAATGCTAAATTTTGATGAAGAACAGGCTGAATTAATCAGTTCCCGAATTATACAAAAAATCACCAGTCAGTTTGCCAGTCACTTAAAAGACGAAAACACATCGATTGACGAAAGTATTGAGTTTATTGAAAAAGTATTTCAGATTGGACAGCTTGCACCAAAAATTATCCCTTCCCCAATTGAAGAAAAATACAAAATCAACCTCTCATAACAGTTAAACAGAATGTTCCTTACTTTTAAGGATCCAAAAAAATATGGCTCAAAAAGTTATCAGAATAGGAACCCGCGATAGTGAGCTCGCACTTTGGCAGGCCCACACAGTCGAAAAAAAATTAAATGATTTAGGCTTTAAAACTGAAATTGTTGCCGTAAAATCCCAGGGAGATATTATTCTCGACAAACCTCTTTACGAACTCGGCATTACCGGAATCTTTACTAAAACTTTAGACATTGCCATGATTAATGGCGATATTGATATTGCAGTGCATTCGATGAAAGATGTTCCAACTGCTTTACCAAAAGGGATTGTCCAGGCTGCAGTTTTACCAAGAGCGAACGTTTTAGACATTTTAGTCCATAAAGGAAATCCTGATTTTGCCAATCCAAGTACCATCGCAACCGGAAGTCTGCGCCGCCAGGCACAATGGTTTAACAAATATCCAAATCATACTGTAGTTGATTTACGCGGAAATGTAAACACACGTATGCAGAAATTGCAGGACAACAACTGGGACGGAGCTGTTTTTGCAGCAGCAGGTTTAGAACGGATTAATCTAAAACCAGAAAGCTACATCAACTTAGACTGGATGATTCCCGCACCCGCACAAGGAGCAATGCTGGTTGTGGCAATGGAAAGCGACAATTATACTTTAGATGCACTTTCGCAGTTAAATGATATTGAAACTGAAATTTGCACTTACATCGAACGCCAATTTTTAAGAACGCTGGAAGGCGGTTGTACAGCACCGATTGGAGCTTTGGTTACCTATAACGAAGATGAAGACACTTTACATTTTCAAGGCGTTTTACTTTCTATTGACGGAAAACAGAAACTAGAAATAAACAAAACGGTTGACATTTCAGAATGGAAAAAACTAGGTTTCAACTCAGCTCAGGAGATTTTGAATAATGGTGGAACGGAATTAATGCAGAAAATCAAAGAATCCCTGAAAAAATAATGGCAAATCCAGTTCAGATACTATCTACTAAAATATTATCTCCGCTTCACAAGCAAGAGTTAATGAAATATGGCATTGAAATAATCGAAGCCGATTTCATCAAAACTGAAAACAAACCTTTCGAATTAAAAGACCTCAACGAAAATCTGATTTTTACAAGTCAGAATGCGGTTCACAGCGTTTTATCTCATCCAAAATCAGAAGAGCTTAAAAAGAAAAACGTGTATTGCGTTGGGCTTAAAACCAAAAATTTACTGACGGATAACGGATTCAACATTGTTGCTTACACGGGTTATGCCGCAGATTTAGCCGAAATCATTACTTTGATTTATGGAAGTGAGAGCTATACTTTTTTCAGCGGAAATCTTAGAAGAGATACTTTGCCTGAAGCTTTAAAAGAAAACGGCATTAAATTCAACGAAATTCAGGTGTACGACACAACATTACAGCCTCAGAAAATAAAAGCAAATCCGGAAGCGATTTTGTTTTTTAGCCCGTCCGGAGTTAAAAGTTATCTGAAAGACAATAAAATTCAAAAACAAATCTGTTTCTGCATTGGTGATACCACCGCAGATGCTTTAGCAAAAATCACTAAAAATATCATCATCGCAGATCAGCCTACAATTGAGGACGTGATTGAAGATGTAATTCAGGAATATAAATAACAATAACAAACCTAACAGGTTTCAAAAACCTTGTAGGTTTCTATAGTAATCAACAATAATACCTACAAGGTTTTGAAAACCTTGCAGGATAAAGAAAATTAAGAGATGTTAAAAAATGACCTATTTTTAAAAGCTTTAAAAGGAGAAACAGTACAGCGTCCACCAGTATGGATGATGCGTCAGGCAGGAAGATATTTACCTGAATTCAGAGCCCTGCGTGATAAATATGATTTTTTCACCAGATGCGAAACTCCGGAATTAGCTGCAGAGATCACAGTTCAGCCCATTCGCAGAATTGCTCCGGATGCTGCGATTTTATTCTCAGATATTTTGGTTGTTCCAAGAGCAATGGGAATTCACGTAGAATTGAAAGACAATTTAGGTCCGATTATTCCGGATCCGATTCGTACGATGGAACAGGTAAATCAGGTTTTTGTTCCGGATGTAAATGAAACTTTAGGATATGTTTTTGATGCTATTAAATTAACCAAAGAAATGTTGAATGATGAAGTTCCGTTAATTGGTTTCGCAGGTTCGCCTTGGACCATTTTCTGCTATGCTGTGGAAGGAAAAGGTTCTAAAAGTTTTGATACTGCAAAAGGATTTTGTTTTTCAAACCCAATTGCAGCGCACACTTTATTACAAAAAATCACCGATACGACTATTTTATACTTAAAAGAAAAAGTAAAATCGGGTGTAAATGCCGTTCAGATTTTTGATTCCTGGGGCGGAATGCTTTCTCCGGTTGATTATCAGGAATTTTCATGGAAATACATCAATCAGATTGTTGACGCTTTAGCTGAAATCACGCCAGTTATTGTTTTCGGAAAAGGATGTTGGTTTGCTTTGGGTGAAATGGGCAAAAGTAAAGCTTCTGCATTAGGAGTTGACTGGACATGCTCTGCAAGAAATGCACGTTACTTGTCGGGTGGAAATGTTACTTTACAAGGGAATTTCGATCCGTCAAGATTACTCTCCCCAATTCCGACTATCAAGAAAATGGTTCACGAAATGATCGACGAATTCGGAAAAGATAAATATGTAGTGAATTTGGGGCACGGAATTTTACCAAATATCCCTGTAGATCATGCTAAGGCGTTTATTGATGCGGTTAAGGAGTACGGGCAGTAAATAAGTTGAAAGTATTCCGTGTGCATTCCTGCAAGGTTTCCAAAACCTTGTAGGTATATTTGCAAAGTTTCGAGCAGCAAATATGAAGAATGTCTAAAAGGTTTAAAACTTGCAGAATAAAAAACTAATAACAATATGAAATTAGAAGTTTTAGAAAAAGATTGTTATTATCATATTTATAATCGAGGGATAAACGGAAAAACTGTTTTTGAAAATGACGCTAACAAACTTTATTTCTTAAAACAGTTAGCTAAATATTCCAAAGACAAAATTTCAATTTTTGCGTATTGTTTAATGAATAATCATTTTCACTTGATTATTCGTCTTAATTCAGAAGAAAAAGAGGTTACTCAGGCATTCTCAAACTTGTTTAATTCATATGCAAAAGCTTTCAATAAGCAAGTTAACAGAACTGGAAGTTTATTTGAAAAACATTTCAAAAGAATAAAATTAAAAGACGAAACTTATTTAAAACAGTTGATTGTTTATATCCATTTGAATCCTAAACATCATTTTGATTTAGATTTCAAAAGTTTCCAATTTTCATCCTATCAGACCTATTTATCTGATAAAGAAACTAAAGTAGAAAGAGATGAAATCATAAATTTATTTGGAGGTTTAGAAAATTTTATCTTTTCTCATAATCAAAAGAATGATTTTTTAAACGAAACTTATACTTTTGAATAATAGGTTTCATCTTTCAAATTTTATAAAACCTTAAAGTCTAATAAAATTCTATAAATAGTAATCAATTGATACCTACAAGGTTTTGAAAACCTTGCAGGAGAACGAACAGAAAATCATGCTCAACAAAGGTTTAAGAGACGAAGAAAAAATCAGAATCGACAATGTTCTAAAAATATTGCGTACTCTTGTTTTTGTACCTCAGCCTTTAAGCAATATTCAAAAAGGAGATATTGAAAATCAACTAAAAGACTTTGGTTTAAACATTGAAACTTTAGTACAACATTCTAATGAAGAACTTATAGATTTATTAGTGCGTTGTCATTTGGATTTTGATCATTTAGAACAGTTTGCCGATTTTCTTTTAGAATTATCTAAAACCGAAGAATATAACTTTCAGGAAAAAGCTTTGGCACTTTATCAATATATTCAACTGAAAAGCAACGTTTTTTCTTTTGGAATAAATTCGAAAATTGCTTCAGCGAAAGCCAAAAAATAATAACAATGAAAGACAAATTTTACGCCTACATACAACAATTACAAGACCAAATTGTAGCAGGACTAGAAGCCGTTGACGGAACCACAAAATTCCGTGAGGATTTATGGAAACGTGCTGAAGGCGGTGGCGGGAGAACGCGCGTTATTGAAAACGGAGCTGTTTTCGAAAAAGGCGGTGTCAACATTTCGGCCGTTCATGGGAAATTGCCGGAAACCATGCAAAAAATGTTTGGCGTTGGCGAAGCTGATTTCTTTGCCTGTGGATTAAGTCTGGTGATTCATCCAAAAAACCCAATGATTCCGACGGTTCATGCCAACTGGCGCTATTTTGAAATGTACGACGAATCAGGAAATGTTATCCAGCAATGGTTTGGCGGCGGACAGGATTTAACGCCTTATTATTTGTTTGAAGAAGATGCCAAACACTTTCACCAAACATGTAAAATGGCCTGCGACAAACACAATCTGGAGTTTTATCCAAAATATAAAAAACAATGCGATTCGTATTTTTGGAATGCACACCGCAATGAAGCCCGTGGTCTTGGCGGTTTATTCTTTGATTATTGCAAAGCAAATGAGTCAATGTCAATGGAAGATTGGTACAATTTTGTAACCGAAGTTGGAAACAGTTTCCTTAAAGCGTATGTTCCTATTGTTGAAAGAAGAAAAAATTTAGAATATACACCAGAAAACAGAAACTGGCAGGAAATTCGTCGTGGTCGTTATGTTGAGTTTAATCTGGTTCATGACAAGGGCACTTTATTCGGATTAAAAACCAACGGAAGAATCGAAAGTATTTTGATGAGTTTGCCTCCTCACGTGCAATGGGTTTATGACCATCATCCGGAATCTGGAAGCGAGGAAGCAAAACTGATAAAAGTATTGGAAAATCCTGTTGAGTGGATTTAATTACAAAGCATAAAAAAGAGGCTGTCTCAAAAGTGAGGCAGCTTTTTTTGTGGCATAAAAAAAAGGAAAGTTTTCGCTTTCCTAATTCTTGCAATTTAATTAAATTGCGGTGTGTGTATAGCTTCAAAAGTAGTC